>NZ_LVJH01000058.1 GCF_001637205.1 Paenibacillus glacialis
CTGTGCGAACGGGTGACATCCTCCTGATTGAAGCGACCACGTTTGATTTCACGCGCGATGGAAGCGTGATGCCGTCCAAGTTCTTTTGCAATGGCACGAGTCGACCATCTCATTTTCAATAGCAGTTCTAGTTTGCTGCGTTCAGTTATGCTAAAATGTGTGTAACCCATGTTGAGATTCTCCTTGTGTAATGGTTGTTGTGGTGACTCCATTTTACACGAATCTTCCATGGGATATTTTCATTTCAAACTGTCGCACTTCATATTACAATCCATCTATTATTTAAAGACTGGGCTTAATTAGGTCCCGTGTGGAAAATTATTAACTACACAAAAGAGGCTATCATTTCAACATAAAAAAAAACGAACAATTATAAATACCATAATAATCCATGAAAAAAGGGTATCTTTAATAACTTATACACCAGTTATGAAAACGATAGTATGAATCTAAAGAGGTGAGTAAATGAATAAAACAGCTGAGAATCCCTTTGATAAAATACTAGGCGAAAGAATTCAATCCAGGAGAAAGGAAGCCTTTATAACCCAAGAGTCTTTAGCAGAAATGGTTGGGACATCCCTTGAAAATTTAAAAAGAATAGAACAAGGAAATGGATATCCCTCATTCCCATTGTTCATTAATATCGCTAACTCTCTTGGAAGAGGTACTGACTATTTTTTATTTGACCCAACAAGTGTTCAAAAAAGAAGTGAGGAATTGGCATCACTGGAATCAATATACCTTAAACTATCAAGGTTTGGTCGCCAAACACTGATAAACATTGGAGAGGAATTAGTGAATTTACAAAAAAAAGAGAATGGAGAATAATCTCATGAACTTATATGAAAGTAAGTCTGTAGAGAAAATAGAAGGGGGTCCTTCTAACTTACGGATTAAACCAATTTATGCACTTGAAGAAGTATTTAACAATACTCTCCCAACTGGTCCAATAAAAATAATTCTGGACAATCTCGAGCAACATATACGAAACGCTGCAAAAGCCAAAGACTTAGATCAACCAAGCCTAGCGGCATTTTCTAACGTCAGAGGACTCTGGTTTGAAATAATAATCTCTGTTTATGCATGGAACTATCGGATTAATAATGGATTATCCGACTGTTTTATAATTAAAATGCCAAATATGAAAACTTATGATTTCAGACGGATATTTGACAATCTGACACTTAAAATGCTCGATCAGTTGGAAGGTTCTTTAAAAAATAATGACTCCAAGATTCGTCTTATTCCTTCTAATCCTGATATGATCTTAGTCCATCAGAAAGGACTCATATCTAATGCAGATGATTTAATAACTAATCTTTCAGAAAAAAATGTGGAAAAATTAACTAGACTATACCATGAAATTAATGGGAGATGTGAGTGGAGTTCAATTTTTGCGGGAATCGGGCTCACCACATCAATGCGCCCTGACCGTCGATTACAACTAGTTTATGAGGGAAACATATTAAAATCAATTTTTGCTCATTTAAGCACAAGGCATTGGAACAACAAAGTAAGTTTTCAGTATTATGGTGCGTCAAGCGTCAAACATTCAAATGCCGATGACGAAGCCTTCCAGACTGCAGCCACTCACACAATTGTAAATGTTAATTCAGTTCCTGAAAGGGCCGTTGATGGTATATTCTCATTACAAAATACAGACGATATCAATAAAATGTTGGACGAAATAACAAGAAATAATCTCTAAGAGATCTTTCCTTCATAAACAGCTATGAAATCTGATGTACTGCTCCATCCATCCGTCGTGTCGCCGTTAATCCTAGTAGAATCTGAGGGTTATAGTAGGATAATAGCTTCTGGTAAGAAGGCGCAGCGGCATGGTGAAATTCATCGACGATGATGAAATCATAGAAATCGCTTGTTGTCTTCTCCGTTAGCCATACATGCAGCGCAAGAGCAGCGCTGCACCACAGAGGATGAAAATGGATGCCTCTGTCTATACTGTTTGTGCGGCTGGCGAAGAAGGTCGATAAGCTATGGTGCCATAGAGCCCAACCGTTAGTCTGACTCCGACCACCACGGTGCATCACAGAATATCGCGCCCTATATGGGTATCACTCATGAGAGATTAATCCTTTTTTGGTTGTTGCACCAGCCCTGCCTTTATGTTTGTTGTCAAAGATGTTTTTGCTTTTTTTTAAAGATCTTACAAGTTCTATATGGATTACTCACGAGGCTCAGCTTTTTTTAAAAGTGTTATTCTGGGTCTACTTTATTTTGCTCTTTTTCAGGTCTTGAGCTAATTTAATTTTCATGGGAGCTTCATAGAATTAAAGCTGCTCTGAATACTAATGAACAAATGATCCACAGACTCCGCTTGATGCTGGCCTACATGCAGATCGCCGAAGTTCAAGTCTTTTAGAATATAACGGAATGTATCTTGGCTCTGCTTCAGAATCTCTTCTCGGTGCGCCACAAATAGGAGTCTAGCTCTTGGGTTCTTGGTTAGAAACCGCTTATAGTCGAAAGCAGAAATAACCGTCTTCCCTACTCCGGTAGCCGCCACCAACAGGTTTCTGGTTCTACCGAATAACGTTCTTTGCGCTTCAAGCTTCTCTAATACTTCATTCTGATAATCATAGGGCGTAATCTCAAAATGAAATTGTAAGGTCTGCTGTTCCTTCTTCTTCCCTAATGCTTCCTTCAGTTGTTGGACTTGCTCCACATCCTCAGCTGAAAAGCTCTTAAACTCCCTATCATTCCAATAGCTCTCGAAGGTCGCTTCGATCTTCTTGAGTACGTCGAACGAGTCCTTCTCGGTCACTTTCAAGTTCCACTCTAACCCACTGGTGAGCGCCGCATTGGACAGGTTAGATGAGCCTACATAGGCCGTCGTGAAACCCGTATTTCTTTTGAAAACATAAGCTTTCGCATGCAACCGCGTCCGATCACTGTCATAGGATATTTTGATCTCGGTATTAGGGAGATTACTGAGCTCGAGTACGGCTTTCATATCTGTTGCTTCCATATACGCAGAATGAACGAAAGCCAATAAGATATGCTTTAGTTCAATCTGCGTATGTTGTTATGACGCGTAGCTGTCCACCATTTGTGGTGAATTGCTCGAACTGCTCCATTAGACAGCGCAGACCGCTCCATTTGATAAAAGACACAAGTAGATCGATCCGATCCGACGTTACAATTTCACGTTTCAGTTCATGTAGCATATTAGGTTCAGCGTGAGACCCGGTAAAAAGAGAGCTTTGAGATAGAGGTGTTACAGGTCTCAGCACCTTCTCATCCTTAATCCCACGAATATGATTTAACTTCGAATACACGTAGGTGAGCACCTCACCTTGTTCATCTAACTGGAGCTCGTTGTACTCTTCCTGCCCTAGCGTGTTCTTTAGTGTGTCGATAATCTCATTGCAGATCCGAATCTGCGCGAATACCGCTTCTTCATCGCTGCTTTGTTCGCGTACGACTTTAAGCGCCCTACGGGTCACCATCGCCAAATGGGTTCACATTTGTTAATTCATAACCCTTTTGAAGCCATTCATTCAACCAATCTTCTTCTTTCTTAAAATCAACAAACAACTTAAGTTTCTTCAACACAATCCCCCTCCTTAAAAACTCCTGTCATGTGATGCATTCCTTTAGTATCTATCAGTAAAACTTCACGTCCTTTTTCCGTTAATACTACTTTCTAACGCAATGCACAAAATCGCAGAATTTTACCCCCTATATATGTGAATTATGCGTCTATTATTTATCTCCAAAATTTTCTACAATGAAAGCGCAACCAAAAATGTTTGGGGGGGGTTACACAATGAAAAAGATAACCATGGCACTTACTATGATTGTGGCAATGAGCTTAGCCGCCACAGTAGGTTGCTCGAACAAAGAAGCAGCGCCTACGGATGGAACGGGTACTCCGAAGGCAGCAGAGTTCAATGTATCGCTCCGTCATATTAACGTAAGAGATACATCCAAACCACATCAAGATATACTGCTTGAAGCAGTAAAAGCTGCAGAATCAGCACTGCCTGGAGTGAAATATGAGTTAGACGGCGTAGAAGACACGGTTAACCGCGATACGAAGTTGAAAGCAGAAATGGCCGCTGGCAATCCTCCGATCATCTTCGACTTATTCGGTGGACCCGATACACAAAACTATCAAAAAGCCGGTCATCTACTCGATTTGACACCGATCCTTGCTGATTTGGGATTGTCGGACAAATTCATCAATTTAGGTGAATTCACCGTAGACGGCAAGGTCTATGGGCTTCCAAGATCAGGTTATACAGAAGGCGTATTCTACAACAAAACAATGTTTGCCGACGCTGGTGTTGCAGTTCCCAAGACTTGGGATGAATTCCTAGCCGTTTGCGAAGCATTGAAAGGAAAGAATATCGTACCGATCGCATCAGGTACAGGTGGTCCGGATGGATGGGTTGTGAACATGATTGCCAATTCACTGTTTGTTCGTGAAGCAGGCAAAGAAGTTCAAGAAGGATTCGTTAACGGTACAAGTAAATGGAATGATCCTAAAGTTATCGAGTCCTTTAAGAAGCTAGAAACCTTGAAAACAAAAGGCTATCTGGATAAGAGTGCACTTGCTTTGAAATATGCTGAAGGACAGGCGAAGTTCTACCAAGGTGGAGCCGCAATGACAATGGATGGTAGCTGGGCTGTATCTGCATTCGAAGATAAAGAAAAATCAAAAATTGCTGGCAATGTTGGTTTCTTTAACTTCCCAGAAGTTGGTGGCCCTGGTGATGGATACATCAACGGTGGTTTCTCAAATGGATACGGATTCTCTAATCATGCCAATGAAAACGAATTAAAGGGAATTAAAGAGTTCATCAAACAATACTATACTGAAGCATTGCAAAAGAAGGCGCTTCTTACCGCAAATGACTTCCCTGCTATGAAACTACAGGATACAAGCGGTACTACGGGTGTTCTCAATGAAGTTCTTTCAGTCACAAATGAGGCTAAAGGAATATTCACAGCATTTGACTCCGTTGTTCAACCGAAAGTAAAAGTAACACTAGAAACAACAATGCAAGAATTGATTGGCGGTAAAGTGACTCCGGAGAAAGCAGCGGAGAAAATGCAAAAGATTCAAGACGAGGCTAACGCGGAAAAATAAAGATCGTAAAATGGGATCGAGCACCTCGCATGTGCGAGGTGCTCGATTGTCACTAGATGGAGGTTATTTATGAATAAAGTACTCAGAAATCCATGGGCTTACGCACTTTTCGTAATACCTGCACTCCTCATGTATATCGCCATTTATATTCTGCCATTATTAAGCTCCCTGCAGCATTCCTTTACCAACTGGAACGGAATCAACGAAGCGACTTTCAATGGGTTGGACAATTTCAAAAAAGCTTTTACAGACGACAAATTTTGGATCGCTTTTAAAAACAATATTATTTTTGTATTATTCTCAGCATTTGTGCAAATACCCCTCATCATATTCATATCGATGGTGATCAGTGGTGTTACAAAGAATCTTAATTTTTATAAAACGACCGTGTTTCTTCCAAGTATCCTTTCGACGGCAGTTGTCGGTACATTATGGCAGTTTATTTACCATCCAGATGTCGGTTTAATTAATCAGCTTCTGCGTGCATGCGGATTAGAAAGCTGGACACATGCCTGGTTGGGAGAGGAAACGACTGCATTTCTATCGATACTAATCACAAACTCTTGGCAATGGTTCGGATTTTATATTGTACTCTTGCTGGCTGCGATTTTCTCAGTTCCAAAAGAGCTGCTCGAAGCTGCTGAAATGGATGGAGCTATAGGCTTTAAAAGATCCTGGTTCATTACCATTCCGATCATTCGTCCCGTTATTTTGGTCATTATGCTACTGGCAATCACCGGTGCAATGAATTCACTAGATATTGTATTAATTATGACCTATGGAGAACCGTTCGGAAGCTCGGAAGTTATGGGGACCTATTTGTATAAGCAGGCGTATAAATTTAACGACTTTGGTTATGCAAGCGCTATTTCCATTATTATTTTCGCGTTCACCGTATTAGTGACGGTCATATTCCAATGGATAGCCAAACGGACTGAGGAGGTAGAACACTAATATGACTACCCTAAGAAAGACCATCCCCCACCTATTTCTGTTGGCTTACGTATTTGTTATTTTATATCCGATGTTCTTTTTGCTAAATACTTCTTTCAAGAAAAATATGCAAATTGACAGTGATCCTTGGGGATTACCGCAGCCATTTACATTAAGCAACTATACGTATTCTTTTTCTAATAGCAAAATTGGAATCTACTTCTTCAACAGTTTTTTCATCAGTACGGTATCAACACTCTTAACGATAATACTTGCGATCTGTATCGCTTATGCCATAACAAGAATGAAGTATCCATCCCTCAGTAAGTATGTGTATGCTATACTGCTGTTATCGCTTTTAATACCTGCACCATCCTTGTTAATTCCATTGTATAGAATGGTTAACTGGTTGCATATTTATAATACACCTTTAGCTTTGATCATTCCCTATACCACCTTTGGAATACCGTTAACCGTATTCGTCATTGCGGCATTCCTGAAATCGCTACCCAAAGAGTTGGAAGAGGCAGGGATTATCGATGGGCTCTCCGTTTATGGACTGCTAGGCAGAATTGTATTGCCATTGACTATGCCAACCTTAGTAACCGTATTTATTCTGAATTACTTGGGAAATTGGAACGAATATGTATTAGCTAATTTGTTCTTATCTAACGATAACTTACGTACTTTGCCGGTTGCCGTTGTTTCTTTCTTCAATAAATACAATACCAACTACGGTGCGCTTTGCGCGTCGGTCATGATCAGTATTGCACCGATTATACTGATTTATAGTATTCTCCAGAAGAGAATCATTGAAGGCGTAATGGCAGGAAGTGTTAAAGGCTAATAATTAAGGAGCATGATGAATGAGCTTATACAAAAAAATACTCATGGCTTTTCTAATATTCATCATCCTCCCGTTATTAATCTTAGGCTGGGGTAGCTATACATTGTCGCAAAATTTAATAGAGTCCAAATTTAATGAACAAACAGAACTTACGATGAAAGCGGTAGGGAGAAATATTCGTTACGTCCTAAAAGAGGCGAATTATTTCTCCGATTACCACTCGATCATTAAGCCTGACATTGGTCTTATTCTCAAAGATTTAAATACATATTCAAGTAACAGAAATAGTGATTTACCCAACTATGAAACAGAAATACGCAAGAGCTTATTGTCCTATTCCCCCATTCTGTCTGTCGCCTTGTACTCGAAGACCGGGGTTACAGAAACCGCAACTAATATTAGTAGCAAATTCATCTCTTATGATCAATTAAAAAGCAGCCCTGTCTTTGAAGAAGTGAAAAAACTTAACGGCATACCGAAATGGATTGGACCTAAAGAACATAAAGAATTACAGCTAAATGATACTTATTTTTATCAAATTCGTTTGATTCGGGACTTATATAGTACAGAGGAACTCGGGATGTCCATTGTTCAATTGCAACTCAAGGAACTTGAAAATACATTTAATTTATATAACTCAGACAATCTCAAAAGTCATCGTTATATGGTTATGAATAAGAACGGTCTTGTTATTTTTGATAATCAAAATCAGGAATTACAGGGTCAAAACTTGTTATCCATGATTTCCGAGAAGTTGGAACCCAATCAGCCGTTTTATAGTAAAAGCGTAACCTTTCAAGATGAAAAAAATATTATATCCTTTTATCCATTGGCACTCGAAGATTTGGGCGCCAGCGACTGGATCGTTGTTTCCGTTACACCTTGGCAGTATGTAACGGGACAAATTCAGACCATTATGACTTGGATTGCCGTCCTCATCGGACTCATCCTCGTCTCTGCCATAATTTTTAATTTTGTCTTCGTCAACCGCATCATTCGCTTCATCCTGCACATTGTCAAAGCCATGAAGAAGGTGGAGCGTGGTGATTTAGACACCCGTGTCATCATAAATGAGAAAGATGAAACGACCATTCTGGCACGTGGATTTAATAGCTTAGTCGCGCGTATTCATGATCTGGTTGAAGAGGTAAAGCTACAACAAAACCGCCAAAACAAAGCGGAGCTTATGCTCCTTCAAGCGCAAATCAAGCCGCATTTCTTATTTAATACATTAGAGTCGATCAATGTCCTCGCCATTCAAAATCAAGGTGTGAAAGTCAGTAAAATGGTACATCGGCTCGGTAAAATGCTACGAATAAGCATTTACGATAAAGAGGAAATTAGCATACGCAATGAATTGGTCCATTTGAGAAGTTATTTAGAAATCCAGGAATTCCGTTTCGAAGATAGCTTTAAATATGAGATTCACATCCCAGAGCATCTGCTCGACTATTCTATTTTGAAGTTAACGCTGCAGCCTTTCGTCGAAAACTGCATTCAGCATGGATTTGAAGACATCGAATATATGGGCAACATTCGTATTTATGCACAGGAAGAACATGATGGAATTGCTATATATATTGAGGATAATGGTATCGGTTTAACGAATGAACAACTGGCCCGCTTCCACTATAGCTTGGAATTAAACAGCTCTTATGAGAGCAAGGATGTAGTCGATGGAGAACGAGGAGGATTAGGCTTAGGTAATGTAGCTGATCGTATCCGAATTAAATACGGTAGCCGTTACGGGATTTTTATTTGTAGTCAACAAAATATAGGCACTACAATTAAATGTGTCATACCGAAATACAGGGGTGAATAGTATGCATTTAACAGCTTTACTTGTGGATGATGAGCCGAATATTTTGCGGAATTTAGAAAGTATTATCCCCTGGGAAGCCATGGGGATTGAAGTTATTGGCCTAGCTAAGAATGGTCAAAAAGCTTTGGATATCGCCAAGCAGTTAAGGCCGGATATGATCTTTAGCGATATTCGCATGCCTTCGATGGATGGGATCACCTTCCTCAAGTTCCTTCGTGAATTTAACGAACATGCTGAAGTTATAATTATTACGGGCTATCAAAATTTCGAATATGCGCGTTCCCTACTTCAATTGGGTGTTTACGATTACATCCTCAAACCCATCGACTATGAAGAGTTGATCGACCTCACCGAGAAAATGGCTATAAAGGTTCGAGCCAAAAAGCTCGAGCAAATGATGCACAAGAAAACATGGAATAAGGTAATCACACTCGCCTATGAGAAAATTCTATATGATATCATCATGGACTACACAACGGTAAACACCAAGGTTCAAATATCCGAAGAATTCAATTTAGAAGACTACTCTTATGTTTGTCTACTTATCGATTGGGATCATTATTCACAAAAGTCGTTAGGCTGGGATGAGAAGGAGCGCAAGCTCTGGAATTTCGCCATCCGTAATGTACTTCAGGATGCGGTGGCCGGAAACAACCTGAAATGCGTCGTTCTGCAAATGCGTGAAGGCGAATGGTGTGCTGTGATCGAGCAAGACAAACAACAATCTCAAGTCAGCTTCATCGAAATACAACAATGGACTGAATATATGCAAATCGAAGTGAGTAAAAACCTCCATTTACAAGTCAGCATTGTTATTTATCCGGATCCGGTTGCAGTAACTGATTTATCGCAAGTTTATAAGAAAATGCAGCATATGCTGCAGCTAAGTCCAAATAAAGAAGAAACGTTGCCTATTTATAATCCGATTACTGCTCATAATGACTCCATATGGCATTTGATTGAAGAGATGGTCTCTAACCTTAAACAGTTCGATAGACCGATGACAGAAAACGCTTTTGAAAAATTAATCGCCCAGTTAGCCACAATCTCCGAGCAATCTTTTATTCGTGCCGAACAAATTCTACATTTTTTGGTGCTTCACCTACTACGAGAGATGCGCGAAATCTATACCATCACGATTCAAGAAGAGGAAGTCATCTGGAAAAAGCTAGATCAAAACCTGGGTGTTCAGGGCTTCATTTCACTTATTCAGGAAATTATTGAAAACAGTATGCATGCTACGTTTAAGAACAAAAAAAGCGATCTGCTTATGCATTCCGCCAATGACTACATCTGTCGTAATTTGGGATCTCATTTCGGTGTAGAGGAGATTTCCGAATATCTAGATATTAGCTGCGGATATTTCAGTCTTTTATTTAAGCAGCATTATGGGAAGACATTCGTCGAATACTTATCGAAGCAGCGCATTGAAATGGCCACATCAATGCTGCTATTAAGCGACAAAAACATCACACAGATCGGAATAGCTGTCGGCTATGCGGATAGACGTTATTTCACAAAAGTATTTCAGAAATATACAGGAGAAACCCCTTCAGAATATCGGGAAAAACGCAAGCAAAGCTGAATCTTCCCTTTTATACTTTAGATAATTCATCTCTGAATACTGGTCTATTGGCATATACACTAAAAAGTTTCTGTTTAATTTCCAATACCCGCTCTTTCCAACCAGATTTTTCCATGTTCCGGATAATAGCACATACTCTCTGATAATCTTTCCTGTTGCCCGCATGTGCAGCAGCCTGCTCAATATATTGCCGAAAAACCATGTAAACCTCTTCCTTTAACATACTCAAGAAGCTTTTGTTTTTCGCCTTCCTCTATCAAAATACAGGTATAGACGTCTTTAAAAATCCCGTTTTGATTTTCCAATAGAGCAATGATTTGGGGGTAGACAGAGAGCCAGTCTTTTGTATCATATGTACTTTTCAATTCATGGTAATAGTCCATGCTTCCACCTAATATAAAATCGATTGCCATGCCACGCTGATCATCAAGCTTCCCTGCCAGCTGAAATGCTTTATACCGATATTTTTTCATTGATTTATAAGACCAGCCCAGCTTGTATCCTTCTTTTCTCCATCAAGTGTAAGCTTAATTACGCTATCATACTCCTTATTTTTCAATGCCATCTCTATCGCCATTTTCCTGAAGTTCGAATATTGAAGGTTTTGTTCTATAAATTCCTGTGCCTTCTTCTGACCGTCATGTTCCTTAATCATGTGGTATCTGATCAGATTTATCTTTTCCCCTAAGTAATTGACACTCCGTGCATCCCCCATATCGTAGGGACAATCACACTGGGTTTCTATTATTTCATATTCATGATCAAGTTCAACTCTAATATTGTACAGATCCGTGCCCTCAACTTGTGCCTCGTAGACATTGCCCTCATTAAGCTTCACTGATGCTATATAATCATTCTCGAAATAGTCATACCCTCTTGCAACTATCATGTTGTCGATATCGTTTTCAAAGTTATAAAGATTCATTTTAGCAGCTCCTTATCGTTATGGTCCTTCGTTCCTATTCCGGGGTAATATTGAAAATAACACATCTAGCGGCTCTCTGCCAATCTCATATACTTCTGGGTCCAATGCAGATAACTGATTCGACAGATAGGGTGGATAACCTTTACGAAAGAGCATAATAATGCCATCACAGAAAAACCTAGGAACCTATATAACTGTAACGGTTCCTAGGTTTATTCAAATAAAGATTTTTGATAAGGATGGCGAATTAGAAGTATTTCAACGTACTGTTTATCATAACGGTAAAACACTTTATATGGATCTGATTTCCCTGGTGAAATAAGTACCATCCTCATATAAATTGGAACCCCTTTAATCGCCACTACTTTCCCAGGAATATATATGGACATCTCTTGTTGAACAAAATAATTCTCAATGACTTCCACCAAATGCTCGCCAATAGCCGACCAACCGTTGTCTTCTCTCCATATATCCAGCTGGATTAATGACTGTAATGCCGTCTGCTTCCAAACGATATTCATCGTTTCCTACGTCGAGCTAACTGCTCCAACACTTCTTCCTTTGACAAGGACAGGTTGTTACCATTAACCGCTTCTAGTACAAGCTTCTCTTCTTCAGGATCAGTGACATCGTAAAAAGCAGACTGGGCAACTTCCTCAATCTCAAACAACATAAACTTGCGTTTACCTACCTGAATATAAGCTTCGCCTTGCGTTAGAGCACTTGATAATTCTTCATTCTCAAGTTTGACGAGTTTCATTTGTTACTACCTCCCGTCGTTATAATAACTTTATTATAATCCTTTAAATAGTATTCGCAAAGATTCTATACAAGAAACCAACTAATAACTTCTGCAATGCTATATTATTAATGATTTGCTCATAGCGATTCTTGTTTATTGAAAAGTCTGAAAAACCATCCCCCTAGCGGAGCGATCTATCTCCTGTTATGTACATACAATTATCTTTTATTCTTAGGCATCCATCATACTCATTTCCTTTTTCAATAACTCTATAGGATGCGCATAGCCAAGTGTTCCGCAGAATAAACGGCCTGTCCATTTATTGAGTTCTACTAAATTGAGATTGTCATTTGGTATGTGTTCTTCAATTTGCCACGATATATGTAAATGGAAGTCACTAATTTGACTTAGTATACTTCTATCATGTGTCTTGGTATAAATAACTTCCCCACAATTACCCATATAGGTATTTACTTGATTCTCTGGGAAACCTTCTGCAAGGAATGTTTCCTGTATCGCATTCAGAACAATAACATCAAACTTTTTGAAATGCTCAGCTTTTAATCCGTATAACACAATGCAGTATCGCGTCTGATTGTTCATTAGAATAACGCCTTTTCTTCGATCGAACATAAATAAATTGGCATGCCATTCATAGAAGGGTTCACGCTTGATCGGCGTAATATCATTTGTCTTTATTTTCATTGCATCGGCTAATTTCTTAGTACATTCAATAAACATGCATACACCTAACCTTTCATACTCCGAAAAAATTTATGAATGGATGTTCACCATTCTTTCACTGCTATGCCCACTTTGGGCAGTAGATCATTTACTCGATACAGTATAGATGGATTGTCTAATATCATTTGTTTGCTTTCTGGAGTCGTAAAACTTCTTAGAGTATCTATGCAAATCTCAAATAGTTCCTCATTCATACAATACACTAGTTTTTTCTGCCATTCCAACGGTTTAGTCAGTACTTCACTTGACAATTACGCCCAATCTTTGTTCTTCATCATTCTATGTATATAGTTACGAGTACATTTGAAATACAGCAAGAAAACGAAGATAAAAGAAAACCTGCTCTATATAACCTGTGTAATCTTGCTATATAATTTAATCGTTGATGCGCTTACTGACTTTAAGAATTAATTGTCCGTATAACCAGTGCTAGCATAGTTCTAACACATCCGTAAATAAAGCATCTCCTAAAGTTAATCTTCTGTTGAACGGTTCAATATTTGGCAAAACGTCCCACTCACAAACGGTATCGTAGTAATCATAAAGATGACTGATCTCAGTGTATCCTTTTGAAGTCATAATCCTATTAATTTGATTAGTAGCTTGTATCATTTCTAAAGATTCGGCAGTCCCATCAATTTCAAAAATACCTTCTATCAAGTTATGTCTTATAGAATAGCTATAATCCAAAATATAAATCGGAAACAATTTAGAAATTTTTACATTTATTTGTTGACCAAGTAAGAAGCCTTCTTCACCTGATATATCGTGCAGATGTATTAAAATATCTGTCGAAGGACTAATCATATTTCTGCTTTCAATTTTCTTTAGATTACCAATCTCATTAAATTCATTTGGTACTCCTATTTTTTCAGCACATTTCATTCTATACCATTCGTCTAATTCTCTTTTAATAAATAAACGTTCAATCAATTCTCCAACCTCAGGAAATTCTTCAACAAAAAGCTTTCCGTGTTCCATCATATCAACCATCCCTTACTGAATCTTACCTCGTTAATAAGAGAATTAGAAAAATCCGTATAACCCAGATCTGTTTTATATAAATCACAGTTATCTAAAATAGCATTTTTTTAAGTTGATGAGCATAAAACCGATGAATGAAAATCAATATTTACCAATTTTAAGATTATCAAATGTACACTCTAATAAATATGCTTGTTTTATATAGCTTCTTACTTATAATTGTATCTACCATCTGCCCCTTATTGATAATAACATATTATTCCATTTAGATCCCCTTCTTCATCAATGGCTTTTTTCTTGTGCCAATGATAACGTCATGTCCATTATTAAACTCTTTGTGTACCTTCTCCATACCTGTGGTCACGGCTACCTACGTAGACAAATTGATCTTCTTTCACCCAACGCAGTTCCAGCTTGTATTGCTCCAAGATTATCTATTGTTATGGAAGGAAATTTGTGTCGTCTGAGATAAACAAATAACACGATAGCTAACAAGAGCTGCGGTATTTACGCTTCGTTCAAGCGATTATCTTCGTTGAATAGGTCATAGCGCAGCATATAAAAAAACCACAACATGAGTGGCTAGCTCGCGTTGTGGCGTTGTTGAACATGCTGTACGTTCTTCTTCTAGATCACAAGGGTTTTTATACAAAATTTCATATAAATTGAAAGACAAGAAACCAATCAAGATACAGAGTATTTATTTTTCTGTCCATACCTTGAAACCATTGTGGATATAATTTATTTCAATGATTCATATGAACTTAAGCATCTTATTTTAATATTGTACATAGATATCCAATCCCTAAAAAGCTTTTCACTCAATAGTTCTGGACATACCTTCTGGCTATAAGTAATAAAACTTCTAAACAACTCTTCAATCATTTCTTTTACAGTTGACTTTTCCATTACTATACATGATGGTGAAGGTGACCACCCATGTATTAAACTTTTGCATTCTAACAGTAGCTTTCCACCTTCTTCATCACGAAAGACTATTTCCCTCATCACACCTTGCTCATAAAATCCTAAGTTGCAGTTGTATTCGTTATTGTTAAACTTTTGAATCATTTCTGGCAATTCCTCAATAACCGATGGAAGGTCAAATTCACAATTTACAGGCCACCCGTCACTTCCAAAACCTAAAACAATAAAATCAATACTTCCAGTTTGATGTAGATATTTACAGATGTCAAATATTACACTAGTTTCATCATCAAACTCATCATCGTATTTTTTTTCATCAATTGTCACTTTTTCAAAGCTATTTTTGTGCTGTAAATACATTTTAAACATTGAATTTCTCCTCCAATATCTGTGTATCAGATGTGAATCTATTACTGCTAATAAAGATTACAAATCAGGTCTATCATCCGTCCCCTCAGTCACCTTATTAAGTGCTTTTGTCAAGTTATTAGGTGTTCGGTTCGGTTTGTTGGTTATACTATCTTGTTGTTAGAGTTGTGTGTCCAGTCTATTGACAGAAGTCCAATCTACCTTGTTGAGATTAATTTTGAAAAAATGCAAGAAAAGCGAAGATCACAAAAAACAGGTCAATCATGGAGGTATCTGCCATAATCGACCTGTTCAATGTAACGCTTTAGCGTTAATTAGGTTATGAAATTAAAGCATTTGATGTGCGTACAAATAAAATGGCGAAACCTTTATACGGGTATTTCATAGGTTAAGTGTGTTACTGGGTGAATAAAGAACTCATTCGGCACTGGGTAGCCCCCACATGAGATATTACGACGAATGGAAATTCTACGTCATCACAAAGAGTTCTATCCAATGATATTATCTTTTTAGCCGTAAACTAGTAATTAACAGCTCAATACTCTCTGAAATCACTTCGAATGAATTTCTTTCGAAGTCCTCGAGTTTCACAGAACCATCTTCGTTGTCAACCACTACGTTAAGCCCGTTTCCTTCTATCCCTAAAGGAATATTCTCAAGTTTGTTGTCGTGGTTATTCTTGTATCCTTTAAGCGTGTTACTATAAGAATCAATATCTTCCTTTTTTAGTACCGATTCTAGTTTAATATAATAGTCATTAATAAATCCATCTAAATCGGCAAAATAATATGAATTAAAGTATTCTATAACAGACGGATGAATCCTGACACCTAAGTCCTCTTCCAGTGAATTGAAATCATAAAAGCCTTTTTCGACAGGTTGCCATGAGATGTACTCATCCTCGTCAACTTCTCCAATGTAAATAAGAGATTCAGCATCTTCATCGAATGGTGTCTTAAATAAAAAGTCCAATCCTTCCTTAGCAATTTCTTTTCTTAATGAAAAATATTGATTCATAGCTTCCTTTATAGACAAACATATCACCCTCTACTTGTTTAAGTATTTTTCTAGTAATTCAGCATATTGGCTATCACTACCCCAAATTCCTGCTTCTTTTTCAGCATTGTGTATTCCACCCGACCCAGGATGTAATTTTGATGGTACTGCAACAGCTTGACCACCACCGCCAATATGATGGTGAATAAGAGTGTCATTATTCAGTTCTTTAATATTAAACTGTGGGAAGTGTTCTCTGAACTGCTTATCATTAATTGGTGAAAAACCTAATTCAATTTTTTGCTTATTGGCTTTACTTATACTTTCAGGATATTTATCCATTACCTCTTTCCAGTAATAATCTTTATCTCGTAACCATCCTTCTGAATTTGTACCATTCTTCCCCTTACCTACATATGGCATTTCCACTGTCAATCTAGGGTCAGCGGTATATTTAGCCTCGAGTTTACTTAGATCTGCATTCCGATATGTTCTAATTGGATGGTCACCATTACCCATCCCCTCAGCCTCACGCTTCTTCCCACCCGGCCCATCCCCGTCCATCGAGAAAAATCTGGAATTCTCATTCCGGATAAAAAAGAAACCACAACACGGCAGTTAACTCGCATTGTGGTGTTGTATTGTATGTTAGGATGCATAAGATTCAATCAATTTCGCTGGGTTGAATTGAATTTAGAAATTCTTCAAATGATGCACTCACAAAAAATAGTGTTTCATCCTGCCATTCTTCAAGTGACTTCTCCTCTAATTCTTCCTCAGTAAGTTCGGTTTCTAAGATAAGATCTTCATGATTTTGAAATACAATCTTTGGGTTGTTCTCATCTTCACGAAAGTCAAACAAAAATCTATCACCAGATCCATTAATCGCAAAAGGGTAAACTTTCTTGGGTAATGCATCACTCACGGTGCCGTATGATCGTTCAATTGGTGAAAGTATTCTGCCTAATACTTCCTTTTCAATTAACGATAATAATTGAAAGCCCCATGTAAACTTTCCAGGTACTTCGACAACTCCAGGAATCCATTCTCCTTGTTGATCTATCACATTAGGTTTTGAACCATCATGATTCAGCACAGTATCAACATACTCCTTAGGAAATCGAAC
This sequence comes from Paenibacillus glacialis, assembly GCF_001637205.1. GTDB lineage: Bacteria > Bacillota > Bacilli > Paenibacillales > Paenibacillaceae > Paenibacillus_AQ > Paenibacillus_AQ glacialis. The sequence continues at coordinate 17,117 of NZ_LVJH01000058.1, forward strand.
TTCCCACTTACCTTCCAACTCTTTAATTATTCTAATATCTAATTGCACTTGTTTAGACCAATGTATTTTTTTACTCACATTGCTTCCTCCTTATTGGTTTTTCAGAAAAACTTAAGACTGCCATCTTGAATTTCAATCACCGTTTCCCCATATTTTATTTCCACCTGTATGCCTAATATCATGAATATCCTCTTCCACAAGCTGCATTCGACCAGTTTCTTGATGGTGGTGCCAAGTATACCCCTCAATTTTATCCTGTCCTGTTTTAATATCCAGTATTTGTTGCTCGTTAAAATGTAGTTTATCTTTTAAATAAGAGTCAATATCAATATTGCTTCATTTGCTTCAAGTTTTAACTTTTCAAAATACATTTTTGTAGTAGCTCTTAAATGCTGAGGTCGTGACATATTTAATAAATCATTTGCTGAGTGAGAATCTAATAAATTCACCTCTGTTTTAATATATTTTTTGTCAAATATCAGGAATCCTAAAGGATCAAATTTCACACCTTTATAATCAGATCCCGCATAATCTGAATTTAAAATACTCGGACGCCCATATTTAGGATAGTTCAAATAGTTCTTTTGAAGATTATCCAATGCCTCTTCTAGTTTCTGTACAATAGTATATCCCCAATCTTTAACGTCCACCTTGCCATCCCTCGCTTGTTTAAGTAAATCATCCACACTTACGGTCAATCGAAACTTGTACTCCTTCCATGTTCAGCCCCCAACCGAAATTTTTTAACAAATTTCGGACTATATTAGAGGGCAAGGTGGCTAGCCTTACAACGTTGCCTTACCTTTATATGTTGACTGGTCGTCACCAGATTTCTTTCCTGCACCGTAATCATCGTTGCAAGTGTCAGTTACGTTGCGGACAAAGTCCTATTCTTTGCATAACCCCTTTACTATAGTTGTCTTGCTTTCCATCTTGAAAGGTGCGATAGTGTCTTCCTCTCCCTCACTATCGCCACAGGGTAATCTACAGTTGCGAGTAAATTTGAATAAACCGCAAGAAAGCGAACATAACAAAAAACAGGTCAATCATGGTGGTATCTGACCATAATCGACCTGTTTTATCTAAACGCTTTAACGTTAATTAGGTTATACTTTTCAAGCATTACTGTGCGTACAAGCGAAATGACAATATCTTTATACGGGTATTACATGAGTTATATGTGTTATTGGTTGATTGATGGGTTCATTCGTCACTGGGTGGGGTCTTTGATGGAGAGCCGCCACTTGTATGTTTGTATTATTTAGCATATAGTGGCGGATAATTAAAGAACCACAACACGGCGGTTAGGTCGCATTGTGGCGTTGTTTGTTGTATTGTACGATCTTGTATTAGTATTGTAAGTTGTTTAATAATCCGAACAAATCCATAAATTAATCAACATGTCCATTGTCAAGTGCATCCAAGGTTTCATCACTTATATCAAGTGGTTCCCTTTTAACTCGATTTGCAAGCGAAAGAAAATCAGTAGCACCAGCTACATTCAAATAACCTGCCCTTATAAAGAAATGGCCACCTCTTTCATATAGCTTTATTACTGGCTCAAACAAATCTTTATTATCAATAGCAATTTGATTTTTTTCATCAATGAGTGCGTTTAACTCTAAATAACTGGTAGCAATTTCTCTAACATAACTATTGTCAATCTCCTTTAGTATTTGTAATTCATCAACACTGACTTGTGACTTAGTTATCGAATTTGAAATGATAATAAAAGGATACCTACTAGGCCCAGGATAATATTGGAAAAATTTTGATGCTCTTCTTAAGTATTCTTTACTCAAATGAACATGTGATCTTGCTTGCTTGTTTCCAATACAACTCCAATCTATTGCAGAAATACGCTTAATTGCCTGATTAAAATTTTCCATCAATTATTTCGCTCCATCTTCTCTATTTTTATTGCCCAAAAACTTTTTTCGAATAATAGTCATATGCTCCAGGGAGTTCAAATGAAGGTTGATCAGAAGCTACATCATGTGCACCAGGAGGATCTGAACCAAAATCATCACTATCTTTTTGATACGAACCAGGATTTTTATATGGGTAGCCTTGTTTCATTTTTTCACTTTCGGTTAATTCATGTTTAGCTAACTCTTGAAACCACTTTTTTTGTTTTGGATCCAGCTCACCTTTTTGTGCTTCTTTCCATATAAACCCAACTTCTAAATCAGGAGTAAAGTGGCCAACTCTATAACTTTGATTATCTAAAGGGATTTTATGTGTATCAAAAAACATGTGTTGTTTCATAGCCCTAATTTCTTCTATTGTCATACCAGTATTTTTTGCAACCTGTTCAATATCAGTCATACCAACACTTCTAATATCATCATAATCCTTTGATGTAGCTTTATATTCTTTTTCTTGAAATTCATCCATAAATGTGGGTTTATAATCATCTACACGCTTGTATTCATTCCAATCAACCTTTTTAAGGGCAGGTATTGATTCAGGAACATTACCCGTCCCCTAAGTAGTAATCTTAAACTCTACTAAAGGGAAGGTGGCAACTGTTTTACCAATTACCACCATTATATCATCCGGCTTTGAGTTCTGTTAGAGGACTCGCCGCCCTATATTCGGTTTTGTTCTTCATCATGCTGTAGATGATGTTCACAAGCCTTCTCATGACGCATATAAGGGCTTGCTTCTTCGTCTTGCCTTCTGCTAGCTTCCGTTGGTAGAACTCGTAGAATAGGGGATTACGCTGTCTCTTGTTCTTCCCTTTAGCTACTTGGATTTGCTGTACGGCTAGGTTATGGAAGATACTATTCAGTACCCGATTTCCTTGTCCGCTTGCTTGGTCTTTACCCTTGCCGCCCGAACTAAAGTGTATCGGTGCGATTCCGGAGAAACGAGCTAACTTATCCGCATTGGAGAAGCGGTGAATGTCTCCAATCTCAGCGACTAGCTCTGACGCTGTAACAATGTTAATACCGTCCATCGACTCTAACTTGTAATCGGTTTGTGCTAATACCAGACGAATCTGTTCCTCTGTCTGCTTGATTAGTTCTCTGCTTCTCCGCATGTCATGAACCATGTTAACGACTAGGAAGTCTCTGTATTCTTGGAAGTTCCGCTTCGTCTCCCCATCCTGCCTGACCAATTCAAGTATTTCTTCTGCCTTACGGGTAGAACAAGTGTTATTACTGGATTTACGTAGATATTCCGCTAGTTCTGCAACCCCCACCGTTAACGCTAGGTGCGGTGCAGGATACTTCTCCCAAAAGGCAAGAGCGGCTTTACCGTCTATGTCACAGAAGAACTTCTTATAGGACGGGTAGTGGTAGCTCAATTGTTGGTGCATCTGATTCTTTAAGCCACTAGCATGTTTGACGATGGAATTACGTCTTGCTACCAGTTGCCCAATTGTCCAGTAAACGTCCTGCGGATTCGCATCAGGCAGTTCATCTAGTCTGGCAAGTAATACTTTGGCGATGCAGTAAGCATCCCAACTATCACTCTTCTGTGTAGTTGCATTGCTCATACGTTCGTTGTACGAAAGGGCAGAGTTGACTTCTTTTACGACTTGCTTGTTTTCAACAAGATGAACGGCTAAGGCTCTACCATTTCCGCCCGTATCCTCTAACCCATACACAGGGGTCAAGCCTTTTGTACATTGTTTCTTGACGAACTTCATCAACTCATCGAACGCTGTGGGCTTATTATCAATTTGAATTTCGCCTAGTTTTTCGTTCCAACAGTTAACAATAACCGCTGTATGGTGGGCTTTATGTAAATCCAAACCGACATAAATATGATTCTGCTTGTAGTGTGTCAAAAGGATTCACCTCTGTATAAGGATTCTATCGTGACTTGGGTAAAGAATAGGGGCAACCTCAGTTCGAGCGTTAACCTTTCGGTTCGCAATGGGACGCAAGCCTCTCTATTCCATTCCTAGATGTCACAATATAGCTTCATGTAAACCAATAGCTTCTATATCTCCATAGCGGTATGTGCCGCTATAAAAATCTCGTTTGTCTAAGATTCGTTTCACTTGTACTTTCGTAAATAAACTGCCTTGTTGAGTTGTAAAGCCTGTTTCATTCAATGATTCTGCTATTCGAGTCAACGCCCATGTTGGATGCTGCTCTTTTAATTCAAACACTCTACGGACAATTTGTGCTTGCTTCTCATCTACTTGGATGCACTTCTGACCTTTCTTTGCCTTGTAGCCGAAGGTTGCCCTTCCACCTGCATAGCCGCCCTGTTGGGCTTTCTGGTTACGACCTCTGCCTAGTTTCAACGCAATCTCCAATCGTTGGTACTGGTCAAGTAATTCCATCAGACCATTAATCAGAAAGTCATTAGGGTCTTTCTTGTGAATGCTGTAAGTCGGTTGTTCGATACTCTGAACGTCTACCCCATGCTTCTTAAACTCTCTATGTACCAACACTTTCACAATATCAGACCGCCATAAACGGCTTGTATTGAGGACAATAACTGCATCAATGGATTGAGTAGATAGTGCTGATAACATGCTCTGAAATCCAATTCTATCCACTTCAAGAGCATCTTCATTAACCTTCGCCCCACTGATACCTTCATCGCTGTATATGGTAATTAGATTCCATCCTCGCTCTATACAATAGGAGCGGATTTCATCTTGTTGGTACGCTAAACTGTAGCCATCCTTGGCTTGTCCTTGTGTCGAAACTCTGATGTAACCGATGACATTCATGCTGTTTCCTCCCCCTCCGTTACAGAAATCTGAATTACTGTAACGCCTAGTAGATACATTTTTATTATATATCTACTAAGCGTTACAATCAATCACTTTCCATAACGTATATTCAGGAAGTATAATAGGAGAAAGAATGCTTGTACGGAAGTAGGTGGCATGATTGCCTGTCGTTGTTAGATTAAAAGAAATTTTAGCTGAGAAAAATATGTCTCAACGTGAGCTAGCGAGGCTAGCAGGTTTACGTCCTAATACCATCAGTCACTTGTGTTCCAATAATGTAGATAGAGTTCATCTTAGTACCTTCGAGATTATCTGTAAAACCTTAAAGATCAGCCTGAACGAACTTCTTGTATTGGAAGATGACTAACCTTACCGCAAACTATAGCACATGGAACTGTTATTAATTCCGTCCAATGCTGAGCGGCAAGAGCATCAAAATCAACTGCTTGCTGTGAGGACATAATCTCTTTTATCGATGCTCGATGATGCTTACTCAATTCGTCGGGTGTCATTAAGCCATGTTGTAGAGCCAGTATCATGGCTCTTTTCTCCGCCCGGACTGCTTGGAGGTCCGTATTGACGGTACATGTGTAGAAGTTATTGAACTTGGGTGGAAACTGAATGATGCTCTCCAAAGGTATTTTCTCGTCAGGTCTGTAAACAAGTTCCACTCTTGTACGTTCCCCCGATTCTTCAATCCCCTTCCAATTCCGCTCTACCTTTTTGTCATAATTACGGCAAAAGGCATTTGCTTTACTTTCGTCTTTCCGCCCAAAATATCGAGTGCCCTCATAAATGTTCATGTTCCGCCCTGTATTTGACGCTATGAATACATTGCTCATCGGATACGGAAAATCATAGGCTAACTCACATCGGTTGAAATAAACCTCCTGAGAATGATTGTACAGAGCATCAAGCAGTCGTTGAAACTTAATTAAGTGGTCTGGGTGGGTTTCAATTTGTAGTGTGTACTTTCTTGATTTCTTCTGCCACCATGGTTGATACCGCAGATAAAGATAAGCATCCTTAATCCTTAAATTCCAATGGTATACATAACCTTTATGCCGAATAGCAGGTTTAATATCAAACCATTCTCGGAATGAAAGTGCCAGTTGGTTGTAAAAGTTTACAGTTACTCCATGATATTCAACGGCGACTTTATCGACGGAAAGTTGTACGTTGTTCATGCGTCCCCCTCCGGCAAAACTTTTGACAGATTTGCCGCTTTTATTATAGGAATGAGGGAGTCGGTGGCTAGCCTTTAACACATGACCTTCCCGTTATTAGATTTCCGTCCTTACAATAACAGTAGTCGTCTTACCCCATTCATAAGTTGCGACCAAGTCCTTTCACCATATCTATCGTTGTGGTAATGTACATTGTTGCGATTCATTTTGAAAAAACGCAAGAAAGCGAAGATAACAAAAAACAGGTCAATCATGGTGGTATCTGACCATAATCGACCTGTTCAATGTAACGGAATAGCGTTATTTAGGTTATAAAATTCGAGCGTTGAAGTGCGTACAAACGATTTACAGAAATTTTTATACGGGTATTACAAGGGTTATATGTGTTATTGGTTGAATGTTGGGTTCATTCGGCACTGGGTAGCCCCCACACACATGATACACTAGGGGACTGGCAAGTCCATCATATTTACATGTTATCAATACCTTCTTGAAACATATCTATTGTATAATCATCAAAGGTATCATAGCGGACGGAAAGTTCTCCTCCCCCCCTAATCCAACTAAATACTCTTTCGTCATTAACATCAGCGGAGTACATACATCGAACAAATTCTCCTGAATCTTCAATCACAATTAGCCCCATATCTAACCCTATGTTTCTCCATCTTTCAGTCGCCTTTACTACAGACGCCCCAAGATTTCCCTGAACGCCTACGATTTCAACACCACATATTCCTCCTGAGCCATATTCTTTTAGAAATTCTCGGTAACTCTGAGGAAACTTTAAACCAAGCATTTCTTCAGCATTAAGAATATCTTCCTCTGATGCTCCTCCGAAAAAATCCCTTTCTTCACCATGTTCTTCGATCATTTTTATAATTTTCTCATTCATGGTATCCCTCTTTTCTATTCTTCATTTGCACGCATTTTCCAGTAATTGCTTCTAAAATTATTATACTGTTTTTCAAGCAACGGATCATTCCTGAAGCTATTTCCATCCTCTACCAAGCCATGTAGTTGACTGCTGTACTTATCGTGGGTAGATTCAGCAATTTCAACCATACCTCCTGGCTCTTTTTGAATCAAGTGGTGCAGTTCAACTTTACTCTCCACTCCGTCTTTTGCAACATAGGGGGATTTCCCTTTCGACATTAGTTCCTTATTAGTTAGTCCGCCTGCGGCCGGATCTTTCGGCACATAGTTTTTATCAATCTCGATTTGGTACACTCTTCTTGATACATCTACATCTTTTCCTGCCACTTTAACAGATCCTTTTACTTCTACAGCAGTATATTTATCTGGTAACCAATCCAGTTGGGTTCTTTCAGAAGATAGCTTTGTGGGTTTTAGTCTACCTTCACCCGTCCCCTCAGCCCCACTCTTCTTCCCACCCGATCCATCCCCGTCCATCGAGAAAAATCTGGACTTCTCATTCTTGACTATATCAAGTGAGTTAATACCGGCTGTAGTTTCACGGATTAAGACATGGTATGGGGCATCCCTTATCATAGATTTCTTCATCTTGTTGGCTGTGTCTCCAAGACTCTCCATCACTCTCTCAAAAAGAGTTCCTCTGGTTTTGAAGCGTCCATCGTACACGACCTTACCTTTGCCAAAAAGCTTTCCATTAGGGTCAAGCGTATCCCAAATCGCTTTTTTCGGGTCTGTTATTACATCCTTAAGTCCCTTCTTCAGTCTTCCAACTTTACTTGCCAGAGAGGCTCCCTCTGAGGCAATTGTTAGTGCGACCTCCGCAACCACTAATGTCGTTTGGCCTTGAGCGTATCCCAAATCGTAATATTCCTCTTTCGTGCTCGTATAAGATTTAGGGATAATCCGATAAAAAAAAGACAAGTAAATCATGGTTATATTTGACCATAATAGACCTGCTTGATGTAACCTGTGTTATCTTGCTATATAATTTAATCGTTAATGCGCTTACTGACTTCAAGAATAAATATCCGTATAACCATAGCTAACATAGTTCTAACACATCCGTAAATAAAGCATCTCCTAAAGTTAATCTTCTGTTGAACGGTTCAATATTTGGCAAAACGTCCCACTCACAAACGGTATCGTAGTAATCATAAAGATGACTGATCTCAGTGTACCCTTTTGAAGTCATAATCCTGTTAATTTGATTAGTAGCTTGTATCATTTCTAAAGATTCGGCAGTCCCATCAATTTCAAAAATACCCTCTATCAAGTTATGTCTTATAGAATAGCTATAATCCAAAATATAAATCGGAAACAATTTAGAAATTTTCACATTTATTTGTTGACCAAGTAAGAAGCCTTCTTTACCTGATATATCGTGCAGATGTATTAAAATATCTGTCGAATGACTAATCCTATTTCTGCTTTCAATTTGCTTTAGATTACCAATCTCATTAAATTCATTTGGTACTTCTAATATTTCAGCACATTTCATTCTATACCATTCGTCTAATTCTCTTTTAATAAATAAACGTTCAATCAATTCTCCAACCTCAGGAAATTCTTCAACAAAAAGCTTTCCGTGTTCCATCATATCAACCATCCCTTACTGAATCTTACCTCGTTAATAAGAGAATTAGAAAAATCCGTATAACCCAGATCTGTTTTATATAAATCACAGTTATCTAAAATAGCATTTTTTTAAGTTGATGAGCATAAAACCGATGAATGAAAATCAATATTTACCAATTTTAAGATTATCAAATGTACACTCTAATAAATATGCTTGTTTATATAGCTCAATCTTACTTATAATTGTATCTACCATCTGCCCCTTATTGATAATAACATATTATTCCATTTAGATCCCCTTCTTCATCAATGGCTTTTTTCTTGTGCCAATGATAACGTCATGTCCATTATTAAACTCTTTGTGTACCTTCTCCATACCTGTGGTCACGGCTACCTACGTAGACAAATTGATCTTCTTTCACCCAACGCAGTTCCAGTTTGTATTGCTCAACGATCACACCTTCATTGTCGACAAACTGGCGGATAATCTCCTCCTTCTCGTTCTCATACTCATGTGTGTGAAGCAATTTCTCCATGATTGATCCTCTCCAACGATTATCTATTGATATGGAAGGGAATTTGTGTCGTCTGAGATAAACAAATAACACGATAGCTAACAAGAGCTGCCATATTTACGCTTCCTTCAAGCGATTATTTTCCTTATATAGGTAGGTTATAGCGCAGCATATAAAAAAGAAACCACAACACGAGTGGCTAGCTCGCATTGTGGCGTTGTTGTACGATTTTACTCTTACATAGTGATCGGATTTACATTTTTTATAAATTGCATACAACTTTAACTATACGCTAGGTTCATTCTGCACTAGATAACTACCAAGATTTTTTCTTCATGACTAGGTATCAAATGAGTTCCAGCGATCTTTATCTACAAGAGCTTGAATGTTACAAAAATCGTAAACTTCTATCATACGCTTTGTTATGAGAAAGCCATCACCATCGTCAATCTCTTCCTGAGTATACTCCTCTTCTTTTAATGACCAAGTAATTATAGTCTCCACATGAATTTCCATATCAGTTATTAGGATACTTCGAATCTCATTCCAAATAGTTTCTTCTTCCCTATTTTTTTTAAGTGCTTCTTCATATGAAGCCACAATAATAACCATAAGAGCGTACTTTTCATCTACACTCCAATTATTAGATCTATAACCATGAATAAATTCTTGAAGTTTAGAAGGATCTGCAACTATAATTTCCCAATCAATGTAATGTGCATCTGATAAATCAAATTTTTCGATAAGATTAATTCTTGCCCCTGGTGTAACTCCTATCGGATATTTGTTCATTTTATCACCTTTCTGGCTTTGTAGGATGGCTACTATTGTATGGATATGCACTTGTTATACTGTTGTCCTCTCTAACAACAATAATTGCTCTATCTGCTGGAACCTTTTCTCCTGTTTTCAGGAATGATGTCCCTCCAACATTACTCGGCAATTCTATGTCATAAACTCCCGGTCCTTGTTTCGCAACTTCTGATATTAGTTTTGCAGCATCTTTTTGATTATCCCACCTTCCAATCTGAACTTTATCATTAATTGCCCTAGCTTTTAATTTAGCATCAGGAATATGTGAGCCATGCTTAGAGTATGCATGACCGTATGTGGGCAGACTCTTTGGTACATCCCATTTCCAATTTGAATATAAATCAGGGAATTTAACATTACCCGTCCCCTCATCTCCACGCTTCTTCCCACCCGGCCCATCCCCGTCCATCGAGAAAAATCTGGACTTCTCATTCTTGACTATATCAAGTGAGTTAATACCGGCTGTAGTTTCACGGATTAAGACATGGTATGGGGCATCCCTTATCATAGATTTCTTCATCTTGTTGGCTGTGTCTCCAAGACTCTCCATCACTCTCTCAAAAAGAGTTCCTCTGGTTTTGAAGCGTCCATCGTACACGACCTTACCTTTGCCAAAAAGCTTTCCATTAGGGCCAAGCGTATCCCAAATCGCTTTTTTCGGGTCTGTTATTACATCCTTAAGTCCCTTCTTCAGTCTTCCAACTTTACTTGCCAGAGAGGCTCCCTCTGAGGCAACTGTTAGTGCGACCTCCGCAACGACTAATGTCGTTTGGCCTTGAGCGTATCCCAAATCGTAATTTTCTTCTTTCGTGCTCGTATAGTAGCTTAATGATCTTCCCTTAAAACTGGCCACTGCAGGATCTACGATACTTTCCTTCGCTGATGTTAACATCCCCTTAGTGTCTTCCAAAATTTCTTCCTTTGATTTCTTGAAGTTGACAAGATCCCACGTGTAACCAATTCCTGAAAGCATAGCCTTTAGTGTGTCATTCCGTTCCTCCAGCGGTGCCACTTTTTTCCCACTTACAAACTCGTAAGTATCTTGTACTCCTTGTCCCGCCTCATCCCAGCTTTGCATCCGAAGAGGCGAAAGAATTTGTTCAGCAGTCGTGTACCCCATATCTGCGACATCTACCACGAAGCCCCAAAGTCCTTTAAGCGCCTCTATACCTGCATCAGTACTCCCTTGAGATCTGGATTTATAATTTTCCACAAACTTCTGTAAACGAACCTCCTCGATCCCCCGCTTCTGTACATCCTTCTCAAACTCACTGAGGATAGGCTCGTATTCTTCTCTCTCCCCGGTGGAAGCAAATGCGATTAGCTCGCTCTTGGAGCTGATGTCTTCCCCTAGAGCTAGCGTTCCTGTTACCCCAGATACCGGCGCAGATCCCTCTTCTGCTTCCAGCGTATCAGCAATTCTTTCCAACGACAAGCTTTCACTTGCTTTCACTTCCACTTGATCTCCACTTATTTGAAGACTACCCGTGGCTAGAATTCTCACCTGTTGGCTCCCTGCAAGATTCACCCCGGTATAGCTATTCATCCCAATGTACAATTGACCGTCCATTCCTGTGATATTCAGTTCCTTGTCTCCTAGCGTGAACTCCTTGCCCTGCGGATTTCCGAAGGTCTTCACTCCAGGATCAGCCATCTTCTGCTGATGCTTCTCTGCATAGGTCACTCCCGGCTCCTGCCTCACCGATTGAATGACCAAAGCTTCATCCTCTTCCCTGCTAGGAAAGTACAATTTCACTTTACTGCCTTTCTCTGGCATCATATACCACACTTGATTCCCCTCTGCTGCGTAGGGAAACCACTGGGCCGCATCAGGGTTCTGATCAGCATCCATATCCAGATGGACTTTTACTTGTTGACGGCTTACCCCGATAATTGTACCGTTGATGGCAGCTCCAATGATGGAGGTATTATGTATTCTACTGTTATTATAGCCTGCCCGTGGACCACATTCATACGTCCATATTAGCTGCCCCTGCCTCATTTCAGCCCGTCTTTTTGCAATGATGTAGGTATCCCCGTCTTTAATCACTTCATCCCCGATATCTAGGGCGCTCATCCACTCAAAGGTATAAGTTGTCGTATTATTCTGAGTATTCTGTATATGATTACTTGACGTGGTATACAAATAAGCCTGGATTCGGCGCGTCACTTCAAAGGGGTGACTGTCTTTCAGAATGATCTGATTCCTCCCTTCGGGAATACCAATCCAAAAGCGAGGTTTATGCGCTGTGATATCCGCAATTAATGACACTCCTGCATGGGAGGCGAGCCTTTTCAGAAAGGACCAGTCCGTCTCCTCATACTGCATGATTAACTTACCTGTATGTCGGTCGTTAAACGTATGATCGATGTAGTCACTATTCGTATAACTCGCAACGACTTCGTCGAAAATCTCTGTATACTGCTGCTCGACATGTTGAAAGCTTCTTTTTTTCTTCAATGTATCCATGTTATAGGTATGTGAGATTGCTTCTACAACGATCTGATATTGCTCATGCATGACCTGAATCGATATGTGATGAATCTGTCCCAGAAACAGAGGCTTCGGGGCTCCCCCACCTGATGAATCGTACACTTCAATACAATCATGAAGTCCAGACTTCATCAGAATCTCTTCTTCCATTTCCTCGGCTACTCTACCCATAAGCCGTAATCGGACATGTTCCCCCACCTGATGCGTGATTTTCAGTTGCTCAATACGTATCGCACCGTAGGGCCAGACCACCTGTAGCGTCTCATTCGTAGTATAATTCTCCGCCGCCTGATAGACCACTGCGTCCCCCCCTTTCATAACCATTCACCATTATTCCTGACCGCCGTTCTTAGCAATGCTGATTATCCCTCCTAACACACATGTCAGATTGGCACTATCCACCAAAGCAGGGTGCTCGTCAATCAGTAAGTCCTTTTTCCCTTTCGACCATATTCCGCACAGCTCTGGCTGACATACTGTACCTGTTTTTTTGCAGAAACCGAACAATCCAATGTTTTTCTCGACCACACAATCGGTTGTGTTCATCACGGACTTCTCTTTGATATACACCCCATGGGATCGCGGTAAGTTCAAGCTGGTTGGATAAGTCCCTTCACTGCAAGTTAATTCTGCACCTCGTACAACATAGGTCTCTGCTTCTGCAAACAAACCTGCCGATATTAAGCTAATAATCGCACCTATTGATGACATAAAGCTCCCTCCTTACCACGGGTTCAATTTAATTGTTCATGTAAACTGCACAGATTGAATAATGGCCGCAGACAACGGTCTCCACAGAGTGGCATGTTCAGCTTTGAATTGGAAGGTACCCATCAACACTCTTTCTCTAAATAGGGTTAGAAAAATCAGTTGATAGATTTGGCCCTGCTCCGTCGGAACGAGACAATCATAGGTTTCTATGTTCATCTCTTTGAGGGCTTCATCCTCTAATTCAAACAGACGGATTTCTGGTTTTTTTCCTTTACTTTCAATCATCATGCACGTTTTTAATATTTCAAGATCGGCAGCCGTCTCTGCTTGTTCCATCCAGTTAAGTCCACACGCAAGTTCCTCTTGATCGCTCACAAATAAATATTGATCCCGATTTCGAGGTTTGCCCTCCCTTTCCAACATCCCTTTAGGCATAGAGGTCAGGTCTTTTGGAAGTCTGATCTGTAATTTATTATCAAATAACGATTTGTTCTCCAGTACAATCGTTTGATCCTTGAACCGGACTTCGCCACTCTCTACCATCTCCATCCAGGTCTGCTCGGTAATTCCATCCATTTCGTCATACAGTTCGCGGTCGCGCTGTTGCTGAGCTAGGAAACCCGCTATTTTTTCATCCCAATGTGTGCTCATACTTACCCCCTCCGGATTGAATGACATTCTCCAGAATAAAGCCGGTCATACCTCTACGCAGTAAGCTTTCAGCCGCGTCAAGGCTAATGATGTGATACGGCTCCATGATTCCCTGTATTGTAAAAAAATGATGCCGTTTAATTTTCCCATGATCCAGCACGAGCTTTTTCAATCTCCCGTCTGGATAGAATTCAGTCTCCATAGATAAACAGTCCACGGAAGGGACGTTAAATGACCAATATGTATATTGGGAATGCTGCTGATCTACAAGGTCCATGTGTTTACACTCCATTTTCGGATTATACATAACCAAGGTGTTTTTCATATCATCTGACATCATGAGCCTCGGTTTGATGAACCAATCTAGGTATTGCTCGGGAGAAGTATGGTTTACTTGAACTACAGAAAGGGGTGGAAGTATATTGAAAGAATCTGTCATTTCTTTACCCTTAGGTGCTATCTTATTCGTAATCCGATGGTCCTCTGTCAGCAAGTAGTATGGTCTCATATTGTCCCCTCCTTCTTGTGAGGTGGCATCATAATGGATCGTAGCTGTTCATCGGTAAATCGATATTTGGCTATATCTTCTTCTATAAAAACAGCCCCTTGAAGATTAGCTCCTTCAAAATTAGCGCCGTATAGTGATGCGCCTCTAAAATCCGTATCTTCTAGATTGGCATGTGCAAAGCTGATCCCTTGCAGTCCTGGTGAACGATACAAGGGATCATTGAAATCTTCCCCGCTTGCATGGCAGAACGAGGCCCCGCGCAAGTCACAGTGGCTGAAATCCGCATCGGATATTAGAGAATAGCTGAAATCGGTACTACACAAAGTGGAACCTCCCCAGCGCGTCCCAATCAGGATACTCCCCCGTATTTGGCATTCTATTAGATGGCTTCGCCTGAGATCGGCGTATCTCATCTCCGTATTGTCCAGGTTGTGCCCTTGCAGAGTTAAGCCTGCTAGCGCTCCATAAGCCAATTGGCATTCTTCTCTCTGAAGTCTCTTGACACTCTCCAGGGTTCCGACCTTTAGATCGCTAATATAAATATCTTCACTAATATCCTTGAATTCTCCGATTCGCACACGAAAGGTGTCTGATTTCGCTATTTGCTGCGCTTCTGGTAGCTCCATCGCTTGACACACGGCCATCCGGGCAATAGCGACTATAAACTGATGATAATATGGGATATACGTTAGCATTAGTCGCTCGCTATCCCCAGGATTAAACAACCCGAAATACATTTTTAGTTTCTGGGCAAGCCGTTCCTGAAGAGGAACGAACGATTTGAATGCCCACGAAGCATCATATATGTTTAGACATTCATCCTCATCACCATACCAATCTTCCGAGTATGCCTCGATCAGATAAGTGTATTTCCCCTGTAATATGGAGGTACGAAGTAATGAATAGTGAATATAGCCAATTGGCGCCTTCTCTCCTGTATCCTGCATATGTTGGATTTGTAGGCACATTTCCCGAAAGGAGTGGATAAAACCTTCGATTAGCTGATGTTTTTGGGTTTGGAACTCGGCCTCCAAGACCGAAATTGCTTCTGCTATGGCAGGTTCCAACATGCTGGATGTGACTTCCTGCAGAATCTCTTCTCTATTCATCTTCCCCACCTACTCAATTCATTTTAATTTCCGTTCCTTCTATGACAATGTTCTCTTCTTGTAGCAAGATCTTGTTGTCTTTACCCGATAGAGATAATGTATTGGCTGAGATACGTATGTTACTGGAAGATAGTACGATATTATTGTTGGCAGTAATCGAAATATCTTTATTGCTAACGATGTCGATTCCCTTCTCATCATCTAGCGTGATAAACATATCTCCTGACTTAATAATGATAGAAGTTGGACCCAAGGAAATGATTTTTCCGTATTTCGTGGAGAAGGTTTTTGTATCGGGATCTTCTTTAGGGTCCTTATCCACATTCTGTACAACCAGACTTGGTGAAGAGCTTGCAGTAGACTGTGTTGAAGGAGCCGTCGGCTTAGGTGGGATCACCCGCGAAACAGAGCTGATTGCGATGCCCTCCTCCTCTTTTTTGCTTGGAAAATAAATACGTATGCTGTCACCCATCTCTGGCATACAATACCACCCCGTATTATCCTCAGATGCATATATGGTCGAATACGGAAACCAATAATCTGAATTAGCATCTAGTTGATCATCCATGTCCAACTTAGCTCTTACCGTATCTCTGCGTATCTGGATTACCTTCCCCTGAATCGATGCACCGATGATCGCTTCGTTATACATTTTCTTCTGTCGCAGACCTTTTCTAGGACACAGCTTATATTCATGTTCGATGATGCCGTTTCTTGTTTCTGAAATGACTGATGCTACAACCAAATGGCGGGACTTAAACATCACCTCATGACCGGGCTCAAGCAGTTGTGCTGATATCACTTCATATATCGTATAATCTGTATCACTGACACCTGGGACGCTGTTATCTACAGCTTGCTTATATGCTGCCATATCCTTATGCACCGTATAACGGATTGTAGTCAGTTCTCCCTTGTCTTGGTCTGTAGGGACACCAAAATAAATCTTTGGTGCATTAAATCCACTCACGGGAACCAATACTGTGTAAAATTTTGAAGCCATTCGTTTCAGAAACTGCCAATCGGTTTCTTCGTACTGCATAATCAACGTATTAGTCTTCTTTTTGGCTGTTGTGACATCAATGATATCCGAATCTGTATATGGCGAAATCACTTCATCAATTAGTGAGCTGTATAGAATATTGGGATTCTGAAAAGAACGCTTTTTCCGTTTAATATCCAGAAGATAAGAATGAGAAATAGCCTCTATATTTAAATAGTAGACGCCTCTTGATGCATTGACCCTTATTTTAGTAACTAACCCAGTAAACAAACCATGCTCTCGCTCTCCATCATGATCTTGAATCAGAACCTTGATAAAGGTTTCTGCATTCGTTTTGGTTACATATCCGTCCCTTTTTTCTTCAGATATAATAGCAGAGAACGTTAATTTCGAATGTTCGTTGATCCCCTTGGTTATTCTTATATTTTGCAAATGTAGAATTTCAAATGGTTCGATGCGTATACTGCCTATGGCGTTATTCATGATTGTCGTCATATTAACCTCCCAATATATATTTAGTGCTTTGTGCCTCATCCAGCATCACCTGCTAACTTCCTGCCGGAGCCGTTATCTTTCAGGCTATCTCTACCGCCCGTGCTGTCCAGTAAACACCACATCTAACATATATCGGAATATAACCTCCTATTTTTTACCTTTCAAGATAAAATATATATTCATGCATGTCACGAGACACAGTGACAACGCCAAATAAACAAGCTGACTCCCGTTACGTATAGGAGTCAGCTTGTTTATTTGATCTTTTTTATAACGTCGACTAAACGGTCTGGATTTCTTAATCCACTAATCTAATTAGGCTATATTTCTTCTTGCCCTTACGAATAATGATAAACCGACCATCGAATGATTTGTCTGCAGACACCTCTGTGTTTACATCCACTACTTTTTCACCATTCATGGAAATAGCTCCATTCGTAATATCTTCTCTTGCCTGACGCTTAGATGGTTCGATACCTAGGTCTACCAACCAGTCCACAATATTCTTGGTTTCTTTGGTAGCTTCGAACGTAGGCATTTCTTTAAATCCTTGCTCTATTTCATCTGCTGTTAATGATGTAATGTCTCCACTGAATAAGGCTGCTGAGATTTTAATGGCTTGTGCTAAGGCATCTTCACTATGAACGAATTTCGTCATCTCTTCAGCAAGTACGCGTTGTGCTTCACGTTTACCTGGTTCTGTTGTAACCTTATTCTCCAATTCAGCAATTTCTTCTTTAGATAAGAATGTGAAGTATTTCAGGTATTTAACCACATCACGATCATCTTGATTCAACCAGAATTGGTAGAATTCATAAGGTGATGTCTTCTCAGGATCTAGCCAGATCGCACCGCCTGCAGATTTACCAAACTTCGTACCATCTGATTTCAACATTAATGGAATCGTTAATCCGAATGCTGTCGCTTCTGGACCTTCTTTTTTACGAATCAAGTCTAAGCCACTTGTGATGTTACCCCATTGATCAGATCCACCAATCTGTAATTGAACACCTTCTTCTGCGTACAGATGATGGAAGTCCATGGACTGAAGAATTTGGTAAGTGAATTCAGTGAATGATATCCCACTATCTAGACGACTTGATACAACATCTTTGGCAAGCATCGAATTGATACTGAAGTTCTTCCCATAGTCACGTAAAAAGTCGATAATGTTTAATGAATGAGTCCAATCATAGTTGTTAACCATCTTCAGTTGAGCATCGTTATCTGTAACAAATAACTTCTTCATTTGCGCTGTTAGTGCGTTCACATTGTCTTGTACTTGCTCTAACGTCTGTAATTGACGTTCTGATTGACGTCCACTTGGGTCCCCAATGGTCCCTGTCGCTCCACCAATTAAGATAACAGGTAGATGTCCGAATGCTTGGAATCGCTTCATCATCATGAACGGAATTAAGTGTCCAATATGCATGCTATCCCCGGTTGGATCGACACCACAGTACAGCGCAATCTTCTTTTCACTAACTAATTTACGTAATCCTTCTGCATCTGTCTGTTGGTTAATCGCATCGCGCCATTCTAGCTCATCAATAATATTCATGTTACTCATGATCATCTATCCCCTTTAAGTATTATTTTCTTGATTCATCCCTATACGTACAATAACGCCATTACGCAAAAATCGCCCCTATGTCTACAATAGACATAGGGACGATTGAATAACCGTGTTACCACCCAAATTGCATAAATAGCGTTACAAAACTACTATTCATACCACTCATAGCCATCATATCGTTGGCTAGTCCGCTTAGTGTTACCTAAGATACTCCAGAGTGTAATTCGCAAGACTGTTTGTGCTAGGTCGCATCAACCCCTAGCTTTCTGAATAACAGTGACAGCATGCTACTTATTCCTTCAACGTATACCGTATATTAGATTAAAATCAGTATAGAGAATGACAAGACCGTTGTCAATTCTCTTGTCTAGACATTCACTCATAAGTCTGTTGTCTAGGAAATCAATTTTGCCTTAAGAGAATTATATTCATCTTGTGTAATCATCCCTTGTTGTAATAAATTAGAAATTTTGACTAACTCATCTGCAACGGAGTTCTGGGGTTGTAACTGTGTTACTTGTGCTTTTGCTGACTCCATTATGTTATGTATGTTAGCGGATACCTCATCGATTCCATTCCCTCTACTCATCATGACATTGAGAATTCCAATCCAATGGTTCATCTTCGTCTCAGCTTTTTCTAAATAAGGATGCCCTTCATTCACTGCAAACGGACCATGATAAAAGAAAATACTGTGATGTGGCGTAACCATATCTTTAACAGTAATCTTCAATTCAAGCCGACTTACCTTCCTACTCGTTCTAGTCGTCGAGGATAAGTTACCAAACACGTTCTCCCTCGTTGTCGTATCTTGTGATGTCGATCCATGACTAATAGGTTGAATACCCAGAATATCTGTCATGTCGTAAGTCTTATTACTCTCTTCTGTGGTAAAGTTAATCTTTCCAGCGGTCTCATCAAGTGAAAGAAGGCATTTATTATCAGCTGACATAAATTCTTGCGTTGGGGTATTCGTCAATTGATTCTTCATAGCTTGTAACTGATTAGAAGATTTATTAAGAGCTGCTTGCCTCTTTTTCTTCATTCTAATGTTAAATAGAATACCTACTGTAAGTCCAATAATAATTGCTATCACATATGACATACTTCATCCCCCATTCCAATATAACCTAAATTCTACCACGATTCTACAAAATAGGTCTATTGTATTATGATCTATCCTCCAGCCCCCTGATATTTATTCGCTCCACGCATCCATAACTTATAGGAAAGATAGAAAGCTAAAGGCCCAATGACGAGTGCCACGATACCCAGGAGCTTATTTGTTAATATACTTTCATCAAACAGATACAAGCTTGGATAATAATTAATCATGGCAAGAGGAATAATCCAGGTCAGAATCAGTTGTAGCAGGGTTCCATATATAGAAATCGGATAAGCAATGAACTCTTTGATTTTAAATAGAATCGAGAACAGATATTGTACACGTAAAAAAGTAAAGGAAAGCGAACCAATGACAACTAAAGCCGCTGCCTGCAGGAAAGAACCACTAATAACTGCGAGAAACAGATAGATGATCTTTACAGCAGTCCACCCCATATCAACTTGCGATATCGACCATAGAAGGACAAAGACTGATATAACAATGTGAGCAATATAGCCTATGTTGAATAAGCTCGCCAAGTAGTAGGTAAATGGTGATAATGGTTTCGTTAAATACTTATCGAAATCACCATTAATGATCGTCTGATCTAGTCCTACCATCGGTGAGTATGTAAAAGAAGCTCCTATGGCATAGGTAAGTATATTTAAGCTGTACAAGAAAGCAATTTCCGTCCAATTCCAGCCGTTTATGGTATCGAAATTTTGCAAAAGCAACCAAATTACTAGATAATTGGCTGCATAACCTAGGATCTGACCTACTGCCCCAATCATAAATGCTCCCCGATATTCCATGCGAGACTTAATGATTAATTTAATAAAGTATGAAAACAATCGAATATTCATGAATTCCCACCCTCAGCTTTACTCCTTTAACCACCTTGTATTTCTAGCCGTTTGATAGCCCTCCACCAAAGTAACTTGGTAGCACACCATAGCAGCAACACCCACATACTTCCCTTACCCATCATCCAGATGATTTCACTTCCATCCATCTTCTCCATATATATGGCTGCAGGCACAAATCCTAAGAATTGAAACGGGAGCATATCAGCAATGAATTTCCACTCCGCTGAAAAGAACCATAATGGCAGAAATGATCCTGAGAACACGGTTATCAATGCCGTAATCATCCAATCCAAGGCGAATGTGGTTAGAAACCAGAACGACACCAGTGCTATAAGATAGCCCAGAAAAAAAGAAATAAGTAACGCCAGCAATAGACTTGCAACAAATGCAGCAATCGCATAAGGTTCTCTCGGGAAGCTAAGCCCGAATAACAGCCATGAAATGATTATCGTCGGAACCACGGTGAAGATGATTTGGAAGACAACATTTCCTAATTGATCAAAAAATAAGAGCAACGGATAACTGATCGGTTTCAATAAATCTGACGTAATATTTCCTGTCTTCAGCTTATCATCCACCACATAAATAACTTTGCTCATTAATATCATAGATACCGACATATTGATAAGCGAATACGTAATCATGGCTCCTATATCGATACCCTTTAAAGTACCTGTGCCGAGTAATGCCTTCCAAATCGAAATCTGAATGAACACGATTGAAATGTTGCCAAAGATTCGTAGCCAGACTTCTGAACGATATGCCGTATTGCGGGAAAATGCTTTACACATAATTGCGTAATGGGCTCTCATCATCATTAAATCACGCTCAATCTCTCTTGTTTGGTTAATTCGTTATTATTATCGTCTTCCAAACTTCGATAGTACCTTCGAATGATATCCTCAATATCTGAATCCTGTAGAATGAAGTCTTTAATGGGGTAACGCTTTGAGACGCTTTGGACAAAATCAATGGCCGAATCCAATCCTTTATCGATTTTAAACGTTTTTCTTATGCCTTGATCAGCAATGAGTTCTGCATTCTCTAATGCAACATACTCTCCAGGGTTAGATGCAAATTCAATCGTAATTATTTTGCCAGACGAAAGACTAGACTTTAAGTGATCCACGGTGCCATCAAAGATAAGCTCTCCTTTATTCACGATCAGCATTCTTGGGCATATTTCTTCGATATCCTTCAGATCATGAGAGGTTAATAGAATAGATACTTTACGTTCACGGTTCATTTGTTTGATGAAAGATCTAATGTTGTCCTTCGCGATTACATCCAAGCCTATCGTTGGCTCATCTAAAAATACGATATCTGGATTATGAAGAAGGGCAAGTCCTATCTCTGCTCTCATTCGCTGACCAAGGCTTAATTGTCTTACTGGCTGTGTAATGAATTCTTTTAAATTCAATAATTCCAAAAATATGTTCATATTCTTTCGATAGTCTATATCCTGAATATTATAAATACGTCTATGTAGCTCGAACGAATCTTCTACCGGAAGGTCCCACCACAGTTGACTCCGCTGACCGAATACAATACCGACCTTCTTGGCGATTTCCTTACGATGTTTGTGTGGAACAAGGTTATTGACTGTGATCGTTCCCGATGTCGGAACTAGAATGCCTGTGAGCATTTTAATCATCGTTGATTTCCCGGCTCCATTCGGTCCTAAATATCCGACGGCCTCACCTTTTTCTATTGAAAAGGAAATTTCATTAACTGCCTTAAGCAGTGTATGTTCTCTTGACAATAAATTCTTCATCGAGCCGATGATCCCAGGTGATCGTGTGAATTGCTTGTATTCTTTCGAGATACCTTCCACTTGAATCATGTGTACCACCCCTTATCTATACAGCACTCTTCGTTACTTTCGAGAAAGCGTTCTCATCCCTTCGAAGTTAATGATTCATATGCTAAAATAGGTACTCAAACCACCATACCAATTATTGTAAATCAAACTGCATTTCCCTGACAAGTTACCTAGACAACAAAAAATGATAGTTTTCAACACATTCAAATTCATGATTGTTGATTCTTCTTCCCTTGTCATGCCTACCGCGTTCATCGTACAATCAATCTATTCTATTTACATATACAACATAAAGGAGTTAACCATATGAGCTTCTTAAAAGGTCTTGGTCAAATCGCAGGTGAAGTAACAGGCAAGGTGATTGGTGGAAGCGTCCGTGTCGTTGGTGAGATCACTGGTAGTCCATTCGTGAAGGAAATCGGTGACAGTGTTGAGAAGGCTACGATTATAGCAGGAACAACCGTGGGGGACTTGGCAAGTGGTGTATATGACACGACAGCAGGTCTCATCACTAGTAATGAAGAACAATCCCGCAATGGGATGAAAGATATCGGTGGTGCCCTTTCTACAACCGCTAAAGGTGTTGTTGGTTCTGTGAAATACACCTATGCCAATGGTAAAGAAGTGGTAAAAGGCATATCCGAGGATGATTTCGAGAAAGTTAAAGACGGTGCCAAAGGTTTAGTAAAAGTGGCTGCGGTAGCAACCTTAGCTATTGGCGTATTGGACGTTGTGGATGGTGCAGATGGATTGGATGACACAACCTCATCAAGTGAGTGGCTATGAACGTGCTGATGGAACTTATGTAGACGATTACTACAGAGATGGTGATGGGAATACGCAAGTCGATAATCCCAATGGAGGCTACACGCAGAGTAATCCTGATTTCAAAGCTTAATTAAGTTCATGTTCTAACATGAAAACCCGCCTCCGTATAGATGGAGGCGGGTTTGTGTATTGCATACTTTATTTAGTTGATGAATTGGATCGCTTGTAGCAGTTGTTTAAACATGACGGCAGCTTGTGCCCGTGTAACAGCCGCCTTTGGTGAGAACGCGCCATTAGCATCTCCTTTAATAATACCCGCTTCACGGCAAGCTTCTACAGAAGCTTGCGCATAGGCGCTGATCTGACTAACGTCCTTGAATACAGATACAATCTCAGATCCTTGAGAAGGATGAAGCGGTCTCCCTGATAACTCGGCGGCTTTAACGATCATAACTGCCATTTGTTCGCGAGTAATCGCTTTGTCTGGATGAAATCCTCCGTCTGCGAATCCTGTGATAATACCCGCTTGATTCGCTGCTCCTACAGCCCCAGCATACCAAGCTGCTGCCGAAACATCCAAGAAGCTGCCTGATGACGCATTGTCTTTAAGTGCCATCGCGTTAGCGAGCATAACTGTGAACTCTGCTCTTGTCATCGATTTGTCTGGCGAGAACGTCTGAGTCGAAGTCCCTTGTATGATTCGTTTTCCAGCTAGCAATTCAATTTCAGCCTTTGCCCAATGCTTGGAGATATCTGTGAATGTCCGTGATTGTGTATGTGCCACCACGAATATGCTATTGCTCTGGCTATATATAGTTGCCTTACCACTTACGAATGTGGCTGGAATAACGGATACGCTTCCGTCTGCATTTAGTCTGACAACGACTAATTGGTTCACATTTTCATTCGATGCATATGGAATAACTCTGGGTACATACCGATTACCCAAATCAGTAATCTCAACTTTTTTCCCATTTGCTTCTGCTTGTATTGTAAATTCGATAGGAGCACTAATGGCGTTCAAACCAGCTGCTTTTAGACTCGCCTGAACGGCATTCCCCTTCTGTCCAGTCACTTGACTGATATGAATAGATATGGTGCTTGTTGCCGTTGGAACACCAATCTCCTTAGCCAACATTGTGAAATTGATCGCCTGAATTGGAAGGCTATAGCTACCTACTCCAGTATTAAAGGTCAACACTAACTTCGGCATCACTTTCGATGCTTGTTCCAACACAGCAAGTGGAAGTTGTATGTTGATGTCTTTGTTATTGTTATTAGGCGCATCGAACACTAAGTTCTGATCCTTTTGTCCACTAGCTTGAAGAGCAGCCACCGAAGACTGAAACTTCTCTGCGTTAATAACTACGTTACTGAGATTCAGTTCTTCCTTCGGTTTACTGGTCGTTGCTGAACCGGAGCCATTTGTTACATTGTTGCCGTTGTTGCCATTATTTCCTCCATTATTGCCATTTCCATCGCCATTGCCACCTTCTCCGGCTTGTCGTGTAACCGTGATGGTATATGTCTTGTTCGTCGTTTCATCCTGAGCCGTCACAACGACGTCGATCACATTAGCTCCAGTACTCAAGGCAATCGTCTTCGGAGTACCACTTGTATTAGTGACTCCCTTAATCTTGATTGTCGCCTTACTGTCTAATGCCGTTGCCGTCACATCAATCGATGCAACGTCTTTATTTACTGATGCGGTGTAGCTAAGTTTATTCTCATCAAATTCAGGTGATACGGCCCCACTAATTGTAAGTCCCTTCAAAACCGCCACATCGATTAATTTACCATCGATCATATCTTGCTTCATTAGCGAATAATCAGACTTGACCTGATTATAATAATCCTCACCAAGATTGAGTAGCTCCGTCTGGAAATTGTTCCACTTCTGATCATCCTTATAGACTTGATCTAATACGCTTCTTTCAAACGTATCATCCTTGGATTCAGCCGAGCGCGCGTGTGCAAATGCATACGCTTTAGAGATATAACTCACATAATCCACTAGATTTTCTTTGGTCTTGAATACACCCCCAGGTGCATCCTCATAATCACCTTTATATAGCGATATTTTATGAACAAAGAAAGAACGTGTTTCACTTTCAAAATAACCTAGGAATCCTTCTGCATCTAGTGACATTGTCTCATAAGCCGTCTTAACCTTAGCTCCGTCTCCCCCTGGAAAAGTACCATATGGGGTGGTTTGTGCCTCCACTGGATTATCAAACATGTCCGGTTGGAATGCTTGTTTCACATCCAGAATAATATCATCATCATGACTCGCCGTCGGTCCTTCAATCAGTACATTGTACCTCAGGGAACCAATACTACCAAGACCCTGATAGATACGAACAGCAACATCTTTTATCGTGAAATAATTAGCGTTCTCCGCCAGTCTAGCATTAGCGAAATCCTGCGTTATTGTACCGACATACTGTTGCCAATTCAATTCAACTTCTGCTCTTTCAGTAGCCGTAGGCAGGCGATACTTATCCGCTTTACCAGCTACGTTAAGAACGCCTGTCGAATGTTTCTTATCCGAAGTCGGTACCGTCCACTTGATTA
This sequence comes from Paenibacillus glacialis, assembly GCF_001637205.1. GTDB lineage: Bacteria > Bacillota > Bacilli > Paenibacillales > Paenibacillaceae > Paenibacillus_AQ > Paenibacillus_AQ glacialis. The sequence continues at coordinate 42,527 of NZ_LVJH01000058.1, forward strand.
AATGATCCAGTTGTGTCTTCTTCTCAAGCTTAACCATCAATGTTTTGGTGAAGCCGTCGCTCACGGTATTCATATCTAATTTCGATGCCGCAGTATTCTTATTGTTGTTACCAACCAATGATTCCAAAGACTTCATATACTGATCCAGCATCACTTTAGCCATGACCCTTATTTCAGCATCCGTTACCGCTAGATTCTCAGCGTCACGAGTCAAGTACAAGCTGGACGTCATTCGTAGCAAATCCAGATAAAAGGGTGCGATATACGCTCCATCGTAGTCATTTAGATCAAACACAATATTTCCGAATTTATCGTCGTAATATCCCACATTCGCAACATGGGCGTCTCCTTCGATCCACGTCTTCACGTTGGTAAGATCTTTCCAACTCTTCGGAAGAGAAATGACGCTTCCTAAATCCTGATAGTACATATAAGGGGTTCCTCTATAAAAAGCTGCTGAAGTACCAGCCATCCCGTTCACGCCATATTTATAACTTTTGTTATCTGTGTTGTTGTAGTATGCATTCGCTTCTTTAATTCGCTGTGTCAATGTTGCTTTCCTAACCTCATCAGCCTGCACTGGCTTCTTATAACGATCCAGTGTTATACCCTTAATCGGCTCGGAGTCAAGAGTTGCACCCGATGTAACTGCGGAAGCTTTCACCGTAACGGTTAACGGTATAGACTCACTCACGGGTGAGCCCGTTGTACCGCTTATTGTAAAAGTTAACGTGTTGGATAAGGCCTCTCCAGTAGCTTGAATAGACAATCCGCTTGGTAGCCCCGTTATTGTATAATCTGCATCAGTAAGAGGTCCCGCCTTCACCGTTCCCGTAGTTAAATGGATAGAGAATGATCCAGTAGCCTTTGAAGGCTCCGTCATGCTTAGTGTATTCGATAATACCTCCCCCTTCACTTTGGGCGTATTATTATTTAGCGTGATACCACTTACAATCTTCGAATCATCATAAGCTCCGGAAATAACCGCTGATTTCTTAATGATCACATTCAAAGGAACCTCTGATGTGACATCATCATTGGCTGTACCTCCAAGTGTAAATGTGATGGTATTGTTAATCGCATGTCCGACCGCTTCTGTTACATGAATTCCTGTTGGTAGTCCTGTAACCGTATAGTCATTTGATAATAATGTACCATCCTTGACTGTACCAGTCGTCATCACTACAGCAAACTGATTGTCAGTTGCGCTTAACTCCCTCATTGTTTCCATCTGAACGCTATTGTTACTTATGTCCGCACTGAGCGACAGTGGAGTAAGATACGAAGCATTTCGAGGCACTGTTAAGGTCGCTAATTTCGCTTCCTCAAAATCATTGCCATTATCCTGACTATTCCAACCATTTCCATAGAATTCTCCTGCATTCTTCACCAGTGCGCTCACTTTGGTCATGTTGCTCGGATCTAACGCGTAACGTACGATTGCTTTTTGAGCCGAGTTCGCAGGGGCTGCCTTAGAGCCATAAAAGCTCTTTGCCCCGCCATATCCTACAAAGTCGACAAGTGATGTCACTAGATCTGGTTGGGTTGGATTGTTAACATCTAATCCAGTAGTACTAGAGACTAGTGCGACTTTACCGTCTTTATTACTCATTTCAATCGCTCCCACAACATCTGGAGATGGTAATGTCGGACGTTGCAGTGATGAATCCAACTCCGCCTCCTGAATTAAATAATACCCTCTAGCAGGTATCATTCCTGACAGCGGCGTAACATCCCACGAATTACTGTCTGAACTGCTTGTACTTGCAGCATATTGTACGGACCAGTCCTTCAAATCTACTGCTGCATCCGTTGGATTATATAGCTCGATGAAATCATGCTGGTAGAGTGCATCCTTATTCTGACTCCCACCACCAAATATCTTACTAATGACAATCGATTGGTTCAGACCATAATTGATGGGAAATTCATCAAGCAAATCTTGATCAAGATATGTAGCAGCTAGCACAGTAAGAGGGTCTTGTACTTGGTTGCCCTCACTTTTCAATAGGGGAGTCAGAACGACTTGATCCATATCCGTAGCCTTTACGAGCTTACTGTTGAATCCCAACATAGATGCAGATGGGTTTAAAATGACGGCTATCGTAAGCACCAATGTTATTTTCTTTATCCACGATCTTTTACGTCCTAGGTATGACATACTAAACCTCCAAATGTTATATTAAATCTAATTTTATGTTAGAAGTGTATTCGGAAGATTTGCGTATTGTAAAATCTATTACAACTACACATAGAAATGTAAGAAAGTGATAAGAAGATATGAAAAAAGAAAAAGGGGAAGAACGCAGCTTAGCGCTCTGCTTCCCTTCCCTTACTTACTCGCATGATGATTATCAGTTGATATCATACACTTAATATAACTACCACTTAAAGATCAATTAATATACGTATTGCTAACCAGAGCATCAGCAATGACATCTGTTGGAATGACGAATTCTACAACACCCATATAGCCCGGAGCTACATCATATTTATTAAAAGATATAACCAATTGACCTTGATCGTTGATGTAGAAATCTTGATCTTTATTTATATGCTCAAACTCATCGACCAGACCATCATCTGGTTCTTCCGTTGAAACCCAATAGAACTGATTCTCATCTGCTTTCATTTGTGCTCGCATCTGATCTTTAATATTCTCACTTATGATGCTGATGTATCGATCATCCTTGAATAACATAGGTAGACTCAGTAATATTTGATTCTTCTTGTCTATCGTATCGTGCTTCATCGTTGTTGACGATGAAGCTACGGTATTTACTACGTATCTACCGATTGCCAGTATATCATCGTTGTCTGTCTTCACTTCGAACCCTGTATCTACCCCTAAATGACCATCTCCTGATTTCTTCATAGATTCCATCTCAGCCTGAAACTCATCATATAACTTTTTGTTTTCTTCAAGATATCTTTCATTCAGATCAGATTCCAACTCTTTATTATCGAGGTTGGTAATCATCGGTACCTTGATGTCTGCATTATAGGTCTGTTCATCCACTTTATATTCTCTAAACGTCAGCACCTTAACAATACTGTCTACGCCAGGTATGGTGGAAAGGGCATTAGCAATGTTTGCATTGGCATTAATCCCAATCACGAAAAATATGGCTGCCGCACTGACGCCAGATATCCAATTGTAACGAATCCTGCGGTTCTTCCTTTTCTTTAAAGCATTGCCTACGATGAGATCCAATTCATCAGGAATAGGGACTTGTTTATAATCCTCTATTAATTTGTTCATCTTGTTATCCATTCTAATTCATCTCCTTTGAGGACTCTTCCATCAGTGTGACTCTTAATAACTGGAGTGCCTGATATAGCCTCGTCTTTACTGTATTTACGTTCTCATTTAAAATCTCTGCCACTTCCTCGATCTTCAAATCTTCGAAATATCTAAGTACGATGACATTTCGATACTTAAGAGGCAGCTCTTCAAGCGTTCTTTCTAAATCAATATCTGGATATACGTCTTCCACACCAGAACTGTAAAATTCGAGCGCTTCTTCATCTACTAGTTGAACCCTTTTATGCTTCCTCAGGAAATCCAAAGAGGTATTCACTACAATTCTAAACAACCAACTCTTTACGGATTCAGGATTCTTCAGTAATCCTATAGATGTGAGAGCTTTATAAATAGATTCTTGCACAATATCTAATGCATCTTCTTTATTCTTTACATAGCTGTAAGCTAAACGGTATATGTTCTCTTTGTTATCCGTTATACAACGGGTAAGTAGCTTCTCTATATTCCTCTTGGTCATGATCGAAATACCCTTCTTTTCTATAATGCATATTCTTGTATGATTAATAATTTACGTTCCCTCATCGCTTCTCCTCTTGTATAACTTTAGCTACGAGTGATGCATAGAACTTCGCTCCCTCTCGTCGGAGATGAACGCCATCATCATAGAAGTAAGAATTGTGGCCTTCGCTTGAAGAATGCCAGTCTACAATCATAGCATTGGGGAATTCTGCAGCTACTTTTGTAAGCAATGAGTTCACGGTATCTTGCCATTTTCTCGGAACACGAGTATTCACCAATACAATTTTCTGAACATCATCAAGTGAGCCAAGTAATTGTCGTAATTGTTTGGAGTTGAACGACCCATTCGTACCTAGATTAATGATCACCCGACTACCAAGTTTCCCATTAGCCCTAAGTTTATCGACCACTTCCTGTGCCTGTGACATCTGTCTGCCGACCTTACCGTCGATCACAATGCCTGGGAGCATTTCTTGCAGATAAGGAGCAGCGTCAAGAATAACGGAATCTCCTATCGCTGTTACTCCCTTTCCTGTTTCTTTTGTTTCTTTCAACTGAGCCTGGACTTCAGACTTCTTCGGCGGATCGACTATTTCAGGGGTTTCAGGTTTCTCGGCTATGACAGGTTTGACGGATGGTTTCGCCGTTACCTCAATGACTGTCGAATCGTCCTTGTCTTTAGGATCCACTGGAGTAACCATAGGTTCAAACTTATCGTTTATAGCACTATGATCCGTACTCGCATCCACTGAAGCACTTTCCTCCACGGTGCTATTACAAGAAATAAACAATACAACTAATGGGACCCATATCATCATGAAGACAGGTCGAATATTCACACGTAGACGTGTGCTTAATTTCTGCCGTAATCTTCTTAACAGTCCGTGTCGAATCGGTTCTTCAATGAACTTCCATGATAGTGCGGCTAGTAGAATACTAGCACCCAATTGAAGAAGAACACGGACGCCATCGAATCCACCGGTATCCACGGTAGGATTCGTTAGAATAATGACCGGATAATGCCATATGTAAATGCTATAGGACCGCACACCAATCCAACGCAAAGGCTTGCATCCCATAACTTTAGCTAGTCGGCTAGCTGGATGAGCGAGTACAGCGATGACAATCGCGGAGAGGATCGACAGAAGAACCAAACCACCATAATAAAGAAATTCTCCATACTCATTGGTCCGCCAAATCATCAGAATGATGACCAGTAGTCCGATTGCACCACTCAAATCAAGGATATTGCGAGACCTACGCGAAATTTCACGGGTCAAATTCTGACTTGGCCACGCGAAAGCGAGAGCGGCTCCAATCAGTAGAGCAAAGACCCTAGTATCGGTTCCGTAGTAGACCCGACTTGGGTCACTTCCCGGTTGATAGATCAACGCCATAGCAAGAGCTGAGATAAATGCCCCTGCGAGTGTCATCACAATGAGTTTACCTCGCTGCCGTGCTAAGCGTAACCCTACAATAATAACCAACGGCCAAATCAAGTAGAATTGTTCCTCAATGGCCAACGACCACAGATGTCCAATAGGAGAAGGCGGCCCAAAGCTCTCGAAATAGGATACGTTGTGAAAAATGAGCCACCAGTTGTTGAAGTATAACGTCACAGATATAAAGTCACCTTGTAATGCTGCCAGTCGGGAACGATCGAACAAAAGAAGCCACAGTGCGGTGAACGCAAGCATAACGAACATGGCTGGCAATAACCGGCGCGCTCGTCTCATCCAGAAATCTTTAAGATCAAGTCGTCTGTCCTTTTGCCATCTTGAGACGATTTGATCCGTGATGAGATATCCTGATAGAACAAAGAATATCCCGACACCCAAGAGCCCTCCTTGCGCCCATCCCAAGTCGAGATGATACGCGATGACTGCTATCACGGAGAGTGCCCGAAGTCCATCTAATCCCGGCATATAACGTCTGCTCGGAATGGAATTATCAGTCTTTTGTGTACCATTCTCATATGTAATCTTCATTTCTTTCATGGTAGTTCATTCCTTCGTCATCAGGTATCTTACGTTAGCAAGACGTGTGACTAATTAATAAAGTTCTGAATGACACATGGTAATAATAGGAATGATATCCGATCGATTGGAAATCGTTATCTACAATGATTTATGAATGAATAATGGCACTCTAGAACAAGAAAATAGTTCTGGAATGCCATCGGCCTTTCTCCTACTTATTTCTGTGCCATGTGAATGGCTTAAGCATCTCCGTTCTTAACTTCTACATGCATCATGTCGGACACAAATGTAATCGGCACATATAACGTACCATTCTTTATCATTGGAGCTGTGCCTAAAGCGACAGGTGTCATTTTGGCAAAGAAATACGAATCTTTACCTACGGTAACATTTGTCCAATGCGCACCCTTTTTCAATTCAGCAGAACGTGTCGCCTGATTCCACTTTATTTCATAACCTAAACCTTTCGCCACATCGCGTAAAGACACCATAGCGGTTCCTTTAGCATTCTTGAATGTAGCTGTTGTGTGTAAATCAAGCTGCGAGCTCACTTCTTGCGTAGGTACTACAGGTTTCGGATTTGGATTCAGATTGTCCGCAATGCTGAAATGGAATTCGGGATTCCCTGATGAGCCTGGTGCGATGCTATATTTGGGAAATAGAACGACTACCTCACCCTTTTCAATATAAAAACCTTGTTCTTCACTTATTCCTTTGAACTCCTCTTCGAAATAGTTCTCAGGATTCGCTTTGATCTTCGCAAATACACCAGCATTCACTTTTTCCTTAAAGTCGTCCCCCAACACATCCGACAAGGTAACCCGTTGAGCTTCTTCCTTATTAAATACATTGTATGTATCTACACGAGGCATACCGGTTCCACCTGTTGCTCCTTGAGAAGTAACGACGAGGGACATCAAATTAGAAGGGTTACCTGTTCCATTTTCTTTTAAGCTATACACAATGGTTAGCTCATAAGGGCGATACTCGTAACCAGCTTTCTTAGCCTCTACTGCCGCTTCATTTGCATCCTTTTCCCAAATCGCCAGGTCCTTCTGTGCGTGTGAAAGAATAATATCGTTCATCTGTTCCTGATACTTCTTATCCAACATACCCACGATCTGTGGCACCTTAATATTTGTAACTAAGTTCTTAGTGTTGGATGTAAGAATCACTTCTTTCACTTGGATCCTTGTGTTCATCGGTACAGCTGTTATCGGAGCACTAATGACTACCTTTGTCTTTGTATCTACTGCATCAGCGAATGCCATTCCAGTCATAGGTAGAACGCTAGCGCTCACCCCTATAATTGTTGCACAACTGACTACACCTAACTTCAACATGTTAAAAGGACTTTTGTTCATTGTATGTTCACTCTCCATCTAATGTATTAAGTGTGTTATTGCCTCACTTACTAGGTAGACGTATAGAGAGTCACAAAAAGTTTTAATATTTTTAAATTATTTATCCATTAAATATTTGACGAATTAAGCAACAGATAACTACCGATCTCATTCTTTGTTATAATGAAGACTACCTTTGTGAATGGTAACTATTATTTGTAGAAATTAGGTGTGAGCATATGAAGAATAAGAGCATTATTTTTTTCGATATCGATGGTACCCTTCTGGATGATAATAAAGAGCTTCCCAAGTCTGCTGAACAAGCGATATTTTCTCTAAAAGAACAGGGTCATGAAGTAGCAATCGCTACGGGCAGAGCCCCTTTTATGTTTGAAGACCTCCGTAAACAGCTTGATATTGATACCTATGTTAGTTATAACGGTCAATATGTCGTACTACGAGGAGAAGTCATTTATACAAATCCCCTTAACAGTGAGAGTCTGCACGATTTAACCCAAGAAGCGCTTCTTCATGATCATGCGATTGTCTACATGTGCCATGAAGATATGAGAGCCAATGTACCGAATGATGAGTACGTGGCCAAGACCATCAGCACTTTCAAAGCGACAGTTATCCCCTCCCATGATCCTTTGTATTATAAGGAACGGAATATCTATCAAGCTTTGCTGATGTGCCGACCAGAGGAAGAATGCTTCTATGAGAAACAATTTCATGCCTTTAATTTCGTGAGATGGCATCTTAATGCAGTTGACGTCGTTCCAGCCGGAGGATGCAAAGCTAAAGGTATCCGTTATATAACGGACAGGCTAGGTATTGCTACAGAACATCAATATGCTTTCGGGGATGCATTAAATGATGTAGAGATGTTATCTGCGATTCCTAATAGTGTAGCTATGGGAAATGGGATGCCTGAGGCGAAGCAAGCTGCGAAATATGTAACAAAATCCGTGGAGGAAGATGGTATTCTATACGGATTACGAATGCTCGGATTATTAAGTTAGAGACTGTGCCGTCCTTTGGATGCATAGCGGAGCAAGAAAGGCTACCCAATCCGTCACTTTTGACGATAAGTAGCCTTTTTGTTCATGCTAAATATGGACTGTTGAACAATCAAAAACCAACGAAGAAAAAAATTATCTTTTATAACCTTCTACTCCTCTTATTCGCACTGTATCTATGGATCTATGGATTGTCCAACCCTTATAACAAATGTTTCAATTCATTTCTATATTCTTTGATCCTATGGACTGTTGGAATCCTGATATGGTGTCGATTGTTTCGTTTATTCTGCTTCAGTGCCCTTAGGATAGGATAAGGAACCAGTAGCAACGTATGCAATACATGTAAATCTCCTTTACTTAATGGACGTTTACTGTCGTAGTACTCTATCCAGCGCAACATTTCATATCCATGCCAAGCCAAATTTCGATGCAAGATATGAGAAAAATCCTCCATACGCACATGTAAGGACGTATTATCAAAGTCAATCATATGCATAGATTCCGAGGTATCCAGAACGAGATTCGGATAATTATAATCCCCATGTACAAATGCCATTCGCACCTCTTCATCGGCAATAGCTTTCAAGACTGTGGCGTTGTCTAGATTATTCAAGGCCTCATTACAAATCGACGTCATTAACTTCATCTTCGGGTTGCCCTCAAGTAAGTTACGATCTGATGTAATATGTTCTTTCAGCTGGTTGTACCTAATTCTTTCTAAGGGAATATAAGGAGCATTAAAGCCATCCGCTATGGAATGAAATTTGGTAAGCAGTCGAATACCTTTTTTGAAGTGATAGCTTCTGTGAAATCGTGGATGTTCACCCTTGACCCAGTTCGTAAGCATGTAATGAACACCCTCTCTTGTAATCCAATAAGAGTGGCTTGATGTACAGAGTACCCTGGGGGAAAACCTAAAGCCATTTTGGGACAAATGAGCGAACACTTGTGTAATGAAATGCATTTCTGCTTCTGTAATATTGTAACTTTTCAAACATAGGACACCGTGACTTCGTGTAGATATTTGGTATACATCGCGAACTTTTACTTTTTTTATAATATGAATCCCATACTGTTGCTCAAGATCAGAAGTTAGACTCATCTCATATCACCTCATCTATATTTGATGTTCACTGGCACTAATTATGGATCCCTCTTTCGCCCATTCATCCAGATGACGTATGGCATCCAAACGATCGTACCAGGTTACTCCTAGTAGCTTAAGCCCCTGGTCGCTTCGACCTGAACCGATCTTTCGAGCTACATTCCAAGCTTCCCGTGGTAGTCGAAAAAGAGCGCTAATCAGTAATCGTTCAGGTGACTTGAAGGGTCTAACCTCTTCATACCCCTGTAAGAAGGCATCCATTAGAACAGGATTATAATAAGTTGTGTTTGAAAGAGTCTTTACAACTTCGTAATACTTTGAACCTGTTCTTAGGCAATCCCAATCAATGAGGAACAACCTCCCAGAATGAATCACAATATTAGGGATGGTAACATCACCATGAATCAATGCAGGGTGCCATCGCTCCTTCAATAGAATTCGTTTCACATCCGGATCATCAATAATTCTCCATGCTTCATGGGTCAAACGAACACAACTCTCCCCAAATCTATCGAACCATCGACTTGACGTTGTTTTCTTTTGTTGGAAGCCTTTCAATTGTCGGTGAAACAAATGACCTTGATGTTTAAAGTCCTTTATTCTCTGGTGTGTGTAGGCAGGTGTTGGAGTGTGTTGAACCTTACGAAGGTTGTGGAGATGAGCAAGAGCTCTTCCTAATGATTCATAGTCGTGAACATCATCCGTGATCTTTCGACCCGAGATCCATTCGGTCATATAGTACGGTCTTCCATGCCAGTTCACTGAATACTCTCCTGTTCTTGTCTTCAACCATCTTGGCGTATTTGGATATTTCGATGTCTTTAATTTACGGACATAAGAGAAGAATTTCTCTTGAGGTAATGTCTTACCAAGACTCCTTGTATTTAATTCTTTAACAAGAGATTTGCCTCTGTTCGTTGTTGCACAATAAACCGCGTTTTTTTTGTATAGCGAATCATGAGTAGAGATACGGATAAGATGTAATCCATATCGCCTCGTAATGAATTTGAATTTAGCCTTCTGATATCGATTCGGCACGACATGCTCCCCCCATATCAATTCAATAATGAAACTTATTGAACAGCTTATTCTTGCACCTCCTCTAAAGTGTCTATTTAAATAGCCAATTGTTGATTGGACTTTATAAAAAAGACGACTCTACATTCGAATTTTGAATGGTGAAGTCGTCTTTTTTGTATTTAACTATCTTTTTTGTCATTCAAGTAGTTCTTTTGGCATATAAAGAGGGTTACTATCGAACCATGTCGAATTTAGTTAATTCAACTTTTAAAACGATAGGAGAGTTCCGAATGTTTCGTTCTACTACTAATCTAGCTACTCATTGTACCCGCATTCAGTCAACCATTCTCGTATTATGTCTTCTCATTACCTCATTGATTCCAGCACCTTTCACCGCGTCGGCGGCCGCTTATCCTAGCAACATCGTAGTTCCTAAGCAAATCTATACATATGAAGTCATGACACGAAATATTCAAACACTAGCGACACAGTATCCTGATCTTATCCGATACAGCTCAGCCGGAAAAAGCGAATATAATCGCGATCTGTGGGTCATGGAGGTCGGTCATGGTCCGGTGAATGTACTACTGAACGGCTCTCATCATGCGCGGGAGTGGATATCTACTATACTCTTGATGGAGATGACGGAGAATATCGCCATTAGTTACCGCACCGACGCGAAGTGGGGGAATTACCAGATTCGCGATCTTCTGGATCATGTTACATTCCAGATCATTCCGATGGTTAACCCTGACGGCGTGACGCTACAACAAAAAGGACTTAGTGCTTTTCCTAAGCAAGACCATGCTGCGCTTCTGAAGATGAACGGAGGTAGCCACAACTTCAAACGCTGGAAAGCAAACGCCAAAGGCATCGATTTAAATCGATCGTATCCCGCTGACTGGGAGAATATCAAATATGCATCTCCCGCTCCCAATTACATGAATTACAAAGGGAAGAAGCCCCTTGCAGCCAAAGAAACACAAACGATGGTCCAACTAGCAACAGCATTGAAACCCGCAATAGCCGTTTCATATCATACGTCAGGTGAAATTCTGTATTGGAATTTCAAGACTCCTGCGAAAAATTTGAAACGTGATCAATCGTTTGCGAGAGCTTATGCGAATAAGACCGGCTACAACATGGTGAAACCGGTGGCTCAACCTTCCGGAGGAGGATTTACAGACTGGTTCATCGAGAATTTCGGACAGCCTGGTCTGACTCCCGAGCTTAGTCCGCACGTTGGAGAGCGGAATGTGCCTCTGTCACATTGGGACCGAATCTGGAAGCTACATAAGACTGACCCGTGGCTGATCGGCACCACAGCTGTACAAATTGAGACAGACAAGCTGCAAGCCAAGGAAGCAAGTGGCTGGATTGAATTGACGAAGACAACGACGTCCTACAAATGGCCTAAGTTGGACTCCCTAACGTCCGCCAAGCTACCTATCGGAAATTATGAGATCACTCGTTCCAAAGGTACCTGGTTGGAGATCAAATCCCTTGCCGGCCTTTGTTATTGGATATCAGATCTGAATGGCCGGAAGCTGTCCGCTGAAGAGGTAGCAGAACTTCTGAATCCTCCGAAGAAGCCTGAAGAAGTGACGGTCCCAGAAGAACCTGTTCCTCCTATCGTAAATCCAGAAATCCCTGATCAACCAAAGACCGAAGGCGAGAACCCTCCTGCTGAAGTTGAGGGTTCGGTACCCGTACCCGGGGATATAGGTACGTAACTAGCGTGTTGATTCATTTAATGACGTTCAATAAAAAGGCGACTTCACATTCGAATTTTGAATGTAAGTCGCCTTTTGAATTAGATACTGCGTGCCCATCATTTAACCGTCATATCATTGATTCCTTATTTCCCGCTAGCAACCTCGGCTTCAATCGCTGCCACTAATTCTTCGTATGAAGAACTAGGAAGTAACTTACCATTCACCATAAATTTAGGCGTACCATTTACTCCTAAAGAACCAGCAACTTTGTAGTCTTCTTTTACAGCTAAAGCATGTGTGTGATTGACCAGATCTTTCTTGAACTGATCGTAATCGATGCCTGTAATGTTATCCTTCACCAATTCAAGAAGAAATTTCTCATTTGCCCAGATTTGTGTCTCATCACCTTGGTTCTTAAATAGTAAGCTTTTATATTGCCAGAAAGCATCGTAATTCTGTGAAGCAATACTTTCTCCTGCAGCTGCAGCAAGAATGGAATCTCGATCAATAAAGGCGAAATTCATGAAATATAGATCAATCTTATTCGTATCTACAAATTCTGATTTTAATTTCTCGAAATAGGTTTCGTCCCAATTCTTACAAGCAGGGCATTTAAAATCAGCCAACTCCACTACCTGTATCCCTGTGGTTCCACTCCCTAAATGCGGTTGCTTACTATAATCAATCCCAGCAAGATTCATCTCTCCACGGATTTCTGTATAGTTCGGCAACCCTTCCAATGCTGTAGAACTCTGAGACTTGTTAACTACAGCGATCAATACTAACAATGCAATGAATACAGCAGCAAAAATAATAATCATATATTTAGATCCTGTTTTCTTCATATTATCCCCTCCCTAATCATATTAACAAAGTTCCCATCCCCTACAGATCAGATGTCTACTCTTATCATCCAGCCCCCCATTCATTCGAAACTATGAAGCTTCCACTTCATCTCAATTACTAAATATGTAATATAATTGAAAATATTATAACAGAATTGCGTTCTTTCATTCTATAAATATCGTCACAGTGTACGATAAATCCCACCCATTCAGAAGTATCTTAACAACAGGAGCAGATCAAGTAGAAACGGCTACGCTTCTCCAAGGACGGCACCCTTTTCAGCGGAAATATAAGGAATAGAGTATGAAGTGAAACTTATACTTTCTTATATTTATAAAAAGACGTCCCTCAAACAAATGAGAGACGCCTTTCTTAATGAACACTATTTCAAGTAGCTTGATGAAGGATCATCTACGCATGGGTAACTTGTGCATCTTCATGAGCAAGACTCACGATCGCACGAAGAGCAGATTGAATCTCCCGCTCTACTGCGTTAGCCACCGCATCGGTATGCGGATCATATACTTCTGAAAGTTCTGCATCGGCAAACCCATCAATCGCTAGGATTGCGCCTGCACGGGCACCACGAAGCGTACTCACGATGTACAATGCCGCGATTTCCATCTCAACCGCAACCGCCCCCGCCTGCTTGTACTGCTTATGAGGAATTTCAACCACACCAGTGAAGAAGGCATCCAGTGCTACCGTGATTCCCTTGGCAGTCACACCAGCTGTCGCATTTGCAGCTTCAAATAGTGCATTAACTACCTGACTATCGCCAACAGCTGGGAAACCTTCTGGTACTAACTGACGAGTAAGCCCCTCTGCACGAACTGCAGCGGTACTGACAACGAGGCTACCAGCCGGAATATCCTGTGAGTAAGAACCCGCTGTTCCTACTCGAATCAATGTGTTTACTCCTGCGCGTATGAGTTCCTCGAAACACACAGCCGCACCAGCGGAACCAACACCATGGCTAACGACGGCCAACTTAACGCCTTCATATTCGCCTGTAAATGTCCGGTATTCTCGGCTAAATGCAAGCTCTCTTGTTCCTTCTAATTTCCCAGCGATCATCTCAGCTCGCTTGGGATCACCACATACAATCGCGTACGGTGGAATATCCTCTGAATTCACTTGTAATATTGACATCAACATCTTAATCGAACTCCTTTCGTGTCCACTCATCTTCTGGAATAGGTATACTCTCACCTGAGAAACGTTGTTCTAAGAATGGATCTGCAGTATTATGAAATCCGTTTCTTTCCCAGAAGCCTTCGCGGTCTTCCTTCATAAATTCAATCCCTCGTATCCATTTCGCACTCTTCCAGAAATACAAGTGTGGAACAACGAGGCGTAGTGGCCATCCATGTTTCAACGTTAAAGGCTTACTATCAAAGTCAAAAGCGAGCAGAATATCTTCCCTCATCAAATCCTCTAAGGGAATATTTGTATCATAATCAGGATCAGCGTGAATCATTACGTACTTGGCTTCCGGATTTACCTTAATCTCTTTCAAGAAGTCCGTAAAAAGAACACCATCCCATGGTGCATCGAACTTAGACCAACGAGTCACACAGTGAATATCACAAACAACGCGTGATTGCTGCATATTCTTCAGTTCATCGTAAGTAAACGTTCTTTCTTCCTCAACTTCCCCGAACACTCGAAGATTCCAAGTTGCTAGATCATAGGCCGGCACCTCTCCCTCGTGCAGAATCGGGAACTTCTCCGTTAAGGACTGACCCGGAGGCAGTCGATGCTGTAGTGAACTATCTATGGGTTGCTGATTCTTCGGCGCTTTGGCCCCTTTCAGACGATCTGCCTTTCCATGCATAGGGGTTCCTCCTGGATCCTTCATATTTTAACGCGAACTTCCGCCCGCTTTGAGAGCATCTTGCATATAGCTACGATCTTTGAAGAAGAACATTGCAATAAGTGTTACGATATAAGGTAACATTTGTGTGAAATGCGATGGGATCGCAAGTCCTTGTAACCGAATACCGAATGCGTCCATAAATCCGAACAATAGACTTGAGGCCATCACGCCAAAAGGGTTAGCCTGTCCAAGCATCGTAGCAACAAGCGCTATGAATCCACGTCCAGCCGTCATTCCTTCTGTGAACATGGTAACTTGTCCAAGGGACAACTGTGCCCCTGCCAAACCACATAATACCCCACACGCAAGCACCGCACTGTACTGGTGCTTCCGCACCTTAATGCCGATACTCTTAGCTGCTACTGGATTCTCACCAACCGAACGTAGTCGGAAACCAGATACCGTCTTAAATAAATAGAATTGTAGCACGAACATCAGAATGAACGCTAAATATACAAGCGGACTTTGCCCAGAGATGACATCCCCAACCCATGGAATATCCTTGATCAAGGGAATTTCCCATTTCGGTAGACCCACCATTTCATTATCGTAATAAGCTCCCTTTACATTAAAAATTGCTCGTAATAGGAAGGTCGTCATACCTGTTGCTAGAAAGTTCAATGATATCCCAACGACAATGGGATTAGCATTTAAGTTAATGCTCAAATAACCGAAGATGAGTGAGAATAGCATCACACACAATACTGCGAACAATACAGCTAACCATACATTCCCGAAAAGATAATTACCGACGATTCCCGAGAATGCGCCCACAAGGACAAATCCTTCAAGTGCTACGTTAAACAGCCCTACTCTCGAACAAATTGCCCCGCCTAAAGCAGCTAACAGAATGGGAGTCACCACGCGTAGCGTGGAACTGAATAGAGCCGCATCAAGTAGTTGTTCCATTCGTTTTTTTCCCCTTTCTGCGTTTCCAGATTGCATACCCTATCTTTGCGGATACGAACAATGTTAATACCGCTTGGATAACACTTGCCACTTCCAATGGCACATCGGTATTACGTTCAACACCCATCGCTCCCGTCTGTAGTGCTGCGAGCAGAATCGCTGCCACTGCCGTGCCGATTGGATGTGAATTCGCAAGCAACGTTGCCATAATACCACTCCACGCATAGTTGGCTGAAGTCATCGATCCATCAAGGAACCGGTACTGTGTACCGAGCACCTCTCCCGCTCCTGCAAGACCTGCAAGTCCACCGCTTACAAGCATCGCAATCATCATCATTCTTCCCCGCTTTACTCCGCCATAAGAAGCAAATAAAGGATTATTACCTAACATCCTAATTTCATAACCCATGACCGTCTTCTTCATAAAGAAGTACAATAACACCGCAGCCACAATAGCAATAATAAACCCAGCATGAAGCCCCATGCCTTGAAACAACTTCGGTAGCCACACACTCTGGTCAATCATCGCAGACTGAGCCATAGCCGCAGAACCTGTCTTATCCATGAATGGATAAGCGACCATGTATCCTGCAAATAGCGTAGCAATATAATTCAATAATAACGTCGTTATTAGTAAGTTCATTCCGAACTTCGCATCAAGCCAACCTGCGAAGAAAGACCATAGTCCACCTGTTACGATACCAGCGATAATCGAGACAACTAAGACCAACCAACCTGGACCTGGTAAATATATCGCGGTAAGCGCCGCAGATAATCCTCCCAGAATCATCTGCCCATCGGCACCCATATTAAAGAATCCTGCTCGAAATGCGAGCGCAACTCCGAGACCAGCTAAGATAATGGGTGTAGCCCTAGCTAACGTATTCGTAGTGAAGTAGAAACTACCGAATGCGCCTTTCCACATTTCCATATAAGTCTCTGTTACAGATCCACCCACGACTAGAATGGCGATCGCCCCAGCAATTAGACCAATAATAACCGCTATTAATGGTTGTATTAGTCCACGTAGACTTTGTTTGATAATACTCATGTCTGTCGATTCCCCCCTGACATCAGCAGACTGATCTTCTCTTCAGTCGCATCCATTGCCGATATCTCTCCTGCAATTTCTCCTTCATACATCACGACAATCCGATCGGACAACTGAAGAATTTCAGTCAATTCCGAGGATACAAGTAGAACACCAACTCCAGCATCTCTCTTACGAATCAGCTCGGTATGAATGATCTCCATCGCTCCAATATCAACCCCACGGGTTGGTTCAGCCGCAATAAGTAAATGTGAATCATGTGCAAATTCACGTGCAGCAATCAGCTTTTGTAGATTACCACCTGATAAGTTCTGGACATTATTATCAACCGTGCCTGCTTTAATACCGAACTGCTTAATCCACTCAGTTACCTTGGTACGTGCCTCTTTCCCTTTAACTAAGCCTCTTCGTTTAAGCTTATGATGGTGTCCCATCAGTCCATTATCCAGTACCGTCGCATCCTTAGCCGCCCCCCAGAGGTAACGGTCTTCAGGAATATGAGCAAGTCCCTGTTCACGAATATCGCGAACATCCATCCCTTGGATATCAACTCCAGAGAGTTGAACCTTTCCTTCATCTATAGAGCGTAATCCTGAGATAGCCTGTATGAGTTCGGATTGACCATTCCCCGATATTCCAGCGATACCGACAACTTCACCCGCTCGAACCTCAAGATGGATATCCTTCAGAAGAGCTTTACCCTTGGGTCCACGAATGCCAAGGCCTTTGACCTCAAGGACAGCTTCACCAGGCTCTACATCCTTCTTCACGATGGAGACAAGCTCTCTTCCCACCATCAAGCGAGACAATTGCTCTACATCCGTATCTGACGCTGCAAGCGTTCCTGTTACTTGTCCATCACGCAATACGGTAATACGGTCCGATACCTCCATCACCTCATGAAGCTTATGGGTGATGATGATGAAACTCTTACCTTGAAGGGCAAGGGATTTAATATTTACAAGCAGTTCTTTAACTTCCAGTGGAGTCAAAGCCCCAGTTGGTTCATCCAAGATAATGATATCTGCACCCTGGTATAGTACCTTAAGGATCTCAACTCGTTGTTGCATGCCCATTGGACATTCTGATACGACAGCCCACGGATCGACCGGCATCCCATATTTCTCTCCTAGCTCCTCTACAAGAGCAGCTGCCTTGTTACGGTCAAATACGCCACCTACAGTAGGCTCTCGACCGATCACGATATTCTCTGCAACTGTGAAAGAAGGAAATAGCATGAAATGCTGATGCACCATTCCAATTCCGCTCGCCATGGCACTTGCAGGATTATCGAAGGATACGTTATTCCCCTTCACCTGTACCGATCCAGATGATGGCTGCTCCATCCCGTACAGAATACGCATTAGCGTCGTTTTACCTGCGCCATTCTCGCCAACTAGTGCATGTACTTCACCTTCACCCAGATCGAAGTTCACAGCCTGATTAGCGGTAACATTACCATAATGCTTCGTTATGTTCTTCATCTGCAACAGCATAACCGTGCTCCCCCTTCTATCCCCGCTTGTTCATATCAATCATATTGACACCAAAACCGGCCCCCTACTGGCAGCCGGTAATGAATTCCCATCCTTACATTTCTGCTATCTACTATGGTTGCAACGGATTCGTAACTGTAATTGTACCTGCTACAATATCGTCTTTAATTTTCTTCACCTGATCGATAACTTCTTGACCAATAAACGGACTAAGTGGAGACACGCTCTCACGAGTTACAAATGTCAAACCAACACCGTCTTCTTTCAAGCCATAGTTCACTGCACCATATTCGAAATTATCATTCACGAAATCTTTTACTGTCTCGTAAGTCACGGTATCCGTTGATTTCAACAGTGACATCACGATGTGCTCTGGATCAATCACGGTACGGTCCACATCTACTCCTGAAGTATAGAAGCCTTTTTCTTTCGCAGCTTCGAATACACCAAGGTCTCCTGTTGCTGCTGCGCCTGCGATGAAATCAGCTCCATTACCGAACTGTACCAACGCCAATTCCTTCGCTTTAGCTGGATCGTTAAATCCCCCTACATAGCTCACAAGAAATTCAGCATTTGGATTGGTTGTTTTCAATCCTTCTCTGAACCCTTCTGTATACTTCTTAATCAAAGGAATATCTACTGCTGCGACCATACCTACTTTATTTGTCTTGGTAGATAGCCCAGCTGTTGCCCCAAGTAAATAAGAAGCTTCATATTCTTTAAAACCAACACTGCGAACATTAGGTAGATCTACAATCGTATCAACAATTGCAAATGGTTTATTTGGATTCTCTGCAGCGACCTTCTTCAAAGCATCTTCTGCTTGGAACGTTGCTGTAATAATCAAATCATAGTTCTCAGCGACAGTTGCACGCAGGTTTTGTTCAAATGCAGCAGGATCACTTGATTCGATCGTTTTCACTTCAGCACCGAATTCTGCACCAGCCTTTTTGAACCCTTCATCCATTTGAACGAAAAATGGATTAACTCCTATTTTTTCAGGTAACACCAAAGCAATCTTTTTCCCTTTTGCCTGAGTTTCCGGTTTTTCACTTGATTGTTCGTCTTTTGATCCATTATCCCCACAAGCAGCTAACATAATTGCCAACAAAACGATAGATAATACGAACGATAAACTTCTTTTCATATGAAATAGTCCCCTTTTAGCTGTTTGAGTTCATCCTATAAGATCGGTCGATATTTGTCAACAAAAAATGAAATTAGTCGAACCCTGCAATCATAATGTTGTTCGGATTTATACGAGTGTCCTGACCACACAAAAAAAGCATGTAATCCAGTATCTTATGATACTAGGGCTACATGCTTCTCTTTTCCATTAGAATGGATTCTATCCGTTATACATTATTAATTCAATCTAAGTCCTACAAGGACTTAAGCATCTCTTTTAGTAGATTCACTAATTTATCTGTTTGTGCAGAAGAGTCTACTGGAGTAGCTGGTACTGTAGATTCATCTGGTGTACTTGGTGTTGTCGGTGTAGTGCTTGTCTTGCTCAAATCAATAGAGAAGATTCCAAATCCTTTGTCATCTGTTTTATTCAAATATTTGATGTTAGTTGTCAACTTAGCAAATGCTTCCGCTTTTGGAGAAGAAGTAAACGTAACCTTCACATCACCGTTAATTGGTGCGATCGACCAGTTGTTATCAATAGAAGGGTTAATCTCTTTATTCGCTGAAATATAATCCATCAGAATCTGACGATTCTCATCTGGACTATCAATGATATAAGTACTTCCTTTGACACCAGGGAAGTTACCGCCACCGCTTGCACGGTAGTTGTTCGTAATAATAACGAATTCTTGATCCGGATTCACAGCTTTACCTTCGTATTGAAGGTTCATGATACGATTAGATGTAGCTGCATTCACAGTTCCATCTGCTGTGTATTTAGCTGGTTGTGTGACATCCACTTGATAAGTTACCCCATCAATAACGTCGAAATTGTACACAGCGAATGCAGAATTCAATAATGGCTGTTCCTCTTTGCTGGTTGGATCGATCTGATTGAATTTGCCTGCTGACATTTCCAACCATTCCTTAACAACCGAACCTTTTACAAGAATAGCTTTAAGCGTATTGTCATACAAGTAAAGATCGCCTGCACTCTTAATCGCTAATGGACCTTTTGCAATATCAGTGTACTCTTCTACACCATTACGTCCCGCTTTAAAAGGAGCTCCAACGGATAAGATTGGTGTTTGCGCGTATTTAGGAAGGTTCTTCTTAATATAGTCACTTACGTAATCTTTCTGAGCATTCGTCACAATCTGAACGGAAGGATCATCTTGTACAAGTGCAAAATAACTATGAATAGGTGAAGCCGTCGTACCAATTGGACTGTTCGCGTATTTAATCGTTGCTTCGTGATCCTCAGTTATTACATCTAGAATCGCTTGATCTGGTTCTACCGTCGATTTCTTAGCTACAGCATCATAAATAGCTCTAGTTGAAGATTGTGTAGATTTGACAGCCCATTTGCCTTCTTGTTTCTCAAGTGATAGATCGATAAGGCCTAGGTTAGCACCACCGTATCCTGCTTGAACGGCTGCAACACCGTTTATTGTTCCCTTGGCATTATCTACACCAGGGTACAATTTACCTGTGCTATCTTTGAAAAGGTTGTCCAAAGCCTTCTCACTTACAGCAGGGAATACTTTATGCGTATGCGAGAACGTAATGGCATCAATTCCAGGAACTTTACTTAAAGGTAGAATTGCATCTTCTGCATTTACGCTCGCTTGCGCATTACCATTAAATCCTGAGTGAGACATTACGATAATAAGATCTGCACCCTTCGCCTTCATCTCAGGCACGAATTTCTCTGCCGTAGCTACGATGTCTTTGGTAATAACTTTGCCTTCAAGACTAGCTTTATCCCATTCCGTGATTTGCGGAGTCACTAGACCTAACACACCGAGTTTTAGCGTCTGCTCTTTGCCTGCTTCATCTGTAAATGTTTTGGTAAGAATCTGATAAGGCTTGTACCGATTCACATCATTATCTGGATTCTTATCTTTATCGTCCACGAATACGTTAGCATTAACATAAGGGAAGTTAGCTCCCTTGATCGCATTATCTAAGTAATCCAGACCATAGTTAAATTCATGGTTACCGAATGTTGCTATGTCGTATCCCATAAGATTCATAGCTTTATATACCGTGTGAACTTCACCTTTCTTAATTGGAGCTATAAGTGCTTTGTAAGTTCCAAGCGGAGTTCCTTGAATTAAGTCCCCATTATCTACTAAAAGTGTGTTAGGATTCTCTTTCCGTGCTTCTTTAACGATTGTTGCCGTTCGTGCAAGTCCTACTGTAGGGGCAACAGCACTTTTATAATAATCATAAGACATCATATTTGTGTGAATGTCTGTTGTCTCCATAATTCTTAACTTAAGAGACGAGTTGTCTGATTCCGCTGCGGAAACAAAAGTACCTCCGATAGGTACTAGCAACACACTTAAAGCTAAAGACGATGCTACCATTTGGTGAACTTTATTTTTCAAAATCTTTTTCATCAACTATTCCATTCCCCTCAATGTTATACTTTGTAACTCTTACGAGTTACCCTTCTATAATAGAATAGATATAGGAAAAAATACACAGTTATTTAAGAGCGCTTACTTCGCTTTATCCCAAGTAAACCAAGGGTTAAATCTCGCTTTTTCGCTTCAGCGCAATACATTTACCTCCATTTTTTCGCTCGACCACTCTTGGATCATGGGTATCTTTTGGGTTTACTCCATGTTTCTAGTATAATGTGCATACTAAGAGTGTTACTAAGGAGTTACATCATGTCAAACAGAAAATGGAACCTAAGCATTGTGATTTTATTTGTTATATTTGCTACTTTAATGCTAGGTTTCTTGTTCTCTATGTTACATATTCGCGAATTAATACAACCCTTGAAATCCATACCTAACAATGATTCTGCCGCTCGTCATGTCGTATTGATCTCTCAAGAATTGGACAATCCCTACTGGCGTTCTATTGAAGAAGGAGCACGTAGGGCCTCTCTGAAATATGACATGAATCTTGAATACATCGGGCCATTCCGCATCAATCCTGATGAACAAATGATTCTATTAGAGAAAGCGATCGCTGCCAAAGCAGATGCTATCTTGATTCAAGGAATCAATGACCCCATATATCGTTCGTTAATTGATAAAGCCATGGACCAAGGAATTCCTATAATCACTATAGATACCGATGAACCTGGAAGTGGAAGATTGTCTTATGTGGGCACAGATAATTATGTGGCTGGGAAAAGAATGGGCGAACTTGTCGTTCAAGCAACCGGTACTCAAGCCAGTAGTATCGGTGTGTTGATTGGAAATGAGATGTCCTTCAATCAACAACAACGTCTACAAGGTTTCCGTTCGGTCATCAACCAACATGAAGATCTCACGATTGTCGAAGTCAGGTCATCTAATATATCTCGTCTTCAAGCTGCTGAGCAAGCAGAGGACATCCTGTTAAATCATCCAAAAGTTCGCTATATGGTTGGTCTTAGCTCACTCGATGGACTTGGCATCTTAGAAGCGACTCAGCGTGTCCCATTACGAGATATTACCATATTCGCATTTGATGATTTGGACGAGACGAAAACACGTATTAAGCAATGCAAGATCCTATCGACCATTGTGCAACAGCCTAGCCGAATGGGATATGACGCTATATCACTGGTCCATGAATATTTCCAGGGCCATACTCAACAACAGCAACATTTCACGGCAATTACAGTACTGGACCCTAATACATCCAGTGCTAAAGATGGGACCCGTTGCCCATGACGATTCGCAAAAAGTTACTCCTGTTTATTCCATTACTAGTCCTTCTCGTCAATTTAGTGACTTTCTTCTTATATGAAAGCGGAAAAACTGTTCAACAAAGCTACGATATTATGATGGAACGAATCCTTATGTATAAACAATCCTCCCAAAGTGCAGATCTTAATCTTAGGTTGCTTTATCGTGATTTGATCCATACTGAAGATAGTAACGCTACTGAACTAGAACAAGAGCAGAATAACCTAGAGCATGTACGTGCCATTCTCTCGGGCATTTCGAGTCCCTCTCTCGCACCATCAGATATGACAAGTTATGTCCATATGCTGGAGACACTCAAGGAGCAGATGAGCGCCGCCATTGCAGCAAGCAAAGCACAAACGCCACGCATTGCATTTGCCCATTACGAGGATGCAGAGCAAACAACTGGTTTTATTCGTGCAGAAGCGCAACGACTTGTTGATTCAGAGATTAGCTTCTATCAACCCATTTATCGAGAAATTCAACAAGAAAATACACGTATGAATTACTTAAGTTCAGCTATATTTGTTATCAATACGCTGATCAGTATTGTCCTCGCTTACTGGATCTCTCGAAGCATCACCATCCCGGTCAGTCAACTTGTCGGTATGGCAAGAAGGATCTCCAAAGGTGATCTGCATGTTCAACCTCTTACGACACGATCTGATGATGAGCTTGGCATATTGTCAGGAGCTTTTGAACAAATGACGAGCGACCTCTTAGTCTTTATCGAGAAAGATAAAGCAAACATACAACAAGAGAAACTTATCAAAGAATTGGAGTTACAAGCATTACAGAACCAGATGAATCCACATTTTCTTTTTAACACATTAAATGTTCTGTCTCGATTGGCCTTACTCGAAGGTGCAGAGAAGACAAGTGATCTCATCGTATCTATGTCGAATCTCCTGCGCTATAATCTGCGGAATTTAGACCAACCCGTGACGCTACAAGATGAGTTAGCCATGGTGCAAGAATACTTTACGATTCAGCAAGCTCGGTTTAGAGATCGTATTTCGTTCGAACTAGACATCGATGAATCTACGTTACAAGTATCCATTCCTGCCTTAACCCTACAGCCTATCCTAGAGAATTCTTTCTTACATGGGATACAAGGAATGGAACAAGGGGCTATCATCCGTCTTGAAATAGGTAGAGTTCCGGACGGTGGTGTACTTGTTACACTATCGGACAACGGGTGCGGAATGAACGAGATAACCAAACAATCCTTGCTGCGAATGGAAGCAGGCCCTGAGAAGGAACACTCCACAGGCCTCGGCACCAAAAATGTGTTCAAACGTCTGGAATTATTCTATGGGCAACAGAATCTTGTGAATATTCATAGTGCACCAGGGCGAGGAACAACCATTACTATCCTCATTCCACCTAGAAAGGAGGAAGAACACCAACATGTATCGGATATTGATCGCGGATGATGAAGCATTAGAACGTGAAGGACTGGAATGGATCATTCAACGTATGATGCCTGATACGTTTCAGGTGATTCATGCGGATAATGGGCGAACGGCGATTGAGCGAGCGGAAGAACATCGACCCCATATCGTGATGATGGATGTCAATATGCCAGGTATACAAGGCTTGGCTGCCATACGAGAGATTAAAGAACGACTTCCTGATACAAAGTTCGTCTTAGTCACAGCTTATGATTACTTCGCATATGCCAAGGAGGCGCTAACACTTGGCGTGAAGGAATACCTTCTTAAGCCAGCCAAACGTGAACAAATCGTAACGGTCCTCGAGGAACTAATCTCAGAAATAAAGGTTGAGAAGCAAAGGCGCCAGGATGTGCTAGAACTCAAGCATAAATTGTCGCAGTTATTACCGCTGGTCGAGAATGAACTCTCATTAATGTTCATGGTCGATCAGACATTGGATACCGATGCTGAACAATTATCCGAATGGCTCGACTTTCCTCTTGCGCAAGGATGTGCGATTGTGGTTGCATTCCCTGAACACGCTCACTCACAGTCCCATCAGAAAATATACGACATCATCCGAAGTTTCGCCAAAACCAATGAATCGAGCTGTATCATAAGTTCATTAATCGAACGTCATATGGCGATTTTCTTAGGAAAAGAATCCCGTATTCAGGAGGATCTATGGAGAGAGCAAACCAAACGGTTCGGAGAGAAACTTGCTATGCTGACAGAACGTCAGCTTCAATATGAAGTGTCCATCGGAATTGGAACCCTTGGAAGTGGTGCGGACGGGTTTCGCAAATCTTATTTTGAAGCCGTATTTGCATCTACCTACGACGCCCATCAGGGAAACGTCTGTCACTTTGATGAATTGAAACAGGCGGTTGTTCATCCCCTATCGGAATCAGAGAGCCATTCTTTCACTGCTGAATCTACTCATAGATCGTATGTCATATCCGCCTTGCACCATATCCGGGAAGAACGTGAGAAACAAACGTTAACGGTCCTCGACAGAGCCCAAGGATACATACAAGAAAGATTCACGGAGGATTTATCTCTTGAAGAAGTTGCGGATTTCGTCCATCTCAACCCCCACTATTTCAGTAAAATATTCAAACAACAAACGGGAAGCACATTTATTGATTATGTAACCAATTTACGGATCGATAAAGCCAAAATCCTAATGAGCTCAGATCATCTAAGCCTCAAGGAAGTATGCTACAAAGTAGGTTATAACGATCCCAACTATTTCAGCCGTGTATTTAAAAAAGTGACCGGAATCACCGCAAGTGAATTCCGTGGTCAGACTAAATCGTAAAGGTCCATGTCCTTGAACATGGACTTTTTTGTGTTGCTTAGACATATTTGTGCTAATTCAGCATCATCATAAGGCCATAAATAGATATTATGAATTAAATGCGGGAAGAACACCGATAAGTGAAGGGATTTGTTTCCTAAGACACCGATTATCCGTGATACAATGAGTTCGTTTTTAAAGGGTAATCTGGAGAGGAGTTAACTTAAGTTGGAGAGTACAATAGAGAAACAACATGAACACGTTAGTATGAAATTTGTTATTCTAGTGTCTATTGTATCCGCTTTGGGCGGATTATTATTTGGTTTTGATACAGCAGTTGTGTCGGGTGCCATCGGTTTTATGGGGGACCATTTTCAATTAAGTCAGCTACAGGTAGGTTGGGCCGTATCCAGTCTAATTATAGGTTGTATTGTTGGAGCAGCATCCTCAGGGGTATTGAGTGATAAATTCGGTCGCAAAAAAATCCTGATTAGCGCAGCCATCCTATTCATTATCGGTTCCCTCGGTTCTGGACTTTCAGATACGTTCTCACTTTATGTTATAGCCCGTATGATAGGTGGAATTGGTATAGGGATTACCTCTACCCTATGTCCACTCTACAATGCCGAGATAGCACCTGCGAAGTATCGTGGACGTCTCGTCGCATTAAATCAGCTTGCTGTCGTAACCGGTATCTTCATTACCTATTTCATTAACTTGTGGATTTCCAATTCTGGAGATGCCGCTTGGGGTATTAGCACTGCTTGGCGTTGGATGTTCGGAGTAGGTGCCGTTCCGGGAATACTATTTCTAATTCTACTCTTCTTCGTTCCTGAAAGCCCTAGATGGTTGATTAAGCAAGGAAGACCCGCCGAAGCATTGCCTATTCTACTTCGAATTCACGGTGAAGCATTAGCGAAGAAGGAAGTCGTCGATATTAAGAAGTCGTTCGAGCAGGAAAGCGGATCAATCCGCCAACTATTCAAACCAGGACTACGCATGGCACTCATCGTTGGTGTTGTAATCGCGGTTCTACAACAGATTACAGGAATAAATGCAGTCATGTACTATGCACCGGAAATCTTTAAGGCAACAGGTGCAGGTACCAACACTGCGTTGACCCAGACGATTCTTGTAGGTTTGGTCAATTTCCTATTCACGATTCTGGCCATTTGGCTCATCGATAAAGTTGGACGTAAAGCACTGCTATTAGTTGGTTCAGGATCGATGATGATCTGTCTGATTGTGATAGGTGCTGCTTTTCAAACAGGAAATACCTCAGGACCTTGGGTTCTGATCTTCATATTGCTGTATGTCGCTTCCTTCGCCATATCGCTAGGACCCGTCGTATGGGTCATTATGTCTGAGATCTTTCCGAACCGAATTCGAGGGAAAGCTACAGCCATTGCTTCCATGGCATTATGGGCAGCAGATTATATCGTATCCCAATCGTTCCCACCGATGCTTGGATCTATAGGACCTGGAATTACGTTCTGGATCTTCGGTGCAATGTCCTTGATTACATTCCTATTCACTTGGCGTGTTATTCCCGAGACGAAGGGCAAGACGTTGGAGGAAATCGAATTATTATGGTCAGCACCAAACAACCGTAAGACTCTTTAAGAGTCTTACGGTTTTCTTTTTAATAGACACTATATAACTACATCTATAATCCTTATTTATAATCATTATAAAAAAGTATTGATTATATTTTGAAAGTTGTTATCATATAGATATGAAAGATTGTTTAACCACATGTGATCGGTATTAACAATCCAGCTTTTACAAACTATCCTATGAGGTGATTCTATTATTATGACTAACAATAATCTTACAACCAGTTGGGGTGCTCCTGTAGGAGATAACCAGAACTCATTGACAGCAGGTCCACGTGGTCCCGTATTAATTCAAGATGTGCATCTCCTAGAGAAATTGGCGCATTTCAATAGAGAACGTGTTCCAGAACGTGTTGTTCATGCCAAAGGCGCTGGAGCACACGGTTACTTCGAAGTTACTAATGACTTATCCAAATATACGAAAGCTGCATTTCTTAACACTGTAGGAAAACGTACGCCTATGTTCGCTCGGTTCTCTACCGTTGCCGGTGAGCTTGGATCTTCTGATACGGTGCGTGACCCACGTGGATTCGCTCTAAAGTTCTATACAGAAGAAGGCAACTATGACTTGGTAGGTAACAACACACCGATATTCTTCATCCGTGACGCCATTAAATTCCCTGATTTCATTCATACACAGAAACGTCATCCTCAGACACATCTGAAAAGTCCAAATGCCGTATGGGATTTCTGGTCTTTATCTCCTGAGTCTTTGCACCAAGTATCTATTCTCATGTCCGATCGTGGTATCCCTGCAACCCTAAGACATATGCATGGATTTGGAAGTCATACGTTCAAGTGGGTGAATGCTGAAGGCCAAGCGGTATGGGTTAAATATCACTTCAAGACAGAACAAGGAATCAAGAATCTTAACACTGAGCTTGCTGCCAAACTTGCAGCTGATAATCCTGATTACCATACAGAGGATCTATTCAATGCCATAGACCAAGGCGATTTCCCTGTCTGGAAGCTACATGTTCAAATTATGCCACTAGCAGATGCGAATACGTATCGTTTCGATCCATTCGATGTTACTAAAGTGTGGTCCCAGAAAGACTACCCACTTATCGAAGTAGGTCGGATGGTCCTCGATCGCAACCCAGACAACTATTTCGCTGAAGTGGAACAAGCAACGTTCTCTCCTGGCTCATTCGTACCGGGTGTCGAGGCTTCTCCAGATAAAATGCTTCAAGGTCGTCTGTTCGCATACGGAGATGCACATCGTTATCGCGTGGGTGCGAACCATAATGCGTTGCCTATCAACTGCCCGCATGCAAAAGTAAACAATAATCAACGTGATGGACTTATGCGTCCTGATAACAATGGCGGAGGTTCCGTATATTATGAACCGAATAGCTACGGTGGTGCTACAGAATCACCTAAACATCAACCTGTAGCCTTTGAAGTATCCGGTCAAGCGGATAGCGTAGCCTATGATGAAGCTGATCATTACTCGCAAGCCGGTGACTTATACCGTCTTCTAAGTGAAGATGAACGTACCCGTCTAGTTCAGAACATCGTAGGTGCTATGACTCCTGTAGATAAAGATGAGATTAAGCTTCGTCAAATCGGTCACTTCTATAAAGCCGATCCAGAGTATGGACAGCGGATCGCAGATGGACTCGGATTGTACGTACCAGAATTGTAAGCCTCAGCACTTATACGATAAATATCACATATAAAAGCGGCTGTTCCATAGTAGATTTGTCTACTGACGGAACAGCCGCTTTTTTATTTCCTGTGGAAATTTATATTTCATATTATAGTTGGCAATTATTAGAATGCAGGTACAGCAATTTCATCGTAGTTATCTTTGAAGAATTGTTTCACTTCAGGACTAGTCATTCTCTTAGCTAGCTTCTGAATCGGTTCTGAATCTACATTATCTTTACGAGCGACTAAGGTAATGACGAAATCAGAATCATCGCCTTCTGTAATCAAAGCATCCTTCTTAGGTGTCAGGTTAAGCGGTTTAGCATACGCTGGCGTCATGGCAACAAGATCAACATCATCTAATGTACGTGCCAACATTAACAAATCCACTTCTTTGAATTTGAAATTCTTCTTGTTCTCAATGATGTCTGCTTGCGTTGCCTTGATTCCCACGCCTTCTGTTAACTTGATCAAGCCGTTTTTCTCAAACATGACAAGTGAACGACCGATATTCGAAGGGTCATTCGCGATCGCAATCGTTGCTCCTTCAGGTAACTCCTCAATGTTCTTATATTTCTTGGAGTATGCACCATAAATGGCGTTATAGATTGATTGCACGGGTACCAGTTCACTATTATTGGCCTCATTGTACTGCTTCATATAGGGAACATGCTGAAAAAAGTTAGCGTCAACTTCCTTATTTGCTAAAGCATTGTTAGGTTGAACGTTATCTGTCAGTACGACGATTTCAAGATTGATACCATCTTCTTTCAACATCGGTTTTACGATATCCAATACTTCTGTCATAGGTGGAATAAGCGTCGCTACTTTCAAAGTAACTTCTTCTGATGCGCTCACCTCTGCCTTGTTCTTGTTCTGTCCGCATCCCGCAATCACTAGCATGAATACGACCATTGTAATGATCATCATTTGTTTGTTTCTTTTCATCTGAATTACCTCCGTTGTCTAATTGCTTATCTTTTATCTAATACCCTCGCCATAAAGCTACCCGTATACTGGATAGCCTGCACCAAAATAAGCATGATAATAATCGTAAATATCATGATTTCCGTCTCAAACCTTTGATATCCATATCGGATGGCGAAATCGCCAATGCCGCCCCCACCTACAATTCCCATCACAGTTGAATAAGAGATGAAACTAATTGTAGACGTGGTCAATCCTAACATAAGACCTGAACGTGCTTCCACATAGAGAAATTTGACGATCATCTGCAATGTTGATGCCCCCATCGATGAAGCCGCTTCTATTACGCCTTTAGGTACCTCTAAGAGGGACTGCTCAACTAATCTGGAGTAATAAGCAATAGCCATGATAGATAAGGGGACAGACGCTGCAAGCGTACCTATGGCTGTTCCTACTACGAATCGAGTAAATGGAATCAAGAATACTACGAGTAGTAGAAATGGAAACGATCGAACAACATTAACGAGGATATTCAGAATAGCGAATAGAACACGATTCTCATACATTTGGCCTTTTCTGCACAAATATAATAATGTCCCAACCGGAAGTCCCAACACAAGGGCTGCAGCTATCGAAATCCCTACCATCATAAACGTCTCACCAATTGCATGCCATATCTCAGACTGATATTGCATGATATAGTCAAACATAAGTCTCCCCCACTTTAACCCCTGTCTGTGTCGCAGTCATTCTGGATAAATCCTCAGACGAAATGGTATTCCCCTTATCCGCCTTGAACGTATGAATCAAGCTACCGTTCTCCATCACCGAAACGGTCGTACACATGCTAGTAACCACATTCATCTCATGTGTTACTATAACGACCGTAACTCCAAAAGTACGATTAATATGTTTCAACACATCGAGGATGCCTATAGTCGTTTGCGGATCTAAGGAAGATGTCGGTTCATCACACAGCAACACCTTCGGGCGACTCACAAGCGCTCTAGCGATAGCTACTCGTTGTTGCTGACCTCCGCTTAAACGAGATGGATATTCATCTGCCTTATCCACAATCCCTACAAAGTCCAAATACTCTCGAACTCTCTCTGAGCGCTCCTTCTTCGGTATCCCTGCCATTTCGAGCGGTATAGCGACATTGCCACTTACCGTTCGATTGTTAACCAGATTGAAAGACTGAAAGATCATCCCCATCGATCTGCGGGCTTCCCGGAGGTGCTTAGCGGTCATTGAAGTCAGATCTTCACCATCTACGATAACAGTCCCCTCGTCTGGTCTTTCCAACAGATTGATCATCCTCAAGAGAGTTGATTTCCCTGCACCACTGCTTCCGATGATGCCATGTATCTCTCCCGCTCCCACATCGAGTGAAACCGCATCAACCGCTTGGAAACGACTGTTCGATGTAACAAACGTCTTACTCACTTGATGTAATGAGATCATCAAGATTCCCCTCCTTCTGTAGGGATTCATTCATTTAGTCATTATCCGCACCATTCATGAACGAATATATAGCCTTTGTAAGGCTAGACAAGAATAAGGCCCGCTAGACATAACGTCTGAGCGAGCAGTCATAACCACAATTAGTAATCGGATTTCTATCACGGTTCTAGGCAATGACATGCAGAAATTAGTATACCATAAATTTAATTAATAGAATTTCAAAAGATAATGGAAATCTCTGCATATTTTTTTGCTTAGTCATAAAACAACACTTATTTTCTATTAGTATACAGCTCATATTCTGAATTAATTCCTACGTTCAGAGAATATGCACCACTGACAATTACGGAGTTCTTAATAACCAACTTTATATCCCACTGCGTTCTATTTAAACATCTAAATTCTATCTGACATATGATCTCAACCAACCTATCACAACTTTACTGAAACAATCTATTTCTCATATATCGTACGTAATAATTTTGCCGCTGTCTACTACATAACTACTTCCACCTGAATCCTTTGATTAGTGAAAATTAAAAACAACACTTATCCCTAAAGACAGTCCACTCATATTATTCATTAACGGATTTTTTATTGGAACGCAACATAATCCTCTTTTATAACCTATTCTTGTAGCAACTCCTTAATTTTGATATAATCCATTCAAATATTTAGAAATTAAGGGATGTGACATGATTCGTGTTAAAAGAATTTAAAGCTTTCGCGCTCAAAGGAAATGTAATGGATCTTGCGGTTGCAGTCATTATCGGAGCTGCCTTCGGAAAAATCGTTACTTCCTTGGTTAATGACCTACTTATGCCATTGATTGGCTTGCTTCTGGGAGGTAAGAACTTTTCTGGATTGGAACTTCCATTAGGTGATGCCGTTTTGAAATATGGGCTATTCATCCAAACGGTTATTGATTTCATTATTATCTCTTTCTCTATCTTCCTATTTATTAAATTGTTGAGCCAATTTAAACGCAAAGAAGAGGCGCAACCTTCTGAGCCCCCAGCTCCTTCTAATGAAGAAGTATTACTAACTGAAATTCGAGACTTGTTGAAACAACAGAGTCAAGGTACGGATAACTAGATTATCTAACTCTATGAGGATGATTCGTTCTACATCGATTCTAATTCGGTCTAGAATGAATCATCCTCATTTGCAAAAAACAAACGAAATTTAGTCCGATAAGTCTAATCCAAACCTACAACTCTCTCATACATTGTTATCATCTCATAATAAGGAGTGATAGCAATGCAAGGGAATTTCTTCAATAACGGTGTTCGCCTCTCCATGTTCTCTGGAGCGAACTTTACAGGCAGACGTCTCACATTTAGACGCGGAGGGATAGCTGTTAGGAACCTAGGAGCATTTAGATTCAATAATGTGCTCACTAGTTTCAGACTTAGAAATGTATTATTTCCTTCAGCCGTAACACTTGTGCTGTTCTCTCGTAACAACTTTCAAGGTTCATTTCGTATATTTTGTGGGAGAACAAATGTCGCTAACTTAAGCAGATTCAACTTTAACAATGTGACCTCTTCATTTATTCTCGTAGGATCTAGACTCAGCGAAGGTCAAGTCCTCGAAATTCAACGTACAGGCAACCTACCTTGTGATATGGTGGTTGTCACACAGTAATCGATTTCGTTGGATTCAATATTCTGAAATTCAAAAATTCTGGAATAGCCAATTAAGCCGTTCCAGAATTTTTCTAAAATCCTTTATTTTGCGTATCATATTTGTTCTGTCCTCGAACTACTGAAGATCCTTTAATCCTATAAGCGTCTGTATAACATGATCGACAACCTCTGGAACATCCTCCATTTGATCCTCATTTATTTTACGTTGGAACCTCACCTCAATCGTATCCGTAAAGAGCGTACGCTCTTGTCCATATACATAACTTAAGGTTTGTGTCGGGGTTATCGAAGACTCCCAGATCTGAGGAAGCATCTGAGCGATTTGACTACACTGTGTCTCCACGTTCTCAATCTGCATAACAAATCGTAAACGTAACGTACAAGCAGGATTCTCATCGGGAAGTTCTAGTATTTCAGCCGCTAAATCTTGGAGTGATGCCTCTAAAGCAATCTCTGCCGTAATCTCCCTATGTTCAGCTAGTACGAACTGAATAGCGAACTCTCGTGACATGACCGACATTTCCATTCGGTCCATCCGATTCGTTATATGGATTGTTCCATCTATATTATCCAAATCGTACAACGTATTCTCGAAAGCGACCTTCAAATTCTCGTATACCGTAGGATCATACATATTAGGTTATATCCGCCGGGTACTGAAGACCAATCTGACGTCTAGTTTCCTCCATCACTTGCGCAACAGCTAATGATGTTGCTAAAGAATTGATAGATCCATCCCGCTTACCATTCGTAAGCAATCTCATAAATTCCTGAATTTCGTAATACATCGATTCATGTAGTTGCGGTTGAGATATATCTTCAATCGTACCGTCTCTATAATGAATTTTCACATCATACGGCTGACTTATTTTATCAATAACCATCGTTCCATTCTCTCCCTGAATCTCTGCAGGTAAATAAGAGTCACTAATCTTGGAATGCATCACAACGGCATCCATATCATTATATTTCATCACGATACTTCCTTCTCCGTCTACGCCTGAGGATAACATCACACCCACAGCGTGGACAGCATCCGGCTTACCGAATAACGCCACCATCGGATAGATACAGTAGATACCTAAGTCCATTAAAGATCCGTTAGAATATATTGGATTAAAAGCATTCAGTACATTCCCCTGCTTATATGCGTCATACCGTGAGGAATATTGGCAGTAGCCTGCAAAATAACGTCGAACCTGACCTAGTTTATATAAATTGTCTTTCATAATCTTGAAGTTCGGCATAAGTGTAGATTTCAACGCTTCCATTAACAGCACATCATTGTCCTTTGCTACGTTAATCATTTCTTGCATCTCCGTTGCATTGGAAGCCATAGGTTTTTCACATAGAACATGTTTCCCATGATTCATACATAGTATGGCTTGCTCGGCATGAAATGAATTCGGACTGGCAATATATACGGCATCAAATTGATCACTCGACACCATTTCCTCTAGATCAGTGTATACCTTAGGATTATTATATTTAGCAGCAAAAGTCTTGCCCTTCTCTTCCGTACGGGAATATACCGCAGTAAGAACGAATTGCTCTGTCTCCTGCGCCGCTTGAAGGAAGCGTTCTGTTATCCAGTTCGTCCCAATAATAGCGAATCGTATCATAATTTAAGCTCATCCCTCTCTTATGTGATCTTGATAATATCATTCTCTCATTATCGATTCTTCATGTCCAACTTCTAATCATAATCACAAAAAAATCCATTCAACCTCATTATTGAGATTGAACGGATTCTTGAGTATTATTTAACATTTCAATTAAAAATCATTTAAAGGGAAGGTTCTTGTGGTTGTGTCCCTGACTGCTGATTCATTTGTTTCGACATTTTAGCTGGCAATGTCCAAGCTGTCGCTACTGCAAACACGACAAAGAGGATATCCATTCCACCGAAAAATTCAGTAATATTATCTTGAAACAAGGTTATTAGCTCACTGTTGAACATACCATTAAATCCATCGTTGATTATGTAACTGAAAATAAAATACTTACCAAGTAAAATACCTATCAAGCTAGCGATGACTGCAATGATTTGATGAATCTGATTCGTCTGTTTTTTCGCTAAAAATGCTACCGTATATCCAGCTAACCCTCCGATACCCCACGCTATAAGCCCTAATTCATACTCTGTTAACACTGCTATCGTTGCCCAGATCGCGCCCCCAATAATTGCAGCTAATAACGCTCCTATTACAGGTAATACAATTCCATTTCTTTGCACTTTTACATTCCCCATTTTCTACATTTTTTAAAAAACACCTTTTCTATATTAACATAAATACTCCTATAATTCGACTATTTTTGTAAATATATTCTTCACACTACTAAAGGAAGAATGTAATATAATGTCGATCACTTGTAATATTCCTGCAATCTAATTTTCATCTTGCATTAATGTATCAACGTTACAATGAAGTTACCCCTTTTAATAATATATAAATTTAAAACCCACAGCCCGTTGCTGTGGGTTCCTTTTTTTTTATTTATTTAAACCATCCTTTTTCCTTAAAACGTGTGATGGCTTCGATTCGGTTAGTAACGTCGAGCTTATCTAGAATAACAGATATATAATTACGTACGGTTCCCGTTGTAATATACAAAGTGGTAGCGATTTCCTTCGTATTCTTACCATCGGCAATCATTTGTAGAACTTCTTTCTCCCGATCAGTAAGCGGACTTTCCTGACTGTAAGCACCATCTACGAGCTCTGGCGCATAGATGCGTCGTCCCGCCATTACACTGCGAATACTACTCGCAAGTTCCTCACTTGGGCTGTCTTTTAACAAATAACTGCTTACTCCCGCTTTAAGCGCACGTTCGAAATATCCAGGTCTAGCAAACGTAGTTAATATAATCACTTTACAGTTGTATGCCTTCAATTCCTCAGCCGCATCAAGGCCACTCTTCGCCGGCATTTCAATATCCATGATACAAATATCTGGTTGATGAAGGTGAACCAAAGATACGGCTTCTTCACCATTACTTGCTCTGCCGACAACCGTCATATCCTCTTCCAAATCAAGTAAGGAAGCAAGAGCACCCAGTAGCATTCGCTGATCTTCAGCAATGACTATACGAATCATAACCCCGTCTCCCTTTCCGGTTTCTTGACATTGTTAGGTACTGTAATGACCAGAAGCGTTCCACTATCTGACACGACTTTAAGGCTTCCATTAACAAATTCAAGCCGTTCCATCATACCGTTCAGACCATTACCTCTAAAGCAATTGTTACTTTCATCCATAACGATACCGATCCCATTATCTTTTACTCTGATAACTAGATCTGTCCGAGAAGCTTCAATGCCTATGGTGCATGAGGACGCTTCGCTATGTTTCACCACATTAGTAACAGCTTCCTTGAGGCACATACTAAGGACATTTTCCGTAAGCAATGAGGTGTACTTCAGTGTCGGATCACCTTCAATACTGCACTCAATATCAGCTGCCTTAAGAATCTGACTAACACGATAAATCTCATCTTCAACTCTTGTTCCACGCATCTCTGTAACCATTTCTCGTACTTCCTTTAACGCGCTTCTTGCTGTTTGGCGAACATCGTTAATTTCAGCTTGGGCTTGCGTAATATTCTTACTCATTAATTTGCTAGCTAGATCGCTCTTCAATCCAATGAGAGAAAGCTTCTGACCCAAAGTATCATGCAAATCACGAGCAATTCTCTGCCGTTCCTCTAGCTTTACAAGTTCAGATATTCGTTTATTTGCATCCTCAAGCTGACCTTGCAGCTTATCACTCTTGTTCCGATTATAGGTATTCACAGGAAGCAGAATTACCCCAATCAGACTCATGACAATAAATGGAAACTGTGTAATGAACAAAGGATTTTGTGATACAAATCCATAATTAATGCTTACAAATGTCGTGACAAGGTGAATGCAATACAGTGTAATAAATCCAGGTTTACTCTGAATATTTCCGATAAAAAGAGCTAAGAAGATAGCAAAATAAACATAACCAAACAACAAGGTCATGCCTATTGAGATGACAATCTGTACGCTTGTCCAAAAGTATATCTGCCATCCTCTTGTTACAAACGACAGCACATAACATCCTAGAAAGACAATAGTCATAATAACGCCGGAAGCGATCTGATAGGATGATGACGCGCGAAATATGAAATAAAAAGGGAGGATACAAAAGACGACCCATACGTATGGACTTAGTCCCGTGTTCTTATGGAATATTTGATACCATTTCGGCATGGTCGTCTCACCCTCTTTTTGTATGCCAACTGAATTTATTTGAATATATTCTAATCTATTTTAGTGTACCACACTTCATTATTTTTCTTGTAAACTAGGTTTAGTAACCTTTAATTTCTCTGCTACGGAATCCAAGTTACGAAGCCGATTTTTTAACTCACCAAAACCAATAAAGGTTTTATTCTTCTCATCCCACAGGCGGAAGTTAAGTGATTTCAGACTCGTCCTAAGTGTAATGGTAGTCGCATGATGAAGAGGTGGTGTTGAATTATGCGCTTCTTCCAAACGATAGTTCGGTACTTTTGGGCTCAAATGGTGAACGTGGTGGAAACCAATATTACCTGTGAACCATTGAAGAACCTTTGGAAGTTTGTAATACGAGCTTCCGTCCACTGCGGCTTTTACATAATCCCATTCATCTTCGTTCTCAAAGTAGGAATCCTCGAACTGATGTTGGACATAGAATAACCAAATCCCAAGACACCCTGACACGAAGAAGACCGGACCTTGAACCAATACAAATGCCTGCCAGCCAATAGCCCAGATCAACAATGAATAGATCGCTACAAGAGATATGTTCACAACGTAGGTATTAATACGTTCTTTGCGTTTCGCGCCTTTACGGTTAAAGCGATATTGAAACAAGAATACACTGATTGGACCGAGTCCAAACATGACTAACGGATTACGATAGAAGCGATATGCCAATCTGCGCATCTTAGAAGCCTCTAAATATTCATCTATGGTAAGAAGCCACATATCTCCTGTGCCCCGTTTATCTAGATTACTACTGGTTGCATGATGCATAGTATGCGTGTATTTCCATTGTTCGAAAGGAACCAACGCAACGATACCTGTAATCGTTCCAACGATCTTATTAGCTAATTTGTTTTTGAAGAACGCTTGATGTGTACAATCATGGAAAATAATAAAGGTTCTGATCACAAATCCAGAAGTGACAATCGCCAATACTATTGTCAACCAATAAGAAACAGAAAGACTAAGATAGGCGGCATACCAGAGCACTATTAAGGGTCCAATTGTATTTATTAGCTGTCTAACACTCGATTTTATCTCGGTTTTCTCAAAAGGTGCAACCTTTTTACGTAAGCTGTTGACTTGTTTAGCCTCGGACATCTCGTGTTTTCCTCCTCAGATACAACGCTTTTTGGGGAACGTATCACAACGTCAGCGTAGTTTACTTTCATTATTATAAATTGGCAACCTCGATCGTAGTAGTCATAAACGTCAACTCGAGAGTATGACAAACGTCATGTTTGCTGGTAATAAATCACAATGTTTAAATTCACATGTAGCCTATTCCTCCGTATTATTTCAGATTAACTAAACGATTACATTATATCCAACCACAACATCAATAACCTCCCCAGCTCGAATTGAGCATGAGGAGGTTGGTTCTTGACCCTTGTTTTACTGAATTTTATGGAGTAAATTCACAATAGCTTGAGCGCTTTCTGCACGGCTCGTGTTGGACTTCGGAACGAATTCTTTCTTGCTGTGTCCATTCATTAATCCAAGCGATGTAACCGCTCGAACCTCTTCAACAGCCCAAGAACTAATCTGCTGTTCGTCAATGAATGCAGACGCCGAACTATTAGGTACAGCTGATGCTTCGTTGTTCAACTGATAGGCACGCAGGATCATCATAGCCATTTCTTCTCGTGTAATGGTTGCTTGTGGTGCGAATGTGGACTCATTCTTACCCTTCACCAATCCATTGTGGTACGCAGTCGAAACCGCGGAAGCATACCAAGAACTACTATCGACATCTGTGAAGGACACGCTACCTGCATCCTTTAAGCTTAAAGTCCGAACGAGCATAGCTGCGAACTCAGCACGAGTCAACTTTTGGTCTGGATTAAATGTACTGTCCGTCGCGCCTTCTACCACATGCTTAGCTGCGAGTTCCATGATAGCAACTTGAGCCCAGTGACCTTGTACATCTGCAAACAATTTATTATATTCTATTACTACATACTTACCTGAATGGTTCACGTTCGCTTTAAGTTTACCATTCTCCCAATAGCCACCAACATACTCGACCTTTCCATCGTCCGAAACGGAGTACACACCAAGGAGTTTCTTATCTGCTGATGGATCAACAGTAAAGGCTACCGTTATTGCTGATGAGAAAGACTCTGTTTTCACTTCTTTTCCATCCTTCATTTTGAGCGATAGGTCGAAATCAAACATCTTACTTGCTAATTTCAGCTGCGTTGTCGAGTTATCTGATTTCCCGATAAGGGATTTTGCTGAAGCTTGGGTCACTTCATCCATCTTAAAGGAGATGACAGCGCCCTCAGATTGGCTAGCCGGAATCAACTCCTGAGTGACCTTCAATAACGATGAAGGAAGTTGAACCGAGAAATCGCCTTTATTGATTTCAATTGGATTGGCTCCCACAAGTTCTGCTGCTTTCAACGGTAGCAGAACACCATTCTCTTTCGCTGCGAGATCAATGGAAATTTTCTCTTTTCCTTTTCTCAATAATTCTTCACTCACGATCTTCTGCGTCTGGGTAGCACTATTGCTATTGCTATAGTTACTACTACTGTTACTATTGTCGGTTCCAGGTCCTACTCCAGTTCCAGTATCTCCCGGTACTGCTACAAGAATAACGGTTCCACCTTCATTCATCCCTGGAAGACTAAAGCTTACTTTCTGATCGTTCGTTACGTTATAAATCTTGCCGCTGTACTCGTCTTTCACTTGAATTCCTTTCTCAAACGGCACACAAATTGTAACGTCTTTAGTAGCTGTTCTTGTGTTAATGACTGTAACAACATTCTGGCTATCCACATTTTTGCTAAATGCCAGGTATCCTCCTTCATTAGAAGCAGCAAGTGATGTCCGTGTTCCTTTGGAGAACAATTTGGAATACTTAGCACGGATAGTCAACAACTTCTGGTAATGATCATGTAATGCTTTTTCCGTATCTAATTGATTCCACGGCATATCTGAACGGTTTTCGCTGAACTCCCCTTTACTCATATCACCCGCATTGTTTCCGGAACGACCTAATTCTTCACCGTAGTAAATAACAGGCTGCCCTTTAGAAGTAATTTGTAGCGCTGCAGCGATCTTCAGCTTGCCTTTATCTCCTTTTACGTAATCGTTCAAGAAACCATTCTCATCATGACTACTTAGGAACTGTCCCATAGTTCTTGTGTTATCCATTTGTGCTTCTCGGTTAGCTAAGTATGCTTCTACCGATTCTATCTTTCCATCGGCAAAGTCTCTTGCATTCTCTTTGAAGCTGAAATCAAGAAGACTGTCCATTTGACCACTTTGGAGCGTACCTCCGTCACTGCCTACGCTTGCACCAAAGTATTCTCCAATCATTTTGAAATCGGGATCAATCGTAGTCAATGCATTCTTGAATGCTTTCCATGTCGTGTCATCCACATGTTTGACTGTATCTACGCGGAAATAATCAATCGTATCTCCACGATCTGTTCTAGCCCGATCTAACCAGCCTGCCTGCCAATCAATCAGTTGCTTTCGAACGTCACGATCTTCTGTTTTTAAATCAGGAAGTTGTGCTAATTCTCCCTTAATTGGATCTTCCTCTGATGACATGCCATCTGTTCTCAGCATGTTAGCGAAACGATCCTTATCAGCCTGTGTGATACCAGGTCTAGCGTCATTTTCTTTAAGACCGTAGCCCGTATGATTCAAGACTACGTCTACCATAATCTTAATCCCTTTATCATGAGCTGTATCAATGAGCTCTTTGAACGTTGCTAGATCGCCAAGATGTTCGTCGATCTTCGTGAAGTCCTTAGCCCAATACCCATGATAACCATACTGTTTACTATTGAAATCAAGACCTTTGTTGAAATCGATATTGTCTACGATCGGTGTAATCCATAATGTATTTATACCCAACTGTTGCATATAATCCAACTTATCAATAAGACCTCTAAAGTCACCACCATGGTAAGCTTCGAGATGCGTTTTATCGACATCTTGATTGTTCGTTGGATCACCATCCTTATAACGATCCGTTAAAGCGAAGTAAATGCGGGCTTCGTCCCAATCGAAATCGAGTTTGCCTGTGTACGTTCTCGCCTTAATTTCTATGGTTGCTCGATGTGTATGCTTGTTACCGAATTGATCCACCAAAGTAATTGGAATGTTCTTCAGTCCGGTAGCAATGGAATCCTTTACACCAAAGGTTTGTTCCATAAGATCCGTATCGATCTTCACTTTTGAAGGTCCACCCAATGCCGTAAGATCCATATAGGCTTCCTTGTAGGTCGTCGATTGATCATTTGAAGAAACTTTCAGTTTCAATACAGCATTCTCCTTAGACGAGATTACCGTTGGATTGATGGTCGATTGAATTTTGACCACAGGGATGTAGTATTCCACGACCGATTTACCGTTAACCGTATTGTGCGGATCTGTAACTTCAATCGTTTTTCCATCATTCGTTATCAAGAATGTGTATTCATAAGTACCATTCTTCACGTTACTTAATGTATAACTAAACCATTCCTTCGTTCGATCGTAAGTCATAGCATATTCCGTACCGTTGACTTTCACTTTTGCATTCGTGATTTTGGTCATTTGACCGCTTTCATAAAGAGCATCGTCTCTATACATAAACGTAATGTTTCCATCATTCAGAACGGGTCCCCTGATGCTTGGCAATATATCAAGTTCTTGGACCATACTCGTCACATTAACTTTGGTAAACATAGCTCCAGGTGTCACCGGAATAGTGCGATCATCCGGAAAATCCTGTTTGGCAGTGTTCCAATCTGTCCCTTTGCGAAGAACAAAGCCGACGCCCATCGCTTGAGGTCCAATTTCAATCATCACAGACGCCACACCGTTCTCTACCTTTTCAAAATTAATCTGGTCATTCTTCACACCCGTGTTCCATACCCAAAGATTCCAATCTTTGTAATCCTTATCTGGACGGATGTAATTGAATTGGACGTAACGCTTGTCGTTAACGGGTTCCGTCGTAACGGTAACCGTTATGTTTGTTGTCTTGCCGCCATAAGTGACTTTAATCGTTGCAGTGCCTTTAGCGACTGCCTTTACTAAGCCTTTTGCCGTCACGGTAGCCACTTGCATGTCACTTGAACCGTAAGTAGCTTGATTCGTTACCGTTCTCTGGCTGCCATCATCGTATTTCGCATTTATGGCTGTTTGATGACTTTTACCTACTTCTAGAGCGTATTTGGTTGTGTCGGGTTCTAACGATCTAACTACTGCTGCTGCAGTATCTTGTTGGATAATAACTGCAGTTAAAGGATTAAGAGTAATCGAATCCGCCTTTAGTACAAATCCAGATTTCGTAGAAACCTCATTGAGTCCTGCTTCATCATTATCTACTAGAACCTTACCAGTCGTTAAATCTTCATCCAACGTCATGGTTCTCTCCTTACTGTCTGCATTCACAAATACATAATAATGACCCGTTCCATCTGTTGCTTTGTTCTTGTAACCCATAATAAGATCCCTTGATTGAACCTCTGGCGCTGAGATCAAAGTGATATTAGAGTCTACTAGTGACTTATCACCTAGTCTAAACGCATCCGTTGATTTTCTTAATGCTATCAATCCTGTTGTATATTCTCTAGTTGTATTGTTCACAGGATATTGCATTTCGTTCGTTGCTTTCTCCCAATCAAACTTGTTAATTGCATCGGAAGAGTCATAGGAGTCATGTACGAAATAACCAAACACACCACCTGCCTCATCTGCTAATTCATGATATTTCTGTTCTGGCTTTCCTGCTGCTTTCCACTGCTTGGTTCGCCCATATTCCTGTCCTGCATGGAGAAAGGCAGTCCCTTGGGACGTCAGTATTAACAGATTTCCAATTCGTATCCGCTTATGGATCTCCAGATCATTCGCCGCTATGGAAGGATCTTTCTTAATCGACTGAGCAATAATATCATACAACGGCAGGTTGTCATGGGCTTCGATATATTGCACCATGTCACCCGGGTCATCATCAGCCGTATTACTTGGCTGCGCTTTGATATTGTTGAGGATCAC
Source organism: Paenibacillus glacialis (assembly GCF_001637205.1). GTDB lineage: Bacteria > Bacillota > Bacilli > Paenibacillales > Paenibacillaceae > Paenibacillus_AQ > Paenibacillus_AQ glacialis. The sequence goes on from NZ_LVJH01000058.1 coordinate 85,823, forward strand.
GTTGATGTCGCGCGCGCCACCCGTGATAAATCTTGGCTCTCCTTCATTACCAAAACCGGATTTCAATTCGTTTCTTATCTCATCGGAGAACACGCCCACACTGTCGGTTTTATCCATCCAGTCCTGGTCTGCCCCTTTACCTGCTAACGAAGGATCTGCCGCGGCTCCACCAAAGGTTCTCCACCCTTCGCCTATAAATAATGCTTTAGGATTGATTGCTTCTGCTGCATCATAGGCATTCTGTACAGCATCATAGGTTGCATCGCCCATCATATCCCAGCGCATTCCATCAATTTTGTATTCGTCAAACCAATATTTAACAGAGTCTACCATCAATTTCTCTGCCATCTTATGATTCGTTGCTAGATTGTTACCGAAGCCACCAATGTTGTTTCCATTTGCATCTTGAAATGCATAGTAGTTAGGGACGATATCATTCAATAAACTTGCTTGAGCCATATGGGTATATACAACATCTAAGACTACACCCATACCGGCATCATGGATCGCATCAATCATCGCTTTCAATTCTTTAATTCTGAGTTCCGGATCTGTAGGATCTTCTGAATAAGCACCATCCGGTGAGAAATAGTTGTGTGGATCATAACCCCAGTTGTATTCATTGTCTCGAGCTGAATAATCCAGTTCTCTTTCCTTCATCAAACTTTCATCCCCGTAGTACCACGCCATTACAGGTAGTAATTGAATGTGCGTAACACCAAGAGATTGAAGGTAATCCAGCTTACTTTTGAAAGCATCGAAAGACCCCCACGTTGCATTATTCAAATCATTCTCAATCGTTGGGTCTGATGTAAAGTCTCTCACATGGATCTCCCAAATGATTGCATCCTCTCTATTCTCATAGCCCTTAATATCGGCATAATCAAAACCTGCTGGATCCGTTCCACTTAAGTCCACGATAGCGGCCTTTCCTACAGCATCTCTGTCAGGACCCACTTCTCCTTTGGTGTTCACTCTGAATTCCGCCATAGATTTAGCGTATGGATCAAGTACCTGTTTCGTTTCACCATTATTCGTTACTTCATATTGATAGTAATAACCTTTGAGATCCGTAACATTGGCTCCTATCAGATCACCTGGGGCAACCCCAGCAGTCCATACGCCCTTGTCTCCTTTAACTAAGTTAGCACTACCCATCAACTGTGTAGAATCATCTTTGTTGTACACATTCGCAATAACAGAACTTGCCTTAGGTGCCCATAGTTTAAATGTTACACTCCCTGCCTTATATGTTGCTCCGAGATCATCACCCTCGTAGTTGTACATTTCATCGAGCATTTTCCAACCGGTGATAGCGGTTACATTTCTTCCTGAATAAGTGATACTTAACGGGGTATTCTCCAATTCAAACGGGCTTGTATTCACTTCAACCGTTCTTGAACTCGTGATTTGAACATTCTTCACCGTTACGATATCACCGTTCTTGTCCGTAATGCTCAATCCACTTTTCACAGCTGACGCTTCTAACCCTTCGGTCATCGTGAAACCTAATAGAACTTTACTTTCAGATAATACTTCTGCGGACAATAACCCCGTAGCTACTTCTCCGTAAGGAGACACATATACGGTATCATCACCTTGTTTAATCCAAATTTGCTTGTATCGATCGAGGAGATTAAAGGTTTTATCTCCACCGTCTTTATTGCCGCTTGTTTTATTCAGAGCAATCATGCCGATTTTCTTCGCACCCTCAATAAGCGGTACATCAATATATGCGCCATAACGATCCGTTTTATCTGCTGTAAAAGACGTTGCCCCCGCCGGCCATGAGCCCACTGTTTCCGATTTCACAGCAACGTCATTAAACAACCAAAGACCAAATGCGCTGTGATTGTGGTCTTGCCTTACATAATGGATACGTACTGTATTTGCCGGAAGATCTACAGGTTCAAACATGGAGATCGCATCCGATCCCCGTTGGATCCATACTTCATTTACTTTCGCTGAATCCAATTTAGCAACTTTATCTCCGCCATCTTTATTACCAGTTGTTCGATTTACGACAATAAAACCAACTTCCTTTGCATTTGTTATGAGTGGAACGTCAATATATACGCCATAACTATCCACTTTCTCTGCAGTGAAAGGCGTTGCATCCGTTGACCAAACCTTTGATGGCATCACAACATCTTTGAACAACCATAACCCAAGACCAGCTGCTTCATCCGCATCTTGGTTGTAGTGAATTCGTAGATGGCCTGACGGCACTTCACTAGATGGTTCTTCAGGTTCAACTGGCACAACAAAATCAGCTGTTACATTATGATCTATTGCATTGTAATTAAATGTGACTGGAAGTTCTTGAGAAAGACTCAATAGCTTATTACCACTAGTTGGATAAGCAGGATCATCCCATGTTGAACCTAGAACAATTTTATATTCATAGTCATCCCCGTATACGACCTTTGTGACCGAGTACACATTATCAAAGTCGTCATCCGTCATCATGGCACTGGCACTTTGCTGTGACCAGTCTGTTCCATCTCCAATTTCAGTCTGCAAATTCCCAACTACCCGAGGGAGCTTATCCATAGCAAGTGGAGTATAATACGTTGAATCTGCAATTTTGTGGGTAGCGTCGTTGTAGTAGAAAGCCACTTGCGTATCTTGAAGTAATGTAATGCGGATGTCACCCTTATGATTCACCCCAGCTTGGTTTGTATAATTGTCAAATCCATAACTAATGCCCCCCGCTCCGCCTATGGCAATTTTATAATCATAAGTACCTGCGGGTAAATCACCCGTAAACTGATAGTTTCCGTCACCCATATCGATCATTTCAGTAGCTGAATTCGCTGGGTCCCAATCGCCACTCGCCCCCAATTCACTCTGTAAGCTACCTACCAACACGACTTTAGTTGGAGCGGATGCACCCACTTGTGAGGGATAGAACCCAATACTAGAAATAATAAGAATAAGTATCATAAAGATGGACAACATTTGCTTTCTTCTAAAAGTTGACTTCATTTGGGTAACACTCCTTCATATAAAATTCAACAAAAAAATGCAAACGATTGCACAAAATGATAGTATCCCTCCTTTTATAATTTCCGTCAGTAAGACCCTATATTGATGATATTCATTCCCCTTCATGAGAATTCCAATTGAGGTGTTAAACGGAACCATACGCCAATAAATGAAACCGTTTGCATTCATATTATAACGCTTTTATCCAACCGTCAATTTATAAATTTGAAGAATTAGCCTTTTCGTCTTTGAACCTGAATAGGCGACATCCACTCTTGTATAATCCCTGAAATTTCGTTGTTTTTTTTTTAAGAAGGAATAATTACAATTATGATTTGATTTTTATCTTTACAAAAATTAGTTTGTGGTTTATTTTAACATTAAGTAAAGTTTAAATGTTATATAATAACATCTAATATTTAATGGAAATGAAAATATTACACTTAGGAGGTCATTATGAAGGATTTATTGAATACAAATATCAGTTTTGCTTATAACGAGGCTTTAGAAATGATTATCTCCATGGGGATGATTGCATGTAAAGGACAGCTGCTCGCACTGGCAGAGGATTACAAACTTGAGCTAGACCCTCTTGCTTTGACCTTTCATAATGATGCACAAGCCAGATTGTCACCTCATACACTTCGAGAGCTTCAGTTTTTTTTCCAATATCACTTTTTACATAAAGGACTTGATTTCGCATTCTATGAATCCATCTGTTCCTTAACGAAACCACAGTCCGCCGAAGAATGGATTAATATGTTAGAACAGAGTCCTGCTGAACATGTCGTAGTACAAATGGTCTACGGCGTATATTGGGATCAAATGGAGGAGTTTCTACAAGGACAAGAATGGGAAACTGTAAAAATCGATCTTCGATTATTGACTGAGCTCGTGACAGATACGACACCACAACCAGAACTTATAAATGCTCATGCCCCTTTACTCGAATGTCTAGCCCACCCAGAAGAGACGAAACTACGGTATATGCAACTCATACGGCTGTTCTACCGCGATGCCTTTGTACTCTGGAAAGACCGCTTCAGGGAGGAGTCTGAGCAAGCTTCACTGATTTACAAAGAATATTTCCATGCCAATCCCGTGCGATTCATACAAGAATTCAACAAAGTCGAACCTGCTGTTTATGACATACCTACAACCTTTCATATTAGTTTCATATCACAAATAGGTAACCATCACATATCCATTAATACCGGAACCGCTTGGATATCATGGGTTATCTTTGGTATACATAACAATCGCGTATTCGGACCCGCTGCCGATCGAGAGAAGACAGAGTTGTTCTTAAAGGCATTCTCAGACAAAAGACGTCTCGACTTTATATTACTGCTTCAAGAACGCCCTCACTACGGACAGGAATTAGCGAAAAAGCTCGGCATAACGCCAGCCGCAGTCAATTATCATGCCAACTTCTTATTCTTCTTAAATTTACTTGAAATGAAAAGGGAAGATCATCGCATGTATTACCATCTTAATATCGATATATTGCGAGAGTTGTTGGCTGTAACCACTAGAGTTATGCTCGGTGAGGATTACTAACAATATAGATTAATAGTAATGAATCTAATTGATCATAAGGAGGATGTTACTTGAGCGGAGCAACGAACGGAGAGGCTATCCATAACCGAACCATACCGGCACCTTCTAGCACTTTGAAACGTCTAATGAAGCTTGGCAAGCCTTACTTGGGTAGGTATATTATATTGTGCATTCTCGCGGCTGTCGTCTCACTTGCGACTGTTGCCTTAGCTGAGTCTTTACGTCGTATTATCAATGCCGCCACCAATCAGGATATGTCAGCATTGACGTCTAGTCTCATATTTGGGGCCGTAGTCGTTATCGTGGATGCATGCGCTAACTTTCTCAGGACCTATTTATCAGGGGTGCTTGAATTCAAGTCAACCGCTACACTTCAAGCCTCCATTCTCTCTAAGTTATTGAAGGTACAAATGAAGGATCTAGACCGCTATCATTCTGCTGATCTCATCAGCCGTATGAATGATTCTGCCGTTGTTGCCCAACAAGGTATCAATCAAAAAACAATCGAGTTACTGACCAATCTGATGCAGCTCACCTTCCTCCTTACGTACTTATTGTCTCTCCAATATGTATTAACTTTGGGGGTTATGATTATCTGTTCATTAGTCCCTCTAATCATGCTACCTTTTACCTCTCGTCTACGCTCCATGCATGAGCGAAGACAACAAGTAGAGTCAACACAACAAGTATTCATTCAAGATACTGTACAAGGTGCTGAAGTCGTTCGGGCCTTCTCACTTTCTCCCACACTTCATGCACAATTTGCACAACGTGTTAAACAATATTTCAAAATTCATCTTCCGATTTCTCGCATAGAAGCAGTAGGTTATAACATGCCCCTTGCCGTTATCCTTGGTGGCTTGCTATACGTTCTTTCCTTTGGCGGTTACCTCGTCATTGATGGTCGCCTTGATGTAGGAGCTGTCGCAGCATTTCTCTTTTGTTTCGAGCAAATCACGACCCCTGTATCTCGCATTGCAAATCTATGGACTGAATTTCAGGCTTCCTTAGCACAAGGTACTCGATTGTTTGAAGTCCTAGATTTGCAGGAAGAAGGCATTGACCGGGAATCTAATCTTAATAAGGATCATAAAGATATGTCCGTATCCTCTAATCAAGTTGTTAGTAGCACTCATGCTATCACATTCGAGCGAGTCGGATTCCGCTACGGTTCTGATCAAGTATTGACTGACGTATCCCTTTCGATCGAACCTGGGAAAGTAACAGCATTTGCAGGTCCCAGTGGTAGTGGCAAAAGCACAATTCTTAATTTACTACTTGCCGTTTATGAACCCTATGAAGGCATCATAAGTAACGGCGATGTACGTTTAAGCACCATTCATCCTCGAGTCTGGCGTAAAGGTATCGCCTACGTATCTCAAGAACCGTATCTGTTCTCTGGTACGCTGTACGAGAATATCGCATGGGGGAGTTCAGAGGCCACTCGTGAAGACATTATTAAAGCTGCACAAAGTGCAGGTATTCATGAATTCATCATGCGAACGCCTTTACAATACGAGACCTTCATCGGTGAACGTGGACTTACTTTGTCCGGAGGAGAACGACAACGGTTATCCATCGCAAGAGCGTTTGTCAGAAAGCCTACGCTATTGCTTCTCGATGAACCTACAGCAGCACTTGATAGCCACAATGAAGGGCTTGTTCAACAAGCTCTTCAACAACTTATGTACGGTCGAACTACTGTAGTTATCGCTCACAGATTATCAACGATTAGAGATGCAGATCGAATCTATTATTTGGAGGCCGGTTCTATTATTGAAGAGGGTACACACCACGAGTTAATGACCTCAGATGGTAAATATCGAGCCATGGTTGAGACAACCTTTAAGAAAGATAATGTCTCTGCTGCCGCTATGGAGGTCAAAGCATGAAAGCAAATAGTCCTTCCAATCATACGTTCCCATACATTCTACGTAAATTAATGTCTTATGCAGTACCTTACCGTATCGGATTTATTCTTGCCATCCTTCTTTTGTCCGCCAAACTTGTTATGGACATTGGTTTCGCAGTCGTTCAACAAGTCTTCATTGATACGATTAATAGCTCGAGCATGGACTCTCTTATGCGTGCGACATTCATTTGTGCAACCGTCTCTGCCATTATTATCTGTTGTCTCATGGTACAATATTACTTCCGATTCGTTGTGCAGAGTCGTATGTCTTGGGATATCCGTGCCAAACTTTTTGACAAGAGTCAACGCATCCCCTTCCGTCAGGTCCAAACGATGCATTCGGGAGATCTTACCTCACGCATTAATAAGGATGCAGGTATGGCCATCGGTATGGTAAATAGCATCGTATACGATCTGGGGTACAATCTTCTTCTCTGCTTTGTTTCGTTTATATATCTTGCCCAAATGGACGTATGGATCGCGCTTCTGGCTCTAGGTTCGGGACCTATTGTATTTCTTTCTGGCCGATTCTTTGATCGAAAGCTACGTAAATTATCCACTGAGATTTATAAGAAAGAAGCAGAACTTCGTAGTCTTTTACAAGAAACATTACAGGGAATGAAAGTGGTACGGGCGTTCGCCCTAGAAGATACTCTTCTGAATCGATATGTACTTGAACGTGAAAAGTTGAACCAATTGCAACGAAAAAGGACAATTCTGAATGGACTTTTGTGGCAATCATCGGCCTTCGTCAATAATCTGATCATGGTTGCATGTGCTGGTTTGATTGCTATGTCTGCTATGAGAGGAGGAACCACAACTGGTGAAGTTCTAGCATTTATCATATTAATGGGACGTGTACAGTGGCCCTTTGTTCACATGTCTCAGACATGGGGAGGGGTACAAGAAGCTTTAGGTGCAGCTGATCGTGTATTCGATATACTCGAAATACCCAATGAAGGGAAAGGCGGGCTTTCGCCAGAACCTACCACGTTCCCGCTAGCTTCAGCTGGAATCTTTGCCTTGTCCTTAGAGAATGTCCATTATAAACACCCCTCTGTTGATGGAAGTGAATCATCCCTTTTTTCCGGAATCCATTTAAATGTTTCTCCTGGGGAGACCATCGCTGTTGTGGGGCCTAGCGGTTCAGGGAAGACGACACTTGTTCGGTTATGCTGTGGGCTCTATGAACCGGATATTGGCACCATCTCCATTTACGGCAAATCTGTTCAAGATCAACTCGAAGAAACACGCGCAATGATTACGTATGTACCTCAGAACCCTTATCTATTCTCGGGAACCATACGGGACAACATAGCCTTCAGCGCAAGTGATACGACCGATGAAGATATTCAAGAAGCAGCCCGACTAGCAGGCGCAGAAGAGTTTATTTCAAAAATGCCTGCAGGCTTCGACACGTTATTAGGTGAACATGGATCGACCTTATCCGGTGGACAAAGACAACGTATAGCCATTGCGAGAGCCTTCCTTCGTAACGCTCCACTTCTTCTTTTGGATGAGGCTACCTCCGCTTTGGATAACGAATCCGAACGGATTGTTCAGCAATCCCTTGATTTACTTATGAAGGATCGCACAACGTTGGTCATCGCGCACAGATTATCCACGGTGCGGGAAGCTTCTAGAATTATTGTATTAGATCAAGGTGCTATCGTCGAGGAGGGTTCTCATGAAGTTCTGTTAGAGATGAATGGACTGTACGCCGAATTATACAACATTCAGTTTAGTACTTCAGAAGCTGAAGTTAAAGATGATGTACAATCTATGCTCCCTGTATAAAAGTTAAATTAATAAACGAACCAAATAAACGGTAGCCAAGAACAACCTTGGCCTACCGTTTATCAACGTCTATATACATTTCTTGAATTCAATTACACCATGATAAACTCACATGAATCTCTTAAATACTCATTACCATCAATTCGAACAGCTTCCGCTGTAAAAGATTCCACTCTACCAATGATGGCTAGCTCTTGCTTAATCCACACTTCTATATTTCTTTGAAAGGTTACCGATCTTTGGAAATCGGTATCTAGCGTACAACTTTTTCTGATCATGACCATGCTCCCATTCTTATGGAAAACTCCGCGATTTGAAATGAATTCTTACAAGTAGTATATCATAATAAGACAAAACCCCTTCTATCATCTTGAAGGGGTCCGCTTAACGTTATATGTTGATTACAGTGCACTTCCACCGAATAAGAAACGTTTCTCCCAGTGCGTACCACCAATCTTACTAATCGTTACGCCACCTGATTCCTTAGAATAGGTATGCAGAATTTCTCCATTTCCTAAGTAAATCCCTGTGTGTGTAATTGTAGCTTTTGCTTTGTTCGCATTAGAATAAGCTGACGAGCTCGTCCCTTTATAAGACATGAAGTACATCAGATCGCCGCGCTTCAGCTTGGTCCAATCCTTCTGAACGCTCCCTTTATTCTTCACGTAATCGCCTTGACCTCTTGAATCCGCTGGTAGCTTTATACCAACACCATCAATGAAAGCCTGACGTATAAAGTCGGAGCAATCGAATGTAGAGGTATTTGAACGACTTGAACCATACTCATATGGTGTTCCCAAATACTTCTTCCCTGCTGCAATTACTTTCTCAACACGATTATTGACCGTAGTGTTATTATCAGTGGCTCCTGAAACTTTCTGCGTATATTTGGACGACGAAGAAATATAACCAACTTTTCCTTTGGTGTCCTTAACTTTAAGCCATGCTGTTCCAGATTTCCCAAGAACATCGACCTTTTCACCTTTAGGAATCATTCGAATAATTGTTGACGAACTGGATGGGGCCTGACGTAGATTTACTCCCCAAGTTACTTTTGAAGTTGTTGTTGTAGCAGCCTCTACTTGTTGTACAAAAGCTGTTGTGGACAAGCTTCCGAACAGCATTACTGCTGTTAGTGATGCAGTTATCACTTTTTTACTAATCATCATGTTGTAATTACCTCCTGAGATGCTAATGTTCCTGCATTGCTTGTCCTCATTGTAGAGTTCTTCTTCCCCATAGATAATCGGTCTTTGGTCTTAATTCACAATTAGAAATTCAGGTACAAAGAACTGTCATGTTATAAATAAAAACCATAAATATCCTAAATTTTATTAAATGAAAAGTTTGTAACCAATTAGTTAAATTATTGTAACCTTTAGTTATATCAATACTTTGATCCACATATTAGTGAAATGATGACAGAAAAATAGTTGTAGGTCTATAGACCTACAACTAAAAAACTAACATTATCAATATTACCAATAATTACTATGAAATTTTACCGCTTTATTAGCCAAATTCATTAATAATCATTACAATAACTAGCAACTGAAGCTCAAATGTTGTCTAGATACATTTGAACTTACTGTTCAGTCGCTTTAACTTAAAAAGCCGCATATTACTGATATTAAAAAGGAAGGAAACACCCTGACCATTGTTCTGGCATATAGGAGATCCCCTTCCACATCATATCTGATTCACTTATATCGTTGTAAACTGGCTGTTATATAGCTCAGCATAATGCCCGCCACTCGCTAACAATTGCTCGTGGCTTCCACTTTCAACAACATCTCCGTTCTTCATATACAGAATCAAGTCTGCTTCTCTAATCGTGGATAGTCTGTGCGCAATCACAAAGCTGGTTCTACCCTCAATCATCTTCTGAAAAGCTTTCTGAATACGAATCTCGGTTCGAGTATCAATGCTACTGGTTGCCTCATCTAGAATTAGCATCGGTGGGTCAACGAGCATGACGCGTGCAATCGTAAGCAGTTGTTCCTGTCCTTGAGATAGACTCCCACCTGTACCCGTAATAAGCGTGTCATACCCCTCAGGTAACCTCTTGATAAAGCTATGAGCATGCGCTGCTTTCGCTGCTGCAATGACTTCTTCGTCAGTGGCATTCTGCTTCCCGTATGCTATATTATCCCGAATACTTGCCCCATACAGCCATGTCTCTTGCAACACCATACCGAAGTTGTGCCGCAAGCTATCGCGAGTAATTTCATTAATATTGACGCCATCTATCGTAATGGTCCCACTGTTCACCTCATAAAATCTCATGAGAAGATTAACCAATGTTGTCTTACCCGCCCCCGTCTGACCGACGATGGCAATGCGCGTACCCGGTTGCACTTTCAGGCTGAAATTCGTGATCAGAGGGCGATCAGCTTGATATGCAAACTTCACCTTGTCAAAGGTAATCATCCCTTTGCTATGTTCCAACTGAAGTGCATTGGCTTGATCAGGTTGTTCAGGCTCCAAATCAAGAACCGCGAAAATACGCTGTGATGATGCTGTTGCCGACTGAAGTTGTGTTAAGACGCCTGTGATTTCATTAAATGGCTTAGCAAACAAGTTAGAGAAGATCAGAAAGCTTGATAGTTCCCCCACCGTTACGGTGTTTAGAATGACAGCCACGCTACCAATCATGGCAATAATCGAGAACGTAACATTGTTCACTAGGCGGGTTGCAGGATTCGATAGAGAACCATAGAATTGGGATCGCATTCCCTTTTCATATAACTCTTGATTCTTCTTCTCGAACTGAGTAAAGGATCGCTCCTCATATTGAAATGCCTGCACCACTTTTTGTCCACCAATCATTTCTTCTACATACCCATTTAATCCACCTAGAATTGTAGCCTGTTCCCGGAACAGTTGTTGAGATCGTGTCGTAATAAACCGTGCAACATAATACGATACCGGAGCAGAAATAAGAACAACAATGGTCATCAGCGGACTAATATACAGCATTAGCACGACAGCTCCCACGATTGTAATGACCCCTGTAAGCAATGTCGAGAAGCCCTGAAGAAGTCCATCTGACACCGCATCCATATCATTAACGAATCGGCTAATACTATCACCCTGCGGGTGTGTATCGTGGTAACTCAACGGTAAAATATTCAGCTGGTCGAAGAGCTCACGGCGCATATCATACACGGTCCGATAAGCGATTTTGTTCGTCAAATTGATTAACAACCAACCAAAGAGACTACCCATGACGTATACGGTCGCCAATATAACCAATAACTTCCCAATCGCATCGAAATGGACTGCTCCTACTCCTATCATTTGATCGATCGTTTCACCAATCAACAACGGACCAATAAGACTTGCGGCAACACTAACCACAGCACATATCACTGCCCAAATCGCATTTTTTTTATATTGTCCAGCATACGTTAAGAGTCTATTCCATGTTTGCTTATTATTCATGTACGTGACTCCTCACTGGAAAGTTGGGAAAGGCAAATTTCCTTATATACCTCACAACCGATCATCAGCTCATCGTGTGTACCTATGCCGGAAATTCGACCTTCCTCAAATACGATTATTTTATCGGCTTGCTGCACACTACTGACCCGCTGTGACACCATAAGTACAGTCATCTGTATACAGTTCTCCTTCAATTCGCGTCTTAGAGCGGCATCCGTTGCAAAATCTAGCGCACTTGATGAATCGTCCAGAATGAGAATGTGTGGCTGGGCTACTACTGCACGAGCAATCGTCAACCGTTGCTTCTGTCCACCAGATAAATTGATTCCGCCTCTAGATACCCCCGTGTTATATCCATCAGGAAGCTTAAGTATAAATTCCTCAGCTTGCGCAATAGCAGCAGCCTTCATGATCTCCTCGTCCGTCGCATGTTCGTTACCCCAGCGGATATTATCCGCAATGGTACCCGTAAAGAGTAAAGCCTTTTGCGGAACAATACCTATCATCCGTCGTAATTGCTGTAACGAATAATCCTTTACGTTAACTCCATCGACCTTGACGTCCCCTTGTGTCGCATCATAGAACCTTCCGATCAGGTTGATGAACGTGGATTTACCCGAGCCGGTACTTCCGATAATTCCAATCGTTTCTCCATGCCCAATCTCAACTGAAACGTCCTCAAGCGCCAATTCACCCATCTTACTGTACCCAAAGGATACGTTATTAAATTGGATTGCAGGTACATTTATTCTGTTAGTAGTACTGGTCGAATCAATATCTCCGAGATCAGGAATGGACGTTGCCGTCCCTAGCACTTCATTAATTCTCGCTGCCGAGGAAGAGGCTTTCGTGAAAATAATGACGAGGTTCGATACGACGATCAATGCCAACAATATTTGCGTTATGTAATTAATAAAGGCGATAATCTCACCCTGTGAGAGTTGACCTTCATCGATATGGATACCACCAACCCACAGAATAGCGATAATAGCGGCATTGACCACAAGTGTTGTCATAGGATTCAACAAGGCTGATATCCGCCCAACACGAATCGCAGTACGAGTTAGATCCTCCGAAGATTCATTGAACCGTACTCTCTCCTGTCTACTCTTTGCGAATGCGCGAATAACTCGTACCCCTGAAAGATTCTCACTCAAGACAAGTGCAATTCGGTCCAACTTCTGTTGGTATACTCGATAAATCGGTGCTGTACGTGTGATGATAAAGTATAAGATAATACCAAACACAGGTGTAGCTACCAGTAAAATAAGTGACAATCTGAAATCTAATACCATCGACATGATGATCGCACCAATACAAATAAATGGGGCTCTGATAACTAGACGTATCAGCATGGCGACAGCCAATTGAAGCTGATTAACATCATTCGTTATCCGATTTATGAGTGACGATGTACCATACTTATCCATCTCTGTATAGGAAAGTGATGAGATGTGTTTGAATAACTTATTACGCAGTGTGGTGCCGAAACCTTGTGAGGCACGGGATGCATAATACTGACAGATCAATGAACAACCAAATCCGACGATCGATAGGCTAAGCATGAGTGCACCCATTTTAAAAACATAGTTGGTATCCCGCATCCCTATTCCTCTATTGATAATAAGCGCGACAATGGTTGGAAGAAGGAGTTCGAATATAGCTTCCAATAGTTTGAAAATCGGACCAATAATAACCTCTTTCTTATACGCTCTTAAATATACAGCTAGCTTAAACAACCTTAATCATCACCTAACGTAAGTATTAGTTGAAGCATGTGATATGCAAATAGTACCGATTATGATTATTGCATACCTTTTCTCATTTTTAAAACATTCAGTTCATATCTGTTCGATCCGCCTTAACGCTCTTCTGAATAATAGGTTGAATTGTGGTGAACCATAACGCTCATATACCAAATAGGGGAGACCCAAAGACGGAGGACCCATGAACATCTTGAACATGACGCGAATACTTACCATATTTACAATTGCCAATCTCTTCATCAACACTACATATGCCGCGCCTCATTCTACCTTAGGTAAAGGAAGAGAATATTATGAGAAGCGTGGTGATATCGTATGGGAAGTTCCCACCCAGAAGAAAGTTATTGCCCTTACCTTTGATGATGGTCCCGATTATACAAAAACGCCTGAGATCCTTAGTCTTCTAAAAAAATATCAGGCCAAAGCTACATTCTTTGTTGTAGGCAATCGTGTAGAGAAATTCCCCCAACTTGTTAAGCAAGCATCTCTCGAAGGACATGAGATCGGTAATCATTCCTTTGATCATCCTTCTTTTCAGAATATCCCTAGAACTAAATTACTCAACGAACTGACTCGAACACAAGAAGCGATTTATAAAGCTACAGGACAAAAACCAACACTATTTCGTCCACCAGGTGGTAGTTATAATGAATCTGCTGTTAACATTTGCAAAGATAATCAATTGTTAATGATTCTGTGGTCTTGGGATCAGGATACTAAGGATTGGACGAGTCCAGGAGTAAACAAGATTGTGAATAAAGTACTTAATAACGTTGATAATGGCGATATCGTATTGATGCACGATTATGTCCATAACAGCATACAAACAGTCGATGCCTTAAAAATCATTTTGCCAGAATTAATCAAAAGAGGTTATTCATTTGTAACGGTCTCCGATCTAATATCCAGAAAAGAAAAAGCAGGACAAGACATAAGAGTTACTCACTAATCATTTAAACAGACGAAACTGCAGCCTATCTTTATAGAGATAGTACTGCAGTTTTTACTTTAAGAAATAACTTATTGACTTTGACGTTACGTCAAGGTGTACGCTTATGAAGTCAGGGAGGTGAACACATGGAATATACCGTGCACAAGTTAGGACACATGGCAGGTATTAGCACTAGAACTTTAAGATATTATGATCAGATTGATCTACTTAAGCCCGCTAGAACGAATTCATCAGGATATCGCATTTATGGTCAACCCGAAGTAGATCGGTTACAGCAGATCCTTTTTTACAGAGAGTTAGGTATTAGTCTTGACAGAATAAAAGAAATCATGACTTCGCCCTCCTTTGATGGGAACAAAGCACTGATAGAACATCGTGCGAAACTTCTTGAGAAACGAGCACAATTAGACCAATTAATCGCTAATGTTGATTCAACATTGGCTCAAGCAGAGGGGAGAATAACAATGACAGACCAAGAGAAATTCGAAGGGTTCAAACAGAATTTGATCGACGATAATGAGAAGAAATATGGCAAGGAAATTAGAGCGCAATATGGGGATGATCAAATCGATCTAACCAATCAAAAGATTAAAAACATGACTGAAACACAATATGCTGATGTTGAACAATTAGAGGCTGCTGTCCATGAAGCACTAGCTAAAGCCATCACCACAGGTGACCCTGCAAGTGAACTCGCGCAAGAAGCTGTAGATCTACATCGTCAATGGTTGAGTTATTATTGGAATACGTACAGTAAGGAAGCTCACGCTGGGGTTGCTCAAATGTACGTGGATGATGAACGATTTACTGCTTATTACGATGAGAAACAACCGGGTACTGCTGCATTCTTAAGAGATGCTATTCTAATATACACTGCGTAAATAGTCATATATTGCTAAGGATTATGTTATAATCAGGAATAAGTTGTCATGGGGAGTCGGAACGTTCGGCTCCTTTGTTCATGTATACATAGTGACACAACCCCGTAGATGGGACAAATATATTAAAGGAGGTAACATATGGTGAATGAAAAACCATTATCATGGAAAATAGTTCAATCATGGTGGCTGCTGCTAACCCTAATTTTGTTCTTACACTGGTCAGCCTTCTTCTATATTGCCATAAAAGTAAAAAGTAGATCGTTTGCAACTTGGGGCTTAATTTATGCGGCGTCCTGCTTTGGAGGAATTGCAATTTTTTTATCAGTTGAACCAACCAACAAGGTAGCTGCCGTTGGATTTATTCTTGTTATCTATGGTTGGATTTCTTGTATTATTCACGCTTTCTTGGTTAGCAAAAAATATATAATTCAATTAGAAGCATATCAATTATCTTCTATACGAGTAGAGAATGAACTTAAACACAAGATTGAATCAGAGTACGGAGTTGACTTCAACCTCAATAAATCTGAGTCGGAACGATCAAAACGTCCTCGTCCACAAACCGTACCAACAAAGGGTAATTTAATTCGACAATCATCACACAGTGAGTAGCACTAATTACATATTATCATGGTAAATTTCAGAGTATATACCGTTTCAGCATTTCTAGTCCTATCACCGAGATTAAGCATTAATTGGAGGTTTATCTATAATGAATACAACGCGTAAAAGTTTATTCTGGAATGTAGCACACTCTTGGTGGATTTTATTAACTTTCACCTTTTATTTAAATGGGATTGCCTTTTTATATATTGGCACAAAGGTGAAACACAAACGTTGGTCCATTTTTGGAGTAATCTACTCCTTACCTATCATTTTCACAATCATAGTGATACTTGTTCATCCAGAATTCGGAATTTTACCAACAATATCTATGATATTACTTTTTTCTGGAGGATTAATTTCTATAATACATGCTTTCAGAATTAGAAGAGAATTCCTTATTCGATTAGAAGGCCAACAAAATGTAAAGGACGATCTCTTACATCAGATTGAATCTGAATATGGGCTGGGCCCAGATGTTCCCAAAGATACTCATTCTGATAGACCTGTACCCAAAACCGTATTTACGAGAGGCCTTCTTACTCGGCAATCTTAATATAACAATAGGATTCGTTTGGAAATAGGGTTGTTGGGAGGCTAATAGCAGTGAACAATACACGAAAAGGATTATTTTGGAATATAAGACACTCATGGTGGATTTTGTTACCCTTCACCTTTGCTTTGAATTGGGTTGCCTTTTTATATATTGGTATGAAGGTAAAGAACAAACGTTGGACGAAGTATGGATTAATCTACGCCATCCCCTTCTTTTTGCATTCTATAAGTATACGAATTTTTGAAGGCAACAGTTTGGATACTGCTTGGGGAATAGCTTTTCTTATAGGTGGTGTCATTTCTATTTCACATGCCTTCAAGGTTAGGAAAGAATTCTTAACTCGATTAGAGGCAAGTCAATTCGCCAAGAGATATTTAGATGAGACTTTCATACATCAGATTGAATCTGAATATGGGCTGAACTCAGATGTTCCTAAAGATGCTCATTTTGATAGACCTGTACCCACAACGGTATTCACAAGAGGCACTCTTACTCGGCAATCATAATACATAGAAGCCGCAAACCAGACAATGGTCTGCGGCTTCTTTTGTTATTCTACGTAAAGCTATGAACACTAATTCATGGGTCATACTTGTTCGTTAAAGTGAAACATAGATTAGAATGTCAGAGGGGCCGACTTAGATTTTCTTTTTCTTATGACAACAAGACATGCCATTAAGAGGATCACCGTAGCCAGAATACTTCCCTCTGCACCAAATTCCCCTCCTGAAATGATACTATTTCCTTGCGAACTTATTGAGATAATCGTGTCACTGTCTTTACCACCTGAGACTGCAAGTCCATATATATTCCCTTGGAAGAAATTCCATGTCAGGTGGAATCCAATGGCTAACCATATTCCCCCCGTCAGTTCACGAGTAACCGCAAAAAATATCCCTACCAGAAATATATTGATCAGAGGAAAGGGTGTTGATAAAATCCCAGGATTCATAAGATGTACTAATGCGAACAGGATAGACGAATGGATAATAGCTATGTTTTCCCCATAATGGTTTCTTAATAATCCTTGAATATAACCACGAAATAAAATTTCTTCACTAAGTGCTACTAAAACAAACAAGCCAAAACTAATGCTAACCCCACGAAGTATTTCAGTGTCGTATTGGATGGAATTAATATGTAACCCATTAAACAGCCAAATTGCCAGAAAGCTTAAGCTTATTAATAAAATGCCTACCGCTAAGCCTTGTATCGTACTTTTCACTGCATAGGACTGTTGTAATCCCATACGCCATTTATTCTTTCTCTCAAATATCGCATATGTTAGAAATGGCGCGATTATCATACTTACCATTGAGAAAATGCGTGATATCAATGGATTACGTTCTCCTATCATAGAAAGTAACATCATTCCTAAAGAAAACAAGACAACAAAGATAAGAAGGGTCAGTATTATTTTCCCGGTAATCACGGATATTTTTTTCATTTGAACCTCCTAGAGATATGTATTAGATTTCACTAGATCTAACAGATCCCCATAATTATATTATAAAATATCCCAATACGAAAAACCCACCTATTAATTACGAAATCTTAAGGTGGGTTTCTACTTCTCTTGTGCTATTAAAATCACTTCCTACTACAACTCAACTGGGTTCAAAACAAAGTTCGCCTTCACTACACCAATCTTTGCGTTTCTCGCATTTAATACGGGTGCATCAATGTAATCTTTCAATAACTCATTTGTTGTCTCATCACCGATCCCAAGCTGTCTCAACACTTCCATTGCCGCAACACCTGCTGCACGATCCGTTCCATCTTCAGTCTTAATGGCAATGCCAATGCCGCGATCGACGATACCGATACACTGTACCCCTTCAGCCCCCACTTTTGCGACGATGTTCCCTTTAAAGGTTCTCATTACATCCGAATCGAAACGCTTCGTCCCAGCTACCATCTCAGGACGCTCCATCATCGCATCTCGGATGGTTTCCAGCGCTACTGATCTTCCCTCAGTTACTATTCCTTCTGGTTGTGCCAATCGCGCGAAACCCAACGCTGCATTATAGAGTGGGACTTGATGTACAGGCAGGCCACAACCATCTACACTAATACCTATTTGCTCCTTAGGACACTGACAGACTTCTTCGATCACCTCTAAAATTCGCTGTTGAACTGGATGCCCAATCTCAGGGTACGTGTGAATATCCTCATTCATGTGCACCGCTGTAGCCAACATCCCGGAATGTTTACCCGAACAATTACTAAAGACAGGTGTCAGTTCCTTGCCTTCTCGAATCAGCTGTTTATAACTAGCTGTATCCCTCGGAACATGGGTTCCACACTGTAAATCACTTTCTTCTAAATCAGCTCTTCCAAGAATATTCATCACCGCTTCACGATGAAATGGTTCCCCGCTGTGGGATGCACAGCTTAATGAAATCTCAGCAGCACTATATCCGAGCGCTTTCGCTGTCCCCGTCTCCACTAATGGAACTGCTTGAAAGGGTTTCATTGCCGAACGTGGAAACGTCAATCGGAACGGATCTCCATATGAATACAGTAGCTTTCCTTCATTATTTACAATGGCTACGTGAATGTGATGTGAACTCTCTACAAATTCCCCTCTAAATACTTCGATGGCTTCAGACATAAATAATTTCTCCTTTTTGCTTATGCGTATCGCTATGCGTCGAAATAATAACCATTTCCTCAAACTTATCTCATCATAAACATTTTTACATAAAAAAGAAACACCACTACCTCTTATGGTATAAGGTAGAACAATAACATACTACATGTAGTGTGTCTAAGAGCACATTCTTTATCTTTTCAATATGATATGCTCACTGTCGACACTTGTAAATGTTACTCAATCACTACATTTACAAATAAAATATAAGGGTGATTATTATGTTAGTTATCAAACGAGATGGATCAGAGGTTTCCTTTAACCAACAGAAAATTATCGATGCTATTTGTAAAGCTATGGATCGAACAGAGAAGCAAATAGATCTAGATATAGCAAAGCGAATCGCTGATAAAGTAACACATAAAATATCTAAATTCGAAAAGATTGATATTGAACATATTCAAGATGAAGTGCAATCTGCGCTCATGAATAGTTCGAGGAAAGATGCTGCCGAAGAGTACATAGGATATCGTGAGATTCGGACATTGAAGCGACGTGAACGAGGCAGTCTGGATAAAAAAGTACAAGGACTGCTCGACTTGACTAATGAAGAAGTATTGAAAGAAAACTCAAATAAAGATGGGGCTACGATTCCAACGCAACGAGACTTACTTGCAGGGATTATGGCAAAGGACTTCGCTCAGACCTATATGATTCCCAAAAGAGTCGTAGAAGCACATAATCAAGGTCATTTACATTTTCACGATCAGGATTACAGCCCGTATTTCCCTATCTATAATTGCATGCTAATTGATCTAAAGGGCATGTTAGAGAATGGGTTCAAGCTCGGTAACGCTCAGATCGAAACACCCAAATCCATTACAACCGCCACGGCGATTACAGCACAGATTATTGCCCAAGTTGCTAGCCATATCTATGGCGGAAATACGATAAATGAGATAGATATCATACTTGCGCCCTACGTCACCCATTCTTTCAAGAAACATTACAGAAATGGTCTTGAATGGCTGTACACGATTGATTCCAGTATGATCGATACCCTAGACATTTCTTATGACAATCAAGAGCTTCATGCAGAGTATCCACGATGTTTCGATTATGCTAAGAAACTGACAGAGAAGGAAACATTTGATGCTTTTCAATCCCTAGAGTATGAGATCAATACACTGGTCAGCGCAAACGGTCAGACCCCATTCAGTACCTTCGGATTCGGTAGAGGAACGTCTTGGGCAGAGCGACAAATTCAGATCGCTATCCTCAAGAATAGAATTAGAGGGCTCGGCAAAGACGGTAAGACACCGGTGTTCCCTAAGCTTATCTTCGGCATGGAAGAAGGCGTAAATCTAAAGCCTGACGATCCTAACTATGATATTAAAAAACTGGCTTTAACATGTAGCACACTACGCATGTATCCAGACATTATCTCTGTACCCAAAGTGAAAGAGATTACAGGCTCCTTCAAATTCCCTATGGGATGCAGATCCTTCCTAGGTGTACACGAGGAGAATGGACAAGCTATTCATGATGGTAGATTCAATATGGGCGTGGTGACAGCGAATCTACCGCGGATTGCCATTCGTGCTCAAGGTTCTGAAGAAGAATTCTATACTCTACTCGATGAATTACTTGATACCTGCAAAGAAGGTCTGATGTATCGCGTACAGCGTTTGAAAGGCGTCAAAGCCAAAGTTGCCCCTATTCTATATATGGAGGGCGCCGCAGGCAGTCGACTCCAACCGGAGGATACCATTGATCATCTATTAGAGAATGGTAGAGCCAGTATCTCCCTAGGATACATAGGCATTCACGAAACCATACTGGCCTTATATGGTCAACATATGTTCGATGATACAACGCTTCGGCAAAAAGGATTAGACATTGTGAAGTATATGAGTGCCAGAACAGAGCAATGGAAGATTGAAACGGGCTACGGATTCAGTCTATATTCTACGCCAGCGGAATCATTATGCTACCGCTTCTGCAAGCTCGATGAAGAGCAATTCGGCGTGATCGATGGCATCACAGACAAAGGATATTACACGAATTCTTTCCACTTGGATGTTAACAAGAAAGTGACTCCTTTCGAAAAAATATCGTTCGAGAAAGAGTACCCTCAGCACGCGAATGGTGGATTTATCACCTATTGCGAATTCGATTCGCTTGTAAAGAATCCCGAAGCGTTAGAAGCTGTGTGGGATTTTGCTTATGAGAATGTCCCTTACTTTGGAACGAACACCCCAACGGACAAATGTCTCGAATGCGGATTTGAAGGAGAATTTGAAGCCACGAATACAGGATTCGAGTGTCCCAATTGTGGTAACCGCAATCCAAAGACGTCATCTGTGATTAGACGCTGCTGCGGGTATTTATCTGAACCAAGTCAAAGACCATTTAATGCGGGCAAACAAAAAGAAGTCATCTCTCGCGTAAAGCATATGTGACTCCATGAATATAGCGGATTATAAGAAATTTGATGTCATCAATGGCACCGGACTGCGCCATTCTATCTTCACATCAGGATGCCAGCATCACTGTAAAGGATGCTTCAATCCACTCACATGGAATTTTAACTACGGTACACCTTTTACACAGTCTTTCGAGGATCAGATTATCTGTGATTTAAATATTGACTATGTCAGAATATCGGGGCTTTCGATTCTCGGAGGTGAGCCCTTCCAGAATGTATCTGGATTATTGGGACTCGTTAAAAGAGTCAAGAATGAATGTGTAGGTAAAGATATCTGGGTCTGGTCAGGATATACATTCGAGGAAATCATCGCAGATGAATCTCGCTTAGAATTACTCGCGTATTGCGACGTACTCATCGACGGGAAATTCATATTAGAACAAAGGAATCTGAAGCTACAGTGGCGAGGTTCTGAGAATCAACGTGTGCTCGATGTAAAGCAAAGTTTGAGTCGAGGGCAAGCTGTTTGGCTGGATTTATCTTAAAGGGTAGCAGAATAAGTAAGGGGATATTGAGTGCAAACTCAATATCCCCTCTTCTCATTCCAACAACAATACTATCTCCATCATATCATCATTAATTTACTGGTTATTCAAGTTTAACACTTTCACCATTGCTGTGATCATACCCAAATGTAAATTCTCATGAGACATATTTAACGCTACGAGTTCACCAATCGTTTGTGCCTTCGCAAAGTTATCCTTTACGGCTACCGGATCACCCAGTCTGCCCTGAAGCGTATCTTGTAGTCCTTGAAATTGCTCTGTCAATTGCTGAATAAGGGTATCCCAATGTGGGGGCTCGTCCTGCCAATCTGCAGGTTTAGTTCCGTTGTTAAATAATTGTCCATATGAGGATGGAATCTTAGATTCAAAACCCCCATAACGAAGTGTGATGCCATCAGCAACCGTAATAATATGTCCAAGTTGCCAAAGAAGACTGTTGTTAAACCCTGTAGGTACAACATGTCTTTGGGCCTCCGGGACATTGTCTACTTGCTGGATTATTCTTTCTCTCGCTTTACCAATTAGCCCGAACAAAAATGCTTCACTCATCGCTGTTCCTCCTCCTTCATATCACTTCAGTAATCATGGTATTAGGACTACATACTTCTATAGTGTACTCTTTATTTGCAAATTTCTTCCACTTATTTTCTTCATTCCAAAGAAACCCCGAATCGATTATTTACGTCTCATGCATTGGATATAGATCGTGAGAATGATAAACGAGTAAATAAAGGGTACCATTAGCAACCAGACAATTTCAGCACCAGAATACCTTTCATAGTTCATTAACAGATTCATCGAATGAAATGTAGGCGGGAGAATCCAAGTCAACCATTCCAAGGAAGGACTTAATTGGCTTGATATGGCTCCTTGGCAAAAAGATAGCGTGATTACGATCAAAATGCCTCCTATGGAAACACTAGGCCTACTGACAAATTTGCCTGTAAAGAAGACCGCTATCGCTATTCCTAGGAACGATAATCCCAAATGAGACAGCAAGCCGACAAGGATGTCCTCACTTCCAACGGGTCTGTCAAAATAGTCACCCACAATTGGATAAGCCATTGCAACAATAAGCAGAATTAGGCTCATAAGAACGATAGCTATAAGTAAACCTATGTAATATTTCGCTGGATTTCTCAGGTGTAGCAAGGTTATCTCTTCTTGGACTGGGCTTTCTGATTGCATAAAACTATAACAAATCCACGCAGTTACAATGAACGATAGCACCGAAGTAACCGCGAAACTCCCCATCACGGGGTTCGGTTTATAGGTGTAAAACATCCCTATAAAAATTAAATAGGTGAATAATGGTGGAATGAATCTATAAGAGCGGTTGTAGTTGCGGAGCAAATAAATCAATAAATCCTTATACAATTCAACTCTACCTCCCCTCAACTGATAAAAGAATCACTGGCGATCCATTGTTTGTGTTCTGCTGGAGTAACCGAACAAACCGACCCACTGCTATTTAAAATCGTTAGCAAAGCCTTGTCAGAGAATTCACTTTCAACATGTAAACGGTAGGTTCCATCAACCTTCTCTAATTTTTCCGCTCCGCCTAATTGCTCCATACTCAAGGTAGATACATCATGAGGAAGCTTGAAATGAATGATGACATACGATTTCTGACCCTGTATATTGTTCAATACAACTCTTCCCTGCTGTAAGGAGATAACACGATCCGCCAACTCGTTCAGTAGAATAGACTCATGACATGTCAGAATCATCGTGATATTCTGTCGTTTCATCTCTTGTAATAAGCGTAGTAAATCCTGCTGCGATGCAGCATCTAAACCAGATAAAGGTTCATCCAATACTAGCAGATCGGGTTGAGCAAGAACTGCCTGCATAATATTAACTTTCTGAAGCATCCCTTTTGAAAAAAGGTTCATTCGTTTGTTCCTAGCCTCCGTTAGCCCGAACTGTTCCATTAATTCCTTTATTCTACGGTTCAAAAAATCTTTATTCAATCCTTGAATTCTCCCCATAGACAACAAATATTCTTGTGGTGTTAGACGAATTTTAGGGAATCTCTCTGGTACATAACTAATTCTCATCTCTTTGTCCAAGGTACTATGAATCTTCCCGCTTGAAGGTCTTATTAGACCACAAATAATACGTAATAATGTGCTTTTCCCAGATCCATTCGCACCGATCAGGGCTATCGTCTCATTTTGACCAATGGACAACGTCACATCTTGCAACACAGCCCTCTGATCAAAATCTTTAGAGATATGTTCTAGTCTAATCATGTCTTCCATGCTAACCTCCGCATCGCACAAGATAAATTTCCAGTAAAATCCACAAACCTTCAATTCATTTTATATTTTTTTATTTCACATGAATAGGTTTAGCTGAGAAATTACAATAATTTCACATAATTTGTTTCTTACCGTGCCATACAGGATTAGAACACATTATCGTCGAAGCCATAAAGACGACAACGTCATATATTTATTAAGGAGCGTGATTCCCAGTGATTGAAGAAGTCCATAACAACAATTTAGAGCGTTTTGCTGGTTTTGGTGAGCTATATGATCAGAACCGACCTAGTACACCTCAGGAAGTGGTCGACATCCTTTCAACCTATTTGCGTGGCAACCCCCAGACAGTCGTGGATGTAGGATGCGGCACAGGTCTATCCTCATTTATATGGCTGAATAGTTCAGAACATATTATCGGATTTGAGCCTAGTGATGATATGCGTGAAGTTGCGTTAGTCAAATGGGAAGCACTCGGTAAGCCGTCGAACATTACATTCGAGAACAGATTGTCTCATGAATTGGGACTACCAACCGAGAGTACAGACATCATCACCTGTTCCCAATCCTTCCACTGGATGGAGCCACACAGTACATTACACGAATTCGCCCGTGTTCTACGTCCAGGAGGGATATTCGCCGCATATGACTATGATTGGCCTCCTGTCTGCGACTGGACCGTTGATGAGCGCTATCAGCAACTTATCGCATATGCGGATAAGCGTGCAGCGCAGTTAGCACCTGAGGGACAGCGTGCGCATAAATGGAGTAAAGATGAACATTTACAGCGCATCCAGGAATCTGGATTGTTCAGATTCACCAGAGAAATCGTCTTCCACAGTTGGGAATTATGCGATGCCAATCGATACGCGAACATAGCTCTCAGTCAAGGCGGACTGCAAACGGCCATTAAATTAGGTGCGGAAGAACTTCATTCGCAAGTAACACAGTTCAGAGAACTTGTATCTAAAGCCTTTGCTGGGGAATCCCGCCACATTTTATTCAGTTACCGGATGCGACTCGGTATTCGATAGTGAAGGTTGAATTCCACTAATTCATTCATCAATACGCTCAAGGATACGTCAACAGAATTCGAAAGAAAATAGCCTACCGACATCCGATGTCAGCAGGCTATTTCTTTATTTCATAGATAACTTTATCATTACCCTTATCTATTGCTCATAGAAGGCTACAAGTTCTTTAACAATTTCTTCTTTATTATGATCAATGACCAACTGATGTTGTAACTTCGCGAACAACTGCTCAATCTCTGCTGGGAACTTCTGCTCGATGTCACATTGCTCAATTGCTTCATTGAACTTAGCTGGGTGAGCGGTAGCGAATGAGATACAGATCTCGTCTTCACCATTGCATTCTTCATATGCTGCAACACCACAGGCTGTGTGAGGATCTAACAAATAATCATACTCAGCTTTATACGTGCTGATCAATTGTAAACCTTGTTCATTGCTAGCTCCATGTGCTTCGAAATCATTTTGAACTCGCACTAAATCCTCTGCGCTAATCACAATCTCTCCATCGTTCTGAAGACTGTTCATGTAAGCTGACACTTTCTCTGCATCCTGTCCCAAGAAGTAATAGAGATATCTCTCAAAATTACTCGCTACTTGGATATCCATTGATGGACTATGAGTAGATCTGAATTCGCCAGGTTTGTATTCGCCGCTCTTCACAAATCGCTCAAGAATATTATTCTCATTGGTTGCAATGATTAACTTATGGATTGGCAATCCCATCATCTTCGCTAGGAAACCAGAGAAGATATTCCCAAAGTTCCCTGAAGGGACACTAACGTTAACTTTCTTCGGTTGATCACCTTGCTCAATTTGGAAATAAGCGTAGAAATAATAGACGCTCTGTGCCAAGATGCGAACGAAATTGATGGAGTTAATCGCACGTAGATTATGCTTGCTTTTAAAGTCTAAGTCTGCAAATTGCTCTTTAATTAATTTCTGACAATCATCGAAATTTCCTTTTACGGAAAGGTTCAAGACGTTCTTATCATCAACCGTTGTCATTTGCAGTTCTTGTACTTTACTTACTTTCTCATGTGGATGCAGAATACAAATCTTGATGCCTTCTTTACCACGAACCCCTTGGATCGCCGCTGCCCCCGTATCTCCCGAGGTTGCTCCAAGAATATGAATGATTTTATTCTGCTTCTTAGATACATAAGAATAGAACTCACCCATGAATTGTAAAGCTACGTCCTTAAATGCAAACGTTGGTCCGTGAAATAGCTCTAGAATGTAGAGAGAATCATTAAGTTGCTTAACAGGTGTTACTTCAGGGGAACGGAAACTAGCGTAACTCTTGTCCACCATTTCCTTCAGATCTTCTTTAGGAATCTCTTCATTCGTGTAGAGAGAAAATACTTGAAGAAATAACTCCTTATAACTTAATGTGCTCCATTCCTTCAAAGTCGCTGCTGAGACATGCGGAATCTTCTCTGGAATCATTAATCCCCCATCATCCGCTAATCCCATGAGTACAGTGTCGATGAACCCTTGAGGCGCTACGTGTCCTCTTGTGCTTATATATTTCATACGAATCCTCCATTGATATCATTTAGAATAGTTGACCAAAATCCTCTACTTAGATAGATTGAACGAAGTTTGCGCTCACGAGTTAAATCATTTCTAAAGAAGATCATGAATATGGGATTTCCTCTTTAGCTCATTCTTATATTTATATCTATAATACCTTCAGTTGCAAATATAGCCAATCCCTTATTTTTGAGGGTGACTCTTATATCACTTCATCAAATAATAACTCATAATTGGGCTTGTTTTTCCTATCTCTAACTTTATCTATTCTAATTATTGTATGATATATCTTGAGTATAGGCGAGTGAAACCTTCAACTTAAGAGTTTACATAGTTATTCTAGTCTAAATTATCCTTTGGTATGCCCTAATTAGGAGGTTCACTTCAAGTGATCACAAGAGAACAACTTGAGAATAAACAAATTTGGTTATATGTCATTTCTCTATTTATTGGAGCTATCATAGGTCTGTCGAGTCCTACCGTAAGTTCCCTTCTGTATTTTACCATTTCCCCCATTCTAGCGATCCTTCTATACAGCATGTTCGCACAGATTCCCTTTCTTCATCTAAGGGAGTCCCTTTCAAATGGAAGATTTATCGGAGCATTGCTAATTGTGAATTTCCTTATCGTTCCCATTGTCGTCTGGCTGTTAACACAACTATTCCCACAGTCTTCTCCCGTTCTAGTCGGGGTTTACCTTGTATTACTAACGCCATGCATCGACTATGTCATTGTGTTCACACAGCTTGGACGTGGAAATGAAAAGTTAATGTTAGCTGCAACACCCATTCTATTCGTAGTTCAAATGATATTACTTCCAATATATCTGTGGCTGTTTATAGGAAAAGAGGCATCTAACATTGTGAAAGTTGGTCCGTTTGTAGAAGCTTTCATCACATTAATTGTGCTGCCGTTATTCCTTGCAGTACTTACGCAACTGTGGGCTAAACGCAGACCTAAAGGACAATCCGTATTAAATGTAACGGCTTGGTTACCCATCCCATTCATGGCACTAACCCTTATCATTGTCGTAGCGTCCCAGATTGAGAAGGTATATGCCGATTTCAGTGTTATCGTCCACGTCATTCCGATCTATGCTCTATTTCTTGTCATCATGCCAGTTATATCAAGATTCATCGCGGTGCTGTTCCACTTGGATATAGGGGCAGGTCGAGCGCTTATTTTTAGTTCGGGCACGAGGAACTCACTTGTCGTGCTTCCCTTGGCATTGGCACTGCCAGATGCTTGGGCTACCCTCGCGGCGGCGGTTATTGTTACCCAAACGATTGTGGAATTGGTTGGAGAGCTATTATACATAAGACTAATCCCAGGGTTTGTTCTACGGGATCAACATAAGTGACTAGATTCCCACCGTTTCAAGTGGTTTAAGACAAAGACCATACCCTTGCCCCAATACCCAAGATGAAGGCATAGGAATAAATGAACCCGAAGAGTACATGTACGCTCCCTGCTGATTGATGAATCTCTCTATTAAAATTACTCGTTTCCCCTTCCCAAATAGCCCATAATATCTTATGGTTATATAGGTAAAAAAAACAGAAAATATATAGGAGTGTATATAATGTCAAATGCACATGCATCACCCATGACCGGTAATTTATTCAGGAATCGGTTCTACCAAACCATACTGATCTCAAATTTATTCCTGCAAATTGGAATATGGGTCAGAAACTTTGCGATTCTTATGTTTGTCACCGATCAAACGAACAATGATCCAATAGCCATCTCTCTCATATCGGTGGTCGAATTCGCACCAATCTTTGTCTTCTCCTTTATCGGAGGTGCATTCGCAGATCGTTGGAGACCGAAACGAACGATGATCTGGTGTGACTTCCTCTCCTCTATTTCAGTGCTGATCGTCCTCGTCACACTATTGTATGGTTCTTGGGAGATGATCTACTTTGCTACTTTCGTCTCAGCCATTCTATCTCAATTCTCACAACCATCTGTTATGAAGCTGTTTAAGCAACATGTCCATCCCGACCAGCTACAGCAAGGTATGGCATTGTTCCAATCACTTGTTGCTATCTTTATGATCATGGGACCTGCACTAGGTATCTTCTCATACCATCAATTCGGTATTCATATCTCCATCGCCGTGATGGCTGTCGCCTTCTTCTTGTCCGCAGTCGTGCTTTTCCGTCTTCCACCCGATGAAGTGCAGGCAAATACTAGCGAGAACAAGACCTTGAATTTACGTAAAGAATTGGCTGATGGTTTTCGTTATGTATGGAGAAGTCCCGTGTTGAAGGTACTCGCTGGTGCATTTGCCATTGCAGGGTTTTCCGTCGGGATCATCCAGACTCTGGGTCTGTTCGTTGTCACAGAACGGCTTGGTCAGCCAAAAGAATTCCTACAATATCTCATGATGGTTAATGGGGTTGCTATGCTCGTTGGTGGAGCTGCTATCATGACCCTTGCCAAAAAAGCGTCTCCTCAAGTTCTACTGGCATTTGGTATGAGCGTTAGCGCCCTATGTATCGCCGGTATGGGATTGTCCACTAGCATCCCTCTGACGTTAACATTGCAATTTATAAATGGCCTTACGATGCCGGCTATTCAAATTGGTATTAACACATTAATCCTACAATGGACTGAACAATCCTTCGTAGGACGTGTAAATGGTGTGCTTAGTCCGATGTTTATGGGCATGATGGTCATCATGATGTCCTTCTCAGGGTTCATGATGAAACACTTCTCACTCGTTGAAATTTATTGTGCATCCGGAATTGTCATGTTATTGGGTTCTGTGATTCTCATTCCCCTCTTCAAACATAAACCTGACCCATCCTTAGCTACGGGATCACCGGAAGCAAGCTAGGTTTAGAATAAGCAAAAAAAAAGTCTTTCCGCACAACTGGGAAAGACTTTTTTTTGCTATGCTGTAAGAAGGAAACATTTGCCCTGTCACTGAGGTAGAGAAATTAATGATGCGTCCCTTCGACTCCATATGCTTCAACGCTTGCTGACACGCGAAATACGTTCCTTTTACGTTAACTGAAAATCGCTTATCGAAATCTTCTTCTGTTGCTTCTGCTAGAGGTTTATTAATCATGAGTCCAGCATTATTTATTAGAATATCTATTCGGCCAAAATGCTTCATTATTTCATCAAATAGATGTGTGATATCCGATACTTTGCTTATGTCTGCATGAATCGCAATGGCTTCCCTACCATTGGCTTTTAATCCCTCAACAACTTCGTTCGCTCTTTCTGGACTACTCGAATAGTTGATCACTACTTTAGCTCCCAGATCAGACAATTGTTCCGCTACCATCTCCATTAACACGCTTAGTAACGAATGACAAAACCTATTATTTGTCATTATAGATAAAAAATTACCTCTATATCATTATTTATTTGATTTAATCTCAGACAAATATTTTATTCGATCACTTGAATAGGGTAGGAAGAGATTAACGGTTTTGATAAAAAGTAGCTGATCAGAACGTGTTTACAAGTCCTGATCAGCTACTGAACACTTACTTCATCTGTCGCATCTTATTTGAAAGTAAACTTTTCTCCAGTCTAATGTGAAACAGTTCATTATATAATTCTTGCTCTATAGCATGAATACAACGTGTTACCTTCTTAACCGTATCTAGATGCAACATCCCGGCTTTCATGGAGATTATCGCTAACGTATCCGTCATCAACTCACCACAGGTCTGAAGTTTAACTATGTATTGATCTTCTTGTTCTACTATGTCTTCGTATTGATTAGATAAATCGTTTAGATTCTGTTGGAATTTCAATTAATCTCCTCCCTCCTCCGTTACGCATAAGAGTACCAGTGTTGCAAGAATTATATGATACGTTTATACGTAACGTCAAGTCAAATATGTAGATAATGAGGGTGATATTATGTCAAAAAAAGTGATTGTTAAAATAAAAGATCTTACCCATAAACACAGCATATCATTACGTGAATTATCTCGTTTAGCAGATGTACGCCACGCAGCACTTAGTGAACTTCAGTCAGGAAAACGAGAAAACATTAATTTTAATCACATAGAAAGAATTGCAGAGGCTTTGAACATTAAAGATCTACGGGAGATTATTGATTTGGTAGATGTAGAGGAATAGTTGAATTATATTCGTCCCCTACAAAGCCTTAAAATGTGTCTTATTAAGCTCTTTCCCTTACTTACTCTTCATCACTGCATCCAACTTATCCCTAATCTTCTGCTCTTCGCCACTTCCTTGTGTCACAAGCCTTAACAAAGGTAAGTCGTATTTTTCTAGAATATTATTTTTCTTATCATCTCTTACCTGTTGCACTGGATTATTCTCATGAAATTGAAATCCATCCACCTCAATTGCCAGTAGTGGTTCTTTAGCAAATTTATGATAGAATACAAAATCAACGGAAGCATTGTGTTTTACGTATTTCCGTTCTTCCTCATTAAGCTTATCCACATTGTTTAATAAGTTCTTTATTGATACTTGAGTAGTAAACTCCAAGCTACTATATTTGTCCTCACTTAGGATATCATCTATAAGCGTGTACGCTATATTTTCAGACCTATACTTCAACTTTTGGAATAATCTACTTTGAAAAGAAATCAACTTATCGGAAAAGTCTGTATACAGTAGATCAAATACAGATACTAGTTCACTCTGAATGACATTGTCATCCAGAGTACTGTACTCTATGTACCGAATAAGATCACCTATTTCATTGCCTATTTTTCTGAATACTTTTTCACCTGTAACTAGGATGAATTGTTTTTGAGCTCTTGATACAGCCACATTTATTTTACATGGGTCATTCACGAATCTCATGCCCATTTTTCCAGAAGCACTATTATCCAGAACTGTAGATAAGATCATTAGTGGCTTCTCGCGCCCTTGGTATTTATGTATAGTATCAATTTCAGTATCCTTAGAGAGTACCATTGTTGCTTTCTCAACCTGTTTCCTATAGGGTGTAGTAAAGCCAATATCTGAATCATTTGTGACAGAAACCATGGGATTCAGTATGACTTCTTGTATGATATCAATTTCTCTTTGATTGAATTTCCCCTTACTTACTCCCTTTGTAACTTCTCTAGTATGATTACCTTTAGCTGTACGATACATCATTAACGGTACATCATTTTCCTTTTCTTCCGTAAAGGAAATTAGTTCACCATTA
This sequence comes from Paenibacillus glacialis, assembly GCF_001637205.1. Classification (GTDB taxonomy): domain Bacteria; phylum Bacillota; class Bacilli; order Paenibacillales; family Paenibacillaceae; genus Paenibacillus_AQ; species Paenibacillus_AQ glacialis. The sequence continues at coordinate 117,858 of NZ_LVJH01000058.1, forward strand.
TAATATTTTTGATTACAGTATTCTATGATTTTCGGATGACATCTGTAGTGCTCTTTAAGAATGACTTTAGGCAAATCATCGCTATACAGAGCAAGCATGGATGACAATATATTATGTTCAATATAGTTATAAATGTTTTCTATATCATCCTTCTTAAATCTTTCTATTACATCTTGAGTTACAATATGGGGTAATTGCTTTGTGTCCCCTACAATAATCGCATTCTTGCAGCAAGACAGTGCTAACGCCCCTGTCAATAAATCGACTTGAGAAGATTCATCTATAATCACGTAGTCAAACATAAAATTGTTAGATATACAGTTACGCAATGAATGCGTGGTACTTAGTACGACAGGATAGTAATCGATGAATGTTTCAAAACTCTTCTTGTAAGTATTAATCGTAAGATCCATCGGATTTCTGCTATCATATTTAGCATGTAATTTATGCTTGAACAAACTCGTTGAATCCTGTTCATGTTGTTTAAGTAAATCATCGAATAGACCTTGCTCTAACTCCTTTTGTATATCCTCAATATTGTTCTCTAAAAATTTTATTTTCAATACATAATAGTCTTTCTGTAGCTTCAACATGACATCGATTCTATGTTCCTTTAAATTCTTAAAATCCGTATAGCCGAATTTAATCAACAATTTCACTTTATGTAAGATGCTATTCGATTTATCCTGTTTTATCGCTAAATGGTTCTCTGCTAGAAATGAAATAATTTTGTCAGGAGTTTCTCGATAGAACCTCCAGAATAATGATGATCGCTCCATCTCCTGTACGTTCTGGTTCTCATAATAATGATCATAATGTTGTTGTTCCAGCCGATAGGCAGATAGTTCTTGCTGTAAGATAGCCTTGTGATTATTCAACGCCATTAAATGATTGATCTGACCATTTAGTTTGTTTATTCTTTCTATGAGTACACTTTCCTCAACTTCACTCTTCCAACCTGCTATATCCGCTTGAGGTAAATGTTTGAAAAATTCTTTCTGATTGTCAATATTACCTAGAGAGGCTACAAAAAAGTTATATTTCCCTTTCTCCAGCTTATCCTTCACATTCTGTACTGCTGCGTTGTTACCTGACACTATGGCTATCGTCTTATTTTGCATAGCGGCTAAGTTGGCTACAATATTCAAAATAGTTTGAGTTTTACCTGTTCCAGGTGGCCCTTCAATAACAGATATATTATTACCCAGTGCATTTTCTACCGCTTGTTTTTGACTCAAATTATATTTGAAAGGGAAGATGATATCGTTCGTGGTTGGATTTAGTTTCTTCAATGGGTCTTTATTCAAATAACAACCCAACACGCTTTCAGGATGTATAGAGGTAAGCTTATCGAATTGTTTCTTCAAGAAAGAATCTGATTCCACCTCATCATTAGTATTTGTGTGTTGAGCTATTTCTTTCCAATACTTAAGTATGTTTCTAATGCTATTCTTCGAAACCCCTTTATCTTCAATAGACATGTATTCCACATCACATATTTGGGTGGTTTTATTATTAAACAGAACCTTGGCAATCTGATTGAAAACCAGTATTTGTTGCACATCAAAAACCGGTAGATTTTGAATGTATACCTCTTTATCGGTTACATCCATGACGGTAGGATTCTCATCGATTATGACATTCTTAAGATGATAAGAATACGGTTTAGTTACACCCCATTCAAATTTGACAAATATTTTGCTGTCTTGACGATCATAAGACTCTACCTGCTCTGTTTTATCAACGCCGTTCAATATAATCAAATACTTCATTCTATCCATGTTTTATAATCCCTCTATATCAAATTAGTAATGTAAAAGGACAAAGTCCTCATCATACCATTTCGACATTTTCCAACATTATCCTCTAGATAGTACATTTAATTAAAGTTATGTATGCGATTGACGGCCCGGCTCACCTTAATTATCCACTAAAATATTTCATCAAAACAGGCAGCGGACTCATGAGTCCGCTGCCTGTTTTAGTATCTTTTAAACAATAGTTATTTCTCAGTCCCTCGAAGGCCTAAAGCCTTCGTCCATCAAATATTCCCTGGCCTCTTTCATTGTTCCGAGCACCATTTCAATGTTGGGCCCCGTGTAGATATACCATAGATCATCGTCACGTGTAAGCGTAAGCGATTCCCCATCCTTATTCATCCACACTTCAGTATCATAAAAAATACTTTCCTGACTCACGCTGTCACTTACAGACTCTTTCTCCTCTTCATGAGAAGAGAGCGAACGAATTGAAGCATCGATAAGCGTCTTTAGTTGTTCTTCGGTGAATTCGCGGATATTCGCAAATCCCTTATCATCAAGGACATACCCTTGAAGGAGACCTGCATAGACGTATCCGTTACCATTCGGATGAAGGTGAAGGGCGACCGTCTTTTTATCAGACTGGCTCTCTTCATAGTGAAAGTTTACTCGTCCTAGAGAAACGTTCTTTCGTTGTAATTCAGTGTAAGATTCTAGAATCTCAAGTTTCTGTTCAAAGGATAACATAGGACCTCCGGCGTGCGTTTATATAGTGTATCTGATTATATCATATCCGCAGGCCCTAATCGAAAAAAGAACCCAGCCAAATTAAAACATTCTGTTCCCCATGTTGAATAATCGTCCAATAATGGACTGTCTTTCTTTCGTTGTACGCTTGGTTTTACGATTTAATTGTGACAACTCTTTTTCAGTAGCACGTACTTGATGTACGATTCTGCTACGTTCTGCATCTTGCTGCAAGTTAATGAGATGCATTTTAACGATATTATCATTATTCTGATATAACACTTTTTTAATACCCCATTTCTTCTTTGAAGCCGCAACCCCTTTACTACTATTCCAATATATCCCTTTTTCTGCTTCATAGTAAGGTAAACAATGGCTTTAATTCTTTTTTCCGAGAACAGCCACATTTCGTTGAATCACAAATAAACCTTCTCTAGAAACAAGCAAAAGCAGCCCACAAGGGCTGCTTTTTAAAAGTTATAACTGACTAGCACGCTTTAATGCTAACCAACAGTGAGAAACAGAACCCTACGGTGTGCTGACTTCTACCGGATCGGAGTTGATTCTGGTGCCAACGGCTTTCACCACAAAATCATATTTAGTAGCGGCATTGATGCTGTTGACCGTAAAGGTGTAATCCGTTTTACCGGCTTCAACAGGTACATAAACACTCCAGTACGTTTTCACCTTGTCGTTCTTCTCGTAGATTCTAAACCCTCTTACCGGTTCGCCCCCAGCTGCAGGCGCCTTCCAAGAAATGACGGCTTTATTGCTGCTGACCACAACATTGGCGGCCTGCACAATCGCAGGTTTCGTGTCCGTTCTCTTAATTCCATAGTGATCGTAAGCTTTCACGCCATTACTACCATTCTTCTCATCACTTTTAGCTGCGGTATAAGCCGTAAATTGAAGCACGTCACTTGATACCGATATATCTGTAAACATTTTTTTGTTTGGCTGAGTATTAATTGCTGCAAAATAATCATTATAACCTGGATACTTTTGATAGAATTTATCGCCAAATGAGTTGGACATGAGATATACCGTGCCTTTAGGATTAATAGCATTTCCTTGGGCGTCAAATGTCAGTTGGTTTGTTGGAATGGTTTTGTCACCAATCATCTGGAATGATCTCATATACATATGATCATGAGCTTCAAAGACCATATCGATTCCCATCTCATCAAACACAGGAATCAGAATTTTTCTGTAAAACTGAACCCGGTCATCTTCATATTCTCCAGCGTTGTCACCTGCAGAATAAGGTCCTTTGTGGAAGGTAACAAATTTCCACTTGGCACTACTCTTAGCTACAGCATTCTTCATCCATTCGACCTGAGCTGTAAATTGCGGGTCTACGGATTTCACACTGCCATTGCTCGCTAACTCACCAGCATATTGTGAGTTAAACACTAGAATAAGAGCATCTCCATATTCGAAGGAATACACCGATCCGTCATCTGTATTGGCTATGACTTTTTTGGGCACGTTAAAATGGTTGTAAAAGTTAGAGTTGGCTGTTGTTTCATCTCCATCATAATCGTGGACCTCATGACCGCCCAGTACTGGAACAATCGGTACATTCAGTAGTTGATTCTGTGGAAGTCCTAGCATCCACTGCCATTGCTCCTCCAAATCGCCATTATCTACGAGGTCCCCTGCATTAATCAGAAATTTAGGGTCCCCAATGGTTTCAACTGCTTTTCGGAACGTATCTTCCCATGGCTCAAAGCCTGATTTGCTTGAGGCCTGTGAATCAGATCCAGCTATAAAACGAAATGGTTGATTGCCAAGTGCATCGGTCTGGAACTTGCCGATCGCACTCCAACTATCCGCTGATCCACTACCCACACGGTATTTGTACACCGTTCCTGGTGTCAGATTATTAGCAATGGCTTTATGAGAAATAAATTTCTTCTTCTTATTGGACGTCCGATCAGCCTTTGTTACAAAAGTCTGGATTTCTTCTGCACTGCCTGTAAATACCAAGGCTTCACTCTCTGGGAAATTACTTCCTTGAACTTTGCTAGCTTCTACGACCTGTACTACAGAGTTCGTCATAACATCTGTATACCATGTGAATGCACGGGTTGTCTTAGAATCCCCATTTAATGTCATGTTAATGAGCTTCGGTACAGAAGGAGGACTCGTATTGCCCTGAATCGTAAAGCTCCATGTAATATCATTTGCAAGTACAACCTGGTCATCTCTTCCCTTTATGAGTGCCTTGGGAACTTTGACGGTGTACGTTTTCCCACCCACAAATGCAGGATGGTTGATCTTTAATGTATCGTTATTAATAATTTCAGAAGTAACCGATCCTACCGATACATTGCTATTGTCCACAATGGTGACGCTCGCTCCCGAACTGATCGAGACAGGTTTATTGAAGGTCACCGTTACTGGGGCTGCTACTGCCACATTGGTTGCACCTGCTGTTGGCGTCTTCGATAGCGCTTCCGTTGGAGTGACCACAGGTCCTCCCGTTATCGTAAAGCTCCATGAAATATCACTTGCAAGTAGAACTTGGTCATCTCTTCCCTTTATGAGTTCCTTCGGAACTTTGACGGTGTACGTTTTCCCACCCACAAACGCAGGATGTTGGATGTTCAAAGTATCATTATTAATAATTTCAGAAGTAACTGAACCTAACGCTACATTGCTATTGTCCACAATCGTAACGCTAGATCCTGAACTGATCGTGACAGGTTTATTGAAGGTCACCGATACCGGGGCTGCCACTGCAACATTGGTTGCACCTGCTGTTGGCGTCTTCGATAGCGCTTCCGTTGGAGTGACCACAGGTCCTCCCGTTATCGTAAAGCTCCAAGAAATATCACTTGCAAGCAGAACTTGATCATCTCTTCCCTTTATGAGCTCCTTCGGAACTTTGACGGTGTACGTTTTCCCTTCCACAAACGCAGGATGTTGGATGTTCAATGTATCATTATTAATAATTTCAGAAGTAACTGGACCTAACGCTACATTGCTATTGTCCACAATCGTAACGCTAGATCCTGAACTGATCGTGACAGGTTTATTGAAGGTCACCGATACCGGGGCTGCCACTGCAACATTGGTTGCACCTGCTGTTGGCGCCTTTGATAGCACCTCCGGACCACCCGTAATAGCGCTTCCAGAAACACGTACTTCTTTGATTCTGCTAGAGCCAGTGCTACCAATACCACTCGACCCGTTGGTGTTAGTATTTGAACGTACAATCCAGCGGATATACAGCAAATCCTGATCATTCGCGTTTGTTGGTAGAGGTACTTCTACTAACTTACACGTATTACTCGCACAGCTGAAGCTGGAGACTACCATTTTCAAAGTCGTGTTCGGTACATCCGTCCATGTGGTGTTGTTCGTGCTGATTTGAACTTTGAAATCACGTGGGCCCGTACCCGAAGAGTTCTGCTGTGAAGATAACGTGATATTGTCATAACCTTTAGTAGACACGGTCGCCTGCCAGTATTTCGTTCCATTACCACTGTTCCAGCCCTGATAACTTATCGCTTTCTGGCTACTGTCGTAATCCTCGTAATAACCACCTATGTTCCGAAATGTGGATGTGGTCTTGAATGTCCCATCCGTTGCCGGAAATGCTCCATTCGTTCCAGCATTTGCAAAAATCCATTCTGCTAGTTTCGTCTTTTCCAGTACGACTTCCCCCGGAACTTCAGACCCTTCAGGATCCGTTGGTGGGTTTGGAGGTGTCACTTCAGAAGGAGCCTCTGTTCCCGTTAATTCTCCTAGAACTGTAATGCTGATTAACTGGCTTGATCCATGTTCACCGATCGTCAACCCCGAGGTGCTCACATTCGAATTGACAACCCAACGAATATATAATAGGTCTTGATCATTTGCTGCATCTGGGAGCAATACGTTATTCAATTGCGTTGCTACATCTGCATTTAATACAAGATCCGGTAACTCCGTTCCTTCGCCTGTGATGTTAGTCCAGTTTTGTTTATCTACGCTGATTTGTACCCTGAAATCCCGGGGGCCAGTAGTCCCCTTACCTTGTTGCGCTGAAGATATTGTAATATTGTTATAGTTCTTCGTTGGAACGGCAGTAAGCCAATATTTGTCCTTCCCCGTTTCTTGCTGCCAGCCTTGATAACGTATTGCTTTAATATCATTATTCCAATCATACGATGATCCAGGAGGGACAGATTGAAGCGTAGATGTTTCTTTATACACGCCATCACTAGCAGGGAATATACCAAGATCCGTTGGATTAGACGTATATTCCCATTCTGCGATCGTGGCCGGAGTCACACTACCCTCAGCGGAAGTGAATCCGTTAAACTGTAATGAAATGAACACCGTAACCGCCATAAACAATGAAATGATTCGCTTCGTTTTTCTACCCCAAAGTATATTCATTTGCATCTCCTTCGCTTTTTCATAATGGGCTTTTCTATTCCTGTCTCCCTCCAGACCTCCCTTCAAATAAAACCCCTGACAGCAACTCACAAAGTTTAACCGCTTTAACTTTTAAGCAATTAAAACGTTGTAAATATGACAGTTGCTATCATGCGCTTTTAATATATTGTGTTTCTCAAATAATAAGAACATGAAATCGGATGTCCTTATTTCAATATTACCAAATTTTACTATAACAATATAGTTTTATTTAATGGTCACTCACATAAAAAAATACCACTACAAAAATGGTCAAGACCCCATCAGTAGACACTGAATGGGGTCTTGACCAAAGAAGCAACAGGTATTTATGCTCAAACAATAGTAACTCTTAATATCCCTGCCTAGGTGCCTTTTTTATTGGATAGGGATTTGTGGCTGAGCTGAGGCTGTACCATAAGCATGTAGCATTTGCTGAGCATCCGAATTGTCTAACTGTGCTACTTGATAGTATCTATGTTTGTTCTGGTACAAGAAAACTTCATAGGCCATTTCAGTATAATTCTCTACTTGTGCAGCTACAACCCGACGGACTACAGGATTATTCACTTCAGCCGCTATCATAGTCAGAAGCGATGCATTCGTTTTAAGCGCTCCCAGCATAAATCCGCTAATCTGTTCATCCTTAATTTCAGCTACAGATTGAATTGGTTTTTTGGGCTGACTAGGAGTAAGGCCGTAGGTAATTTGATTGACTGTTTCGGGCATCGTATACATCGTAGTATCATGACTTGGCTTGTTTCCAGTCGTGAAACTCTCCACTGTCAAATTGTAATGTGAAAGAATAAAATTGTACTGACGGTTCAAAATAGCCTGAAGTTCGTTATCCTTAGCCAATGATCTGTAGATCACAAATTGATCTAGAATACCAATTATTGAAGACAATGCCTCATGCATATCTAAAAGCTCATGTCCCCCACGATTCATATTCTGTATACCTGAAGATTGATTATTCATTTGACTTTGCTGACTCTGATTCTGCATTATGAATGCCTCCTCTATTTCATTTGAATTGGACACTAACCATCTTAGGTTGAGTTATCTAGTGCACAATCATACATAGAAATATTGGAAAACAGAAAATAGTCAACATTTCACTTTAAAATGATTACATTTTGAAATCTAGACCTCATTCCACCCGCACACAAACTATGATATGATAATGATAATTATTATCAGTTGTTACTGGCCCTAATAACCTTCATCCTTGTATTTACATCATTAGTGATTTGATTGGAGTGTACGAATTTGAAAACGATAGAGCGAATGAAAACCTTCCTTGTTCTAGCCGAATGTGGCTCTTATGTGGAGACGGCTAAGAGACTTTACTGCTCACAGCCAACCATCAGTAATCATATTCAGCAACTGGAAAAACAATTTCAAGCCTCTCTGTTCCATCGTTCAGATCGAAAGGTACAGTTAACGGAGCAAGGGTTCATTGTTCAGGAGCACATCAAGCAAGTCATCAGTCTTTTGCAAGATGCTTCAACTAAAGTACAACATTCGCTACTTCAACATGAACAGATACTGTCTATTTATATAAGCAGCTATATATCTGAGTGTTATTTACCGGATATTCTGGCAAGATATCATCAATCTTTCCCCAAACAATTACTAGAAATTCATACTTATTGTTATGAGGATTTACAACGTTCTTTGCTTGTGGATGGAAAAGCCTATTTTGCTTTCCTTCCAATCTATCCTGAGGACGATCAGCTTTACGCTCAATACGATGCTACCTTTCTTTTTGAAGAAGAATTGCCTCTTATTGTTCCTGCAGATCATCCTTGGGCTAGAAGAAAATTGCTATATACTAGGGATTTACACCGCGAGACGATCTTAATTCCACAGAGTAAATATATCTGTCAATATATCAAGCAACAGATGCAACTCAACCATATCAAGGTACGCTACTTACAGATGAGCACTTTTAATATGATCAAACAATCGATTAAGGTGGGCTTAGGTGTATCATTCTTACCTTATGAAGTAGTCAAGAAAGAATTGGATACAGGCGAGTTAGTAGCTCTCCCTATATCCTCCCTCCAGATTAAACGTTCAAACGGTTTGGTCATCCGGAAGAATACACAACTTCGTGCAGAGGAACAGACATTTTGCCATGAGGTCCAAGCGTATTTCTCTTCATTGGATAAGGTGGCTTATCCAGTACCTCTTCGGATCAATGAAGATGTGTGCACACGTAGCGGTAGCTAATTAAGAATAAGAGCACGCCGACAGCAATGCCCTTGTATATTCCGATTTTGGTTGATTTAATACAATATCTGTATATCCTTCTTCAATCACCGACCCATCCTTCATCACCACTACACGATCGGCGAACCCAAGAATGGTATCCAGCCGATGTGTTATGTACAAAATGGACATGCGTTGTTCTCGTTTTAATGCGAGAAGCAACTGCAATATTTCTTCCTCTGTCTTGGGATCAAGCGCTGACGTGATTTCATCCGCGATAAGTAAGCTTGGAGAGAGCGCAAGTGCGCGTGCAATCGCTACGCGCTGCTTCTGACCTCCAGAACATTCGGAAGGTCTACGCTCACGTAAATCTTTGGGCAACCGAACCTTATCCAATAGCTCATCAACGCGCTTATACGCTTCGGAACGCGAATGCCAATTTAGAACAAGGGGCTCAGCAATAAGGTCTTTAACTTTCCAATAAGGATTAAGGGATCGATCGGGATTCTGAAACACCATCTGGACTCGCTTAACCTGATCTTGTTGAACTTTCTGAGTGGCTTGCCATCTTACTTCTCCATGTGTAGGTCTGTCCAACCCAACAATAATTTCTGCCAAAGTCGACTTCCCTGACCCACTTTCTCCAATTAGAGCAAATATTTCATTCTCCTGCAGCGTTAAAGTAACGTCCTTTACAGCTGTAATCTTCTGGTTTCTCTTTCCAAATTGTTTGGTCACATTCTGCACGTTCAGCATTTTACATCCTCCATTATTTTTGTTCAGCTGAGCCCCTCATGTTATCCATATCAATCTTATTCTGAAGCAGGTCTTCATTCATGAAATGATCAATAAGCTGTCCTTTCTCAAGCACCATGATGTTATTGGCCACATGTCTCGCAGCTGGCATATCGTGAGTGATAAGTAATAAGGTCATGCCATACTCTCTGACTTTACTCACGAGTAGCTCTAAGATTTCCCGCTTCACAATCGGATCGAGTGCACCTGTTGGTTCATCTGCAATCAGGATACTGGGCTTGTTGATAAGTGCTAAGGCAATCAAAGCTCTACTTAACATCCCACCACTCAATTGATGTGGATAGTTATCCAGTACCCGCTCATCAAGCTGCACCTCATATAATGCATGAGCGGCTCGTATTCTTTTATCGTGAGGTGATTGTTTCCCAGGTATGACCTCTATAAACTGCTTTCCGATCGTTAGGAGTGGATTGAAGCTAGTTCTAGGATCTTGGAATATGTAAGCCGCATCGACCCAACGTTGCATGCGATCCTTTCCTTCACCGCCATACATACGTTTTCCATTCATATAGATTTCACCCTGTACCGCACCCTCCGACAATAAGCCGTATAGCGCTTTTGCTAGTGTGGTTTTACCCGATCCAGATTCCCCAATCAATGCAGTAACATTCCCTATAGGTACAGTGAATGACATTGGATGGACGATAAGTCGGTCCCCATACGTTACACTCAATTGATCTCCCACAATAGCGGCACTTGTAGTCCATTCCGACGACTTAGAATCTATCATCGTTACGTCTGTCTTTAGCTTGTTTCTTGACGCCTTGAGGACCTTCTTATGAGAATCATTCTTTTCTCCCAACAATGCCAGTCCCACAGTCACTAATACAATTCCTATCGCGGGTGGAAGTACCGTCCACTGCCATACATTTGTCATCCACGTCTCACCGCTTCCGAAGGCTTGCTGGAGCATCTTCCCCCAAGAAGGAACATTCGGATCGCCAATTCCGATAAATGAAAGACTCGCCTCCATGACAACAGCTTGTCTAAAGGACATGATGAATTTGGTTCGAAGTAAGGGCCATATGAAAGGAAGCAAATGTTTACGTAAAATATATAACGTACTTCCTTGGAACATTTGGGCCGATTTCACAAATTCTCGTTCTTTCAAAGAAAATACCGACGCACGAATTAAGCGCATATAGGCGGGCCAAGTAAGTAGACTTAGTGTAAAGATCAGTTGCCATATCCCTCCACCTGTAAAAGAAGCTACAATCAGAATGAGCAAAAGTGAAGGAAGGACTAACAACATATTGGCAAGCGAGTTGAGGATCAGATCAAGCTTCTTTAAGTAGCCCGATAATAAACCTAAGATTCCACTTAAAGCTGTACTAAGTAATGATACAAACAATCCTACAAATAAAGTTGTGCGCGCTCCATGAACAAGTCCACTGAACACATCCTGCCCGAGCATGTTAGTGCCAAGCCAATGTTCGTCAGATGGTACCATGAAACGCTCACCACTTAGAGCAAAAGGATCGAAAGATGCCATTGATGGACCTAATATGGCTACTATCATAAATAGAGCAAGCGTGCTTGCCCCTACGACTTTACTCCATTTCATGACTTGTCCCCCTTATGTGCTTCACGTATGCGTGGATCCAGATGAGGATAAATGAGGTCCGCTAACATATTTAGGCATAATATGCTCAAGGTCATCATTAAGAAAAGTCCATGGAGTAAGGGATAATCCCGTGCGAGAATAGCCTCTTGCAATAATTTGCCAATCCCAGGATAAGAGAATACTGTCTCCACAAGTACAGAACCCGCCAACAATCCTCCTATACGTATGAAAATAATGGTTACGAGCGGAAGTGCTGAATTACGTGCAACATGCCTAAGCAATACTACGCGATTTCCCAAACCCTTCGCTGTAGCAAATTCAATAAAAGGCTCTTGAATCACTCGTATCGCTTCATTACGCATTAATAAGTAAAGACCTGCTAGACTCCCTGCTGTTAGTGTAATAATAGGTAGAGCAGCATGCTTGGCGACATCAATTACACGATCAATAACATGCTCTGACGCGTTGAACGCTGTTTCTGCTCCACTAAGCGGGAGTACTCCCATATTGACCGAGAATACGATAAGTAGGATCATGCCAAGCAGGAACTCAGGTACAGCACTAAGTGCCAGCATGGTGACAAACGTCAATCGATCACTTCTTCCCTGATGCTTCCAGGCTGATAATAGTCCTAGAGCCAACCCAATGATTATGGACAATAATGTTGATACGCCCACAATAAGTAACGTCCAGGGTAATCGGAGTGTAATGACGTCATAGACTGGGGATTTGTAAGTAAACGACAATCCGAAATCAAACGTTAATAAACCCTTCAAATACTGTGTAAATTGCACCCATAACGTATTATTCAAATGATAGTACTCTAGCATAGCCTGTTTCTGAACTTCGGAGACAAATATAGCTCCTTGATCTCCGCCAGCTGTGAGGAAATCAACGGGTCCCCCCGGCAGAAGCCGAGGGAGCCAAAAGTTAAGCAGTACAACGAAGATTAATACACTAACATAGGTAGCTAACTGTCTAATTATCCTCATCGATCAGCGCTGCCTTGTTATCCCATAGAGGAATACCATCTGCTATACCTCCGGATGTATTAAACCATCCATTGAAATCACTAGATTTAAACACATAATAGAATGGACGATGATATAGAACGAGTGTTGGTAGTTCCTCTGCTAGGATGTTCTGCATTTCTCCAATCATTTCTTTACGCTTGTCTGTATCCAACTCTGACATTTGCTCTAACGCAAGATGCTGGAATGTTGCATGATCGAACTGCTTCCCTCTGGCAGCCCAAGAATTGCTAGCCTCTCCTAGGAACCATTGTCGTAAATAGTCAGGATCTCCACTTAATCCAATATGACCGGTAATAGCCAGATCATATTTGTTCTCCCCCATCGCTGTAGAGAATGTCGCAGCATCTACTTGCTGAATATTCAGTACAACACCTACCTTCTTAAGCATTTCCTGCATTATCTGTGCTTCCGGTGAATTGGAAGACACCATCACATTCAACTTCAATCCATTACGTACTCCACTAGCATTCTTGTTATAACCTAATTCATCGAGAATTTGCTCAGCTTCTGTAACATTATATTCATATTGCTTCACAGATGAGCTGTACCATGGGGAATCGGGTGGAATAATACCCGCGTTACCAACGATCGGATCACCTCCGGTAATCTTCTCTGCCATTTCCGCTCGATCAAGCGCATAAGCCAAAGCCTGACGCAGACGCTTATCCTTCAATTGAGGATGATCGAGATTGAACGTTACACGTACTGCACTACCTGTCGGTGCGCTCTTCAACACATCGAATCCTTCTTTTTCTAATTGTTGAACTTCGGAATACTTGTATGTCATAGCTGAATCAACCTCCCCTTTTTGCAGGGCGAGAAGCTGATTCTCAGGATTCATATAGGCAACTTCTTTCACAAGGACCTTTCCTTTGAAGTAGTGATCATTTGCAGTAAACAAATATTGGCCAGACTTCTCATCGTACTCCTTCAATATGTAGGGACCTGTACCAACAAGCGCAGAAGGATCTCGATAATCCAGCGGACTATCCACGTTCTGCCATACGTGCTTAGGAATGATCGGAACGATACCAACCAAATCACTCAAAAAAGGAGCATAGGGTTGATTCAACGTAAACTTAACTTTATGATCATCGATTGCCGTTACGGTTTGGATCTGGCTGATGTCCCCTGTCCACATGAAGGGATGCATTTGATAGTATCCAAAACTGAATACTACATCATCTGCAGTGAGTCGATTACCGTCATGCCACAGCACATTCTCCTCCAAGTCAAAGGTATACTGAAGGCCATCCTCTGATACACTCCATGATTTCGCTAGCCATGGAACGACACCATTCTCATCTTTCCAAGTTAAGGTATCAAATAGGAAGGAATTACGAAGGAATCCACCGGGGCCTGATGAGCTAAATGCAAAGGGTGAAGGATACCCACTATTACCCCAAGCCATTCGAATCCTGGCAACAGAATCGGTTGTTAAGGATGTAGCCTTTCCTGAATTCTTCGCTGTTGCTAATTCTGATGTTACTTGTGTAGACCCTGAAATCTTCTCATTTGTTGAACAACCAGTCATAATTACTGCTATGCAGAACAACATTAGTAGGCTGAATTTAATACGGTTTAACATCAAGTCCACTCCTTCATTGATTATCTTTCTAAGAACATCCATATGTCTTATAGTTCGCCTTCTGCAAGCCATGGTAGGAACTTATCTAGAAACCGCTCCGTTGCAGGCATGAAGTAAGATCCATAATGAAACTCTGGATCTAATGTAGTCATAATAAGAGTACCCGCCGTGGTCACTTTATCCACATACAGAATTGCCCCACCGCCTTCGAGACCGATGAGTATTTCCGCTCCTGAGGGAGGGTAGAACACACCGTGATAATGCCAAGTAGCGTCTTTAAGCGTTAGATAGCAAAAGAAATCGTGATCAAGTCGTTCTGTAACGAGTCCACTTCTCACATTAGAATCAAGCCACCACCAGAAGTTAGTCGGTCTAAATTCCCAGTTGTGTCCAGGAATCCAGTTATTCGGTTGAGCTCCAAAAGCGGCCACAACTCCCCCTCGATCAGTAAAGCTATCAATGATATGTTGTGATTCACTAACAAGCCGTTGATGAAGTTGAGAGGGAATAAGCAGAACATCAATGTCATCAAGAGAGGTAAATGGAAGTTCTGGTAAATATATTATTTGATGCAAGTAACGATGATACTTAGGCTCATAAAGCGTACGAAATTGATGTGAATTCCCTCCATATAGAACAGCAATCTTCCTCATAACGTTCTTGTCCTTTCCTGGATAGCTCTATATTCCTCGCGAGTCCAATTCTGTAATTGACTACCGATGCGTCCTACTGTGCTTCCCTGACCGCTATAGGCAAATAGATTATTACCGGAATGAACGAGAATCGTACCCTGAGTGCTATATCTGTCAATGTAGGTAATGGGTTCCCCCCCTGGTAAAGATAACAAGACTTCTGCTTGTGATGGAAGAGGATGATGCCCCCTTGCGAAGAATCCTGAAACACCTTTTGTATACGTCATTTCTTCTGGATCAACACCGTCAAATATGGGGTGCTGTTGAACAATGGATACTTCATAATCATGTTGGCTACGAATGAGCTTAGGGACGAACATCGATGCTCCAGGAAGCCATGGGAGAAACATATGACCACTGAAGATGAGTACTTTTCCCTGATTCAGAAATTGCCAAATCTGTTCACGCTCCTGATATAACAGCTCTTGGTCCACAAAATTATCAATGACCATACAAGCATATGGAGACAGATCACGTTCCGGCAGGTCATACATGTCGATCACGAAGCAATCATCTCGTTTCTTCGTCTCTTGTATGGTCTGAGTGCTGAAATAATTACCTGAATCTACGATTACAAAATGCGGTGTCCCTGACGAAGTCATTGTCATTGGATCCTCCTAATGGTGAAGAGTTCTTCCAATGGCGTTGCTAACGCCTCTTCTGCTAAGGATTGCTTAAGTACCTTAAATATGTTGATATCAGCCTCTGTCATGGTTTCTTCCCGTCCCTTTTTCAAATATTCATAAAATGCCATAGGTAGAAAATGATCATTCAGAGTGATCTCTACAGAAGCTCCTGCTTCCGAAGAAATAACAAATGCGTAGGATTGAGGTCGGAATGGATCATATTGTCCTACCGGATAAGCAGTGTCTACATGATAAGCGCCTCGTGTAACTGCTCGAGTCACATATTCGAATGCGTCACGGAATCCCGGTCCACCATGCCCAGAGAATATCGAAATGCTCTTACGCTCAGGAATCTCGTTACCGAACAACTCTTCGAAGGCTACCTGTAAGCTTCGAAAACCTACAGCAACAGCCATAAGTGCAACGCCTCCATGATATTTGCAAATATCTTCAAAACTTATTTCTAACATATCTTGTCGATCTCTTATGTGTATTACTGACATTGCTAAACACGCTCCTCTAGGTTATTACGACTAATTTCATTACTGTCAAGAACCTATGCTATCTTATATGATAATGATTATCAATATCATATAAATGTTCAAATTCCCTATAATGACATGCGTACCAACCCTTACGAAGGTTATATTTAAAATTTTTAATAGTTAATAAAAAATACTTATAAACGTCTTCTTTAACGCGAAAAGGCCGCCCTAACTGGGCAGCCACTCATTAGTATCTCTGTATTAAAACATTCTCCTTACGCTATTGTTGCAATAGCCCTTCCGGTCTCTCCTTACCATCAAGCGCGGACCAATGGAGTACTTCTCTGGGTGGCTGAGAAAGTCCATCATCACTAATAGACACCTGCCAGTTCACTCCTCCAATTCCATCAATCGTATCACCATCTTCGATGACTGGACCATTTTGCATCAAGTAATTTGCAATGTTACGGAGAAAGTCTGCTGCTTCGTTAGGATCGTATAAGTTCCGGTCAAATACGATCTCTTGGTCTTGCACATCCAACTGTTGCATACCCACTGTATCCATCAACAACCAATTTTCTTGCGGTAAATTAAACATACGGATATTCGACCACAATTCCATTGGTGCAAGATTCGTCTCTTCATATCTTTCTAACAATTCATCGATCAAGTCGTCAGATGCCAGGGTTTCACCACCTGGATTAAAGTAGCAGATCGCCTCGGGTAGACGAAGTAACTCTCTTGCTATAGCCGTTACCTGAAGTAATTCTGGGAAGGAATCATAGTCCTCTGGTAGAATTGGTGCTTCCTCATCTACACGACCCGCAGCATACGTTACTCGAATACGGATACATGCGACATGCGAATCGATAGTCGCCTTTGCATCAGGGAACTCCCAAGCCTGTAGAGATGCCCGTTCTAGATTTCCCGGATATGTATGCGGACCGAAATGCCCCATAGTCCAAGCCCCGAACAGCATAGGTTCTTCTTTCGGGTCCCCCATATGGTCTGGCCATGACCGATCAATGATATCTATCGTTATGAATCCGTGTACTTCTGGGCGATACGCAATCATACAACTCGGCCCACTGAACTCCCATTTCTCTGATGACTTATTTACGTTCATTACGTCGTATTTCTGTTCCAGAGCTTCCTTAATCTTATGAATAGAAACCGATTCTGACAACAATACCGTAACGCCTTGAGCAAATAAACCCTTTGCCATGATAAACCCTCCATTTAATAGCTGTATAGTTTGCAAAGTAATTGAATCCTTAGTCCTGTTCGAGCGTTTCTTTCTTAGCTCCATATGGAAGCGGAAGCCCCATACTTTCCAGTTCGTTAAGAACACGATCAATATGATAGTTATAAATCATAAATTGTGCACCTCTTTGAAGCTCATGTTCATCTCCAGTTACATCACAGTGCTGATTCCCTAATCTCAACATGTTGTCTACACTCAGGTTTTGTTCTCCATCTAATTTTTGAATCATTTTCAAATGTTCATAGATCAACTTATAAGATTCGAATTCATCGATGATGTTCTCTAATGAATCATCCCCATCTTTGATCAAATGAAATTCTTCCTTAGAGATATCTAGATACTTCTCTAGCTTCTTCAATTGAGCCCTTAGTTTCTTTAGATTGAACTCTTTCTTAGCCATCAGTTGATCCAAAATATACACCATTTCTTTGGCTAACAATCTACGCGCTTTACGAATGTTAATCTCATACTTGGGAGGGAACACCAAATAATTCACCATAACGGCTACACCGACACCAATCAGCGTATCAATGATCCGATTAATACTATAGTGAAACGGAGAGTCTCCTTGTAAATTCAACATAATGGCCAGAAATACAATGATAGCAATGGGAATGGACTTATTCCACTTTACCAGATTACATATATAAATCACCACAATGGTACCAAGAGCGCATAACCATACATTCTCAGGTTGAATAGAGGCGAAAGCTAATCCCGCACCCGCACCTACAAAGGTACCCATCACGCGATACTTTCCCGCTGCGAAAGAGTTAGTCACTGAATTTTCCATCGAGATCATAGTCGCAATGGCAGCGTAGAATGGATACTGTAATTGCAGAAAGTTAGCAATAATCAGACATACAAGAATAGCTATTGCTGTTTTGATATTTCGCATACCAATCGTTTGTTGCACATAGACACCTCATATTTTCATTTGAAAAGAGAACCATTATACTTCGTATCCTTAAGTTCTGCAAGCACATAGCATTTAACCAAGCTTTGTTCATCATGTTACTTCACGA
The DNA here is from genome assembly GCF_001637205.1 of Paenibacillus glacialis. Taxonomy (GTDB): domain Bacteria; phylum Bacillota; class Bacilli; order Paenibacillales; family Paenibacillaceae; genus Paenibacillus_AQ; species Paenibacillus_AQ glacialis. The sequence goes on from NZ_LVJH01000058.1 coordinate 136,080, forward strand.
TAAAAAAACACAACTCAAGCATGTTCAGCTTAAGTTGTGTTCATATTCGGAATTATCGTCGATCTTCCCAAAAGTTAACAGGCGTCATCCCTTCAGTAATAATCTCGAATGAATATCCTTCCTTCTTAAGGGACGCAATAATCTTTGGAAGAGCCTTCAAAGTCGACTTCTGATCATGCATAAGAATGATAGGTGTCGTCTTATGCTTCTCTAATTTATGAACCTGATTCATGACAGTATTATATATCGAAGCAGTGGCCTCTTTATATTTCCAGTCTAACGAATCTACATTCCAGTCCCATAAATGATACCCCTGCCCAAGAACTTTATTCCTGAAAGATTGTGTGAAATACGGTTTACTTCCATACGGCGGACGAATGAGTGTAGACCTAACCCCTGTAATTTTCTCAATGTATTGATTGTCTTTGTCCATTTCAGCTAGTGCGGCGCTTGGAGATTTATAGAACTTTTCTTGTACATGTGTAACACCGTGCAAACCTAGCGCATGACCCTCGGATAGTGTTCGCTTGACTGCACTCGGATATTTCTGAACATTGTTGCCTAACATAAAGAAGGTTGCCTTGACCCCATTATTTTTCAAAATATCAAGTAACTGTCCTGTCATCGCAGTCGGTCCGTCATCAAAGGTTAAATATACGACTTTCCCCTGAGGTACTGTTGGTTTAACCGTCGGTTTCTCTATGATTTTTTTCGGCATCAAATCTTCTGTGAACTTCGTTATAAAGTGCGCATCACTGAGTGTAGCCGTTCTGTCCTGTATTCTAAGTAAATTTGCTTGTGATTCATACGAGATAGTATATCCGAAATAGCTAGATACTACTCGGAGAGGAACCATTAGTTGACCATTACGCTTGAACAACTGAATAGTCTCTGCTCTTCCATCTGACATTACAATCTTATGATCTTTTTGATAGATGGTTAATGAAGATTCTGATCCTGTAACCGTGAGAATATGTATCGTCCCCGACATCCTTAAATGTAGCCCATCTGATAATTCTCTCAAAGGAACATAAAATGTATCATTCATCGATACCGCTTCAATATCACTTACTCCATCGTTAATACTAAGCTTTAATATAGGTGCATCTGATGCCTCGACTGTGTTCACTATACACAAACCAATAAGTAACATACATAGCAATAATAGCGGTGATTTCCTTAAAGACACTAGTGATAACTCCTATCTATAGTAGATTCTGTATAGCAACCATATCATAGATAGAAGAGTTGGAATTTGATAGATTGTAACCGCAGAGTAAAGGAATTGTCATCTCTTGAAAGAGACAGTCTAATATGAGTGCTACAATATTACTAATCAGACACGATACACTCGCTTAAATACATTAAAAAAATCCCCTTGAAGAGTTATTTTCTTCAAGGGGATTTCCACATGATACGCGTTATGAATTTAGAAATCATCTGGCGTATTCTTCTTTTTAACAGTAGAATCACCTTTATTATTGTTATTATTCTTTCTTGCCTCTGCTTCTTTAGCCGCAGCTCGAATAGCTCCGTAATTTTTTTTCACTATTTGTTTTTTATCCGTCTTATTCCATCGCGTCCATCCTTTACTACCCGTTCCTCTACCTGTTCCACCCTTAGCTTTACTCATATCATCACTCCATTGTTTCTGTATGTTGAGTTACTTATTTCACTATCGAATTAGATATATTCATTACATGCTATATTCTTCTTTATGCAACAAGTGAATTCATACTCTCTTCTATTATAGCATCATCTGACCCATGACTTTGTATTCATACATGATAAAAGAAATATTTATATTGAATTCAAGTTCCACAATGGCAAGATACCCTTAAATCGAATAGATTTTTCATCATCTCTTTGCGATAATGAGACTTAATCATTCATTTCATCATCCCTAGGAGGTATAACCATGAGCACCACAAGAACGATTACTGCAGAAGATTTACACCAAATGCACTGGGTAAGCGATCCAGACGTCTCACCTTTGAATGGTACCATTGCCTACATCCTTAAATCTGTTGCTGCGAAACATGATGGGTATCAATCTCATATCCGCTTAATTCATCCGGATGGAACCGGCGACATCCCCTTCACTGCGGGTGAAGAAGATTCTAGTCCTGCTTGGTCACCGGATGGATCTAAACTTGCATTCCTTCGTAAAAAGGGAGACGCAAGACAAGTATGGACTATACCTGCCCATGGTGGTGAGGCTGCTTCTGTCACTGACTTCAAACATGGCGTTGGCACATTCAAATGGTCACCTGACGGACAATCTCTATTAATTAAAACCTCCGTATCTAACGAGAAAGAAACACAAGATGAACTGGATAAACTCGAGAAGTCCACACTCCCTGAAGAAACGATTATCAATCGCATGAAATATAAAGCTGATGGTGGTGGTTTGTGGAATGGACGAAGATCTCACCTATTTAACTATTCGTTCATCAAGAACGAATCTATCCAAATTACTTCTGGGGAGTTCGACGTTGCATCCTTCGCATGGTCTCCTGATGGACAACATGTGACTTTCACAGCAACTATTCAAGATGATAATCAACCTGATCCCGATTTAAGATTAACCGATGACTTGTATATCATTGATCACACTGGAGATCACAGACGTCAGTTATCTACTGGGAAATTATCAATTGGGAGCATAACTTATACACCAGACGGACAATCCATTCTAGCATTAGCAGATGATTTGTCTTGTGGATTTGCCACCCTTACTCGAATCTATTTATTCCCTGTTCATGGAGGGGATAACCGCATCATCCATAATCAGTTGGATGTTCAACTAGGACATTGCTGTGTCAGCGACATGCGTTCTGGTGCTGCAACCGCGCCTACTTTCAGCTCCGACGGGAAATCTGTATTCATCCAATTTAGCAAAGATGGCAATGTGAGTATCGCTCGCTTCGCACTAGATGGTTCTGAGCATCACACCATCGTTGGTGGTGACCGAGAAGTCTACCAGTTCGCTCTAACTCGAGAAGGTAATTTCGTGATTGCAGCTGCTGACATGCTTCATCCAGGAGATTTATTTACATACGATGTTACTACTAAAGCGGAAACACGATTAACGAACTGTAATGCAACTTTATGGAATGAGATTGAGCTAAGTAAACCTGAGGTTTTCCAATTTACAGCGTCCGATGGAATTAGCATTCAAGGCTGGATCATGAAACCTATAGGATTTCAAGAAGGTACTAAGGTTCCTGCCATTCTCGAAATCCATGGTGGTCCTCAAGCCATGTATGGTCATACTTTCATGCAAGAATTCCAACTTCTTGCGGCAGCTGGTTATGCCGTATTCTATACCAACCCTCGCGGTGGTCACGGGTATGGTCAGGAACATGTAAATACCGTTCGAGGCGATTACGGGGGACGTGATTACCAAGACTTGATGGAGGCTACCGATTATGTCCTATCCACCTATTCATATGTAGATGAATCACGTCTGGGTGTAACGGGTGGTAGCTATGGCGGATTCATGACCAACTGGATTGTTGGACACACACATCGATTCAAGGCGGCTGTCACTCAGCGTTCTATCGCAAACTGGATATCCTTTTATGGCGTCAGTGACATCGGCTACTATTTCACCGAAGATCAAATATGGGGTAACCCATGGAACGATCTTGAGAAGTTATGGAAGCATTCACCGATCGCGTATGTTGAACAAGTAGACACTCCCCTCTTGATACTACACAGCGAACAAGACCTTCGTTGTCCAATTGAGCAAGGCGAGCAACTGTTCATCACACTTAAACGTCTGGGTAAAGAAGCACAATTCATACGTTTCCCTGGATCAGACCATAACCTTTCCCGGACTGGACATCCACATCTACGGGTAAGACGTCTGACACATATCGTACGCTGGTTCGAAGAACATATTGAAATATAGAAAACATTCTACTTTACAGCTTATATATGTATAGTATCGCTGATTATCGATTTATTTACTGAAAAATGGCCAGACTATCGTCTTTAATCGGATGGTAGTCTGGCCTGACCTTTATATTTTTTTGTATAATTTGGTTAATACACAACTTTTCTCCATTTGTTTACGTCTAAACTTCTAGAGCCTATACATCTAGTGATGTATAGGCTCTAGAAACCAATAGAAAATGAGGAGTATAATATGAAAAAGTGGCATGTTTTCCTTAGCTTTATCGTAGGTCTTACTTTACTAGCGAGCATACCTATCTCTGCATCCGCAGCCGATAAACCCTCTAACATTCAATCCTTCGAACCTACCTCACTAGTTAAAAGCGATGGAACCTATTGGGTATGGGGTGGTAATCAATCCGTTCCCACGCAATTTCACGGAATGACAGATGTAAAGACTGTATTTAGCAATAATTTCGTTATGAAGAAAGATGGCTCTATCTGGTATTTGGAAAGAAATCAATCGTTATCAAGCACTCAAATTCATGAGGTCAAGGGCTTAAGTAACATTAGTGCATTTCATCCCTTGGGAAATGAGTTATTCGCCATTGATACCGATGGAAAAGTCTACACTGCAGTCCATACAGATGGCACACTGGACCTTACTCAATTTGTTCAGCTTTCTGGAATAGACAATGTGACGAATATAAGTGGTTATTACGAATTCATCCAGCGAGAAGGGGAATTACGTTCAGTATTTCTGAAGAATGATGGTACAGTCTGGAAAGATAAAAATGCATTACAATCTTTTGAACGCATCCCATCTCTCAATGATATTACTGCAATTGACAACAACTTCGCACTGAAGAAGGATGGAACCGTATGGAAATGGCCATGGACAAGACAATTTAGCGAGGATGCAATTCCTCTCGATACAACTCCGACCGTAATAAGTGAATTACGTAACATTAAGAAAATAAAATCCAATGGTAACTCTAATATTGCTATTGATGATCAATCCCGCCTGTGGTTCTGGGGAGTAACGATAACTGGATCCTCCGACGGGACAACGTATCATGAAGGGAAAGTTCCAGTATTATTGAACAATATCAAAGACGTGAGGGATGCTTATATCGTGGAGCGATCTTTGGTCGTCCTGACCGAATCAGGGAATGTCTATGAAACGTCCATTGAGGGTACATCATTACCTGGGAATGCGAACTTCACGTTACTTACGTCTGATGTAAATCTAATCAAGCAAGGCTACCGCTCTATCATCATGCAAAAAAATGACGGCTCACTTTGGGGTTGGGGTGTCAATAAGGACGCACAACTAGGTTACGGAGACTACGAGTTTATGCATAGCACTCCAGTTCCGGTACAAAAACCTATTTCAGTTCATTTAAATGGAGAATCTGTGGCTTTAAATAATGGTGTTATGATTCGGAATTCGCAAGCCTTCATTCCGCTTCGTTCCGTATTTGAAAAACTAGGGGCTGCGATTACCTTTGAGGAAATGAGTAAAGTCGTAACCATTAAACGCTCTAATGTAGGGATGCCTCCGCTTACGATAAGTATTAATTACAAATCAGGCGAAGTAACTGTCAATAATAAAGCAATTCAACTTCAAAATACTCCTTTCGGTGTAAACGGTACTTCCTACCTCCCGCTTCGTTTCATTAGTGAAACGCTCGGTGCAAAGGTCGATTGGGTACAACTAGAAGACAAAATCTCAATTACAATGAAATAGACATATTCAATCCATGCACTACCCGAAACAGCAAGCACTCCCAGCGTCATGTAGGGAGTGCTTGCCGTTTGTTATTCATATGGAAAACCTATGGGCCGCTTTCATTTAAGATACAAGAAATGAGTTTATGAGTTCTTCTTCATGAATTATAGTTGGTATAGAGCAATGATTCGTCATACTACACACTGAAAGCATATAATCTGAATTCACTTGACGTGTGTGAAAGAAATATGGAATATCATTCTCCTCTTTATCCATTGTAACTTCATTCCTATCATTAATATCCATTGAGAAAGAATCCAAAGGAATATATAACCCCTTACCTACCGCCTTAATATAACTTTCCTTTAGCGTCCACAGTTTATAGAAATAATTCCGTTGCTCTGAGACGTCGCTCTTTATTAAATCCTCATATTCTCTTGGTGTAAAAAACCGTTTTGCAATGTCCAAATTACTATTTACCATGTGTTCTATGTCTATCCCAACGCTATGATGATCTATCGCGCATGCAACCCATTCACCTGAATGGGTTAGATTAAACTCAAAATTAGTATGAGATTGTAAATAGGGTTTGTGGTATGTATTTTCACCAAATTTAATATCACGATTAGCAATATCTAGTTGATCGATGATGAGTGATCTTATTAATAATTCGGCAATGACCGACCTATGAACATCGTCAAACATTCTAAACTTAGCTACTTTGTTCTGTCTATCTATCGATAAATAGGGTAGCATTCTATTGATTAAGGAAGGATCTATTGCTGTATTAATATTCACGATATATATTCCTACCACTGTGCAATCCACCTCCACCAAAAATTCTAAACTTCCTCCATCACCGTATTTAATAGCATTGTCGATGATCTTCTATACAACTTCTACAAGCCTCTCTATATTCCCTTCTAGCAGCTTGCGTCGAAAATCCCCAATCTCACTGACCAATCATCCTTAATTCGAAAAGGAATCAATTTCTCCGTTTACATAAACGCCTAATTATTCACAACCATTATTCCGATAACAACAGAAGCAAGTATAAACTTATTGAATATATGGGAGTGTGAAAAATGCGTTTAGAAAGAAAGCTAGTCCAATTTATCGTAGGAAAGTCTTTACTGCCTGCTAAAAGAAACAAGACGGGTGAAATCGTTCTCCAGAAAAGCCGTGTTATCGTAGGGGTTGTATTTATAGGGTTCCTTCTCGTTTTAAGTGTCCTGCTTATCGAAATTGCAAGTGGATATTATAGTTCTGAAATTGGCAATTCTTTTATTTATCTCATGGTGTTCGGAATATTATTTTTGGGATATTTCACATTATCTTTCGCCTTTAACAAAACATTTGTAAGCGCAACTGAGATTCGCGTTCATTCTTTATTTGGGAAACAAAGCATGGATTTCTCTGAAGTAAAAGACGTAACCTTTTCCCGTTTCTATGGCGGAAGGTTTATTGTGAGCGGATCTAACCGTCGTATTACGGTTCCCGCTGAAAACGTAGGAACTGCTGAATTCATCGCCTTATTGACCGACAAAATAGGTGCAAATAATTGTGCACAGGCGTTAAATTATATAGAGAAACGGAAAGAAGATATCCGAAAATTAGGTTGAATCGTCATAAAAAGCAGCTAACATCACAAAAGATGTTAGCTACTTTAACTTATTAGATCATTGAACTCATTATTTTTCTGAATCCAACTGCTCGTGAAGCATTTTCAACTCTTCTTGCGTTAGATCTCTCCATTGCCCTTGCTCTATACCCTCAAGGGATATATTCATAATTCGAATACGTTCAAGTCTTAAGACTCTATATCCGAGAGCTTTGCACATTCTGCGTATTTGAAGATTGAGACCTTGGGTCAGAATAATTCGAAACTCACACTCATTCATCTGAAAAACTTTACAGGGTTTGGTTGTCACATTAAGAATATCCACCCCATTGGACATCTCTTCAATGAATTGGTCCGTAACTGGTTTATCTACGTTCACCACATATTCTTTCTCATGACCATGCTCTGAACGCATCATTTTATTAACAATATCACCATCGTTCGTAAGTAAGATTAACCCTTCCGAAGCTTTATCCAATCTCCCAATAGCGAATATCCGAGAAGGATGGTTAACGAACTCAATAATATTCCCTTTAACTTGTGGGGCTGCTGTGCAAGTAATTCCTATTGGCTTATTTAATGCAATATACACAGGTTCTTCTCTATTTGGTATGGGTTGACCATCGATTAGCACTGTATCCCCATCAACGACATCATCTCCTGGCTCACAAATGACATCATTGATTGTAATCCTCCCGGATGCTATTAATCTATCCGTTGCCCGCCTTGAACAATAACCCGTCTCGCTAATGTATTTATTGATTCTCACGGTTGATCAGACCGATACACAATTTGAAATCGTTGACAAACAACAGGCATTTTCGAATTAAAACTATGATTCATTTGTTGAAGTTCTTCCGTGAAAAATGCTTCATGAACATCACGCCAGTATGCCAATGAACGATCCCCCTCACCTTCGAGAAAAGCATGTTCCGCACTCACTTCATCATAAGGAACAACTTCTACAAATGTAGTAACTACAATGGACTTCGCGATGTCTTCACCATCAAGGATAATATTATATTGCCCTACAAATGGAAGAGGCTCATTCTCTATTTCATACAAAGAATAATTTGATGATGTCGCTGTTTTTGTGCCTGATAATACTAACTCCGATAGTTCATCAGCTAATTCTTTCGTGTATCCAAATCTCCATGCGTCATAATGGTTAGGCGCATTAGGGTTGAGTGTCAAATATCGTTCCCACAACTGTTGCGCAGAGTTGTTATTCATTCGATTACCTCAATCTATTATTTTATTTAATCTTGTCATCTATATATATTGAGCCCTTTCCCACCTACAGGACATAACTTGATCTGTTCTCCAAAGCCTGCAATCAATGGTCTTCCACATTGAATGATCGCTTTAGTCTCCTCTTACTGTCCATTTCCCGATAGTATTCCCCTAGCCCCGAAGTCACTTCAACCATCTTCTTCAGTAGCACATCAGGCTCAATAATGGTAATCGACTTACCATAAGGGAGTAGAAAATATGGCACGTACGTCAGGAGGGATTCTATGCCTAATTTGAATTCTGCAACTGTTGGGGAACGCTCTACGAGCGCATGTCCAAATAACCAATGTTGGCATAAATCGTTAAGTGCTCGCTCATATCCCTGAATCTTTACAGTTATAACTGATTCTGCTTTGAGCGAATTGGGAAGCAGGTTATTCATCAGAAAGTCGCGGGCCGAGAAATCCTCAGGTCTCTGAAAGTAATGCTCGGACAGTTCTAATGATTGGATACGATCAACGCGAAAGCTACGCGGTTCTTGCCGTTTATGACAGTACCCAACGACGTACCAATGACCTTTCCAAAATATGATTCCATAAGGATCGATACTCCGTATGTGGGATATCTTTTCTTTCCCACTCATGTATTGCATTTCCAATGTACGGCTATGGGCAACAGATACCTCTAATTGTTGAAGAATCGATTGTTGGAACACATCGATTGGAGGATGAATGACGGATAATCCATCTGAGTGTCGTTCCATGTGCTCCAATTGTTCATCATTTGTATAGAACTTTAATTTATCAATTGCACGGTTCAACGTTTCTACAAACGGATAACCCGCCTCTTTCGCAAAAGTAGAAGCGTGAATGAGCGCTTTTTGCTCGTCCATATCAAACATTAAAGGCGCTTCTGAAAAGTTCTCTAATATCCGGTATCCACCATAATGTCCCGAGTCAGCGATAATGGGTACCCCACTTGCACAAAGAGAATCAATGCATCGGTATACTGTTCGAATATGAACCTCTAATTCATCCGCAAGCTGTTGAGCAGTTCTTTGCTTACCTGACTTCAACAACCATAAAATAGATAGCATATTATCCGCTTTCGACATCGTATTTACTGACTCCTTCCTGCACATTAGTTCGAATTATACCCATTGTATGGATCTGACTCGATATATGCAATCTTTCTATTGAAGGGGGTCCATTCCTCTCTCAATCCAATCCTCTCGTGTTGGACCGTATACATCGGGTACACGTAACCCAGCCTGCCGCATAAGAACTGTCATCTGTCCTCGATGATGTGCTTGATGTGTAATCACGAAACGGAGTGACGCACCGTTCGTCCATTCCTCTCCACCCATATCCATCGTCTTTGTAAGTCTCGCATCCGTCCACTGTGTCTTTACGGCCTGGAGCATGCCCCCACTGATACGACTATACTCATCGACTATGGACTTCGCCGTAAGAGGTGTATTTTCACTTTTCGTGGGAGATTCAAAAGACAATCCCATGGCAGTCATATAGTTTACCGACTCCACAAGGTGCCAGGCAATCTCTCCTAATGTTCGGTAGTCAGAAGCAATCACCTGCAATAGCGATTCATCCGTTAATACCTTAAGCACACGTTCAGTGATTTCTGCCTCCCTAATCCACTCTGCAACAAAATCTTCTATTATTACAAACATACACTTCTCCTCCAGCACTTCAATATAGTGAACATATATCTACTATAATGGACCTTCACTGACATCTATGGTCAGTGAAGATATAAACTACAGCACTGGTTAACTATTCAAAATACCGAGCACTAAATAACCCGCTCTGGTATACACCAGAACGGGTTATTTTCGATCCTCAACGATTACTATTGAGAATCACTGAATTATTTCATTATTTTACAGATATCATTTGTGAATTGTACAGGGTCAATAACCTGCAATCCTTCGATCAACAACGCTTGGTTGTATAGAAGGTTCGTATACAAACTTAGTTTATCTTTATCATTAGCATAGGCATCTCTTAATGATTGAAACACTTCATGATTGACGTTGATTTCCAATACCTTATCAGCTTTGGCATCTTGACCGTTAGCCATTCCCATTAATATTTTTTCCATTTCAATGGTTAGCTCGCCTTCAGAAGACAGACATACCGGATGGGATTTAAGTCTCTTCGACGCTTTCACGTTAGTCACTTTATCCGTTAGGACGCCCTTCATCGCTTCAAAGAGTTCCTTATTATCGTTCTCTTCTGCTTCCGTAGGCTTGTCATTCTCATCAGCCTCAATACCCAAATCACCGCTTGATACAGATCTGAATTCTTTCTCTTTATAACTCATGATCATCTTGATCGCGAATTCATCGATATCATCTGTGAAGTACAGAATTTCATAGCCCTTATCTGTTACAATCTCTGTTTGTGGCAGTCTATCAATTCTTTCCATGGAATCACCAGATGCATAATAGATGTACTTCTGATCTTCAGGCATTCTAGCTACGTATTCATCCAAGGTAACCAATTTTTTCTCTTTGGAAGAGTGGAACATCAATAAGTCTTGTAGCAAATCCTTATTCATACCGTACTCATTGTATACTCCGAATTTCAACTGTCTACCGAAGGAATTAAAGAATTGTTCATATTTCTCGCGCTCATCCTTCAAGAGGCTTTGCAATTGGCTCTTAATCTTATTCTTAATATTCTTCGCAATTAACGTTAATTGACGATCATGTTGAAGCATTTCGCGTGAAATGTTCAGAGATAAATCTTCTGAATCCACCATTCCTTTAACAAAGCTGAAAAAGTCAGGTAGTAAGTCGGAACACTTGTCCATAATCAACACACCATTGGAATACAGTTCTAAGCCTTTTTCATACTCTTTGGTGTAATAGTCAAAAGGTGTATTCTCCGGAATGAATAGAATAGCATTATAAACTACAGCACCATCAGCACTAATATGAATATGTTTGATAGGCTTATCGAATCCGTAACGTTTCTCAGCGTAAAAGTTGTCATAATCTTCGACTGTAAGCTCATTCTTATTTTTACGCCAGATCGGAACCATGCTATTGATTGTTTCTTCTTCAATAACTTCCTCTAATTCATCCTCGCTGCCTTCTATAGGACGTTGTCCTTTAGCATCCATCTTAATCGGGAATTTAATGAAATCCGAGTATTTCTTAATGATTGATTTCAAGCGGTATTCTTCAAGATACTCGTCATATTGATCATCTTCGGTATTTTCTTTGATTGTCAAAATAATCTCAGTTCCTACAGTATCTTTCTCACATGGCACAATGGTGTAACCATCCGCGCCTTCAGACTCCCATTTGAAAGCCTCATCACTCCCTAATGCTTTACTGATTACAGTAACCACGTCAGCTACCATAAAGGCTGAATAGAATCCAACACCAAATTGACCAATGATATTGTGGCCGTCTTTCGCTTCATTATCTTTCTTGAATGCTAATGAACCACTCTTCGCGATCACACCCAGGTTGTTCTCAAGCTCTTCTTGCGTCATCCCCATACCGGTATCAGAGATCGTAAGCGTTCTATTGGCCTTATCCGCTGTCACCTTAATGAAGTAATCTTCCTTGTTAAATACGATTTCCTCATCAACTAATGCTTTATAGTACATTTTATCGATCGCATCACTGGCATTAGAAATAAGTTCTCTCAGAAAGATTTCTCTTTGCGTGTAGATGGAGTTAATCATCATTTCTAGTAATCTTTTCGATTCTGCTTTAAATTCTTGCTTAGCCATGAATAATAGTTCCCCTTTCAATATGAACAAATAGAGTTGTCTTCTAGTTAAAAATACATGCTGTAAGTTTTTACTTGAAATCGCTTATTCAAACAATTAGCACTTCGATGTGTAGAGTGCTAATTCTTATTTTTACACATAGTGATTATTGTTGCAAGATCTGAATATGGAACAATGTTCAAATATATATATTTTCTATAACAAATCCCCTTCAAGTTAGCAGTAAGTATAACGGCTAACTTGAAGGGGATTATTTTTCTAATCTATAGATCTATTCTTTATTTCTTTGGTGTAGATGCCCAGATGCCTTCAAGCCACTTATCAAAGTCAGCGCCCTTATCACCTTCGTACGTATTGTACACATCAACTCGCATTTTTTTCAACTTCTCTTTGAATTCTTCAAATGTATGACCTACAGGTAAACTCTTCTTAACTCTTAGAAGAATTTTATTTACACCTTTAAACAATTCGCCCGCTTTTCTTTGCGGTAACTCAACGTCTTCGCCACATTCTTTTAGCGCATGGAAAGCAGCCTCTTGCACTTTATAGACAGAATCGTTAGCCATGATGCGTGTTAAGATACCAATTGCTTGTTTATCGTTCAATTTCCCTAACTCTTCAACAGCACGTACACGTTCTTCCCAATTCGCTGCACCATTCGCTGCCTTTTTCAATTCATCAACCGTTGGAGCTAACTCTACAAATTCTTCATTCATTACTTCTTCAATAACTATTTCTTCATTATTCAAATGATCCAATCCCCTTCTATATTAAATCTATATCATAATTATACCTTATCCGTGTCTATACGTGTCTATTATTGCTCTACACTTTCAAAGCTAAACAGGAACATAAGGTTATCTACTTGGTTTACTACTCGGTCTACTACCCGAATTACTACTTGTGTTACTACTCGATTTACTCCCTTTTGTAAACCACTCGGACTTAGGCTTGAGTCTAGGGTTTGCCTTAGGCTTGGCCGGTTTCGAAGCAGCTGCTTTCGAAGACGCAGGTGCCTTGGCAGGCTCAGTCGTTATTAACATCGGAAATGGATTATCTTTTACTTCAGGAATAGTCTTTCCGATCAATTTCTCAATATCTTTAAGATACGGCATCTCTTCAATCTCACAGAAAGAAATCGCAACCCCACTTAATCCAGCTCTACCCGTACGACCGATTCGATGAACGTAAGTTTCTGGAATATTCGGAAGATTGAAGTTGATTACATGTGAAAGTTCATCAATATCAATACCTCGTGCCGCGATATCCGTAGCTACCAGCACACGCGTTACACCACTTCTGAAATTACTCAACGCAAGTTGGCGTGCATTCTGCGATTTATTACCATGAATGGCCTGTGCGGATACTTTCACTTTTTCTAGTTCACGTACTACACGATCAGCGCCATGTTTGGTACGAGTAAACACAAGTGCGGAAACAATAGATTTATCTTGCAACAGATGGTTCAATTGTTTCTGTTTATTTGCCTTGTCTACCAAGTACACAGATTGCGTTATTCTATCTACCGTGGAAGAAACTGGAGTGATTTCTACTTTCACTGGATTAACCAGTAACGTTTTGACCAATTTAGTTATTTCTGGCGGCATCGTTGCTGAGAAGAATAGCGTCTGTTTTTTACTCGGCATCTTGGTGATGATTCTCTTCACATCATGTATAAAGCCCATATCGAGCATACGGTCAGCTTCATCAAGTACCAATATTTGAACATATTGCAAATCAATACGTTTCTGATTCATTAGATCGATAAGTCTGCCTGGCGTTGCGATAATGATATCCGCACCATTATTTAGCGCTCGCTCTTGTACTTTTTGGGATACACCGCCAACGATAGCCGTACAACGCAAATCGGTGAATTTACTATACGCTTGAATATTGTCCGAAATCTGAAGCGCAAGTTCTCTTGTCGGTGTCAGAATCAATGAACGAATACGACGTATCGTACTAGGTTTAATCTTCTGTGCGCTTAATAGTTGGATAATGGGTAAAGAAAATGCAGCTGTCTTCCCTGTCCCCGTCTGAGCGCAACCAAGTAAATCTTTACCTTCTAATACAGCTGGAATCGATTGTTCCTGTATAGGTGTCGGTGCAGTATAGTTCTCATTGCTTAGAGCCTTTAATATCTCTGGTATAAGTTTCAAATCATTAAATGTCATGTTATCTCCTTAATTTTCAATACATATATTCTGGTTCACGTAACTTTCAACATCTCTTGTAGCATCCCCAGGAAACCGTTCATTTACGTCATAACATATAAGGATACCACAGAATAGCTCTCATATGGTAACAAATCCTGACGCGTTACAACATATTCTTTTCGAAAACATACAAAAAAAGCGGGACTTTACCCGCTTCACAGTCGTATTCGGATACAATATATACTAATAGTTATTTCCTAACCAACCGCTCACATACGTATCTCTTACTTAATATTTTCTAATTGCTCCGTAACGGATTCTATCATATTAACAAAAGCTGTTAATTCTTGAGAACTTGCCGCCTGCGCTCTTGCTAATAAGGTCGTTCTTTCCGAATCCTTCATAACTTCTTGAAGCACATTTGAAATCTCATTTAATGTTACCTTTATTTCCTTTAGAGAGTTTTTAGAATGAGATGCTAATTTACGTATTTCATCTGCTACAACACCGAATCCCCTACCGAACTCCTTGGCATGTGCTGCTTCTATCGCTGCATTCAAGCCAAGTAAATGAGTCTGATCCGATACTTCTTGCAATAAATCACCTACAACCGTAATTTCACTAATCTTTGAACGAAGTAGATTAACTTTGTCATAAGCTTGGTCTTGCAGATCTGCCGTATTCACAGCTGTATCCGTAATGGACTGACTACTTCCACTTAACTCTACCATCAGCGTTATAAGTTCCTGCACAGCCTTATTTACTTTGATAAGCGTATCTTGTCGTTCTTCAAATAGCTCTTGAACCTTCTTCTTTTCATCTTGTTCATAGGATTCTAATACCAACTGAGAATCAAAGTTAAACAATTTAGCAAGACTGAGCATAATGGTCATCCATTGTTCCGGAGCAACCTTTTTAAGGCATTGAATAGAAATGTCCAGATAGGTCATATACGTTCCTAAGTACCAATTCGTCGTGAGTCCAATACGAGAATGTACCTTACCAATGGCTAGTCTTTTTTCAATAAAATCCATATCGATATGTCCATCAACCATCGTCATAAAGTACCATCTTTGTGTCTTCTTCAGGCGATCTATTGTGCTGTTCTTCGTTATAATGGCTACAAGCTCGGGTTGTTCATATATATGATCATATAGATGATCAACGACGATATCCGTAATGGCTTCAAAATATTCTTTCTGTTCGCTTAAATATGTTAAATCTGCTTCAGTAATTCCCGTGTAATCTAATTGTTTTTTTCTTGATTCTGTAACTTGAATCATGATATTTCCCCCTATGTAATTCAGTTCATATTGATAAAAATAGTTTTATATATTTCGACAAAATTCTCACTTTTCCTTTTTCTTAACATCCGTTGTTAGCTATTTGTTACGAAAACACAAGAATTAATAAATACACTTTTCAAATAAGGCAAACAGTAAAAACAAGAAATCGCTTTCATTATAGACTCATTGAGCTATATTTACAATTAATCCCTCAAGAGAGATCAAAATAAAACCAATCCATATTCTTCTATTCAAAAAACAAACGTAAATCCATCCCAGCAACTGACTTTTGCTTATTCATGAACCGTTTTTTACCTCAGACTTATAATTTGATACTTATATCCAGATCTCTTCTCAATAAAAAAGCCCACCATATTATGCACTCCTAGAAGGCATGGTGGGATCAGTCTACTGTGTCTATTAGGTATTAGGATTTCTATACAATATCTATAGAGATTTGGCAGCGGCCACGTAACTTGCTGCACGTTCTTTCAATCGCCCATACTCTCCGGCTTCAATCCACGATAGATTGACTAGACTACCGCCTAATCCGAAGGCATATGCCCCCGAAGCCGCGTAAGTAGCCATATTGTCCAATGTCACGCCACCCGTCGCCACCATAGGAATGTGCGAAAGGGGACCTTGGAGCTCTTTAATGTAAGAAGCGCCTAATGTCCCTAATGGGAACACTTTAACCGCTTGTGCCCCGAACTTCCAAGCTTGCACGATTTCGGTTGGTGTCATGGCACCTGGGACAATCGGAATACCCGCGTCAACCGCATGCTTAATTGTACCCTCATCCGTATTGGGTGTGATCAAGAATTCTGCTCCCGCTTTGATCGCCGCAGCGGCAAGGTCTGCATCAAGCACTGTACCTGCTCCAATATTAACCCTTCCTTCGAACCGGTCTCGCCAACGTCGAATAATATTCAAGGCACCTGGCGTATTCATCGTGACCTCGAGGAAGCGGACACCTCCTTCCCATAAAGCTTCAGCGGCAGCATCTGCCTTATCTTCCGGTGTCCCTCTAACGATAGCGATGATCTTCGTGTCTTTCAACGATTCCATAAAATTCATAGGACATCTCCTTTCTTACTTTCGACCTTTATCTCGTCGTTTGCTTCTTCCCCTGCAACATCAATTCCAGTTCTGTAAGCTTAGGCAAACCTGCCCAATCACCTTGGAATTGCGTCGCTAGTGCTCCGTATACATTAGCATGTTCCAATCTATGGGCAGAGCTTTTATGCAGCTCATCTGATTCTTTAATAATATCAACCTCAACTGTTAAAAACCATTTCAATTTGAAAACATTTCTTATACTTTTAGAGGTATATATTATTACTGATATCATCCATGCTTTAAATGGATCTTGAAGTCATCTAGGTATTGGTGAATCCCAGTTGTTTATAGTAGAATGGTGTGAATCTATACTACGATTAGGAGCTGTCCAAATGCCTATTAGTTTCACGCAATCTGTTGTAAGTAACTTAAATAAAGAAATAGCTGAGATTCACAGCAAAAGTAATAATGAAAAGAAAAAAGCAGAAAAGGCATTAGCAAAAATAAATCAATTACAAAATGATATGAAATTAAGTACCTCAGCTTACGACTTAAGCAATAAAATGAGTCGAATCAGTAAATTGAAAGAAGATATCAAACAAAGCAAATCTTCACAAGCTGAGTTATCCAAACAGTTGGCTATTAAAACCTCTACGCTCAATAAACAGCTTCCGAAAGATCAACAACCGGGAGTTAAAAAAGAAGAATAAACAACTAAGAAAAGATCAAGTCTCTCAATCTGATCAGCCTAATGAAAATCCCAATTCGGATAATTATCCAAATTGGGATTTTCATTAGGTACATAGGATATTACCGATTACAGTAACCTGAGTTACCTTCTCTTCGCTGCAACACTTACCACGCCATATCTAAACAGTACCACTATACAATTTAGTCAACCTCGTCAGATGGCTAGATAAAAGCTCTCAGTGTTTTACTTCTTCTTCGCTGGAGTCCACTTAAACCCGCAATTCATACAGCCATTTACGATTTCACTTCTCCCACTAAACCCAACTAAGATGCTTACTGGTAAAGATAAAAATACTGAAATTCCACAAAGGATCCCAATAATAGTTATAATAATTTCAAAAACGCCACTACCACTACTAACTCCTATACTACTTCCACTACTAACTCCTATGCTACTAACAACAATATCCGTTGCTTTCATCAACAAGAAAAAACTCCCTACAAACCCAATTACTATTAACAAGAAAGGAAATAACCCCATCCAACCTAACGTTTTAAACATATTAGCAAAGCTATATCCTCTTTTGTTAGCTACAATTTGCGATGACTTACACTTTCGACAAACAATCATGTTGCCCGTGGTTGTAGCATTCATTGGGCTACCTGTTATTCTCGCTTGATTTCCTACCACTCTATTCGCTTCCGTATTAGCCACTCTTGTTTGACCATTACCCGTCCGGTTTACTTGAGATGACGTAGACCTATTAGGTTGCTTGGTTGTTGTATTTGTTCGTTGCACTTCCTCTTGACCCCTCCCGATGTTTGTATCAGATATGTATAACTCTACCACATAACTTTCGTCATTTTCTTCCAAAATCCTTCTTTTTTCCCTACTATTGTAGTTCGTACCTATTTCAAATGGTGGAGTCCCATTGATGTAAAGAAGCGCAATTGAAATTCATATCGTAGAGCATACTTAGAAAAATAAAAGTATTTACCAATCATCCAGCCAAACCGACAAAAAAATTAATACGCAGATGTTATATTTGTAGAAATGGACATGACCCTGGGTCACAATCAAATCAGTATTGTAGTACGATATGTTTTTGCAAATTGTCATACGAATAAGTCTATGGGGAATCTCTCAATCTCATCTGGAAATAAGTGAAAATAAAAAAAAATAGCGAAAATTAGCAGTTTCTATCGATTATATAAATCACATAAATTTTTAGAGAAATGTATCCCTATGATTATATTGACAATAATTAGATATTCAATTTAGAATCATGTTGACAACGAGATCAAGTACACACATCTCCAAAAAAATATTTTCAAGGGGGATTTAGAAAGTGAAAAGACCATCGTTAGTTCTTATGAGTATGTTGTTAATATTCTCAATGTTCTTGGCAGCATGTGGAGGTACAAACGAAGTTAAGAACGATCCAAAGGAAACTCCTAAAGCAGAGGAGCCTAAAAAAGAGGAACCTAAAAAAGACGTAGCGCTCCGTGTGTTCTCAACATTCGGCGGTACAGACACAGCTCGTGAAGCTTTCCAAGCTGCAATCGATGAATTCACAACAAAGAATCCTAATGTAAAAGTTGATAATGATACTATGTCTGCAAATGATGACGGTTTCAGAACAAAAGTTAACACCGATATGAGCTCTGGCAATGAGCCTGACTTATTGTTCTACTTCGCTGGTGTTGATGCTCAAGGCTTTGTAGATGCAGGTAAAGTAGTTCCTATGAACGACATTCTTGATGCTGATGCTGAATGGAAAGCCGGCTTCACACCAAGTGCTCTTGAGAATACAAGACAAAAGGATGGTAACATCTATGCAATTCCACTAACTGGTTTCTACGAAGGTCTATTTGTAAACAAGAAATTGTTTGCTGATAACAATCTTGAGCTTCCAACAGATTGGGAAAAAATGAAAAAAGCAGTTTCAACTTTCGCTGCTAAAGGCATCATTCCTTTGGCTGCTCCGTTCGATCAATCTCACTATGTTGTAGAACACTTTATCCTTTCAGCTGCTGGTCCTGAAAGTCAAGCAAAAGGCTTAGCTGATGGCGTCGATCCGAACTGGGAAAAAGGATATGCTGCTATGAAGGAACTTTATGACCTTGGCGCATTCCCTAAAGATGCTGCAACAATCGATCTTGGTATGGCTTCTAATTACTATGGCACAGGTAAAGCTGCAATGATCCTTGAAGGTTCATGGGCATTTGGCGGTTTCGCAGACGCTGCAGTTAAAGACAACACAACTGTCATTCCTTTCCCAGTCGTTCCTGGTGGGGTTGGTAGTGGTAATGACATCATCGGTGGCTTTGGTTCTGGGTTCTATCTAACTAAAGCAACTTTTGACAATGCAGATAAGAAAGATGCTGCAATCGCTTTGATGAAACATCTGACTTCACCTGCTACGATTCAAAAGATTGCTGTTGCTAATGGTGGTACTCCTGCTGCTAAAGTTGAAATCACTGGTCTTGCACAAGCTGCAATGGACGGTTTCGCAATGGCTGCAAACTCCAAATCTATTAACAATCCAGTGGACAGCAGAATCGCTCCAGAAACATTCTCTGCTCTACGCGCTGGTGTTCAACAAGTCGTAACGGGTAAAAAGTCCCCAGCTGACGCTCTTAAAGAAGCGAAGACCATTGAGGATGAGAATAAAAAGTAATCGTCGTATTTTAATAATGGTCTAATCTTATATGATATACGCCGCCTTTCTTTTTCAGGCGGCGTAATCTTTTGAACAGCAGTCTAGCAGAAATATAAGGAATAGAGTATTAAGTGAAACTTATGCTTTCTTATATTTCGAAGAAAATAAACATCAAAGGTGATAATTATGAAGGGCGATAGAAAGTATATCTTGATATTTTTGTTCCCTATGGCAGCGTTTATGTCGATCTTTTTATATTATCCATTCTTTAAAAGTCTGTATCTTAGCTTCTTTCGTACAAAAGGATTCTTCGACAAAAAATTTGTTGGTTTTGATAACTATAAACGATTAATGTCGGATGACCTCTTGGGTGCAGCAACCTTGCATACTTTAGAAATCATGCTATATACAGTCGTTTTCCAGGTGGGTATCGCCTTAATCCTTGCTGTAATGGTAGATAATATTAGTAAGTTTCAAAGATTTTACCGCACCGTATTTTTCTTTCCAGTCGTTATTTCTGGTACAGCCATTTCGTTACTATTCGTTCTTTTCTACAACTACAATTTCGGTTTATTAAACAATATCTTGGCTACCCTTGGATTAGAGAAAGTTCTCTGGCTAAGTGAAAGTAATGCCTTGAAAGCGATCGCTGTTCCTACAGTGTGGCACTATGTAGGCTTCTATTTTGTATTATTCTTGACAGCAATGGCGAAAATACCTAACGATTACTATGAAGCAGCCAAGCTTGAGGGGATCAGAGGATTCAAGAAAATGACGAAACTTACGATCCCTTTGATTTTGAGTGACATTAAGGTTGTTATTACGTTAGCCATTACGGGTACCATGAAAGTATTCGAGTTCGTTTGGGTCATTGCAAGAGGGCAGAACAATACCGAAGTATTGGGAACATATATGTATAAAAAAGCATTGGTCGATCAAAACTTCGGTTACGGATCCACTATTGCGATTTATATGGTTGTTCTCGGTGTTGTATTAGCTTTGGTTGCCAACCGTTTGTTAAAAAGCGAAGAAATCACATACTAAGCCGTTATTAGGGGTGTTATGTTATGCAACCAGCCATTAACAATGAACATACAATAAGGCGAGTTAAAGCGGCAAGGCGATTCAGTTTAGGATCCGCCTTCATGTACATCGTGTTAACCGCCTGGTCCTTAACGACAATCTATCCACTTTACTGGATTGTTAATAACTCATTTAAGGTATCCAGTGATGTTATGAATAAGTCGTTTTCTTTAGCATTAGAACCAGTGTATGTTAACTACACGACTGCATTTGATCGAATAAACATAGGCAAGAGTTATATTAACAGCTTGATTATGTCTGGAGGTACGGTATTATTCGTACTACTATTTGGTGGATTAGCCGCGTATGTATTATCCAGGTTTACCTTTAAAGCAAAGAGGCCGATCTACTCGCTTCTCTATGGAACACTACTTATACCTGCTTTCGCGACTGTCGTTCCTGTATACGAGATTCTTATCAAGACGGAATTAGTTAATACGTATTGGGGATTAATCTTACCGCAAACAGCAGGTAACTTAACCTTTGCGACATTAGTTATTGCCGGATATATGACAACTATCGCAAAGGAACTGGAAGAAGCAGCGTTTATTGATGGGTGCAACAGATGGCAGATGTTCGTTAAGATCTTTTTCCCAGTATCTAGACCAGCCTTTGCATCCGTAAGTATTTTCGTGTTCTTGTGGTCGTACAATGACTTGTTCTCCGCACTGATCTTTGTAAATAAAGAGAGCGTTCGTCCAATTGTCGCGTTGTTGAATGAAATTAGTTCGCAATATGGAACCGACTTTGGACTTATGGCAGCGGCCGTATCTCTCACCGTTATACCTGTACTAGTTATTTATCTATTTATCTCTAAATTTATTGAAAAAGGATTGACTGAAGGCGCTATAAAAGGCTAAAAAATCCGATTTGGATCAAAGTAAAAGAGAGAGTCACAAACCATAATAATGGTCTGTGACTCTCTCTTTTGTTTGTATAAGTAAAGTGGGGGCTCAGATTAATTAGATAATCCTAATGTACGAAGAATTCTCATCACAGTAACCGTTGCCTGAGCTTTTGTTACATTTGACTGAGGATCTAGTTTCGTTGCAGAAACCCCTTGTATAATTTTGCGTTCTACCATCAAGGCTAATGAATCTTTCGCGTACGATGAGATGGTCTTTTGGTCTCCAAACTGATTCAACACTGTAAGATTTGCTTCATGCTTCAACCCTGCATATTTCATCGCATTCGCAAGGATAACCCCCATCTCTTCGCGTGTCACCAAATCGTTTGGACCAAATGTCCCATCCGTCTTGCCTTTAATGAATCCAGATTGTTTGGCTGCTGCAATTTCCGGAGCATACTTCGATTTCTTATCCACATCTTTAAATGTTTGATTGGTCTCATTTGGAATAATTCCTAGACCTTTTACGATCAAAGAAGTAAACTCTGCGCGTGTAATTTTGCTATTGAGACCAAATTGTTCTGCACTCTCTCCAGAAGCAATCAGCTTCGCCGCAGCAAGTGTTACATCCTTCTGTGCCCAACCTGTGGTAACATCTTTGAAGTTAAATTTGGTTTCTACAATGGTGTAAATACTATTGCCTGGTCTCTTCAATTCTGCTGTTACAGTTCCATCTGTGTTCACCGTGAATACCGTAGGCACTGAACGAACCTCATTCGTACCTGGGATATAGATAACCCCAGTAGCTCGATTCACATCAATATCTTTAGCTTTCAATGTGAATTTCCGAATCAGAAGGTTGTTTCCGAAATCCTTAATCTCCACGAATGTCTTGTCAGTGTTCAGCTGTTCGATCTTAAATTCAAGAGGATTAAGGAGTTGCTTCATGCCGTTATCCTGTAACAACTTCGTAAGTTGATCGATGTTGTTTGGTCCAGGAGATTGGATCGTAATTTTAATATCTTTTGATGGATCAATGGAACGAATTGGAATAATGTATTCCACTCCATTCGTTATAATGGACAACGATGCTTGATCCCCTTTTTTCGCAATAGCAGCAAGGACTTCTTTAGGAACAATAACTTCTACCTGCTTCGCTTTGTCGCTAATCACGATTGGGAATGTTGTTGAAGTCGCCTTAGCAATGGTTGCTAATGAAGAAGCAGATTGTAATTTCACAATGAGTTTATCTCCATCTTTGGTGGTAAGGATATCTAGTTGATCTTTCAGTTTAACAACTGGTGGGGTTGATGGTGTTGACCCTCCACCCGATGATGGAGAAGGCTCTGGTGATGTTACCGGAGGTGTTACATTATCATTTGTTGTCACACTCAATTCTTTACTGTTCATAGATACTTTTTGAACTTCATCCTTATCTTTTACGATGGCAATAACATGAATTGTATAATTTGTGTTCGAAGTAAGGGAGTTCAAGGTGTATTGAGGTGTTGTTGTATTGGCTATCCATTGATTATTCATGAAGATCTCGTATCCTGTTGCTCCCTCTGTCGCATCCCATTTCACTTGAATGCTATTGTGAGTTTTAGTAGCTACTACAAGATTCTGAGGGGCCGCTAGTGCTGATGTGTTCACCGTGCCATCAATTGGCAAAGTTTGAACCAACTCTGTCGTTAGTGTTTTATTACGGTCACCACTGATATCCCAACTCATCACGCCGGCAATATCCAATGACTTCAAGAAGGCTGCGGAATACATCATAGATTCCTTGTCATTGTAGGAAATAAAGATCTTCGTTTCAGGGTTATAAACATAAGCCACTTTAGCAGCTTCATTCCAGTAACGAACATAACCGTTTTTGTTCAGATAGTTCTTTTCAATATCCGTGTAATCAAATAAAGCACCTTCCCATGTTCCAAATTCAGTACCTCCTCTACAGGTCTGATATTCTCCATTTGCAGGACAATCCATCCAACCCTTTCCATAGAACGGAACCCCTAATACTAATTTATGATTAGGTACACCGCCATTCAAATGTCCTACGGCTCCTCCTCTTACATTATTTCTAGGTGCATAGGTATCCGATTTAGGATGGTTTTTATCAAAGTATAACGGGGCATTATGATGACCAAGTGTATCGCTTTTCCCGCTGTAATCATACGTCATGATATTAATAAAATCTAAATATTTAGCGGAATTGACGAAATCTGCATTAATGGTGAAATTATCGCCTTGTCCGGATGCAATCGTCTGAAGATAATACTTGCCGTCCACAGAACCTGCCGCATCTAAAGCTTCGCGAACTGTTTTTACCAAGAGTGTAAAGTTTTCTTTATCAAGTGGACTTCTCGAATTATCTTTCTCGCCTCCCTCAACAGGATATTCCCAGTCAATATCAATTCCATCTAAGCCGTATGCCCGAAGGAAATCAACAACAGAGTTAGCGAAAGCACGACGAGTTTCTTCGGTCGCTGCCATATTGGAGAAGTTCTTAGACCAAGTCCATCCACCTACCGAAACTAATACCTTCAAGTGAGGATTCTGCTCTTTTAACGTTTCAAAACTTTTAAAGTTATCAAAATCTGCTTCAGGATCACCAATGATCATTTCACCATCAAATACATAATCCTTTTGCAATGGAATATCTGCGTTCTGACAAGCTGCGGCACCTGTTCCGAATCCTTTCCAACATAGATCAGAGAAGGCATAATTAATATGTGTAAGTTGTGATACGTCGATATCGGTAGGTTTAAAATTTCGATTACCAACCGACCATGATGTGTAATAGGAAATGATATTATAGTTACTGCCTGGTACTGCTTTCACTTCAGTGCTTTCTGTTGATGTCCAAAGATTGTTTTTGGCTACCACTTTATAAGTGTATGACTGCCCCTCTGTAAGTCCCTCTATCAAGTATTGATTAGAATCACTTGAGCCAATACGTACATTATCTTGATAAATATCATAGCTTGTAGCACTAGGGGTAGGAGCCCATCCTAAGGCAACTGTTGTTCTTGTCGCCGTTACAATATTTAAATCCTTAGGAGCTTCTAATTCACCCCAAGTAAAGGTTACTTTATTGCTGTTAGCTGAAACAATCGTCGCTTGCCCTTCCTCTGCTTTTTGAGCCCCTACTTCAAAAGTATACTTCTGACCTATTTCCATTCCCCCAATAGGAGCATAGGTTGTCGAGGTTACTGAATTCCCCTCTGTACCGCCCTTCCACCAGCCATCCACATATAGATCGTAACCCGTCGCATTAGGACTCGCTCCCCAATTCAAGGTAGCAGATTCATTCGTCACATCTGTCACTTTCAAATAGCTTGGTGCTGTTAAAGGCGCATCTGGATATTCACTCTCATCAGGCAACGTTGTAAAGGTTACTACATTACTCTTTTGTTCTGGTGTAAGGTTTCCTGCTTGAATTCCATCATACCCAACATACAATGAATATGTCGTCTCTGGGGTTAAACCACCCAGAACCTTTGCTCCATTATTCGCCCAATCCATATATTTATTATTTCTACTGCTGTCCCAGATCCAATAAGCAGTAAATCCAGGCACAGGGATCCATTCTAACGAAACGTTATTATGTGTTACTCCTACAACTTTTAATTCGCGAGCACCTGTGTCCTTTGGAGGTATAAGTGGAGGTTTAACCTCTCCTGAAGGTGTTCTAAATTCAATGACATTACTTCTATCCTCAATAGATGCTGGTCTGGATGCCTCCCAGGTAATATAAAATTTATACGTAGTTTCTGGCTTTAAGTTATCCAGTGTCCGACTACCACTATTCCCCCAAGTAACATAAGCATTAGTCTCAGCGTTCCATATGTCAATATCCTTTATAGTCGGATTCGAATACACATCCCAAGTTACCGTTGCAGTAGTAGCTGTTATCGAATCAACGTCCACTTTTAAATTTTGTGGTGCTGTGGGCTTTATTACTTCTTCCGCCGCATACGATGTAAGTCCAGGTATCAATGTTCCCAATGTTAAAATAAATGCCATTAACACCATCATCATTTTAGAATATCTCGTTCGAGCAAATATACGCACTTTTATTCCCCCTATAAAAACCTAATTTCGAAAAGTAAGTTCTGTGAGAACTCAGAAACACAATCTCAAGAAAGAAGCACTCTAAGATGGAACTCCGCATGACAATATCTTTCATTCATCCGAGTATTCACCTAAATATACAGATCAGCTTTCGAAAATCAGTTATTGTAAGCGATTTCAATACATGTGAAAATGTACTACCAATCAACTTCACCACCCTCCGTGATTCTAAAAAAATAATTAAATGCATTAAATAGAATTGATGTAATATTAATGCATTAATATTAATGATGATGCAAAAAAAAATGTGAATCAAGGTCCTTTTTTACTATTATATTTTTAAATATTAAAATCTTTAAACCGCAAAATTTTACAAAATAATAAAATATAATAGCCTGAATTAACAATATGCTGACACCTCAGGAGATAGTCATTTAGCCGTTCGAAAGTCCGAAAAAAAAAGAAACCGCCATCTCGGTAACGTGGACGATCCACCCAACCAAAGAAGCGATTTCTTCATTTATTCATGTATTTTAAACCTTTCCTGCTGAACTAGTTCTTTCAATATCTCCTACACTTTAACTACTAAAGCATCACTTATTGGTGTCAAAATGACATTAGGCTCATAAGCTGTCGGGTTAAATTGATACAGCGTTCTGACAGCGTTCGACCAAGTTGTAATCAACTTCGTGTTCTAATTTACCTTCGTATGTCCTAGTTCAATAGCCCTCTTCATGTGCAGATGTAGTATACAATAGGTACCCGCAGCCTAAACACCTTTTTCTCAGTGTTCATGCTTTGGGTACCCGTTTATCGTTATTTCAAACCGCTAGTGGTGTAGTTCTCAATAATGTTCTTCTGGAAAATAATAAAGATGATGATAATTGGCATAACCATAAAGGTTGCGCCCGCCATCTGTAAGGCAAAATTACCGCCGTACTGACTTTTCAGTAACGAAAGACCGACGGACAAGGTATATAACTTCTCATCGTTAGCCATAATTAATGGCCATAGGAAGCTGTTCCAACCACCGATAAAGGCAAGAATGGCTTGTACAGCAAGAATAGGCTTCGACACAGGAAGAATAATTTGCACGAAGGTTCTGAACTCACTAGCTCCATCGAGTCGAGTCGCTTCAATAATTTCATCTGGAATGGTCGTCATAAACTGACGGAATAGGAATATCCCAAACGCCCCCACCAGACCAGGTAATACAATCCCCAGCATCGTGTTCGTCAAATTCAGTTTATTCAAGATCAGATACACTGGAATCATCGTTACCTGGCTAGGAATCATCATCGTTGCCAACACCATAAAGAAAATACCATCTTTCCCTTTAAAGTTGTACTTGGCAAAGCCAAAACCAGCCATCGCATTCAGGAACATTCCAAAGAATGAGAAGAGGACGATGATCAAGGTGTTTTTCAAATATACTGCAAAGTTCATATTTTCGAATAAATTCTTATAGTTCTCGAACGTAAATCCCTGCGGCCATAATGTCGGTGGAATCAGGATAACTTCACTTTCCGTCTTAAAGGATGACAAGATCATCCAAATAAATGGAAGTACAAACATGATACCCCCGAGTGTTAATACAATCCCTGCAATCCATTGAAATAATTTATCTTTTTTATTGCTGTTCATCGGTTCACCTCCGCTCTGTTAATAATCTGATTCTTTATTCTGTACTTTGTATTGAACCAACGTTACTGCGATGACAGCGATAAATAAGACAAATGATCCGGCCGCAGCATATCCAAAGTTACTCAATTGGAAACCATTTTTATAAATAAACAATGCAGCTGACATCGTACCATCCAATGGTCCACCCTTCGTCATAATGAACGGTTCTTCGAAGAACTGTAACCATCCAATCATTGTCGTAATCGATACGAAGAAGATTGCAAAGCGCAACATCGGAAGTGTGATTTTTGTAATCTGCTGCCATGTATTCGCACCATCCAATTCCGCAGCTTCATAGTAAGACCTTGGAATACCTTGTAATGCCGCAATGAAGATGATCATATTAAGACCTACTGCTCTCCAAAGAGCCATGAGAATCAATGATATTTTAGCTACCGTTGGCTCAGTTAACCACGGAATGGCAGACAAGTTCATAGATTCTAAAATGTAATTAAATAGACCAAATGCCGGGTTGTACAAATAAGCCCAGACAACTGCTACAGCTACAACGTTCGTAACCGAAGGTAAATAAAAGACAACACGAAATACTTTAAATACTTTAGCCTTACCTAAGTTAATCAATAACGCCACACTAAGTGAGGTTAATATAACCAACGGAACACCAATGACAACGTAAAACAACGTATTGAAAATTGCTTTCAAGAAAACTGGATCCGATAGAACATTAATATAGTTCTTAATACCAATAAAACTCAAATTTGAATAGTCTGCTAATCCCGCCAAATCCATATCCGTAAAACTAATGAATAGAGCTACGAAGATAGGTAGCAGCGAAAATACAGAAAGTAATATGATCGCAGGTGCAATAAATAAATAAGGCGCTTTTCTTGATGTGAAACCTTTCATACCCTAGTCACTTCCTTTACTCAGGTTCCAATAGACAGACAATGAGCGTGCTAACCTGCTAGTGTAGCAAGTTAGCCTCATTGCTCGTTATTATTTTTTAATGATGGATTCAGCTTTCTTGTTGAATTCGTCCATTTCTTTTTGAACATCAATACCTGGTGTACGGTACACTTTTTCAAAGCTGCTCAAGAAGCTTTGTGCTGTTTCTTCAAATGTTTTTGTAGAAGGCATTGGAACAGCTGTTGCTAATTGCTCACCGAATACTTTATAGTTCGCATCATTTTGAAGAACTGGATTGTTCCAAGCTTCTTGCGTAGAAGGAAGCGAATTCGTTAATTCCATCCACTTCAATTGGATTTCAGGCTTCGCCATGAACTCTACAAATTTCAGTGATGCATCTTGATTTTTTGTGAATTGGAACACGGACATGTTCGCTCCGCCTAGAGATGAGAAATTATTTACTTTACCTGCTGGTAATACGGCTGTTGCCCATTTACCTTCAAGCTCAGGTGCTTGATTTTGAATTAAGTTAACCATCCAAGGTCCACTGATGAACATCGGTGAAACACCTTCGCCACGGAATCCTTGAATCGCATCGATACCAAGATCCATTGGAGCAGATTTATCTGTAAAGAATTGTTGCATGTACTTAACTGAATCCACAAATTCCGGTTGGTTGAATAACGGTTTACCGTCTGCATCAAACAATGTGGAACCATTCTGACGAGCTAACATAAATGCTAGAGATTGCTCTTTAACATCAAGAGAGAATCCGTACTTCCCTTCGCCACGAGCAGCTAATTTCTTCGAAGCATCAAGCATTTCATCCCATGTTTTTGGTGCTTGTTCATAACCTACTTCTTTTAATAGGTCTGTACGATAGTAAAGAACACGAGTATCGATGTACCACGGTGCGCTTACATAACTACCTTCAAATGTTCCAGTTTCAACAGAACCTGGGTAAAAATTTTCTTGTTTCAATCCAGGGTATTTATCTAAATGTGGAGTTAAATCCAACAATGCTTTCGCATTTGCGAATTCTGGAATCCAAGTTGTACCCATTTGCACAACGTCTGGACCTTTTTTCGATGCAACAGCTGTTAACAATTTGTCATGTGCTGTATCCCAAGGTAATGTTTGTACCTCAACTTTAATGTTTGGATTTTCTGCTTCAAACAGTTCAGCGATCTTCGGAATCGATTTGGCTTCCTCACCCATGCCCCATACACTAATTGTTGTCTTTTTATCACTTGCGTTACCTGTGTCTGCTGATTTCGATCCACATCCTGTAAGGATACCCATAACAAGTACAGTAGATGCTAATCCCGTTGCTAATGTTTTTTTACGCATTTTTAATTTCCTCCCAAATCATAATAGTAGAGTTGAAAACCCCTTGTCTAATATAGGCTAGACCGGCCCCCTCGGAATTAAAGTAATGCTACCTATTAATTCGAATGACTGACTATAACATTCAAACAAACGTTTCTATTAACACAATTAAACAATGATAAAATCGTAAAACTAATAATATAAACGTTTCGATAGTCATTATATAACAGGTTGAAATCGTATTCAAGTGTATAATTTTAATTCTTCGAAACGTTTTCATTTAAAACAATCGCTATAAAAAGATTGGTTGACGCCGCATTTAAAGGTGTTTATAATGGTCCTTGTTGATTATAGAAACGTTTCGACAGTTTAAAATGTTGCTAAACTGCGTTTATAGCTTTACAAGATGGAGGGAATCATATGCCAGAACAACAGTTGCGGATATTAATAAATCAAATGTCTATAGAAGAGAAAATTAGCCAGCTACTTCAGTTGGCAGGACCGTTTTTTGAAGGATCCGAAAGCCAAGGTGAAATTACAGGTCCTATGGAAGCCCTTGGAATAACAGATCATTCGATTCGAAATACAGGTTCGGTATTAGGATTAACAGGAGCTAAAGAAGTCATACAAGTGCA
This sequence comes from Paenibacillus glacialis, assembly GCF_001637205.1. Classification (GTDB taxonomy): domain Bacteria; phylum Bacillota; class Bacilli; order Paenibacillales; family Paenibacillaceae; genus Paenibacillus_AQ; species Paenibacillus_AQ glacialis. The sequence goes on from NZ_LVJH01000058.1 coordinate 166,709, forward strand.
AGAAGCTCATTTAAAAAATAATCGCTTAGGTATCCCACTATTAATGATGGCGGATATTGTTCATGGATATAAAACGATCTTCCCTGTCCCACTTGCGATCGGTTGCTCATGGGATATGGATATGGCAGAAAACACTGCTGTGATAGCAGCTGCAGAAGCTTCAGCCGCTGGTGTGCACGTTACGTTCGCACCGATGGTTGACCTTGTACGTGATCCACGTTGGGGAAGAGTTATGGAATCTACAGGGGAAGATCCTTTCCTTAATAGTGAATTTGCAAGAGCCTTCGTAAGAGGTTTCCAAGGATCGGATTTAACGCAAGATCGTTCTCGTGTAGCAGCATGTGTGAAACATTTCGCCGCTTACGGTGCATCAGAAGGCGGTCGTGACTATAATACGGTGGATATGTCCGAACGCCAATTGCGCGAATACTATCTACCGGCTTACCGTGCAGCATTAGACGAAGGTTGCGAAATGGTCATGACAGCATTTAATACAGTCGATGGTATTCCAGCTACTGGAAATCGCCGTTTGATGAGAGACTTACTTCGCGATGAATGGGGCTTTGACGGTGTCTTGATTTCCGATTGGGGTGCAGTTAAAGAGATGATTCCTCACGGCATTGCTGCGGGTGAAGCTGAAGCTGCCTATAGAGCCATTCAAGCTGGTGTTGATATTGAAATGATGACGCCTAGCTATGAACATCATTTAAAAGGACTGATCGAAAACGGACAAGTGGACGAATCCCTTCTTGATGAAGCCGTCATGCGTATTTTGAAATTGAAGCACACACTAGGCTTGTTCGATAACCCGCATCGTGGCGCAAGTATCGAGCTTGAGCAAGAGCTCATTTTATCAGAAACACATCGTCAAGCTGCTCGAGATGCAGCCGCTAAATCTTGTGTGTTATTGAAGAATGACAATGTTCTACCTTTAAAAAAAGAGCAAAAGATAGCTTTGATAGGTCCATTCGCTCAAAGTGGCGATATTCTCGGTCCATGGTCATGGATGGGATCGAAAGAAGAAGCTATTCAGGTATACACCGGTATGGTCAATCTTGTAGGTTCTACGAATATCACCACCGCACAAGGTTGTGATATTGAGACGGGAACGGAAGCTCAATTGGCAGAAGCGTTATTAGCAGCACAACACTCCGATGTCATTGTGCTCGCATTAGGTGAACATTCAGAGATGAGCGGCGAAGCTGGTAGCCTTGCAGATATTCGGCTCCCTCAGATTCAGCTAGAATTGATCGCTGCGTTACAATCGTTGAACAAGCCCATGGTTGCGGTTCTATTTAACGGACGCCCACTCGATTTACACGGGGTCTACGACCAAGTGGATGCCGTACTTGAAGCTTGGTATCCAGGAACCGAAGGCGGAGCAGCCATTGCTGATTTATTATATGGCAGACAGAATCCATCGGCTCGATTAACCATGTCATTCCCATATTCAGTGGGTCAAGTACCTGTCTACTACAACCATTTCAATACAGGTCGTCCACAAGGCGCACCGGATGCACAAGTACGTTATGTATCGCAATACTTGGACATCCCTAATGAACCATTATTACCTTTCGGGTATGGTCTTAGCTACACAACTTTTGAATATAGCGAGGCGACTATTTCTTCGACAACGATGACACTGGAACAACCTTTGACCATCAAGGTACGTGTCACCAACACAGGCGAATGTACAGGTGAAGAGCTTGTACAATTATATATCCGAGACTTAGTTGGAGAAGTGGTACGTCCAGTTAAGGAATTAAAGTCCTTCCGCAAAATCATATTAGAACCGAAGGAAAGTCAAGAAGTTACCTTTACATTAACGGAAGAACAGCTTCGCTATCATCATTCAAACTTAGAATTCAAGAGCGATTTCGGAGACTTTCATGCTTATATCGGCAGTAATAGTCGGGACGTTACAGAACTGAAATTTACATTAACCAAGTAGGGAAAGCGAGTGGGGAAAATGACAATGAGGAATACTTCGAATTTTCAAATACAATCAAATAACTTAGCGTTTACATTTATGAATAGCGGAGATATCCGTGAAATACTTATGAATCGTACGATGATTAATCAATGGATCGCTAATCCACTAGATGGATCGCTAAACAATTTATACCTTCGTATACACACCGAATCCGGCATAAATATCACGCCACTACTTGGTATTCAATCCACTAGTGAAATAAGCTATACAGATACTCAAGTGATCTATAACGGCATATTCGAATCCCTTCGCTATCGTGTAACGTTCACTTTAACACCGATGAATATTTGGTTCTGGGATGTTCAAGTTGAAGGACAAGGCGAAGTTGTTGATATCATCTACGGACAAGATATGGGTCTAGCGGATCAAGCGGCTGTCCGCTCGAACGAAGCCTATCTATCTCAGTATATTGACCATGCCATGTTTGAAGATGCAGAGAAAGGTTACGTCGTATGCTCACGTCAGAATATGCCGCAAGCCGGCGAATTCCCTTACATCCAACAAGGTTCGTTAACGAAGACCGTGGGCTTCTCGACAGATGGCTTCCAATTCTTCGGTCTATCTTATAAATCGACGAATCAAGCTGCTGCACTTCAACAGACTCAATTAAATAATGAAATCTATCAATATGAATTTGCCTATACTGCGTTACAATCAGAACGGGTAACGATCAATGGGACTGCACATTTTGTATTCTACGGGCTATTCAGTCCAGATCATCCGAGCGCCATTACATCTCTTGAATTCAACCAAGAAATTGCAGAAGCATGGGCTTACGTATCTGAACAGCAAATAACAGCAACCACATCCATTAGTAAAGTAAGCATTGGATCGCATATCGCCTCACCACTAGCAACCGAATCCATGACATTAGAAGAAGTGAAGACACTCTTCCCTAACCGTCACCAAGAAGAGTGGCACGGCGAAGAATTGTTGTCCTTCTTTACGGATACGCACGAACATATTGTATTGAAAGCCAAAGAATTGCTCGTAGAGCGCCCGCATGGTCACATTTTAATGACTGGGGACAATGCGCGTTTAAATAGTCAAATCTTAACCACAACTTCGTATATGTATGGTATATTCAACTCACAATTAGTTGTTGGAAATACGTCTTGCAACAAAATGATAACAAATGCTCGTAACGCGCTGAACGTGATGAAAACGTCTGGTCAACGCATTTACATCGAACTCGAAGGTACTTATCACCTACTCACCATGCCTTCCATGTTCGAAATGGGCTTTAACTATGCTCGCTGGCACTACAAAATGGCTGACGATACGATCATCATTACGAATCACACAACGGTAAACACACCAGAATTACACTTACAAGTTCGTTCTGCAAGTGGCGAAGCTTATCGTTATCTCGTAACGAATCAAGTCGTAATGAACAATAATGAGTACGTTACACCTTATCACATGGAACAGTCTGAATCCGTACTTACATTCCGTGCGGATTCAGCGTCCGATAGTGCTAATACGCTTTCTCAGCTCTGCTATCGCATGAAATTTACAGGTGCAGATATGACAGTGCAAGACGAATCGGCGTTGGCTAAACAAGTGGATGCCGGATCAACTTCACTTGTAGTCCTTGAACTATCTACGACAAGTGAGTGGAATATGACGGCTCAAGGATTAATTGACGGTGAATATATCCCTTTCGGAACTTCGGATGCAAATACCGAGATCGCTCAGTACCGTGCATTCTTTGAACAAGTGATGAATGGATTTAACCTGAATCATCCCGAAGGTCTTACCGATGAGATTCAAAAAGTAAACGCCCTAGCATGGTGGTATACTCACAATATGCTAGTACACTATTCTGTTCCACACGGATTAGAGCAATACGGCGGTGCAGCATGGGGTACGCGTGATGTATGCCAAGGTCCAATAGAATATTTTATGGCGACTCAAAAATATGATGAAGTACGTGACATTATTAAGATGGTGTTCACGCATCAATATGAGGATGAAGGCAACTGGCCGCAATGGTTCATGTTCGATCAATACTACCGTATTCAACAAGAAGAAAGCCATGGCGACATTATTGTGTGGCCACTCAAAATATTAGGTGATTATCTGAACTTTACGAAGGATTACAGCATTCTCCAAGAAGAGGTGCCTTATTCCATCCGTCACACAGGCGAATTAACAACAAAGACAGCAACCATCTATGATCATGCTAAGAAAGAAATCGATTATATTAAAGACCATTTCTTACATGATACGCACTTATCTTCTTATGGCGATGGCGACTGGGACGATACGCTTCAACCTGCAAATGCACAGTTGAAACAGTATATGGTCAGCAGTTGGACGGTAGCATTAACATACCAAGTGTTCAATCAACTATCTTCGGCGCTATCCCATCATGATGAAGCGATGTCTGCTGAATTAAGCGATCTTGCTACAGGTATTCAAGCTGACTTTAATCGCTATATGTTGCAAACCAATGTCATTCCAGGCTTTGTATATATGGAAGAACCAGGTCAAGCAGAATTGATGCTACATCCTTCAGATACGAAGACAGGCATTCAATACCGCCTCCTTCCGATGACTCGCAGTATGATCGGTGAATTACTAACCGAAGAGCAAGCTTTGGCTCACTATGAGCTTATTAAGAAAGAACTCTATTGTCCGGATGGCGTACGTTTGATGAACCGTCCAGCTCAATATGTTGGTGGTGTAAGCTCGAACTTCAAGCGTGCTGAACAAGCATCGAACTTTGGTCGTGAAGTCGGTCTACAATACGTTCATGCACACATCCGCTTCGTTGAAGCAATGGCCAAGCTCGGTAAAGCCGATGAAACTTGGAAAGGTCTTGCCATGATCAACCCTATTGGCATCCGAAGCGTCGTACCGAATGCTGAATTACGTCAGAGCAACGCTTACTTTAGTAGCTCCGACGGGAAGTTCAATAACCGTTACGAAGCACAGGAAAGGTTCAACGAATTACGTACGGGCGATGTCGCTGTCAAAGGCGGTTGGAGAATCTACTCTAGCGGTCCTGGGATCTACATGAACCAATTGATCTCTAACTGCTTAGGTATTCGTCATGAAGGTGGCGATCTGATTCTGGATCCTGTCCTACCAACGACATGCGATGGTATGCTATTCGACTTCACACTCAACGGATATAAGACACGCTTTGTCTACCATATTACCGGTCAAGCGATCAGCCGTGTAACCGTAAATGAGAAAGATGTTACTGTAACGCAAACAGCGAACCGGTATCGTAAGGGTGGCATTCGTATCAACGAGCAACAATTAGGTGATTTGATGAACGAAATGATGAATGAAATCAACATTTATATGTAAAATCTTTATGGCGATCTTTCGGGATCGCCATAAAATTTGATATAGTAGAATAAAGAAGTATCATAATGACGGAGAGAACGTTAGGAGCGAATGTCGTGATCAGCATTAAAGATATCGCTAAAAAAGCCGGGGTTTCGATCTCGACCGTTTCTTATGCGCTAAACAGAAGTTCCAAAGTCACCGAGGAAACCGCATCAAGAATATTAGCTATAGCCAAAGAATTAAATTACGTACCTAATGCAGCCGCTCGAAATTTAAAAAGACGTGAGACTAAAATTATCGGTGCGTTCTTAACGGATTACAATGGTGTTTTTTATGGTGATTTATTGCAAGGAATGAAAGAAGTTCTGAACAAAAATGGCTATGATTTAATCGTCTGTAGCGGAAAACAGTCGCATCGTCTGTTGCCGGAGAAAATGATCGACGGCGCGATCGTCTTAGATGCATGTTTCTCAAGTGAGGAATTGCTACTTCATGCAGATCGTGGTCATAAACTGGTTGTTCTCGACAGAGAATTAAAGCACCCTAACATCAACCAAGTATTGCTTGATAATAAAGCAGGGGCTGGACTCGCCGTTGAATACTTAATTGAACAAGGGCATCGTAAAATTTATATTGTTACAGGACCTCCGGAATCTTTCGATTCAAATCAACGACTACAAGCCGTGAAGCAAACGATCGATAGAAATCAACCTATTGAATGCATTCTCATTCAAGGAAATTTCAATAAATCATCTGGGGAACAAGCGGCACATAAAATTATGGAAGATTATACTGAACCGGTCGCAGTCTTCTGTCTCAATGATGAAATGTCCATCGGTCTTTATAACGCCGTAAAGCAAAGTGACTTTCGCATCGGCGAACATATCCACCTGATCGGATTTGATAACATGGAGCTAACGCAATATACACAACCACGACTAGCCACCATAGATTATTCAAAGCACAAATGGGGTTCAATCGCTTCAGAACAATTATTAAAACTTATCGCTTGTGAAGAAGTAGATCAGGAACGAATCTATGTTACGTTAATTCAAGGTGATTCTGTACATCCAATATAATGCTATTCTAAATCCAAGGACGAATCCTATCTAACAAGGTAGGATTCGTCCTTGGATTTGCATATGTTAATTATGCGTTGTCTTAAACGAATGAGAAATGCACAAGAGAGCAAGCTTATTCACTAAGCTCACTCTCTCTACATTTACGTATTAAATTTTGCTGTAAACCTCCACATTAATATTAATAGCTTTAATCACTTGCTTTCATAGAGTCGACCATTTCTATCTTTTTAAGCTTCCTATACAAAATTAACTGCACAATAAACGAGAATACCATCGTAATTACTGCAGATGCTATTAAGCTTGTAACAGAGATACTTCTACCGAACATTAAATCTGTTCTTTCTGCTGTTCTTACGACAAACCCATGAAGCGCTCCCCCCAACACAAGACCGACAATCGTTCCAATGATACTTAGGATAGAAATTTCCCGAAATATATACCATCCAACTTCTTTATTATGAAAACCAAGTACTTTTAATGTGGCAAGCTCTTTTCTCCGTTCACTAATGTTTATATTGGTAAGATTGTAAATCACAACGATAGCTAGCCCACCGGCCGCCATAATAAGCGCAAAGACAACATAGTTAATGCTAGACAGCAAATTGTCATAAGATTTCTTGGTTTGTGATACAAATACTGCACTCGAAACCATGTCACTCGTTAATAGCTTGGTAAGTGCCTCATCCTGCTTCGAATCGTCGGTTATGAACGTGTTTACCATCACAGCATTATAAGAGGGTTCTTTTGAGAACGCACTTGTATAATCTGCTTGATTAATATATATATAGCTTCCCACATAATTTTCAGCTATTCCTGAGAGAACGAACTTACCCGTTTCACCATCTGCATTTTCAAGGGAAAACGTATCTCCCTCTTGTATATCCAAAGCATCCGCAAGCATTTCTGTAACAATCACAGAGGACTTATCCGTAACGATTGATTTACCGCTTTGTCTATCTCTCAAATTAACAAATTCCTTGAATGTGTCTGGTTCCTTCGGAACATAAATCGTCGATATGAAACTCTCGCCGTCTCGTTTCGCGTGACCTGTTTGATTCGAAATTTCCGTATAATCATCGATCTTTTTGGTATCATTCAAAAAAGAGCTCATCACCGTGTCCAAGTGGTCATTCCCATTTAATTCGATCAGAAGATCATATTGAATGATCTCATTAAATTGCGTGTTTGCAATACTTCCTACGGAATCTCGCAGGCCGAAACCTGTAACAATCAAGGCTGTGCAGCCTGCAATTCCTGTAACCGTCATAAAAAAATGTTTCTTATAGCGGATAAGATTTCGCGCAGTTGCCTTATGGGTAAATTTCATGCGTGACCATATAAAAGGTATACGCTCAAGAAAAATACGTTTTCCAGCCTTTGGAGAACGAGGAAGCATGAGTCTTGAAGGTTTCTCCTTTAGTACATGATAACAAGCCCAGATTGTGGCAACCATCGTACATACAATGGCCAATATTGATGCAATGAAGGCCAACCCCCAACTGAAATTTGCTATAAAGGTTGGTAAATGATATCCAGACGCATAAGCATTCCACAATACGCTTGGTAACACCTGAAAACCTACGAGTAAGCCTGCGATACTTCCCAACACCGTTGCAAGCCCACAGTAAACCATGTATTTAAACATAATCGTACCTTTGCCATATCCTAATGCTTTTAAAGTTCCGATTTGTGTTCGTTCTTCTTCGACCATTCGCGTCATTGTTGTCAGAGACACAAGGGCCGCAACAAGAAAGAAGAATATCGGAAACACCGTTGCGATTGCCGCGACCTTCTCAGCATTCGTCGCAAAGCTAACATAGCTAACATTAGAATTACGGTTGAGCACATACCATTTTTGTGTTTCCTTCGATTGTGATAACCCAAGCGTTTCAAGCTTTGTAACGATTCCATCGATTTCTGTATCATATTCTTCTTTAAAGGTGTTTAAATCAGACACGCCCGAAGCCGTAATATATAAATCCGTATATGCGCCAAGTTTATAGTTACTTTCATCAACATACATCATCGCGCCGATTCTTCCGTTACCAATCTTGCTTGACTCTGGTTCCATAGATAAATACAAGGGGTTGCTGACAATACCGACCACCGTATACTCTGTGGTGTTATATGTATCACCGACATTTCCGTAATTATCATTTTCTTCGGATACGCTCATCGTAGAACCAAGCTTAATTTCAGATAAGAAATTTCCTTTTCGTTCTACAAGAGCTTCGTTTTTAGCCTGTGGCATTCTACCATCAATCAGCTTTAATCGATTAACAAACCCATTTTCATTGTCATTTAACTTCTCAAGTGGTAGACCGTAAATTCGTGTCGCCAATACTTCATTATGATTTGTTTCCATTAAGGAATCCGTAACATAGGCAGGCATAACCTCCTCTACCTCGTCCATAGCGAGAATCGCTTCTACGTCTGTATCGGTTAATCCCATTGTAGCTTTAATATTAATGTCAGCCATTTGACTGTCATCATAGTACTTATCCACCGATGCTTGCATATCAGGCGTTGTTGCAAGAAGTCCCGCAAGAAATCCAACACCAAGGGCAACAATGGCAAAGATAGCTACGAACCGTCCAAAGCTTTGTTTAATTTCACGGGTTATCGTCTTAATATAGGTTTTTTTCACGCCTACCACTCAATCCTTTCAACGGGCACAGGCGTAGAATTTATGATCATTTTTGAAACCGCCCCATTTTTAAAGTGAATGACTCGGTCTGCCATTTGCGTAATCGCCAGATTGTGAGTAATGACAATTACCGTTTTACCGGTTTGACGGCATGTATCCTGCAACAGTTGTAAGATGTTTTTACCTGTGTTGTAATCGAGCGCACCTGTTGGTTCATCACACAACAGAATCTTTGGATTTTTGGCCAATGCTCTCGCAATGGACACACGCTGCTGTTCACCACCCGACAGCTGTGCGGGAAAGTTCAACATACGCTCTGACAGTCCAACTTGAGCAAGTACTTCTTTTGCATCTTGCGGGTTTCGGCAAATTTCAGAAGCAAGTTCAACATTCTCAACGGCAGTCAAATTCTGAACAAGATTGTAGAACTGAAATACAAAACCGACATCATGCCTTCGGTAGTCGGTTAGTTGCTTTTCGTTCAATCCACTTATGTCGCGACCATCAAGCCGTATCGTACCACTGTCACATGAATCCATACCTCCAAGCATATTTAGAACAGTCGTTTTCCCCGCACCACTCGGGCCAACAATGACACAGAATTCTCCCTCTTCAATTGAAAAGCTGACATTGTCCGTAGCAGCGATTGTTTGTTCTCCAACCTGATAATGTTTAGTTACTTTCTCAAATAACACATAATCTTTCACAGGTGTTTCTCCCCTTTATCCATTATTTCTATGGAAAGCTCTATCAATCGAATTAGGTCCAACCCATTAGCCTCACCCAATCCTTTCACAAGGACGTCAAAGTATCTTTCAACATTGTCCTGCTTCTCTTTAATGAATGATTCCCCGTCTCGCGTTAATACGACACTTACGCGTCGTCTGTCCTCCGTGGACATTTCCATGGTGACATATCCTTTTTTTCTTAATGTCGAAAGTGCCGCCGTAATTCTTGGCCTTGATACATTAAGTTTGTCACTGAGATTAGAAGGATTTATTTCCAAATCACTATTCTGAGATAAATAGTGCAGCACATGTAGTTCTCCTTGTAGAAAATCTGCAAGGCAACTGAAGGCTTCCATATCGTACAACTTCGCAAGAGATGCGGTTAAATGATTTCTTAATTCAAAGTGTTCCATAGTGATCCTCCGATAGTTATTGCGAATAGTGAACAGTATTTATTATTAACACCATTTACCATAACCTATGATGTAAATTTTTACAATATCCCACTTCATTAAGTTAAAAGTTTATTTTGCTTGTCTCCCATAAGAAAGCATGTAGAATGATCGATTTCCCTTGAGGAATATACACTTTTTTCATTGTTATAAGGACAAAATTCAAGGTATACTTGTTAAATGTTGGATCACAATCTTATTTCTCAGGAGGATGCACCGATGAAATTGCGTTTTGAAGGGGATTTGACCACGCTTACGCCTGGTATACAGGCATTGTCTCATGATCTCGGATTTACCGAAGCCAAGGACGGATTAACCGTTCAAGTCGAGGTTTCGACAAGTGTTGAAGAATTGGTGGTTGGATTACATCAGGGTAAGGCGTATATACGATATGGACAAAAACATCAGTTTTTTCGCGGACTCGGCCTTCTAATCCAGCACAGTTCCAACGAAGAGACATTCGAGCTTCGGGAGAAACAACAGTTCGATACGATCGGACCGATGTTCGATCTATCCCGCAATGCTGTATTGAGCGTGAGCAGCTTCAAATTCATGCTGAATAAAATGGCCTTGATGGGGCTTAACACCGTCATGCTATATATGGAGGATACGTATGCAATCGAAGGTGAACCTTACTTCGGTTATATGCGGGGCCGATATACGCAAGTGGAACTGAAGGAGATTGACGATTATGCCGACCAATTCGGCATCGAGGCCTTCCCAAGCATTCAAACGCTCGCTCATTTGGAAGAATTCCTGAAGTGGGAGCCCGTGTCCAATTACAAAGATACAAAAGGCGCACTCCTTGTTGGAGAAGACCGAACAGATCAATTGATCGAGAAAATGATCGAAGCCGCAAGTGCTCCGTTCCGCAGCCGTAAAATCCATGTTGGTATGGACGAAGCAGAGGAGCTCGGCCGAGGTAAATATTTAGACCGCAACGGTTATAGAAGCCGATTCGATATCATGACTGAGCATCTTGAGAAGGTTCTCAACTGCGCTCGTAGCCATGGATTGAAACCAATGATGTGGAGCGATATGTTCCTGAAGCTTGCTTCAGAGAATAGCAGTGAGTATTACGATAAAGATACGCAGATTCCTGAGGAAATGGCGCGCCTTATCCCTAAAGACGTAGATATGGTGTATTGGGATTATGTACATACCGAACAGGAGGAATACGAGAATCTGATTGCTAAGCACCGTAAGCTTGGGAATAATCTGGTGTTTGCTGGTGCCGTATGGATATTCAATACATTCGGGGTCAATTACGGCTTGTCTCTGAACGCCTCGGACACGGCGCTCCAAGTGTGCAAGAAGGAAGGAATCCGTGAAGTGTACGCTACGATGTGGGGCGATGACGGAAATGAAAGTAATCCGTTTATTGCACTGCTAGGCTTACAACTCTACGCGGAGCATGCATATTCAGAAGAGAGCCCGGATCACAAATATTTAGCTGAACGGGTCAAGTTCTGTACAGGAATTGATTCCGATACTTTCCTGCAACTGAAATATTTGGACGAAACACCGGGCGCTGAGCCAAATAACCAGAAGCAGAGCAATCCTTCGAAGTTTCTACTGTACCAAGATGTGTTGCTTGGACTCTTCGACAAACAGATCGAAGGATTGGACATGGCTGAACATTATTCGAAAGTGGAGTACAATATACGCAGCCAGCGCAATAAGGATGCTGAACTGGATTACTTGTTCGAGGTACCTGAGAAGTTATGCGGTGTGTTGAAACAGAAGAGTGAAATTGGGATCACATTGAAGCGAGCCTATGATGAGAAGGACAATGAAACGTTACGACGCATTGCGACGCAAACGCTACCCACGATCTCGGATGCAGTGCGTGAGCTGCGCGCAGCTCACCGCAGCCAGTGGCTACGCATGTTTAAGCCTTTCGGCTGGGAAGTCATCGACATTCGCTACGGTGGAGTTGTTAACCGACTCGACACGGCAAGCTTAAGGATTCTCGATTATATAGAGGGCAGAATCGAACGGATCGAAGAACTCGAGCAAGAACGTCTGCTCTATAGCACAACAAACCGATTCACCAACAAAGGAGCAGGCTGGTGCAGCTTTTACTACAGAATGGCAACGCCGAACGTATTTTTCCACGTCCTTAATCCATTTTAATAAACCGAGTTGTCGGGGAGATTTTGCTCCTCCCCCTATCAAGTAGACAGTAAAACAGGCTACACTGCCAGCGCGCGTCGATGATTCATCGGTGTGCGCTGTTTTAATTTATCTAGCGTACACCGTAAGCCTTGATCCGAATGAAGTATCGTACAATAAGCAGAATATAGTAAAACAGACAAAAAGGTCACGTCTCATTGGACATGACCTTTTTGTGTTTCCTCGTTACCATCAACGCAGCACACGGCACTACACACGCATGGTATCGGTAACATAACTTTCAATTTCCTCCGTGGATTCCATCTGAAATGTGTGCTCCGGGAAAATCGCTGGATGAAGTGACTGTTGTGGTATCGTACCATAGGCTCCTTATGACCATAGAACGTGTCCTCACAGAAATGCTTCAAATCGACGCTCCCATATACAGCTTCAGTGGAATATTTCATCGTGCCAATTTCTTCGCCAAGCGCATTCATCAAATATCCTTTTAAGCATCTGAAAACCTAGAATGGTTTCTACACTGTATATATTATCTTGATTATCCATAATAAGATAATTTCATTCACTTCTTCAAGATACTCCATTCCCCCTAGTACCTTACCTGTCATAAAAACAGCTTTTTGAGCACTTCAATGGCTTTCCTAGTTGATGAATATTTCTTCATTCGCCTTCAATTCTAACCCCTCGCTTTTGCAACAGTTCCAACTTCTTGTCGTACACCCTGCAATATCCTGCTACTTGCCGTTGATGGCGTTTGTTGGAGTAAAACGTCCCCTTCCTTTTCTTCATGTTCCGCCCAGTCAACGAAAGCACGAACAGTTCGGACATTTACAAGGTTAAATATCTATTATTGTTCGGAACTGGGTGGGAGTCATATATATATAAGAAACCACAATACGAGTGTTAGTCGCATTGTGGTTAGACAATTTTTTTGTTCTACTCCAGTCTACTTGAAGTTCCTGCCCTAATATCGATTTCAAATTTTTCCTCAGGCAAGCCGAGATCTTCTGTCGTGTACATAATATAATGAGATGGATTTTTCGTCGTTTCAAGCATTACCCAGTGATTAACCTCACTAACCCCAAGTACTACAATCTTGCGTGTCTGAATATCAACTGGAATGTACATTTCCTCCCCTGAGCCCACATTTTTTAGGTAGAGCCGCGCATGACTGTTTTTTTGAAACAAATTGATTAAATCAATTCGATATTCATATTTTTCGTCATCTGTAATTTTGATTGAGTCACTTTCTACCTTTTCTTTCGCCCACCCGTTAGTGCTTACACTTTGAATCAAGGCAGTAGAAAGTATCGTTGATAACACTAGCGCAACACAGATTCCAACATAATCTACTCCGCTCGTTGGAGTCCATCCTTTAATGAGTAATATAGTAAATAATACAGCGAACAATAGAATTGGAATACCTGCACCACCTAATGTGGTAGTTCCTTTAATATCCATTCCATGTTGGAAATATGCTGTTGAACCTAGAAGAAACCAAACAAATGATGAAACACTAAATAATATTATTGCTATTAATATAAGCCGTAACCACACTCGCATACTAGACCCCCTATGGAATGAACAAGCATTAGCACAACTATCTCTTTAATATTGGCTCAATATATTTTTTCCAGATGTCTATGCTGCTGTGCATAACTGAATGAGCTTGAATTTTGGTGCCGATTTTCTCAGCATCTTTGGCACGCACATTATCTGCACCTTTAAATTTGCGTGTAAAAGTAGAAAATATTGACCACGCTCTTCCTCCAAAATCGCCTTGGACTGCATCCCTTTCATTATACATCTGAATATGTTGCCCAACCTCGGTATCTAGTTTATATCCTCTTACAGGAGTCGCAATAGTAATTAAAGCTTTTACTTTCAAACCCCTCTTATCCAAAATGTTAGCTACTTCAATTGCTATATTTCCACCATGGCTATACCCAATTAATTCTTATGGGTTCATTCGTATTTTGCCTGTGCCAGTTAAATACTTTTCGCAATATTTCCCATGACGCATCGTAACGAGCATCGTTAGAATTTTTACCAGACCAATTCAACTTTTCACTTTTCTCATGAAATAGTCCTTCAACATATTTCACAAAGTCTGCGGTCCAAGTATCTCCATCTGAAAAAGTACCATGAATGAGCCAAACCTTATGTCCACTTGGATCCGTATATATTAACGGATTATTATGAACATACGCATACAAATTCAACGTCTGCGGATCATCAATCTGCCCTTCATACGTATCCTCACCCATAAACCGTGCCGTACCTGGATCATACCAACGAGCACGAAGGTATTGCAAACCCGTCGTGTCATCCCAATATTCTCCGGCGTAACGCAGTGTATTCGGAACGGTCTCTTCTTCGATCAACGGGCCTCCCCAAATATCGTAGGTGTAGCTATTCAGCGTCTTACCATTCGCATCCACCAAGCCGACCACATCGCCGTGTCCGTTCAATTGGTAGTATTGCAACTTGCCACTTTCCTTGTCCTGACGTGCCCACAGCTGACCATACAGATCATAAATATACATGTAGCTGATATCCGCCTTACCAGTTGAAGACACTTTAGCTTCCGCTATCAGTTTCGCTTCTTCATCATAGTAGTGTCGGGTGATCTGTTCTCCCTCGGTTCGTTCATACAACAAGCCATCTCCGTTGTAGGTGTAAGATACTGTTTTACCTTCCTCTACTACCTTTTTCAACCGATTCTGACTGTCGTACGTGTACTCAGCATGTTTTAACCCAAAAATCTTGCCACTACCTTTATCCAATCGATTGCCGTTGGCATCATAGGAGTACGTTTCGTTCTGCGTACCCGCTTCGCTTTGAATCCGGTTCGACGGATCGTACGTATATTGATCCACTGCACCGTTCTGGCTGCGCGTGATGATATTTTTATTGCGGTCATAATTACAGCCGAATTGATGCGTCGTGGAACCGCCTTGTTCGATACTCATTCCAGAGAGGTCATAACCGTCATATTGATAATCGGTACTCGGGCCACTACCGAACGATTCGCGCTCCAGCATACTGTTCGCACTGTATTCAAAAGCCATGCGGTCGACTGGAGATGATGCGGATTCAGCCATGGCAGCCACGCCTCCTGAACCCGCCGTAATATCCATGGAAGTGACGCGGTTCATCGTATCCAAAGACCTAAAAAATGGTTACTTCAACAGTCATGGTATAAACCTTTGTTTTATCCACTCAATCTAACATTTATCAACTTTAAATTATTTCTAAATTTATGGACAATATGTACAAGGAATTGAAAACGCTTTCAGATATACCTAAGACCATGCTTTCGAAGTAGTTTTGTTCGACTGCGCTATCGCTTATCTCTCTCAAAACCTAAGACCATGCTTACGAAGTAGTTTTGTTCGATCACGCTATCGCTTATCTCTCTCAAAACTTTTAGGAGGTTTTCACATGACTATTCCGTTCAGATTTAAAATGTTAGTCGCAACAGGTGTACTTGCAGCTTCCGTTGCAGGTTTGGCACCGAGCAGCCAAGCACAACAACCTTATTCCTCTTACTGGTATCCAAAGGATTTGCTTACTTGGAGCTCGAGCCAAGACAAAGATGCCCCATTTAACAGAGCTAGCATTCCTCTTGCAGATCGTTTTTCTGGACAAAAGGTAAATCCGAAAGCTTCCGTAGATCCCAAAGTAATGGCACTTTCCATCATGAATCCACATACAAGCAATACACCTTCGCAAGGTTCGAATGAGTTCAATACGTTCACATTCGGTTATTGGCAATATGTTGATAAGCTTGTTACATGGGGAGGATCAGCAGGAGAAGGGATCATTGTTCCGCCAAGTCCAGATGTCATTGATGCGGGTCATAAGAATGGTGTACCTGTACTCGGAACTATTTTCTTCCCACCGACTGCATATGGAGGTCAATACGAATGGGTTAAAGAATTTATACAACAAAACCCAGATGGAACTTTCCCAGTAGCAGACAAACTGCTAGAAGTCGCTAACTACTACGGTTTTGATGGCTGGTTTATTAATCAGGAAACAAAAGGCGGTACACCCGAAGATGCTCTTCAAATGCAAACATTGATTCAATATATGAAAGATAAAAAGGATGACATGCAGATCGTCTGGTACGATTCCATGACTAATAAAGGTAACATTGACTGGCAGAACGCATTAACAGATTCGAATCAGATGTTTCTGCAAAATAAAACTGAAAAAGTAGCCGACAACATGTTCCTCAATTTCTGGTGGAAAGACATGCAACCTTCCCGTGACAAAGCAATCACACTGGGAAGAAGTCCTTATGATCTGTATGCAGGTATCGACGTACAAGCCAACGGATATGACACCAAAGTAAGCTGGGATGGTCTGTTCCCAGGGGGTACAGGTAACAATGCCAAAGTATCTCTCGGTTTGTACGCGCCAGACTGGACTTTCAGCAGCTCCAAAACACATGATGAATATTACATGAAAGAAAACAAGTTCTGGGTTGGACCGAATGGTACACCTAATAACACCGAAACAACGGATGCTTGGAAAGGTATCTCTAATTATGTTGTAGAACAATCAGCCATTAACCAATTACCCTTCTCTACCCATTTCAATACTGGTAATGGTCATTTCTTTTCAGTAGATGGACAATTGATGACAGAAGAACCTTGGAGCAATCGCAGTTTACAAGATATTTTGCCTACATGGAGATGGATGACAGAAAGCAAAGGAGTCGCATTACAACCAAGCATCGACTTTACTACCGCCTATTACGGTGGAAGTTCATTAAAAGTAGCTGGTAAATTAAATGCAGCCAATGCGACAAATGTACAACTATATAAAACGGATTTATTAGCAGACAAGAACACTGAACTTGCAGTCACATACCAAACACCGTATAAAGCGTCCGACATAAAAGTAGGTCTTACTTTTGCAGATGCACCAGATCAAATCGTGTATCTCGATGCTGGAAAGACAAAAGAAAATAAATGGACGACCAAGAAACTTTCTCTTAAACAGTATGCAGGTAAACGCATCACTTCCCTATCTTTATCCTTTTCTAGTGACAAAGAAATAGCTGATTACATGATTCATATTGGGGAACTATCGGTCTATAACACAAATAACGCTAAGAAGCTCCCAGCCGTATCCAATCTAGACATTAACGAGACGGACTTTAAAGAAGGCATTTACACTGATGCTAGATTAGTCTGGGACAAACTAGATGCCGATGTGCAGCACTATGAAGTCTACCGTGTTCTTCCATCTGGACAAAAAGAATGGTTAGGTGCAACCTCTAACAACGCTTACTACGTGCAACAGATGAAACGCGACAGCAAAGAAGATCGTACGACGCTTGAAGTTGTTGCAGTAAACAAACAATACCAACAAGGACAACGTACACAAGTACATTTCGATTGGCCTAAATACCCGAAACCTGTAGCAAAATTTACATCCGATACATTCGTCATCATGCCGGGTGGAAAAGTAACTTTCACTGATCTCTCTTCTGAAGTAGCTGAACAACGGTTATGGTCATTCCCTGGGGGTACACCCGCATCAAGCACGGACAAAAATCCAACTGTCTATTATGAAAAAGAGGGCATCTATCCCGTGACACTTACGGCGACTAACAGTGTCGGTCAAGATGTGAACACACAAGACAGTTATATAAACGTAACAACCGATGAGATCGCCTTAGCACGTAACATAGCGGTTGGTAAAACAACCACAGCAAGCAGCTTTGTGAGTAAGGGCGAAGCACCGGAATTTGCGGTTGATGGTAAAGTAACAGACAATAGTAAATGGTGCGCAGTAGGTTCAGGACCTCACTGGTTAACCGTTGACCTCGGTTCAGTTTCTAGACTGAAACAATTCGTCATCAAACATGCAGAAACGGGCGGAGAAGGTGCCTCCGTGAACACGAGTGACTTCACAATCGAAGTCAGTGAAGATGGAACCACGTGGAGTGAAGTCGTGAAAGTTCAAGGAAATACAAAAGCAGAAACCACCCACTCCATTCCAGTAACTAGTGCTAGATATGCCAAACTAACTGTTCTAAAAGGAACACAGGGTGGCGATTCAGCGGCTCGCATTTATGAATTCGAAGTTCATGGTGTTCAGAAGTAACTTACAATGCTACAACGACGACCACTCCCGATTACTATCGGCAAGTGGTCGTCGTTTATTATCTATGCTTTATTTTATTGATGAATTCATTCTTCTTATCGGTCATTTCATGAATACTATTAATCAACAGCCCATCTCGCTTATGTCCCTTCTCAATAAAGAACATAGACACTGCTCCTAATCCTACGTGAGTACCTACTGCCACACCCATTTGCATGATGAATATATCACCTTTAAATGCTGTCTCTTGCCTGATCTTGTCCAACAAGTTATCAGCAATCTTTCTCTCCGAGGTGAATCCTATGATAATGAAATCTGTAACATCCCAATCATTTCGCAGGTTAAATTCTTTTACATAATGGTTTAATACGCCTTTTAATCCTCTTTCCTTAGCTACGATAGCCCCTTTACCTTGTCTCATAGACATGATTGGTTTAATTTTTAGAATCCTACCTATTAGAGCGCTAGCATTGGTAAGCCTTCCACTCTTGATTAGATGATTTAGATCATCTACACAGAGAAAGTGTTTTACACTATTTTTATAGGTCTCATTAAATTGTATTAATTCTTCAAAAGTAAATCCGTTCTCTCTCAACATAGCAGATTTCAACGTTAACCATCCGCTACCGTGACTCATAGATTTCGAATCTACGACATGAATTTTAATAGAAGAGTCCGGATGATCATCAAAAAAAGTTTCTTTTGCTATTTCAGCGGATTGAAAAGATCCACTTGTACCACTCGACATACAAATACATAGTATCTCTGTGCATCCATCTTCTATTGCTTCATTTATGATGTTCAAATATTCTGTTGGGTTTGGCATCGATGTCGTAGGGGCTTCTTCTAAATTTCCAAGGATCGCATAGAAATCATCAGGTTGTATATCTATCTTATCTCTACACTCTTGACCGTTTATCATTATCATTAATGGGGCGATTCCGATGTTATATTTCTCAATCATTTCTTCTGTCAAATCACAAGTAGAGTCAGCCATAATCTTAATCATCTTTGTCCCCCAAAGAAAAAGAAGTAGGGCGTAATTTCGTTCCCTACTTCTCTTATATTTTTGTATATAAATTCTAGTATACTTAATTTTCTATAGACTAACTTAATACGTACCTAGCGTCAATGAAACTTGTCACTTATTGTCGATCTGTGAAATATCCTGTTCACCAACTATACACAAAAAGAACTGCTGACCATGAAGATCAGCAGTTCTTTAGTAGGAAAAGACACAATACGTACATATTTGTTATTTAATTGAATGACATCCAGATCGTATCCCCAACAACCTCAAACTGCTGCTTGTACCAGAAATTGCGTGATGTCGTTATAGGATATACATACATTTTCTTATTAGGGTATTTCTCTTTAAGCCAATCTATAAAGAACGCCGCATAACCCTTACCTTCAAATTCTTTCAATACATCCAATGCTTCTATAAATAGAATATCTGTTTTGTTTTTAATATCTATATAGAAATCTTTTTGTAGATATCTCTCATCATCACTAAAGTAATCTTGTTCCGCCTTATGAACTAACTGCTTCCCACTTTTATATTCCCAAATCGCGGCATACCCGACCATATTATTGTCATCTTCAATGACATATAGTTCTTCAGGTAGTTCCGAAATATCCTTCTTACTCAATTCCCCGGAATGATAACCCGAGGTTAATTCAGCTAATACGGTTTGTAAGTCTTGATCAAATGATTTTGTAGTAATCGTAGGCATTTTCGATCTCCTTTGTGCTATCTTTCACATTTTTCAATCCATTGTTCTACTGTTATTTTTTTACAAAGTTCTCCAATTAATGCATAAGGGATTTGATCCATCTTCTTAAACCGAATACAACTTTTCCCCATATCTAGCTTGGTCTTCATATGTTTAGGATACTCTTGTACAAACCAATTTAACAGTTCTTGATCTGCGTATACGCCCATGTGATACACAGCCACAAAGTTTTTTTGAGATGCAATACCCATAAATGGTAATGGTTCTTTGGGATTGCAATGGTATCCCGCTGGATAAAGTGTATGTGGCACTACATAACCAATCATTCCATAACCCATAGTCTCTTCAAATCCTTCTGGAAGGCTCTCAAGTATGACCTTTCTTAATTGTGCGATCACTGCCTTTCGTTCCTCGGGTATTTCATTTATATATTCATCTGGTGAACTAGCTTCATATCTCACAATAATCACTCCTTATGCTCTACTCTTCCGAACTTCAAGCAAGATTACTCATTTAATATTTGATTCTTGTCCATATTACGCTATAACAACATCACCTTTCAATAAAGAGCTTATACTCTACATGAATGTGGTATCCCATCCACTATTCTGATAAATAGATTAATTCATCCCCTATTATTTCTTACTTAAAATCAATAACCTGTGTGACAATAATTGATTTATTGTCTTCAATCGTAATGCCAAGCCGTTTCCCAGAAGGGCTCCATGTCAGCGGATACTTAGGATAGTAAGCCATACCAACTGGGGAATAAGATGAACCTAAGGGCGATACCTTACCCGAAGCGGAATCGAATATATATACTCCATTCATCCCACTTTTCTCTGTGGTATACACGTCGAAAGCAAGCCTTGATGAATCTGGTGACCAAGCTAAATACGACATTAATTCACCTTTAGCGATTAACGAACCTTTCTGACTACCTACGGAATCATAGATGATTAGCTCAGTACCTAGCTTGCCCGGAGCACTTACGGTAGTAACTGCGATATGCTTACTATCTGGTGATATCTCGAAGTCCCATACCCCCTCTACGAGGATGGATGGCTGTGTCTTCCCCGCCTCCAAATATTTTAAGTTATTCTTCGAATCCGTATAGTAAATACGGCCATTGCTCACAGTGAAGCGATTAAATATTTCAACATCTTTATCCTCAATTGCTAAATTTGTGAATGTACCATCCGTGGCAATTTGGCGTATATCGCCGCGTCCTTCCATTGAGCCTGCTGCGAGAATGTACGTATCGTTATTCAACCAACCGCCCAATTCCATATAGTTATCGCCTTTTACAGCAATACTTTTACCTGTACTCAAGTTCTTGATAAAATTATCTGCCGTATACTTGTCTTTCCACTTCTGAACAAAGCTAAATTTACCGTCTGGTGATACATACTCCTTAACGATCGCCTGTGACGGCTGATGAACTTTCACTTCTCGCTGTTCCTCGGTACTTAAGTCGACAATCGACGTTGTGTACGAATATTTCGGTTCCTCTGTATTCGTCCCAGCTTTCAGCAGTTTCGTCGTACTAACCTTAACCTCATGATCCGAGAGCCAAGCTTCGATATTGGAGCCTTCGAGTCGATGAATGCGTTCTACAGCCAATTCTTGATTATCTTTCTGTGCAGATCCCTCTACAACCGTAAGCTTGCGATCACTTCCATCTGCTGTTTCGCCTGAACTGGACTGAGTGCCTGTTCCCGACTGATTGTTACTCGGTGTCACCGTGGTAACCTTCTCATGCGATGATTGGCAGGCCATCAAAGAGACCGACAGCATAACTACTGACACAAGCTTCACACTATTTTTTCCATTTATGCGATTCATACAGTACCTCCATAGTTATTATTTCAATCAGGGAGCATACGCTGTGAGCTAAGCTGCCTTGTAATGCTGCTGCCCCCGCTTCAAGTACCCTGTTGACTTCAGTATAGATTCTGGATATCTCGCAAATATATCTGACTTGTAACCAACTTGTAAACAATGAACCCCTACAACAAACAGAACCGACTACGCAATCCTTCTCCAAGGACGGCACCCGCTTCATTGAAAAAATAATAAAACCCAGACTCATTATAGTCTGGGCTTTCATGTTTCGTTAGAGTCCGTCTGTTTCTGTGTTCAGATGAACCATTGGTAGCATAATTTCAAACCGCGAACCGTTTGGTCCAGAACTCACGAGCCGAACCAATCCATGCTGCTTCTCAGCTAGACTGCGCACGAGCGACAATCCGAGTCCCGTGCCTCCATAAGCCCTAGACCGATCACCACTGACCGTATAGAAGGGATCAAATATTCTGCTGTGCGCATCCATTGGAATGCCGATACCCGTATCCACTACTTCTATTACCATATAACCTTCGCTGTTTGAACCTTCCACCAAATGGTTAGAGAGGGTAACCGTACCCCCAGGCTTGTTATATTTCACAGCGTTATCTAGTACATTAAGCACCATATGCATCATATTCTCCGGATCAGCCCATACCGTTCCTTCACTTAAATGGGCTTCCATAGTGACCCCATGTCTTTCCGCCTTTATCTGAAGGCGGTTTACTGCTTCTTGAAGCAGTGGCGATACCTCAACGACCTTCGCCTTTGTCTCGAATTCATAGATATCCATGGACGACAACTGTAGTGCTTTCTCTACCAGTCCATATAGGCGTTCCGCTTCCTTACCAATCTGCATTCTGGCTTCTTCCAATAGAGACGGATCATCACGATACATCTCTAGCAGATCAGCATAAGCTAGAATTGAAGTCAGTGGTGTCTTCAGCTCATGGCTAATGTTACCGATGAACTGTTTCTGTTGCTGTTCCAACTCTTGCAATCGTACGATAGCGTCTAGTAACTTCAACTTCTCTTCCGTAAGCTGGCTGAGCGAGGACGCGATACTTCCGCTCATCTCATAAATTCCTTGAGCAAGCTCTCCAAGCTCGTCCTTTCTCTGGACCAGAGGATCAAGGAGATACTTTCCTGACCCAATCTGATTAGCAGCTTGATTCAATTTCGCAATCACATTCACCTGGCGCCAGACATATAAGTATCCGATTAAGAATCCCGCTACTAGAACCGCTGCACCCGTAACAAGAAATAAGTTCTGAATCCGTGAATAGAAGGCATATTGATCTGCAAGCGATGCATGAAATTGTACCGTCCCAAGTCGCTCATCTGCATTATATAAAGGAGCCAAATATAGCAGTTGGACTCCTTCAGTTATATAGACAGACTGTCCCTTCGCAGTATATTCGAGCGCATCCTTAACATCTGTTCTAGGTTGAATTGGAAGTGAGGTGCCTGCGAAAGAATCGTCAGGTTTATATAGTGTCACCGCCATGCCACTCTGCGCACCTAGATCAACCGCTAAACGCTGAGCGCTCCGTTGCATGAACAAATCTGGCGTTATTCTCGTTCCCGTCAGAAATTCCTGCCTTACTCTCAAATTAGCATTTGCCGATTCATGAGCAAATAACTGTTCCAGACGATTACGTTGATCCTCACGTATCCCCGCAAGCACCATCGTACTGAGTACAATCAGAACCGACGCAAGCAACAAGGCCAGTAGCATAGCTAGCTTCCCTTTTAAGCCTATGTGTATTTTTCTCTTCATCCTTATGGATTCTCCGTACTTTTGTATCCAATACCATATACTGTTTGGATCACTCCGTGCAGATCACCTAGTTTCTTGCGTAATCTCTGCACGTGAATATCTACCGTACGTGTCCCTCCAACAAAATCCATATCCCATACTTTCTCAAGTAGCGCTTCTCTGGAATATACTCGCTCAGGATTACGTGCCAGTAGCACAAGTAAATCGAATTCCTTTGGCGTAAGGTCAATCAACTTCCCCTCCATGCGAACTGTGCGACTGAACAATTCTATGCTGAGGCTCCCCAGTTGGGTTACTTCTTGATTCTGGGGGGATTGTCCTGCAGCATCATTAACATGTCTACGCGATAACGCCTTCACTCTAGCCATAATTTCCCGCATATCGAAAGGTTTCGTCATATAATCATCTGCACCAAGCTCAAGGCCCAGCACTTTATCTACAATATCATTCTTAACGGTCAATAAAAGAATCGCCGGTCGTTGTCGCCGATCTGCAAGCTTACGGCAGACGTCATATCCACTGAGTCGTGGCATCATGACATCAAGCACCATCACATCAGGCTTGAATGTTTCTACACGTTCAATAGCCGCTTGCCCATCTTCAGCCGTTTCCACCGTATATCCTTCTCTTCGAAGCGCATAAGCTATGGCGCTAGCAATGCTAACTTCATCATCTACTACGAGTACTTTCGTCATCGATTTATGCCTCCTTTATTTTGTTATAGGACTGATTATCAAGCCCTGAAGCACTTATCTTGACTATCCGTCATCGTACTGCAAGTATAAATTAACATGACCTATAATATCAAAACACAAATGACCGTGATTTCATTACTACGCTTCCTGTTAGTATATATCTATTTATTATGTCATAGTAGAGCAAAAAGAGCTGTCAATTGGACAGCTCAGTAGCTACGTACAATATAAAGTTAAATCAACTTATGAGCATACCATCTATCCCCTTTGAATCGTAATCCAAAGATCAACGCACGAACACCCCATTCGGCAACCATAGCTACCCATACACCCATAATACCAAACCCGAGTGTTATTCCTAAAACATACCCTAATATTACGCGGAATGCCCACATAGACAACAATGAGGAGATCGACGTATATTTCGAATCCCCAGCTGCACGTAATGCCGATGGCATTATAAAGCTCAATGACCACAATAAAGGTTGAGCAACCGATATTAACAATGTAAGTGCCAAGATCGAAGGAACAATATCTTCCGGTGGTGAGAACAATTTCACAATCAACGGAAATAATGGCAATATGATGATTGTCACGATCACGAAGAACAGCGTGGAAAGTCCGATGAAAGATTTAATAAACTTCCTTGCATCTTCCATGTTCCTTCTTCCAATACACTGACCGACAACCGTTACAACGGCTATACTCAGTGCATTGCCCCCAATTTGAAATAACAGCGATATAGAGCCACTAATCGCATTCACCGTGATTGCAATCGTCCCTAACTGAACGATAAACGTCTGAGTTAATAATTTACCACCATTGAAAAACATCTGTTCTGCGGCAAAAGGAATTCCGATGAACATAATCTTCTTTAGAATCGACCAATTCAGTCTCAGCGCATTTCTTATTTTGAAACCTAGCGTATGATTATACTTTAACAAATAGATTAATGAAATCACCATTCCTAATATTCTGGCTAGAACCATAGAGATGACTAACCCGATGACGCCCATATCCAAAATACTGATTAACACGATATTTAAACATAAGTACGTTATATTCATAATTAACGATAATCCCAAACACGCTTTGGTCTCTGCCACACCTCGAAGTACGCCACTAACAGCTTGAAATATCGCAATAAATGGATAAGAGATACAACTACCAATAAGAAAAATCTTAGCATTGTTAAATACCTCGGCGTCAGCATTACCAAATAGCAAGTTTAACGTAGGCATATGAAACACAATAACAAATGTACTGATCAGTACAGATAATATGGCAACTGCAGAAATGGCTTGCGAAGCCGCCTTGGATACCATTTCTTGATTCCCTCTGCCTTTATATTGCGCCACAATAACCGTACCACCTGTTGCCACAGCGACGAATACATTAATCAAAAAAATATTTAACGTATCTACCATACTCACTGCACTGACTGCAGCAATCCCAGAAGAACTAATCATGGCCGTATTCAGTAAGCTCATCAAAATAATAAAAGCTTGGTCCACAAAAATTGGGATAATGATACCGATAATTTGTTTGTAATCAATCGAGTTCCCTGTAAAATACTTATTTAGCAAAAAAACTATTTTTTGTTTTACATTCGGCCTTATTAAATTCACCGTATCATCTTCTTTGCTTGGATTATGTCGAGATTCATCGTTTATCGTCGAACTTACTTGCATATTATACCACTCTTATAGAGGGTGTGGTGTGAAGTGTATCGCCTTACTGCGATTGATTATTTCTCAAAAGATTCCGAAACATCTTTGCCTGAAATGCAAAAGGGTTCAACCTCGTAGCTACGAGGTTGAACCAGACAATCATTACTCATTTTTATAGTGTCATAGCATGTCCATGCTCTGTTAGAAACTCTTCTTTTTCCTTGTAATCTGGCATAATACCTCCAACACGTCTCCAAAAGGATCTGTCATGATTCATGTGGAGCAAATGACAAAGTTCATGGATGATCACATAATCGATCACTTCAATTGGAGCCATGGCTAGAAGATAATTAAAAGTTATCTTTTTATCCGCACTACAACTGCCCCATTTGGTTCTAGACTCTACGATCTCAATGGTTTTAGGCTTTATACCCAGTTGAGTTTGGTATATTTTGATTCGATCCGCTATAACCTTCTTACAGCTAGTGAAATAGAACTTCTTGAGATTTTTTTGCAGTTCCTCTTCCTCTAACTCATTTGTCTCTATTAATTCATCAAGTGAATACTCTTTTCCTAGATGAAGGAACTTTCCCTTATCTTGATACTCTTTAGGCTTATGGGATTCTTGAACTAGAGCAATGTGACGTGACTTCTCCAGTATCCATTTACCTTGTTGTTGCACGGCTCTTATGATACTCTCTTCACTTGCATCATTAGGAACTTTAACCGTTATGAGACCTACCGTATCCATATGAATCGTAATTTTCGTTCTATGACCATATTGAACATTATACTCTATGATATTATTATCAATTTTAATTTTCATAAACACCATCGTTTCTATAAGGTTATCCCTAGTATTATACCACGTCTGTAGTCTCTTCTCTTAACCTTTTCAATGTTGTATATATAATACCTTTATGACACACCAAGAAAGAAACAGCTACACCTTCCCTAAAGGTCGTGTAGCCATTAATTTTCTTGGCCAAAATATATCCAATCGTCTTAATATATATCCAAATAAACTTTATCTACATTCAATCGTAAAAAAGGAACAAATAAGCTAGCTAAGAAAAGGACTTTATATAGTTTAACTTCATACCGTATTGCTAATAAACAGTAATGGATCGCTTTGATACTCCTTTTTCTGTTAATAATTGATAATGTAAAATATTTTCTTGATATAGCGAAATTCAGGTTTTTTAAATATTTTTTTTTGTTTTTTATGTTGCTTGAACTTAATAAACGTTCCCTTAACATTATTCTGAATTTATTTGAATAATAGCCTGCGATCGTTATTTTCCCCATTAATTCTTCATTATTAAGTACGCTTTTGTTGTCTAATTCACTTCTATGGCAAAAGAAATAGATGCTATTTGGGCTTTGGTGATAGATAAAATGTACGTTATTAATCAAAGCGATCCTTGTTGACCCCATAAATCTGAATAAAAATTCTGAATCTTCTGCAATCTTATAGTCTTCTCTAAACAACCCGAAACTATCCAATATCTTCTTATTGATTACCATTGAATTAATACTATAAAACCATGATTCGTCATCCAAGTAATGCTCAAACATTCTTTCATCAAATAGAATCGCATTATCCTTGCTTTCAAAAATTTGCATTTTATTATTAATACTCTTCTGCATTTCATCACTATTGAATAAATGATGTGTTTTACCATCTGTTGTTCTTTCAACCCATAACGAAATACAAATATCCATGTTATGACTTATCATCACATTTAGACTATCTTTCAGGTGATATTCAAGCCACTTATCATCTGAATCTAAGAATGCAATGTAACTCCCTTTAGCGGAAGTAATCCCTGTATTTCTAGTTCCTGCCGGGCCTTTTGAACGCTCATTTTTTATGTATTTAATCCTGTTATCAGTTTCAATGTACTGTTGGATTAACTGTTCCGTTTGATCCGTACTACCATCATCTACAATAATTAACTCCCAATTTCCATAAGTTTGATTCTGTATCGATTGAATAGATCCAGGTATAATTGTTTCTCTATTATAAGTGGGCATTACGATACTTACCAAGTTATATTCATCCATTCTAGTTACCTCTCCTATGAACATTCATATTTGACAGAATACTCAAATCATATGTTTGTATATTCCTATATATGTGTATGGCAAAATCCATCTTTTTAGAAGTTTAAGATAAAAAGGAGTGTCATTGAGGATATCGATTCTACATTTAGAATTTGGACAAAAAAAACGGCCACATTTTTTTCAAAATGTATCCGAGGCCGTTCGATTATATATAACACAACTTTTCAAAATCAACATGATTGCAACGCAACATATCTATAACTTTTTATGTTGAATTCATTTTTTTTAATAAGGAAAAAAATCCAATGCTAAATATATGAATTAAATAATATATCCGTTTGTTAATCACTAATAAACGTACCTCAATCTTATTTTGTTTACTATAAACACGACTTAGTAAGAACCTTTTGTCGATTAATTTATTATATTTTTTGCGACAAAGCCTTCCCATTTTAAATCCACATAGATATATTTCTACAAGATGATCATCCAACAATCTCCTTAATTCATCGTCTTTAAGCTCATCATATATCTTAGCTAACTCATAACAAGTCTGGATGATATGCACACCGTTCTTCGACAAATCTTTTTTCTGAGTAATAGAATCCTCCCGTATAATATAATTATAAAAAAGAATGTTCGTGCTAACTACACTTTTAGCTTTAAGAAAGACTCTTGGCATAAATTGCTCATCTTCATGCAGTAACCCAACTTTAAATTCCAAATTGTTATGAAGTAAAAATTCCCTTTTATATAAGTTCATCCATACCACCATATACATCGTTTTCGCTTTTAACTCTTCCAAAAGGAATTTCTCCCCTGTTACTACTCCACTCTGTTGTGTTAACGTGTGCTGCATTGGTATTACTTGATTATTCTCTAGTCTGTTTGCCGCACCTACGATTATTTCTGGAGCGTTATTATTTATTATTTCAATAAACTTCTCACATATATGTACTTCAATATAATCATCCGAATCAACAAATAAAATATAATCTCCCTTAGCCTCTCTCATGCCACAATTCCTAGCATCTGAGAGCCCACCGTTTGTCTTATGTACTACACTAATTCTTGAATCTTGTTTGGCATAATTGTCACACATCATTCCACAACGATCTGGACTTCCATCATCAACCAGTATAATTTCGATAGCAGTGTATGTCTGATTCATTAGACTTTGAACACATCTATCTAAGCAGTTCTCAACTTTATAAACAGGAACAACGATTGATATTTGAGGTTTCATTAGATTCTCTCCTCCTTAACATCTTTAAGTAGTCATTCATACACTTCTTAAGATGTTTTTTCTGTTTTAAACATTGGTTATTCCCATTACAGAAAATTTCAATTTACGTCCGAACATAAACAAGGAGATAACTTATAGAATACTTTTCTTTAGAAACTTAACATAGCAAAGATCCATCTACACGGAATATTTGGAAAATAAATACTAATTAAGTATACCACTTCACATAATTTTCAACATATCAACTTTAAAAACCAGAATAAAGCATAGAAACCCGATTGATTGATAATTCAATCGCTCGGGTTCTTCGGATTAATATCGAAATCGCACTATTCCTCAACAACAACACGTCGCTTATAAACGCCGGGAAGAAGCGCTGCTTCCTGCTCCGAGGGTAATTGTGAAGGAAAATTATTATTAATTGAAGATTACAGTTTGAGTAAGCGGCAATTGAAATGGTCAGCGCCCACCAAGCAGAAACAAACACGTCTCCATTGGCGTGTTTGTTTCTGCTTGTAATCCTGAGTCGATTGTGTAACTATTTCTGCTGTAAAATACCGTTAATCCAATTAGCTAGATCCTGCGTCTGAGCAAGAAGAGCAATAGGATCACGGTACCAAGATCGTTTTTCATTCCACAGATAGACTCGGCCCTCGCGAATCGCCTTTAGGGAACCCCATATTGGGTCCGCTTGCAGTTCCTCCAGCGATGATTCAGTGGTCAGCACGAAGTAATCTCCAGCATACTCCGGTAGCTTCTCCAAGGATATTTCAGTGTAAGTATTAGTCATCACTTCAGCAGGAAGCGAAGCTGGGGCCTTAAGGCCTAGCGCCTGATAAATATTTCTGCCCCCGCGCCCAGATTTGGCGCCGAACACGAACACCTGTCCATCATACTCCTGGAATACAGAGAACGTGGCATCTTTAGGCACAACCTCCTGAACTTTAGCTTTATTCGCAGCAATATGATTTTCGTATTGACTCAGCCATTCAGCCGCTTCCGACTCTTTACCCAGCACCTTTCCGAAGTAGGTTACTTCTTCATGAACGCTGTTGAAAGTATTTGATGCTACTGACACCGTAGGTGCAATCTGACTATATTTCTCGTAAATCTCCGGCTTTCTGGTATGCGTAATAATGAGATCAGGTGCCATGGTCAGCAGCTTCTCGAATGACTCCCCGACCGCTTCTACTCCTTCCAAATGACCCTCTAGATAGGGACTTTGTAGTAACAAATCATTGGATCCGATCGGTTCAATACCTAGTGCGATAACCGTACCCAGATAATCTACTGCCGCAACCCGCTTAGGTGCCAGCGGAATGTTAACATCACCAAACAAGGTGGATACGGTTTTAGTTTCAGACGGACTGACTGATGCTGTCTCTGTTCCTGTCGAGCTTTTCGGACTTGTGCTGAGCGGAGCACCACTACCCGCCGCACATGCATTGAGCATTAAAGCGAGACATAGCCATAGCGTGGATAGTATAACCGATTTGGAGCCTTTATTCATTGTGAAGTCCCCTTCTTTTCTATGTTGATAATGATATTCATTACCATTAATAATATAGAGTTGTGAGGAGACATTTACAATGGAGTTTTTTAACCCCTTTTTTGTATGATTAGAACCCTGTCCTTGACGAACCAGGTGATTATTTCTAAATTTACCTGGGGCGATGCCCATGTATTTTTTGAACAAACGATTAAAATAAAACAAATCTGGATAGCCCACATTGCGTGCAATTTCCTGCAAAGAGGCATCCGTTGTAAGCAGTAGACATTGCGCTTTCTCTAATCTTAGCCTAATTACATATTCGATCGGACTGAGTCCCGTCTTTTCCTTGAATTTACGTGACAAATACTGCGGACTGTAATTGAGTTGTAACGACAATGACTCTATAGATTTAGATTCTTGATAATGCTCGGATAAAAAGCTTATCACCTGCTCTGTTAGGCTGTGTTGACTATTCTCCTCTGGACTAAGCTGTATCTGACGCAAAAGTCTATGTACAAATTGATAAAAGAATCCTCTAACCTGCAACTTATCCAACCCGTTAGTATGATTCCAGTGCCGGTGCATCCTTTGGGTGAATTCCAACAGCTCTAGAGCATCATGTGGTGCGAAGCTAAATGTTTGCTCGAATGGGTTATCACTCTCTATCAACATTTGAAATTCATAGAGACAATTAGGCGGCAATACAGCCTTATATAGAATCAGGTAGTATTCAAGAACAGTCTCCGCTTCGGCTTCCAAGCATGCCCCCTTCCCTACATGCAAAACATGAAACCGATCGGCATAATAGGCTTCTCCGTCCAACCATAACCGACCTCTGCCTCGCACAGTATAGACAAATGTACTAGCCGGTAGTATATACCTATGCAAACGCTCGCCACGTTCTAGCACGTTGTGCCTGACGTCAAGAACCTTAACAATAGCTTGATTCCATAATTGGATATGATCATCAATGTTCATTTACTGCTACTCAGATCCTCTCTCTTCTCACGCAGCCACTAAAGGGATATCCCTTTAATTCCATGTCACGAGTACGGCAGCCTAGTGGTCTTTATTGATAATGATTCTCAATGATATTGTATAGTACAATAGCAAATATTTCAAATTACATCGACAACTACATACGATTATACCCTGCCGATAGCAGATATTGTCGCAAGTTTGGCAGAGTGCTGGAAAAGGAAACGGCTATCCAGTTGACTTTATCCCCATAGATCGGCGAGACGAAAAATACGAGCAGCGAGACAAGCGGTAGAGCATGAAGCGTTTCCTTCACCGTCTTAGTCGGCGAAAAAAAGCAGAGATACGGGATGCAAACATTTGTCTGCGCCCGTGACGTAGGGATTAGGTATCTTCATTCGAACCTCCGCAGATGCTTCAATCTGTCTTTGAACCTGATAAGCCCGTCTGTTCCATAAGCTCCGGAATCCGATGGCTTCCCGCTGCGGTTGAAATCGTAATGGACGCTAAACCATACTAGTGTGACCGTCGTATGCCGCAGATCGTGGAAGAAGATATAGCGAGCCTTATCAGCCCCTGTATTACCTACTTCAAGAATCCTGTAACACAACCCAAAACCCTTATGAAACAAGAGATAATAACCTCTTGCACTATTCCCTCCTCAACCACACAACCGACTCCACATGCACCGTATGAGGGTTGAAAAAGCTTTAACTATATAATCTATTATAGTGTGCTGAAGCCTTGATTTAAATGGGTTTTTAGTTTCCCTATCCGTTCTGGTGGGTTGGGTTAGAGTGGTTGGTGTTACTTTTTAACACCAATTTAACACCAGTATTAATAGCACCGTTAGCAACAAGAAGTTTTATGGTAGACGAGAGAAATATCTATCGATGTCTATTTCAGACTCAATCCAAGATCGAAGCGTAAAAGAAGCAACAGAATCTGTTTCCATCTCATTCAACCATAAAATTTGCAACCATCAAGATACACAAATTGGATACTTAAGATTTCCTATTTGAAGGCATCTGAACTCCTACCCTTATCGCTATCAGCGATAGGTATATGTACCATTATGCATTCCGATCTAAGAGGAATCCTTATTAAATAGGGATTTGTTTGCAATATCTTCTTAGCTTTTCGGTTCTTTAATAATGCTTGGTGGCGGTTTTAGTCCAGTCACCATGATTTAATGGGCTATGTTCCCACATACCACATGTGTTAGTTTTTTTCTTTTGTTTTCCCATTCCCTTTCTTAGTGAGAAGTTTTTTCTTTTAAGATACTAAATAATTTTACTTTCAAGCATATTATCAACTTTATTTTTTATAGTTTTTAAACTTAAAGTATCCATTTCCTCTAAAATCCTTAAAGTTTCAGCTGTATCTTTTGAATTGTCAACTATAATAATTTGATGGTCAGTACTCAATTCAATCAACATCTTATATATTTCTTCGTATACTTCTGGATCAATTATAAGGTCTTTTTCTGAGACCTCGATTTGTACAACTTCCTCCTTTGGTAGTTCATCGCTTTTAAGAGTCCCCAAGTACTTACTCAATGAGTCTAACATCAATACTCCTGGATGACCTGATGCATATCCTTCTTTTTCACTTGAAAGGATAGCTGCTAAATACGAGAGTTGCATACATTGCAACAGACCACCACTCTCGTGGTCATATACGCTTGATCCAGAGTAATATGGTATATATTTTTCCGAGTCAATGTATGTTTCATTGTCTGCATCATATTTAAATCTACGCATATACTCTTTATAGTGCTCATCCAGATGTGTAAACACTTGCTTTTTATAATCTTCGCTTACATTCAACTTCTCTAGTGCTTCTTCTAAACCTTTTACTTTTCCTTCCAATTCACTTATCAACTTTTCCTTTTCAACAATTTTACGATGTATTCTTAAGCACTCTTTTACAATTTCATGCTCTCTCGTAAGCTTATTTACAATACTATTAATACTGTCTATCTGAGATAGAAAAGAAACGATTGCACCCATCTAAAAAAACTCCTCCATCCAACTAATTAATTTTTTCTATATATTCTCCTGAAGATGGTCTATTCCTCCGTCGTGCAGTTGCTGCGTACAAAAGCACTTTTGTTCGCGCTTTCATCAACGTATATGAGTGACCAATTAAGAATTTTACGGTTTTTAACAGTTTTATATTAATTCCTTTTGTTATGTCTTCGGGACATCTCCTAATAAGGTTTCTTTGTTGTTTTAACAAAAAAAAATGTAAAGTTGGCTTGACATCCCAGGAAATGTAAAGTATACTTTACTTGTCATTATTATACATTAATTCCCACTTATAAAGGAGGCTTTATGAAAAACAGAATTCGCGAATTGCGCAAATCGAAGAATATTACGCAGGAGGAATTGTCTAAACAAGTAGGAGTCTCACGGCAATCGATCATTGCAATTGAATCAGGAAAATACAATCCATCTATAGAACTTGCTTACCATATTTCAAAATCTTTCAACTGCACTATTGAAGAAGTGTTTATATTCGAAGAGGGGAGAATGTAATTATGGAGATTTCTATCGGGGCTACTATTGGAATGTGTATGGGAATGATTTGTGGGATCCTTGGTTTGTGGTTCGGACGGAAAAAAGCTAGGAAAAACAGAGGTTTAGATGAGCTATACTCCCATATTTGGCAAAAGACGAGATCTTATTCATGGTATGTGACATTAGGAGCTATTTTTGTTCTCTTTTCGCTAAATGTGTTAGGGATTGAATTAAGCTCTGCAATGGTTTTAGGTATCCTTCTTTTTGTGCACATAGGGAGTTGGGGGATAATTGGGATCATTTTACCCATCAACATGTCCGGTACATTCCCGTTGCCTCTTTCTCGTGTGAAGTTTGGCATAATCGTCATTGCTACCTCTATTATAGTTTTTACGATTATGTCGATCATTGCGAATAACTGGATGTTTTTACTATTCAGTATTCTGCCTAATTTAATTGGACTTTTTATTGCACTTACAGCAAATAGAAAAGATTCCGAGTAAACCTACTGTAGATTCGAAATAAAGTCGTACCGTTTTACCCCTTTGGATATGGTAGAAAATGATCAAACATTTTTATAAAACCGATATTTAAATCTGCTGGATAAGAATCCATTTTGATCCATCTTTTTTTCGAAAATGGATTCTTTTTATTTATCGTAAAATACTGGTTTGTGGGGTATTTTTGATCATACTTTATTTCAAAGTAACATTCGCCCCTCAGTAATCTTGCTAGCGCAGGGCTCACGAATTATGACGATCTTGACCCCGAACAACGCGATCTTCACTTCGATATCTCAGATAATTGTCGCTTTTCCTGATCCTTCGCATCCTTCAACGAACGCAATTCAAGGTTGACGTATCAAAGATAACTGTATGAGTCCACAAAAAAATAACTCCAGCTAATCATACGTGCAGAATCTTCATACTAGGAAAAAAACTTGATCCCTTAATAAGCTAGCCGAATCATACTATTAACGTCAAAAAACTATCTTGGTGCTATGTATAGACGAACGGCAGCACGAAAAGGGAGAAAAAGAGCAGCCATCTCTGTTGCGCATACAATGTTGAGAATAGCCTACTATCTTTTAACACGTGAAGAAATGTATGTGGACCTAGGCGAAGATTACTTTGACAAACAGAAGCAACAATCTATTGTGAAATACGCAGTTCGACGACTAGAAAACTTAGGTTATTCTGTAACTATTGCAGAAGTCTCTTAATTCATTAATATACCAATATTCCTTATTTCGGGTGCTGTAACCTTCAAAAAAAATGAATGGACTGCGTCTTATTTACTTTTGCCCTTTTACAGTAACTGCAGATTTAATTTTCATGGGAGCTTAATAAAAAGAGCAGGATACCGAAATAACCTGCGGCATACATCTGCTACAATTCTGATTAACCAGGGCGTACATGCCAAAATAATATCTGAGCGACTTGGTCATGGAAGCATTACCACAACAATGAATATCTATGGTCACGCTCTTCGACCAGCTGATCAAGCTGCTGCTGATAAGTTTGAATCGTTATTATAAAAATAAAACTTCCTGACAACAAAGATGACGCACAGGATCAACAATTCCTGGCGTCATCTTTATGTTCTTTTAGGTTGTTCTCTGACCAATTTTTACATCACTTTTACATCAACGCACTTTTTAGTCCTCTGTACTACCGATATTGCTAATACTGTTCTACAGACTAAAACCCAGCATATATAAGGGTCTCAACATTCTGTATTATTCTTTATCAACAACGCAACCGACTCCACATGCACCGTATGCGGGAACATATCCACCGGTTGTATCTCAACCGTACGATATCCACCATCTTCTAGCACTCTCAAATCCCTTGCTAGCGTTGAAGGATTACAGCTCACATACACAACCCGCTCCGGTTGCATTGCCAGAATCGTCTCTAACAATCGTGGGTCACAGCCTTTGCGTGGTGGATCAACGACGATCACGTCAGGTGTGATGCCTTGTTCTTTCCAGCGTGGGATAACATCTTCAGATGCGCCCACTGCGAACTCGACATTGCTCATGCCATTCAGTTCCGCATTTGCTTTGGCATCTTCGATTGCTTCAGGGACAATCTCTACGCCATAGACCCGCTTCGCATGCTGAGCCAAGAATAACGAGATTGTACCGATGCCACAATAAGCATCGATAACAGTCTCTGCTCCAGTAAGTCCAGCATAATCCAACGTTTTACCATATAGCACTTCGGTTTGAGTCGGATTCACTTGATAGAAAGAACGAGCAGAAATAGCAAATTTCACGTCTCCGATATAATCGTATATAACTTCATTTCCCCACAGTACGTTTGTTTTGTCTCCAAAGATGACATTCGTCGTTTTAGTATTAATATTATGACAGATGCTTGTCACGGCTGGCATTGCCTTCGTGATCTCAGCGATCCAAGTATCTACATTCGGAATCTTCGCTCCATTCGTAACTAAGACAACCATCATTTCACCCGTACGGAAGGCTACTTTAACAACAACATGACGAAGCAAGCCTTGACCTGTTTCTTCGTCGTACGCCGTGATACCAAGCTTCTGACCAATGGATTTGATATGCGCCACAATTTCGTCATTATTCTCATGCTGAATGAGGCATGCCTCCATATCGATAATCCGATGGCTCCCTTTTGCGTAGAACCCACCGACAAGCCCACCCTCAGTTATACCAAAAGGAACTTGAGCTTTATTGCGATAGCGCCAAGGTTCACTCATACCGAGTGTAGGGAGAACAGTAATTCCTTGTTCTTTGCCTTCGATCTCACTATTCAAACTTCCATCTGTCACATCTAACTTACCAATCCGAACTAAGTTGTCCACCACTAACTGACGTTTCCACGCTAATTGAGCGTTATAGTCCATATGCTGTAACTGGCAGCCGCCACATTGGTCGTTGATAGGACAAGGTGCAGCAATACGATCTTGGCTCTGTAGAATGATATCCAGAAGTTTGGCATAGCCATACTGCTTCTTCGTCTTGAGCACTTTCACGCGGACTTTCTCCCCTGGGAGTGCGCCCGCAACAAAAAGGGTATAGCCTTCTGTACGGCCTACCCCTTCTCCGTCATGGTTCATACCGATGATGTCGATCACAACTTCATCGTTCTTGGATACCGGCAACCCGATCAACAGAGCCGGATTGCTGCGGCGATCGTTTGGTCGACCGCTACGGTGTTTTTTCATGATGCTATATTCACTTCTTTCCTTATCTTCTCATCATATATATTTGTTGCATTTCTATCACGTATTCCTACTACTTATAATCACGCAAAAATTCGCATATGCTGTTTCAGCATCTGGAAGGTTCCTGGTAAGCTACCACCTAACTCGCCGTCGAGATTCAACAGCACTTCACCAGGTGAAGTGACTTCCATATAATCCGTTTGGAAATGGATTACATTCTTGTCGTTCAGATGTTCTCCACGGAGTGCCATCCTAACAACACGAACGAATTCAGGCAGATTACAGTTCTTAAGGGCAATCACATCAAATAGACCGTCATCAATGCGAGCGTCTGGTGCCAGCTTCTCGAAGCCACCTACAGAATTCGTATTCGCAATGAGGAACAACATGAATTCATCGTGAAGATCCTTTTGCCCATTTGCTTTAATGAAGAGTTCTTGTGGAGATAAGCTAACCATCTTCTCAATACCTTTGAGGTAGTAGGCAAGTTGTCCAATTAATGTCTTCAGCTTGCTTGGAACATCATACGTTAATTCTGTAAGTGTTCCACCACCTGCAATATTAATAAAGTACCGATCATTTGCTTTCCCTACATCAATAGGGCGTGTCTCTTGTCTAATGATCAGATCACAATAGTCTTCCCAATTCTTCGGAATCCCAAGCCCCCGAGCGAAATCATTCGTTGTTCCAAGTGGAAATAAACCTAACGGTGGAAGATCCTCTTTCCCCGCCATACCATTAACCACTTCATATAACGTACCATCACCACCCGCGGCAATGATGAGATCATACCCACGTTCTACCGCTTCCGCAGCTTCACGAGTAGCATCACCTTCTCCTGTAGTGGCATGTACCGAAGTTTCAATACCACCTTTATCAAGACGTTGTAATATATCAGCAAGCCTTCTTTTCATTTCCTCACGACCGGAGGTAGGATTATATATTAATCTTGCTCTCTTCATACGAGAACCGCCACCTGTTATCAAAATATGAACCTTTGCAACATAACATGAACCTGCTTGCCAATCCACTGAGAAATCAGAGGATGCGGTAACAGTGCCTGACCTGAATAGCGATACGTTAGTCCCTTAAGCCGTTCTGGAATAACGTTCCGAGTGAAATATCCCTCACTCAGAAATAGAGGTGCCACGATAACTTGATAACCAAATTCTCTTTGCCAATACTCTGTTCGTTCTTGCACTGAATTTGGATTCAGAAGTGCATAATCTACAGCATTCACTCCACTAATAGCCTGAACTTTAAGCGCAAGAGACGATATTCCCTTCTCCCAACGCTCTCGAAATCCTTCGTATATACTTCCATGCCCTAC
Source organism: Paenibacillus glacialis (assembly GCF_001637205.1). GTDB lineage: Bacteria > Bacillota > Bacilli > Paenibacillales > Paenibacillaceae > Paenibacillus_AQ > Paenibacillus_AQ glacialis. The sequence continues at coordinate 205,738 of NZ_LVJH01000058.1, forward strand.
AAGTAGGATTACTTCTCGCTCAACATCTACACATAGACCACGTATTTTATCCCACACCATCTGCGCAACATTATCATCGTCATCCATAGGCACTCCATAATGTATATTAGATTGAATGTGATAAGGTGCAAGTTCTGTTTCACAATCTGCATTCTCTTTCACACCCAGTGCATAAGCAATTTCATCTACATGGGTACTACCTGAAGATACAAATAGCGGAATGACGATAATATCTGTTACTCCTTGTTCTTCTAGGAGATAAATGCCGTCCTGAATCAGTCTTCCCTCTACAATTTCTAAGAACGAAACCGCCACAGGAATAAGATCCTGTAGCGGCAACTGATTCACAGCTTCATCCACCAGCTCAACCCACATAGGCTCTCTAGAGCCATGGCTGATGATTAATACGCCCGGTCTACGCATGTTAGCGCCCTAAGCGTTCTAAAGACATCTTATACCCATCATTACCATAATTCAAACAACGCTTCACTCGCGAGATTGTAGCTGTACTCGCACCTGTCTCTGCTTCTATCTGGTTATATGTGGACCCTTTTCCTAACATACGTGCTACTTCCAGACGCTGAGAGAGTGATTGTATTTCATTTACTGTGCATAGGTCATCGAAGAATACGTAACATTCCTCTACATTCTTAAGCGTCAATACCGCTTCAAATAATTGATCTACACTCTTATCATTTAACTTCTTTAGTTGCACCACTAATCATCCTCTACTATTACTATGTAACCTCATTGTACTGTAGTCGACACAATCATTTCAAGCATTAACGGTTTCCCGCAGTAGAGAAGCGAATCACGAAAGCAATCATTCGAACCTTTTTAATAGGATTAGACTTCATCACACCGTCATATCAATACCATTCTAGCATATTCATCACCGCTAGGCATCCGCCCTTTTCCGCTCCTATCCCGATTCACGAGGGCATTCGTCCATACTTTATGTTCGCCTACCACATACAGTGTTGTATACCAATCTGAAAAGGAAAGTGATAATCATGGCTGAGCATTACCATCGTAGTTCTCCGAGCAACCAGCGTTCACTCGGTCCTTTCTCTTCGTCTTCATATCATAATCCATACCCAGGAATTGATTCTTTGGGAGCTATCCCTCAGCTTGAATCATCTGCCATGTCTCCATTTCAAGGCGGTGGCTTGAATGGATTCGGTGCAAGTGATGTGGTTGATTCTGCAGCTGCGACAACGACAGTATTGCCCGCTGTTGCGACAGCAGCCAAATCAGGATTCTCTCTAGCAAACATAGGTGAGCTCAAAGGCGTAATCGACAGAATGGGAGGCATAGATGGGATCGTAAGCTCAATGGGGAAATTCCAGAAAGTTATGAGTGGTGTTCAACAAATGGCACCGCTGATAAAGCTAATGATGGGCTCTTTTGGCAAAGGTAAGACGAAGGGAACTCCCGAAGATGATGATCCAATTTATTATACTCCTCGTAAACGTCGACGTAAGAAAACATCATCACTCAAGCGTAAACCGATTCCACAACGTAAGACTACCAAATCTACCAGATCTACCAAACAACGTTCCTCTGGTAAGAAACCTCAAAAATAATAATTCAAATCCCCCGAGAATAGCCCCTCGCTTGACGTAATAAGAGTGCTTACCCTCATGTGAGCACTTTTATTACTTTACTTGAACCAACCTCGGCGAATGAACCACATCACCATGCCACTGCCAAGCATGAACATCAACGCTAGCACGATACCATACCCATATTTCCAGTTAAGCTCCGGCATATGAGCGAAGTTCATTCCATAAATACCAGCAATTAAAGTCAAAGGCATAAAGATTACTGTGATTACAGTGAGCGTCTTCATGATATTATTCATTCGATTGGAATTGAGAGAAATGTAGCTATCTCGCAAATCCGAAGTCATTTCACGGTCAGCCTCAATCATATCTGCTAGTTTCAATAAGTGGTCATAAATGTCCGAGAAATATACCTTATGCTCACCACTATTTTGAATATGCTGGGAATTTACAATTCGATACAAGAGATCCCGCATAGGGACAATCGTCCGTCGTAACTTTAACAGTCGTCCCCGTAGATCAAACACTTGGTTCATTAATTCTTCCACAGATTCATTGCTACCTTGATTCTCAATCTCTGCTAACTCATCTTCAATGCTGTATAACGTAGGGAAATAACGGTCCACCATCATATCAATCAGTGTATACGCACAAGCGATTGGACCACGAGCCCATACTTTACGGTCGTGAGCATGCTGGATAATCCGTGCCCATGCTTCATCAATCTCAGGCAGTTGTCGATGGTGAAAGGATACAATCATATTATGATTCAGGAATAAATCCACTTCTTCCGCCTGTAGCGTATCAGGGTTAAGGGCGTGAAGTACTAGAAATTGTGTATCGTCGTAGAAGTCCAATTTGGGCCGTTGCAATACAAACATACAATCCTCAACAGCCAGCGGATGAAAATGAAAGTATGTATTTAGTAAATCTGCTTCTTCTGCTGTTGGTGAACTGAGATCCGTCCAAATCCAAGCGTAATCTTCTATCTGAATCTCTTCCAATGGAATACCGACCTTCACCTCATGCGAGTGGGTAATCGCAAGTGTCCTAATCATAGATATGACTACTTCCTCTCTAATCCAATAATCTTATACAAAAAAAAGCCAACCTTCGGTGATTGGCCACTTCTATCCCAGTATGTCTATTTAGTCTATCTACTTGCATTGTGTTCTAGAATAAGATTTTAAAGATCAATCCTGCTAGCAATCCCGAAATTGGAATTGTAATAAACCATGTAATAATGATTCGTCCTGCGACTGACCATTTCACTTCAGATACTCGCTTAGCACTACCCACACCTAAGAGCGCTGATGTAATTGCATGTGTTGTGCTTACAGGCATATGAAGAATGGTCGCTGAAAATATAACCGAAGCTCCAGCCATATCTGCTGCGAAACCATTAATAGGTTCGATTTTGAAAATTTTAGTTCCCATCGTTTTGATGATTTTATATCCACCTATGGAAGTACCAAGTGCCATTGCTGTAGCGGCAGATAATTTAACCCATAGTGGAACATCTAGTGTATCCTGAAACTCTGACGTTACAAGAGCAAATGTAATAATACCCATTGCTTTCTGCGCATCATTCGTACCATGTGTGAAGGCCTGAATTGCTGCTGTGAGAATCTGCATCGTGCGAAACCCTTTATTTACGTTATGAGGACTTCTTTTTGCAAAAATCCATTTCAAAACAGTCATAATAATATAACCAATCGCGAATGCAATTAATGGTGAGAAGATTAGCACTTTAAGAATACTAATAAATCCTTCCCATTTCACGTAACCCGCTCCAGCTCCTACAAATACTGCCCCAGTTAATGCACCAATTAAGGCATGTGATGAGGAAGAAGGAATACCGAACCACCAAGTAACCAGATTCCAAATAATAGCAGCGAGTAGTGCCGCAATGACAACCTGAATCCCATTGTCGAGCGCTGCTGGATCCGCAACACTACCCCCAATGGTCTTGGCTACCCCCGTAAATGTGATAGCTCCAAGGAAATTCATAGCCGCTGCCATCAAAATAGCTACTCTCGGCTTCAAGGCACGGGTAGAGACTGAAGTTGCAATGGCATTAGCTGTATCATGGAATCCATTTATAAAGTCAAAAGCTAGAGCAAGAAAGATGACGATACCTAAAACGAATATTGACGTTTCCATGTTTGTAAACCCCTTAAGAATTACTCATAATAATCGATTCCAGCATGTTAGCCACATCTTCACATGTGTCCGTAGTTTGTTCTAGACGTTCATAAATTTCCTTTTTCTTAATCAATTCGATAGGATCGCTAATAGTTGCGAATAAGTTCTTAATACAAATACGCAGCAAATCATCACCTTGGTTCTCCAGATCATTCAAACGAATCGTATATTCGCGAATAGCCAGAAGCTTCTTCTGAGACAGCAAATGAATGGCTTTCTGAATCACATAAGCTGATTGACGCAAAATTTCTGCAAACTGAACGATATATTCGTCAGGTTCATGCAAATCGTACATATAGAAACGGGAAGTCGTAGCCTCCAAACCATCCATAACATCATCTAAACTAGACGTTAATGCCAAGATGTCATCACGATCAATAGGAGTAATAAAAGTTTTGTTGAGTTCCTTAATAATGGTGTGCGTGAATTCATCACACTGAGACTCATATTTTTTCATTTCACCTGCAAATTGACTTACATCTTCATACTTGGACACGTTCTGTGCAAAATAATCAGCAGCCTGTACGATTGTATCTGCCATATTCTCCATCGTTTCGAAAAAGATGTCCTTCTTCTTCTTAAATACCATTTGATTACTCCTCTGCTCAAATATGCCTTCGGTTGTTTATCCACCTACTAGATAACCCTAGCTATCTTACCATAACCCATAACCCCTTTGTAAAGGCGCTATCTATCTTTTCTTACAACGTTAGCTATCTGTACTTATATTTTCATATATTTTCTAATTTTTTTGCATATATATCCATAATATTAAATCAATATATTCCTTTACATCCTAATTTTGCTTCTCGTTCGACACCTTAACATGACTTTCAAAACTTGGGTCATTAGGTACGATGTTTATATATGTAGTACCCGGAACTAATGGAATCTCCTTATCATCCTTCACAAATCGAATTACATCATCTTTAGAATGAATCCAATTCCCTCTAATTAGCTTTCCATGCTGAAATATTAACGCTTCACCGCCTAGATTAACATCGACTGATATACGCCCTACATCATCAAGTACCTTATGATCCGCGCCCATTACAATCACGTTTGCAGCTTCTAGTTGCATATTGTTCGTCAGGTCCACATGCGGCTTGTTATTGATGGAACGTTTATATACTTTCTTCGAATCATCATAATCATAAGAAACGATATAATTTTGAAGTAGAAAAGTGATGTCCACTTTACTAGCATGCTCACCTGCGATGATTTCATTCTCTGAACGGAAAGGATACGTAGGTATAGCTACTTCCTGTTTATACTTTAATTTATTTGCTGCCTCACGAAGTTTGTCCGTATCAGAGTACAAATTATGCGGAGCCTTTCGACTCTTATCCCTCCAGAAAAAAGCACCTGCCTTACCGATCTCATCAAGATCTTCCTTCTTCTGCTTCTGTATGATGGAATACGCTTCGGGGCTTCCACCTGCATGTACCAGTAGACCATGATAAAGATCACCAATTTCGATGAGATAAGGCCTGATACTTCGTATCGGTCCAATCGTTATCGCATCACTATGGCTTTGATAAATAGCGACAAGACGCGTAATCCCTCCCTCAGCCAACACTTCATAGACCATATCCGCTTTACTCAATCCCGATTGAGGCCTTGCGGCTGGAGCATTGTTAACCATTACGGCTAATGGACGCACGTTAGTTGGTGATTCTATCCGTAAACCGGTGAGTGGAGCTATATACTGAGATACGGGGATAACCGGGTCGGTAGGGGGCGTGTCTTCTACAACTAAGGGCGTTGGTTCTGAAGGTGGTGCAGTCTCTTCATTCGCATTGGCACAGGAAGAAAGAATAAATGCCATTAATAATAGCATACTAAGTATGCGCGGTAACTTCGTTCGATTCATAGATGAATGCTCCTCCTTAATTAATGACTAAAAACGTTTCTTCCATTTAATCACAAAAGTAGCTTTTTGTCAGTCTTCATCGTTCTATGCCGAATATGTCGATTGAATTTGATTATCTTAATATATATTTTAAATTTGTGATATTAATCACACCGCATGTGAAATGTTTCACATATAATAAGGATATCAAAGATGATTATCTTTCAGCAGACAGCAGACAAACATAATCATCAATCACAACCAGATACACAGAGGAGAGAATTTATTATGATTAATCATTGGCTAAGAGAGAATAAAGTTGCAGCTTGGATCCTTACCTTCATCCGATTATATGTAGGATATACATGGTTCACAGCTGGGCTTCATAAATTAACGGCTGGCTTTGATGCTGGAGGATTCCTTCAAGGTGCTATAGCGAAGAGTACAGGTGACAACCCTAGCGTTCAAGGATGGTGGGCATCATTCTTGGAACATGCCGCATTACCAGCCGTTAAGTATATCAATATACTTATCCCACTAGGAGAGACTCTGGTAGGACTAGGACTCATACTTGGAGTATGCACCACATTTGCAGCACTCATGGCCATAGTAATGAATTCCGCTTTTCTTCTATCAGGTACTGTAAGCACCAACGTTCAAATGCTATTGATGGAATGCTTCATTGTCGTTGCAGCCGCTAATGGGGGGCGCATTGGGCTAGACCGTTGGGTGATTCCTTATCTCCGGAATCTATCACGTAATTATATAAATCGGTAGCATCACTACTACACTAAAACACACAAACCATAGAAACAACTAAATCCATATAAAGTATAAAAAGGAGTTCTCTCTTCAGCACTGAAGAAAGAACTCCTTTTGTTATGCGCCGATCATCCAACAATTCTGAAAGAGATTCGTACGGATAATATCGAAATAGGTAATTTTAATCATTTATAATAAATAATTAAAATTTGTGTAATTTTTTACATTAAAAGTGAATTATATAGTAAAGTTATTTCAGATTATCATTTTCAAGCGGCAAGCCGAAACTAAATTATGAGGAGTGAATTATGTTTAATGTTTAATCATTGGCTAAGAACTAACAAAGTAGTTGCATTGATTCTGGTCTTCGTTCGATTCTATTTGGGCTATACATGGATTACCGGTGGCATTCGTAAATTAACCGGTGGATTTGATGCTGGAGGTTTCCTACAAGGGGCAGCAGAGAAAAGTACAGGATGGTGGGCAACATTCTTGGAAAATATCGCATTACCAGGTGTAGGAATCTTCAACATCCTTATTCCGTTCGGGGAGACTTTGGTAGGACTAGGACTTATCCTTGGCGTATTCACCACATTTTCTGCTTTGATGGGGCTGGTTATGAATTCCGCCTTCCTGTTATCAGGTTCTTTAAGCACAAACGTTCAAATGTTATTGTTGGAATGTCTCATTATCGTTGCAGCAGCTAATGGGGGGCGTATTGGGCTGGATCGTTGGGTACTCCCTTATATTCATAATTTCCTATTCAACAAAAAAGCTAAGATATCCTCTCAGGTACCTCATTTGAATACTACAGGGGTTTAATAACTCATAACTCTACAATACTCAGAATAGAACAAGGAGTTGTCCCTTTAGCAGCATGAGCTACTAAAAAGACAACTCCTTGATGTTAAGAGCCGAACATCCAACAATTCAGACTAAGATTTCCATACTGGTAATCTTGAAATAGTCGCTTGGCCTTACGTTCATCATCTGCCGCTCCCATGGCATAGAACAATGGAATGAAATGTTCAAGACCATATGGAGGAACAGCTTGATCTGCAAAAGGTGCCTTTTGACGATAATCGAATAACGATTTCAAATCCCATTCTTCAAGTTCCTCAGCAATCCAATGATCGAACTCGACAGCCCATTCATCCGTTTGTGCACCTTCGCTAAGCGTTCGTAAATTATGAACGAGTCCACCACTACCAATAATAAGGACATCCTCCTTACGAAGCTCCGTAAGCATAGCGCCTATATTATATTGCTCCTTGGGTGACCGTGTTGAATCCACTGACAACTCAATAACAGGAATGTTCGCTTCGGGATATAATTTCTGAAGAATAACCCAGACCCCGTGATCAAGTCCCCGCCCCTGCGCAGGAATGTAATTCAAATTGTGCTTTTTAAATAATTCATCTATTCGCTTGTTCAAATCAGAATCACCTTGAGCAGGATAGGTTAGCTCATATAACTCCTCAGGGAATCCGTAGAAATCATACATCGTAGCATGAGAATCATCTATTGTCATGGACTGCGTTGGCGTATCCCAATGTGCTGAGAATACCACAATAGCTTTCGGAATTTTGAAATGTTGACCCAATCCTTGCAGAAAACGAGCATAATCATGATCCTCCAAGGCCAGCATTGGCGAGCCATGAGCTACAAACAAAGATGGTATTGTCATTGATATCAACCTCCACACAGCAGTATACATTACTACTTTGTATTTTACAGTTAATGGAGGTCTTTTACCAATATTATTGTAGCCCCCTCTGTTAGATCATCCAGTTCTGCCATTCCTGTTGAGATCTCTCTTGTTCGTTTAACCATTCCTTAGTCCGGTGAAGCAATTGATCACGGTGAGGTCCAGAAGAATACGTATGATCCGCTTGAAAAATGATTTCTTTATCACAGATTCCTTCAGGACGCATCCAGAATACTTTTTGATACAGGAAAGCATAATCAACTGGAATAGAATCGTCAGAGGTTCCGTGGATTAACAGGACATTTCCATTAAATTTACTCGCCTGTTGAAAAGGTTGGAACGGTGCAAGGGATTCAAAAAAGACTGGTGAAAATTTATAGCCCAAATAATCGGAAATCCCTGTCTTAACAACGGTATCATATACATCTCGACCCATGATTTTTACAATATCATTAAAAGGATACCCAACAGATGACCACAAGACGAGGTTCTTCACTCGACGATCCCGTCCTGCAGTCAGTATAGCAACCGCTCCGCCCAAACTATGTCCAATCAGGGTGACGCGTGTGGGATCTACATCAGCACAAGCCAGTGTATAATCGAGTACGCTACGAGTCTGGTCAATCATGGACTCTAGACCTTCCTTACCATAATCGCCTGTACTTTCGCCACAACCGATATAATCAAATCTAACGACCATATATCCGTCCTCTGAAAGTTCCCTTGCTGTCTTCACGAAAAGGCGATCTACTCCGATACGATTGCCAACAAAGCCATGACAAATGATGACGAGAGGCACTCGTTCTTTATTACGGCCCTCTTTATTCATTTTAGAAGACGGATAATGAATACTGGCTGTTAGTTCTTCTTGATTATGACGGATAACAATGTGGCGTTCCATACATGATTCCCCCTAGCGTTATGCGATTATTCTATATACTAATAAATCCGATAAGTTTAATATGAATTAACGAATTTATTGTAACATCGCCAAAAAGGGTATGTCAATGGGTTTTTGACTATTCACTTCTTTCTAGTCATAGCTTTGAATGAACATATGGTGCGTTTCTTGTCTGCCTTCCCAGTTAGCCATTAGCTCATTTCCTTGATCGGTATCGGATAACCCACCCCACATAGAAGGAGCATCCATCCCATCATCTAACCCCAATTCCGATGTAAACTCTTCTTCTATCGCTCTGATGCTTGCTTGATCATTCAATATTGATACAGAATTCAAGTCTAGATTATTCACCACATTTTCTCCTCCTTTGTTCTATATAGATTGAACTAAAGTTTGCGCTCACAAGATCAATCATTTCTAAAGAAGATCATGAATATGGGGTTTCGTCTTTAGTTCAATCTATATTTATCGTTATTATGTTGTGAATTCACACATGGTTTTATACACTAGCACAATATCGACATAAGCTCTCTCTTACCATGATTGGCAGAGGCATGTCCTTGCCAACGATCAACTGTGTTCATATACTTGAACTAGATAGGGGGAGTAAATAACATGACAATTAAAGCTATGATCAAAGAAAATAATCGCTTAAGAGAACAGATGACCCCCGGTAATAAAGATTATTTCGAGGATATCGTCGTTTACTTTCGTACCAGTGATGTGGATCAGATTCAAAGTGAACAACTACTATTAGAGTTGGCACATCAACTTCTAGAAGCTCAAGAGCAAGGGATCAACGCACGCCAATTATTCGGACCAAACGCCGAAGAATACAGTCGTATTAAAGTGCAAATTCTGCCTAAAAGAAAGACTATAGAGGGCATTCAATATTATGTTATGATTCCTTGGATCGCGCTAACGATATTCTTTTTTATGGAGTCCTTGGTCGGTTTCGTAGCACAATGGCTTGGTGACTCTTTGGATAACTTCAATCGTATCAGTCTCTTGTCGCTCATTATTATTGCCTTAGGTTCAGTCCTATTAATAGAGGCTGTCACGAAGTTGCTCAATCGTAATACGGAAAGGGCTGAGGAAGAAAAGGAGACACGACATACGAAGCCCCATCTTAATTTAAGAATGATTGTCATCTATGTCGTCGTAACGTTGATCATTATGATGATTGGCTATACCTTCCGTAACCTATTACCGGTATTTACGATTCAGCCTTGGGTTAGCCTTCTAATTTCCGTCATGGGCCTGTTAGGATGGAGATTAATATTCAAGCGAAAGTAAGTATATCTAGAACATTCGTATCATTTGTCTGCCACATCTAATTTTTTTATTTCGAAATTGAAGTCAATTTGTAACTTAACTACCTCCTATTTGGGTTAATATCATTATGAACCCATAAATTAGGAGGTATTGTAGTAATGAAATTCAAATCAACTACCCTAGCTACTATTCTTGCCCTCGTCGTAACACTTCAATCCGGAGTAGTATATGCTTCAGTTGACCAATCTACCGTTTCCGTAGCAATCAGTAATGTTGCAACAGTACCCACTACTACAAGCCGCGCAAATCTCGTATACAATAAGTTTCTAATTCTAGTCAAACAACCTGATAAGCTTACGGAGGCCAACACTTTTCTAAAGACTCATATCTATGAAGTAAGCTCTTCTCAGGCAAGCCTCATGACGCTAAGGTTAGAGAATGCTCAGAGAGCAGCCTTGCATGCATGGGAGGATAAATTCTATGCCGGTTCAGTTCAAGAAAAAATTGCAACAATCTATAAAGACCACGACGATTTCACTAGGTTGATGGGTCGAACAAAGGATTCAAATCTACGAAAGTTATTTCAAGGTTCCCTAGATCGAGGGTATAAGATAGAGATAGCGGAAGGAACCTTTTTTCCGGTCATTGACTACGAAGGATATAAGGAATATTCTCCGTACGTTATGAAAGATATTAAGAGTTATATTGATATCATGGCGATTGAATCTGCTGTCATTCCTTCTAGGGACGCCGGTCTCATGATTAGTTGGCAAGAAGTTTCCAACCGTGCTTTGACTCAAGAGGCATTTGTGAAACAATATCCTAAATCTAATCGCACGATCAACGTGACCTACCTATACCAACTATGTGATCAGTGCAATTTACGGACTGAATAATACACCTCTTTTTGATTATGTATCCAAAGAAATGGATCCTGAAGCGAAAGAAACCTATTTATCTCTCCTCGCAGAGAATACAACAACAGATAGTGTGTATTTAAAGAAACTCCAAGCCTTCATGGATGTCCTAAAAGATAACAATTATACACTTAACGCTACCGTCGAGAAATATCGCAAGGCTAACTTTCCTATAATGTAGCCCGTCGCCAAACTCCTAAATCCTCTCGAAACACCAAAAAGCCTTCTCGACACTATGCTGTGATTTCACGACAGCATGGTATAAGAGAAGGCTTTTTTCAACGTTGTTGGCCTCGTGGGTTATTGGTCCCCTGATAGCACTGAATGCTTTGATTTGTTTTTGCGACTGGCTATAAATACCCCAGAAAGAATAATCACTAACCCTACCAACAATGTCCACTTAATATGTTCATTTAATAAGGTATACCCCCACAAGACAGCCGTGCAAGGAACGAGATATGTAACCATCGTTGCAAATTCTGCACTCCCTTTTTGAATCATGTAATAGAACAAGATATACGCAATTCCCGATCCGAACATCCCTAACCCAATAAGCATCAAGATGTTAGATAACGAAGTGAGGTTTGATAATACGACCTCCTCTGTACTGAAAGCCATGATTCCACTTCCAACCATCGTGCATAGCAACGTACCAAAGGTAACTTGATACATCGAGTATCCTATTGTAAGAAGATTCTTGGATAGCTGAGACCCAACGGCATAACAGAATGTCGCTGCAATCATACAGCCGAATCCAAACATATCTACTGAAATGAACGTAACAGGATTGATACCAAGCAATATGATTAGACCAATAGTCGCAATCCCTATTCCGAGCCACTGTCTCTTACTGGATACGGAACGGAAGAACAATACACCCACTATTATTGTCCACACCGGCGTTGTAGCGTTCAATACGGATGCCATACTGCTAGGCAAACGTGTCTCGCTCAATGCAATTAATGCCCACGGAATCGCTGTATTGATCAAGGCCATGATGGTCATCGGAACCCAAGAAATAGTCCGTATTCCAAATGGCTTCTTTAAAGCTAGCATAATACATACAATAACTAGCAAACCTGTACTTGATCTTAAGAAGGCAATGGTCCAAGGACCAAAATCATGAAGAAGCATTTTGATGAAAAAGAAAGATCCTCCCCAAATGAGACTAAGTGCTATAAGTGCTAAATATACAAGACGTGACAACGCTACTCCTTCTTCCTCTGACAATGATATCAATGATAATGTGAACATCTTAAGCTAATAGCGTAACGTAATTCATCTCGAAAGTTCAATACATTCTTTAATTATATCTCATAACAACCTGCCTCATACTGTTACATTTCCAACTATATTCGCAATTGTTTATTTAAAATTTAAAATATCATACTGCTGTTACAACTTTATTTTAACAATAGGCAATAACCCACAACCACGTTCAGACATATACTGAGAACAAATCATGTCAGGATATGTTGGAGGAATAGTGCGTGCCTAATCTACAGCGCAAGGATCAAGCCGAGGGTCTGTCATTGACACAATATTTTGAAACATTTCGTAACCATACGATCGGTACAGATTCCTATTTCGAATCTCCTTACGGTAGGAAACAAGTCATTTATGCGGATTGGACAGCCAGCGGACGTCTATACCGCCCCATTGAATCACACATTATAGAGCATATCGGCCCCTATATGGCGAATACACATACAGATGCTAATATCACTGGCACCACCATGACTAAAGCCTACAAGCAAGCACGAAACATGATTAAACGGCATGTCAATGCCGGCGAACATGATATTCTTATCAACAGCGGTGCAGGGATGACTTCAGCAGTTAACAAGCTCCAACGCATCTTAGGACTTAGAATACCCGAGTGGGTCCAACCTCACTGTCACTTACCTGAGGAGAGTCGTCCAGTTATTTTCGTTAGTCATATGGAGCATCATTCTAATCAGTTATCATGGTCTGAGACAATTGGAGACGTCGTATGTATAGAACCAGGGGATCATGGAGAGGTAGATCCAGAGAAATTAGAACAAGCTTTAACACAATATTGTCATCGTACATGTAAGATAGGTTCTTTTACCTCTTGTTCCAATGTCACTGGTATCCAGACACCTTATCATCAACTCGCTCGAAAGATGCATCAGCACGGAGGGATATGTTTTGTTGATTTCTCGGCAAGTGCCCCCTATGTAGATATCAACATGCATCCTTCCTCACCTTTGGAACAATTAGATGGTATTTTCTTCTCACCACATAAGTTTCTGGGTGGACCCGGGAGCAGTGGCGTTTTGATCTTCAACTCACGGCTTTACAACAACCAAATACCAGATCATCCCGGGGGTGGGACGGTATCTTGGACGAACGCCTGGGGAGGCCGACATTATTACACAGATAAAGAAGACCGCGAAGATGGTGGGACACCTCCCATTCTCCAGACAATTAGAACAGCCCTCTGTATTCAGCTCAAAGAACGTATGGGTTGCAAACAAATTATGCAACGTGAACACGAACTTACCTCTATCCTAATGAACGAGTTAACACATACTCCAGGAATTTTTGTTTTGGAGAACCAAGCGAAGGAACGTCTCGGAATTATATCTTTTATCGTACATCGCATTCATTACAACTTATTTGTTAGATTACTTAATGATCGGTTCGGAATCCAAGCTCGTGGCGGCTGCTCTTGCGCTGGCCCTTATGGTCATTACTTACTTCAAATTAACGAAAGTATATCAAAGAAAATTACAGACCAACTCGATCAAGGCGATCTAACCCACAAACCGGGTTGGGTTCGATTATCCATCCACCCCACGATGACCGATCAAGAGGTTTATATTATCTCAGAAGCGGTTCGTTCTATCCTGGCAAATATAGAATCATGGAAGCAGGATTACCACTATGATTACTCTACAAATGACTGGAACCATAAATATGCATCACATCGAGTAGATCTAGACGCATTGTTTACGTTCTAAAGAAGTAGAAAAAGAATGACTGACTTTACCACAGCAAAGAAGCGTGATACGACATTCCGTATACACGCTTCTTTGCTGTGAATTATATTTCTAAAATAGTAAATTGAATAAATTCCGGTCTTTATTAAGCTCTGTATACTCGAATCCTTTGCGATTCAATCGTTCAATCAATGCCTCATAGTCATCTTTCTCATCTAATTCGATGCCCACGAGCGCCGGTCCGTTTTCTTTATTGTGCTTTTTTGTATATTCAAAATTCGTAATCTCATCATCAGGACCTAGCACATCCTGAAGGAACTCACGTAATGCACCTGCACGTTGTGGGAAATTGATCATGAAATAATGCTTGAGTCCTTCATAAATCAGCGAGCGTTCCTTGATCTCTTGCATCCGAGCAATATCATTATTTCCTCCACTGATGATACAGACGACCGTCTTTCCTTCAATCTGTTCACGGTATAGGTCCAGTGCTGACACAGGCAATGCTCCGGCTGGTTCAACAACGATAGCATTCTCATTATATAGTTCCAGAATCGTTGTACACGCTTTGCCTTCAGGTACCTTCACGACATCATCAAGCGTACGAGAACAGATGTCAAAGGGCATATCCCCTACACGCTTCACAGCAGCTCCATCTACGAATTTATCGATCACATCCATCGTCACAACTTCTTTACGAAGCAACGCTTCACTCATAGAGGCCGCTCCCAGTGGTTCTACCCCGATCATTTTGGTATTGGGACTAACGGTCTTGATATATGTTCCAATTCCAGCTGCTAGTCCACCTCCACCAATCGTTACGAAGATATAATCAGCAGCGGTGTCTAGACTCTCCATCACTTCCATTGCAATCGTCCCATTACCCGCAATAATACGAGGTTCGTCAAAAGGATGTATAAACGTCATACCCTGTTCAGCACAGGTCTTCATAGCTTCTGCATATGCATCGTCATACGTATCACCAATTAATACAACCTTAACGTTCTCACCACCGAAACGTCTAACCTGCTTCACCTTTTGATTAGGTGTAGTACTTGGCATATAAATTTTACCCTGAATCCCTAGTGTCTTACATGAAAAAGCCACACCCTGAGCATGATTTCCTGCACTTGCACAGACAATTCCTTTCGCTAACTCTTCCTCTGAGAGACTACGAATCATATTATACGCACCGCGAATCTTAAAGGAACGTACCACTTGTAAGTCCTCACGCTTCAGATACACGTTACAGTTATATTTTGTTGAAAGTACAGCATCCCATTGTAAGGGTGTCCGTACAATAACTTCTTTTAACACATGATGCGCTCGAACGATCTCTTCCATCATCACAGGAGCCTTCTTTTGCGGATTAGAGAATGACTTGATTGACTCGACTATAGATGGTTGCGTATTAGATTCTTCTGTTTGGTCTGTATTCTTTTTATTATTCATTCTGTCATCCTTCTCCTCATTCAAATCTCTATGTATGATTTAGTTTTATTTTTGTATCACCTTAGTAACGTACTCTTTTTGCACTCATTTTTCAACCGTATCATGGGATACAGGGAATGAATTCCGTCTAATTTATGTCGTCTTCAAGCTATTATATTTACTCTGTTAAACAATAAAAGCCCTCCATCTAATCTAGATGAAAGGCTTCGTGTTTGATTAAACGAAATGTTTGCCGAACCATTCTCCTGCAGCATCGATCTCGGTACGACTTAGTTGGTGTCCATTGTTCTCCCAGTGCAAGTCTGTTATTGCTCCCGCTCCTGCTAACATGGATTGAAGATCTTCTGATTCTTGCGCAGAACATAACATATCATTACGTCCAGCACCCATGAAGACTGGTATGCCAGATAAATCAGGTAACACCTTATCACGCAGAGGAACCATAGGATGGTGCAAAATAGCTCCCTTAAAAGCGTCCTCATAATGAAACAGCAGACTAGCTATGATGTTAGCTCCGTTAGAATAGCCTACAGCTACCATGTTACGACGGTCTATACCATACTCTTTTGAGGCTTCATCCAAGAATGAGTATACTTCATGCGTACGGTTCACCAGATCTACTTCATCAAACACACCTTCAGCTAAACGACGGAAGAATCGGGACATGCCATTCTCTAGCACGTTACCACGAACGCTAAGTATAGACGATGCAGGTGAGATCATTTCCCCAATAGGCAATAAATCGTGTTCTGTACCTCCCGTACCATGAAATAGAACGAGTGTAGGTGCAGAAACATCGCTTCCTTGTTTAAAAATATGCTTCAATATATTTCCCTCCAAATAGTAACATTATATCCATGAATAAATATTTTAATATCAAGATGGTTAACACTATGATATGTAAGTTTAAGTTTTAATGCAACTTCTTGAAAAGAGTCTCGATCCGTAAACGATCCTTCCCCTTGAACCTCTTAATAGTCAAAATATGATTGACATATATATAAATGGGCGTTACGCTTTAACCTTTGTAGACCCTTTTTATTTAAATAACCAACATATCAAAGACGGGCGGCATTTCACATGAAAAAGAAATTTATAGATATTATTTCAATTGTTATCGGTGCGTTTATCTTCGCATTAGCAGTTAATCTATTCGTTATTCCAAATGAGTTCGGTGAGGGTGGTGTCACCGGTATAACGATTATCTTGTACTACCTTTTCGAATGGTCACCTGGACTAGTCAGCTTAATCATCAATGCCTTTTTACTCCTAGCTGGCTATAAATTTCTGGACAAAAGAGCGACGATATACACCATTATTGCTGTACTATTCAATTCCCTCTTCCTCCATCTAACGGCCAACTGGAGCATTCCTTCAGATGAACTACTTCTGAATGCCATTTTCGGTGGTGTCTTTGTGGGTGTAGGGATCGGAATCATTATACGTGTCGGAGGAACAACGGCTGGTACAGTGATTCTTGCGAGAATGGCCAACAAATACCTAGACTGGAATATAAGCTACGCGCTATTATTTTTCGACCTCATTGTCGCATTCTCTTCTTACTTTATAATTGGCGCAGAAAGTCTTATGTTCACGATCATTATGCTCTATGTGGGTACGAAGGTGATGGACTTCATTATTGAAGGCCTAAATCCTAAGAAAGCCGTTATGATTATTTCAAAAAACCAAGACCAAATTGCTGAAAAAGTGATTGTCGACATGGATCGAGGCGTTACTGTTCTTTCGGGTCACGGATACTATACGAAGACATCCAAAGAAATCCTTTACATCGTCATCAGCAAACAAGAAGTGTCTGCACTCAAGAAAATTGTGAAGTCCATCGATATCGATGCTTTTGTAACTATTCATGATGTACGTGATGTGTTTGGGGAAGGATTTGTTGATATTTCGAAATAGATATTGAAAAAATATTTATAACGCTGTATGTTAGCGGCTTCGTTGACGGATCATTCTTACGATCGCTCTTGAAATCTGATTTCTTGATTATATACCGCCTTTAGCGGTAGAAATCCAATTTCAAAGGCGACCACTCCGGTTCTACAGAACGATTCCGTCAACTCCGCTGTGTATTACTGATTAAGATCAATAGTTTTTCAACTATTCCATTTGCTCTATATCCGTATGTAAAAAAGAGGCCTTCCTATTGCCAGGAAGGTCTCTTTTTACGTTCTATTTTCTTAGGATCTATTTATTAGATCTCTCTATTTCTTATCCGCTCTTGTTCCCCCGAAATTACATGTCACGTAACTCTTGCTAGATTTCACTTTATACCATTATATCTATTTTTTGCTATATCGTACTTCTTGCTATATCTTACATCTTCTTGCAGTACCTTACTTCAAGCTATTCTTACTAACTAAAGAAGTGCCTTCGCCGCTATATCACTTCGAAGATGTTTGCCCTCGAAGTCAATATGAGCTGCTTCACTGTATGCTTTAGCACGAGCCTCAGCGATGTCCGCTCCTAGGCCTACAACACCCAGAATTCGTCCACCATTGGTGATCCATTCTCCAGCTTCATTCTTAGTAGTTCCTGCATGGAATACGAGTGCATCTTTCACGTCGTCCAACCCCTCTATTACGATGCCTTTCGGGTATGATGCAGGATATCCACCTGAAGCTAGCACGACACACACAGCAGCCTCATCACTCCATTCAATCTCGATGTCAGCCAGTGTTCCGTTCACGGCTGCGATCATGATTGCAAGCAAGTCACTTTTCAATCTTGGAAGTACAACTTGCGTCTCCGGATCTCCAAAACGTGCATTGAATTCAATCGTTTTCGGAGTTCCATCCGGTGAAATCATCAATCCAGCGAACAATATCCCTGTGAAATGGCGTCCTTCCGCAACCATTGCCTTAGCCGTCGGTTTGATAATCTTCTCAATGGCTTCTTCAATAATGGCTGAATCAATGTGCGGAAGTGGAGAATAGGTTCCCATTCCTCCAGTATTAGGTCCTTGATCGTTGTCGAATACTTGCTTGTGGTCCTGAGCAGCAACCATTGGTCGTACTGTCTCCCCATCAACAAAAGCAAGAATAGACATTTCTTGCCCAGCAAGGAATTCTTCAATTACGACATGACTTCCAGCATCACCGAACACTTTTTCCACCATAATATCATGTAATGCAGATTCTGCTTGCTCCATCGAAAAGGCAACCGTAACACCTTTACCTGCCGCTAGTCCATCTGCTTTGATGACGACAGGAACTTCCTGTTTCAGTAGATATGATTTAGCATCTTCGTAATTATCGAACTTCTCATAAGCTGCCGTAGGAATATCATATTTGTGTAGTAAATCTTTCATGAATGTCTTGCTACCTTCTATTGCTGCTGCATTCTTACGTGGTCCAAACACCGGAATATCTTTAGCTTCAAAAGCATCAACGATCCCGTCCACTAATGGATCATCAGGTCCGATTACAACAAAATCTATATTGTTCTCTAACGCAAAATCCGTCAGTCGATCAAATTCACTTACAGCAATCGGTACGCATTCTGCAATGGTTTCAATTCCAGCATTGCCCGGCGCACAGTATATGCGTCCAGCCTGTGGGCTCTTCGCTAGTGCCCATATAATGGCGTGTTCACGACCCCCACCGCCTACGACCAATATGTCCATGTTCGCCTCTCCTTCTTCGCACCTTATTCATTGCCTATTAGACTCTTTACATGCTTCACGAAATCTTACGCTAAATAGGTTCGATCTCCCCTAAATATGACGCGATCTCATCAACAGCCACTCATTCTTATCCCACCTCAGAATCAGTGGCTAACTACGATCTTCTAGTGTTTAAAGTGACGAACACCTGTGAATACCATCGCAATGCCATGTTCATTCGCTGCTTTAATGGACTCATCGTCTTTGATCGAACCACCTGGTTGAATGATCGCAGTAATTCCAGCTTTAGCCGCAAACTCAACCGTATCTCCCATTGGAAAGAATGCATCAGAAGCAAGTACTGATCCTTTTGCCTTATCTCCCGCTTGCTCAATCGCAATCTTCGCTGAGCCAACACGATTCATCTGTCCAGCACCAACTCCGACAGTCATGTTATCCGATGCAAGTACAATCGCATTGGATTTAACATGCTTAACTACTTTCCATCCAAATAACAGTTGCTTTAATTCATCTTCTGTTGGTTGACGATCCGTAACGACGTTCAATTCTGCAACATTCACAGAATGAACATCACTCTCTTGAACTACCATGCCACCATCGATAGAGGTGAATAGGAATTGACTACTACGATCTTCAGATGAACCGAACTCACCCATTTTCAACAGACGTAGATTTTTCTTTTTCGTTAGAATCTCAAGAGCTTCAGCCGTGAAGTCAGGTGCTAGAATGATTTCTAAGAAAATATCTTTCAGCAATTCTGCTGTATCTGCATCAATCGTACGATTCGCTGCTACAATCCCACCGAAGATGGATGTTGGATCAGCATTATAAGCTTTTTGATAAGCCTCACACACATTGCTTCCAATGCCAACACCACATGGATTCATGTGCTTAACTGCTACAACCGCGGGTTCATTAAATTCTTTCACGATTTGAAGAGCTGCATTCGCATCATTAATATTGTTATAAGATAATTCCTTACCATGAAGCTGTTCAGCCGTTGTCAGTGTCCCTGCAGGAGCTAGCGGTTTACGATAAAATGCTGCTGTCTGATGCGGATTCTCACCATAACGTAAGTCTTGTATTTTCTCATAAGTAACGGTTAAACGCTCTGGTAATGGATCACCTGTTACATTCGACATATAATCAGAGATTAGGGCATCATAAGCCGCCGTGTGGCGGAACACTTTTGCCGCGAGCCGTTTGCGAGTCTCTAGTGTTGTGTCTCCATCCTTACGGATTTCTTCAAGCACAACACTATAATCGCTAGAATCTACAACCACACTAACAAATGCATGGTTCTTGGCACCTGAACGGAGCATGGTAGGTCCGCCGATGTCAATGTTCTCAATAGCTTCTTCATACGATACGTCTGGTTTAGCAATGGTTTCTTGGAAAGGATACAGGTTCACGACAACAAGGTCGATATAACCAAGCTCCAATTCCTTCATCTGTTGTTGATGTTCCACGTTATCACGTACAGCTAATAGACCGCTGTGTACGGCTGGATGTAGTGTTTTAACACGCCCATCCATAATTTCCGGGAATCCTGTAACTTCTGAAATTCCGATGACTGGCACGCCTTCTTTAGCAAGAAGACTGCTAGTTCCTCCAGTCGAAATAATCTCCACGCCCATTGCAGACAGTTCGCGGCAAAAATCCACGATGCCCTGTTTATCCGACACGCTGACTAACGCTCTTTTTATACTCACGAATTGGATCCTCCTTATATGTGTGACAGATTGTCAAGCCTATTCACGCTTTACTCGACAATCCGACATGTTAAACGATCGCTTTCCATGCCATAAACAATATTTCCCGAGAAATATCGAAAAACCTTGCACATGCATTACCACTTGACGAATCTTCGTTATTTAAAAGGCAATATCGTTACTTGTCTGTCGTTTATGACTACGCATCCTTGTGCAAACCATGACACAACTCGCGGATATAACTCCTGCTCTATGGCATGTATATCCTTAGCAAGTGACTCCACCGTAGCATTAGGCTCAATCACGATACTTTGTTGAGCGATAATAGCACCTGTATCCATCCCGCCATCTACAAAATGCACAGTAGCTCCAGTCAGTTTAACCCCATAGTTAAGTGCTTGAAGAATAGCATTCGTACCCGGAAAAGATGGTAGTAACGATGGATGAATGTTAATGAGACGCCCAGCATATTTGTCTACCATCACAGATGTTAGTAGTCGCATATAACCAGCTAATACGACTAATTCTATATTCAGCGCTTCTAATTGCTCCACGATTTCTAATTCATAAGCCTCACGAGAAGAATACGATTTAGGTGTAAATAAATGAACAGGTACGCAAGCCTCACGTGCACGCTTGACTACAGGTGCCTCTGGCTTATCGCACACTAGCAATTCCACCTTCGCACCGCCGAGCAAGCCTGCTTTACCAGCATCTACAAGCGTTTGGAAATTGCTACCCTCTCCGGAGGCAAACACAGCAATACGGTAATGACTCATTACACGTCAGCCCCTGTAAAAGTAACGATAGATTCACCTTCGTTTGCACGCCCAATAATATAAGCTTCTTCCCCATTACTCTGCAAAATACTAAGTGTTTCAGTTGCATCCTCTTCACGAACAACGAGTACCATACCAATCCCCATGTTGAAGGTTGTGAACATGTCTCGATTTGTGATATTGCCTTTATTCTGCATTAATTCAAATATTGGTAGAATCGGCCATGTACCATATTCAATGTCCACATTAACGTGATCTGGTAACATACGCGGTATATTCTCAATAAATCCACCGCCAGTAATATGAGCCATCCCTTTGACTTTTACCTTCTCAATTAGAGCCAATAAAGACTTCACATAAATCTTCGTAGGGATCAACAATGTGTCTCCCAATTTACCACCTAATTCAGCGATTTCATCTTGCAGATCATATCCTGATTGTTCAAGAAGAAGTTTACGCACTAAGGAGAATCCGTTACTGTGTACACCACTTGAAGCGAGTCCAATCACAGTGTCGCCAGGAGCGATAGTTGAACCATTAATGATGTTCTTCTTATCGACAATACCTACCGTAAATCCAGCAATGTCATATTCGCCTTCAGAATACATACCAGGCATCTCAGCTGTCTCTCCACCAGTTAACGCACAACCTGCTTGATGACATCCTTCTGCTATTCCAGCTACGATAGCCTCAATCTTCTCTGGTCGTACTTTATCGCACGCAAGATAATCGAGGAAGAATAGTGGTTCTGCTCCTTGTACGATGATATCATTCACACACATCGCTACAGCATCGATCCCAATGGTATCGTGACGATCCATTGCGAATGCAATTTTCAGCTTCGTACCCACTCCATCCGTACCAGACACTAGTACGGGCTCATCGTATTTATCTTTGTTCAGCGAGAACAAAGCACCGAATCCCCCTAGGTCCGTCATTACTTCTGGACGTAACGTCCGCTTTACATGCTTTTTCATCCGTTCTACCGCTTCGTTTCCTGCAGCGATATCTACCCCAGCACTTTTATAAGCTTCAGACACTTGTAAGAACACTCCTTCCATAATTGGCGAGCTTTTATATGAACAACAAGAATATTAATTACGTTAATTACATTTGAGAAGAACTTCCTTAACAACCACATCCTGCTTTTTCTTCACCATCGAAATCAAGCGTTGTTGGATAGTCATTATTGAAACAAGCGAGGCATAATCCTCCGCTCGGGTCACTTGCATTGTCTCCACCGACTGCGCTAATGAGTCCCTCAGGACTTAAAAAGGCCAGTGAATCTGCATTGATCTCACGACAAATCTCTTCTACTGTCTTATTTGAAGCAATCAATTCTTTGCGATCAGGCGTATCAATCCCGTAGTAACACGGATTCTTGAAAGGCGGAGAAGTAATCCGTACATGCACTTCAGTGGCTCCCGCTTCACGCAACAAGTTAACGATACGCAGGCAAGTCGTACCTCGAACGATTGAATCATCGATCATAACAACACGTTGACCTTCCACTACCCCACGAACAGCACTGAGTTTCATCTTAACGCCTTTTTCACGCAATTCTTGACTCGGTTGAATGAACGTACGACCTGTATATTTGTTCTTGATGAGACCAAGCTCATAAGGAATGCCGGTCTGTTCAGCATAGCCAATAGCAGCCGATATGCTTGAATCCGGAACTCCGGTTACGATATCTGCATCAACGAATGCTTCCAGAGCCATCCGACTTCCCATACGTTTACGCGAGGCATGCAAATTCGATCCATTCAGATCACTATCAGGACGAGCGAAGTAGATGTACTCCATGGCGCATAATGCTTTACGCTGTGGTTCAGTATACCGATCTTCCTTGAGTCCGTCCTTATCTAGTACCAATAGCTCACCCGGTTGGATATCGCGTAATAGTTCAGCTCCAATCGTCTCAAGTGCGCATGATTCTGAAGAAAATATATACGATTCCCCTAATTTCCCCATTGTAATCGGACGAAGCCCATGAGGATCAGAAGCTACAAGTAGCTTATCATTCGTCATTATGAGGAATGCGTACCCGCCAACGATACGCGCTAATGCATCTTTTGCTGCTTCCACAACATCTTTGGAAGAACGAGCAATAAGATGGGCAACGACTTCTGTATCACTTGTCGTCTGGAATATAGAACCACTCTGTTCTAGTTCATGTCGGATTTGCGGTGCATTGACAATATTACCATTTGTCGCAATCGCTAAATCACCATCACGATACTTAAAAATAAGTGGCTGTGCATTCGCTAGTCGACTATCACCACTGGTAGAATATCGTACATGTCCAATGGACATGTTACCTACCAATGATGCCATTCTTTCCTTATCGAATACTTCCTTCACAAGTCCCATACCGCGGTGATAGTTAAATTCCTTACCATCAGCTACACACATCCCGCAACTTTCTTCTCCGCGATGCTGTAAAGAATGTAGTCCATAATAAGAGAGTGATGCAGCATCGGAGTGACCATACACTCCGAAGACCCCACATTCCTCTTTTAACGTATCAAATATATCGTCCTTACCCGTACCTTCATTATAAAAGTCTCCGCTCCAAAGCGGATGAGACAAGGATTTATCGGACGCAAACTTTGCAGATGTTATTTCATGAGACACGGAATCGCATCCTTCCAAACCTGCTTCAAGGCTTCCACGGACTCATTCAGAGCATTCTTTCCATTGATATCAAGGGCAAGGTTGCTTCCTCCAACGGTACCGATTCTTACGACAGGAACACCATGTCCTTCGATGTAAGTCTTCAACTGCTCTGCCTTTTCAGGTGATGCAGACAACAAGATACGTGATTGACTCTCACTGAACAATGCGAAATCGGAACGAAGATCCGTTTCGATGTGAACTTGAGCACCTATTCCACCACTTATGCATGACTCAGCAACAGCAACAGAAAGACCACCTTCAGATAAATCATGTGCTGATTGAACGAGTCCACTTTGAATTGCTCCCAGTACGGATGCAAGTAGTTTTTTCTCCACTTGGAGATCAAGTGCTGGAGGACGACCTTCTGCTACGCCATGTAGAATCGTCTGGAATTCACTACCACCGAGTTCCGCCTTGGTATCACCAAGCAGTAGAATCGTATCTCCTTCATTCTTAAAAGCTTGCGTCGTAATATGATCGATATCATGAACTAGACCTACCATACCAACCACTGGAGTTGGATAGATGGATCCGCCTGCATTTTCGTTATACAGACTGACATTCCCACCAATGACTGGTGTATTCAGTTCACGACAAGCCTCTGCCATACCATCAACAGCCTGCTCCATTTGCCAGAAAATCTCTGGTTTCTCAGGGTTACCAAAGTTCAGGTTATCCGTAATAGCAAGTGGCTCTGCTCCAGTACACACAATGTTTCTTGCCGCTTCACTGACTGCGATCTTTCCACCCACTTCGGGATCAAGATAAACATATCGACCGTTACAGTCGGTTGTCATCGCTAGACCCTTACGTGTTCCGTTTACTGTTACGACTGCAGCATCAGAACCTGGACGAACAGCTGTACTCGTACGGACCATATAATCGTATTGATCATATACCCATGCTTTGCTCGCCACACTTGGAGAAGCTAGAATCTGTTTCAATGCTCCACCAAGATCCGTTACTTCGTCATAACGAAGGGTATCTATTCTTTCACTATTTATATAATAAGCAGGAACCGAAGATGGTTTATCATATACCGGGCATTCGTCAACTAACGCAGTTACCGGCATATCTCCTACAATTTCCCCGTGATGTAACAGCTTCAAGCGTCCATCGTCAGTCACCTTACCTACTTTGGCGCAGATAACTCCCCAACGATCGAATATTTCTTGAGCCTGTGCTTCATCTTTCGGTTCAACAACGAACAGCATACGTTCTTGTGATTCAGATAACATCATTTCGTAAGGAGTCATACCTTCCTCACGTTGTGGCACTTGGTCCAAGTATAGTTCAAGTCCGTTGCCCGCTTTACTTGCCATCTCAGCACTTGAACATGTCAAGCCTGCAGCACCCATATCCTGAATACCCAACACGATACCGCTATCGATTAGTTCTAGACATGATTCCATAACTAACTTCTCCATGAATGGGTCACCGACTTGAACAGCCGTACGATTCGCTTCTGATTCTTCACTTAGTTCGATGGAAGCAAACGTAGCCCCGTGGATACCGTCGCGACCGGTTGGTGGTCCAACATAAAACACTGGATTACCTACACCCTTCGCTACACCACGCTGGATTTTGTCATGATCGATCAATCCAACACACATGGCATTGACAAGTGGATTACCTTCGTAGCTCTCATCAAATACCACTTCGCCACCCACGGTTGGAATACCAATACAGTTACCGTAACCAGCAATACCCGATACAACATGTTCGAACAAATATTTCACACGGTCACTTTCGAGCTTTCCGAATCGAAGGGAGTTCAATGTAGCGATCGGTCTTGCACCCATCGAGAAGATATCGCGAATAATTCCGCCTACACCTGTAGCTGCGCCTTGAAAAGGTTCCACAGCTGAAGGGTGATTGTGACTTTCGATTTTGAATACAACGGCTTGGTTATCACCAATATCGACGATACCAGCGCCTTCACCAGGACCCATAAGAACACGTGGACCGGTCGTTGGGAACCGACGTAATAATGGCTTTGAATTCTTATATGCACAGTGCTCAGACCACATTACGCTGAACACACCGATTTCCGTATAGTTAGGTTTACGACCCATAAATTCACAGATCAACTCATATTCGCTCTCCGACACGCCCATCTGCTGATATATATGTTGCTCTGCAATTTGCTCCGCAGTCGGTTCTTTAGCTGATACTTGCTGTGTCATGTGAATCCCTCCAAGACTTTAATATAGATGTAAACATGCGTTTACCATCTTCAGAACCAAATAGTGTATTTACTGCACGCTCTGGATGGGGCATCATTCCAATTACATTTCCACGTTCGTTACAAATGCCTGCAATATCAGCAATTGAACCGTTAGGGTTGTCACCATATGTGAAGACAATCTGATTATTGTGTTTCAACGTTTCAAGCGTCTCTTCATCACAGTAATAATTTCCCTCACCATGAGCGATTGGAATGATGACTTCCTCATTCTTACCATATTCACGTGTGAACGGAGTTTCATTATTAACGACCTTAAGAACCGTATCGTGACAACGGAATTTCATCGACTCGTTACGACGAAGTGCGCCAGGTAACAAGCCTGCTTCAGTTAGAATCTGAAAACCATTACATATACCTAAAATGAATTTCCCTTGTTCAGCAGCCTTAGCAACCTCAGCCATGACGGGTGCAAACCGTGAAATCGCACCGCAACGTAAGTAGTCGCCATAAGAGAAACCACCAGGAACTAGAATACAATCATAAGCAGAAAGATCCGTAGCTGTGTGCCATACATAATCCACAGATTCACCAATCTCTTCTACCGCTTTATAACAGTCAATATCACAATTGGAACCTGGAAATACTAAGACAGCAAATTTCATGGCATTAGCCCTCCAATTCGTAACGGTAATCCTCGACTACCGTATTGGCTAGTAGCTTCTCGCACATTGCCTTCAAACGTTCTTCCGCCTCAGCACGGTCATCCGTATCTAACGTAAGTTCCATATATTTACCAATTCGCAGGCTTTCAACTTCTTGGAAACCAATCGATTGAAGTGCTCCCTGTACAGCGACCCCTTGCGGATCCAAAACGCCTTTTTTGACAGTTACATAAACCGTTGCTTTAATCATGATTCAAAGTTCCTCCTCAGAATGGCTAATAAGTTTATTAATTACACTTCCGTTAATCGACGATAAATGTCCAGATACCTTCTTGTTGTCTCCTCAACTACTTCTTGTGGAAGTGGTTCAGGTTTACTATTCTTATCCCAAGACGAGGAAGCCAAGTAAGAGCGAACCGGCTCTTTATCCATACTATCAATCTCAATATCTAGCTCATACTTTTCTTTCGCCCAGAAACGGGAAGAGTCCGGTGTAAATATTTCATCAATCAGAATCACTTTGCCATCCAAAATACCGAATTCGAACTTACAATCTGCTAGAATGATGCCTCTTTTATCACAATAATCACGAGCAAAGCTATATAATTTCAAGCTCCGTTCTTGTAATTCAAGTGAGATTTCTTCACCTACCATTTGTTTCATCGTATCAAAAGAAATATCTTCATCATGCCCTACATCATTCTTTGCTGCTGGGGTAAAGATAGGCGTATCAAACGCTTCGTTCTTACGCATGCCTTCGGAGAGCTTAATGCCATTCACTTCACCAGATTCCTGATATTGACGCCAACCGCCACCCGTAATATATCCACGTACGACGCATTCTATATCAATTCGTTCCGCCTTATGAACGACCATGATTCGATTTCTCAACTGTTCTTTATCCTTGATTAGATCCCCAAGTTGGTCAACATCCGTATGAACCACATGATTCATCATAAGTTCAGCTGTCTGTTCGAACCAGAATGCACTTAACTGGTTAAGCACATTCCCTTTGTCAGGTACAGGAGGGTCCAATACATAGTCGAAAGCAGAAATACGATCCGTCACCACAATGAGGACATGTTCCCCCAAATCATAAAGCTCTCGCACTTTCCCCTTATATAACAGGGGTGCGTTAACAAGTTCCACAGCAGTAGAAACAGCTGTTGATGTCATGTCCTTATCCTCCCTCACGGTATGATACGCTATCTATATTGTTAGACTAGACCTAATTTGGTGAAAATCGTATCTACATGCTTCAGATGCCAGCTCGGATTAAAGGCATCATCGATTTCCTCTGCACTTAGCACTTCTGTAATCTCAGGTGTTGACTCGATGATGTCACGGAATTGACGTTTCTCTTCCCAAGCCTGCATTGCGCGAGGTTGGACCGTATCATATGCCTGTTCACGGCTGAAGCCTTTATCAATCAACTTCGTCAAGACACGTCCAGAGAATGGCACGCCATAGGTACAAGCCATATTACGCTTCATATTCTCAGGGAATACAGTCAAATTCTTTATGATATTTCCAAGACGGTTCAACATGTAGTTAAGTAACATTGTCGCATCTGGTAGAATAATACGTTCTACTGA
The DNA here is from genome assembly GCF_001637205.1 of Paenibacillus glacialis. Lineage (GTDB taxonomy): Bacteria > Bacillota > Bacilli > Paenibacillales > Paenibacillaceae > Paenibacillus_AQ > Paenibacillus_AQ glacialis. The sequence goes on from NZ_LVJH01000058.1 coordinate 234,599, forward strand.
GGAATGGGAAATATCACGCTCATGCCAAAGGGTTACATCTTCGTATGCTGTCACCATATGACCACGGATGACACGGGAAAGACCTGAAATATTCTCACAACCAATCGGATTACGTTTATGAGGCATTGCAGAGGAACCCTTTTGACCTTTCGCGAAAGCTTCTTCTACCTCACGTACCTCACTCTTTTGTAGCGCACGAATTTCAGTAGCGAATTTATCCAATGACGTAGCAACCAAAGCCAATGTAGCCATATACTCAGCATGACGATCACGTTGCAATGTTTGCGTAGAGATTGGTGCTGCTGTCGTACCTAACTTATTACATACAAACTCTTCAACAAAAGGATCGATGTTAGCGTAGGTTCCAACAGCTCCTGACATTTTACCGAACTGCACGCCATTCGCAGCATGACGGAAACGCTCTAAGTTACGTTTCATTTCTTCATACCATAATGCCATTTTAAGTCCGAATGTCGTTGGCTCTGCATGTACACCATGCGTACGGCCCATCATCGCAGTATCTTTGTAAGCTATAGCTTTATCTTTCAGAATCTCTATGAAATTAAGAATATCCTTCTCTAGAATCTCATTCGCTTGAAGCAATACATATCCAAGTGCTGTATCTACAACATCTGTAGAAGTTAGCCCGTAGTGCACCCACTTACGTTCTTCCCCAAGGCTTTCAGACACGGAACGCGTAAATGCGATGACATCATGGCGCGTTTCTAGTTCAATTTCACTAATTCGAGCGATATCAAATTTTGCATTCTGACGAATTAATACGGTATCTTCCTTCGGAATAACACCGAGTTCAGCCCATGCTTCACAAGCACAAAGTTCTACTTCCAACCACGAATTAAATTTGTTCTCTTCTGTCCAAATGGCGCGCATTTCTGGTCTACTATAACGTTCAATCATCTTTTCATTGCCTCCAAATATTCGTATGTTCTACCCAATCAAGCCCATCTTGTACATCCTTACATAACAAGTTGATATGACCCATTTTACGATTATGCTTACTCTCAGTCTTACCATATAAATGAAGTTTAGGTATAATCCCTAACTCCGTTGCTGCCTCATCTCGTTCTCCAGTTCTCTGTATAACAGATTCCAGATGTTGACCCAGTACATTAACCATAACTACCGGACTCAATAGGGTTGTATCTGCCAGTGGTAGGTTGCAGATCGCGCGTACGTGCTGCTCGAACTGTGAAGTTGTACAAGCCTCCATCGTATAGTGCCCCGAATTATGCGGTCTTGGAGCTAATTCATTCACATACAACTGACCATCCTCTGTCACGAACATTTCAACAGCCAGAAGTCCAACAACATCCATCTTCGCTGCAAGTGTCTCTGCAAGCCGTCTTGCTTCTCTCTGTACTTGTGACGTTATCCTCGCAGGTACAATCGATAGATGTAGTATATTGTTTTGATGAATATTTTCCGATATCGGGAAGCTCTTCACTTCGCCACTCGGATTACGTGCAGCAATAACTGATATTTCACAAGCGAAAGAGATGAATTGCTCAAGCACAAGTTCTCTTCCAGACGCTGAAAGTTCAGCGTAGGCACTGGCTAATTGATCCTCACTCCGAATGACAACTTGACCTTTTCCATCATATCCACCTGTAGCTGTCTTCAATACAGATGGATAACCCAGTTCTGTCATCGCTTGTTCTAGACTAGCTAATCCTTCGATCACGCGATAGGGTGCGACAGGAACCCCTGCCGCTTCAATTGCTACCTTCTCACGCAAACGATGTTGTGTCGTATATAGTAGCTTGCTTCCTTGAGGAACATAGGATTTCTTGACAAGCATAGCAGCTACACCAGCGTCAACATTCTCGAATTCGTATGTGATTACATCAGAGATCGTTGCCATTTCACGAGCTGCATCTACATCGTCATATTCTGCTACAATCTGTCGAGCCACAGGACTGCTAGGTGATTGTATTGTTGGATCCAGCGTTACGAATTGATATCCCATTGCTGTACCGGCAAGTGAAATCATTCTTCCTAATTGCCCTCCACCTAGAATACCAATCGTACTTCCTGGTAGCAACGTCTTTGCTACTTGATCAGTCTGACCTTCAGATGACTTATGACTCATAGATCATCACTACTTTCTAACACTTCATCACGAATGGCATCCCTACGGTTCTGAACACGTTGTTGAACCTCTGGATGGAAGGCTCCAATCATTTGGGCTGCGAGTAATCCCGCATTGGTTGCTCCTGCTTGACCAATGGCTACTGTCGCCACAGGTATACCCCCAGGCATTTGCACGATGGAGAGTAAGGAATCTAGGCCATTTAATGCCTTCGATTGAACCGGAACACCAATAACTGGAAGGATTGTCTTCGCTGCCACCATACCAGGCAGATGCGCTGCTCCTCCTGCTCCAGCAATAATAACCCGAATCCCTCGCCCTGCAGCTTCTTCTGCAAAAGTGAACATTAGATCAGGTGTACGATGAGCCGAGACTACCTTTTTCTCGTATGGAATTTGTAGATCATCTAACATCTGACAAGCGTACTGCATCGTCTCCCAATCCGATTTGCTGCCCATAATTACAGCGACCACTGGTAACATGCTTCAACCCACTTTCTTAGTGATTCATTTCTTTTAAAGAGATCTATAAATGAAGAACATCATTTAGCAACATAATAAGACCAAAAAAGTCCGGAACCCCCAAGAAAATACTACTATTTTCGGGACACCAGACTTAGGAAGGAATACTCCAAGCCTTTGTCAGCCTCTTCCTAGGAAAGAAAGAGACACATCCCGACAATGCTAACCGAAACCTTTGATCATATATAGATTGAACTACTTGAACGCAAACGTTAGTTCAATCTATATACCTTAGCAGTTCGGTAGTATTCCCTCGTAGTCTGAACATTTACGGTGTTCAGGTAGAGACTTCCGGGCCCTATTCCCAGACTTATACGAGATAACTAAATGAGTTATATATATATTGTTATTATTTCTTATTTCACTTGCTTAGTTTAACAATCTCTGTCACCCTATGTCAACTCAAACACGAACATTTATAAACAACGTAAATTTATTGTTCGCTTTTTGGCATTGAATCAACTAAATAAAACCAGCACACCCTAATAATACAGATGAGCTGGCTTTGAGTTAGATGACTTTTATTTCACAACAAGTACTGGGATACGAGCATGTTGAACGACATTGTGACTAACACTACCTAGTACAAATTCACGAATGCCCCCAAGACCACGACTACCAATGATGATGACTTCAGAATTGTTCTTTTTCGAATAATCAAGAATGATTTCAGCAGGTGCACCTTGCAATAATTCCACAGTTCCTGTTACACCAGCATCCTCAAGTCGTTGCTTCGCTGCATCTACCGTCTGTTCTGCCAGATCATAATATTCTTTGGTGACTGACGTCGGAATTGGAGCATAAGCTTCGCCAAAATAAGCACGTGGAAAACCGAATACATGAATAACTGAAATTACTGCATTTGGAGTTACTTGTAACATTGAAATAGCGTGATCTAATGCTTTGTTGGAAGCCTTCGAACCATCATAAGCTACTAAAATATTAGAATATAACATGTGCTTCACCTCTTTCTGAAGTATCTACCTGAGAAAATACCCGTACAACACGGCGTTAATAAAGAGTAACATAGGAATCCCTATCCGGAAGCTTACATGTCTTGTCTTATGCCGCTTGCGGTACATCGCAATAATAACACCCAAAGATCCACCAATCGCAGCTAATAGAAACAATGTTTTTTCTGGTACTCGATCACGCCTCTTCTGAGCCCGTTTCTTGTCTTCAGACATGACCAGATAACCCACCATGTTAATCATAATAAACCAAATCCATAGTGCAGTACTCATCTGCTTCATGCCCTCCTTTTTTTCCGAATTGTTAGTCTTACACTTCTATTATAGAACTACCACTCACAGGAAACAATCCATCTCACTTATATTAAACGCTATCTATATCAACCTTTACTCTTTTTCTCCATAGCAGCTTTAAGCAAATCTCCCAGATTCGAACCTGTCGTTTCCTGCTGTGTATATTTCTCTACCAATTTTCGTTCTTCACGTTTATTGATATGTTTATTGTCCTTATTCATCGTCTCCGTAATCCCACATGTCAGGCACTGTACATATAGTCCAGCCTTACCTTCTTTCATTTCCATTTTCTTATGACATTGTGGGCAGCGACGGTTCGAGACTCTTTTATCATCAGAACGACGATAGCCACAATCTTCTTTCGGGCAGATTAATAGCGTTCCTCGTTTATTCTTCTTCTCTAGCAGTCGTGTATTGCATTCAGGACAATGACTATTAGATACATTATGAGGCTTGTATTCAACCGAACTTCCCTTGACCCCTGCCACAAGTTCCTTAGACATACTACGGATTCCTTTTAAAAATAAATCTGGACTTCCTTCTCCCCGGGCAATCTTCTCAAGCTCCGATTCCCATTTCGCCGTTAACTCTGGCGTACGTAGCTGTTGCGACACCAGTTCGATCAACTGCTTGCCCTTACCTGTCGGATGCAATATATTACCCTTGCGCTCAATCGTGTCAGATGACACTAGTTTCTCAATAATATCCGCCCGTGTAGCTGGCGTTCCCAGTCCATGTTTCTCCATTTGCGACAGTAGTAATGCTTCTGTGTATCGTTTCGGTGGTAACGTCCGACCTGGGCGAACATTGCAGCGTTGAACTTTCACCTTTTCCCCGACATGTAGTTCAGGCAATACGGACCTTGTATCCCGATGATCTGATTGATCATCTTCATCCGAATCATCAGCCACATCTCCACCATACACTTCTCGCCAACCAATTTCTTTAACCGTCGTCCCTTTCGTGTGAAAGGACTCGTTCTCCACTTTTACCGTGACAGCAACATCATCGTATCGAGCTGGCGGATAGAACAGACTTATAAATCGACGAACAATAAGATCATAAAGCTTCCGTTCTTCCGTATTAAGTAAGTTCAGTAGAACCGTCTCTTCTGTAGGAATAATAGCGTGGTGGTCACTTACCTTACTATCATCTACGATCCGTTTAGTGATGTTTAGATTTTTGCGTAACAAAGGACGTGCTAATGTTGCATAAGGGCCTACTGCTACGCTTTCTAAACGTTCTTTGAAAGTCTCTGTCATATCAGATGTTAAATAACGGCTATCCGTTCGTGGATAAGTAACCAATTTATACTGTTCATAGAGACGTTGCAGGATATTAGAGGTTTGTTTAGCTGAGAATCCATAACGCTTGTTAGCGTCACGTTGAAGTTCGGTTAGATCATACGCAAGTGGATGCGGTTCAACTTTTTCAGATTTATTAACCTTTTCAATAATGCCCGTCTTGCCTTGCAACTTCTTCTGTAACACTACAGCTTGATTACGATCAAACATCCTTGCGTCTCCGTTATTAGCTCTCCATGTGGCTGTGAAGTTACCTAGATCAGCAGTAAGTGTGTCATATTCCTCTGAGCGGAAACTAATAATTTCTTTCTCACGATCCATGATCATCCCAAGCGATGGTGTCTGTACTCGCCCTGCTGACAACTGCGCTCCGAATTTACAAGTCAGTGCACGCGTAATATTCAACCCAATCATCCAGTCAGCTTCAGCTCGGCAGCGGGCAGATTCATATAAACGATCGAACTGACGCCCTGGCTTCAGTGTCGCAAAACCTTCCTTAATCGCTTTGTCCGTCTGAGAAGAAATCCACAATCTCTGAAATGGCTTATTCCACTTCATCATGTTTAAGATCCAACGTGCTAACAATTCTCCTTCTCGTGCTGCATCCGTCGCAACAATTAGGTCGCTAACATCTTGCCGTCTTGCCTGCTGTTGAACGATTTTGAATTGTTGGCTTGTTTCTCTCAGCACTTTCAACTTCATCGATTCCGGAAGTATAGGAAGGTCCTCCAAATTCCAAGTCGCAAATTTACGATCATAATCCTCCGGCTCTGCCAATCCCACAAGATGTCCTAGCGCCCAAGTCACAATATATTTAGGTCCTTCGAAATAACCTTTATGTTTGTCTCTACTTCCCATCACTCGTGCTATTTCGCGAGCAACGGAAGGCTTCTCTGCTAATATTAAAGATTTCATAATTCGCCTCTTTCTTATATCCTCTGACGGACCCGGTTATTACGCCCTGTCGCACTTCGATCAACAAACTACCATTATTATAACATTGATACTGCTCACGTTAAAAACTCAATAGACCTAATACGGATTTCGTATTAGGTCTTTTCATGTTTTATCCCAAACTTACTACAATCACTCTTCATTAACTGAAACTTCAGTATTACGACTCAGACTTAGGAATCCCATTTAAACTTGCTGGGAAGTCCTTTGCTTTGTCTGGACTAAGACTTGTTGATTTTTTCTTTATACTTGCTTTATTGCGTTGGACATTGGGATTCAACTGCTTATGATCTGGCATTCTCTCACCTCTCCAATATCATTTACACGAATCGGTGTAGTTATTCTCTTCTCAACATACTACCCACAATTCCATCTTCTTCGCAAAAGTTCTACATTATTAATTGAATAAAAGTACTAATATCGGTTTAGATCCTTCATTTATCCTTTAATCCATCATCCGTAGACATGCATCATAATAACGTGACCCGTCTTGTGACTGCCCCCTGAAATAGATAACCCCATCGGTCAAATCTGATCGTAGAATATGAATAACTTCTCCCATCTTGGCCTCATGATGATATGTAATATGAAAGCCATGAATAGCCTGATCCAACTCCTCTACGGTTAGGGCATCCATACACAAATCCGCATAACGAGCATTGTTTAAATGACCATTACTATCAATCCCACTGTAGTGAACCGTCATCGTATAAGAATCATATAACTCCACTTCGTCTGAAATATTCATTTTGTCTGGAACAGGTCCAACCGAATCTTCAGAATAAGGATTTATTTCAAATGGATAAGCTGATGGTCTCAGAACTTTACGTTTATCCGTATCAACAAGAGCCCATAATGTACACGCCTTAGCAATCTCTTGATTACTCTCATCAAATATTCTAAAATCTCTTAACCATAACGGTCCCTTAGTTCCTTTATTCCAAGTCGTTATTGTTACAATTTCATTAAATTTAGGCATGCGTTCACACACTAAATCAATCGTTGTCAACATCCAGCCCATGTTATGAGCCACCATTTGATCTCGTGTTCCACCCATATGCTCCACATCACCATCAGCAGCACGTTGCATCAGGCTTAATAGATTAGATAATCGACAAGTTGCTTTATAATCAATTTCATTAGAATAAATTAGATGTTCCACTGTCCATGTATTTCCCATGTGTCTAGTTCTCCCCTATTTCTATATAATCAGTGTTCCTCAATCCGTTGTTTATTGTTCCCCAAATATTCTTAATCCAATTAAGAGCTAGTATACTTTAAAAATCTACCACGATATAAATCTAAATTTCCTCGTTTCTTCCTCACATCGAACTAAGCTATTCTACTATAAAATCAGGAAAACATCATATAAAAAGGATGTACTTTCTATTCAATATGACTAAATTACTTAGTGTTTCACATTATATTATTATACGATTCTTCTCATAATCTCTCCACAAAGCCACAAAGTCAACTTATCCAACATTCCGCCTAGATTGGCACAAATACTTCCTATATAACTACAGAGATTCAAGTTTATCTACTATTTGGGCTGAGAAACTTTATAACTTCAATAATACATCGATCGTTGCGATTTTGGAGTTCTTAACTTGTTATATATTAACTCTATTCCATTGCCTTTGATCTGTAACAAATCGTTTGGAATTTACAACAAAAAAATAACCACCGTTGATATGAATCAACGGTGGTTATTGTATGCTTGGCGACGTCCTACTCTCCCAGGACCCTGCGGTCCAAGTACCATCGGCGCTGGAGGGCTTAACGGTCGTGTTCGGGATGGGTACGTGTGGAACCCCTCCGCTATCGCCACCAAACGTGCATTTGTGAAACAAATGCTGCCGTGAGAAATTCGGCTCATCACTTTAGTGTGAATGAATTTCATAACGTTATGATCACTGCTAGAAAATATCAACCCTTAGAAAGGACTTGCAGCTTAATTTTAGATTTAAATTCGGTTCATCACGAATGTGTGAATGAATTTAAATGCTATCCAGATGTTTGATCATCTGAAAACTAGATACAAAATGAATTTATAATTCGAAGCAGTTTCCTATTTCATGAAATAATAATAAAAAAGAATCACCATTGATCAAGACCAACAGTGGTTCTTGTATTGCTTGGCGACGTCCTACTCTCCCAGGACCCTGCGGTCCAAGTACCATCGGCGCTGGAGGGCTTAACGGTCGTGTTCGGGATGGGTACGTGTGGAACCCCTCCGCTATCGCCACCAAACGTGCATTTGTGAAACAAATGCATTATTCAGGTTCAGCATAGCCATATGCTGTAAATCAAATCTTCTTTAATCCGCTACTTGAACTTCATAAAGTTAAATTGATCGCCTGAAAACTAGATACGAATGAATTTGCAGTTCGAAACTTACATTTGCTTCTGAAGCCTAAACTTCAGAATATTAGGATAAGCCCTCGACCGATTAGTATTGGTCAGCTCCATGCATTGCTGCACTTCCACCTCCAACCTATCTACCTCGTCGTCTTCAAGGGGTCTTACTAATTGGGAAATCTCATCTTGAGGGGGGCTTCACGCTTAGATGCTTTCAG
>NZ_LVJH01000059.1 GCF_001637205.1 Paenibacillus glacialis
ACTTCCACGGATATCACTGTGATAACTCTGGTAATTGCCTTGCGTATCTTCTCGTCCGATCAGCCCTAAGCCATATACATAATAGGCTTTGGGGGTTCCCTCAGCGTCTAACTCCATCAGCACACGACTTAATTCCGGAAGAGCATCCACGATATACCGTGTCGTCTTCCCTTTCCATGTCATCGACGTCCGATTGCCTTGAGCATCATACGTATACTGCGCTTTACCCGATTTCACGAGTCGGTTACGTGCATCATATTCGAAGGAGGCCATCGTCTTCCCTTCGCTCATGTACAGGAGATTCCCGTCGGCATCCATCTCGACTGGGTATCCTCCTATACTAAACAAACGGTTATCTTTTGTATAGGCGATCGGGGGATACGCTTCTTGGTCACTATCTTTTCTTGTCATCATATTTCCGGCTAGGTCATAGCTATAGTCTATCCGTCGTCCCGGCCAAGATCCACGACTCATACGTCTTAAGTTATCATACGTATATTGCTTGTCTTCCTCTTGGATGATCTGCCCGATTGCATTGTAGGTATAGCGATACTGTTGCATCATCACACCTTGCGGGGTTTGGTCACTGAGGTGATCCATCTGTCCGGCGCCGTCGTAACTTCGCCGTTCCCGACTGCCATTCGGACGCTGAGTCTCGATTAATCGTCCACTTCGGTCATATCTGTATCGGGTCAGTCTACCTTTCCAATCTTTCACTTCACTTAGTTCACCAGCCATCGTATATCTGTAATGGACTTCTTTCCCGTCTGGATAGGTCAGCTTCGTGATTCTACTTGCCGCATCATACGTATACCCGATACTCTGGCCCCATGCTCCTGTAACCGCCGTTACTCTTCCGAGGTCATCATAGGTCCGGGTTGTTGTTACTTCATTTTCGGTCACGGTCGTCATGTATCCGTTAAGGTCATAGTCTAACTTCGTTGTTCCTGCTTCATCTACTAATTCGATGAGCTGGCCCGCCGCGTCATATCGGTAGTCTGTGCGTTGTCCCCTTGCATTCGTTCTTTCGTTCCGCCAACCACGCGCATCATACCCATACTTCAGCACGCTATTAGCTGCATTCTTCTCGGATGTTAGCAATCCACTTCGATCATACTGAAGTTCTGTACGATTCGCATTCGCATCGGTATAGGCTGTAAGCCGGTCTTCCCCGTCGTATTCTTGGCGATATACGGCTAAGTCCGCCTCGATGACTTCCGTTAAGCGAGAAGCTGCATCATAGCTCATACGGGTTATCCGTCCCAATGCATCCTGTTCTTCTACCGGCTGGTATAGCGCATTGAAGCGAATGTTCTTCGTATGTTTCAATCCGTCTGTTTCGGCAATCGGATTGCCTGCGGCATCATAGGTCAATGCTTTGACGATTCGACCTTCACCGTCGATGGCCGACTTCATGCGTCCGGCGCCATCATACGTGTACTGAACTTCACGATCTAACGGATCTATGACCGTGAGGACGCGTCCTGCACGATCATACCGAAGCTTTGTCGTTTCACCTAAGGCATTACGATGTTCTTCTAATCTATCTTCTACATCATACCGATAACTGACGGTCTCACCTAATGCATTCGTCACCGATTCCAATGTTCCTGTCGGCGCGTATCGATAGACCGTCGCTTTACCAGAAGGGTTCGTCTGCTCCAACATCCGATCAAATGCATCATAGCTGAAATGCCACTTGCGCCCGAGTGGATCGGTGAGCACAGACAGATTATCGTTGGCATCGTAGGTATGGCATGTCTGTCCTCCCAGTGGATCCTCAAGCATGGTGATTCGGCCAACGTTATCATAAGATATCTGTGTGGCTCTGCCTTCGCCGTCTTCCATCGTCGACAGTTCACCCACATCATTGTAATGGTAATGGTGCAGTACGCCATTGAAATCTCGGTAGGTTGCACGTTGTCCTTGGGCATTGTAGGTAATTTCGCACGTCGTTCCTTCGGGACGGGTCATTCCCACTAAGCGCTGTTGTTCATCATAGATATACTTCGTGATGTGCCCTTCTGCGTTCGTTTCTTGATCTAACAAATGCTCATAATTATATGTGAAGCTTGTGATATCTCCTAGTGGATTGATCACACGAATTAGGTGACCCTGATCGTCGTATTCATAGCGTATGGTTTCACCTAATGCATTGGTCCTACTCTCTTCTTGACCTCGTGCTGTGTAGGTGAATTGTTCTTTCTTTCCGTCTGGCATCTGATTCTCGATCAGCAGATAACGCTTATCATGGACTAACTGTTGCTCATGACCTAAGCCATTCGTAACGGTCGTGACGATGAATCCAGGACGGCTTTGCGTATCGTAATGAAGACGGGTTACTCGACCTAACGCATCGGATTGTTCGATAATGCGATCGTCTTCGTCAAAGGTGTTCACGAACTGAATGTCACCGGCTACCGCCAGGCTGATGATACGTCCATCGGAATCATAGGTTAAGTCGGTTGCGTGTCGATTAGGATCCTTGAAGCGTATGAGATGGCGGTATTCATTATATGAGAAGCTGACTTGACGTGCTGGATCGCCTACATCTTGGATTAACGCTTGTCCGTTGTAGTTGACATTCAACGCCCGTTGTGTCCGTTCATCCACGAGTTGAAGCAGCTGACCAGCTTCATTGTGTACGACTTCCAACGCTAACCCTTCGGCATTCGTATGTCGGTGAAGCTGTCCTTCAGTCGTGAAATGGTACACCGCTCGAGGACTGCGCGTTATCAGTTCATAGCCAGCTTCGGTCTTGAGCAGTTCATCCCACTGTACGTCGAGATCTGCGGAACGGTAACGCCCATCCTCCTGTTGTACAAATCGGTTAGCACGGCTCGCATTCCACCACATCGTGATCGATTCGGGTTCAACATCCGACAATGCTAGACGCATGGCGTAGTTGTGCGTCCAAGCTACCCCAAGATCACTGGTCTGTAATAACGCAGAATGATAATGCAGTTCGAACGACCAGGTAGCGGCGCCATACAATTTAATCGCTGGATGAATAATGTACTGATCTCCCGTAGCTGCATGGATAGGGTCTTTCACATTACTTTCTAATTTGGTCTGGCTTGGATTCTGTGTCTGTTTCGGCGGTGATGAATCCACGGCATCCATTTTATTAACGAGATTCCCATCACTCTTAGAGATCGGGTTAGAACCACTGATATGATCCGCAGATTTGACCTTCTTCGTAAGGGCAGCTACTGTTCCTCCCCCAGCAGCCGTGGCGGTTGCAGCAGCTGCAATCATGGCTTCCTTTTCGCTTAGGGATGGTGATCCATCTTTGGTTGGCGGGGCATCTACTGTACCGGTATTTTTCCCTGGGTTTCCATCAGGGGCTAAATCCGATGATGCCCCCCTGTTGTTATCTGTCTTCCCCGTAGGCAGGTCAGGTTGGTCGCCATTCTTGGATAGTGAATCACCCGTTTTGGAGTCAACTCCTTTACCTCCATGAACGTCATCAAGGTGCTTGCTCCCTTGTCCCAATACTTCTTCGCCAACGTTCTCAGCCCGATTGACGGCCTTCGCCATATCCGCTACATCGTCACCATGCCTTGTCGCCTGTGAAGCAACACCGATAACTTCGTCAGCAACCTTCAATAACTTGGCGCCAGAACTCACACCTTTACCTAAAGGTCCTAATACGGCTAACGCTCGCTCCCACGGGGCTAACTTATCCCCTGTGATCAAATCACGCCCTACGATCGCTTCAAGAATCCCCTTGGCATTTCCTAGAATCGGTACGAAATCTAGTCCCATACTCGTTGCTACGGCAACAAATTTCAATAGTGCACCAAAATCAAATGGTTTTCCTTTGCCGTCTGCTTCTTCAAATTGGTCACCTTTGCGCTCAGACAGTCGTGATAACTCTTCCAATTCTTTATGTAATTCGTTCAAGCGCTGGTCAATTCCTTGGTAATTACTGTCCACATCCGGACGTCGGCGGCTCTGTAATGTCAAGCCGCTCATCGCTCTTCGCAGTTCAGAACGTAACGTTTCGATATCCTCTGAAGCACGGTGTAACTCTTTGCCTGTACTCAGCAGACTGGAGACTTCCACTTCAATTTTCAAACCGTGTCCCCTCCTTATTTCTTCTTACTACGCCGTGCACATTGCAACTTCAGCTTTCGCTTCTCCTTAAATATAGAACAAGATAGTCCACACACCATGGACTATCTTGTTACATGAACTAATGAGTGACTTGAGATCCAAAGTCATCCCGACTGGACTTATTCGCGTTATAGAAGACGACGTCTCCGTCGATGAGTTTGAATCGATTGCCAAAGGAATCTAAGATATTATTATTAAATCCTTCCATTTGCCACTGATTCTTTCGCTGGATACCACCAACCACTTGGTTCATGAGCGGTGCTTTAATATATTGTAAGTGAGGATTCTCTAAGTCACCATTCTTAATCGACTCTATATCGAAGTTCACGACAATATAGCCATTCTTCAAGAACATCGGTGACTTGTCATCAAATGGACCATTCTGGTACAATTTCAATCCTTTCTTGACGACATACGTATCCACTGGAATGCTGTATTCTCCATACCAATGTTGTATCGCAGACAATGCACGGTCCGTATTGACGGAAGGTGGAATATTGCTCTTGGGTCCTATGAGTGTTCGTGTATGTTCAGGTAGTAATAGCAGACTGAATCCACCCACGGGTGTTTTTTTCTTCGTTAACTTGTTGATGTATTTATTAACGTATTGGTTCATCGATAAATTCGTGGATTGCCCCGCCGTATCGTTGGTCCGATACTTGACCTCAGCCGTATCCGTTAGTTCATCCTTGGGTACATTTCGCAATCTATCATTCAACAGGACATATCTTTTCACCTTGTCATTACTTGATCCTATCTTAACGAACTTCTTCTCGGATGAATGGTAATACAGATCCACAGGGGTTGTCATGGTGCCATCTTTACTTACGTAATTAAAGGATGGGGTTATCCGTATCCCATCTGTTGGACCAAACATATTCCCTTTCGTCTTGAAATCGAATTTGTAGTGGTATCCCTGTTTAACTACCACGTTCTTGAAACCCTTTATCGTATGACTTCCTGGATGAATGGGTAGCGTGAGCTGTGCACTATTTCCACGTCGTTCCCCATCAATGCTATTCTTCCCTACCCAATACGAAATTCCGGTTGGGTTGAAGCTACCTTTTCTTGTCCGAAAGACCGTTTCCCAGTTGTAGTCCACGATATCTGTGATATGGAAATCATATAACCGTCCTATGACCTCTACTGAAACTTCGTCCGTGGCTACATGATGTGTTAGATTCGTATTGGCATCTGGTTGATATGTGAAATCTTCAGGTGCGTTATGTGCGATACTTCGGAACGCAACCTCATAATTCCCTTCATCGACCCACACAGGTAAATAGAATGTGGTCTCAAATTGATGGACGGGTATATTAACCCACGTTTCTTTAGGAATAAATTCCGTTCGGCTTTCATTGTAGACATCAAATGGAAACCACACTTGTTTCGTTCTGAAATATTTAGCATAATCTCGATCTCTATACCCAGGATAGTCCACGTGTTGTCCATTGGTTGG
>NZ_LVJH01000060.1 GCF_001637205.1 Paenibacillus glacialis
TCTCCTGGAGAGACCATGAATGGGCTTGATTTTGATCCGAATGTGAATGCTGTCATTAGAGCGGATACACGTGATAATGAAGAATTTGATGTTCTGCTAGGTATACCAACATCAGAACGTCTTTACGGAAACGTGTTGACTAAGGAATACTTATCTAAATACGAGTATCAGGAAATGACCGGGACGTGTACCTATAATGTGAACGTCACAATGCCAGAACCACCACCGGACCCGAATGCACCACCGTTACCAGCGCCTGATCCGAATGCTCCGCCGATAGAACCCCCAGTTCCTTCTACGGAACAGGTTACCGTGGAACGTGAATATTCATTCTGGACGGTTATAGACGTGGAAATCTATGAGATCGATGAAGCGAAACTATGGAATTATGCATTTGATAATAGTGGGATCATCATATCACCTAGTGGATACAATGCACCTTATTATGCGACGGCACAGACGAGTAAATATGAACCTGCATCGCTGCCTGAAACCGTTGAAGCATTAGAGACGCAGAGTCCACAAGAGGCTGCTGAAATGGCGATTGGTGAGGTGATCGTCTGGAATGATACGTTCACACTATATAATGATACGCTGATGGATGGATCTGAATCAGAAGGAAGTGGCCCAACACCACAGGGTATTCCGATTGCAGGGCCGATTGACAGAGATGTACTGTATAGTCCTGGGAATGAGATACCCATCAGCAAGACGAATAAGCCTGATGAATCGAGTTCTGGAACGATCTCTTATCGTATGGTGAGCGGTTCCTCTACGATGGATTATCCGATCTATGGGATCAATACAGTCACAGTACATACACCCGTAGTTAATTATTCATCCGTGAGTGATGATCAAGCTCATAATCAGAAGGGAGATCCCAACTACAATCGTGCGGCATTCATTCTAGAGAGACCCTTTACGATTCGGATGCCAACCAATGGACAACACGTGGACTATCCTGGGTATAGAGATCGAGATTATGCTAAATATTTCAGAACGAAACAAGTGTGGTTTCCATTTGATGTCTACAATGAAAGCCGAACACAATTTATCCCCAAAAAAACGTGGGTTGATATACCCGTTAATCAATTTGAGACCACATGCTATTT
>NZ_LVJH01000061.1 GCF_001637205.1 Paenibacillus glacialis
TGTTGCCTACTACAAAACACCTGATAATCAATATTATGAGGCCAAAGTTAGTCAATCGTCCGACGCAACAAGCCCAAATGGTAAAAACCTGGTTACCGTCTGGAGTAAGCTTCCGCAGAGTGTGAATACCTCACAGCTTATGCTTTATATTGGCCAAGGTGTGGCTGATGGTAAGCTGACAGCTCTAGGTGGTACATCCACGGGATATATCAATACGGTGGGATTGTCACTTAACAAGGTAGCAGAAACGCCGTCGTCAAATCTGAACAATGTGGATATGTTCCCTTACAGCCTTTTGGTTGTAAATGCAGAGGGTACGATAAGCGAAGGTACGAAAGCCTTGAATACAGTCATAACATACAACTTATCCAAGAATGGAGATTACGAAGCAGGTGCCTACGAGCACAAGCTTGTCATGGAAATCATTGATCCGTATGGACAAACGATGGAAAAGACGTTGACACTCGGGACTGATTTGCCAATGGGTAACAATAAATCGTACTCAACTACGTTTAATAGCAACTTCGATACAAGATTAAGCGGAGGTAGCATTCGCATGAACCTGTACGATGAGTTCCAGGGTCAAAGAATGTTGCTGGGAAGCCAATCCTATTCACTTATTTATAAGGCATTACCAACAACGTCAACCGATGGCACTGGTAGCGCAGGAAGTTAAAATACAACCACTAATTTGAGGGTAGATCCATAGTTCCGGATTTGATCAGGAGTAAGGTAGCTGAGTACAAGAGCGCCGCTCCTGATTTGATGTGTTCCCACATTCGACAAAGGGAGCAAATCACCCGTTAACACTAATAAATTCGGACTTATTTACTATTAGAATAACTCATGTCACAAAACGGCAGGTACCGATTGTTATATAGGCAAAGAAACAAAGGAGGTGAGCATGTGAAGCCAACCATCCCCGGGGAAGAGGATGAGAAAAGCAATGAGATAGAAGCGATCATTGATTGTGTCAAATTAGGAGACAAGCAGGCGTTTGAAATGATTATTCATCAGTTTGAACGGCAAATGTACACCTACTGCTACTATATTTTGAAAAATCATGAAGAAACCGAAGATGCTGTCCAGGAAATTTTTATCCGAGCATACGAGAATCTTCATCAATACAGCAGGCAGGCGACCTTCTCAGCATGGCTTTATAAGATGGCCTATCACCACATGATGAACATAAAGAAAAAGCAGGGCCGCTGGTTCGAACTGATTCATCAGTTCAAGGAACAGCAACCCAAAGTCCAAATTACACCTACACCCCAAGAGTCTGTTATTGAGGAACTGTTGACCTATCTCACCCCAGAAGAGCGGCATATTTTGCTACTCAAAGCGGTTGAACAGTACAGCTTTGACGAAATCGGAGACATTATGGGCATAAAACCGGCAACAATTCGAAAGAAATACGAACGGCTTCGCCGTAAGCTTATGGATTACAAACGTAATAAAGGAGGGATCGTAAATGGTACATTTGCCAAATCAAACTGAGTCGAAAGAAATGGATACGATCGAGCAATGGATTCGGAATTTGGAAATGCCAAGAGCAAGTATGAGCCATCAAATTATGAGTAAGATAGGAGATCAAACCATGAGTAAAGCGAAATCAAATTTTGTGAGAAAAACATTAGTTACCGTATCGGCTGCAGCAGTACTAGGCGTAGGTGTGATCGGCACGGGGTTCGTATCCCCTGCGATGGCGGATGCTTTGAAACAAATTCCGGTGATTGGCAGTGTCTTCTCGGGAATCAGTGATGAGAGATTGCAGACAGCGATTGATCAAGGAATCGCTACCAGTCCTAACCTGAGCGTGACGCATGACGGTGTAACATTGAAGGTGACTGATCTGCTGTATGATGGGACCGTTCTAAAATTTGAAGTGGAGCGTGAGGGTGTCGAATTGCCTTCTACATTTGGATCACATCGGGATCAGGATAAAGGCGAGGTCAAAGGATATATTCAGACGCCGACACTACTGGCTAATGGCAAGGAAATCAAATATACATCGGGAGGGTTTGGGGATATACCATACAAAGAGAATACCCTTAACGCTGAAATACGGGATGGAATGTCTCTTCCAGATGAATTCGAGTTGACCATTCAAGCCAAAGTGACACAAATTGAAGAGCCATTCGAATTCAAGATTCCGGTGAAAATTGAAAATAATATGCTTGTATTAAAGCCGAATGCAACCGAAACGGACGGGAAGTTTAGTTATACGGTGAAGCAATTGGAGATAACGCCGGCATCCACTAGACTGATTCTGGATAGCACGGGTGATGTTCCCACAACACCTGAGCAATCAACGGGCGACTATAGTGCAACGATGGTTTACTATGATATCGTGGATGACCAAGGGAATGAAATTAATCAGGATAGAGTTGGATTCTTTAATAGCAAACCTGAGACCGAGTACCATGTAAATGAGCTGTATCAGGCTTTCGCGGCAACTCCTAAATCCATTACGATTAAACCTTATACCTTTACTGTGAAGACCTCTGATTGGAGCATCGTTGGAGCAGATAAAGGGATTACAGGTGAAAAAACATATCTCAAAGATCTGGAGCTAACGATTCCAGTTCAGCCTTAATATTAGCACGGCTCTATCTGTCAAATACGTTGAGAATACAAAACAAGAGAAACCCTCTTCTTAGTAAAGGAGGGTTTCTCTTATTTGCACATCAATTATAGTTAGCGTCAAATAGGCTGTCCATAACACGTCACCATCAAGCGCTAAAACTGCGAAGCGTTTGATGGAGGAACGTGTATTGGTCAGCCTCTACGTGCATGTTAGCTATTCTAGAAGGGACTCATGCCGAGCGTATTTAATTTCTCCCCCGTAATATTGACGCCCATTCTCCTCGTGATGTTACGATAATGACTAACGCGATGTCCGACTCGATAGTCGGTTTCGTCTTTGTTTCCTTCAATGCCGCCGTTTATGATCATAATGGTAACACCATAACCGGCAGAGGTTAACCCTTTGGAAATATCCGATTCGGAAGGTGTCCAATTGCCAACGATCACATCATGAGCCGAAGGTTTCGGTGGTTGTGGTGTCATCCAGAACAAGATAGCGGTCATGAATCCCAATTTGCCGTCGTTTATAATAAGCTCCGGTTGTTGGAGAAGGGTATTGGGATTCCCATAGATAATTCCGCTAAACAATCCGTAATTGTTGTTCCAGCTTAATTGAATCGGTCCACGTCCATGATATGATTTGCCCGGAACTGGCAGGAACTCAGCATGAGTATCAACGTAAGCGATCTTAGTGTTCGTTATGTACGGTATTTCTTCATTCCAATATAGAGGGGTAGAATCTTGGCTCTCCTCCGTATTCGGACTCATTGATTTCAAAGGTCTGAATGCTAACAATACGGACACTAGTCTGTTTCTTATCACGCCCCAACCAGACTTGTTACCAGACGCCCAACTTCCGCTCGTTTCGTGCGCAATATTGGAGAGGAATGCTGCTAGTTCACGCTTGCGGTTCACAGCAGTACCTTCTTTAATAAAAGTACCGAAATCGACGATTTGGGAGATGATCGGAACCGTCAAGTTCCACGAAGCATTAAAGTCAGCATCTTGATAGATGAGCGTTTCGGTCTTCGTTGTCTTGTCCAATCGGAATACGCGATTGTTCCATGAAGATGTAGATCCCTGCCGGTTTTCGAGCTTGTACTTGATATTTGCAACACCGCTTACCGCTGATATCAGGTTACTATACGAATAATAGTCTACTTGCCCCGGTTTGTAATAAGGCTTGCTGGCGGCAAATGTATGCCACGCAGGTGTGCCGATACGCATCGGGAAAAGAGCTTCGTATTCCGTCTGTGGTAATGCGCTCTGCACGGCTGCCATCGCATTGCCTGGCGAAAATTGCGGATCTATACCGCCCCATAGTGATGTGATTTGCGAATCGGTGAGCACGCGGGTACATTTCATAGTCATTCTCCTATACTAGTGAGTTAACTTCATTATCTGCTATAGGAAATACTAAATACATGATAAATATTAAATAATATCTTTATTAGTATAATTATGTATATTTATATAAAAAATGATGTGAGCTTCAATTGCGAGATTTTACAATAATAATGACATAACGGAGAGTATCTGAGTAAGGACAAAAAGGCTGACCGTAACACGTCTCCTTTAAGCGCTTAATTAACAATTCGCTTGATGGAGACACGTATGGGTCAGCCTCTGTTTACAGCTATAGTCTATTCTAGAATGGACTCATGCCGAGCGTATTCACTTTCTCACCTGTAATATCGACACCCATTCTCGTCGTAATGTCACGATAATGACCGACACGGCGGCCGACTCGATAATCGGTTTCGTCTTTGTTGCCTTCAAAGCTGCCGTTGATGATCATAATGGTAACACCAAAGCCCGCAGGTGATAATCCTTTGGCGATCTCTGCTGCCGAAGGTGTCCAATTGCCAACGATCACATCGTGAGCCGAAGGTTTGGGTGGTTGTGGTGTCATCCAGAAGAGGATAGCTGTCATAAAGCCCAATTTGCCGTCGTTCACAATGAGCTCCGGTTGTTGGAGCAGTGTATTTTGATTTCCATAGATAATTCCGCTAATTAATCCGTAATTGTAGTTCCAGCTCAATTGGATTGGTCCGCGTCCATGGTACGATTTGCCTGCAACTGGCGGGAACTCAGCATGACTCTGAACGTAACCGATGTTGGTAGAATTGATGTAGGATACCTCTTCATTCCAGAATAGTCCCCAACTGAGCTCGCCGCCAGGCGCTGTCGCCCAACCTCCGCCCGTTTCATGCGCTATATTGGAGAGGAACGCTGCCAGTTCACGCTTGCGGTTCACAGCAGAACCTTCTTTAATAAAAGAACCGAAATCGACTGTTTTGGAGATGATCGGAACCGTCAAGTTCCACGAAGCGTTAAAGTCAGCATTTTGATAGATGATTGTTTCTGTCTTCGTTGTCTTGTCCAATCGTAATACGCGATTGTTCCATGTAGCTCCCTGCCTGTATTCAAGCTTATACTTGATATTAGCCACATCGGTTACAGCTGCAATCAGGTTACTATAGGAATAATAGTCTGCTTGTCCCGGTTTGTAATAAGGCTTACTGGCGGCGAATGTATGCCACGCAGGTGTGCCGATACGCATCGGGAACAGTGCTTCGTATTCAGTCTGTGGTAGTGCGCTCTGTACGGCTGCAACCGCATTGGCTGGCGAAAATTGCGGATCTATTCCACCCCACAGCGATGTGATTTGAGGATCGGTTAATACGCGACTTTGGCCGGGGGTTAGTTCTCCCAATGACGTTTTTACGTCTATGGTCGAACTTGCCGTCGTGTTATTTGCGCCATCCTTTGATTTTACATAGTATGTGTATTGAGTATCCTGGAGTAAGCCTGTGTCTGTGTAAGTTAGTGTGGAAGCGCTTGCGGAGGAACCGACCTTCGTGTCACCACGGTAAATATCATAACCCGTCACGGCAATGTTGTCTGTTGCGGCATTCCAAGTCAAAGTAATCGTGTCAGCTGTTTGCCCCGTTGATACAAGATTCGTCGGAGCTGTAGGAGGAGTTGGATCTGGTTCGCCCCCTGTGTCCGGACCAAGTAATAGCCATGGTGAGCTTGATGAATCACTCGGTACATCGCCCTGTGTCCACCATTTGGCCCGATACACATTGTTGTTATAACTGACCTCATTGCCACTTACATATACTTGAGTGGACACCCAAGGTGAGGCGGTTAATGAGGCTTGCTGCTGTATGCCATCTGCGGAGACATTAGGTGTAACCGCTTCCAAAGGTGCGAATACTAAGAGTGCTGACAGTACTATGGTGCTTACGCGAATTAGCTTGCTGCTTATCAATTTACGTTTCATAGTCATTCTCCTATACTAGTAAATTTAACTTCAATATTAAGTATAGTAGATTCCAAATATAATATATATAGTAAATAATTACTATATTATATTATTTGCTGTAATTTGTTATAAATAATGATATGAGTTGAATGACAGAGATGTTGGATTGCCAACCGGGAGATATATTAGAATATATTGAAATGGAATAAAGTAGGGTTACCGAGAATGAATTATTCACTAATCATTAACTTGATATTTATATGACTCCCCCTCAGAATGAAGAGAATACCATCGATAAGGGAGTTATATGACATGAGTAATGTTATTGAACGAAATAACGTAAAAGTGATTGGACAAGGAGTTGTCGAAATCCAGTTCCCACACTCATTATGCAATGCTCGGATGATAGTATCGTGCCGATAGAGGTAGGAGAATATTTACATAGTCACTTGAAGAATAGTACGTTCCGATTAATGGAGACCAAAGGTCATTATCCTCATATTAGCCATCCGGAGGAAACAATCTCCTTCATTAATGAATATCTTGAACAAAATTGTCCAGATTATATAGCGTTGAAAGGATATTAGAAAATGAAAGAACGGTTGAAGTATGCGCCATGTGGGTATATCTCCATTACACACGAAGGAATGGTTACGGATGTGAATCACACATTCCTTGATATGATGGGTTATACAAGGGAAGATTTGGTGCATAAGCATATTGAAACGATCATGTCTACGGCAAACAAGCTCATTTTTCATTCATATTTTTACCCTTATATCAATCTGTATGGACATGTGGAAGAGTTATATTTGAGATTGAAAGATAGTAAAGGAGAGTCGATCCCTTATATATTTAATGGAAGACGGTTCGTTCTGGAAGGCGTAGAGATTATTGATTGTGTATTAGTGCAGATGGGTAAACGCATTGATTATGAACTAGAGCTTCGGTCTGCTAAGAAACAAATAGAAGATGCGTATTGGGAAAAGGATCAAACACTTGTGAAGTTGAAGCAAATCCATATGGAAATTGAACAGAAGCAGCAAGAACTGATAGAGATCAATACTATTTTAGTAGAACGATCTAATACAGATAAGCTCACTGGATTAAAGAATAGAAGATTTTTTCAAGAAAAGCTAGAAGAGCAGATTATAAGATATCGTAAGATGGAAGAACCTTTTTCAATTTATATCATAGATATAGACTATTTTAAAAATGTGAATGACACATGGGGACATCAGACAGGCGATTACGTATTAGAGAATTTAGCGGAAATCTTAACATCTCATACTCATGAAAAAGATATTGTTGCTAGGTATGGCGGGGAAGAGTTTGTGATGATCTTGCCTAATATGGAAGAAGCTGAGTCCAAGATAAAAGCTGAGAATTTACGGCATGCCATAGCGAATACTAGTTGGGAAATGATCAACATCACAGTAAGTATTGGCATAGCTACATTTAATCCCAAGGATTCAGACATCACAATAATGGCAAAAGCAGACCAAGCGCTTTATGCTTCTAAAGAAAATGGTAGAAATCGCGTTACACACATCATAGATATAAATGAAAAGCTTCTTTAATAGGGGGCTTTTTTTTTGAGGCTTATAAAGAAGGAAAATGCTTTTAACGAAAAAGCGTGTAGGGCATTGAGGGTAATCACAATGTCTGCAATATGTGTAATCACTCTTTTTATGATAGGGACTATTTATCTTAATGTAGAAAAAGCACTTCCTCCTGGGTTATTCTTAGTGTAAACATTCCGTTACAGACAGTATGGTGAACCTACAAGGAGGAATTGTCAGATGGTTGAAAAAAATCAAGATCTCTCAGAGAGCTTCGTAAGCGTTCTAAATGGTTGGACTTCCTCAGACACAATTCATAGTGACCTTATTACCACCAAGAACCTTATTTATAATCCATGCAATTTTGATTGCTCTGAACCTCTTCCAGAAGCACAGAATGCTGAATATGGGGCATATGTATTTCAATTGAATGCTCTCTCCATTAGATTTCGTGTTGCAAAAATTACACCTACAAAAGTCGGACAGTTTGTGACTTTGTGGGAGAGGATTATTGGGGATGGACCGATCCAACCCTATGACGTATCAGATCCAATAGATTTCTACGTTATTAGTACACGTAAAGGGAGTCAATTTGGTCAGTTTATATTTCCAAAAGCTGTGCTAT
The DNA here is from genome assembly GCF_001637205.1 of Paenibacillus glacialis. GTDB lineage: Bacteria > Bacillota > Bacilli > Paenibacillales > Paenibacillaceae > Paenibacillus_AQ > Paenibacillus_AQ glacialis. Next base: position 8,045 of record NZ_LVJH01000061.1, read on the forward strand.
GTGAGCAGGATATAGTGTCCAATAATGGCGAAGGTGGAAAAAGAGCCATACGCGTGTACCCTCCTTGGTACAATCCTACGAGCCGTCAGGCTCAAAAAACACAGAAGTGGCAGTTGAAATATTTTCTGGAGATACCTACAAATCTACCAATAGACTTTGTTCGTGCTGAAATGCTTTACGGCACCAAAATATCCAAGTAACAACAGTGGGTTGGGGAGAACAATGCTAGCCCAGTTATTCACATGTGGATAAACCATTCGGTAAACGTATCTCGGTCTAGAGGATGAGGTGATTTCAGTACAAGGTCCGATTACAAGTGATAAGGTCGGCTGTACAATTAAGATAGATTACATAGGGGGACGGGATAGATATGAAATGGCATCGATACGTAACACGTTTTGCAGTTTCTAGGGGATTGGGTGGACGCGAAATTGATTATCAATGGCCGTCTCCCTCATTTCCGGTCGTTAGTATTCGTAGTAATCTAGGGAGATACTCAGATAAAGGGAATGGATACGGAAGCAGACCACGATTTAAGACGGCGGTAGGATTAATTGCTATTGGAGATGTAGCTATTGGATTGATCTCCATAGGTGCTGTAAGTGTGGGACTGTTATCCATAGGTGCGGTATCACTTGGTTTGTGGTTAGCATTAGGCGCAGTAGCGATGAGCTGGTTCGGTTGGGCAGTGGGTGCAGTTGCAATGGCAGGCGTAGCGATAGGAGCTGTTGCCATAGGATCTAAGGCGCTTGGGGCAGTAGCTATAGGCGAGATCGCGGTGGGTGCCGTCGCCATTGGGCAATGGGCATATGGTGTAGTCGTGATCGGCGAACATGGTATTGGATTAATTCCCATCACGGTTGACGTGATGAATTGGTTTCGGCGCCTATTCGGTGCAGGAAGTTAAGGGTTTAAATCATGAGATGATAATTTAAAAAACTCGTCGTAGTGCTTTCTTTAGCATTGGACGAGTTTTTCTATTCTGTAAATCATGCTGTATGTTCTGAATTCTCCGTATATTCTATTCCATCATTGCGGCGATTCTTTCTAATGCTTCGCTTAGGATGGATCTCGGACAAGCGAAATTAATCCGCATATAACCCTCGCCTGCTGAACCGAACCATGATCCACCATCCAACAGAACTTTTGTCTCTTCAAATATTCTATTCTCAAGATCCTCACAGATCGCTGTTTCTTTGAAATCTAACCAAGCCAGATAGGTGCCCTGTGGTTTGACGAATTTCACATGTGGCATTCTTGTCTTTACAAACTCATTAATAAATTCTGCATTGGATTCCAAGTAAGCAAGTAATTGATCTAGCCATGCTGCCCCTTCTTCCGTATATGCTGCAGTAGTTGCCACAATGCCGAATAAATTAGGATCCATAATGGAGGACTTTTTCATTTCGGAATCAATTTTTTCTTTGAGTTGTTGATTCGGGATAATAATATTTGAAGTCTGTAGTCCGGCTATGTTGAAAGTTTTGCTAGGGGCTGTACAGATGATAGCGTTATTGGCAAATTCCTCGCCCAACAGAGCATAAGTAAAATGCTTGTTCCCCGGTAAGATCAAATCGTTATGAATTTCATCGGATACGACAATAACATCGTTCTCGTTGCAGATTTCTCCTAATTTCCGAAGCTGTTCGCTGCTCCATATGATTCCCATTGGGTTATGAGGGCTACATAGGATAAGGATCTTAGTCTTTGGATCGCTAGCTAATTCTTCTAAGTCATCATAATCCATGACATAATGACCGTCCTGCACGATCAAATGATTGTTTGCTACGACCCTATTATTGTTCTCGATGGCTTGTCTGAACGGATAATATACAGGCTCTTGGATGATAACCTTATCGCCCTCATCGGACAAGGCTCTAATAATGAAGTTTAATCCGGGAACGATCCCAGGTGTAGTTGTAACCCATTCCGCTTTAATCTCCCAATCATGCCTTGACTTCTGCCACCAAGCCAGTGCCGCATAGTAATCGTCAAGCGGAGAGCTATATCCAAAGATCCCGTGTTCCACTTTCTTCATTAATGCATCAATGATGACCTGAGGAACGCGAAAATCCATATCCGCAACCCACAGCGGTAGAATGCCTTCACCTTCTAAGCCGTGCAATCTTTTAATGATAGCAGGGTCCCATTTCTCTGAGTTGGTATTCTCTCTTGAAATAGTATTGTCAAAATTATAATTCATAATCTATCCTCCGAAGTCATGTAATCTGCTTACCAAATCTATTTCTAAGATGTACTCGACAATAAATATTTAATCATTATAACTTAATTGTAGTAGCAAACAACAATATGAGCGGCCACGGTAAACCAATTGCGATTATTTAAAATGGTTATAGGATAAAAAGACTCTCGATGAATCTATGACTAGAGGGAAAATTGCATTGCAAAGGGTGAGATGAATAATAGAATATCAATCCGTCCTCGTGTATAATGCGGTGTATATAACTATAGAAAAGAGGCAGGAATATGTCAGCTGAAGCGATTTGGCAAGGCGATGTTAACCAAGCGATCTGTGCATTTACATTTGATGACGGACCTACTCAGCTTCCACTTGAATTATGGCTTGATGTGCTGGAGCAGGAAGACGCAGTAGGTACCTTTTTCTTCACTGGAGAGTGGATGGATAGATATCCGGATAAAGCCAGAGAAATACTTTCCCGGGGTCATGTACTTGCCCCTCATACCTATCATCATCGTCGGATGGCACAAGTGCCAAAATCCGTGTTTATGGAGCAGTTAAAGCTAACAGAATTAGCTTATCAGGATGCAACGGGTCTTCCTTGTCCAAGCTTTATGCGCTTTCCTTACTATTCGTTCCGAGAGGGGAATCTAGATTGGCTGGCAGAGTGGGGGTATCTTGATATTGAAGGTATCGATTCTGGCGATTGGGATGGTGGTCCTGCAGAAGGAATTATTGCAAAAGTTGAGCCGCAGCTTGATAACGGGATCATCGTTGTTATGCATAGCAATGATATTGCGAAGGGCACTCCTGAGGCATTAAGGGAGCTTATTCGGATAGCCAAGCAAAAAGGGCTAAGAGCTGTAGGCATACCGGAGATACTAGATTCTGTTGGAATCGAAGTGGGTTATAGACCTTGGAAAATTACTGTGGAGGTTCCTGCTGAGCTAGACCATCCGATGGATAATTGGGTTCCTTTGAAGGACGATCAAGTGCTGTACGAACTTGCAGCTCAGACGGTAGAATGGAACATTCCGCAATATACGATGCAATTCACTTCCGAGGGCGAATGGCTTGAGCATCTGGAGACTCCTCTTGAGGAATCGGGCGTGACAGAGGATCGCGAGCTATTTACGATCCAAGATAATTATGGCTCCTACTGGGGTTATGTACGCGCTGGTTACACGGAAGATACGCTTGTATTATTAGATTATGCAGCTAAGGAAGCGCAGGCGGATACATTAGTATACCTTCTTCGCTGGGCTGTAGAGACAGCGTCTCGCCTAGGACTAACTCAAATTGAGGCAAGACGTGATATTCGCCGAATGAATGAGATGTGCAGACAGCTAGGTTGGCAATCGGAGATCAAGGAAGATCAATAGACAATAAGTTGAAAAGAGGCTCTCCCAAAAGTAGATTACTCTTCTGATATGACATCTAATTTTCTGAAAAAGAGACTGATTCACTAAAAAAAGTAGGTCAAGGGGTTATCCTTGACCTGCTTTTTTGAATTTATGGTCCATTGTGGCTTGCTTCAATAGATTATGGGCGAGCATTAAACAACCCATTTAATAGTTTGTATTAAATAACTAGTCCCAACTCTATTAGAGTTGAATATACATATAAAGAAGTAGAAGGCATTGAGAGTTGAGAGGAGGTGTTTTTTACGGATAGGAATAAGAGGGGGAGTTGGTATGAGTTTTGAAATTGGAATCACTATATTTGTGTTTGTCATGACCATGCTAGTTATTTTTTGGAGACCAGGTGGTGTAAATGAAGCTTGGCCGGCGTCAATCGGGGCAGGGATGGTATTGCTTACAGGAATTGTATCGGGTGGAGACCTTGCGGATATTGTCAGTAAAATAGGGGGAGCCTCGATTACCATCATGGCGACCATTGTGATGGCTGTCATATTAGAAAGTTTCGGTTTTTTTAACTGGGCAGCTGCACGGCTTGCGATCCTATCTAAAGGTTCGGGGTATCGTCTATATTGGTATATTCAATTATTATGTTTCTTAATGACTCTTCTATTCAATAATGATGGTAGCATATTAATTACGACGCCAATATTGATATTACTTCTACAAAGTCTTCGCCTAAACAATCGTGAAATGATTCCATATCTATTAAGTGGAGCATTGATCGCAACCGCTTCTAGTACACCTATTGGAGTAAGTAATATTGTAAACTTAATCGCATTGGAAATTGTTCATATGACGCTCTATATGCATACAGCCATGATCTTCATACCAGCAACGATAGGTTTGTTTTTCATGTCGTGGTTAATGTTTATAGTAGTGAAGAAGAAATTGCCTGCCATCTTGCCAGATCCAGCATATGATATAGAGGAGAGCTTTTTTAGTAAACATGCCCATGCATTAAAAGGAAAAAGTTCTGAGGACACAAAAAATAAACGTATGAAATCGATGTTAAGATTGTTGCTGTTTGTTTTCGTGATGCGGAGTCTCATCTTTGTAGCTTCTTATTTTGCAATTCCAATTGAATGGGTTGCTGTATTTGGCTCAGTAGTGCTACTTTTTTGGAGATGGTATCATTTGGGCACGACTCCGGGGGACATTTTGAAAAAAGTGCCTTGGCACATATTGATATTTGCCTTCTCTATGTATGTCATTATTTACGGATTACACAATGCTGGACTAACGGCTATGCTAGTGGGCATATGTGAACCCATTGTAAACCAAGGGTTGATGCAAGCGAGTATTACAATGGGGGTATTAGTCTCCATTCTATCTAACATCTTTAATAATCATCCTGCTTTAATGATCGGAACGTTAACTTTAACAGAAATGCAATTGAACCTAATAACGTTGAAGACCATCTACCTTTCAAATATTATTGGTAGCGACATCGGATCGTTGTTATTACCTATTGGAACGTTAGCCTCTCTTTTATGGATGAGTATTTTAAGACAAAATAAGATTGAGATTCAATGGAAGGATTATTTAAGAGTTTCACTCATTGTAATCCCGATAACAACCATCGTGACATTAATTCTATTATTTTATTGGGTACAGATGGTGTTCGGTTAAGTAAGGTTTCTAGTCCTATTGAGCGAGACCAGAAAGTATAACAATTCGAGAAATTTTCCCTACTATTGGTTTTTTTTTTGTTGAAACGAAGCGTATATATTAACGTGTGACAATAATAGATCTCCAGTATATGGTGCATTCTCAGTAGCATCAATGCTATTATACTGAAGAGTTACATACACAAGGAGGCAAGGATAAGAATCATGATCAAGAAATCGTTAAAGTGGTTAGGCTGGATCGTGCTTACGCTAGTGGTTATTATTTCAATATTTCTTATCTATGTTACGGCAGTCGATTACAAGCCCCCGGCACAAATACAACTCCAAACTAACAATAACAACGGTAACGAGCTTAAGCAGGGTGATCCAGTGACTGTCACGACCTTCAATATTGGTTATGCTGGGCTAGATCAGGGACAGGATTTCTTTATGGATGGTGGAACCCTATCGCGTTCAAGCAGTAGAGAGCAGACAGAAGAGAATCTATCGTCTATCCGAAATATTTTAAAAGAAACCGGCTCAAATCTATATTTGCTGCAGGAGGTCGATGTAGACTCCTCACGTAGCTACCACATCAACGAAGTCGATGAACTAAGTAACTTACTACCAGAATACAGTAGCACGTTTGCCCTTAATTATAAGGTACCTTGGGTGCCCGTTCCTGTGTTGCGTCCGATGGGTTCGGTAGAAAGTGGATTGCTAACATTGTCCACGTTCCTAAGTACATCACATACACGTTTTGATCTGCCTGGTAAGGAAGGCTGGCCTGTGCAGCAAATGGAGTTAGACCGTGCATTTATTGCAAGTAGATTCCCAGTAGACAACGGCAAGGAATTGGTACTGATTAATCTACATTTGTCAGCGTTTGATAAGGGCGGCGAAATTCGCAAGCAACAACTGGAGTTCCTAGCGAATTACATCAAAGAGGAGACAGAGAAGGGTAGCTATCTCATCATGGGTGGTGACTGGAATCATGCCCTCCCTGGGACAGTTCCGAATCATTTCACTTCACAGCAGGAGTGGCCGAAATGGTTGCAGAACTTCCCCGAAACCTTCAGCGCAGAAGGCTTCCAATGGGCCAATGATCCAACGATTCCTAGCGTACGGACGCTCGATATACCTTATCAGAAGGGTGTGAATTTCCTCGCTGTCATTGATGGTTTTCTCGTATCTCCGAACATCGAGATTGTGAGTGTGAAGGGGCACGATCTTAGCTTCAAGAACAGTGATCATAATCCTGTTACGGGAAGTTTTATTTTGAAATAAAAATGAAGACAAGACAAAAGGGCCCTCGCAATTGGGGCCCTTTCGTCTTGTAGTAGAGATGGTACGGTGAAACGTATTATAAGTAGGTGAAATTATACTAACGGATTATCGTTGGAGCTAGGAAATCAAACATCGGAATATTTCTCAATACTCCGAATGCAAGGGTCATGATTAACATTAGAGCCATAATCCCATTGCTTAAAGTCGGCATTTTTTTCTTTTTTGTAATGAAGTACATCGCATACAAAGGAAGTAAAATAAACACTAAGGGATTATATCTAAATGCCTGAATAACATCTAACCGCAACAAGGACAGAACAGCTCTCGTTATTCCACATCCCGGACAATAAAACCCAGTTAACTCGTTAAATACACAGGGAATGCCGATATTCGTCATCGGTAACCATACTTTTAGGTAAAGTAGCCCTCCAACGCCAAGCGAAACACCCCAAGATAATATGGGGTGTTTCTTGGGATCAAACGTACACTTAAAATGCAAGCTTATTAACTTCCAATTGAGCTAAAACATACACTACGATACCTAGACCGAAGATGGAAAGGACAAGGTAAAGGGTCGAATTATCTGCTTCATATATGCCACGTTGTTTTTGCGCTTCAGAAATTTGCTTCCCTACTTGATAGGCCCAAACGATACTCCAAATTCCACATGTGATCAAGGAGAGTAAGAAATGCTTTCCTCCTGTAAAAGAGGGATCTTTACTTAGCTTACCGATATCAGTAGTTAAAACAATAAACCAATAGATGCCATAGATGCCGCATGTGATAAAGGATAAAATAATTGCTACTACGGGATTTCTTTGAATAACCATTACACACCATCCTGTTAACTTATGTATTTGTGGAACATAACAATATAAATACCGTCGAATTTGTTCGGTATAAATATGCACCTTACAGGAAATGAAAAAAATCGACAATGTTATCATAAAGAAATATGAAACGATATACAAGGGAAAGTTTTACATGAAATATGGTTACTTAACTCATTCAACCTCCAAGCCGCTTGTGGACTTGGAGGTTGTTCTGTGTGAACTGAAATACAGACGATCCTATAAGGGTAGGTCGCGTTTACGAAATAGAACGATGGCTAAGCCGAAGGATACCAATCCGATGACAGAGAGAATGATGGAGGTTACAACCAAATTCCCTTGGCCGTTTACAATGTCGCCGGGCTTATACAAGGTGAAGATGGAGAAGTATTTCATCCATTCGATCTTTTCGCTGATTTTGCCCAGTAGATCTAGACTGAAGAACCCGAATGTAATCAATCCGGAAATGCCAAGTGCCTTCTTCTCGTCATTGGAAAGGGCAGACACAAGGAAGCAGATCCCGCCGAGAGCAAAGAAGAGCAAGAATGCCACCATATTCATCTGAATGAATCGGGATGTATCAAATTCATATTTATTTCCCAGAAACCAAGCGTTTCCGGCAAATCCGGCGATCGTCGTGACGGCCATGATCAGGAATAGTCCGCTCGTTAATACACTTGCTTGCGTGAAAGCGACCTTTCCACGTGTCGTCGGGGTGGATAATAGATAGGCCATGGAACCTTGATCCACCAATTTGGCCACTAACTGAGTCGATAACTGGACGCACACGATAGCGAGGATCAGAACTAGAATTAATCCGTAGTATTCCCCCGAAATGAATGCCTCAGCGGTACCAAATCCGGTAAGACCGAAGGCTTTCCCCACACCTTTTGGCATGGACTTCACCAGTTCATCGATGGCTTTCGTATTGTTAGCGATACTTGGATATAACCAGAACATGAGAAGAATGTAAAATGCAGACCCGAATGCATAGTTCATGAAGCTTTTCATGTACACTTTCATCATTTGTTTATATAAAGTGACATTCATGACATCGTCCCCTCCCGATCATAGTAATTCATGAATATATCTTCGAGGTTTTGTGTGAAAATATCGATATTACGCACCCTGTACTTGGCCGTCTCTTCCACGAACTTATCGTAATTCCCTTGAACGGCAACTCTCACTCGATCCCCTTCATGCGATTCGATAAGTAGACCCGATTCTATGAATGATTTCGCATCGCTGTGGTTGGCGAAGGTCACTTCGAATAGCTTCCGCTGCATGGACTGCAGTTCGTGGATATCCTTAACGGCAATGATGACACCGTCCTTGATGATCGCAGCTCGGTCACAAGTCCTCTCGATTTCTGGGAAGCTGTGTGATGACATCAGGAACGTCTTCCCACGAGATTTCTCCTCTAGCACAATTTCAATGAACACCTTTTGCATAAGCGGATCGAGACCTGATGTTGGTTCATCCAGAATAATCACAGCAGAGTCATGCATGAATGTGGCTACGATCCCAACCTTTTGCTTCATACCTTTGGACATTTTCCGAATAGGAGTATGGATGTCGAACTGCAGACGATCGATTAAGCTTGCACGCTTTTTCAGGTCTTTCATGCCTTGCATATTTGACATGAAGTCTAGGAACGTTTTACCGGTCATCCCGTCAAAAAAGGATATTTCTCCAGGCAGATATCCGACATAGCTTTGAACTATCCCCTGTTCCTTCCAGGTATCCAGTCCATTTATCTTTACATATCCTTTGTCAGGTTTCATGAAGCCCATGATATGTCGAATCGTCGTAGACTTCCCTGCCCCGTTCGGTCCCAGAAACCCGAAGACTTCACCTTCCTTCACCGCAAAAGAGACATCGAAAATTCCTTTTCCGTTTGAAAACGTCTTCGTTAAATGTTCAACGGTTAACATATGGGCACCTCCAATAATAAAGATATGAAATATTATTAATAACATATTTCATATGTTATAATATACCTGACCGATGAAGTCGTCAATGGTTTAATGAAATATATTGATATAAATATTTCATAACTTACGCATAATCTAAGAAGTTAGGGTGAATGATGATGAATGGTTTTGAGAAAAGGGCGAACTTGATCAAAGAGAAAATCATGCAAACCACTTTGGACATGTTGCGAACATCGGAAGCGAAGAAAATTCGAATCGCCGATATTTCCAAGATGGCTAAAGTTTCACAAGTGACGATCTATAATTATTTCGGAAGTAAGGAAGCACTGCTTCGTGAAGTATTCAAGAACTACTTCGACAAGGCCATACGTGATTTCGAGGATTATATGAATGAGGGCCATTCGTTAAAGGAAAAGATTGAGCATATTATCTTTCTGGAGAAAGAATCGTATAACGATTTCCCGCCTGCACTTATGAAAGAACTATTGATCGAAGATAATGAACTGTCTCGATATATCGAAGAGCAATATAAGGAGAGAACGATCCCTTTGACCGTTCGGATTATTCAAGAAGGTAAAGATAGCGGCGAAATCTCGGATGACGTGTCCATAGAGAACGTCTTGACCTTTATTCAACTGTATATGAATCAGTATGAAACAATACTTGAAATGGCAAATAAAAGCGGAGATATGGACAACTTCCTCGAAGGAATGGTCCATATGTTCTTTTACGGTGTTTGCGGGAAAAGGTAATTACCTTTGTAGATCGGTAGATGTTGTTGGCTATCTTTCGGCGGTGGTGTAGGTATGAATACGTGTAAAATAACCCCTTCGTTTGATAATCGGGAAACACCGTGGTGGTGTCCTCAATTGCAAACTAAGGGGTGACTTCTATGCCAAATTTAATCGATGCTAGCGTTCAATTGCGTACACTCTGCTGCGCTCACGTTCTCTCCGCAAACGGCAATTTGGTTTTGCGGTTTCCCGTCTGCCAAATCACTTGTGAGAGGATTGCCGAGGACGTGATTTAAAGCATTCAGGTTGTAGCCATTGTCCTGTTCAAATTGCCATCCGAATATGCCTGCCAACCCGTGATCCTTGGCATATTGCGCCTTCAGTGCGACGGTGCGCGGGGTTTCGATGCTGATAAACGAGCCGATTGTTGGATTGACCAGATAATCTGCATTGGCCGCTTTATCCGTAAAGAGATGGTAACCATTTTTCGGTTTCAAATCTTTATCAAGGAAATTCTGAAAGAGATCGTATCCTTCCACGACACCAGCTTCCCAAGAAGCGACACCAGCAATACCCAAGATCAGATTTGCGCCTGTAGCGTTCAGGTTGCCGAAGGTGGATGAGCCGATCAAACCATTGGTATACTCGGTGATATCGCCAGGTTTTATCGCTTTCGAGCGGTGATAATTGGCGATCCCAATCATAATTTTGTTGGCCGGCACACTATGATTGGTTAAATACTGCACGATAGCGTCAACAGAGAGTTGGATCTGATTACCACTCGCATCTTTCAAATTCGGATTGTTATACAGCGAAGTGTGGTGTCCTAATTTACGGTCCCAAGCACCAGTGAAATCGTAAGTCATAGCGTACAAACGATCGAGATATTGGCTTACTTGTGTCCAGTTGATTTTATCAAGCGCAGCTTGGCTTGCTGGAATCGCGCTGGAAAGACGGTACTGTTTGCCTGTTTTATTTGAAAGCCAATCCATGCCCGCCCGCAAATCTTTCAGGAGCTGCAAGTAGTTCTCTGGATCGTCGGGGCTGGCCGTGCCTATTACGGCTCCATCCGTGCCCGGGTATTCCCAGTCGATATCGATCCCGTCAAAATCGAACTCTTCCAAGAAGCGAACGACGGAATCTACAAATACTTTGCGGCGTGTAGCGTCAGATGCCATCCATCCAAAGCCTTCGCTAAGTGTCCATCCACCAACAGATAAGTCGAGCTTCAGGTTCGGGTTGTTTTTGCGATGTTGATAGAGCACGCCAAACATGCCACGCACATCTTTGGGATCGAGATCATACATATTTTCCGTACCGGTTAAACTGCCTGCAGTCTGACCTGGCTGTAAGCGAATGAATGCAGCTTCAAAGTCTGCTATCGCCATGGCGCCGTCAGGTAAGCTGCTTTGCTTACAGGTACGGTTGACTGAAGCTGGAGCAGTGGTCGGGAAACCGGGATCTTGCGTGTTCTTGGCTGCCGGGAAGCAGATGCCGGCGAAGCCGTATACAATGCGATCAACGTTCTTCACAGCCAATTTACTGAAATCGAAGCGACGTCCGTAAATCCCCCAATCTCCCATATATTCTACGACTTCTTGACCTGCGCTACGACCATATACGTTGTTCTGAAGTGGGAGGGTTCCCGAAGCGAGCTTCGCTGCACGAGCACCGTTATCCGCATCAAATCCTGGATGATTGCCTCCCGGATCTGTCGAAGGATCAATGCCCCCGCGAGTGCCACCCGTTCCTGTGCCTGATACGGGATGAGCTGCTGCTATTGGGCCGGATGGTAACACAATGCCGGTATTCGAATTCCCGCTAACAGGGGTAGGCTGACCATAATCAATGTTATTGGGTATAGATACAGGACATATGGTAGGGTCAGCGATACCGACCAGTTCCCACATATGATATATCGTATCGTCAGGCGCGATACCGTGAACATCGTTTAGCGCACGATATGCTTTGCCGTTATAGCCGACAATTTTGCCTTTGGCATAAATTTTAGTTGTAGCGAAGGTCGGTGCGCAATATGGCGTTGTCGGAGCTGGAGTACCGGGATCAACAGTAACGACTCTCCACAACGTAGGCACATTGGACGGCTCCCATCCTGTCAAAGAGGTATGGGCAAAGGTACATTGATAATTTTTACCGTTGTAGCTAACCGTGTCCCCGACTTTATAGGCTATATTGGGCTGCCATGCATTATTGCCGGCAGGCGTCGTCGTTGTAGAGACGGAATTGCTGGCAGGAGAAAGGTTCTCTGCCGCATCTTTGGCTGTAACCGTGAAGGTGTATGCGGTGTTCCCTGTTAATCCGCTAACTGTTGCTGTTGTATTGCTGGTAGACAAAGAAAGTGTCGTACCGTTGTACACATTGTATCCAACTACAGCTATGTTATCGCTGGAAGCACTCCATGATAACGATACGGTGGAAGAGGTTGTTGCAGTGATGGCTAAGTTGGCTGGAGTGGTAGGGGGTTGTGTATCGATTACGTTTGCGGTAGTAGTCACGGTGACTGTGTTGCTGGTAGGAGATAAGTTGCCAGCTGCGTCTTTTGCTTTTACTGTAAAGTCGTACGTTGTGTTAGCTGTCAAATCGCTGATCGTCGCGCTAGTACTGGTTACAGTGGCGGCAGATTGGGAGCCCAAGTACACTATGTAACCGATTACATTGATATTGTCAGTGGAGGCCCCCCATGAAAGTGTTACGCTGGTGGATGCTATATTCGTGGCGGTTGCATTACTTGGAGCAGTTGGAGGTTGTGAATCAACACTTCCTGTTTTTGACCAGAGCGCAGGAACGTTAGTAGGTTCCCATCCAGGCAAAGATTGGTGGGGTTGCTGGCAAGAATACGTATTGTCGGCGTATGTTACGGTATCGCCTGTCGCATATGCCGTGTAGGGAGCCCAAGCTCCTCGATCAGCAGCATAAGTTGTAGCGGGGAAAAGCGGCAAAAGTGTTACAAGAAGTGCAGCAACGAGCGATAGAATAAACCCTTTCCACATCGAGTTTTTTCTCATCCTTCACAAAACTTCCTTTCTTTTTGGTAATTAAACTAATAAGTGTTATACAGAGTGATCTTTATTCTTATAATTCTCTAGATATAACTTCTTTTTGAGAGAAAATTAAAATATTTGTTATTTTTTAGCTAAAGGACAAACGTTCACTGCACCTGGGCCGTTTAGACACATCTAATAGAATCGCTGACAAGTATTGGGCTAAAATAGCTGAGTCTGTAAGAGTCGGACTGTGGAATGAATAAAAAGAATTCTTCTATTAGAAAGTGAAGAATATGATGTGTTGAGGATGATATATACATAGAACGGAGGATGACCTATTCAACTTCCACAGTATGAGCAGTATAAAAGGATTTTCTCGCAGGTGGCAATGCCCTTTGCTTATGTAAATCTTGATTTATTGGATGCCAATATTAGAGCCATTGTAAGTGCAGCAGGTGACAAGAAGGTACGGGTTGCGAGCAAATCTATAAGGTCGATAGCAGTTCTTCGCCGTATTATCAATTCGGACGAAGTGTTCCAAGGTGTGATGTGTTATACGGCAAGAGAGGCTGATTTTCTAATTCAGAATGGCTTCGATGATTTACTGCTAGGATATCCCATGTGGGATAAGAGTGAAATTACAAATCTATTACGAGCAGCTGATCGTGGTCATATGATTGTATTTATGGTTGATTCGATTCAACATGTGGAGCATATCGAGAAGCTTGCAGCAACATTAGGCATACAAGCCGCGGTTTGTCTCGATATAGACATGTCCACCAATTATCCGGGGCTACATTTTGGGATATGGAGGTCACCGGTAACGTGTTGGTCGCAGGCTCGGCTGATTGTCGAACGAATGATGCAATCGAAGTGGGTGAGGTTGGAGGGTGTGATGGGTTACGAAGCGCAGATCGCAGGTGTTGCGGATCATGTCGCCGGGCAGTGGTTAAAAAATAGACTCATTCATCAATTGAAGCGGCGATCTATTCGGGAAGTCATGAAGAGACGTGAGGAGATATTGCAAGGCATTCAAGCATTAGGTGTAGAACTGCGATTTGTAAATGCTGGCGGTACAGGAAGTATGGACAGTTCCAGATTGGAACGGGGTGTTACGGAGATAACGGTGGGCTCTGGGTTTTATTCTCCGACGTTGTTTGATCATTATACCGGATTTCAGTATTTGCCTGCTGCTGGATATGCGGTGGAAATCGTTCGGAAGCCACGGGTTGATATGGTGACCTGCTTAGGTGGGGGATACACAGCCTCAGGTGGTGCTGGAATTGATAAAGTGCCGCAGCCGTATTTGCCTGAGGGATTAAAGCTGATTTCGTTAGAGGGGGCTGGGGAAGTGCAGACTCCCCTTCGTTGTCCGAGCGGTTTGCAGCTTGCACTAGGGGATCCGATATTCTTCCGTCATGCTAAGGCAGGGGAATTATGTGAACGATTTGCCAAGCTGTATGCGATATCTGGCGAAGTCATTGTTGACGAGTATTTAACCTACCGTGGAGAAGGGGAATGCTTCCTATGATCGAGAACCGGAAGGAATGGACAAATTGGTCGGGATCAGTCATTGCAACTCCCAAACTTATTAGGTATCCCCAAACGATAGATGAGGTCATAGAGATTGTCCGCAAGGAGTGTATCTTGGGTGGCAAGTATTTACGTGTGGTAGGGTCAGCACATTCATTCACACCTGTTGCTGCATCAGATCAAGTACTCGTATCATTGGACGGTTTGCAAGGCATTGTGAGTATCGATGTCGCTCAAGCGACGGCTGTCGTCTGGGCAGGAACGAAGCTGAAGCTGTTAGGTGAATTGCTACACGAGAGAGGATTGGCTCAAGAAAATCTAGGAGATATTGATGTTCAGTCGATTGCAGGCGCGATGAGTACGGGAACCCATGGATCGGGACATCGCTTAGGGAGTATCGCTACACAGGTTATTGGAATAACCGTTGTGAATGGTTTGGGAGAAGTGATGGAGTATACAGAGGAATCGCATCCTGAAGTATTCAAAGCACTACAGGTTTCACTTGGCACACTAGGTATTATTGTTCAGGTAAAGCTCCGTTTAAGGAAATCTTATGTACTCTCCTATGAGAGTAAACGTATGGCTTTGAGTGATTGTTTGACGCAATTACCAGAATTAATAGAGGGAAATCGGCATTTTGAATTTTTCTGGTTTCCTTATGCGGAGACTTGTCAGGTGAAGCTGATGAATGAAGCCGATAGTCCGATATCTTCTAATAGAGTGAGTGATTATGTGAACGAGAAACTGATTGAGAATACGTTATTTGGACTATTATCGGGGATTTGCAGGGTATTCCCCTCAGTGAGTTCTACGATAAGCAGAATAAGTGCATCGAGTACGCCGATTATGACGAAAGCAAATTACAGCCATCGGATATTTGCTACGCAAAGAACCGTTCGTTTCAATGAAATTGAATACAATCTTCCCAAAGATGCCATGACGTCCGTGATTCGTGAAATGAGAGAAGCGATGGAGCGGGAGAAGTTCCATGTTCATTTCCCTATTGAGTGTCGATATGTGGCTGCGGATGATATCTGGCTCAGTCCTGCTTATGGTCGCGATTCTGCTTATATCGCAGTCCATATGTATCGCGGTATGCCATACAAACGTTATTTTCAAGTCATGGAGCAAATTTTCCTTCGTTATGATGGTAGACCTCATTGGGGTAAAATGCATACACTTAAAGCAGCTGATTTAATGAAGCGCTATCCCATGTGGCAGAGGTTCGGGGAAATTAGGGCGCAGATGGATCCAAATCATTTCTTCATAAGTCCCTATATGCGTGAGTTGTTAGGAATTTAACTCGTTATTATGTCCTCAGTTCACAGTTGTTAAATACAATAATTTAACGGAACTCTTCTCTCCAATACTACGAAGGGCACCCGAGCGGGGTGTCCTTTAATTGTGCCTTCCATTTGATGAAGTGGACAGTACCTCAAGTAAGTATAAAATCAATGTTAATTCTAGAGCGTGGCATATGGTATGATTGAAATAAATGTAAAATTATAGGCGAGGTGATGAGCGGACTATGATGTTTAGAAAAAAGAGTTTATATCATGCAACAATTATCCTATTAGTGACACTCGTTGTTGTGGGTTGCAGTCCTTCTAAGGATAAGTTTGTTGAAGAAGCACCTATATTAATCGACACTGAAGAGAAAGAACTCATTGTAATAGATTCAATCACCGATAAAAAAGAAGGAGTTACATCTTCATCTATGGCTGACGGTACAATTACTATGAATGGTGAAGGGAATATAGGCTTTACTTATTCAGGAGGTGCGTTTCTACAAGTACATATTAAGAATACAGGAGCCACTGAATTCGAGTATAAAATTAAGCATATGGACGATGAATTGGTAATACAGCAGGGTACGTTAATACCAGCTGAATCAATAGATAATACATTTGACGAATCACTCACTGATTTGCCTAAAGGAGATTATGGAGTTCTTTTTAATCAAAGTACCGGAGCAGAAATGTCAGCATACGTGAAAACAGAACTTAATCCGTAGTTGTCATCGTATTTAATCCTTTGTTCTACAGGAATGGCCTTCAGACGGAATCCTGAATGACCGTGATGGTGCTAGCACTATTTTTTTTATCGTCCCATGATCCGTAATTTCCTACATAAATCCTGTTTGTGCGTGGGTTTAGCGCCATAATGCCTGCCACTGATGGGAACATTGCGATTCTTTTAAGTGTGCTGGCATTATAGACGGACGTCTTGTTGTTAGTGAAATCGCTGATAAACAAGTGATTCGTATTCGGATTGATAAATAAACCAGTGGAATCCGGTAACATCATCGTCGAGATGATTCTATTGGTGCTTCCGTTAATCATGAAAAGCTTGCCTGCACTTTCAATTTGTGCACTGGCGACGTAAACCCGGTTTGTCCGCGGATTGGCGACGACCTCGCTTTGCAGGCGACCCAATTGGACATTTCGCAATAGCTTGTTGGTGCTGCCGTCGATCGCGGAGAGATACCGACTTAAGTTGTTGGAGATATAAATGCGATTGGTGATCGTATTTATTGCGGGTGGAATAACAGGATTGCTGCCGACCTTTATCGTCGCAATGACAGCCTGCGTGCTACCGTTGATGACTGATACGGAATCTTTCACTGTATTTGTCACATAGATTCGGTTTGTCCGCTCATTAATGATGATTCGGGAAGGGCGTCCTTTGATTGGGATCGTAGTTCGAACACGGTTCGTTCTTCCATCAATAACGGATAGGGTTTCATTTACGGCACTTGGTACATAAATTAGATTTGTTCGAACGTTGACCCCGATTGAATCGATGTATAAGCCCACTGGGATGGTCGTGATGACACGGTTTGTCCGTCCGTTGATAACAGAGACTGTCCCATCCCGAAAGCTGGGCACATAAATTCGATTCGTATGCGGATTGATTCCCAGATAATATGATCGTCTCCCTACATTCACAGATGTGATAATTTTGTTAGTAATGGCGTTCAGAACCCGGACATTTCCACCTTCGACATCAGGATTTGTGAAATAGACGCGATTTGTTATAGGATTTGCTTGGATATCTCCGTACTCCCCGGTTGAGGGGATGGTGGAAATAACTCTTGGCAACGCCATGGATTTACACCCCTTTCAAATAAGTAGATCTTACATTATATTTGTGCCCGGAGATAAAGGTACTTCTTCTATGCATTGACCCAAACGCAATACTGGGTGGAATATTTTATTCATGGATAAACATCCGGCTATCATCATACGGGTATGCAACAAAGACCATCCTTTGGATGGTCTTTGTGCATGGATATTTTATTTTAGCTTCTTAACTTGTCTTTCTAGATCAAATATGAGTGTATTGGCCATCCGTTTGTTCAAGGTGTAGGTTTGTGTATTACCAAGTTGTGAAGTGAGTTCCTTAATTTTCGCAATCTGCGTGTCCGTCGGCTGCTGAAGCTCAATCATTCGTTCATAGTTGAGAAATGCGACTTTTTGTGCTGTTTCTGGGGAAAGAAGATCAATAGTTTCATATAAAGCGTCCGTAGCTTGGCCCGGCATTAAGCCGTAGCCTGTGTCAGTCGATAACATGAACCGATCCGGATACTGCTCCAAGAGAGGTATGAAATCCTTCAATGAATAGTTGCTATCTGAATTATATACAGTAAACCCTGCAAAAAAATCCATGTATAAATTAGGATATCTGTCTAATAAGTATTTAATATTTTCAAGCGTATTGTACGCATTGACATGCCCAAAAATAATTGTCGTGTCCGGATGCTCCTTCAATGCCTTTTCTAGCTGATCAATGGGAGTACCACTCGTGGGATCGATATGTAGTAGGACAGGGACATGATATTTAGCTGCCAAATCATAGATTTGTGGAAGATTTCCGTCGTTAGGATGTTGGGCTTTCCACTCCACTTGAGATACAACAGGCGAGTAGGTTGATGCGGCAACAACCTCTCCGATGTTGAGATAACCCTGCTCTAATTTCTCCTTCACAATGGATAGGCCTTCCTCTTCTTCATAGATTGGGAACCCTGCGAAGGATGGATAGACTTGAGTGGGGTCTCTGCGATAATGATCCCAAGTGAGTATATCTGAAATTTTAGCGCTCGGCTCAGAGACACTCCCGAATAGTACAATCCGATCGACCCCGTTTTGCGTAAATTCATACACCGCGCTAGGACTATCTGCTCCATGGTTGTGAATATCAATGAGGGTCATTTCCTCATACAACTCAGATAATTTCTTACTCGTATCTCTAGTATTACGAATCTTAGTAATCAAATCTACTTCTTGCTTCGGTTCATAGACAGTAAGGGGTTCAACGCTTGCTTCGTTGCTTGCTCCGGTTGAACACCCCGTTACAACGAGTATGAAAAGGTTAAAAATGCAAAATGCAGACCAAAGCTTTCTTGGGAACATATTCATATTCATTCCTCCATGCGCATAATTGGTTTACTCGATCGAAATCATTCCTCTTATTGTAACTAGCATCTTCTGTCTATACTCCCTCAATTATGGAATTGATATCAACTATCACAAATTATGGTATAAAACGGAGATGAACTCAACGATTTTTTTGCGCTATAATGAACATTAAATGAAAAAACAGCCGAATACATTTAGGGGATGAAGCATCATGGCTAAATCGATCGTAGAAAAGTTGAATTTACAAAAGTACGAGAAAGTAGCAGTATTGGATCAACCTGATGGAACAGATTATTTTACGGAACTGACAGGGTATGATACTTCGCTCAAGGATCATGCGTATGATCTCATATTTGCTTTCGTGTTAGATATGGATTCATTAAAGGAATTGGTTGATCGAGTGATTGAACATGAACATCTCAATAAAAGTGGCTATCTCTTTGCGGCTTATCCTAAAAAGGGAAACAAAGTCTACCCTACATTCATCCATCGAGATGACTTATTTGCTGGAATAGGCAGCGATGAGGAAGGGTATATCGGGATAAGCAATATTAAGTTTGCTCGAATGGTAGGACTGGATGATGTCTTTACTGTTGTTGGGCTAAAAGAGGATGCAAGGGGCAAAGGGAAGACTTCTTCGCAATCCAGTCAATGTGTAGATGACTATATTTCCTTGATACCTAGTGTGGAGAAGGATTTGGAGGACACGCCAGAATTACTTACTTTGTATCAATTACTTACGCCAGGGTATCGTAAAGATTGGGCACGTTATGTCTATAGTGCGAAACAAGAGGGGACAAGGGTTAAGCGGCGAGAGGAAATGAAAATGATTCTTCAGGCAGGCTATAAGAGTCGTGAGCTTTATCGCAAAGATCAATCCTAGTCGCAATAAGGGTTTGTCAATTTGAGAAGACTATGACAGTATATAAGCATATAAGGAACTCCCTAATAAATTCACAATATCGAATGGAGAACATACAATTATGTCTAATTTACCAAATTGCCCGAAATGTAACTCAGAATACACGTACGAAGATGGAAGTCTTTTGATCTGCCCAGAATGTGCTCATGAGTGGACGTTAGAATCAGAAGCCGACACTAGCGATGATATTAAAGTTGTCAAAGATGCTAATGGAAATGTCTTAAACGATGGTGATTCTGTCACAGTCATCAAAGACCTTAAAGTAAAAGGAAGTTCTTCCGTCTTGAAAATAGGAACAAAAGTAAAAAGTATCCGTCTGGTTGATGGCGATCATGATATTGATTGCAAAATCGATGGATTCGGAGCTATGAAATTGAAATCTGAATTTGTTAAAAAGATATAAATCACGGTCAATCTATGCAAACAGCGCGTGCCGGAACTCAATCGGCGCGCGCTGTTTGCGGTGCGCTCAGTACGGGCGCTATTGTGGGTACAAGTCTCCGGTTATTTTGAAATAATATTGAGTAAACCGCCATCGATAATTACTGAATCCGGGTTACTCAATAAGAGATTAATCAACTGTGCAGGAACATAGGTATTCCCTTCAAACAACATAGGTGGCGTACCATACTGTATAGGTTCCGTTAATCCAATTTGATTACTGCTTGCCTTATAATAGTTGTCATAACCAATTTGCAAAGACGTTTTAATCGTCCCGTTATCTATGAGTGCTGTATGCGGCTTTTTCTCCCATGTAACATTAAAACCTAAGGCTTCTACCACTATTCTGAGTGGGACCATGACATTTCCGTTTCGCACTGTCATTTTTAAACCGCCTAGGTCAAGAGGACTTCCATTTAAAGTAATAGAATCTACCAGCAATGCGTTCACTTGTTTAATTACATTTTCTTTTTGGTTGCCTGCCATCTTGGCTATTATTGCATTCATTTCATCGTGGGTAATATTCTGGCTCCATTGTTTCATTGGAACATCCCCAATAAGGCCAAGTTCTTTAGCTTCTTTTATGTACGGCATTGCATAATGGGTATCCATAATCTGTGGCTTCTCGCCGGATATTTCAATAACCACTGCCCGTATAAATTCGCCATATGGGATTTCTCCCTTATTTGTAAATTGTACGACAGTTGCAGATGTTTCAGATGCGGTAACTTTTGAGGGATTGGTCTCCATAGTAGAAAATGCGGAAGCTCCCGTCGTAAAAAACAATGACATCGCGAAAGTGAAAAATAATATTTTCGTAGGTTTCTTCATCGTCAAACCTCCTTGAATTTTTTAGTACATTATGACAGACGATCTTTCGACATATTTTGTTGCATGATTTGTATTATCTTTGGGTGACACATGCCAACGCGATAGCTAAAGCCCAAAATGGAACGTTATGACAAAGGAACCTCCAAGCCCACGATTAAATGTGGATTTGGAGGTTCCTTTTGCCGTTATCTTACGATGCTAACAATCCGATTACGGCCTGCTTTTTTAGCTTGATATAAGGCTTTGTCCACGGATTCAAACATATCATTTAAATGAATTTTTGAACTATTCGTATTTTTAATTGTGAAATTATTAAGGGATAACAAGCCGATACTTATCGTAATGGATAAAGCATGAGTAACATTGTCGATGACTACTTTATTGTCTTCGATTGCTGATTTTACACGCTCAGCCAACAATTTGGCTTGTGCTTGGCTCGTATTTGGTAAATAGACAATAAATTCCTCTCCACCATAGCGGGCCAGAATGTCAGACTGTCGTAGTGTTTTTTTGATGACTTCCACAGTGTTGCATATGACTGCATCGCCGACCAAATGACCGTAATCATCATTGATAGATTTGAAAAAATCGATATCTATTAGAAGGATTGTAAAAGGGGTCTGATACTTCATATTATTCATAACTTCATGCTCTAACTGTTGCGTTAAGTAATGACGGTTGTAACAACCCGTTAAGCTATCGGTTACGGCCATTTGTTTGAGTTTGCGATTTGTCTGAAAGAGTTCATTCTGTATCCCGATTAACTCTAGGTTACGTTCTTGCAGACTCTCGGACTGTAGATTTGTCGCATCAATGAGGCGGCGAAGCTCAGTCATATCCTGAATCGTAATAATTCGTCCAACCATGACACCATTTACTATGATAGGCGCAGCATGAATTTTGATATATCCATTGATGCCAGGATAGAACAATTCGATGTTGGCTCTCTCTAGGGGCTGTTCTCGGTAAGTATGAAGAAATACATCGAAATGGATATCAGATTGTTCAGATAGGTAGATGTCCGCGATATCGAAGTGATCACCTATCTGTAAGTTAATATGGGGAAGCAGCGACTGATTTATTTCTACGACCGTTTCATTATCATCGAGCACCAGAATTCCTTGCTCTATCGTGTCAATAATATCCTGATGAGCTATAGTCACAATATCAAATATTTTATCTCGATGAATGGCAATAATGAAAAAGATAGCCGATAGCAAAATACCCAGAGAAGTCATTCCTGGAATCACGGGCGGAGATAGGGACAAGACAACATTCAGGAATATATCCAACAATACAAATGCACTTAGCACGGAGACCCCTATGAGCACATGTGACACTTGTTTTTTGATACGGGTTGTGTTGCTTGATGACAGAGCTAAATATATGATGTAAAGCGAAATAATAGCGTAGGTAATCACGGTAGTGATAATAAACCAAAAAATGGGTCCATAAGTTCTTTGGAAGTAACCGCCCTCGATAGGGAGGACAAACATACCATTTGGATTGATGATGACACCGATGGCTATGAATATGGGAGGTACAAATAGTAATAAGGATACTTTTCTTCGGAGAACGTACGATTTGCCCGTGAGTAGAATGGTGAATAGAAGCCATCCAGTGGCTAATAAAGCCGTGTCCATAAATGAGAGCTTCACATAAAACAATTGAAGCTTGGGGTTGTCCGTTATTTTGATGGAAAATTGACAGAAGGGCCATAACATCATAGCAAAGTGGAATACTAAATAGACTTTATGTAGGTTAGTGATTGTAACAGAAGCAAATACATATATGAATAGAGCAAACAAAATGATGAACAATATTAAGTCAATCCATACCACAAGACCCACTAAGGTACACCTTCTTATTAAGAATAGTCATTACCTGATGTAGTCCTAAAGACTTACATCCAAGTTCTAATATATAATTTTAGTAAAAATAATACAACGATATTAAAAAAAATACCAGTAACTATCAAAATAATAGCCAGACAAGGTATACCTTGTCCGACTTATTAATACGTTTCTTCTTGTTTAAAATATAAGAAATATACTAACGCTTATATTTCAACGCTAAACGTTGCTATGCCGCTAAAGGATGGCACAGCCGTTTATGCTTGAGTGTTATGATCTGATGTGTTAATACCAGTAAGCGCCCATCGAGTTAGTAACTGTTCGAGGTCCTGTGCTGATTGTGGTTTGCTAAACAAATAACCCTGAATTTTATCACAGCCATGCTGCTGCAAGTACTCCAGCTGTACCGTTTGCTCCACACCCTCCGCAACGACACACATGTTCATTCTTTTGCCTATGATAATAATTTGCTCTATTAGAGCGGCCTGATGTGTTCCAGTATGAATGGAATCGATAAAGGACTTGTCTATCTTTAAAGTGGTGATTGGCAAATGGGTCAGATAACTTAATGAAGAATAACCAGTCCCGAAGTCGTCTAGTGCAATTTTGATGTTGTGTTCTCTTAGTTCATTCAGCTTATGAAGCACATGATCATAAGATTCAACCAGAACAGTCTCCGTTAGTTCGAGCTCCAGATATTTTGGTGAAAGATCGCAAGTTTGTATAGTATCCAGAACCATCTCATTAAAGTCGGTTTGTAATATTTGCAGCATCGAAATATTAACGGACATGCTCAGATGTGTTAAGCCCTTCTCATGAAGACTTTTCAGGAAAGCGCAGGCTGTGCGTAGAACCCATGCCCCCAAAGGAATAATAAGATGCGAATCTTCTGCTATCTTGATGAATTTAAAAGGTGAGACAAATCCTAGCTCAGGGCTATTCCAGCGTAAAAGTGCTTCTAAACCGGTCACCTTATTCAGAGACAGATCGACCTGAGGCTGATAAAAGAGTTCAAATTCATTGTGCTCCATAGCCTTATATAAATGCTTCTCGATATTCATCCTCTCGATGAATGTGTCATTCAAAGGATGATCAAAAACGGCACTCCTATTCTTACCTGCTTCTTTTGCCTTATACATGGCAATGTCGGCACGTTTAACTAACTCCATAATGTCGCTTCCGTGTTCAGGATAAATACTAATTCCGATACTGATGCTGATATGTAAAAGAATATTGTCTACCTCAATAGATTCCTTAAACCCAGCTAGGATGTTGGCTGCAATGTCGTTTATCTCCTCTGTATTCTCCATGGGATGCAAAAGGATGATGAATTCATCGCCGCCAAACCGATAGACGTCCCCCTTCTTGTCTGTAATGGAGAGAAGTCTCTCGCTTGTCTTAACAATCAGACGGTCGCCGAACGCATGGCCCATCGAATCGTTAATATATTTAAAGTTGTCGATGTCCAAAAACATCAGGGCCGCAATGACATTGGAATCCTCAAAGGCTGTATTGGACTCATTCTCGTATAAGGCCAACTTATTGGGCAAGCCAGTTAATACATCATGATAGGCCAGATGATGCATTTCCTCTTCGCTTTCAGAAAGCATATGCTGGTTCTCAAGTAGCAGAACGTATTGTTGTCTGAGTTCATCCTCAGTAGCGATAATTGCCTCATACGCAGATGTGAGACTTTCATTAGCAAATATCTTGTCCTGCTGCGCGAGTCCCAACTTTTTCTCTATCTTTCTGATATGTTTGAGCGTATGCAGAATTAGAATAAAGATAAGTCCAGCGGTTATGATTACAAAAATCCAATCTTTGATTAAATTTATCTGCTTGATCATTTCTGTATTTTGCGTAAAAATAGGAACCAATCTATCGGTTAACAGAATCCATAAGCACCCTATAATACAATAAATTCCGGCAATTCTGAAAGAACTCCACTGGGGACTAAGGATTCTCTTTTTTGTTGGGGCCGGTTGGAATCCCTCATTTAAATGTTCTCCCACATTCTTGGTTCTCCCGACTTTAATTCTTCGCAGCATATTGTGCCCCCCACTATCTAAGCCTCTAGAAATCTTCAACAAACTTCTTCGAAATCCTCTATTATTGAACATATTTTGACAAATACCAGAAATACATTACCATAAATAGGAACTTATAGAAAAGAACCGATTCGCAAGCCGATCCATCTGAACAATTACCTATCCCTGCATATAACAAGCAGTACATAACACTAATCATTGGAATTTAATTCTAAAGGGGAGGTGCTCACGCGAAGAAATCAAGAAATGGGTTCGCAAATCGTATGTCAGTGATGGTTGATACTAACTTAATTAATCGATCAGTTTATCATCATAATACGCTTCCTACCGCGAATAGAATTTTAATAATGCGAATAGAATAATAAACTGACTTGCTGTGGATTTTCATGCTAATGTTGTACATATGCAGTGATATTTCAATGATTGCTGCCCATATCGGACTATACAAGATTCATAGTAAGCATTAGGAGGAATAGTTATGAGAAAAGCTTTTATTAGCCCAACGAAATATGTTCAAGGAGAAGATGAAATCTTAAACTTAGGGTATTTTGTAAAGACATTCGGGGATTCAGCACTACTTATTGCTCATCCAGATGATGTGAATCGAGTAAAAGGAAAACTGGAGTCGACTATAAATACATTTAATATCACACTGATTGAAAGTAACTTCCAAGGGGAGTGTTCACGGGAAGAAGTTCAGAGATTACAAGCATTGGCTAAAGAACATGACTGTTCCTGTACGATTGGATTAGGTGGAGGCAAGGCAATTGACACAGCAAAGTGCGTAGCAGAAGGTGTAGCCTTAATCATAGTTCCAACGATCGCAGCGACCGACGCCCCAACAAGTCATTCAGCAGTTCTATATACTCCCGATGGGCAGTTTGATGACTATGCTTATTTTAAACAAAGCCCAAGTGTGGTCATGATTGATACGACCGTCATTGCAAATGCGCCTACGAGATTTCTTGTGTCGGGAATGGGGGACGCACTTTCCACCTATTTCGAAGCTAGAGCAACCTCAAGATCATACGCTAACGTCAATGCAGGATTACCATGTGGGGTTCGCGAAGGAATATGTGGTGATGCTAAAGGAACCAATACCGCGTTGGCACTTGCTAAGTTTTGCTATGAAACATTATTGAAAGACGGTGTACAGGCAAAAGTAGCTTCAGATTGTAATTTAGTCACTCCTGCACTTGAGAATATTATTGAAGCTAATATCTTGTTATCAGGGCTTGGCTTTGAAAGTGGCGGTCTAGCTGCTGCCCACGCCATTCATAATGGCTTAACTTCATTAGAAGGAACGCATCACTATTATCATGGGGAGAAAGTAGCTTTCAGCACAATTGCTCAACTCGTTCTTGAGAATGCAGATCAAGATGAATTGAATGAAGTGCTGGCATTTTGCACAGCGGTTGGGCTTCCGATCTGCCTCGCAGACATTGGCGTGGATAGCTTTTCATATGAAGAAGTGTTAAGTGTAGCCCGTATAGCTTGTCTTCCACAAGAATCGATTCATTCAATGCCATTCCCAATAACAGAAGAAGCGGTGGCAGCAGCCATCACGGTAGCCGATCGACTCGGTCGACAATACAAATTGAGTAAGGATGAATAACATGAAAAAAATAATAAATAAGCCAGAAACGTTAGTCAGAGAAATGTGTAACGGCTTAGTCTTGGCACATCCAAATCTAGCGTTTAATAGCAAGTATAAGATCATTCAGAAGAAGGAAATAAACAAAGAAAAAGTAACACTGATCAGTGGTGGTGGGAGTGGGCATGAACCCGCGCATGCTGGTTTTATTGGAAAAGGAATGCTTGACGTAGCAGTGTGTGGTGATGTGTTTGCCTCCCCTTCACAAATTCAAGTATACCAAGCGATCCGATCCACAGCGTCCAATAAAGGAACGTTATTAATCATTAAGAATTATAGCGGCGATATCATGAATTTCAAGAATGCGGCTCACCTTGCAGGGGAAGATGGCATTCAGGTGGATTTCGTTAAAGTGGATGATGATATTGCGGTTGAAGATAGTCTTTATACCGTAGGGAAAAGAGGCGTAGCAGGTACGGTTCTGGTTCATAAAATAGCCGGCGCAGCCGCTGAACAAGGCAAGTCTTTAAGTGAAGTGAAGGCGGTAGCCCAAAAGGCGATAGACCATACGAGGAGTATTGGATTCGCTTTGACCTCTTGCACGGTTCCTGCAAAGGGAACCCCAACGTTTACTCTTGAAGACAATGAGATGGAGTACGGTGTTGGCATTCACGGGGAACCAGGAATTCGGAGAGAAGCAATAGCTTCTGCCGATGAATTGGCACAGAGAATGGTGAACGCATTATTAGAAAGTCTGAAGATAGATCGTGACTCAGACCAAGAGGTTGCTGTATTGATTAATGGATTTGGAGGCACTCCGCTACAAGAATTGTATGTATTGAATAACTCCGTTATCCGTGAATTAGTTTCCAGGAATATAAGGGTCTACAAAGTGTTTGTTGGAAATTACATGACGAGTATAGATATGGCTGGGGCGTCTGTCTCTGTTATGAAGCTAGACGATCAGTTAAAGCAGTTATTGGCTGAAGAGTGTGATACGCCAGCGCTAGTTGTTCGTGAAGCTTTTGAGCAAGTGAATTACACCGAGGTTGTCATAGAAGAAAATGAGAATACGTCTGTATCCTTCAGATGTGAGACGAATGAGAACTTTGCAACCATTGTGGATGACAAATTCTCCTTAAATAACATCATTTATCTAATAGATAAAATGAGTGAAATCATCATTGAGAATGAAGTTCCATTCTGTGAGCTAGACGCTCATGCGGGTGACGGTGACTTCGGCATGAGTGTGGCGAAGGGATTCAAGCAATTAAAGACAGAGTGGCAGGATATTGTAACGAACCATGTCTCGGATATTGGAAGTTTCCTAGATGCTTGTTCCCTGATTATTATGGAGCATTGTGGAGGTGCTTCAGGTCCAATCTGGGGATCAGCATTTCGAGCAGCCAGTAAGAATGTTGGAAATAAACAAGAGCTATCCATTGACGAGACTGCCCAAATGATGGCCGCTGTTGTTAAAGGGATACAAGATACAGGAGAAAGAGCCTTTGGTAGGGGGGCAGTTGTGGGGGATAAAACCTTGATTGATGCGCTTGTTCCTTACTCGGAATCTTGGGCAAATAGTGCGCATGACGGAGATGATATCAAGGCTGCATCAACGAAGGCAGCAGATGCTGCTGTAGAAGGGGCGAAACAAACGGAGGCGATTGTTGCTCGAATGGGCAGAGCGGGTACCGTCGGTGAGAGAAGTATTGGTTATCCCGACGCAGGAGCCTATGCATTAGGGGTTATTTTTACAGAACTTTCAAAAACCATAAAGTGAAAGTTAGGCACTCAATAATAATATTTCTAAATGAAGGGCACCCAAAAGGGTGCCCTTTTGGTACCGAAAAGCATATCATTGAGGCGTCATTACCAAGCGACATGTATCAGATTTAAAAAGGTAATATTTTACTATAACCGCACCATTTTGTATGGTAAAGTGAGGTGTCGGCTACCATTTCCACGCAGAGAAATAGGCTACAGATAATAGACCCACCATGTCTTACATTAATGGAGTGAGAGAATATGAAGCGTAGAAAAATGATCCTTTTGTTCATGATTTTCATCATGCTTGCTGGGAGCTTGGAGTTTTGGGCAGGAAATGCAAGCGCTAATGGCTTGCATGAATTTAGAGAAGGCGATTACCTTGTGAATATCCTTGATGATGGGGATGGACGAGCGCGTGTTTTTAAATTCACGACTGACAATAAAATTACGTCCAGTAATACCAATCTTCGTTTGTTTATCAATCAAATAGAAATCGATTCTAAGGAGTATACGGTTAATCATGAAAGCTATACCATAACAATGAATAAAGCTCCCGACAGGGGAGCCGAGATTTCGATTAAATACTTAATAAGCCCAACTTTTGAATGGGGAGAAGGAATTTCAGGCAAGGACCAAATTGGAAATGCTCTTCCTGAAGGGAATGGCTCAACACGCGTTTTTAAATTAACCAATTATTTATTGAGTTCGAGCAAGAATGTCAGCTTATACATAGACGGAACGAAAGTTCGCGCCTCTGAGTTCACTTTTAATTATGCGAACAATTCTATCACGATATCAGAAAAGCGCTCGGCACCCGGTGCTAATTCAAAAATGTACTTTTATTTTCCGGTTACTTCTATTGCCGGTACCCAATCATCCTCTGGTGAAAAAACAGAGAGTCCCTCGACAGGCGGACCTGTAACTCCAGGTAAAGAGGTTGAATCGGAATTTCAAGTGCCTGGTGGAGAAAGCTACCCTGGCCATATTACGCTGAGCACCAATCATACGTTCATTGTTAATATTACATCTGCAGCCGTACAGCCGACTTATACTTCCTATGTTATGGTCAAAAACGCAAATGGGGAAGTAGTTAGACGAATCCGTATTAACCCGGGCAATTCTTCAACCTATTCTCTGAGCAAGCTCGGATTGCCTTCAGGAGGATATTATTTTTATTTGAAAACAGTAAATCAATCAGGTGGTTTGGCAGCTTCGATCCCTCAGTTTGTTCCGATTAACAATGAACCTCAACATATTCAAGTGTATATTGAAGGACACAAGCAGGCTTATGCGCAAGCACCTGTAAATGTAAGTGGAAATGTACTCGTTCCGTTCCGGGCGATTTTCCAATCGCTAGGGGCAACCGTGAAATGGAACAAATCCACCCAAACGGTGACTGCAACAAGAGAAGGAAAAACCATTATACTAACGATGGGATCTAAGATCGCTTACGTGAACGGTGTTCCTATTACCTTGAGTGCAGCTCCGCAATTAATAAATGGAAGTACGATGGTTCCGGTTCGATTTGTTAGCGAGGCTCTTGGCGGAATGGTAGAGTGGAACATTGCTTCTAATTCAGTTGTTGTTTTTCAAAAACAGCCGACTATCCCTACAACTGCTGAAAGCGAGAAAGAAGCGAAATCCGAACCGTCCAGCTCTTCGCCTATTTTAGAAAAAATATCGCATGGTATTACCACTCCCACTGACATTGTATTTGTAATTGATGTTACTGGTAGTATGGGAGAGATCATCGGTTATATAAAAGAAACGGTTAAAAAATTCGTGGATTCCGTTCCGTCCGGCTCAAAATTTGCTATTGTGGCTTATCGGGATATTAATTATGTAGATGCGTATCATAAAGATTTAGAATTTTTCTCATTCACAAACAATAAAAATGTGTTAAAGAATAATTTAGATAAGTTGGTGGCTTCTGGCGGAGTGGACTTGGAAGAATCCGGACTAGAAGCCATTCATATGGCAGTTAATAAGTTGTCGGGTAGCACGAATTCCAAAAGAATCATCTTTATAACGGATGCTCCTGTTCACGATAAAGGCACCTCACAAGGAAAATCCGGATTTTTTCTTGAACAAATTATTGCCGAGCTGAAAACGAATAAGGTTACTCTTGATGCAATCGCACCAACAGGAGGATTAGCTTACAAGCAAATTATTCAGCTTGTTAATAGCAATAAGGGCAAGCTATATGATATTAATGATGCCTCTATAATGCTGCTAAACAAATAAACTTCATTCAACCCGCTAAATGAAGGGCACCCAAAAGGGTGCCCTTTTTACACGTTTGATAAAAACATCACAATTCTCCAGATAAACTCCTCTATATCTCCATATAGACTCCAGATTAATCGTATAGATTAGAGATATCAAGGAGGTTATAACAATGAATTTTATCAAACGCGCATTTTTAAGTGTACAAGCAAGAAAGGGAAAATCCCTTATCTTATTTGTTGTATTTTTAGTTGTTAGTAATTTAGTGTTAGCAGGATTCGCGATGCAAAATGTCACGGAAACAGCGAGTGATCTCGCTAGAAAAAAGTTGGGAGTTGACATAACGTTAGGATTAGATGGAGAAAAATTTCAAAAATATGTACAAAAACAGAGAAATGAAAATCCAAATGAAAGAATACATCGCCCAGAACTTTCTACAGAGGAAGCAGATAAGTTAGCTGAATCACCATATGTAAAAGATTTTAACTATCTAAAAGATAGTCAAGGTGTAGCGGATGGCTATACTCCCATTAATGATGATAAAGGGGGAGGCTCGGTAGGTGGATCCATAGGTGGAAGCCAAGGTAATATGACAATGCCAAATACATTCATTCACGGTGTGAGAAGTTCTGATTTATTGAAAGAATTTACAGAAGAAACGAATAAAATGATTGAGGGGCGTTCAATAACCTCAGAAGACAAAGATAAGAAAGTAGCCTTGGTTGAAAAACAGTTAGCTGAAGATAACAATCTACAAGTTGGTGATGAGTTAAAGATCAAAACAACAAATGAAACATCGACAGTAGAGCTCGAAATTATAGGGATTTACGAAACGTCCACGATGGATAGCAACATGGAAACGGCACCACCACTGTTTCATCCATCGAACAAAGTATATGTCTCGTACGGATCGTTAAAAGAATTTTCGGAAAATAAGGATATGAAGGGTACACCCATTGATAAAGCCATTTATTACTTGAATGATCCAGATCATATCGATGATTTTAAAGCAGAGGGAAAGAAAACAGGCATTGATTTTGACCTATTTAAACTAGATGCTCATGATGCCTTATACAAAAAAATGATAGGCCCTATTGAGAACATGGCAGCAACTTCAAAATGGATTATATACCTGGTCTCAATTACAGGATCTATTATCTTAGGTCTTATCATTATGTTGACCATAAAAGAACGACGGAAAGAATTAGGAATCTTACTTGCGATTGGCGAGAAAAAAGGAAAATTAATAGGACAACTCTTAGTAGAGGTATTATGTATAGCTGCTTTAGCATTTAGCCTTTCTATATTTACAGGTGAGACAGTATCTCAAACAATGGGAGACAGTTTATTACAGAAAGAAGTTACTGCTTCTGAAGAGCAAGAAAATAATCTAGAGGCACCCACATTTATGTTTGGGATGAATGATGACCAAGGTAAAGATGTGGATCCTATTAATCATATTGATGTAGGTGTAACATCTCAAGATGTGCTGAAATTAGGTGGATTAGGCCTAATAATCGCAATCCTATCAACCATTCTTCCAGCATTATCGATTCTTCGATTGAATCCAAAAGATATTTTATTAAAAGATGAGTAGGGGGGATATACATGGACACTATTTTACAGTTCAAAAATCTGAATTATCATTATCAAAACAATAATAAAAAAATCACTATATTAGATAATGTAAATTTTGAGTTTCTAGCTGGACACTTTTATACCATTTTAGGACCATCGGGATCCGGAAAAACAACAACCCTTAGTTTAGCAAGTGGATTAGATATCCCAAGTAGTGGGAATGTATTATACAAAGGAACAGATTTACGGAAGATAGGTCTGGTTACCTATCGAAATCAACATGTCTCGATTATCTTTCAATCCTATAATCTCATTACGTATATGACCGCTCTTCAAAATGTAGTCACGGCAATGGAGATTACAGGGGTAGATGTGAAAGATAAAAAAGGAAGAGCGCTTGAGTTATTAGAAAAGGTAGGGCTGACAGAAGGAGAAGCAAAAAGAAAGGTATTACAGCTTAGTGGTGGTCAACAACAACGTGTAGCGATTGCTCGTGCATTATCTTGTAATGTAGATTTATTAATTGCTGATGAACCCACTGGGAATCTAGATCAAGAAACTTCCATGGAAATTATCGAGTTATTTAAAGAACTTGCTCATAAAGAAAATAAATGTATCATTGTAGTCACTCACTCCCAAGAGGTGGCTAAACAATCAGATACAGCGGTGTATCTCGAAAAAAGAAATTTAGTAATCAAAAAGTTGTAAGGGAATGAGAAGAATGTGGAAAAAAATAGCAGCCCCAATTGTTTTAGTAGTAGTGACGATTGGTATTTTAACTGGTGCTTTTCTATATGTGTTGAATTCAAGGGATAACTCGGACTTGAATCCTAAAGAAACAGATGTATATCAAGAAGATAGAATGATGCAAAATCAAGAGGAAATGTCTCCTCCTTATCAAGATCAAGATGGGTCTGTAAGCGGCGCGGCAAAGCCTTAGTTCAGATTCAGAAGATACAAAATGAAGTCTCGATCTCATTTCCTCCTAATTGAAATGAGATCGAGACTCTTTTGTTGTTTATTTTATGGATAAAGGAATGGTAACTAAAAATTGTACTCCTTGTTCTGTATTCTTCATAGAATACGTAATAGAAAGGGCTTCAAAAATTTGCTTTACAATATATAACCCTAAGCCACTCCCTCCCGTATTTCGATTTCTTGATTTTTCGATTCGATAAAATGGTTCGAAAATATGTTGTATATCCTCTTCTTTAATTTTCACAGCTGTATTGATGACTTTAATTTGGATATGGTGTTGTTTTGAATCCTGAGTTAGCTCTATATATACTTTCTCTCCATGAGGTGAATACATAATCGCATTATGAATAATATTTTTACAGGCTTTTTCTAAAAGAACACGATCTGTATAAACAGAAAGGTGAGAACCTATCTGTTTTATCATTTGAATGTCTTTTTGAGAAGCAAAAAATTCGAGATTTTTTATGATTGTATCCATTAATTCCGAGAGATTTACTACTTCTAATTGTAGTTTGAAGGTATGTTGCTCTAATTTTGACATGCTTAAAATTTCGCGAACCAGTTGTTCCATGCCTTCAATAATTTGGTGGTTTTTCTGTAGGTATTGGTCACGATTTTGATACGGACCAATATTATATATCATCCCTTCTAAGTATCCTTTCATAACCGTAAGAGGCGTCTTTAATTCATGTGCGACAATAGCAAAAAATTCCCTGCGTGTTTTTTCTGTTTCTCTTTCTTTTTCAATATCACTTTTTAATTGCTGATTCGCTTTCTGTAAATCAAGCATTGTTTGTTGTAAATTAATTGACATCTCATTTAAACTATTGGATAACTGCCCCAATTCATCATTGGAACGAACCTCAATTTTTTCGGCAAAATCCAAATTCGCCATCTTTTGTGCTCCTTGATTAATGTAAAGGAGTGGTTTTGTAATGAACCTCGAATATAAATAAGCACTTCCTATACCAATAACAACGACAATGATACTGATATAGGGAAGGAAACGTACCAAGACCTGTGAAGCTTCATTAATAGGTTGAAATGTTGCGGAAACTACGAGCGTTAAGTTAACATCTTGAAATTGAATGGGCATGGTAACGTCATATGATTTGGAAAGGCTATTTGAATTCCTTGATGGCTTTGTTTTATCGAATTGTACATTTGGGGCTGCTTGGGTACTTCCTTGAAAAAAAGAGAATAACGGAGAATAAATAATGGTTCCTTCTTTATTTTGAAGGTAGAGCATTGCGTTATTTATTTTTGTGTATTCTTCAAGAAGTGGTATGGCATGTTGAAAAGTGAGACCCTTAGATTTATCAATTATTTCTTCTATTCCTGTTTGAAGCTGTTCTGTTTTATACTGCTCATAAAATGAAGGGAGAAAGAAGTATAAAGTTAAATAAATCAGGACTGCAAAGGCTAACAAAATAAGAGATGTAATCAGAAAGAGTTTATAGGTAATCCGCTTCATCGTCATCATTTTTAATACCTCATTCATCAATTTTATAACCAATTCCCTTCACTGTTTTAATGTAGGGTATATCTAATTTTTTTCGTATGTTTTTAATATGTGTATCAATAATTCGTGTTTCTCCGTAATAATCGTATCCCCAAACTTTTTCGACAATGCTTTCCCTTGGAAGTACTTTTTTCTCATTTTGAAGCAGTAGTTGTACAATTTCGAATTCTTTTGTCGTTAAAGGAACTTCAACCTCATTTACATAAACTTTATATGCATCGCAATCGACTTGCATTTCTTTGAAAACTAAATGATTATCCGTACTTTGATCATTGCTTCTTCTCAGTACAGCCTTGACCCGTCTAATTAATACATGAAAAGAAAAGGGTTTAGTAATATAATCATCGATTCCAATATCGAAGCCTTTCATTTGTTCTTGTTCTTCTTCTAATGCGGTTAGCATAATAATGGGTACATTTGACTCATTTCGAATCATTTTGGCAACTTCAAATCCGTCAAGATTTGGCATCATCACATCCAAAAGAATTAAATCAAAGGATTGCTTATTAAATTGTTTCATTCCCTCTAATCCATCTGATGCAACTTCAACACTATACTGTTGTGTCATTAAAAATTGTTTGATTAATTCCTGAATCTCTTGATCATCCTCTACCACAAGAATATGATAGTTCATCATTATATCACCTCTCGTAATATTATAACCGTGTTATCTGGAGTTTATGTGGAGAAGCATTCGGTATAAATACATAGATAGATAGAGGCTAGCGCCGAGCACAATGGGTTATATATGCCGTTTCTTATAAAAAAAATGAGAAAAATCCCCACAAAAACTCTACGTAATCTCCATAGTAACTCCAGATCACGACAGTACAATGAAGACGTTAAGAAAAATACATTTACGAAGGAGATTGATAACTATGAAAAAGAAATTGGCTACTACTGCTTTAGGTGCTGTCTTTGCTCTCACATCTTTTGGGTCTGTATTCGCGGCTGATGCATCAACACAAACTATTGGAAATGGACAACAGGTAGAACAAGGAAAAGTGAGTAAACCAGATAATCTCGATGACGCAACCAAAGAAAAGGTAAAAGCAATTTTGGACCAATCACAAGCAGGTACACTAACGAAAGAGCAAGTGAAAACACAGCTTCAAGCTCTTGGTATTGATTGGGAGTTTGATTTCAGTACGGCTCGTGGTACCAAGGTAGAGATAAACAAAGTGAGTAAACCAGATAACCTCGATGACGCAACTAAAGAAAAGGTAAAAGCGATTTTGAACCAATCACAAGCAGGTACACTCACTAAAGAGCAAGTGAAAACACAGCTTCAAACTCTTGGTATCGATTGGGAGTTTGATTTCAGTGGAGCTAAGGGCATCAAAATAGAAACAAACAAAGTAACTAAGCCAGATAACCTCGATGACGCTACCCAGGAAAAGGTGAAAGCGATTTTGAAACAATCACAAGCGGGTACACTCACTAAAGAGCAAGTGAAAACACAACTTCAAGCTCTTGGTATCGATTGGGAGTTTGATTTCAGTGGAGCTAAGGACATCAAGGTAGAAACAAACAAAGCTGCTTACCGCTATAGCCCGGTACACGACACCATAAACATCGGTGAACACCGTAGAAAACCACCAAAACA
>NZ_LVJH01000062.1 GCF_001637205.1 Paenibacillus glacialis
ACGATAGTGACATGGCGGTGGCGTCTTGCCGTCACAACTAATTTTTCATCCAAAAGGAGAAGATAAAAATGATAGTTATTATGGGAGCAACAGGTACGATAGGAAGTGCGCTTTTGGAACGTTTGGTTGATCTTGGCGTACCCGTCAGGGCGCTGAGCAGAGAGCCAGAGAAGTTGCGTGATCAGATCGGAGAAAAAGGCCGATCGACTATCGAGGTCGCATTGGCGGATGCTTCCGACCCCGAATCGCTGCGCCGCGCGTTTGCAGGTGCTAGCCAGCTCTTCCTTGCCATGTCCAACAGTCCAAGTCAAATCGAATTGGAAACTTCAATCATTCAGATTGCCGCTGAATCTGGAATCAAACACATCGTAAAAATATCCAGCCCTGCCTTTGAG
Organism: Paenibacillus glacialis; assembly: GCF_001637205.1. GTDB lineage: Bacteria > Bacillota > Bacilli > Paenibacillales > Paenibacillaceae > Paenibacillus_AQ > Paenibacillus_AQ glacialis. The sequence continues at coordinate 396 of NZ_LVJH01000062.1, forward strand.
CAGAGTTCTCCAGTGGCAGTGGCTGGCTGGCATCAAGAAATCGAGAAAACGCTGAGGGAATCGGGTCTCACCCACACCGTGTTGCGCCCTTATGCGTTCATGCAAAACTTAATGCGCCTTGCACCAACGATCACAACCCAAAATGTTTTCTTCGGCTCCATGGGCGATTCACCGTGTAACTTCATTGACTGTCGCGATATCGCAGATGTTGCCGCAGAAGTTCTGACCAACCGCGAGGTATCAGGCCAAATATATACGCTTACTGGTTCGGAGATTTTCAGTTATCCTCAGATCGCGAGTCAACTATCCGCCCTGCTTAATCGGCCGATAAGCTACATCAACATGGAACCCCAAGTACTA
>NZ_LVJH01000063.1 GCF_001637205.1 Paenibacillus glacialis
ACGCATCGTCGCCTTGGTGAGCCGTTACCTCACCAACTAGCTAATGCGCCGCAGGCCCATCTATAAGTGGCAGATTACTCCGCCTTTCAGTGTCTCTTCATGAGAAGAAACAAATTATCCGGTATTAGCTACCGTTTCCGGTAGTTATCCCAGTCTTATAGGCAGGTTACCTACGTGTTACTCACCCGTCCGCCGCTAAGTTGTTTTGGAAGCAAGCTTCCAAAACAACTCCGCTCGACTTGCATGTATTAGGCATGCCGCCAGCGTTCGTCCTGAGCCAGGATCAAACTCTCCATATAGTAGATCGTTTCAAATCAGCTTTGCAGCGATTTGGAACGATCTATGAAAAGAGCGATTATGCTCATTTAAAACAAACTGACGAGAAATTTCTTTCTCTATCAAATGATTTCTCATTTGTTTTGATTTCACTTTCGTGAAATCTACTCACTCGTTGTTCAGTTTTCAAAGATCAATATTTTCTTTCGTTTGTCACCAGTTGTTCTCGGCGACAACTTCTATATCATATCATACTGTGTATCGATAATGCAAGAAGTTTTTTTGAAGCGATTTTCAATTCGATTTGTATCGATTGATCTCGCAACTTCCTAATCACTAAGGAAGCGAGAATTAATTTATCATATTTCAAACAAGTTAGTCAACACTTTTTTATAATTTTAATGCTTCAATTGGGGGAATCGGTTGTTACGTGCATATTTGGAGAGTTCCTTTGGGGGGGCAAAACGAGCATACATACGAAACACAACTTTATAACGCTTAGCAATTGATTGCTTGATATCTTGATCTAAACGTTTGTCACCTAGGTCCATTAACATTTCATCTAGTTCTTTACGAAGAACATAATCTAGTTCCTTACACTCTCTATCATTGAATAGCATACCCAGCATATATTATTGCCTCCTCGATTATGTAACTAACGGATAACAGGCTGGGTTACTCCAGAACAATCCGTATAGCTGTTTTACTGTTATGCTCATATTTGGGAAAAAATATGAGCATAACAGTAAAATTTATTCTCACCGCATTAACCAGAATGTTATTGTGCTTTCGATAATTGCCGCTATGAACAGTAATATCACGATCCACAGCGAAATAGGTCCCACTCTTTTAAAGAACCCGCTCCACACGTCTCCCAGATTAGCCCTCTTCTCACGATTCCATTGCCCTATACTAATCCACACTAACGTTCCTAATCGAAGTCCAAAAGCACATGCAATAATAATAGCTGGAATCTCAATAATCCCATGCGGTAACAAGCCCTTTACAATTACATCAAACATACTTTCACCTTGTGCTGATAGATGATGTACCAAATATCCAAGAACCATACCGTTGATCATTAGAAAAATAATCGGGAGTATACCTAGAAAAATACCGAAAAATATGATTAATACGGCTTTTATGCTGTTATTCAAAAAAATAAACACAAAAAAGCTCCACTGTGGTCGTTCTGACTCACTTAAGTTCTGACTAATCTGACGAATCCCCTCAATCTGTTGGTTAACAAACGCTGCTATTGTCTCTGTGCTAAGCCAACCCACTACAATCCCAATGATAAATATCAATGTCGATACCATCATCGTCCTTTTAATCAAAGTAATATCTTTTATAAAAGCTGAGAATCTAAACATGAGTAACCTCCTAAAGTTTTGGTACAAAACTAACTTCGTAAGCGTAATCCTAAAAGTTTTGGTACAAAACTAACCTCGTAAGCATATTCTAAAAGTTTTGCTACATAACTACTTCTCAAGCCCACTCCTTAAGTATTTGGGACAAAACTTCGTCGCAAGCCTCTCATATAGTAATAACCCCCAAGTACGAGCATACAATTTGAGTAAACAAGCATTCGTGCATGAGAGGAGCGCTTTATCCAATGAATTCATTTTTTTATGTGTTGAGCTGGAAGAAAATTAAACGTTATTTGCTCGTTACAGCAGCTGTGGTATTTGCAATTGGAGTTGTGTACATTGAACGGGATCAAATTACTGTATTCTCTGAAGGGGCTCCTTCAGCGATTTACAGCGTACCTACAAACAAGAAAGTGATTGCTTTGACCTTCGATATAAGTTGGGGCGATACCCGACCAGCTCCTATCATTAAGATTCTGAAGGAGAAAAAAGTACAGAAATCCACGTTCTTTCTCTCCTCTCCATGGAGTAAAAGCCATCCAGACATTGTAAAGGATATTAAGGATAGCGGTTTTGAAATTGGGAGTCATGGTCATAAGCATGTGAATTACACTACTCTTAGTGATGAGGAGATTCGCAAACAGATCGCAACAGCTAATTCTGTATTAAGCGATATGACCGGTAAAGCGCCTAACTTACTCCGATTACCGAACGGTGATTTTGACAAAAGAGTATTGCGTATTGCGGAAAGTATGAATTATAAAGTGATCCAGTGGGATACAGATTCCTTAGACTGGAAGAATATTGGAGTACAAAATATCGTTGACCGTGTGGTTAGTAAAGCTCACCCTGGTGATATCGTATTGTTGCATGCTAGTGATTCGTCTAAACAAACACATGAAGCACTTCCCCTTATTATTGATCAGCTTCGTAAACAAGGATATGAATTCGTTACCGTCTCTGACTTGATTAACCAAACGGATACCAAAGGAACTGAGGTCCGTGATCAAGCATCGACACAAGTATCCATCGAGGACTTAGACCTGACAGGACTTTAGACAAGAAAATCAGCTAGTCCATCCACAAAGTGAATAAGCCGCTAACAATCCGTCGTGTTATACAAAAAGAGCTAAGTAACTTAGCTCTTTTTGTTTACTACAATACGATGAAGAATTAAAATCTGAAATGCATTACATGCTAATAAGGGAATAACAAGAAGTGCTGTAGCATTGTCTACATTAATTTTAAGACCACCTACAATTTCTATAATGGTAACCGCGATAAGGAAGAACAACGTTGGAATCCAAGCTGAAGCATTCGTCATACGTGCTTTAAAGTAAGCTACTGCGACTGACACGATTAAAATAACTCCACCTAGTACAAGGTCAGACCACTTTCCACTCTCCCCACCAACAAACGTACGGAAGAACAGCAACTCAAGTAAAGCTAAGACGGTTAGAACTAACTGTATGTACTGCCATCCTTTTTTGGAAAATACGCCATTCCCCATATAATTCAGAATCAGATAAGCAAAGAAACCCAATTGAGAATATACACTGGCAAGCATTCCATATCCAAACAAAATTACGAAGAACGCAACATAATCGTAGAATCCATTGAAAGATATTCCCCCACTTGCGACCTGCAATCCGATTCCTGTAATAATGGAAGCCACTGCACCCACTAATAATGTTTCCCAAAATAACTTAAACCATTTTCTTAAAGTCAAAAAATCACCCCCATTAACAGTTTATTTTACCAACGTTCTCATAAAAAAACCATTACCTCCGAACATATTTATGATTTCACCTTCACATACTACAAACAGTATCCATGTTAAGGAGGACAAACTAGATGAAAAGAACGGATATACGCATTATTGGACTGATTTGTGTTCTTGTTACTGCTCTTACAGCTTGTGGATCTGAACAAGGTAGCTCATCTTCCCCAATGGGATATAAAGAAATGAAATCCATGGTGGTGGATATTCTCAAGAGCGATGATGGAAAAAAAGCTGTTGAGGAAGCTCTAAACGGAGGTGAATCTGGTGGTACCATGGGGATGAAAATGTTGTCATCAGCCTCATCCAAAGAGATTCGTACTGCAGTAAAGGATGCAATTACAGCTCCCGAATATGAAAAAAAAATCGAAAAGATAATGAAAGATCCCAAATTCGCCGGTGATTTCGCCAAAGCGATTAGCTCACAAAGTAAAGAGTTACATCAGCAATTGATTAAAGATCCAACCTATCAAAAGTCGGTCTCTGACATCATGAAATCCCCTGAGGTCTCAAAAATGTTTCTAGAGCTTACTAAATCACCTGATTTCCGTAAACAGACGATGACGATAATGACAGAAGCGATGCAAAATCCACTTTTCAAAATGGAAGTATTGGAATTACTTAAATCCGTCGTCAAAAGTGAACTACAACCAAAAGATGAAAAGAAAAAGAAGGATAGTGGCGGTAGTGAAGAAAGTGGCGGAGGGAAAGATTCTGAAGGTGGCGGTTGAATAAGTGTAATAAAATTAGCCCCCTTTCGGGAGCTAATCGGTAATATCTTCATTCATCAGCTAGGCTGGTTGGAATCGGACTGACTCATTACGAATGAGGTCAGTCCTTTTCGCATTTAGAAATAACGGTCGTGGCAATCTCATCGTAGATTTTACCACTTGTTGTATCGAACTTATAGATAGAAGGCGAGAAATCTGGTTCTGATATGTGATTATTAGGAACTCCTAGAGGTAATTGAGCTATTAGCTCCGTGTGAAGCGTTTCAGCCAATCGTCCTCCCCCACCTCTACCAAACACATAATCACGATCCCCACAACTTGAACACTCATAATATGACATATTCTCAACTACACCCAATATTTCATGATTCGTTTGAATAGCCATAGCGCCTGCTCTAGCGGCTACAAAGGCCGCAGTCGCATGTGGTGTTGTCACAATGATCTCTTTGCACTGAGGCAGCATTTGGTGGACATCCAGGGCAACGTCACCCGTTCCCGGAGGTAAGTCAAGGAGTAAGTAATCCAATTCTCCCCAACCCACATCACTAAGAAATTGACGTAACATCTTCCCTAACATAGGTCCACGCCAAATTACTGGATTATTCTCACGAATAAAGAACCCCATAGACATCACTTTTACGCCAAAACGTTCAACTGGTAAGATTACCTCATCTTCAACGATAGGTCCTTCTTCCAATCCCATCATATCTGGAATACTGAAACCATATATATCAGCATCAATCAGCCCCACACGCTTGCCTTGACGGGCTAATGCTACAGCTAAGTTAACAGTTACCGTTGATTTACCAACGCCTCCCTTACCACTAGCTATAGCAATGAAGTGTACGCCCGAATCCTCTTTAATTAGGGCATGGTCCTCTAATCCAGCAGCATGACCCTTTTTCAAGACGGCTTCATCTTCATCTGACATCTTTTCTCCAAAAGCTAACTTACGATCATAATCCGTAGCTTCACGTAGACGAATATGAATTTCCTCTGGCCCCAACTTCTCTAAGCGATGATGGATCTCCTTTTCGAGGTCAGCACGATACGTTTCACTAGTGTCAAGATAAATGACAGAAAGAGAGATCTTGTTTTCCTTTATTACAATATCTCTAATAAGTTGTAGATCGATCAGGCTTTTACCGCTTGTAGGTTCACCCATCGAGTATAGAATTTCCTGTACTTGCTCTCTTGATATCATGATGGCAGCACCCCTGCTTCGTATATTGGCATATATAACTATTATATCTTACCCATCTGATTCTGACGACACCTTGGATTTCTCACCTGAACTATATCGCAAAATCCCTTTGTAAATGGAAGCAGCAACTTTCCGCTGGTATTCCACATCTTTTAACAACATCGCTTCTTCAGCATGAGAGAGAAAACCAACTTCTACCAGAGTTGCTGGAATTTTTAGAGCTTTAAGCAAATACACCGTATTTGCCGTTTTGGCAATACGATCCGTGTTCTCCAAATTACGTCTCATTTCTTCTTGCATTAAAGTGGCCAGGTTAGCATTGTCTGGGTGATTAGGATAATAGAACACTTGAGCTCCACGCCAGCGGTTTGAAGGAATACTGTTCATGTGAACACTAACAAATAGATATGGTTGTTGCTCTTCTATTTTCTTCACACGTTGCTTCAAGTCCTCCGTTTTACGCTTCGAATATCCTTTGGTATCCGGAGACGCCAGATCATAATCTCCTTCACGCGTCATCTTCACAACGGCTCCAGCCTCCTGCAGGTAATCACGTAGGTATAGCGTAATGGCTAGGTTTATATCTTTCTCAATCACACCTTGTCGACTTACAGCTCCCCCATCCACTCCCCCATGACCAGCATCTAAGACAATTACTTTCCCAGCTAAAGGTAAACTCCAGTACTTCGTTGTTTTTTCGGTAGGAACTTCGTATGTAACTATACCTACAAAAACAATCAATAAACATAGTGCAAATAGTAGCTTTTTGATCGTTCTAAGCCGAATCCATACCGCTATCGTACCTGACTTAGGCTTGGACATAAAAAAGGCCACCTCCTGTCCTATAGACTCTTAAACATCTATATGGGTGGGGGTGGACAAATAGTACATTATATCGTAACTTGCTCAGCCATTCCTTCGATAAGAACCTTGGCAACTTCAGGACGTGTAAACTCCGGTGGAGGACAGAGCCCCTCACGTAATAATCCCCGAACTTTCGTTCCCGATAGGGTCAGATGATCTTCACTTCCATGAGGACATGTTTTGCTCGAAGCCATATTTCCGCATTTCGTACAGAAGAAGCTATGTTCAAAAAATAAAGGCGTAATATCTAATTCTTCTGCCGTGAAATTCTTAAATATGTCTTGAGCTTCATAAGTTCCATAATAATCTCCTACACCCGCGTGATCTCGTCCCACGATGAAGTGAGTACATCCATAGTTCTTCCGAACAATAGCATGAAAGATAGCTTCACGTGGTCCAGCATATCTCATAGCCGCTGGGAACACGCCAAGAAATGCACGATCCTCAGGATAATAATTTTCCAAAAGTGTTAAATAACTCTTCATCCGTACATTAGCAGGTACATCATCTGATTTCGTCTCACCCACAAGCGGATTTAAGAATAAGGCATCCACGATCTCCATTGCACTCTTCTGAATATATTCATGCGCGCGATGAACAGGATTTCTAGTTTGGAATCCAACGACTGTCTTCCAAGCTTTCTCTGCAAACAAACGACGTGTCTCCGCAGGATCGTAATAGAATTCTTTGAATTTAGCAGGTTCAGGTCTATTCAAGACTTGTATTGAACCACCTACGTAGGTAGTAGAACGTTCTATCAACTTTTTGACCCCTGGATGCTCAGGATCATTGGTCTTAAAGACATTGAGCGCTTCTTCTGCTTGATCTACGGTATATATACTCTCCACAGTAAGCGTACCGTAGATAATTCCGTCCGTATCCCCTACAAGCGCAACTTGTTCACCAAGAGATAGTTTCTCCGCTTTAGGCGCATCTACAGCCAGTGTAATTGGAATAGACCATACAGTGCCATCCGCAAGTCTCATCGTAGAAATGACGGATCGATAATCATCTTCATTCAAAAAACCAGTAAGTGGCGAAAAGGCACCAACTCCAATAAGATCTAAATCTGATATTGTCCATGTGTTAATAGCAATTTGTTGGAGACCTTGAGCAACCTGTAGTAGTGATTCTCTTTCCTCACCCTGAACAAGCCGTTGAATTAATTTTCCACCATGCGGTAATATCGAAGTCATTGATTTCGCTCCTTGTATTTAATTTCATGTTACTTTCATGAAGAAATTACTTATGAAGTCCGCATTCTGTCTTCTCATTTCCAGCCCAACGACCTGCACGTGGGTCTTCGCCAGGCATAACTGGACGGGTACAATATTCGCATCCAATGCTAGGATAATTCTGATCATGAAGTGGATTATACAGCACATCATTACTCCGGATGTAATTCCACACATCATCCGTCGTCCATGAAGCTATAGGATTAAATTTAATCAGCCCAAATTTAGCGTCATATTCTACTTTCTTTGTATTGGCACGTGTTGGTGCCTGATCACGTCGAATACCCGTTATCCATGCATCATATTGAGACAGGATACGAGTAAGTGGCTCAACCTTCCGAATGTTACAGCACTGGTTAGCGTCGATAGTCCATAAAGCTTCTCCATGTTGCGATGCCTGCTCTTCAGGCGTTAATTTAGGAGATACACGAACAAATTCCAATCCATATTTCTGTGCCATTTGATCTCGTGTCTCATACGTTTCTTTAAAATGAAAATCCGTATCTAAATAAAAAATATCTGTTGAAGGACTTATTTTTTGAATCATATCAACGAGTACAACGTCTTCTGCCCCAAAGCTGCAGGCAAATGTAATGTTCGGAAAGGTATCAATGGCCCATCTTATGACATCCTCAGGTAAAGCAAGCTCAAACTCTTCTGACTTTTCTTTGATGAGTTGCTCTTTCTCTAATAAATTCATGAATTTGTCTCCCCCAATACATTAGAAATAATAAAAAGAAATTCCAACTAATTTCATATGAATTATATCTTATTATAAATATTACCAGTTGAATGTGTCAATATGTATTCGCCTAATCTACTTTATTGTAGTAATAAAAAAACACAAAAAGACCCATTCGTGAGAATAGGTCTTTTTGTGAAATAATATTAACGTTTGGAGAACTGAGGAGCACGACGAGCTGCTTTAAGTCCGTATTTCTTACGTTCTTTCATACGTGGGTCACGAGTTAAGAATCCTGCTTTCTTAAGAGAAGAACGCATTTCAGGATCTACTTTAAGCAATGCACGAGAAATCCCGTGACGAATTGCTCCAGCTTGACCTGATGTTCCTCCACCATGAGCAATTACGAGAACATCGTATTTGCCAAGTGTTTCTGTTAAGTTAAGAGGTTGCTTAACAATCAACTTAAGTGTTTCTAGACCGAAATATTCATTAATGTCGCGTTTATTAATGACAATGCGTCCTTCACCCGGTATAAGACGAACACGTGCTACCGAATGTTTACGACGACCTGTCCCATAGTATTGTACTTGTGCCATGAAACTGTCCTCCTTTTAAATTAGCCGCGAAGTTCGTAAACTTCTGGATTTTGTGCTGCGTGTGGATGTTCTGTACCTGCATAAACTTTAAGTCTAAGCTTCATCTTGTCGCCCATACGTGTCTTAGGAATCATACCTTTAACGGCTGCTTCAATAACACGTTCAGGGAAAGTCTTCAGCATTTCTTGAGCTGTAGTTACTTTCAAACCACCAGTGTGCTGGGAGTGACGGTAGTATTTCTTGTCAGTCAACTTTCTTCCTGTCAAATGGATCTTCTCAGCGTTGATTACGACAACAAAGTCGCCAGAGTCAACGTGTGTTGTAAATTGTGGCTTGTGTTTGCCGCGAATAAGAGCAGCAACCTCAGTTGCCAAACGACCTAGCGTTTTACCATCAGCATCGATGATGTGCCAGTTGCGCTCTACTTCATTTGGCTTAGCCATATAGGTGGTACGCATAAAATAGTTCCTCCTTGTTATCGTCCGAAAATCAAACATATTTCATTTATCTTCGTTCATAGTAGTTAGTAAATGTTATCAATTAATTTAAAGCATAATTGTGATCATCTTATTTGGGGCTGTGGGAAAGCCATTAAGAAAACACAATTTTTATTCTACAGTATCCACAAGCAAATCGCAAGAGATTTATAAAGTTTTTTTCATATGATCACTGTAATCTACATCCCAAAGCGTAAGGCCCTTTCCTTCCGCTGTTGGACCGGCTTGTGTCCGATCTAAAGCCGCCAAAATGACTGGTATGTCATCAGGAGACTTCTTCCCTTCTCCAACTTCCAGTAATGTTCCCATCATAATACGAACCATGTGCTGCAAGAAGCCACTTCCTGTTACATACGTATGAATAACGCCTTGATCTCTGGAAGCTGACCTACACATCGAATCATCCACTTCAATATAAGCGTCAAACAATGTGCGAACATGACATGTCTTCGCAGAATTACGGGAAGCAAATGATGTGAAGTCATGTGTTCCTATAAAGTGCTTAATAGCCCTCTGCATTGCTGCGATATCCAATCTCCCATGATGATGAAGTTGGGTATGACGCGTAAATACATCAATAAATTGATTAGCATTTACTGTGTAACGGTATGTTTTACGTTTGGCTGATCGACGAGAGTGAAAAAGTTCCGGTACTTCTATTGCCTCTCTAACCACGATATCCGCTGGAAGCCTTGTGTTCAGGGCCATTGCCCACCGTTCTACGGGAATAGCAGATAGAGATTGGAAATTGAATACCTGACCGTAGGCGTGTACACCTGCATCTGTCCGCCCTGAAGCTATAATCTTCACCTCATCACCTGTAAGCATCTTAATTGCCTTCTCAAGGTGATCCTGAACCGTTCTGCCATCCGTTTGTGTCTGAAAGCCGTTATAATTCGTTCCCTCGTAACTGACCTTCATACATAAGTTGCGCAAAGTAACATCACCTCATTTAGCAAAGCTTAATCATCAAATAGATCCGATCACCGTTAAATTTAAGACGGTACCCCATAGCTGCTTGAATGATAAGCAAAGGTTCTGGAACTTACACTTTCTTATCATTCAAGAAGAAACGGCTACACCGACCCTTAAGGGCGGGTATCCGTCTCTTCGGAAATGTAAGAAGTAGAGTATCAAGTGAAACTTATACTCTCTTATATTTTAAAAAAGAAGCTCCTTTCGGAGCTTCCTCTATTCCGAAATGAAGTGAAAAAAGGGTTAATACAGAATCAACGATTACTGCTTACCCTTTCAACATTTCGATATTTACGCGCGGTCTACTAATTCCAAGTAAACCATTGGCGCAGAATCGCCACGACGAGGTCCTAGTTTTAGGATACGAGTGTATCCACCTGGACGCTCTGAGTAACGAGGTGCCAAATCCGTAAACAATTTTTGAATAGCATCTTGCTCGCCATCCAATGTTTCACGACGTACGAATGCTGCTACTTGACGACGAGCGTGAAGGTCTCCCTTTTTCGCTTTCGTGATCAACTTCTCAGCGATCGAACGAACTTCTTTAGCTTTCGCTTCCGTTGTTTGGATGCGTTCATATAAGAATAGGTCCGTTACCAAGTCACGAAATAATGCTTTACGTGCGCTAGCATCGCGGCCCAACTTTTGGTATGCCATGTTTTTCCCTCCTTCACTAACAATCTTAGAAGCTATTCTTCAGTCCGAAGTCCCAAACCGAGTTCCTCGAGCTTTTCTTGTACTTCCTCCAAAGATTTGCGGCCCAAGTTACGAACCTTCATCATATCTTCTTCGGTCTTTGTTGTAAGTTCTTGTACTGTATTGATACCAGCACGCTTGAGGCAGTTATAAGAACGGACTGATAGATCGAGCTCTTCGATCGTCATCTCAAGCACTTTTTCTTTTTTGTCTTCTTCTTTTTCGACCATAATTTCAGCATCTTTAGCTTCGTCAGTCAAACCAACGAATAGATTCACATGCTCGGTCAAAATTTTAGCTCCAAGACTAACAGCTTCTTCTGGTCTAACGCTTCCGTCAGTCCAGATTTCCATTGTAAGCTTGTCGTAGTTAGTCACTTGACCAACACGTGTGTTCTCAACGCCATAATTGACGCGTGAGATCGGAGTGTAGATGGAATCAACCGGAATGACGCCGATCGGTTGGTCATCACGTTTGTTCCGATCTGCTTGAACATAACCACGTCCACGACTTGCAAAAATACGCATGTGTAGTCTGGATCCAGGACCCAATGTCGCAATGTGAAGATCAGGATTTAGAATTTCAACATCACTGTCCGCACGGATATCCGCAGCTGTGATAACTCCTTCGCCTTCAGCATCAATCTCGAACACTTTCTCTTCGTCAGAATGAATTTTGAGGGATAGAGCTTTCAAGTTTAGAATAATCTCCGTTACGTCTTCCATTACTCCTGGCACTGTTGTGAATTCATGTAGAACACCGTCAATCTGAACCGATGTAACAGCTGCACCAGGCAGCGATGATAGTAAGATTCGGCGAAGTGAATTCCCCAAAGTCTGACCATAACCGCGTTCTAGTGGTTCTACTACGAATTTACCATAAGTACCATTTTCATTGACGTCAATGGTCTCAATTTTCGGCTTTTCGATTTCAATCACGCATGTACCCTCCTTCAAACGTCGCTCCTATATAACAGTCATCTTGTCTAGAGTATCCTGTGGTATACCTAAACAACCATTGTTAGCAAAACGCGCGGGTTTTATACCACATTGTTCTGGTTGACTTAATTAGACACGACGACGTTTTGGTGGGCGGCACCCGTTATGTGGAACTGGAGTTACATCCTTAATTAGGTTGACTTCCAGACCAGCAGCTTGCAAAGAACGAATCGCAGCTTCACGACCAGCTCCAGGACCTTTAACCATAACTTCAACTGATTTCATTCCATGTTCCATAGCTGCTTTAGCTGCTGTTTCAGCGGCCATTTGTGCAGCAAATGGAGTGGACTTACGTGAACCTCTGAATCCTAGTCCGCCTGAACTAGCCCATGAGATTGCATTACCGTGTGGATCAGTGATCGTTACAATCGTATTGTTGAACGTGGAACGAATATGTGCCACGCCAGATTCAATATTTTTACGATCGCGGCGTTTAGTACGCACGACTTTTTTTGGTTTTGCCATTGTCTTTTATCCCCCCTTATTATTTCTTCTTGTTCGCTACCGTACGACGAGGGCCTTTGCGTGTACGTGCATTCGTCTTAGTACGTTGTCCACGAACCGGCAACCCACGGCGATGACGCACACCACGATAGCAACCAATTTCAACTAGACGTTTAATATTCAAGGAAATTTCACGACGCAAGTCACCTTCAACCTTGACTGTTTTGTCGATCGTTTCACGCAATTTGCTGACTTCATCTTCAGTTAGATCTCTAACGCGAGTTTCTGAACTGATGCCTGTTTCTTCTAAAATTTTCTGGGAAGTCGTTCTACCGATTCCGAAAATGTAAGTCAAGGCGATCTCAACGCGCTTATCACGTGGTAAATCCACTCCAGCTATACGAGCCATTTTACGCTACACCCCCTTCTTTAACCTTGTTTTTGTTTATGTTTCGGATTTTCACAAATCACCATTACTGTCCCTTTACGACGAATGACTTTGCATTTTTCGCACATGGGTTTTACAGAAGGTCTTACCTTCATGTTAATTACCTCCTCAAAGTTTTGCGAAGCAAAACTGACTTCGAAAGCATATACCAAGTTTTGCATTGCAAAACTGACATCGAAAGCATTTAGAAAGCTCTATACAAGAAACTTTCTTCATAAGAATCAGCTCTATTTTGCCGGGCAAAACAGGTTTCAGCCAAAATCTTAATGTGTACGTTGCATTATTTACGGTAAGTTATACGACCTTTGGTTAGATCATATGGTGATAACTGTACGACCACTTTGTCTCCAGTCAGAATACGAATAAAGTGCATCCGTAGCTTTCCTGAAACATGACCAAGTATTTGATGACCGTTCTCAAGTTCAACCTTGAACGTTGCATTTGGAAGCAGTTCAAGGACCGTACCTTCTACTTCAATTACGTCTTCTTTAGCCACAATTAGTCTCCTCTCTGTTCAGCATTTGATTCGGTAGATAGTCTAAACATCATCACTGCATAACGCAGCTTTCCGTTTGTGACCCGACCGTTTTCCATTAAACTGTTTGCAACCTCACTGCTAATATACGATTGGGCTTCCAAGTGAAGAAGGTTTTTCTTCTTCGCTTGATCAAACTTACGTTTATCCCCATCCGCAATATAGACGAACTTGTTATCGGCTTGGGTCAGGACTACAGCTAGTTGTCCAGCATCCTTGCCTCTCAGTATCTTCACAATTTGACCAATATGCGGTATGGATTGGTTGTTCATAAACAATCACCTACCACTTCAGTTTTGTGAAACCACTGTCATCCGCTCTGGTGTCTAACATAACAATGTGGTCTTCGTTTAACTTGCGATTACCGGAGGATCCAGGGACTAAGACCGAAGTGCAAATGCTAGTAAGGAAACCATTGTAGTCCTTAGCTGACGGCACTAAAGCTTGATTGCGAATGTACGGTTCAGCAAGTTGACTTGTAGCCATAACTTGCCCTGCCTCGCTCATAAGCCCACGTTCCGTTTTGGACTTAACTATGATCATTACACCTAACCTCGCAATATTGATACGATTTCAGTTGTAACCGCATCAATTTCCATTTCACCATCGATCTGACGCAATAAACCTTTTTCCTGATAAAAATCTAGGAGTGGTGCTGTTTTGTTAATATATTCGTCAAGTCTTTTACCTACACTCTCTTCGTTATCATCCGAGCGTTGGTATAATTCCCCTCCGTCAATATCACAAACACCTTCCTGTTTAGACGGGTTAAAGATCACATGATAAGAGGATCCACATTCTTTACAAATCCGTCTTCCAGTCAAACGCGCCATTAATTTATCGCGATCAACTTTCAAGTTAACAACGTAATCCAGTTGAGTATTTAAACGGGATAGTATTTCTTCCAGCGCTTCCGCTTGCGAAAGGGTTCTTGGAAATCCATCCAACAAAAAACCTTTTTCGCAATCGGACTGCTGTAGACGTTCACCCACAATACCAATTGTAACATCATCCGGTACAAGTAAGCCCTGATCCATATATCCTTTGGCCTTAACTCCAATCGGTGTTTCCTGTTTAATCGCTAGACGAAATGCATCGCCTGTTGAGATATGAGGAATACCGAATTCATTAACGATGGCCGCTGCTTGTGTTCCTTTACCTGCTCCAGGAGGTCCCATGAAAAGAATGTTCACGTTTATCACTCCCCCAAGAATTTCTATTTCAAGAAATGCAGGTACCAGGAAGTTTAAAAAACTTCACCGGACCTTTTATTTATTAATGAAACCTTTGTAATGACGTTTGATCAATTGACCTTCGATTTGCTTCATAGTATCCAGCGCAACACCGATAACGATGAGGAGTGCTGTACCCCCGATTTGCACGGATTTAGGCAATCCAGCCAACGAACCTAAGAAGATTGGTGTCAACGATATAACAGCTAGGAATATAGCGCCTGACATTGTCAAACGAGACATAACACGCGTCATATATTTCTCAGTTGCTTTACCAGGACGAATCCCAGGAATATATCCACCATTTTTCTTCATATTTTCAGCCATTTGTTGAGGATTCATCTGTACAAAAGTATAAAAGAATGTAAATCCAATGATCATGATAACATACAAGACCATACCCAATGGTTGATCATGACTTAAGTTAATCTTAACCCATTCAGCCCATGCGTTTGGGGTCCAGAAGCTCGCAATGATTACTGGGAATTGAAGCAATGATATGGCGAAGATGACTGGAATTACGCCCGCAGCATTGATCTTAAGCGGTATATGCGTATTTTGTCCTCCATACATTTTGTTTCCAACGACACGTTTAGCGTATTGTACTGGAATCTTACGAATCGCTTGTTGGACATATATAACGCCGACAACAATCAATACAATTACGAGAACTAGCAATATCGTCTTCAACGAGTTCATGAAGATTTGATTATCTTGGATGAAGGAAGACTGAGACGTTGTACGAATATAGGTTGGAATGTTAGCTACGATACCAGCAAAGATAAGCATCGATATACCATTTCCAATACCTCTTTCCGTAATTTGCTCACCTAACCACATCAGGAAGGCAGTACCCGCCGTCAAGACAATAGCAATCAGTACATATTTAGCAAATGTTGCATTAGGAATCATGACAGTGCCATACATACGGTTAAACCCGATGGACATAGCAAACGCCTGAATTATACCCAATACGATTGTACCATATCGCGTCAATTGTGCTGATTTCTTCTTACCGTGTTCACCTTGTTTGGCCCACTCGGAAAGCTTTGGTATAACATCCATTGAGAGCAATTGCACGATGATGGATGCTGTAATATATGGCGTGATCCCGAGGGCGAATATTGAGAATTGCATTAACGCGCCACCCGAGAACGTATTGAGAAGTCCAAACAAATCTGCACCAGCATTGTTAGTATTCGCTAAAACTGATTTATCGACACCAGGTACTGGTACGAAGCTACCTATACGATAAATGAATAGTACGAATAGAGTAAATCCGATTCTTTTGCGTAGGTCCTCAATGTGCCAAATATTTTTGATCGTCTTAAACATTAGATCACCTCGGTTTTACCGCCGGCAGCCTCGATTTTCTCCACCGCAGATTGAGAAAACTTATTCGCTTTGACAGACAGCTTAACTGTTACTTCGCCGTTGCCAAGAATCTTGATTCCGCTTTTAGCATTTTTCACGATTCCGTTTTCGAACAAAAATTCTGGAGTTACTTCTGTATCTGCTGCGAAGTTGTTAAGATCTTCGATGTTCACGATCGCATATTCTTTACGCGTAGGGTTAGTAAACCCGCGTTTAGGTAAGCGACGATACAACGGGTTTTGTCCACCTTCGAAACCAGGGCGAACTCCACCGCCGGAACGAGAGTTTTGACCTTTGTGGCCACGACCTGATGTTTTACCTGTACCACTACTAGTACCGCGTCCAACACGTTTGCGTTCTTTACGGGAACCAGGGGCAGAGGAAAGCTCATGTAATTTCATCGTTCGTTGCACCTCCTTAAGATTTGTAGGTTAATCTTGTTGATTAACCTTCGATTTCTGTTACTGATACTAAATGGGACACTTTATTGATCATTCCGCGAATCGCAGGATTGTCGTTATGAACAACAGTTTTGTTGATTTTTTTCAAGCCAAGTGTGTTGACAGTCGCACGCTGATCTTCAGGACGACCAATCAAACTACGAACGAGGGTGATTTGTAATTTTGTCATGACATTCACTCCTTAACCGAGCAATTCTTCGACGGATTTGCCGCGTAATTTCGCAACATCCTCAGCGCGTTTCAGACGGGACAAGCCCTCTAAAGTTGCGTTGACCATATTCATGGAGTTCGAAGAACCCAGAGATTTTGTCAAGATATCACCCACACCAGCAAGTTCAAGTACTGCACGTACAGGACCGCCAGCGATAACTCCAGTACCTTCTGATGCTGGTTTCATAAAGACGCGACCAGCTCCGAATTTACCTGTTACAGTGTGAGGAATAGATGTTCCAACAAGTGGAACATGAATTAGATTTTTCTTAGCATCTTCAATACCTTTGCGAATCGCATCAGGTACTTCGCCTGCTTTACCGATACCGGCGCCAACATAACCTTTGCCATCGCCGACAACTACCAACGCGCTAAAGCTAAAACGGCGTCCGCCTTTTACAACTTTTGCTACGCGGTTAATATTTACAACTCTTTCAGTCAGTTCTAAAGTATTCGGATCTACACGCAAGTCGTTAACCTCCTTTTTAAAAAATATCTTAGAATTCTAAGCCTGCTTCACGAGCTGCATCTGCAAGTGCTTGAATTCGTCCGTGATATAAGTAACCTCCGCGGTCAAATACGACCGAAGCATAGCCCTTATCTTTTGCACGTTTAGCAACCAATTCGCCAACTTTACGAGCTGACTCTACGTTAGCGCCATTAGTAATTCCTTCACTCAATTCTTTATCAACTGTTGATGCTGCTACCAATGTAACACCAGCAACGTCATCAATCAATTGAGCATAGATATGTTTGGAAGAACGGAAAACGTTAAGACGTGGACGTTCAACGGTTCCAGTAATTTTCTTACGAACACGAAGATGTCTTCTTACACGTGCCTTGTTCTTATCTTCTTTATTAATCATGACTTCCATTTCACTCCTTTCAGTTTACCTTCAAAGCATCACGTTAAGACGCACATGGTAAATCTGGAATAAGAAAAAATAACCTATTTTTTCTTACCAGCTTTACCTTCCTTACGGATAATGCGTTCACCTTCATACTTAATCCCTTTACCTTTGTAAGGTTCAGGCTCACGTACCGAACGGATGTTAGCAGCATAAGCTCCTACACGTTCTTTATCGATCCCTCTAACAGTGATCTTTGTATTCACAGGTACTTCAAATTCAATACCTGGTTCTGGAGTAATTTCAACTGGGTGTGAGTAACCTACGTTTAGAACGATTTTATCTCCGGATTTGCTTGCGCGATATCCGACCCCAACCAATTCTAGGTTTTTAAAGAAACCTTCAGTTACACCAGTAACCATGTTGCTGACAACGCTGCGTGTCGTGCCGTGAAGAGAACGATGCGTTTTATTGTCAGAAGGACGTTCAACAAGAATTTCATTATTATCAACTGTTACCTTCATGTCTTTATGAAGTTCACGAGTTAAAGTTCCTTTAGGTCCTTTAACAGTTATAACAGTGTTATCCAAAGTGATTTCTACACCACTTGGTACTGCGATTGGTTTGCGACCAATACGAGACATATATGTTGCACCTCCTTGTCTTGTGACATTATATTACCATACGTAGCAGACAACTTCTCCGCCAGATTTAGATTGACGAGCTTCTTTATCGGTCATAACTCCCTTTGAAGTGGAGATAATCGCGATACCTAGACCGCCGAGTACACGAGGAACTTCGTTGCTCTTAGTGTACACGCGAAGGCCTGGTTTACTAATTCTTTTCAAACCTGTGATAACACGCTCATTGTTTTGTCCATATTTCAAGAAAATACGGATAATCCCTTGTTTGTTATCAGCGACAACTTCTGCGTCGCGGATGAATCCTTCACGCTTCAAAATATCAGCGATTTGTTTCTTCATCGTTGAAGCAGGCATTTCTACCGTTTCGTGACGTACTGTATTAGCGTTACGAATACGAGTTAGCATATCTGCAATTGGATCAGACATAGTCATGTGTGTAAACCTCCTTCCCGTTTATGGACTTCTTACCAGCTTGCTTTTTTCACGCCAGGAATCTGGCCCTTATAAGCTAATTCACGGAAACAAATTCTGCAAATTTTGAACTTCTGCAGTACTGAATGTGGACGACCACAACGTTCGCAACGAGTATATCCACGTACTTTAAACTTAGGCGTACGTTGTTGTTTTACTATCATCGAAGTTTTTGCCACTTAGACTGACACCTCCTAATAATTTTCGGAGAAATGGATTTGCGGAATTACTTTGCAAAAGGCATTCCCATTTGCGTGAGAAGCTCGCGCGACTCTTCATCAGTATTGGCTGTCGTTACAATAACGATATCCATACCACGGACTTTATCTACCTTATCATACTCAATCTCAGGGAAAATCAATTGTTCCTTGAGTCCAAGTGTATAGTTACCACGGCCATCAAAGGCTTTAGTGGAAACACCGTGGAAGTCACGGACACGAGCAAGAGTAATGTTAAACAATTTGTCCAAGAAATAATACATGCGTTCTCCACGTAACGTTACTTTCACACCGATTGGCATGTTTTCACGCAATTTGAATCCAGCGATGGATTTCTTAGCACGAGTGATAATTGGTTTTTGACCAGAAATCAATTGCATATCATTTACAGCTGCATCAAGAACTTTAGAGTTAGAAACTGCTTCACCAACACCCATGTTGATAACAACCTTCTCAATCTTAGGTACTTGCATCACTGTTGTATAGTTAAACTTCTGCATCAAAGCAGGTGTAATTTCGTTCAAGTAACGATCTTTTAGTCTTACTGCCATGAATCACAAACCTCCTTTCATCAATATTCGATTAGTCGATAACTTCTCCGGATTTTTTCGCTACGCGAACCTTTTGTCCGTTATCCAATACTTTGTATCCGATACGAGTTACGCTTCCGCTCTTTGGATCGATATGCATCACGTTAGAAACGTGAATAGCAGCTTCTTGCTCGATGATACCGCCTTGCGGGTTAGATTGGTTAGGTTTTTGATGTTTCTTCATCATGTTCACACCTTCAACCAAGACCCGGTTTTGACGAGGATAAGAAGCAATGATACGACCTTTTTTACCTTTGTCTTTCCCGCTGATCACCATGACTACATCATCTTTTTTGACATGCAATTTATGGCTGTGGGATTCCAGAACTTTTTTCACTTTTGGCATTTGTTACACCTCCTGCGGCTTGCTATTCCTTGCAAGTTTAAGGTTATTTGAAAATTAGATAACTTCCGGTGCCAAGGAAACGATTTTCATGAAGTCTCTGTCGCGAAGTTCGCGAGCAACAGGTCCAAAAATACGAGTTCCACGTGGGCTCTTATCGTCTTTAACTACAACTGCTGCATTTTCATCAAATGCGATATACGAACCGTCTTTACGACGAACAGTACGTTTAGTACGAACTACAACAGCTCTTACTACATCACCTTTTTTGACAACGCCGCCTGGTGTTGCTGCTTTAACAGCACATACGATCAAGTCACCAATTGCTGCTGTACGACGACCAGTTCCTCCTAAAACGCGGATACACATAAGTTCCTTCGCTCCGGAGTTGTCGGCTACATGCAAACGTGTAAATGGTTGAATCATTTATATTTCCTCCTTTCGAAAAAAACGTTTAAAAGGGTTTAGATGATAATCGCTTTTTCCACGATTTCGACTAATCTCCAGCGTTTATCCTTAGATAGCGGACGGGTCTCCATAACTTTAACGATATCCCCGATTTTAGCAGTATTGTTCTCATCATGTGCCTTAAACTTCTTAGTGTGTTTAATGCTCTTGTGATACAAGTTGTGCTTTTTATGAGATTCAACAGCAATAACAATAGTTTTATCCATTTTATCGCTGACTACTTTACCGACTTGTACTTTACGTGCATTACGTTCCTCGCTCATTGTAAGCCTCCTTCCTGAATATAGACAAGTTTAGTCCGATTCAATTAACTAATTCCAAGTAGTCTTTCATGGATAATAGTTTTAGCACGAGCTATTTCTTTACGAACATCACGAATCCGAGTCGGGTTGTCAAGCTGACCAGTAGCCAGTTGAAAACGGAGATTAAAGAGTTCTTCTTTAAATCCGGATACTTTTTGTTCTATCTCAGCAGAGGTTAGGTTACGAAGTTCACTAGCTTTCATTTGCTTCACCACCCACTTCTTCACGTTTGATAAACTTAGTTTTGATCGGTAGTTTATGAGAAGCAAGACGCATCGCTTCACGAGCGATCTCTTCTGGTACACCACCAAGTTCAAACATAATCTTACCAGGTTTTACAACTGCAACCCATTTTTCCACGTTACCTTTACCACTACCCATACGTACTTCTAGAGGCTTCTGTGTGATTGGCTTATCCGGGAAAATTTTGATCCATACTTTACCACCACGTTTGATGTAACGCGTCATAGCAATACGCGCAGCTTCAATCTGACGGTTAGTAATCCATGATGGCTCAAGTGCTACAAGACCGAATTCACCGAAGTTCAATTCAGTTCCGCCTTTAGCTTGACCTCTCATGTGTCCGCGTTGTTGCTTGCGGTGTTTTACACGTTTTGGTACCAACATGATTAGTTGCCTCCTTCCTGCGCAGCCTGTTTCTTAGCCGTAGGAAGAACCTCTCCACGATAGATCCATACTTTAACTCCGATTAGACCGAAAGTAGTAGCTGCTTCAGCTGTACCGTAGTCAATATCAGCACGAAGCGTATGAAGTGGAACAGTTCCTTCGCTGTAGCCTTCTGAACGAGCAATCTCAGCACCGCCAAGACGTCCGCCTACTTGTGTTTTAATCCCTTTAGCACCAGAACGCATAGTTCTTTGCATTGCTTGTTTCAAAGCACGACGGAAGGAAACACGACGTTCCAATTGTTGTGCAATGCTTTCTGCAACAAGAATAGCATCTAGTTCAGGGTGTTTAATTTCAGAAATGTTGATGTGAACTTTCTTACCAGCAGAAATCTTAGCAATTTGAGTACGAAGTACTTCTACTTCAGCACCGCCCTTACCGATTACCATTCCTGGTTTAGCTGTATGAATAGTAACGTTCACACGATTAGCTGCACGCTCAATTTCGATGTGCGAAACAGCTGAATCTTTTAATTTATTTTTAACGTATTCGCGAATTTTAACGTCTTCGATTAAAAGAGTACCGAACTCTTTACCGGCAAACCATTTAGATTCCCAATCACGAATAATGCCTACACGTAGTCCTATAGGATTTACTTTTTGGCCCACTCGTTATCCCTCCTTATTTCTCAGATACCACCAAAGAAATGTGGCTAGTACGCTTATTGATCTTGCTAGCGCGTCCCATCGCACGAGGACGGAAACGTTTCATCGTCGGTCCTTGGTTGACATAAACTTCACTAACAAACAATTTGTTAACATCTAGTGAATAGTTGTGTTCAGCATTTGCGATAGCTGAGTTCAACAACTTTTCCACAACCGGGGAAGCGGCTTTCGGAGTATGACGAAGAATTGCGATTGCAGCGCCAACTTCTTTACCACGAATCAAGTCAATTACTAATTGAACTTTACGGGAAGAAATCCGAATAGATTTAGCATGTGCTTTTGCTTCCATTGTATTACCTCCTCTCAGACAAAGAGCTTGAAATATTATCTTCTTGTTTTCTTATCATCATCCGAATGACTTCTGTAAGTACGTGTTGGAGCGAACTCGCCCAATTTGTGTCCTACCATATCTTCCGTTACGTATACTGGAACGTGCTTACGTCCATCATATACGCCAAATGTAAGTCCGATGAACTGTGGAAAAATAGTGGAACGACGAGACCAAGTCTTAATAACAGCCTTTTTCTCTGATGCGTTCATAACATCAACTTTTTTCAACAGGTAACCATCAATGAAAGGTCCCTTTTTTAAACTGCGACTCATATGTGCATCCTCCCTTCATCAAATCTTCTCGTTACTTTCGGCACTTCACAAAGTTATGCACAGCGTGCATTATTTTGTGCGGCGGCGAACGATATATTTGTCAGAAGCTTTACCTTTTTTACGCGTTTTGTAACCAAGGGTTGGTTTACCCCATGGAGACAATGGAGATTTACGTCCGATTGGAGCGCGTCCTTCACCACCACCGTGTGGGTGATCGTTCGGGTTCATTACTACTCCGCGTACTTCAGGGCGACGTCCCATCCAACGGCTACGTCCTGCTTTACCGATTTTAATTAGTTCGTGATCCGCATTACCTACAGAACCAATTGTAGCGCGACAAACTTTCAACAATTTACGAACTTCACCAGAAGACAAACGTACGGATACGTATTTTTCTTCTTTACCAAGAAGTTGAGCTTCAGTACCTGCTGCACGTACTAATTGTCCACCTTTACCTGGTTGCAATTCGATATTGTGGATAACTGTACCTACTGGAATGTTCTCCATAGGAAGTGTGTTACCAATTTTGATATCGGATGCTGGTCCTGATTCGATTTGATCTCCAACTTTTAGACCTTGAGGAGCGATAATATAACGTTTCTCTCCGTCTGCATAGTGGATCAAAGCAATATTGGAAGTACGGTTCGGATCGTATTCAATCGTAGCAACGCGACCTGGTATGCCGTCTTTAGTCCGTTTGAAATCAATAATACGGTATTTACGTTTGTGTCCGCCGCCATGGTGACGAACTGTAATTTTACCTTGGTTATTACGTCCCGCATGTTTGAAAAGGGGAGACAACAAGGATTTTTCCGGTTCGTTTGTTGTGATTTCTTCAAACGTCGACACGGACATGTGTCTTCTAGCCGGGGAAGTAGGTTTATACTTTTTAATTGGCACTGAATTTCCCTCCTTACTTTAGCGATTTCACTACTCTACTGCTTCAAAAAATTCTAACGGCTTGCTATCTTTGC
The DNA here is from genome assembly GCF_001637205.1 of Paenibacillus glacialis. Taxonomy (GTDB): domain Bacteria; phylum Bacillota; class Bacilli; order Paenibacillales; family Paenibacillaceae; genus Paenibacillus_AQ; species Paenibacillus_AQ glacialis. Next base: position 23,425 of record NZ_LVJH01000063.1, read on the forward strand.
TAAGCGATACGATTGCTTTCTTCCACTCTGAAGTGTAACCAGAATATTTACCGTAACGTTTAGGCTTTTGTGGTACACGCATTGTATTAACATTTGTAACTTTTACTTTAAAAATAGCTTCAATAGCTTGTTTAATTTCGGTTTTATTGGCACGGATGTCCACTTCAAAAGCATATTTCATATCGCTCATAAATTCGGACGTACGTTCCGTAATAACCGGACGTTTGATCACATCGCGAGGATCCTTCATTACGCGAACACCTCCTCTACCTTATGAACTGCTTCCTTCGTAATGATCAACTTGTCGTACAATAGTACGTCAAGGACATTAATGCCGTCCGCTGCTACAATTTTCACACCAGGAATGTTACGAGCAGACATAGATACTGCATCATCATAACTCGGTGTAACAATTAGAGCTTTACGATCGACTTTCAAGTTGCTTAAAATCGCTGCAAATTCTTTCGTTTTTGGCGAATTCAACGTCAATGCATCCAGAACGATAATGTTATTATCCAATACTTTGGAAGACAATGCGGATTTAATTGCCAAACGACGAACCTTCTTAGGCAGTTTGAAAGTATAACTGCGTGGTGTTGGTCCGAATACTACGCCGCCGCCTTTCCATTGTGGCGAACGAATAGATCCTTGACGAGCGCGACCTGTACCTTTTTGTTTCCAAGGCTTACGTCCGCCGCCGCGTACTTCAGAACGTCCTTTAACTTTATGAGTACCACGACGTAGAGAAGCTCTTTGTAACAAGACAGCTTGATTCATAACATGTACATGCGGTTCAATACCGAATACAGTGTCACTCAATTCCACTTCTCCTACTTCACTTCCACCTACATTAAAAAGCACTACTTTAGGCATTGCTGTTCCTCCTTTCTATGGTGATTATTTCTTCACCGTTTCTTTAATTTTCACAAAGCTGTTCTTAGGCCCTGGTACAGCACCTTTTACAAGTAAAACATTACGTTCTACGTCTACTTTGATCACTTCAAGGCCTTGAACTGTAATTGTCGTATGTCCCATATGACCCGGTAGGCGTTTGCCCTTCGGTACACGGTTCGCTTGAATGGAACCCATGGAACCTGGTCTACGGTGATAACGCGATCCGTGAGCCATTGGTCCGCGGCTTTGATTCCAACGCTTGATTACACCTTGAAATCCTTTACCTTTAGAAGTACCTGTTACGTCAACAAATTCACCTTCTGTGAAGACATCAGCCTTCAACTCATGACCCACTTCAACACTCGTGGAGTCAATCCCGCGAATTTCGCGAACGTAGCGCTTAGGCGCAGTATTTGCCTTTTTCGCATGGCCTATTTCTGGCTTGATCGCGTTTCTTTCCTTTTTATCGGAAAAGCCTAGTTGAACTGCTTCATAACCATCATTCTCTAGGTCTTTCTTTTGCAAAACAACACAAGGTCCTGCTTCAATTACTGTTACAGGAATTACATTACCTTCAGCGGTAAATACTTGAGTCATCCCGAGTTTTTTTCCTAAGATACCTTTCATGTTGACACCTCGTTTCCTTTATAAATTCATACTAGTTAATTCAATATTACAATTTAATTTCAATATCTACACCGGACGGCAGGTCCAAGCGCATTAAGGCATCCACAGTTTGTGGAGTCGGGTTAACGATGTCGATCAAACGCTTATGAGTGCGTTGTTCAAACTGTTCCCGAGAATCCTTATACTTGTGTACCGCACGGAGAATGGTAATGATTTGTTTTTCAGTTGGAAGTGGAATCGGTCCAGAAACACTAGCACCCGAACGTTTTGCAGTTTCAACAATTTTCTCAGCGGATTGATCAAGAATTCTGTGATCGTAAGCCTTCAAACGAATACGAATTTTTTGCTTTGCCATTTTAGTCCCTCCTTCTATCGCCCAATTTGGTATCGGACATACTCCACGAAAATTTTCTAGACAACCGCTCCATGGCAAAGGGGCCAGGTGTGTCAGTAACCTCTCGCTTCATCGCAACGTCTCAGAACAACATTCATTATTATATAGAATACTTGGGTATAAAGCAAGTATTAAATAGAAACTTTAGTTATTACCTCGTGGCTAAGTTTATATAATACACTTTATTCACTAACTAGGCAACCTTAAACTATTCATTTTATGAATCAGTTCGCCAGTAATTTTACCCATATCTGCTTTAAAATTAAAAACAGAGGATTCTATCGTTTAAAGGATAGAATCCTCTGTTGACTTGCGTTCACATCACAATGTTGCTCGTTACAGTACACTGTTGCTTATGATTCAAGACCTAAGTCTTTATTATTTAGTGATTGTTGCTACAGCGCCTGCACCAACAGTACGTCCGCCTTCACGAATTGAGAATTTAGTACCTTCTTCAATCGCGATTGGGTTGATCAATGTAACAGTTACAGTGATGTTATCCCCAGGCATAACCATTTCAGAACCTTCTGGCAAAGTGATAACGCCAGTTACGTCAGTTGTACGGAAGTAGAACTGTGGACGGTAACCAGTGAAGAATGGTTTATGACGTCCGCCTTCTTCTTTAGTCAACACGTAGATTTGTGCAGAAAATTCTGTGTGTGGTTTAACTGTACCTGGTTTAGCAAGTACTTGACCACGCTCGATCATTGTACGGTCAACACCACGAAGCAATGCTCCAATGTTGTCACCAGCTTGAGCGGAATCAAGCAATTTGCGGAACATTTCTACACCAGTTACTACTGATTTCTTGGATTCTTCATGAATACCAATAATTTCGATTTCTTCTCCAACTTTTACAGTTCCGCGTTCTACACGACCTGTAGCAACGGTACCGCGACCAGTGATGGAGAATACATCTTCGATAGGCATCAAGAAAGGTTTGTCAGTATCACGTACTGGATCTGGCACATAAGTATCGATTACTTCGAACATTTCAACGATTTTCTTAGCCCATTCTCCGTCTGGATTAGCCAAAGCTTCACGAGCTGAACCTTGGAAAATTGGAGTGTCATCGCCTGGGAAATCATATTCGTTCAACAAGTCACGAACTTCCATTTCAACTAGTTCAAGAAGCTCAGCGTCTTCTACAACGTCACATTTGTTCAAGAATACAACGATGTATGGAACACCAACTTGACGAGACAATAGGATATGCTCGCGAGTCTGTGGCATAGGACCATCAGCTGCAGAAACAACTAGGATAGCTCCGTCCATTTGAGCAGCACCAGTGATCATGTTTTTAACATAATCGGCGTGACCTGGGCAGTCTACGTGTGCATAGTGACGCGTAGGAGTTTCATATTCAACGTGAGCTGTAGAGATTGTAATACCACGTTCGCGCTCTTCTGGAGCTTTATCGATTTGATCGAATGCTACAGCAGCACCCCCGTAAGTTTTGGACAATACAGTTGTAATTGCTGCAGTAAGAGTCGTTTTACCATGATCGACGTGACCAATAGTACCGATATTTACGTGTGTTTTATTGCGTTCAAATTTAGCCTTTGCCATTTTAAACACTTCCTCCTTCAATAAATAAATTGTTTATGTTTATACAGTCCGAAGTAAAAGAATCACTTCTCTCACTTCGTTCTGTGAAAAAAAGTGGTGATTATTCTCCACCCTTAGTCTTGGAGATAATTTCTTCAGAGATACTCTTCGGAACTTCTTCATAATGAGAAAGCTCCATTGAGAACACACCGCGACCTTGAGTACCTGAGCGAAGAGTTGTAGAATATCCAAACATTTCGGACAATGGCACCTTAGCACGAATGATTTGGCCGCCTGCACGGGAATCCATACCTTCAATCCGTCCGCGACGGGAGTTCAGCATGCCCATAACATCACCCATATACTCTTCTGGTACAACAACTTCAACTTTCATGATAGGCTCAAGAAGGACAGGCTTACACTTGTCTTTAGCAGCTTTAAGCGCTAGAGAACCTGCAACTTTAAATGCCATTTCATTGGAATCGACATCATGGTATGAACCATCAACAACGGTAGCTTTAACATCAACAAGCGGGAAGCCTGCGATGACACCGCTCTTCATTCCTTCTTCAATCCCTGCAAGAGCTGGAGCGATATATTCTCTAGGAACAGATCCACCGACAACCTTGCTCTCGAAAGTATTACCAGTACCTGCTTCAAGTGGTTCGAATTCAACCCATACGTGACCGTATTGTCCACGACCTCCAGATTGACGTACGAACTTACCTTCAACACGTGCTGCTGCACGGAATGTTTCACGATAAGCAACCTGTGGTTTACCCACATTGGTTTCTACGTTAAACTCACGACGCATACGATCGATGATGATATCAAGGTGAAGTTCACCCATACCCGCTAGAATCGTCTGGCCAGTTTCTTCATCTGTATGAGCACGAAGTGTAGGATCTTCTTCAGTCAACTTACCGAGTGCTACACCCATCTTATCTTGGTCAGCCTTCGTTTTAGGTTCAACTGCGATCGAAATAACTGGTTCAGGGAAGTTCATTGACTCTAGAATTACTGGATGTTTCTCATCACAAAGTGTATCACCTGTACTTGTATCTTTCAATCCAACAGCTGAAGCGATATCTCCGCAGTAAACTTCGGAAATTTCTTGACGGCTGTTAGCATGCATTTGAAGGATACGTCCGATACGTTCGCGTTTACCTTTCGTTGCATTCAGTACATATGAACCGGATTGAAGAACACCGGAATATACACGGAAGAACGTAAGTTTACCAACGTAAGGGTCAGTCATGATTTTAAATGCAAGCGCCGAGAACGGCTCTTTATCATCAGACTTACGAAGTGTTTCAGTACCATCATCAAGGTGACCAACAATAGCCGGAACGTCAGTTGGAGCTGGAAGATAATCAACTACAGCATCCATCATTAATTGAACACCCTTGTTGCGATAAGAAGATCCACAGATAACTGGGAAAATCTTCGTTTCAACAACACCTTTACGAAGAGCTTTTTTCAATTCTGGAATTGAAATTTCTTCGCCTTCAAGGTACTTCATTGTAAGTTCTTCGTCCAATTCAGCAACCTTTTCTATCAAGGTTGCACGAAGTTCTTCAACTTTCGCTTTGAATTCTTCTGGAACTTCAATTACTTCAATATTCTGACCTAGGTCATCCTTATACATATGAGCTTTTTGCTCAATAAGGTCAATTATCCCGATGAATTCACTTTCTGCACCGATCGGAAGTTGAATCGCTACTGCATTCGCATTAAGACGATCCCGCATAGATTCGATAACATTTAGATAATCAGCACCGATAATATCCATCTTGTTCACATATGCAATACGTGGTACGCCATAACGGTCAGCCTGTCTCCATACGGTTTCGGACTGAGGTTCTACGCCCTCTTTTGCACTGAACACACCTACTGCCCCATCCAATACACGAAGGGACCGTTCAACTTCAACAGTGAAGTCAACGTGTCCCGGGGTATCAATGATATTAACGCGGTGACCCTTCCAAGAAGCGGTAGTAGCAGCGGAAGTAATTGTAATTCCGCGCTCCTGTTCTTGCTCCATCCAGTCCATAGTCGCAGCCCCTTGGTGAACCTCACCAATTTTGTGCGTTATACCTGTGTAGAACAATATCCGTTCAGTGGTAGTAGTCTTACCAGCGTCAATATGAGCCATGATCCCAATATTACGTGTATTACTCAAGGAGAACTCTCTTGCCATAAAAACAGTCTCCCTTCAATAACAAAGTTATTTTTAAAACAATTCTACCAACGATAGTGAGCAAACGCTTTGTTCGCTTCAGCCATTTTGTGTGTATCTTCGCGTTTCTTAACAGAAGCGCCTGTGTTGTTAGAAGCATCAATAATTTCTGCAGCCAAACGTTCTTCCATAGTCTTCTCTCCGCGGTTGCGGGAGTAGTTCACGAGCCAACGTAAACCTAGAGCAGTACGTCTTTCAGGTTTCACTTCTAGTGGTACCTGGTAGGTAGAACCCCCTACACGACGAGCTTTAACTTCTAGAACTGGCATGATGTTCTTAATAGCTGTTTCAAACACTTCCATCGGATCTTTCTCCGTACGTTCTTGAATAAGCTTGAACGCGTTATATAGAATTGTTGCAGCAGTACCTCTCTTACCATCCAACATAATGCGGTTGATTAGACGAGTAACTAGCTTGCTATTGTACAACGGATCTGGTAAAACGTCTCTTTTAGTAACTGGACCCTTGCGTGGCATGGATATCCCCCTTTCTCAAATCATCGAATTCTATTGAATTCACTATTATTTTTTGACTTTCGGACGTTTCGTACCGTATTTGGAACGAGCTTGCATCCGGTTGTTAACACCTGCAGTATCAAGAGCACCGCGAACGATGTGATAACGTACTCCTGCAAGGTCTTTTACTTTTCCTCCACGAACCAATACGACACTGTGCTCTTGCAAGTTGTGTCCGATTCCTGGGATATAAGCAGTCACCTCTATGCGGTTCGTCAAACGAACACGGGCATATTTACGAAGTGCGGAGTTTGGTTTACGTGGAGTCATAGTACCTACACGAGTACATACACCACGTTTTTGTGGAGCGCTTAATCCAGTCTCTTCACGCTTCAAAGCGTTATACCCTTTTTGTAAAGCAGGGGATTTAGACTTGTAAATCTTAGATTGGCGTCCTTTACGAACTAGCTGATTAATTGTTGGCATGTTGTTGCCACCCCCTTCCTATATTACTGTCCATTTATAACCGCATCCCAAGCCCACAGACCCAGGTGGTTCATAAAAGGACAAATGAAAAGTCTTTGCGATAAGAATTTGTATCTTTCTCACAAAAACTTCTTACAACTATTGTTTAATGACGGCAGCCATAGCTGCACCCACTTCAATACTGCATGCTTCGCCCAATTCAATCATGGTATCCACATACGTTATGTTGACGCTATGCTTTTCACACAGTGCTACAATCTTTGAAATAAGCCGGTTATCCGCATCTAACGCTACATATACTTCAGTAGCTTGACCACACTCAACGGTACGCATGGTTTGTTTGGTGCCGATTCTAACATGAGCATCCTGTAATCCTTTATCATTAGACATCTTTACGAATCCTCCAAAAGAACAGGAATAATGCAGTTACTCACGCACCTATGATATATTAGCATCTCATATCATTGATGTCAAGGCATTTGTTATATTATCTAGATAAATGAAGTTGGCGCTGTGAAGTCAAACCCTACTTCAAGTAAGACTTCACAGGAACCACCTCAATTATTCAACAGTAACTGGTTCCAATGCATTAGGAGCCTTATTCAGCAATTCTGGATCAGCGTAAGTCACGCTCCGGTAACGATTCAAGCCTGTTCCCGCCGGTATTAACTTACCGATGATAACATTTTCTTTCAGGCCGAGAAGTTTATCAACTTTGCCCTTAATCGCAGCGTCTGTCAATACACGAGTCGTTTCTTGGAAAGAAGCCGCCGACAAGAATGAATCCGTCTCTAGAGAAGCTTTCGTAATACCTAGAAGAACTGGTTTGGCAACTGCAGGTTCTTTACCAGAAATGATAGCCACTTTGTTAGCTGCTTCATATTCATGAATATCCGAGAATGCCCCAGGAAGAAGCGTAGTCTCTCCTGCATCGACAATTCGAATCTTACGAAGCATTTGTTTAATCATGACTTCAATATGCTTATCGTTGATTTCTACGCCTTGGTTACGGTATACACGTTGTACTTCCTGCAAGATGTAGTTCTGTACACCACGAATACCCTTAATACGTAGAATTTCTTTCGGATCGATCGAACCGTCAGTGAGTTCGTCACCAGCCTCAATTTCTTGGCCTTCACTAACACGAAGACGAGATCCATAAGTAACCAAATAAGTTTTGGTTTCTGCTTCACCCTGAACTTCGATCTCACGACGATCTTTCGTTTCACGAATTTCTTTAACGACACCATCGATTTCACTGATTGTTGCTTGCCCTTTTGGTATACGAGCCTCAAATAGCTCTTGAATACGCGGCAAACCTTGTGTGATATCGTCTCCCGCAACACCCCCGGTATGGAAGGTACGCATTGTAAGCTGGGTTCCTGGTTCACCGATGGATTGTGCTGCGATAATACCAACCGCTTCACCAATCTCAACATGCTTCCCAGTTGCCAAGTTCCGACCGTAACAAGTTTTACATACACCATGACGAGCACGACAACTTAGAACAGAACGAATTTGAAGTTTTTCAACTCCTGCTTCTACAATAGCAGTTGCTTTGTCAGAGTCGATTAGATCATTGCGGTTAACAATAACCTCTCCGGTCTGTGGATGACGAACCGTCTCGAAGCAATAACGACCTTCAATACGGTCATACAGATCTTCGATGACTTCTTTACCGTCTTGAATCTTCGCTACGCTAAAGCCTTTATCTGTACCACAATCCTCTTCGCGCACAATAACATCTTGTGCCACATCAACGAGACGACGTGTTAGATAACCTGAATCGGCTGTACGCAGTGCAGTATCGGCAAGACCTTTACGCGCTCCGTGAGTAGATAGGAAGTATTCAAGTACCGTCAGACCTTCACGGAAGTTCGATTTGATTGGTAACTCGATGATACGTCCCGATGGATTGGCCATCAGTCCGCGCATTCCGCCCAACTGTGTGATCTGCGATTTATTACCACGTGCTTTAGAATCAACCATGAGCATAATATTGTTATATCGATCCATGGATTTCATAAGCACTTCTGTAATCTCATCTTTTGTCTTAGACCAAATACCGATAACTCGGTCGTAACGCTCTTCATTCGTAATCAAACCACGGCGATACTGATTCGTAACAACACTAACCTTAGCATCAGATGCAAGAAGAATCTCATCCTTCTCTTTAGGTACGATAACGTCTGATACAGCTACTGTAATCCCCGAACGTGTAGAATACGTAAATCCGAGTTGTTTAATTTGATCCAAAATAACTGATGTTTTAGTCGTGTGGTATGTCTCGAAACAACGAGCAATAATCTGTCCGAGGTATTCCTTACCGACTGCTCCAGCAATTGGAAGACTATCAATCAGTGCACGAATATCTGCACCTTTCTCATACACGAAGTAACGTTCAGGTGTACCGTTGAACAAGTTATCACGAGTTGCTTCGTTAATATATGGGAAGCTGCTTGGATAGATTTCGTTGAAGATAATTTTACCTATAGTCGTAATTAACATCGCATTTTGTTGCTTCTCTGTAAAGTTGGTTTTACCCAATGCTTTAACAGGAATAGCCACACGCGCATGTAGACCCGCTGTTCCACGTTGATAAGCAGATACAGCATCATTCACTGTACGAAGAATCATTCCTGATCCTTTTTCTTCTTTATTATCCATCGTGAGGTAGAATGTACCAAGAACCATATCTTGAGATGGTGTTACGACTGGTTTACCGTCTTTCGGATTCAGTATGTTACCTGATGCCAACATAAGAATACGTGCTTCAGCCTGAGCTTCCGCAGACAACGGAACGTGAACAGCCATTTGGTCACCATCAAAGTCGGCATTGTAAGCCGTACATACGAGTGGATGAAGTCGAATAGCATGACCTTCTACTAGGATCGGTTCAAACGCTTGGATACCGAGACGGTGAAGCGTAGGAGCGCGGTTAAGTAGAACTGGATGCTCTTTAATGACTTCTTCTAATACATCCCATACTTCAGGGCTTACGCGTTCAACTTTGCGTTTCGCACTCTTAATGTTATGAGCAAGACCCTTGTTAACCAATTCTTTCATTACGAAAGGTTTAAACAATTCCAGTGCCATTTTCTTAGGCAGACCACATTGATACATCTTAAGGTATGGTCCAACAACGATAACAGAACGACCAGAATAGTCGACACGTTTACCGAGTAGATTCTGACGGAAACGCCCTTGTTTACCTTTCAGCATGTGGCTGAGGGATTTCAACGGACGATTACCTGGACCCGTAACAGGACGACCACGACGTCCATTATCAATAAGAGCATCTACTGCTTCTTGAAGCATACGTTTCTCGTTCTGAACGATAATGTCAGGTGCTCCGAGATCCAATAGACGTTTCAAACGATTGTTACGGTTAATAACACGGCGATACAAGTCATTCAAGTCAGACGTTGCGAAACGTCCACCATCCAACTGTACCATCGGACGAAGTTCTGGAGGAATAACCGGTAGTACATCCATGATCATCCATTCAGGCTTGTTCCCCGAATTACGGAATGCTTCAATGACCTCAAGGCGTTTAATCGCACGATTACGACGTTGACCTTGTGCAGTGCGAAGTTCTTCTTTTAAGAATACGAGTTCTTTATCAACATCGATATCCTGTAAAAGTTTCTTTACAGCTTCTGCACCCATGCCAGCATGGAATCCGTAGCCATATTTCTCACGATAACTACGATATTCTTTTTCAGACAAGAGTTGTTTTCTCTCTAGTGGAGTTTCACCAGGATCCGTTACAACATAAGATGCGAAGTAAATGATCTCTTCAAGCGATCTTGGAGACATATCCAGAGCCAGACCCATACGGCTAGGGATACCTTTGAAATACCAGATATGAGATACAGGAGCAGCAAGTTCAATGTGTCCCATACGTTCACGACGTACTTTCGCACGAGTGACTTCAACGCCACAGCGATCGCATACTACGCCTTTATAACGGACACGCTTGTACTTACCACAATGACATTCCCAGTCTTTCGTTGGTCCAAAGATCTTTTCACAGAACAGACCTTCTTTTTCCGGTTTTAACGTACGATAGTTAATCGTTTCCGGCTTTTTAACTTCTCCGCGGGACCATGACCGAATCTTTTCGGGAGAAGCGAGCCCGATTTTCATGTATTCAAAATTGTTAACATCCAACAAGGAGCAACCCTCCTTAATCTAGTACTATATTATTTGATGACGTGAGTCGGGCAGCAAGGTAATCCTTACTGCCGATCACGATACATTATTCCACTCCGACTTCCGCGCCTTCCAAGTTGAGACTCAGCTTATCTCCTGCCGCCTCATCTTCGTCATCGAGTTCTCTCATCTCGATTTCTTGTTCGTCACCACTAAGGATCTTAACGTCCATTCCTAGTGATTGAAGCTCTTTAATTAGAACCTTGAATGATTCAGGAACACCAGGTTCCGGAACATTCTCACCCTTAACAATGGATTCGTAAGTCTTCACCCGACCAACAACATCATCGGATTTAACTGTCAAGATTTCTTGTAGCGTATAAGCGGCACCATAAGCTTCAAGTGCCCAAACTTCCATCTCACCGAAACGTTGACCACCGAACTGAGCTTTACCACCCAGCGGCTGTTGTGTAACAAGTGAGTAAGGACCAGTGGAACGAGCATGGATTTTATCATCAACCATGTGCGCAAGTTTGATCATATGCATGACGCCGACAGTAACTTCACGTTCGAACATATCACCTGTACGACCATCATACAATTTCGTCTTACCATTACGATTCATGCCTGACTCTTCCATCGTATCAAATACATCGTTCTCGTTAGCACCATCAAATACTGGTGTTGCTACGTGAATACCAAGGCGCATTGCTGCCATACCTAAGTGTACTTCGAGCAATTGTCCAACGTTCATACGTGAAGGTACCCCTAGAGGGTTTAGAACGACCTGTACTGGAGTTCCATCAGGAAGGAACGGCATATCTTCTTCTGGTAAAATACGAGCAACGACACCTTTATTACCGTGGCGCCCTGCCATTTTGTCACCTTCAGAGATTTTACGTTTCTGTGCAATATATACACGAACCATTTGGTTAACACCTGGAGGTAATTCATCACCGTTCTCACGAGTAAATACTTTCACATCGACGATAATACCATCACTACCATGTGGAACGCGTAAAGAGGTATCACGTACCTCACGAGCCTTCTCACCAAAGATAGCATGGAGTAGGCGTTCTTCCGCAGTCAGCTCCGTCACACCCTTCGGTGTAACTTTACCTACCAAGATGTCTCCGGCACTAATTTCCGCACCAATGCGGATAATGCCTCGTTCATCAAGATTGCGAAGTGCATCTTCCCCAACATTAGGAATATCACGAGTAATTTCTTCAGGTCCAAGTTTCGTATCACGAGCCTCTGATTCATATTCTTCAATATGGATCGAAGTGTATACGTCTTCCTTAACCATTTTCTCACTTAGAAGGATCGCATCCTCATAGTTGTAACCTTCCCAAGTCATGAAAGCCACGACTACGTTACGACCCAAAGCAATTTCGCCCATTTCAGTAGAAGGACCATCCGCTAGGATATCTCCTACTTTTACACTGTCGCCTCTTTTGACGATTGGACGTTGGTTAATACAAGTACCCTGATTGGAGCGCATAAATTTATGCAATTTATGTTTAACGAGATCGCCCTTCACTTCTTTACCATCTACAAGTTCCACGCGGCGAATCCAGATATCATTCGCTGTTGATCTCTCGATAATACCGTCATGTTTGGACACAATACATACACCAGAGTCTTTCGCTGCTTTATGTTCCATTCCCGTACCAACCAATGGAGCCTTAGGAATAAGCAATGGCACCGCTTGACGCTGCATGTTTGATCCCATTAGGGCACGGTTGGAGTCATCGTTCTCAAGGAACGGGATAAGCGCGGTTGCGACCGACACTACTTGTTTAGGAGATACATCCATATAATCGACGCGATCACTTGGCATTGATAGAATGTTATCCGCTTGTTTGTTATAACGAACGATAACAATATCGTCTTCAAACTTGCTTTCTTCTGTCAATTTAGCGTTCGCTTGCGCGACAATATAGTTATCTTCTTCATCAGCAGTTAGATAATCGATTTGCTCCGTAACGATACCCGTCTTCGGATCAACCCAACGATATGGAGCTTCAATAAAGCCGTATTCATTAACACGTGCAAATGTTGACAACGAGTTAATCAATCCGATGTTCGGACCTTCTGGTGTTTCGATCGGACACATCCGGCCATAATGACTTGGATGGACGTCACGCACTTCAAATCCAGCACGTTCACGAGTCAGACCCCCGGGTCCCAAAGCAGATAGACGACGTTTGTGCGTCAATTCACCAAGCGGATTGGTTTGATCCATAAACTGTGACAACTGTGAACTACCGAAGAACTCCTTAATTGACGCAATCACTGGTCGAATATTAATCAACGCTTGTGGCGTGATAACATTCGCATCCTGAATGGACATTCTTTCACGAACGACACGTTCCATTCTAGAAAGACCAATACGGAATTGGTTTTGTAACAACTCACCAACAGAACGCAGACGACGGTTACCTAAATGGTCGATATCATCCGTATTACCTACACCATGCAGCAAATCAATGAAATAACTGATGGAGGAGATAATGTCAGCAGGTGTTATATTTTTAACTGATTTATCGATATTAGCATTAGCAATCACTTTGATAATTTTGCCCTCTTCAATAGGAGAGAAGACATCGATGCTTTGCAGTGGAACTTCACCTGCGTCCAACGCTCCATTAGCAACATGGTACGTTTTGAGACCAACACCATTCTCTAAATGAGGAAGCAATTCATCCAACAAACGACGGTCTACCATTTGACCGGATTCAGCTAGAATTTCTCCCGTTTCCGGATCAACTAGATTCTGAGCCAACTTTTGATTGAACAAGCGATTCTTAATGTGCAATTTTTTATTGATTTTGTAACGACCTACATTAGCAAGATCGTAACGTTTAGGATCAAAGAATCGAGCTACTAACAGACTCTTTGCATTATCCAAAGTTGGTGGCTCACCCGGACGAAGACGTTCATAAATTTCAATGAGCGCTTTTTCCGTTGAATCCGTGCTGTCTTTGTCTAATGTGTTCTGAATATATTCATCATTTCCAAGCAAATCAAGAATTTCAGCATCACTACCAAAACCTAGCGCTCGAAGTAATACAGTCACTGGTATTTTACGTGTACGATCAATACGGACATACATGATGTCCTTCGCATCCGTTTCCAGTTCCAGCCATGCTCCACGGTTTGGGATTACGGTAGCTGTGTAATTCCGTTTACCGTTTTTGTCAATTTTGGTGCTGAAATAGACGCTAGGAGAGCGAACCAACTGGCTGACAATTACCCGTTCTGCACCATTAATAATAAATGTACCGGTCTCCGTCATTAGTGGGAAGTCTCCCATGAACACTTCCTGTTCTTTGACTTCTCCCGTTTCCCTGTTAATGAGTCTCACTTTAACCCGTAGTGGTGCCGCATACGTGACGTCACGCTCTTTTGCATCGTCAATGTTGTATTTTGGTTCACCTAGGCTGTAGTCAATAAACTCCAGCACCAAATTACCTGTGAAATCTTGGATCGGCGAAATATCGTGAAACATCTCCCGTAATCCTTCCTCCAAAAACCAATCATAAGATTTTTGTTGGATTTCAATCAGGTTCGGAATTTCGAGTACTTCGTTAATTCGTGCATAACTTCGCCGAGTGCGTCGACCATACTGAACAAGATGTCCTGCCAACTTTAACTCACCCCTCATGTCTACTCACTTTAAAAATACATTGCGAACCTCTGTTTGGACAATTATAATGGAACCATACAGAGCGTTCTTCCACAAATAAAGAAAAGCCCTTACCCGAATTCTTTCGAACAAAGAGCATCTTACCGTGGTTTCTTACATCACTTGGACTTCACGTTCAACAGACTTGCTTAACATCTGCATTGCATTTCAACACATGCATGGCTATGTTATTTAACTCTAACAAAGCACTTGACATTTGAGCAAACTAAAGACAAGAAGCCTATCCTAATACTGACATTCCATAATAGTATCATATATGAAATATCAAGTCAATAGTCCTATTGCGGATTATTTCAAAGGTTTCAAAGCCTTAAATATACGATAACCCTTATCCTTCGTAACTTCCTGCACTTCTCCGAACAATTTCGTTAGCTTTTCTTTTGCCGATGGAGCACCCTGCTTTTTCTGAATCACTACCCACAGCGCTCCGCCTTCCCGCAAATGTTCAAAAGCCTGTTCAAAAATGGCATGCACCGTATCTTTTCCAGCACGGATCGGAGGATTAGTTAGAATAACATCGAAGCTTTTACCTTTGACCGCCGTGAATAAATCACTCTCCATAATAGAAACATTCGTGATCCCGTTTAACAGAGCATTTTCTTTGGCTAACTCGACTGCTCGGCTATTGACATCGACCATCGTCACATGACCATCATGAGCTATCCGCGCTGCAGCAAGTCCCATTGGGCCATAGCCACATCCAACATCAAGTACCTCTGATCCAGACGAAAATTCCATTGCTTCAATCAATACTTTGCTTCCGAAATCCACGCCTTTTTTCGAAAATACTCCAGCATCACTTATAAATCGATACGTCGATCCCTTTAATTGTTCTTCAATTGTTCTGCGGTCGTGCTGTGCATCCGGTTGGTTCGAATAATAGTGCTGCGGCATCCTAATCCTCCGAATCTGGCGTTCCATTCTATTTTTTCCCATTGTCTATAATTTAGACATCAATCTATTAATTAAAACAAACCCCTTGAATTTAGTTCAAGGGGTTTGTTTTTTTTAAACTATAAGAAAGTTTAAGCTGCTTGCGAAGTAAAGAAATTACTTAACTTCTACGTTCGCGCCTGCTTCTTCCAATTTAGCTTTAATTGTTTCTGCTTCTTCTTTAGAAACTTTTTCTTTCAAAGCTTTTGGAGCGTTGTCTACCAAGTCTTTAGCTTCTTTCAAACCAAGACCAGTGATTTCGCGAACTGCTTTGATTACGTTGATCTTGGAAGCGCCAGCGCTCATCAAGACTACGTCAAATTCGGATTGCTCTTCTGCTTCAACAGCAGCAGCACCTGCAGCAGCTACTGGAGCAGCAGCAGTTACGCCGAATTCTTCTTCGATTGCTTTTACAAGATCGTTCAATTCCAATACAGACATACCTTTAATGGCTTCCAAAATTTGTTCATTACTCATGTGGGTGAACCTCCAATTTTATATTAAAATCATTTTTTTATGATGGAACTTTCGAAGAACAATGTGCTTACGCGCTTTGTTCTTCTTTTTCAGCAACAGCTTTAACAGCAAGTGCGAAGTTACGCACAGGCGCTTGAAGCACGCTGAGAAGCATAGAAAGAAGTCCGTCGCGAGAAGGAAGTTCAGCCAACGCTTTAATTTGATCAACGTTAATGACTTTACCTTCTACTACGGCACCTTTCAATTGCAATGCTGTATTCTTCTTAGCGAAATCGTTAAGAATTTTAGCAGGTGCTACAACATCTTCTCCACCGAATGCTACAACTGTCGGACCCGTAAGAATTGCATCCAATTCTGTAAGATCTGTAGCAGCAGTCGCACGACGTAACAAGGAGTTTTTCAATACTGAAAATTCAATCCCTGCTTCACGAAGTTGCTTACGCAATTCAGTGATTTGAGCAACATTCAATCCACGATAGTCAGCAACAACAGTCGTTACGCTTCCGCGTAGTTTTGCTGTTACAGCGTCTACTGCTTCTTGTTTAGCTTTAATTACTTTTGTATTTGCCAATTTGTACACCTCCTGATAGTTTACTATACAGAATCACGAGTTCGCGATTCTGACATTCTACTTAGGCAAGTAAAAAGCCTCCGTAGAATCTACGAAGGCCTGATGAATCATCATTTGCAAGGACTTTCATCCAATCACTGCTGACGTTCTATCACAACACCTCGGTAGGAAATTAAGCCTATTGGCACCTACTGTCTACGGTAAGCATATTCAACTTTAAGATTAATCTCAAGTCATTCACACAACTATTACAGAATAACAAACATCATTGAACACGTCAACATGTATTATTTGTAAGAAGCTGTATTTACACGTGCACTTGGACCCATCGTTGAGGAAATAGCAATTCCCTTCAGATACACACCTTTAGCAGATGCTGGTTTTGCACGGTTTAACGCATCAAGCAAAGACTTAAGGTTCTCATTCAATTGTTCTTCACTGAATGAAACTTTGCCGATTGGCGCGTGAATTTGACCTGCTTTATCGAGACGGTATTCGATTTTACCAGCTTTAATTTCTTGAACAGCTTTAGTAACGTCGAAAGTAACTGTGCCAGCTTTAGGGTTAGGCATTAGACCTTTACCACCAAGCAAACGACCCAATTTACCAACCTCACTCATCATATCAGGTGTTGCTACGCAGACATCGAAATCAAACCAGCCTTGTTGAATTTTGTTGATCATATCTAAATCACCAACAAAATCTGCACCAGCCGCTTCCGCTTCTTTCGCTTTATCACCTTTTGCAAAAACCAATACGCGTTGTGTTTTACCTGTACCGTGAGGCAAGACAACTACACCACGAACCGCTTGGTCTTGTTTACGAGGGTCTACACCCAAACGAACAGCCGCTTCGACAGTTTCGTCAAATTTAGCAGTCGCTGCCTTTTTCACCAATTGTACGGCTTCAGCAGGCTCATATACTGTTTCGTTATCAATAAGCTTTGCAGCTTCTTGGTACTTCTTACCATGTTTAGCCATGAAATGTTCCTCCTTTGTGGTTTTAACGGAAATTCCTCCCACATATGCCGGTCTTATTCAGACCTGCGTGAAGCAGAAAAACCTAAAATTAATCTTCGATCGTGATACCCATACTGCGGGCAGTACCTTCAACCATACGCATAGCAGCCTCTACGGATGCAGCATTAAGGTCAGGCATTTTTGTTTCAGCGATTTCGCGTACTACTGCACGTTTAACCGTTGCAACTTTTTTCTTGTTAGGTTCGCCAGAACCCTTCTCAATCTTAGCAGCTACACGAAGTAGAACTGCAGCAGGTGGAGTTTTGGTGATAAATGTAAAGGAACGATCTTCGAACACCGAGATCTCAACTGGAATAATCAATCCAGCTTGATCAGCTGTGCGCGCATTGAACTCTTTACAGAATGCCATAATGTTGACACCTGCTTGACCCAATGCTGGACCTACCGGCGGTGCCGGATTCGCTTTACCTGCAGGAATCTGCAGTTTCACCATTTTGATTACCTTTTTAGCCATGTAAAACACCTCCTTGAATCAATAGTGGTTAAGCGGACATCTCTGCCCTCCCACAAGAAACCTGAGATTATTCAATCTTCTCCACTTGAGTGAAATCCAACTCAACCGGGGTTTCCCGTCCAAACATGTTGACGTGTACCTTAACTTTACTCTTGTCTACCAAAATTTCTTCCACGGTGCCAACGAAGTTCGCAAAAGGACCGACTTTAATCTTAACGGATTCCTTAAGTTCGAACTCGACTAGGGCTTTCGGTTCAGTCATTCCCATGTGTTTAAGGATTGATTCCATTTCTTCTGGAAGCAGAGCTGTAGGTTTAGAACCTGACCCTGTTGAACCTACAAAACCTGTAACTCCTGGTGTATTGCGAACAACATACCAAGAATCATCAGTCTGGATCATTTCGACAATGACATATCCGGGGTAAACTTTACGCATAACGGTTTTTTTCTTACCGTCTTTGTTTACAATTTCTTCTTCCATAGGAACAAGAACGCGGAATATCTTATCTTCCATACCCATGGACTCAACGCGTTTTTCCAAATTGGCCTTGACCTTATTCTCATACCCTGAATAGGTATGAACGACATACCATCTTTTCTCCATATCAAGCCACCTGGGACCCTTCTTAAATAATCGCTTCGATCACAGCGGAAATACCGATGTCTAGTACCCAAAAATAAATTGTGACAAACGTAACCGTTCCAACAACAATAAGCGTATAGTTCGTCAGTTCTTTACGATTGGGCCAGCGAACCTTTTTAAGTTCCGCCCAGCTTTCTGAGAAAAAGGAAAAAAGAGACTTGAAGCTGCGTTTCACGACCGACTACACCTCCAATAAGACTATCTTATCTGGTTTCGCGATGAGGAGTTTGCACGTTGCAATACTTGCAAAATTTCTTCATCTCCATGCGGTCGGGGTTGTTCCGCTTGTTCTTCGTGGTAGCGTAGTTTCTTTGCTTGCAATTTGTACAAGCCAAAGTAATAATTACCCGCATGATGTACACCTCCCGTAGATGCCTTCTTAAAGAAGACTCTATATTGATCCCAATTAGAAACACTCAAACCTTCATTGCTGAAAGGAAAAAGCCGTTTCTGCGAGATGAATAAGAAAGAATACATGATGACTTCTGCTTTCTCATTCATTAAAACCACGCGAATTTAGGCCTACCTAAAACACTTTATCACATGGGTCATACCATGTCAACGAAAGAATGAAGGTAATAGAAGTATACACAATTCCTTATTATAGGCCGTCTCAACCCTATTTTCTCTATGACTAACTGCCTGCAATCATTCACTAGTATGGTCATTCTTACAGGGACTAAACATTGTATTTCTTGTGAGAAAAAAAAAGACTCAAGATCGAGCCTTCCCTTTATATAAAGCGTCTGTTCAGTTATCTCTTACTTCTAAGTATCTCTCCAACTTACGTTTCACACGCTGGAGAGCGTTGTCAATCGATTTCACATGCCTCTTAAGATCAACCGAAATTTCCTGATACGATCGACCGTCCAAGTACAACATAAGAACTTTACGTTCCAAATCACTTAGAATTTCCGACATTTTGTCTTCAAGACCAACAAACTCTTCTTTGTTAATAATTAGTTGTTCAGGATCACAGATTTGCGATCCACAAATGACATCGAGCAACGTCCGGTCGGAATCTTCATCATAAATGGGCTTGTCCAACGATATATATGAATTCAGTGGAATGTGCTTCTGTCTCGTTGCTGTCTTAATCGCCGTAATGATCTGTCTTGTAATGCATAGTTCGGCGAAGGCTTTAAACGAGGACTGCTTATCCCCTTTGAAATCTCGTATCGACTTGTATAAACCAATCATTCCTTCTTGGACGATATCCTCACGATCAGCACCGATCAAAAAATAAGACCTGGCTTTAGCGCGCACAAAATTCCTATACTTGTTGATCAAGAACTCCAGAGCTTCACTTTCGCCTAAGCGGAAAGCTTCGACAATGTCCTCATCACTGAGGCACATATATTCTGACAACATTGAATCCTTCAGGTCGACACTCACCAGAATCCCCCCGGCTGCAACGCAAGGTACACCGTTACTCTGTGAAATATAGGATCAGTATATATTATGTAACCTATGAACGTCAACCATATTAATGTCATTTATACAACATTGTCCAGCGCTAGGAATTAGAAAATATACTCTTTCCATTACTCGCGACGCCAACGTTCAAATAGTTTACGCTGATCTGGACTCAATTTACCATCTAATGTATTTCGATTAGATCTACTGTTGTCTTGTTCAATTCGCTTCTTAATCTCGTGTTCACTATTCTCTACCTCAATAAGTAATTCACGAGCCGAAAGCCGAAGTGCTCCCTTAGCGAATATAACATGTTGCTCAATTAGATCACTTGTTGCCACATAAATCTGACGTCTCTTCCGAGTCATTTCACCTACCAAGCGTTCAATGGTCTCATCTGCTGTTTCTTTTTCTTTCGTGAAATACACTTCTATTTTGCTTTGCGAGAAGGACTTCCCCAATCCTGGAACACGATAAGCATCAAAGACTACAATAACATGTTTGCCCGAGAATGCCTGATAATCTGCCATTCGTTCAAGAAGGCGGTCCCTAGCTTCCTGCAGATTGATTGTCGCTATTTGTGAAAGCTCAGACCATCCACCGATCATGTTGTATGCATCAACAAGAAGCACATCTCGCAAATCTACCATACAAGATTACCCTTGGTTATGACGTCTGCGCAGCACTTCATACATAACTACTCCAGCCGCCACGGAGGCATTGAGCGAATTAATTTTACCTGCCATTGGCAGTTTTACTAATACATCGCATTTCTCTTTAATTAAACGGCCCATTCCCTGACCTTCATTGCCTATAACCACAGCCACAGGTCCTTCGAACACATCTGTCTCATAGATTTCCTGTACAGCTTCAACATCTGTACCTACAACCCAGACACCCATTTCCTTCAACTTAT
Source organism: Paenibacillus glacialis (assembly GCF_001637205.1). Classification (GTDB taxonomy): domain Bacteria; phylum Bacillota; class Bacilli; order Paenibacillales; family Paenibacillaceae; genus Paenibacillus_AQ; species Paenibacillus_AQ glacialis. The sequence continues at coordinate 44,385 of NZ_LVJH01000063.1, forward strand.
CAATGGTTTGCCCTAAGTTAGTCACTTGAGCGACAGGGACATATTCAACCGCTCCAGCAGAAGTCTTGGATACCGTCGCCGTAACTTGTGCTGATCTACGTTTAGGAATAATCACACCATGTGCACCAGTACAATCAGCCGTACGCAAGATGGAGCCCAAATTATGAGGATCTTCAATTTCATCGAGTAGAATTAAAAAGGGTTTCTCGCCTTTTTGTTCAGCAATCGCGATAATGTCATCAACTTCCGCGTACTCGTACGGTGCAACTTGAGCAACCACCCCTTGATGTTGCACATCTGGAACGAGTTGATCCAGTTTACGCTTGTCTACTTGTTGAATAACAACGCCACGTTTTTTGGCTTCCGCCATAATAGGAAGTGTTAAATGCTTTTGAGCATTTTCAGAGATCCATATTTTATTAATGCTTCTTCCTGAACGAAGAGCTTCGGTTACAGAATGTTTACCTGCGATCATATCATTATTTTCCATGGTTCTTCCTCCTTCTGTTGAGTTAAAATTAACTCTGTTCATCTATATATTTAATACTCAATTCAATTAATTCATCCATTCTTGCACTCTGTTTCGTATAGTACAAATAACCAATTAAAGCTTCAAACGCTGTCGCATGACGATATTCCAGTACATCCGCATTTTTCGGTACGCTTCCCGATTTCGCATTACGTCCCTGTCTTACTACATCTCGCTCATCGTCTGTTAAGATAGCATCTAAATGTGTAACAATTTTACTTTGTGCTTTGGCCGACACCATTTTAGTTGCAGAACGATGAAGATGATGCGGTCTTAAATTAGCTTTGGAAATCAAGTATTGTCTTACGGCTACTTCATAAAGCGCATCCCCTATATAGGCTAATACAATCGGTGGGATTAACTTAGGCTGCTTAGAAGGAGGAAAAGGATACCATAGATCCTGTTCTCCCCCAAGTAGCTCTTTATCAGACCCGCCCATCATTTGCGCCGCCAGCGCATTCCTTGCGCAGTATCCTCTAGAACAATTCCACGAGAATCAAGCAGATCTCTAATTTCATCTGCACGACTCCAATTCTTGTCCTTGCGGGCATTGACTCTTTCGACGATCAAATTTTCAATTTCTTCATCGATGAGTTCCCCTTCATGGACAGCATAAAGTCTTAGCACTTGATTCATCTCATTAAAGGTTTGAAGTAGAGCGTGCAAGTCGACAGCTTTCACTACTGGTTCCTGTAATAATGCGTTAGCTTCATATACCCATTCAAATATAGCTGTAATCGCATCCGGTGTATTGAAATCATCCTGCATTTTAGCATGATAAGTAGCTAGTATATCAGTCAGTCTGACCTGTAAAGACTCATTAACGTTATGTCCCTTATCTTCCACTACCGCCGTCAAGCGATGTTTAACATTGTCTACAGCATTGCGGATTCGTTCTGTGCTCTTCTCCGCTTGATCAATTGTCTCATCGTTGAAATTAAGTGGGTTACGATATTGGCTAGATAGCATAAAGTAGCGAATGGACTCCCATTTATACTGTTTGCGCAAATCTTTAACCAATATACCATTGCCTAGCGATTTGGACATTTTTTCATTATTAATGTTAATGTATCCATTATGCATCCAATAATTAGCGAATTTCTCGCCTGTTAATGCTTCGGTCTGGGCTACTTCACATTCATGATGTGGGAATTGTAGATCCTGTCCTCCGCCATGAATATCGATAGTATCTCCTAGGTATCTGCGAGCCATTGCTGAACATTCAATATGCCATCCCGGTCTTCCATCACCCCATGGACTAGACCAAGCGATTTCTCCTGGCTTGGCTGCCTTCCAAAGTACGAAATCCTCTGGATGTTCTTTACGTTCATCGACTCCAATTCGAATGCCGAACTGCAGTTCTTCGATATTCTGGTGAGACAACTTACCATAATCTTTAAATTTATGAGTATGGAAGAATACATCTCCACCATTCTCATAAGCAAACCCCTTCTGCTCAAGCTCCTGAATAAATTCAAGGATAGAATCCATATTTTCGGTTACACGTGGATTCAAAGTTGCGCGAGTAAGACCAAGACCCTCAAGATCTTCGTAGTAAGCACCGATAAAGGTATCAGCTACCTCCGGTACTGTACTGCCTGTTTGTTCCGCTTTACGAATTAGCTTATCATCAATATCCGTGAAGTTAACAACGTAGTTCACTTCATTACCCAGTTGCTCCAAATATGTTCGAACCACATCAAACACAATCATAGGACGTGCATTTCCGATATGAATAAAGTCGTACACGGTTGGTCCGCATACATACATTTTCACCTTACCAGGTTCCTGTGGTACAAAGAGATCTTTATTTCGGGTCAGCGTATTATAAATTTTAAGAGCCATATGAACATAATCCTCCCGTTCTTATTCTTGTACATTATTCGCTATGAGTAGATAACTCTTGTTCATGTAATTGATGCCTTTCGCGCTTTACGCGGTCCAGTTCCATGCGTAGTTCCTCAATCTCTAATTGGAGTAAACGCATTGCATCGACGACGGGATCCGGTAATTGATGACTTAGGCGATCAATACGTCTACCATCCTTCTTAACAATCCTACCTGGGATACCCACCACGGTACTATTAGATGGAACCTCCTTCAGAACAACGGAGTTAGCTCCAATGTTACATTGGTCGCCTACTGTAAAAGAACCCAATACTTTGGCCCCTGATGCAATAACAACATTATTCCCAATGGTAGGATGGCGTTTCCCTTTCTCCTTGCCAGTCCCTCCAAGAGTTACCCCTTGATAGATCACCACGTCGTCTCCGATTTCACAAGTCTCGCCGATCACGACTCCCATCCCATGATCGATAAATAATCTTTTTCCGATGGTTGCACCTGGGTGAATTTCAATTCCCGTCATAAACCGGCTACATTGTGAGATAATACGTGCCAATGTAAACCAACGACGTTTGTACAAAGCATGGGCAACTCTTTGTGCCCAAATCGCGTGGAGTCCCGAATAGGTGAAGATAACTTCAAATAATCGTCTAGCTGCAGGATCGTTCTCAAATACCGCTTGGATATCTGATTTCATGTTCTTAAACATATTATTCCCCTCTTCGACGCTTTTCAGCTCTCCTTGTGCTCCCCATAACACCTTAACTTATCACGATGACCATTTAGAACCTGCTCGATAAAGACCCAGTGTAGGACTCCATGTTCTGCGAGAATAATAGTGTCTGCGCAAATCGTTTTAGAACTCAAAAAACGCCCCTGCAGCTTTCGCTGCAGAGACGTTTACCGTGGTTCCACTCTGCTTGAGATGCTTGTTAATATCGTACACATTAACATGACTATGCATCTCCTCTTATTGCCTTATAACGGAAGACGATCCGGCACGGCCTAACGCTAGAGTAACTTATATTCGCTCCTTCGCTCGGCCCTGCAGCTCACAGGTGCATTTCGATTACCGACACATGGATAACTCACAGCCATAAGGGAAAACAAATGAAATCCCTACGGTTATCCTCTCTGGAAAATGCCAAAGTAACGTACTTTTCCTGATCCCAGCTATTAACAACTATTCATATTATTCACGATATAATCATAAAGTTATTGGATGTATTATAACGAAAAGACAAGGAACTGACAAGGAGTAGATAAGAATAATTATCTTGTCATACGTTATGCTACAACTCTAAATTTGTGACTTCAGACGATTCTGTACACGATCTAACCCAAGAAGGTAGATGGTTTGGTTCAAATCTCGACCATGCGTCTGACCTGTTAACGCCACACGAATCGGCATGAACAACTGCTTGCCCTTAAATCCAGTCTCTTTCTGTACTTCTTTAATTAATACAGCCATATTAGCTGGGGTAAATTCATCCGTAGCTTCCACCTTAGCAAGAAATGCCGCTAGTACAGTTGGTACTTGTTCTTCTGCAAGGATAGCTCTCGCTTCATCGTCTAATTCGATATTGGAGCGGAAGAACATCTCCGACAGTTCCACAATATTAGAAGCGGAGTTCAATTGTTCTTGATAAAGGGCAACCAAAGACTTCGCCCATGCTTCCTGTTCAGCAGTCAACTCCTGAGGCAAACAACCGGTACGTTGAAGATGTGGAATAGCTAGCTTAGCTACCCGATCTGGATCCGCATGTTTGATATAATGATTGTTCATAAAGGCAAGTTTATTTTGATCAAATACAGCAGGACTCTTAGACAAACGTTCTGCGTTAAAAATAGTGATCAGCTCGTCTTTTACGAACATTTCTTCCTCGCCCTCAGGTGACCATCCAAGCAAGGATATAAAGTTAAATAATGCTTCTGGTAGAAAGCCTAATTGATCATACTGTTCAATGAACTGGACAATAGACTCATCCCTCTTACTGAGCTTCTTATGATTCTCATTTACAATCAAAGTCATATGACCAAATTGCGGAGCTTCCCATCCAAGAGCTTCGTAGATCATCAATTGACGCGGCGTATTAGAGACATGATCTTCTCCACGTAATACATGGGAGATCTCCATCAAGTGATCATCGAGCACGACCGCGAAGTTATACGTTGGAATACCATCTTTCTTTACAATAACGAAATCCCCTGTATCCTGTGTAGTAAAGGAAATCGTTCCTTTAACGATATCATTGAAGGTATACGTCTTATCTTCCGGTACGCGAAAACGTATACTCGCAATGCGACCTTCCGCTTCAAACGCACGTTGTTGTTCTTCTGTTAAGTCACGATGTTTACCAGAATAACGTGGAGTTTCCCCACGAGCAGCCTGTTCCTCCCGCTCCTGTTCTAACTCCTCTTCTGTGCAGTAACAACGATAAGCAAGACCCTTATCCAGCAGTTCCTGCCAATAGGTACGATAAATATCCAATCGTTCCGTCTGGCGATACGGCCCGTATGCCCCACCTACATCTATACTTTCATCCCATTCTATTCCCAACCACTTCAAATATTTAAGTTGGCTCTCTTCTCCACCTTCAACGTTACGTTTCACGTCAGTATCTTCAATGCGAATAATAAACTTCCCGCCCAAATGACGAGCAAATAAATAGTTAAAAAGAGCTGTTCTTGCATTACCAATATGTAAATGTCCTGTTGGACTAGGTGCATATCGCACGCGCACTCCACTGGTCATATCTAATTCCTCCGCTTCGTATATATCAAGCCTTCACTTATATTTCAAGATGATAGCATATTTTGGGTTAAGCATACAACAGATTGGGCGGCAATCCCTTCGCCACGGCCTGTGAACCCTAACTGCTCCGTCGTTGTTGCTTTAACGTTGACTTGAGAGACATCTGCATCAAGCGCCTTTGCAATGACCTCCATCATTTGAGGAATGTAAGGGGCCATCTTAGGTTTCTGAGCAATAATGGTGGAGTCTATATTACCAAGTCGATAACCTCTCTCTTTGGCAAGATTCCATACCTGTACTAGTAATTTGAGACTGTCGGCATCCTTATAATCAGGATCGGTATCCGGGAAGTGCTTACCAATGTCACCAAGCCCAAGTGCACCAAGAATAGCATCTGTGACAGCATGCAGAAGCACGTCTGCATCCGAGTGTCCAACTAAACCTAACTCATATGGAATCGTAACTCCACCAATAATACACGGCCTGCCCTCAACTAGTTGATGTACATCAAAACCTTGTCCTACTCTTATCATGACTATCCCTCTCCCTTTCGTATCTCTATAAATGCAGCATATTCTAAATCATCGGGTGTCGTAATCTTGATGTTGGAATAACTCCCCTTTACGACAGCCACCGGAATACCCATTCGTTCCACTAACATAGAGTCATCCGTTCCCACAAACCCGCTTCTCTGTGCCTCTTGATGAGACCTAAGAAGATCAGAAACACGAAAAGTCTGTGGGGTCTGAATAGCCCACAGACTTTGACGATCTGGTGTTGCGACAATGATACCGGATCCATCAACTTGTTTAATTGTATCCTTCACAGGTACTGCTAATACAGCAGCGCCAGTGCGAAGTGCCATCTGATAACAAGCCTCAATGTCGGCTTGGTCTACAAAGGGGCGTACACCGTCATGGATCATGACCCATTCCGTCCCAATCTCTAATAGGCCCTGATATACGGAATGTTGTCTCTCACTTCCACCGGGGATCACCTTGATCACCTTGTCCATCTTATACTCGTGTACCCATTCTTGGACACGCCTCACATCATCCTGACCCGTTACCAGAACAATCTCTTTGACTTGAGGCATACTGTTGAATACTTCTAATGTATGAATCAAAATGGGCTTGTCCTGTAGCAACAAGTACTGTTTACTTTCAAGGGTACCCATTCGGGAACCTTTACCTGCTGATACAATAACGATCCCCAAACTGTTGTCCATAATTATACCCCTGTCTTCATTCCCAAGTAGTAAGGAAATAGTTATCTCCATCATACCGTTTTTACTGGGCTTTTTCCAACAGTTTTGGTTTCGCAAAGATCATACGTCCCGCAGAGGTCTGTAGAACACTCGTCACTAGCACTTCCATAAGCGAGCCAATATATTCACGTCCACCTTCTACGACAATCATCGTACCATCATCTAAATAGGCGACACCTTGTCCATGTTCTTTACCATCTTTGATCACTTGCACCATAATTTCTTCCCCAGGAAGAACGACAGGTTTGACTGCATTCGCTAGATCATTGATGTTCAGGACAGACACACCTTGCAGCTCACATACTTTGTTCAAGTTGTAGTCGTTAGTGACCACTTTCCCCTTTAATACTTTAGCCAACTTAACAAGCTTGCTATCCACTTCTGATATTTCTTCAAAATCCCCTTCGTAAATAAGTACCTTTATAGCTAACTCTTTCTGGATTTTATTCAAAATATCAAGACCTCTGCGCCCCCGATTACGTTTGAGTAAATCTGACGAATCTGCGATATGTTGAAGCTCTTCGAGTACGAACTCGGGAATAACAATTGTCCCCTCGATAAAACCCGTTTTGCAAATATCAGCAATCCGTCCATCAATAATCACGCTCGTATCAAGTATTTTATGTTCCTCCAGCATTCTTTCATCGGATAACTCAGCACGCCCCCATCTTCCTGAGGTCCATAACGTTGCAAGTTCCTCTTTCTTCTCCATACCGACTCTAAGGCCCATGTAGCCGCATATCAGAGTTATACCCACTTCTATCATTTGTCCTGCTTTCCCAAGCCATGCGAGGCTAGGATACAGTAACAGAGCCAGCAGAAGGCCACCTGTCAGCCCTGCCGCTCCAGCAGTCAACTCATTCATCGGCATTTTAGAAAAAGACACGACAATAGCTTGTAATTTGTTAAATACGATTGGGTAGCTCATGGAGCCGATGAACATAAATAATATCGCGCCTAACGTCGCAAAGACCAAACCACCCCGAACAGCGTCATTTTCACCAAATAGGGTTATCCATTCAGGGAATGACTTTCCTAACATTTGATAAAACGTATATCCAAACCATGCACCACATAGTCCAATGAATACTAAAATAGCTTTTTTTAACATCAGATCCCACATCTCCTTCAAAATATATAGCTTTCATAGATATCTTTATCCAGTATGATCCAATTTCACGGAGCATAACCCTAATTTCCCAATTTTTCTTAATCGTGAATAAGACATACTATTCTTTCTTCGATGTGTCTCTTTTTGGGTTGAAAATAAACATTGCACTGGCATATAATGAATTCAATTCATAAATTATATAGAGGTGATTGGAAAAATGAGTACAGTCAGTTTACAGGAATTCCAAGATCAAATATCCGACCTGCTGCTCCGTCACCGTAGTCTACTCGATGTGATGTCTAAGAATGGACAGAGTAGCGCATCATTGAACAGGGCTGTCGCCAAAGCCATTACGGATTGTGGTTGTATCGAACTCCACGCTAGTAAGCAAGCATTTGAACCAGAATCAGATCTAGCGTCCACGAAAGAAGTATTAGGAACTCATGTACATGGGCACTTATGTGAGAACTGCAAAGAGATCATCAGTACCGAATTAGGGCGTAACATGTTCTACTTGTCAGCTCTCTGTAACTTGCTTGATATTAATATGGATGAAGTCGTTCGAGATGAATCGAAGAAATGTTCCACTCTTGGACTATTCAATATGTCTTAAAAGGTATTATCGACATGATTCCAACATAAAAAAAAGCATTTATCTCACTGCCATAAGGCATGAAATAAATGCTTTTTATTTGTACATACATAGAGGACTGAAAGACCTCATTTAACGATCAGAATGAAGAGAATCTTCTTCTTTCTTCTTGTGATTACGACGTCTCAGAGATCTCTCGATACTCTGCTTCACACCGTAAACCGCATATATGACAAGTGGTATAAAGATTAACTTAGATATTTGATCCGGAAACACAACAGCAATCGCTACAGCCACTACGATAACAATCGGTGCACCTATAACAACTTTCTTCGGAAGACCCACTTTTTTGAAATTGGGATATCTTACCGTACTGACCATCAAATAAGATAGCAAAAGCATGGCAATAATCATATAAGTACCAGAAATCTCATGATGAAAAAGAGATAATGTTGCTAATACTCCACCCGCGGCAGGAATCGGTAATCCAGTAAAATAACCTGGCATCCCTTTTCGAACATTAAAACGAGCTAACCGTAGTGCACCACACATAGGGAAAATGGCTGTAGCACTCCAAGCTATTGGATCTGGTAAAACTTGCAATGTAACCATATACATAATAAGTGCAGGTGCTGCACCAAAAGAAATAACATCCGAAAGGGAATCAAGCTCTTTCCCGAACTCGCTTTGCACATGAAGCGCTCTTGCCACGCGACCATCTAGGCCATCGAGTAGCATCGCAATAATGATCATGATCGCAGCCATACTAAATTTTTCATTCAGTGCCATCATCATCGCAATCATTCCGAGGGCTAGATTACCTAAAGTAAACATATTCGGAATTGACTTCGTTATCATTTATTCACCTCAATTAGTTAAATATACCCCATATCATCCATTGATTGTATGGCATTTAAACCTGCCTGTCAATGAATACTTGCTCTTGTAAACGATTGAGGCCATCCTTAATATTCCTTGCTCTAACCTCACCAATGCCATCCACTTCATCCAATTGTTCAATGGTTGCAGTCATAATTTGTGGCAACTGTTCGAAGTGCTCCAAAAGATTATGAATGATTACATTTGGCAATCGTGGGATCTTATTTAAAACTCTATATCCTCGTGGAACGATGGATTCCTCCGATGTCACAAACGACGCTGGGTACCCTAATAGTCGAGTGATATAGTGTAGATCCAGTAATTCATCATCAGAAGCACGTTTGAGTCCCGCAATGATCTCACGGATTTTATCTTCATTATCATCACGTGCATAGTCCCTAAATAACAGCCAAGCTTCCACTTCCATGTTACTTACTAGTTCTTCCATCTGCAAACTGATGAGACGTCCCTCATTGCCTAACTCAGTAATGTAACGTTTAATCTCTGTCTTGATCCGGAGCACCATTTCCACCCTTTGAATCACATTAACCACTTCTGGAATCGTTACGAGTTCTTCGAACTCAGAAGCCGATAAATTAGTGAGTGATTGATTCAAGACAGCTCTATATCTCTCCAGCGTCTGTATGGCTTGATTGGCTTTAGTAAGGATAACACCAATCTCTTTAAGTGAATAACGTAAAGCGCCCTGATACAACGTAATAATATTACGCCGCTGCGAGATAGAAACGACCAGCTTACCTGTTTGCTTAGCCACACGTTCTGCCGTTCTATGCCGAATTCCTGTTTCGGAGGATCCAATGGAGGAGTCAGGGATTAACTGAGTATTGGCATACAAGATCCGCTTGAGATCCTCACTCAATATTATGGCTCCATCCATCTTGGCCAACTCGTATAAATAATTGGGTGAGAAATCACAGTTGATTGAAAAACCGCCATCCACAACCTCCATGACCTCCGGACTATAGCCAACAACGATCAGTGCTCCCGTCTTAGCCCGCAATACATTTTCGAGTCCATCCCTAAAGGCTGTTCCAGGTGCAACTAACCTCAGTAAATCATTCATTATATCTACTTGATTACTCTCTTTCATCATTAAATGCCCCCTAATCTAACGCAACAGCAAGTGCTTATGCCACAGTAGTTATACCATAAGCTCAATTCCTTTAGGATGTCGCCATCCCTTCAAACCCTATTCGGACATCATTTCACAGCTATCTCCAAAATATACGCGAAGTCGTCAAATTTCATAAAAACGACTATTTGAGATGAGCATCTATTTAGAGGGAACATTTATATTATATAATTCCCAATCAAAATTCATGCTGTTTTACATTCATGAGAACCGAACTAATGGTAACGTTCAAATGCTAAATCCTTACAACTAAGTATAACGGAAAGCACTTTCCTTTTAAAGAAGATGATGAACAACATTATTAAAAAATCATGTAGAAGAAAGTAATCATCATTCTTCCTCATCCCAAGGAGCTCGTTGATGTCCACCTTTTGACGTAGAAGTACCGAATACAGAGTTGATCACTTGGCTCAACGTCTTACATGGAATAACCTTTATTGTAGAAAACGTGGTTGTACTCTTCAATCCATTAAGTGCAACATATACACGTTTGAAGCCCATTCGTTCAAGTTCTCTGATACGTAATTCTAACGTAGGCACTTTCTTTAATTCACCCGTTAATCCTATATCGGCAATAAAAACCGTATCATTAGGAATTCCTTTATTCTTGTAAGATGATACAATACTCATAATCGCTGCTAAGTTGGAGGATTGTTCTTTTAAACGAATACCACCCGTAGTCTTGACTACGACATTCTTATCGTGTAAAGGGATGCCGGCTCTTTGTTCCATGATACTTATAAGTGTATTTACATGGTCTTTCTTTAAACACTCAGCAATTCGACTCGGGTACGGCATAAACGTGGATGATACCAAGCTTTCGATCTCAAGAATGATAGGTCGTGTACCTTCTTTAACGACAGTTAATGCACTTCCACTAATCACATCGTTATCTTCCCTTTGCGTCATAAAGAATTCGGATGGATTGTCGACAGCTGTCATTCCTTGCTCACCCATTGAGAAAAAACCTATTTCTCCAGAGCTTCCATAGCGATTTTTGGATGAAAATAGCATTTTCAACTCTTCGCCTTCTTCTCCCTCAAGAATAAGAACAGTATCGACCAAGTGCTCTAATGCTCTCAATCCAGCTAGTTCGTTATCTTTGGTCATCTGTCCAACCATAATAATCGCTCTTGGTCTTTGCGCATCTTTGGCGATTTTCAAAAGCGTATTAGCACATTCCATGGTTTGCGTAGGAGAACCAGGTCTTTGAGGGTACTCATCTAATACAAAGGTTTGGATACTATCGATGATAATAACATCGGGGTCTATTTGGTCAATGCAACCTAAAACGTTGTTCAAGCTATTATCAGAGTAGACCCATACGTCTTTATGCATATCTTGCAAAACACGCTCTGCTCTCGTTTTTATCTGAGAGTCGCTTTCCTCACCAGAAGCATATAGCACTTTCAATCCTTGCTTCGCCATATCATCAGATATTTGCAACAAGAGGGTTGATTTCCCTGCTCCTGGAATGGCAGTAATAATCGTAATAGAATCTTTTACAATACCCCCGCCCATAACACGATTAAATTCATTATATTTCGTGATAATCCGATCACTGTTCTGAGATACAGTATCTGTTAGACGGTTTACTTTAACATTTTTCTTCTTACTGATGCTTTTTTGCCCACCACTGACATCGCCAGTCTCTTCTTCTTCAAGCGTATTCCATTCTCGACAATCATTACACGAACCTTGCCATTTTATATGCTCATGCCCACAACTGGTACACTTATATATTATTTTCTTTTTCATGTTATAATTCACTTCCTCAATTAATCAATATAACCGTATTTTGTAAGTTGATATATCATCTATAAATATTATCGTAAGGTTTACATAAAAAGTTTACATCTCTTCTAATAATAACTCAAACTTTTACCTTCCAAAAGAAATAGTGCCCTCCATTTACTGAAGAGCACTATTTCGAGAATCAATCATATTTATTTATATTTAATTATTCTTGCGTAACAGAAGGTTCTTGCTTCTCAACGATCAATCCTTCTTCTCCCTTATTAATGATTAGGGAATCGCCTTTACTAATTTTACCTGAGAGCAGTTCTTCAGATAAACGATCTTCAATATGTTTTTGGATCGCTCTACGAAGTGGACGTGCACCAAAGGCTGGATCATAACCTTCTTTGGCCAAGAACGCTTTGGCTTCATCTGTTAATATGAATTCCACATCGTATTCTCGTAGTCGTTTACGAAGTTCCTCAGACATCAGCGTAACAATCTCCGCAATATGTTTCTCTTCTAAGGAATGGAATACAATAATTTCATCAATCCGGTTCAAGAATTCTGGGCGGAAGGTCTTCTTAAGTTCCCCCATTACTTTATCCTTCATGTTGGAATACTCTGCTCCCCCGTCTTGAACTGCCGTGAATCCTAACGTCGAGTTACGTTTAAGCGCTTCAGCACCCACGTTAGAAGTCATAATAATTAACGTATTACGGAAGTCAACGACACGACCTTTAGAATCAGTCAAACGACCATCTTCAAGCACTTGTAATAAGATATTAAACACTTCTGGGTGTGCTTTCTCGATCTCATCCAATAGTACGACTGAGTAAGGTTTACGACGAACTTTCTCCGTAAGTTGGCCACCTTCTTCATATCCTACATAGCCTGGAGGTGCTCCAACAAGGCGAGATGTAGAGTGTTTCTCCATATATTCAGACATATCGATCCGTACGATAGCATTTTCATCCCCGAATAAGGCATCCGCCAAAGCACGCGCTAATTCTGTCTTACCAACACCCGTTGGTCCAAGGAAAACAAATGAACCTATAGGTCGTTTAGGATCTTTAAGCCCTGCACGAGCGCGGCGAACCGCTCTACTTACAGATTTCACTGCTTCTTCTTGACCAATTAGACGTTCATGCAGAATCGACTCCATATTCAGAAGGCGCTGAGTCTCTTCTTCCTTAAGCTTACTTACTGGGATTCCAGTCCAGCTTGCAACGATTTGTGCAATATCATCTGGAGTAACTTCGGAATCAGTACTACCTTGTTTTTCTTTCCATTGGTTCTTCGTGATATCTAGTTCTTCACGAACCTTTTGTTCTGTATCACGTAGTGCAGCAGCCTTTTCGAATTCTTGGCTTTGGACAGAAGCATCCTTTTCTTTACGAATATCTTCAAGACGGCTTTCTAATTCTTTCAAATTAGGTGGAATCGTGTATGAATGCAACCTTACCTTCGAACCTGCCTCATCGATCAAATCGATCGCTTTATCTGGTAAGAAACGATCTGGAATATAACGATCTGACAATTTAACAGCTTCTACAATCGCTTCATCCGTAATCTTCACACGGTGATGTGCTTCATAACGATCACGTAAACCAAATAGAATTTGGACAGCTTCCTCTGGTGACGGTTGATCAACCGTAATCGGCTGGAATCTGCGCTCTAAGGCAGCATCTTTCTCAATATACTTACGGTACTCATCTAGTGTTGTTGCCCCTATGCACTGCAACTCACCACGAGCAAGGGATGGCTTCAGAATGTTGGATGCATCAATTGCACCTTCCGCTCCACCAGCACCAATCAACGTATGCAACTCATCAATAAAAAGTATGATGTTACCTGCTTGGCGAACTTCATCCATAATCTTCTTCAGGCGATCTTCAAATTCACCACGATATTTAGTTCCCGCAACAACCGATCCCATATCAAGCGTCATAACACGCTTATCACGAAGGGTCTCTGGGATTTCATTATTAATAATTTTCTGTGCAAGTCCTTCAGCGATGGCTGTTTTACCAACCCCTGGTTCACCAATCAGTACTGGATTATTCTTGGTACGACGACTAAGAACCTGAATAACTCTCTCAATTTCCTTACTTCGCCCAATCACAGGGTCCAGATTTCCTTCTTTAGCATACGCAGTTAAATCACGTGCCAAACTATCCAACGTTGGAGTATTCACATTTGCTTGTGCTCCATTATGGCTTGACACAGCTTCACTGCTTCCCAAAAGTTGTAGCACTTGTTGACGTGCTTTATTCAAGCTAATCCCCAAATTATTAAGTACTCGTGCAGCTACACCTTCGCCTTCACGAATAAGACCTAACAAAATATGTTCAGTACCCACATAGGTATGTCCAAGCTTACGAGCTTCATCCATAGAAAGTTCAATGACTTTCTTAGCACGAGGTGTATAGGCAATATTTGTTGGTTGTTCTTGTCCTCGACCAATCAGTGTTTCAACTTCATCTTGAATCTTCTCGAGTCCTAGACCGAGACCAATTAAAGCCTTGGCTGCAATGCCATCTCCTTCACGAATAAGACCAAGCAATATATGCTCTGTACCTATATTATTGTGTCCTAGACGAACTGCTTCTTCTTGAGCTAAAGCCAGCACCTTCTGCGCACGTTCCGTAAATCTCCCGAACATCATATTCTCCTACACCTCCATGAATTTTGAAACCCTTTTATATTTAGATTTATTAATTATACTTTAATCGAACCCAACTTCTCCCGTATTAATTTAGCTCGGTAGACGTCACGTTCCTCGTTCCCCATTATTTCCCCGAATGTCTTTTGAAGAAACCCTGGCTGCGTCATCACATTCAGCTCATTCATGATTGGCGTTGAAGGACCATCTATAATGCCAAGATCAACACCAAGTCGAACATCCGATAAACGCTGCGCGGCTTCCTTCGAATCTATAATTTCTGCATATGACAAAATACCATATGATCGTTTCACCCGATCGGTCATCCGAAGCTTAGATTCATTAAGCAATCGATCACGGGCATTCTTCTCATGTTCAATGATTTGTAATACGACACTATGCAGATTTTCGATAATTTCATTCTCCGTCTGACCTAACGTGATTTGATTAGATATCTGAAATATATTACCCACCGCTTCACTGCCTTCACCATAAATCCCTCTTACCGTGAGTCCTACTTGGGACACTGCAGACAAAATCCGATTAATTTGTTGTGTCATGACGAGTGCTGGTAAATGCATCATAACTGAAGCTCTTAGCCCTGTCCCCACATTTGTAGGACAACTTGTCAGGTAACCCCTCGTATCATCGAACGCATAATCGATATGAGCTTCAAAAATATCATCGATAGCTGTCGCTTTCTCCCAGGCATCACGAACTTGGAATCCCGGATATAAACATTGAATGCGAAGATGGTCCTCTTCGTTAACCATAATACTTATAGATTCATCCTCGCTAAGAATTACAGCACCATAATGTGATTCGTCAGCTAAACTTGGACTAATCAGATGCTTCTCAACAAGAACTTTTTTGTCTAATGATGATATATCATTTAAGTTAAGCATATAAAAAGTACCGAATGATTGTAAATCATCATACTTATCCATGTCGGTAAGAAGCTCCAGCACTTCTATAGATTGCTCATTTGTCGCAACCAAAGGAAAAGGAAGTTGCTGCAAATTACGTGCTACTCTAACACGACTGCTTATGGCAATATCGGAATCATTTGCGTTACCGAGCATCCAGTCGCTGAGTGCTTTTTCGGTAAACCGGAGATTTGGCATCACGCATTCCTCCTTCTTGAAAGAACTATACTATTCAGATAATCCCTTTTCGAGTTCCCTAATCTGATCACGAAGCATTGCTGCTTCTTCAAATTCTTCTTGTACAATTCGTTGCTGCAGCTCGGATTTGAGATCATCTAGTTGGCGTTTAACCTGTATTTGGCCGCCGCCTCTTTTTGGGATCTTACCAACATGAGTTATACTTCCATGTACTTTTTTAAATAATGGATTTAAACGGTCATTGAAATATTCGTAGCATGAACTACATCCAAAACGTCCTGCTTTACTGAACTGTGTATACGTCATTCCACATTTTTCACAGTGCAGGGGTTGAGCTGCTTTCGACGCACCCGATTGAACCTTACTAGCCGTATCAAAATCAATAAGACCTGACAACAAGCTATGTATCGAGAATCCCCCTGAGGTTCCGGGAACAATCTCACCCTTTTCCCTCGCACATGATTCACAAATATGAAATTCCGTTTTCTCCCCATTTACAAATTTCGTGAAATGAAGAGTTGCTTGTCTTGTTCCGCATTCTTGACAATGCACGTCGATGTACCTCCCTTTCTTCGTAGGTCACTTACCTAATAAAGAGATCAGCATCGCTAACATCATTCTGGCACGAATCTCATCCCGGTATGGAAGCTTGATCATGAGGCATTCCCTGGATATCGCTGCACGCATTAAATTTGCTTCGCGTTTGTTAAGGAAACAGGAACCCTCCAGTTGATAGATCAGCCCTTCCGCTGTCGTCTGGTCAATGCCTTCGCCAATGGTCTGCCGGAGATGGGTATGGAGATCGGAGTGTTCTGGGAGATCAATTCGTTGTATCCGAATATAACCCCCTCCACCTCTCTTGCTCTCCACAAGATAACCCTTCTCCAACGTAAAGCGAGTACTTATGACATAATTGATCTGTGAAGGAACACAGTCAAATTTCTCTGCCAGATCATTGCGTTGAATTTCCACGGTTCCTTCGGGACTTTCATGCAAAATATTCTTCAGATATTGTTCAATAATATCAGAAATATTACGCATCACTCATCCTCCACTATTAAAACATTAAGCCAGTAAGAATCCACGGTAACAGCATATGCAAATTACATCCCCTGTTGACTTTGACTTTCTTTGACTTTGTTAATATTATATCATATTCTTGCATTTTGCCAAGGGGTGTGGTTATTTTTAGTGTGGACTTGTGGATAGAATAATATTCTTCTGTGGTTTATTCTTTTTTTCTCAGCACAATTTAACGTTTTCATACACAACTGTGAGTACTTTGTTGACAACAAGGACTTTTTCCATTCAATACAAACAAGTACTTCTCAAATATTCACGTATTGTGACAAATACGATAACAGATTTAGATTTTATTAACAACTCATGCACATATCAAGCTCAAGATCCTTCTCTTCTCGTACTTGCATTCGATGTTACTCACAATCTTCTTCATTAAATAATTTCTATAGCAGTTGAAATCAGCGTTTTACGATGAGATGTTCGAATGCTCACGTCATTTAACGGGAATTCTTCCTATTAAATTGTTGATAATATTCTTTATTGCTATATTAAACGGAATTTCACTAGTTTATTCAGCTGTCTCTTCATCAAAATGAATTTATAGAGCCTAAATAGATGTGGATATGGAGGAATTACACTCATGATATCCACAAACCGTGTACAAGTCATATTATTTTAAAAAAGCAGAAAAAAAACCACCGTTGATCGAAATCAACAGTGATTCTTGTGCTTGGCGACGTCCTACTCTCCCAGGACCCTGCGGTCCAAGTACCATCGGCGCTGGAGAGCTTAACGGTCGTGTTCGGGATGGGTACGTGTGGAACCCCTCCGCTATCGCCACCAAACGTGATTTTTCGAAGCTTACGCTTCTCGAAATCGCTGCGAGAAAATATCAGTCCTCAGAAAGGACATGCAGCTTTATACCAGGTTTAAATTCGATTCATCACAAATGTGTGAATGAATTTAAATGCTATTCAAGGTTTAATCCTTGAAAACTAGATACGAATGAATTTGCAATTCGAAACTTACATTTGCTTCTGAAGCCTAAACTCCAGAATATTAGGATAAGCCCTCGACCGATTAGTATTGGTCAGCTCCATGCATTGCTGCACTTC
>NZ_LVJH01000064.1 GCF_001637205.1 Paenibacillus glacialis
AAAGGAAAAAAGGAAAGTTACTACTAATATGTAAAACGTGAACAAAAAGGGCCATTCTAATAATAATGAAACAATAGATAATGTTTTAGATCAAGTGATTTAAATGAAGGATCGATACAAGAATGATGGTACGAAGTTGGGGCAGGAAACAACAGGAGCCGTAGATGCGGTCCAAGCATTGCGTAAAACCGCAGATATGGCATCCGGGTTCGCCAGCGGAGGTCTGGGGAAAGTGTTTACCAATGCGAGGAAGATGGCAAACAACCTCGGTCTGGGCGAGCAAGTGATGAAGCTGAAGAACGTGATGCAATCCCTAGCGATGAAGAGTCCTAAAATGGCATCAGTCTTGTCGACATCAGGCCATGTGGCGACACAGTACGGTAAGAGTCTAGTAATGGAACAAGCGATGCAAGAGGGAATGCGATACGAATTCGTCGGAGATCTGGTCGAGAAAAGTCTCCAAAGTTGGATTTTATTATTATTCTGAAGGAAACGAGAACCCAATTCATGTTCTTGAGATAACAGAGTTGTTTGAGGTGGACAAAGATCATGTAGATCAGTTGAGATATAAACTCTCAGATTTTTTTGAGGAGTTGTGGAAAGAGTCTGTACAAAATAATCAAGATGTATGGACAAGCCTAACCTTCATACTTGATAGTACAGGAGATTTTAAAATTGATTTTGATTATGAGGATTTGTCCGAAGTCGATGATTTTGAGAGGCAAGTAATTTGGAGATACAAATATTTAGGTTTAGAGCCATCTGTGGAAAAAAAGCGCGCTAGAGGAATTTTTGAAAAATATTTGGAAAACCAAGAGCAAAATGATGGATAAGACTTTATAGGGGGAATGCCCCTATTGATCGAATGAATTCTTCGTTCGATCAATAGCACATATATCCCCTGTATTACCGGTATAAAAATATCACCATTTCGATTGTACATACATCGAAGGGTGATAATTATACCGTTAACAACAAAGTTACGTTATATTAAACGGGTTGATTATGGTCGAATATTACCATGATTGCCTGTTTTTTTGTTATATTCGTCTATTATGTGAGAGCACTATCTGGTGATGACCAGTTAACATATAGAGGAAGGATACTTTTAGGCTAGTCGCCCTGCCTTCTAATAGCAGCTTCCACGTCTTTAAATTAAGTTTACTACACCAACAAACCGTCCAGCAGATTATAAAGCAGCAAATGCAGAAGCCCGTTTAAGTAAAGACTCTGATCCACCCACTGAACTGAATAAGCCACCTGCGGGTTATATATGCCGAATGAATTATATATCTAACCATCGTTTACCGCTATAAGATTAAAGATTCAACGACGTCGAAGAAGGATGGGGATAAGAAAGATTCGGAAGGTAAGAGCAAGGATAAAGATACTGGAAAGAGTGGTAAGGAATCAGATAAAGGAAAAGAGAAGTCTGGTACTGAGGGGACGGGTGAAGTTGGAACTCCTCCACGATACGGAAATAGAAAGATTTCTGATGAAGAACGTGAATTTTATAGAAACAGAACGCCAAATGATAAAGCAAGGGATAAAGTAAATGAAGGACTAGATGAATCAGCATTACCAGTACCAGATCCTGTATTAGACGGAAAACAATTAAAAGCAAGATATGAACCAGATCATATAGTAGCCTATGAAAAAATTATTGATATGGATGGTTTTGATACACTAACACATAAACAAAAGTTAGAGGTAATAAACAACTTAGACAATTTCGAAGGATTAAGTAGGTCTGCAAACGGATCTAAGCAAGATAAAAGTTATGAGGAATGGACTCACTATAAGAAAGGTCAAAAAGGAGAGATTGAGGTTAATCCAGAGTTTAGAGCGAAAATGATTGAAATAGAAAGAGAGATGGAACGAAGATTACAGAAACAAATTGATGATCTTAATAAGCAAAATAGAAAAAATGACCCTAAGAAAGGCGATGATTAGATGAATGAGAAGATTGAGTATTTAAGAAAGTTTAATAAAAGCGCACGTCTTATGCAATTGGATGAAATAAGTGATACTTATATTGATATGATACCTGATATTTGGCGAGACATTTTTAGTGAGAACAATGCTAAAAATAGAATCCAAAAGGTTCTAGAAAATTGGAGGAAATACTCAGGGAGAGAGTTGAGTATTACTATATCATACCTATATGAAAATCTTGAAAATATAGAGTTGTTGGAAATAGAGGGTAGGCATTCTACTAGATATTCAATTTTATATACCATTAAAAAACCGAATAATGAAATATGTTATTACGAAGGACGTAATCCAAAAGAAAAGTTTCATAATGATGAACTAGAACAAAATTGGAGTATGTTTCCTGAATCAATTCAACAATTCTATGAAAATGTTCATAATGGTTTTTATTATTATGCGAGTGTATCTATGGGATTATTACCATTCGAATTTATACCGTTTTTGGGTGATGATGATTTTGACTGGAGTATTATTAATGATTTAAAAGAACCGTTGCAAATTGATTTGAATACGTCCTTTGGTTTTTTTAGTAATGGGATGGGTTCATATATTGCAATAGATTATAATAATTGCAGTGATGTTAATGCTACTTTCTGGTCAGCAAAAACACAGCCTAAGTATAATATTAATTTTTGGGATCATGTTGATGAATGGATAGTAATTGGTTTTGAGTAAATCAACATTGCAAGTCAATCATTCCCTCCAAACGAGTATTCACTACTTGTCTGGGGGTTCTTTATGTTGCCACAAAAAAACTATCATTTTTTATTCCTAAGTTTAAGATTACTATTGATTACTAAATGTTTAAAAGAAGATTACAAAATTGGGAAAATTATAAATTCGAAGTTGGAGTAGATGCTCTACCAGAGGGGCTAAAACCTTGAGGAGGCTTAACATGGAAAAGGAAGGATTTGTATCACTGTGGGTAGGGAAAGTTCAAACCACTGAAGAATTGAATAGATTACTCGCTGTTTCTTATTCTGATGAAGGAGATTTTTTTCCATCTATATTTGCAAAACGCTTTGAGATTAGAAGATATGACGATGCTGTTAGAGAAGCAGAATATTATGAAACGGTGAGTAATGACCTGAATCAATTACTTGAAGGATTTTCTTATGATGATGAAATTGTCCCAAGATTCGAAAAGCTAGTTCAGGTAGGATTGCCTAATGATATTAATGCGGTAGTTTTACTTTATAACTTTAAGCACACTGGGGAAATTGTTGAAGCTCCAATTCTATCTAATTACCTGAGATTCTTAGGTACGATAGAATATCAATAATGGGGGGGCTACCCAGTGCCAGTGCCGAATGAACCTTTCATTCAACTATTAACACACTTAACCCATGTAATACCCGTATAGAGATTTCGTCATTTCGTTTGTACGCACAATAATGCTTGACAATTATAACTTGAATAACGCAAAGCGTTACAAAAAAACAGGTCGATTATGGTCAGATACCACCATGATTGAACTGTTTTTTGTTATCTTTGTTATCTGCGGTTTTTTCAAAATTACTCGCAACTGTAAAATACCATATAAGTCAACATATAAAGGTAAGGCAACATTGTAAGGCCAGCCACCTTGCCCTCTAATATAGTCCGAAATTCGTTAAAAAATTTCGGTTGGGGGGTTGAACATGAAAGACGTACAAGTTTCGATTGACCGCATTGTAGTCGAGTTTACGGACATCTACTGGGATTTCTTTAATCCCTTCAAGTTAAGATTACGTCAGTATCTAAATGCTTCCTTGAGTTTGAAGGAAAAGGGTTTCAAGTATCATTTGCATATGAGAGATAGTGGGCATTACCTGCACATTTCATATCAACTGACCTTCGTTCCAAAGTCGAGAAAGAATACGCTAAGAATCGAGTGCCATCTAGATAGCCTAGTTCATTTCCATTCTTGGCTTAAGCCATTAAGGGACAATTAAAGCAAATGATAATAGAAACTACCATACCATCATTACTTCAGGAATGAGTCTATTACCTGCTGATGTTCCAGAAGATGATAACGAGTGGAAATATACAGAGTTAATGATGTATCTTCCTTCATCTTGGCCTGTTAATAAAGAAGGTATAGAAAAATTTAATGATTATTGGCCATTTGGTTGGCTTAGAAAGCTTGGAAAGTTCCCACTGGAAAAAGAAACTTGGTTTTGTTATGGAGATACCATTCCTAACGGTGATCCCCCGGAACCAGTTGCACCAAACAATAAGTTTACGAGTATGTTATTGTTACCTCCAATCCGGGAAAATGAAGACTTTTATTCTGTGAGGGTCAGTGAGGAGAAGACAATTCGCTTTGTAGTAGTCTCTCCAATATATCAGGAAGAATTAGAATATAATCTGACACATGGGTTGGAAGCACTTCTTGAAAAATTTGATGAGTATGATGTAAATGATATAGTTGACGTATGTAGAGTAAATACCTGTGAATCTAAAGATCTAATCACAGACTAATCCAACCATACACTTATAAACAATTTGAAAAAATATAAAGGTTTATTCCACTTGAACTATGAGTAGGAGTAAACCCTTTTTTTTGTATGTGAAATAATATGAGTGGTAAGACAAGTACAGGTTAGAAACGGAAATTGTGATCATTTGGCTGTAGCAGAAAGTATATTATGAAGAGATTTCACGGGAATCAAGCTTACTAGAGTGAAACAAGAGACGAACCATTAATGGCGCATCCATAGGTGACACTACGAGAGAAACGGCAGCAGCGAGTGACGTGTAGTAATGGCCAAACAATGTGCCGTGTATGTCGAAGATATGGTACCTGAGCCACCGAAGAAAAAGAAAATTTTCTGGGAGAAAGTGCTAGATATTACACAAGTGGTGCTAGATGTAGCGGGGCTGATTCCAGGCATCGGAGAAATAGCGGATTTAGCGAATGCGGGGATATACCTAGCACGTGGAGACTACGCAAACGCAGCCCTATCTGCGGCAGCAGCGATTCCATTCGTAGGGTGGGGGCAACAGGTGCTAAGTTCGTAGGCAAAGGGATTAGTGCATTCAAAGCAGGTAAGAAAGCCGTGCAAGCCACAACACGAGCCGTAGACGCGGTTAAATCGCTACGTAAAACCGGAGATATGGCAGCAGGGATCATGAGTGGAAGTAAGGGTAAAGTCTTTACCAATGCGAGAAATATAGCAAATAACCTCGGACTAGGCGAGCAAGTGATGAAGCTGAAGAACGAGATGCATTCGCTGGCGATGAAGAGTCCTAAAGTGACTAAAGTCTTATCTACCGCAACGCATGTTGCGAAACAGTATGCTCAGAGTCTAGCAATGGAACATGCGATGCAAGAGGGAATGCGGTACGAACTCGTCGGAGATCTGGTCGAGCAATATGGCGGAGATAAGATGCGTGCTGCACTAACCATGATATCCATCATGGGTTCCAGCGTAGCGGTGGAAAAAATAATTCTTCTGGTATTATAGATGGTGGCGGCAGTTCCTCAAGCGGCGGATCTGGAAAGAAGGATAAGGATAAGACTAAGAAGGAAGAATCAGATAAGACCAAGAAAGAAGATACGAGTAAGAAAGATAAAGATACACCTAAGTCGAAGAAGGAAGAGACGAATAAGCCGGATAAGACGAAGAGTCCTGAGCCGAGTAAGAAGGTTAAAGATTCAACGACGTCGAAGAAGGATGGGGATAAGAAAGATTCGGAAGGTAAGAGTAAGGATGAAGATACTGGAAAGAGTGGTAAGGAATCAGATAAAGAGAAAGATTCTGGCCCTGAGGGGACGGGAGATGCTAAAAGACAAAAGCAAATTGAGGATTCTAGGGATTTTGCTAGAGAGCAGTTAGACGACCATGTTAAGTTCCTTAAGAACGGTGGAATCAAAAAACCTATAGATGAAAATGGACATGGTGGTGGGAAATATAAACCGGATGTAATAAGTGCCGCAGTAGACATAACAACGGTGGTGGTAAAAAACCTAAAACAACATTTGGTTATAATGGAGCTAGGGAAGGACAATTCAATCCAAGTGTTATGGAACCGCATCCTGACTTAATTAAGATAGCACAAGAAACAAGGAAGAAAGCCAAAAATGACCCTAACAATCTGTATAAGGACGATGAAAGTTTCGAACTATGGCATGTCGAAAACTGTGCTGAAATTCAGGCTGTCAATCAACTATTATGGTCAGGTTCAAAAATAGAAGATATATTAATAAGTACGGTTAACGGTAATGGGAAATATAAAGTGTCATGCAGAAACTGTCAAAAGACATTTTTAGATTTCATTAATGATTTTCATGAATAGTACTTTTGAAAAAAAGGAGGATGCTTATGCGGAACTTGTCAGATGAAACAAGAGATATACTGCTACAAGCTGGATGGAATCCAAATAACAAGGTTGATTTAACCAAGACAGTAAAGTTTTTAGAGGCGATGGGGTATCAAGTATTCAATCCAGTGATTGATGCATTAAGTCTATTTGGTGGAGTTGAATATAAATTTAAGTATCCGGATGGAAGTTTGGAAACCCTCCATTTTAGCCCTGAAGAAGTTGTTGGGGATTACTACGAAAAAGAAGATTTTGAGGAGTTTGAGGCGCGAGTGAAAGAGCCGCTTGTTATAATTGGAGATGCATACCGTGGAAATTTAATAATGTTTATCTCGAAATCGGGGAAGGTCTTTGGAAAAAACGGGTATTCATTATTTAAGTTCGGAGATGACATATTCGAGGCACTGGACACTCTTTGTTTATTTAGAAAACCAGAAGAAATAGAATAATAAAGTTCAGTCATTCTATGAAAGGCTTTGGCAACACGAGAAGAGGCTACCCAGTGCCGAATGAATCCATCATCCAACCAACCATAAGCACATATAACCCATGTAATACCCATATAGAGATTTCGTCATTTTGTTTGTAAGCACATCAATGCTTTAATTTTCATACCCTAAATAACGTAATAGCCTTACATCGAACAGGTCGATTATGGTCAGATACCACCATGATTGACCTGTTTTTTGTTGTCTTCGTTTTCTCACAGTTTTTCAATATCATATGCAACTGTAGAATACGCCGCCCTGAAAGGGAGGGGGAACAGAAGATTTCCGCGACTCCAAAGCGACGTAGCCTGATTACTACAGTAAGAAAAGTAACAATCTTTATTTTACGCCGCAACCAACTGGCTACTTGCCGCGATGATTACAGTGTAAGAACAATCTGGTGACGACCAGTAGACATATACAGGTGAGGTAACGTTTCGGGCTAGCCGCCTTCCCTATTCTACAGCCGCCGAGCGGCGGCATAACAGCACAAGAAGGAAGGTTGAACTAATGAAAACGAAGTACGATTTCTGGTTGATTAAGAATAACAAAGCCGCTAATGCGTACATGGATGAAGTTGCCAGGGAAAGCAACGAGGAAGATAGGGGACAACCTCGGTATAGGCGAGCAAGTGATGAAGTTGAAGAACGTGATGCAGACACTAGCGATGAAGAGTCCTAAATTGGCAAAAGTCTTATCTACCACAACGCATATGGCGTCCCAGTACGGTATGGAGATGGCATCCGAACAAGGGATGTAAGTGGGCTTGCAGAACGAATATGTCGGAAATCTGGTCGAGAAACTGTGCGGAGAGAAGCTGTTTACAGCATTCCAATGGGCATCCACTGTGGCAGGATCCAAGCGTTGCGGCGGAGGGAAGAAGGATGAACCTGTTATTCAACCAATTCATATTTAACCTGTGCAATACTCCACAATACGAGCTGACCGCCTGTATTGTGATCTTTTTTTACCTTTCAACATAAAACAGAATGCAAATCTCTCTGATAAATGGTTATGGTCGGTAAAATAATCATTATCTTCTTTTTTTCCAAGTTTAAGATTAGTACTTAGGGGACGGGTGATATTTACACAAGTAAAATTAGTGATGAAATAAAATCTTACTTGGACAACGTAAAAACCCAAATAAGAATGAGTTAATTGATGGACATTACCTGATATAACAAATAGTAATCCCAATTATGCGGTTGAAGAGATATCAATTAATGCTGATGGAACAAGAAAAGTAAAGTTTACAACTCAATTCCCAGATGGGAATCTTGCAAAAATCAAGACAAGTACACTCTTTCCAGATACGTGGACCGATAATATTTGGTATGGAGAAAAAATTATGGTGAAGATATTAGTTTGTTGAAAGAATCTATTACAAAAATAACCACTGAAAAACAGTGTATCTTATTAATAAATGACTTATTAAAACTAGGTGGTTTTACAGCTAAAAGTTTACTGATTCAATTGTTGAATACCGCTACGGATGAAAATGTTATGAATTTATCTATAAGATTATTTTGTTCGGTTGCGTCACATCAAGATCTATTAAACAATGAAAATTTATTGTTTTTTCCCAATGTATCTGAAGATAATGCGGACACATTTGCATCATGCGCTTCATGTAATAATAATACTTTTCATTATTAATTCCTTTTATATAATCAAGATATAGACTTCCGATTTCATCAACTGTTGCCTTTTCATCTAATGTATCAGAATAGTTAAGCATAATGTCCAAGGAATTCCTAATTGTATCTTCTACATTGGTATCCTCCCATTCTTCTAGCATTGCTAATAAATATGGAATTGCATCATAAGATAAAGTATATAGTGGAATTAAAAGCCCTGTTGAGTACAATACAATTGTTACAGATGAGAAATTCAACGATGTCCTCAATTATGTTAATGTACTTTCAAAAATGGACTGGAAAATAGGCGGGAAATACTTTTATGGATATTTAATAAATGAATGATCGAGTCTGTAATGTCTTATGTTAAAAATATTTATAATGGTATAGGTGCTTCCTTAGGATTTAAAGACCACGGGAGAGCTCCTTCTTCATTATCTAGATTAAGATTACTACTGATGCGACAGGTAAAGACGGGGGCTCAATGAATTAGGAGGAGACTAAATGAGTAATTTACCTGTGGGTATAGAACAAATTCTAGGAGTTGGCACTTACAAGCGTCAAAATAGAGCTGAAGTACATGAAGCTTTAATTCGATTAGGTGTAGCTGTATCCGATACGTTTCGTGAATTTTATAATAAGTATAGCGGCCCGTTTTGGGAAGAAGACGTACCTTTTGAGTTGCTAGATATCGTAGAGGAAAAAAATAATATTGAGTCGTATACACTTATTTCTCGGAAAGAGCATGGGTGGCCGAAACAGTTTCTTGTTTTAAGCGAGATGTCTACAAATGCGGTACTCGTTCTTGATACCATTACGGATAAAGTATATAAAGTTAATTTTGAGGGCGGAGATGAATTACTTATACAAGGTGAGTTAAAAGAAACTTGGGTAACTTTCCAAGATTTTTTGAAAGAATATTTTAACTGTTAATTGGAGGCTGTCAAGTGCCGAATGAATCCTTCATTATACTCTACATAACGAATTAGCGTTTCAAGGAACAGGTCGATTATGGTTAGATACCAATGATTGGTCTGTTTTTTTTCTCCTTTTTTAAATTGACCGCAAAAGATCATCTTTAAAGGTTTAATTTCCTCCGTGAAAAATACGCATGTGAATGGTGTCTATTATGTTGAGATTGAAAGCTTATCTGGCAGTATCCAATTAGATACTCAGAAAAGAAAACGATCTTTTCAGGATATCTCGATGACCTATGATACGCTACTAAAGAACATCTTGAAAGAACATCCCGGAGCAGATATTTCGTGTAACATCGGAGAAGGGCTTCCTATAGGAGAGCCGATTATTCAATATGAAGAGACCGATTGGGAATTAATCAATCGGCTTGCAAGTCATTTTCAACAATTCGTTACAAACGAAATGTGCCGTGTATGTCGAAGATATGGAACCAGAACCGGAACCTGAACCGAAGAAAAAGAAAAGCTTCTGGGAGAAAGCACTAGACATCACGCAAGTGGTGCTCGATGTGGCAGGACTGATTCCAGGTATCGGAGAAGCAGCGGATTTACTGAATGCGGGAATATATGCGGCACGTGGAGACTACGCGAACGCAGCTCTATCTGCGGCAGCGGCAATTCCGTTCGTAGGGTGGGGTGCAACGGC
>NZ_LVJH01000065.1 GCF_001637205.1 Paenibacillus glacialis
CCAGTCTCTCCTGTTGCTCCTGTTGCTCCAGTCTCTCCTGTTGCTCCAGTTGGACCTGCAATACCTTGCGGACCTGTCGCACCAGTTCCGCCTTCTCCATATGGTCCTGTTGGGCCCGTTGCTCCCATTGGACCTGCAATACCCTGTGGACCTGTCGCACCAGTTTCTCCTTCTCCATATGGTCCTGTTGGGCCCGTTGCTCCCATTGGACCTGCAATACCCTGCGGACCTGTCGCACCAGTTCCTCCTACTCCATATGGTCCTGTTGGGC
>NZ_LVJH01000066.1 GCF_001637205.1 Paenibacillus glacialis
CCTGTGGACCTGTCGCACCAGGTTCTCCTTCTCCATAAGGGCCTGTTGGGCCCGTTGCTCCCATTGGACCTGCAATACCCTGTGGACCTGTCGCACCAGGTTCTCCTTCTCCATATGGTCCTGTCGGTCCTGTTGGCCCTACTGGACCTGTCGATCCATGACCATATGATCCTAGAGCATATGAAATAGAGATCTGAATGAGCCTAATTTCTTCAACCATTTCATCTTTACAAGCACGATCTATACATAATACAAGGACAAAAGCTAACAATTCCGCCAACAAGTGTTGCAGATTTGTTCCAACACTTATAACTGAAAATGGGGTTACCTCAGTTGAGACTATGGTCAATTCCAATATAGATAGAAGCTCCGTTGGATCCGATTCATCAAAATTTGATTTGTTCAAGAACACCCTAAGTTGTTGCAACACTTTTTGCAGTTTAGCAGTATGCGAAGTAGTCGGATTCGTCAGCGCAGGAGGTACTGCCTTACCCAGCTTAACTATAATGTGTAACAAAGCTTTTGCATCTGAATCACCATGACATGGTTCACATTCCTTCATATGACTGTATCTCCTCCTTCATCTTTTTATGAATTGTCTAGAAGATTGAGTGATGCCAAATTCTTCAATAGTAACAACATATTCCGAGGAGGAGTATTTGGTGCACAAAAAAACTTAATATTTTGTCGGTAATATAATTATTTCAAAAAACATACAGTCAATATATGTTTATATTCGGAGGGATTGTATGATAGCGATAAGTCTCTGTCTCATTGTTAAAAATGAAGAACAAACCCTTGATCGATGTTTATCTTCAGTGGCTGATATCGTTGACGAAATCATCATTGTGGACACGGGTTCGACAGATCTCACCAAGACGATTGCAAGGAAATACACGGAAAAACTGTATGATTTCAAATGGATTCATGATTTTGCTGCTGCACGTAATTATGCGTTCAGTCAAGCAACGAAGGACTATATTCTATGGTTAGATGCAGATGATGTCGTAAAAGAGGACGATGCCATTCGTTTTAGAGTTTTAAAGCAAACTCTGGACCCTTCTGTGGACTCCGTTACCATGGAATATCGTCTGGGCTTCGACGCTTATGGTAATGTATCATCCAGTGTTAGACGTAATCGACTTGTTAAACGGAGTAACCAATTCCGTTGGATTGGTGCAGTTCATGAATACCTCGAAGTAGGTGGAAATATCATCAATAGTGATGTTGCAGTAACTCATAGTAGTATTCATCATGACAGTGATAGAAACCTTAATATTTATGAGCATCGATTCTCAATTGGTGAACAATTCTCTCCACGCGATCTTTATTATTTTGCCAACGAGTTGTTAGATCATCATATGTACGAACGGGCGATTACGTTCTACGAGAAATTCCTTAATACCCAAGAAGGCTGGATCGAGGATAATATTTCATCATGCGGGAAACTGGCCGATTGCTACCATGGTCTAAATAATAAAGAGAAAGAATTAGAATCAGCCTTAAGATCCTTTCAGTATGATTCTCCTCGCGCTGAATTTTGTTGCAGGATAGGGTATCATTTCCTACACAATGGCCAAATTAATAATGCTATCTTTTGGTATGAAACTGCCACTAAACTTGAACGAATAACCACAAATTTAGGGTTCCACAATGTTCCTTGCTCGACTTGGCTTCCTCACTTACAGCTGTGTGTTTGCTACGATCGAATTGGCAATTACAAGCTTGCTTACGAACATAACGAAGAAGCTCGGAAATATCGCAGTGACGACCCCAGTATACTCCAGAATAAAACTTATTTGGAATCCATTCTTGACAAAGAAGGGGAACCTCTTCCTGGTGAACCACTATGAATCATCCGAAGAAACGCGTATTAGTCGGCAGTCCTATTCACCAAAAACCTGCCATTTTACAGGAATTCCTTTCCTCCCTTCTTCATTTGAAACAACAACATATTGAACTGAACTTTTATTTCATCGACGATAATATAGATCAGGATTCAAGCCATATTCTTCAACAATTCTCCCAACAATCCGAGCACGTACTCCTTCAATCATCTGGACTTTCAGACGACTATATTCGTGATGATACAACTCATCTTTGGAACACCAATCTCATCTGGAAAGTAGCCAACTTCAAGAACATGATGATTCATCATGCCGCCAAATTACAGTATGATTACTTATTTCTCATCGATTCCGACCTTATTCTCCACCCGGATACGATTGAGCATTTAGTTGCGACTGATAAAGATATTATTTCAGAAATATTCTGGACTCAGTGGCAGCCCAACGCCATATTCCAACCTCAAGTATGGATGCGCAACGAATATGACCAATGGGAACAACATCTAGGTGAGCGACTACCTGATCAAGAAATTGTGATCCGATTCGACCAATTTATATCGAAGATGAAGAAGCCTGGATTATATGAAGTGGGCGGCTTAGGAGCCTGTACTTTAATTAGTCAACATGCGATTCAAGCAGGCGTCAATTTCAATGTCATTCATAATATTTCCTTCTGGGGTGAAGATCGCCACTTCTGTATCCGTGCCGTAGCATTAGGTATCCCATTATTTGTGGACACACATTACCCTGCACTCCATCTATATCGAGACTCGGATCTGGATAAAGTATCTTCTTTCAAGAAAGAATGCGGAATCCTTCTTATTGAGGAGGAACTTTCCTCAGTAGAGAACCACAATCGTCCCCATGTAGAGGTCATTCATGAAAACCCGAAATTGACGCTAACGATGGTTGTGAAGAATGAAAGTAGTCGCTTTCTCAGACAAGTACTTGAGGAACACCGTAAATACATTGATGAGGCCGTTATTATTGATGATGGCAGTAGTGATGGAACAATCGATCTATGTTATGAAGTTCTTGAAGGTATTTCCGTACGCATGATTCACAACGATGTCTCTAAGTTCTCAAATGAGATTGATTTGCGTAAACAACAGTGGGAAGAAGTAATAAAAAGTAACCCGGATTGGATTCTTAATCTGGATGCTGACGAAATATTCGAACCCAGATTTGCTAAAGAAGTCCGTCCATTGCTTCGAGAAGCCGATGTAGACCTATTCTGCTTTCGTCTCTTCGATCTATGGAACCAAGATCATTACAGGGAAGATCTATATTGGAAGGCACACTTTAATTACCGCCCCTTTCTCGTTCGATATAAAAAAGACTTTGTATTTCAATGGAAAGAAACCGCCCAGCATTGTGGAAGGCTTCCAGAAAATATATTCGCGTTACCGCACTCCTTATCTGACCTACGGTTGAAGCATCTAGG
Source organism: Paenibacillus glacialis (assembly GCF_001637205.1). Lineage (GTDB taxonomy): Bacteria > Bacillota > Bacilli > Paenibacillales > Paenibacillaceae > Paenibacillus_AQ > Paenibacillus_AQ glacialis. The sequence continues at coordinate 3,292 of NZ_LVJH01000066.1, forward strand.
TTGGTCGCGACCCGAATACCGTCTTGAGAAGTATTTAAGATATCATGCGCTAGATCCTAATGGCGAATTCGGCTGGAAAGAGCAATACGCCTCCATTCTAGACGAACAGCCAAATTTAATACCGTGGGTAGAATAAGAGAATGAACCATACTCTGAATGGAAAGGAGTCCCTAATGAAAATCATTCATACGATGCCTTTAATGATTCGTAGTGAACCTTTGAATACAGAGGATATAACTATGGCATCAGCATGCTTTGAGAGCTTGGCCTTAACTGATAATGCGCTCGTCATTATCTATAATCAAGGCGGACTGGACAATGCACAGTTGAACCATCTATGCTCTTCCTTCAAACTTTCTACCGTCATACTTGGTGAGGGAGAGAATGTTGGAATTGCTCGCGCAAGACAGTGTTGTTTCGAGTATATTTGGAAGCATCATATCCATACAGAATACATATCTGAAATTCATGTAGATATGGTGTTCCCTCCGAACTGGCACTCACCTCTAATAGAATATTTAGATATCACTGATGAGCCTATGATTTCTCCAGGAATTATTACAATCAACGGGGAATTGCAACCCCTCGGACAATATACGAACATCCCTTCAACATATCGCGAATTGATTACGCACTTGGAGGGCTTAAGCTTAGATGAAGTTCATCCAGGATTTGTACATCCCGTGATACACAGAGCGAGCTCTTTACGATCTGTCGGGGGGTATGACACGCAGTTTTTACGTGGTAAACAAGGTTATGAGGATGATAGCCTGCTCCTTGGTTACGTCTACTACATGGGAACTAAGAAGCAATGGCGTCCAAAGTGCTATTTGAAATCATGGGTATACCATGCCACCATGGCCCAGCGTATGTCTCTTCCCGACAAACATATTGATTTTGCTTTAAATGAAAAGGGGCTCTTCCAACAATATGGTGCTTACGGATTAAGGAAATTATCCGAGATTCATTCAAATTCCGATGGATTTGAGACGATAATTGATAGATATATTCATGGGGAGGACTAACATGGTCGATCAACAAAAAGCAGTGTGGGATAAACTATGGTCACATAAGGTCTCATATCGCTGGGATTCACTCAGTCAAATCATTTATGATACGATTCACAAATGGGTCAATCCCATACAAAATCTAAGTATTTTAGAAGCTGGATCTGGAACCGGTAAAATTTCATTACGGCTCGCCTCGGAGGGTGCTCAGGTAACACTTGTTGATTACTCGGAGAAAGCACTGGAGAATAGTCGAGAGGCATTCGGACAGGAAAGTTGCCAAGGAACATTTATTTTGTCGGACATACGTAAAATACAAGCACCAAATGATAAATATGACCTCACTTGGAACGCAGGAGTATTAGAGCATTTTACATTTAATGAGAAAGTAGATATCTTAAATGAAATGGCGAGGATCACGAAACCAGGGGGCATTATTCTTATCTTAACACCCTATTCAAAATGTCTACCCTATCGAGTGGGGAAAGCTTTTGCCGAGAAACAGGGTGTCTGGATGTATGGTGTAGAAGATCCAGTAACAACACTTGCGGATGAATTTGAAGAGAGTGGAATACCTTTACTTAGTGAAACAGATATTGGTTTTGTGAACAGCTTAGATTTCCTTGACTTTATTCCCCAATCGGACATCATCAAACAATCCATTATTCAATGGTATCAGGAGCTTTCAGATGAGGAGAAAAACTTATTTCCAGGTTACCTTCTCGTCAGCGTAGGTAAAAAGGAAGGCTAACTAGGACCTTATTTTCGATTCGTGTCCATCATCCGTAACAAACCAAATATAGTGTGCGCTAGGGGTACTCCTACCCATTGCTGCACGCTATTTTTATAGTTATTACGCTATCTTAATTTCGAAATAGTTGTCATTAAACTTCCCACCAATTAAAATTCAGAACAGATGTCATCGTCAAGCCAACCGCAGAACTTGAAGAAGTAACCACCGCCGAAATAGAGCTCCCTGGTGGAACAATAATACTTCCTATAAACTGTTGCACGAAAGTACCTGGGGCTAGTTGAAAAGAAGCTACAATTGTGCCTCCCGTTATCGCTCCTGTAGAAGATTGTGTTGTCGAAGTGCTCGTTGTAACATTCCCGAAGTTATTATTAGCAGGCGTTAATGTAGCTGGACTTGTTAATGTTCCCCCTTTTACCATACTCATGGTTCCTGTTAATGAAGAAAGTAAAGATGAACCCCCAATACTTCCATTGATCTGGGATAAGTACACGGTTCTACCACTCCCAATTGGATTAGATAATAGAAGAGAAATAGTCGCTGAGGTAAGACCCGATACCACCAAGGCCGAAGCGGAGCCAAATATTGAAAAAAGTCTTCCAGATCTACTCGCATCATTTTCGGGTGGTGCAATAATACCGGGGTTCTGATACGTGTTGGTCATTTGAACATTTACAGGTTTGGTTATCGTATCAAATACATAATAGTTCGGCATTTCAACGTTCTCCTTTTCTCTGAATTAGTATTCCCACCAATAAATGCTGGCTGTTGCAGCAGTAGAACTACCTGTATGTGAGCATGTTACTGTCAATGCATTGTTAGGAGGGACGATGATTCTGCCCGTATAATTAATAACAAATGGACCTGCAGCTAATAACATGGATTCAACAGTAGCTGGACTTCCCGTAACGGCTGCTGTTGCACTCTGTGCTGTCATCACGCTTACCGCTGCACTTCCAAAGTTTAAATTCACCTTCGTTACAGCGGATCCACTAACCGTCCCGTTCTTTAGAATCGTTAAGACAATTGCTGCCGCTGCTGAACTTCCTGAAACACGAGAGATGTACATATTCTTGCCACTGCCTAATGGATTGGTTACTTGAAGCACTAACGGGGATGGTGCTGTAACGTTAGATGAAAAGTTTACAGAAAATAACATACCAGCCTTGGAAGCAGATCCTTCCGGAGTAGAATCTATCCCTGGAGCGATATAAGTATTTACCTGCTGCGTATATAAAGGATTATCTATCTGATTAAATATAGAATAGTTCGCCATATCTCTGCCCCTTTCTTTATATTGATTAATCTTATATTGCAATCTCCATCACTATATGTAGAGTTATCGTACAAGTTGTTAGGAGAGTGCGTATTTTATTCACTTCTTATGCCGCATTAAGAAAGCAATATAAATGACTAATTATAGTACGTGTCCAATCATGAATTAGCTCCCCTCATATATTGTATAAGTACTATAAACGAACTTAACAAATTATATCTTGCCTGCGTGTGGCCGCAGCGAATCCGTAGCCCTTGTAACCATGAATGATGGCCCCGCCGATGGCACGGGCCTTTTATTCATGGTTTCATTTCGGTTGCAGAGCGTACTGTATTTCATCACAACATCACAACAAAATGGATTTACTTTTAGGAGGTGAATGAACATCTGTGATAAGCAAATCCACATCAAGACAAGAAAAATCAAAAGATGTAAACTCAATCAATGTAAACCGAGAAAATGTAAATCCAAAAATAATAAAATCAAAAAGTGCAATTTCAATAAGAAAAAAAAGACATGCCCTTCCGTTAAAAAAACATGTTACGTCAAACAAATTAATAACTACAAAATCATCAAACATGTACGCATTGTCCAACCGGTCAGAGTCGTTGCAAAGGATTTAGATATAAGAAACTTAAACCCTACAAGAGATAAAGTAGAAATATTCGGTTCCAATGGTCAAGAACTGTTACCCATACGTACCGATTCCAAGGGACGACTTGAGGTTGTATCCAGCCCTACTACCAATACCATTTTTAAAGAAACACAATTCTTGAACGTTAACGTATCACATACCACTACATCTCTTCCTCCACAAGACTCTAGCATCCAATCCATGATGTCTTACGCGGTTGTAAACCGTGGAGAAGAACCTGTAATCGTTAGAGTAGAGATTAGCCCCAATGCCATTGATTACGCCAAAGACATACAAGAAACCATTCCTCCTCAAACTATGCGCGTATTCGTTCCTAACCGATTTCTTAAATGGACACGTGTCTCTCTAGCTACCGAAACATCAAAGAGTCTCACCATAATCGATTGTTATTGCCAATCCCAATCTGCTGGAAGCGAAGAATATACTTTATAATGAAAGGAAGAGATGTCTTGCCAAACTTTAGCGCTTTTCAATCAGATCCAGATAATCTACGAACTCTTATTTTTGGTCGAGATGCAACATCTGTTGAACGAGCTATAGCCACAGATTCTAGCGGTAATATTTCAACCAACATCCTCAACGGGACCATTACTAGTGTAATGGGAGCTACCATTACTGCCGGTACTCTCTCTTCCGCAGGTACGGTTACCAACATTTTGAACGGGACCATCACCAGTGTAATGGGTGCTACTATCACCGCAGGTACTTTGTCTTCTGCTGGTACGATTACCAACATCTTGAACGGGACTATCGATAGCGTATTAGGTGCTACCATTACTGCTGGT
>NZ_LVJH01000067.1 GCF_001637205.1 Paenibacillus glacialis
GATGGATTGTAATATGAAGTGCGACAGTTTGAAATGAAAATATCCCATGGAAGATTCGTGTAAAATGGAGTCACCACAACAACCATTACACAAGGAGAATCTCAACATGGGTTACACACATTTTAGCATAACTGAACGCAGCAAACTAGAACTGCTATTGAAAATGAGATGGTCGACTCGTGCCATTGCAAAAGAACTTGGACGGCATCACGCTTCCATCGCGCGTGAAATCAAACGTGGTCGCTTCAATCAGGAGTATGTAGCCCGTTCGGCTCAGCAGGCTTATCATCAGCGAAGAGCTTACAGCGTACCTGTCGGTAAATATAACTTAGAGATTGCAAAAGATTTGAATGAGAAGCTTGCGCTGACTTGGTCACCTGAACAGATTGCGGAGAAGCGACGGTCTGAGGGTAAGCCATTCATATGCTTCAAGACCATCTACCGTTGGTTGTACGCTGGGCGTCTTGCAGCCGGTAAGGTATCTATCCTGCGCCATAAGGGAAAACGGCATAAGCCTATGGAAACAAGGGGTCGCTTTCTCATAGGAACCCCTATCAGCCAGCGTCCGAAAGAAGTGCGCAAGCGCAAGTCTTTCGGTCATTGGGAACTTGATACCGTAGTCTCCAGTCGAGGTGAAAGTCGAGCCTGTGCGGCCACCTTTATTGAACGAAAAACACGACTGTACGTGGCCATAAAAATACCGGATCGCACCGCCCATTCCATGGAAATTGCCTTCGGCGTAGTTGCCAGTCAATATCCCCAGGGGGCCTTTCAGACAGCAACAACGGATCGAGGAAAAGAATTTGCCTGCTATGCAGCCTTGGAAAGCGTCCATAACATCAAGGTCTACTTCGCTGATCCCTATTCTTCTTGGCAACGGGGTTCTAATGAAAACGGTAATGGCCTTCTGCGGGAGTTCTTCCCCAAAGGTCATGACTTCGCTAAGGTCACAGATAAGCAGCTTGCTGAAGCCATCCGCCTTATTAACGATCGCCCGCGTAAATGTCTAGGCTGGAAGTCTGCTCACGAAGCTTTCATGGAAGCCCTGTCGCACTTGACTTGACAATCTGTCA
>NZ_LVJH01000068.1 GCF_001637205.1 Paenibacillus glacialis
CCGTCCCTTCCGTTATAACCAAACGGTTGGTTGGTCTTTCCTTCGTGCTTCTCTAACTCGCCGTATGGTCCATAGGTATAGCGGTCAGTCACACTGCCTTGTTCATCTGTTAAGAGCGTTGTACTTCCACGGATATCACTGTGGTAACTTTGGTAATTACCTTGAGCATCTTCTCGTCCGATCAGCCCTAAGCCATAGACATAAGTGGCTTTGGGGATTCCTTCAGCGTCTAACGCCATCAGCACACGACTTAATTCCGGAAGAGCATCCACGACGTACCGTGTCGTCTTCCCTTTCCATGTCATCGAGGTCCGATTGCCTTGAGCATCATACGTGTCTGGGCTTTTCCCGATTTCACGAGTCGGTTACGTGCATCATATTCGAAGGATGCCATCGTCTTTCCTTCGCTCATGTACAGGAGATTCCCATCGGCATCCATCTCGACCGGGTATCCTCCTATACTAAACAAACGGTTATCTTTTGTATAGGCGATCGGCGGATACGCCTCTTGTTCACTATCCGTTCTTGTCATCATATTCCCAGCTAGGTCATAGCTGTATGCAATCCGTCGACCCGACCAAGATCCACTACTCATCCGTCTTAAGTTATCATACGTATATTGCTTGTCTTCCTCTTGGATGATCTGGCCGATCGCGTTGTAGGTGTAGTGATACTGTTGCATCTTTGTAGCATATCACATGGGTTAAGTGTGTTATTGGTTGAAAGATGAGTTCATTCGGCCCTGAGTAGTCAAAAAAAAAAGACCTTGAACGGCAATTATAAGCCAACCAAGGTATTCACATAATATTATAAGATACTATCTACTATCTCACATTTACTCTTTAACATTTCATTAATTACCGCATCATAGATATCATCATCTTCAATTATTAATGCGATTTTATCCATCCTATTAAAAATCGAGTAATCGCCATCTTTCATTTTTACGAGCACATATTCCTTTCTATTTTCTGTCCATATATACTTATACTCTTCCAAACTCATATATTTCACTCCTCTCGATTGAGTTATCTATAACTTCCATCTTGGAAAAATCTAATTACATCATCTCTACCTGAAGGTATAATTTGAGAGCTACGTTGAGGTGAACCGACTTGCTCCAACACTTGTAGAACCCTTCTATCTGCTTTACTTGAGAATGGACTACCAGCAGGATGAGTATGATAGATAAGCATTGAATCTTTGCTGATTGGTACAGGAACACTGGTGGAAGTTCCCGAAAATAGGTTGTAAGTGCCACCTGCTCCATTTTTCCCAGTACCTCTCTCATAAACTAATGCAAACTGAACACCATGATGTTCAGTTAATTGTCTCATTTCTTCTGGTGATACCCTATTAGGGACAGTTATGCCTTGTTTGCCTGGCAGACTCGTAACATCAGAAACTACCCGTCCATCTGGAAGTATTCGTCTAGTTAATTGACTGCCTTCTTCAGCAAGATTACCCGTCCCCTCAGGTACCCCATCAGGACAAGGCCCCTTCATTAATCCCAACGGATCAATATAACGAATCGGGTCTCCGTTGACATAAGCATAGCGATTCAGCGTCTGTCCATCCATCAGATCTCCACGGAGGATATCTCGGTTCAAGAAGCGTTGTAAGACCGGATGGTAGTACCGTGCCCTCATATAATAGAGTCCGTTCGGATCAGATTGTACGCCGTCCCTTCCGTTATATCCAAACGGTTGGTTGGTCTTTCCTTCGTGCTTCTCTAATTCACCGTACGGTCCATAGGTATATCGGTCGGTCACGCTACCTTGTTCATCTGTTAAGAGAGTTGTACTTCCACGGATATCACTGTGGTAACTCTGGTAATGGCCTTGGGCATCTTCTCGTCCGATCAGCCCTAAGCCATATACATAATAGGTTTTCGGGGTTCCCTCAGCGTCTAACTCCATCAGCACACGGCTTAATTCCGGAAGAGCATCAACGACATATCGCGTTGTCTTCCCTTTCCATGTCATCGAGGTCCGATTGCCTTGAGCATCATACGTGTACTGGGCTTTGCCCGATTTCACGAGTCGGTTACGTGCATCATATTCGAAGGATGCCATCGTCTTCCCTTCGCTCATGTACAGGAGATTCCCGTCGGCATCCATTTCGACCGGGTATCCTCCTATACTAAACAAACGGTTATCTTTTGTATAGGCGATCGGGGGATACGCTTCTTTGTCACTATCCGTTCTTGTCATCATATTCCCGGCTAGGTCATAGCTGTCGGTCACGCTACCTTGTTCATCTGTTATGAGGTTTCGGACTATATTAGAGGGCAAGGTGGCTAGCCTAAAACGTATCCTTACCTGTATATATTGACTGGCGCGGTACCAGATTGTTATTGACACAGTAATCATCGTTGCTATGGTCAGTTAAGTTGCGGACAAAGTAACCTCATTTGTTCACCGCCCTTACTATAGTTGTCGTGGTGTCCACCGTTAAAGTTGCGATTAATGTCCTTCTCACCGTCACTATCGTTGTATAGTAATCTACAGTTGCGATAGATCTGAATAATATGCAAGAAAACGAAGATAACAAAAAACAGATCAATCATGGTGGGATCTGACCATAATCAACCTGTTCAATGTAACGCTAGAACGTTATTTAGGTTATAAAAATCAAGCATTGATGTTGAGTACGATTGAAATCGAGAAATCTTTATACGGGTATTACATGGGTTATATGTGTTATTGGTTGAATGATAGATTCAAACTGTACTGGCTACCCCCAGAAAATGGTACATCAATTAGCAGACAAGGTATCAATATATTTATAGTACAAAGATTGGATTTTCACTTGGAAAATCCTCCGGAAAAGCATCACATATAAGTTCTCTAGTTAAGACCTTATATATAAATTCAGTCATAGTTAGTGAATAAATATGGTAATCAGAAGATCTTGTTTCATAAACAACAACCTTCCATTGGTCAGGCTCCCCTTCAGTCAGCCAATATAGTTCATCTCCATTATCCGTGAAAGCCCAAGGAAGAATACCTCCACTAGCTGGAAAAACATCGTGTTTAAAATTTTTAGGAAATTCTTGTTTTGACTGCATATATGCACCAGAGATTTCTTCTTTCCTTCGGAGAAAATTAATATTTTCATCTTGATCAAAGGGTGTCAGTATCCAAATAAAATTATCAATACCACCAGTGCCATAAGTTCTAATAAACTTTTTATAATCACTTGGGAGTTCTGTACCTAAGATTTTTATAAATGTCTCCCAACTCTTTTCGTCACCTGTGTTATCAGGCTTATCAGGAGGATTAAGTATTCTAATTAAATTCTCCAAATTAAATACACCTCTTACTTTCTATTTAAAATTGTTACATCCATACTAAAGCCATCTATGCCCCTTGCTTTTAATGTTACACCAATAGGAGTCAAATTATCCCCTTTGTAGATAGGAATAGACTGATATCTTACAATTTCCCCTGCATCAACTGCATTTCGTACAGATGTCTCAAACCCTCTCATTACTGGAGAATTAACTGGGGATTGATAAAGTGTAACTAGGTTGCGTGAATCATTACCAGTACCACCCAGTTGATTTCCAAGCAAGTGTCCGCGAGCGTGACCTGGACTGCCTTTTCCTCCACCTAAAAACCCTGGAGGGATAATCGATTGCTTTGCTTTGCTACCCGTTCCTATCATATCTGGAATAATTGTAGCAGTAACACCTGTAGGTCTACGTAAGTCATCCAGTTCACCGAAAACAACTTGTCTAGGAGAATTTTTGTTTATTTTTTCTATTCCTAGATTACCCGTGCCATCAGTTACCCTACCATCACAAGTCCCCTTCATTA
>NZ_LVJH01000069.1 GCF_001637205.1 Paenibacillus glacialis
ACAAGGATTAAACCTTGTATAACAGCATAAAGCTGAAGTTTTTTCTAGAGATTGATATTTACTTGGAGTAATTCAAGAAATATGATGACGAGAAAAATCCCGTTTGGTGGCGATAGCGGAGGGGTTCCACACGTACCCATCCCGAACACGACCGTTAAGCCCTCCAGCGCCGATGGTACTTGGACCGCAGGGTCCTGGGAGAGTAGGACGTCGCCAAGCACACAAAGAACCACTGTTGATTAATTTCAACGGTGGTTCTTTTTTTATGTTTATAAAGTTAATGGGAATGAGGTATTTAGGGTGTAGAAGTTTCTCAAGTAGATATGATTTGCGAAATGTGAGAGGAGTAATGAAATCAGCTATTTAAAACAATTAAAATGAGTGATGGAAGGGAAACAAACTTCTTTGGGATTGTCTTTGATGGTGAGAAGTTCAGTACTGTTGAGGAATTATCGATCAATTAGTGAAGCACAAAATAGACTTTATCATGTGGCCACCGTCTTTCAATCGCGTACTAAGGTGCAATGGATTGTATAGCATCTTCAATAGTAGCATAGATATGAACGGTAGAATGGGCTCATTCCATCTATGGGCACTCCTTACCTACCATACATTGCATAAAAATAATGTATCTTTTTGATCGTCTATATTATGTGTAAAATAAGTTGTAAATTAAATAAAGAAGAAGCCGATCTGGCTTCTTCTTTATTATTGAGATGAAATCTAATTTAGCCCACCAACTAGGGATACTGCTAAATAGCATTATTCTAGTACTACTTACTTAGACGATTTTGTAAGCTTACCATCTTGCCCGATTTGATATACTTTTCCTGTAGTTGTCTTGTATACAAAAGTAGTCCCTAATGAACCAATAAACTGATCACCTTCAGCTAGGGTAGTTATCGTTTTCTTCTGACTACCATCACGATTGATTTTTGTCAGTGTGCGGATCGTTTTCTTGGATGCATTTACTACAGATTCTTCAAAAAAGAAATGTTTGTTCTGATAGCCAACAGGGGAAATTGTACCCTTTGAAGTGAAAGTCTTTTTATTTGTACCACTGATATCTAGAAGGTACCAATTCTGCTTATTATCAGCGCCTGGTTCTTCAGCGTAAAACAATGTGTTCTCAAACAAGGAATAACCACCATCACGAGGCTGCACGCTCTTTTTCGATATCGCAGTTTTACCGCTTCCGTCAAACTTCATTCGGTACAGGAGAGATTGATCACTGTTCGTATCCACATAGAATACATATCCTTTACCTACCACATAGGACCAAAAGGATAGCTTAGGAAGGAGTATTTTTTTTCCTGTACCATCCAGGTTCATACTGCCGATTTCATAATTATAGTCCTTGTCATATCCTCCAAAATAAATAATGTTCCCATCCACTGAAAATCCTGAATATGTATTATCTTTTGTTACTTCACTCAATTGTGAGCCATCTGTTTTAACTTTAACTATTTGACCCATGATTACATCTGATCCCGTTTCTTGCTTCAAAAAATAAATCCAATCACCAACAAGGGTAGGGAAATAGGCATCATCTTTGTATACTCGTTTAGTGACATTGTTTTTTCCATCAACGGTAGTTAAATTGACGCCTTTCCATGCAGCATCCCCATAATCCCCCAACCAAACTACTTTATTTTCTTTAACTGCGGCACTGGCTGGTATGGCTCCAATTAACAGGGATAAAACTAAAATTGTCGACATTAGTATTCTTTTCAATATAAACTCCCCCTTAAAGGTATTATTTAACTCCAATCACACTTTAATCCACTCGACAAAATTTTACAATAGTATTTTCTTGATGGTTCAAGTTCATCTCTAATGACACTTTTTTATAAAAAGGTTACTGATTAATGGATTCACTAGCATCCATGTCTATTTTTGGGTCCCTAGGATGTGCAAATCGTTGGACTCGAAATCGTGTATCCAGCTCAGTGACCAACTGGGATTAGATATTATTTGGATCGTATGTAAGGCCTGAATGAGTGGAGTCCGATTGATATTCAACAATTTCTGCTGCTGTGCTAGTTCAGTTAATGTAAGTTTTTTGTAGTCTTTTTTTGTAAAGCAAGCACTTGAAGGCCTTGCCTAACATCTTTATCAAGAAGGTCAAGGTTTGAATACGTGAATGTATTTTGTTTTGTTGTTACCAGAAGAGTAAATTGGCTTTTACCCGTGTAGCCCTTCGTTGGAGAGGAGACTGTAATCGTCGTCTTTCCTTCAGTAATTCCGTTTGTAATACCTCTAACAGTTCGCTACAAGTTTTTAGATGTGCTTCCACCCACAGATTATATTTCTCTTCTGATAGTTGATTAATGGTATCTTTCATGTAAACACCAATCTCATCGGTTGAAACATGTTCTAATTTGTTTACGCCAGCGTTGTTAGGTAACGATTTTATTTCACTAGGAGTATGGAAATAAGCTGAATGCGAGAAGCTATCCTCTTCTACAGAATCCCTATATCCATCTTTTATAATCTTTGAAATCAAACTCGAGATAAAGACTCACTATTCATCTGGAACACATATGGTAGTATAAAAAATCCGTTAATATAGGCAACCGCAAGTATGCCGGTTGGTCTTAATAAGGGTGGATTTTTATTTACCGTAAGAGTTAATCAATGATAACAAATCTTACGAAATATGGAGTCGGCATGAAGAACAAGACGATGACTACAGGTAACAATCTTGCCTGTTCCCCTAGAGTAGAATGAATGAAATACAATATGTGCGATTACTGGTGGAGTGAAAATTAATCGAGTGCTTTCAAACTTTTTCATTTATGGATTAATCTCGAAAGTGATATTATTTGATGAGGTTTAATTAGTTTTAAAAAAAGGGTTGCATTCATTTGTCACACGTGATATATTATTAGTCCGGCCAACAAATAAGTGTTTTGTTGAATCGGCAAGCCAATATCGAATGAAACTTAAATCAAAAAAAAGCTTGCACAAACGAACCGGACATGATAAGATATAGAAGTTGTCGCCGAGAGCATCTGGTGCTAACAGAACGAAATCATTGGTCTTTGAAA
>NZ_LVJH01000070.1 GCF_001637205.1 Paenibacillus glacialis
ATCGATTATTACAACAACAAGTCACCTAATTATATAACCTGTCTAACTTTAAGGGGTCACTTCAATATGGGTGGTCTTTTATTTGGTTCAATAGACGTAACCGATGTCCTGCGAACTTAGACTTAATAGAGAGGGTTAATAACACTCTATCAGCACGATTAGATACATGAGTTGGAAACTGTTCAATTATTTCTGCTAATGTTGCTCTCGGTGTAATCTGACTTAGATCATCATTAATAAAATAAGTCATTATAGGTAAATTCCTAACAGTTCTAAACATATTATAAATAGAAACCTTAAATAAATTTGGTTGTAAGCGATGTTCAGTTGGCAGATCGTCAAATGCTTTTCTATTTAGTTTGTAAATTCCGCATGTTCTACACTCAATATGTATCGATTCACTTCTCTCAATATATGCAGAAGTATCATTACATAATGGACACTGGTTCATTTTTCAATCCCCTTTTTTACAGTTATTTCAGCTAAAGTTGTTGGATTCGATTCACGAACCTGAAGGGTTGCCTGCCAATCTCAGCTCCCTGCTATTACTTCTAGCAGACCCAGAAGCGTAGCAACGCAACGTGAATCTTATGTTAGACAAATCTATTCTTTCATATGTTTAAAACTTATTTCTTTGTCAATCAAGCTCTTCACATTCTTACAAACTACCTCCAAGGTATCAGTTTCCAGCTCAAAATTCTTTGCTCCTGTATACAGGATAATTCTTGCAAGTTCAGTCGCTTTAGAAATCATACTTGTCGCATTGAAGGCTTGAGGTCCTACTGCTACTACTAACCCCTCCATATCTTCTATCATGAAGCCTGAGGCAGCGTTAATATTCGAATGTACAAAACTTGAATCAAAAGGATACATCATTTTATACCAATATGTCATATCAACTTCTTCAGCCATATCAAAAAGAGATTTATTCGACCACTGCGTCTTTTTTCTGAATTTTTCCTTTTTAGTATCATAAGCTTGCTCTATTTGTTCTCTTTGTTCACTTTTGATAGAATGACCAGAATAATATTCATCCATGAATTGCAATAATTTATGGTCACTTATTGACTTGTAGTCTACAAAACGCTCTGCTTCCTCCTCAGGGCTTTTTGAAATGTAAAGCAAAGTGATTGTTGACTCTAACATAGTACGCAAAATAATACTGGCATCTTCATAAAACCCAGAAACAACCAACAACCTGAAGGAGAGCATGGATTTATGAAACTTCGTTAAAAAGTAAAGCGAAAGATGTGAGATAAGAGTATTTGATATTTCCCCACCCAATAAATATTTATCAATTAGATCAATCATTAACTTATTTGCCGCCAAAGATTTTTCGTGATTTTTTTCCATTTCTAGTACAACTTCTTTAATATACATCATACTCCCCCTTCCAATATAAGTTCGTCTAACGATTCTGGTATTCATTAGGATCGACGAATGTAAGATGTGTCCGAGCTGTCTCTCTGATAAATCCTTCTGCCGGACCGAAGGGGCGTATGGCCCGATGCGTAAATACCGTAGTTAATAAAGGTGATTAATGGAATAAAAACCACCTATCTATTCAAAACATATAATCTCTTAAATTCATCAGCAAACTTATATACAAAATCTCTATCGAGTGCTGTTGCAAGAGTTTCATCATTGTACTGAGCATTTTTACTCCAATTATATGAGCCGTGCATGACGTATTCTAAATCAATTATACAGAATTTATCATGCATTATATTACTACTAAAATATCCTGTTTTCGGTACCTTAACCAATTCAAATTTTTCTTCCAGTTTATCGACGAGCGAATCATTACCTTTATCATCAGAAATTATCACCTTAATATCTAATCCTTCTTTTTGCTTCTGAACAAGTTCCTTAAATATGTCTGTATCAATAAACCATGCTACCGCAATCCAAATGACGTACTTTGCACTTCGAATTCCTTGAATGATGGTATCTTGTATTTCGTTAAATACTACGTCATGTTCAGATACTTCATATAACTCTGATTCAATTAATCTTGGCTTAATCATTAAAGTACTATAATCATACCCTTCTGTTTCTATGTACAGTTCAGATGCAATATTATTAAACACCCCATGGTATTTATTGGATACATTAAATAGTGGTACAGGTACTCGCAATTCAACATTCTCCCAACATTGATATGACTTACGAGTAAAACTGCTTGTTTTTCTAAATGTAATTATTGATTTTCTGAGTATTGTTAATAATTCCGACTTGTTTTCATAGTCACCATATTTGACAATTTCAATCATTGTCTTCAGAAATTTTTCGCTATCCATAAGCCCTCCTATGATCTTCTACTAATTTAACTCCTTCGTCTAACGTATCCGCATTACCTACGTCCGATCGGCTTAAGGACTGAAGGTCCGGGTTACTCTGCCACTTAGCCTGTTGGAGTGTCCCCTAAATTCACTTCTATGAGGATTCCTTTTGGGTGACTAAGGGAGCTTAGCGACCGCTGTAGTAATGTACTGTTAGCTGATGGTATTGCCTTCTTTGAAATAGTTACTTGTCATATATGTTTCAAAAAGAAACGTACATAATGCTCCACTGACATTCACGGTTAGTACAGAGTGACTCGATGTCGGAGGTATATAATTTTCATTCTTTCCATGCGAATCTCCATACTTATTTCTAAACTCGGCAATAGCCGAAACTATTCCAGACATTGATCCAGTAAATTGTTTAACAATCCTCTCGCCATCAATATCAGGAAAGTACTCTAATTTATCAGCAACTTTCTTATAAAGTTATGGCAAATTGTCACGTTCTGAATATGATATATTCATTCTATTCAATAGCCACTTACAAGTACTCTCTAGCATAGATCTCGCTGCAGTAATGGAATCCTCTGGATCACTATTACTCTCTTTAATTGCTCTATCCCAGTCTTTCTTTACATGCTCTAAACTATATGTATCAAACATTGATTCTGGTTGGCTAACTAATACACCATTCACTGGAAGTATCTTTCCATTTAAATAATCAAATCCATCGTTATTCAACAATTTTATTAATTGAGTAAATCGAATATCTTCACTAATATTAAAATATTCATTATCATTCTTTATTAAATAGGTTTCGATCACCCTTATTAACTTTTGTACGTCATTCTTGTTGCTCAAGTCAAGATTACTTACATATGCATCAGCAGTTGATTTTCTTGCTCCAGAATACTTTGAAGTTTTGTAAATATACCTTCACTTTCAAATAATTCAGATATTTCGTTAACGGAAGATTTAGAAGACAATATATTAAAAAAAACATCAATAGTACGACTACTAACAATAAAATCTGCCATGATTACTCCCCCTTGTTTAACTGGCAATAATTTCAGCTAACTTATTATCTGCCACTCCCTTCGCAGATCCATCTTATAATATCTATATTCACGAGCGACTTTGTCATACTTGGGAAAATTATCTCTAATTATCATCTTCATTTACCTTACCATATAATCGATACTATGGATATTTCCATTACATTAATCTGGCCACTTGAAAATCCTGCCCGTAAGTTGAATAGGCCATCGCCAGCCTAACACTTCATTTCGTGTTTAAGCTGATTTTCTTTGTTTATAAACACACCAATTCAAAGACCGTTTTTCAAGAAACATCTTTTCATATAATAGTTAATAGTTTACAATCGTAAACATTTAGTTGACAACAGAATCGATGAACAATTTCTAGATGTCTCTGGAAGTCTACGTATGTTCGGAGATCCTGTAACGATAGCTCAATCCATACAACAGAAGGTTCTTAAACAGACCGGGGTGAAGGTACGGGTAGGTATTAGCTCGAATAAAATCCTATCCAAAATTGCAACTGACATTTGGGCAAAAAAGAACGAAAGTGGGATATTCACCTTGCCTAAGTCAGACATCGAGACCTTATTATGGCCACAACCTGTAAACAAAATGTTCGGCGTAGGTTCTCGCATGACATCACACTTCTTACGCTTGGGAATACACACCATTGGTGATATTGCTAGAACGCCTTTGCCACGGTTAAAAGAACAATTTCGAGCGCGTTTCGGCAAACAAAGTAACATTCAAGCCGAGGTCATGTGGAGAACCGCTAACGGGTTGGATGACTCCCCTGTGACACCGGGTACTTTTAATACAGCACCAAAGTCAGTCGGTCATATGATCACATTACCTAAAGATTACATTGAAATGGATCACGTAAATACGATACTCCTAGAGCTTACAGAAGAGGTCTGCCGCGACTGTCGCCGCAAGGGCAAAAACTAGAGGGCAACGGATTGTGGGAATCCAGTCGTATGATGCTACCTCAGCATAAAGAACAATCGTTAGCCATGTCCATTCAGAATGACACCTCTCAAGGGCCTCAAGAACCTCTAACAAGAAAGGAAATGGATATGATGCGCGAATACGTCCTTCTTCCTGTCGCACTCCACATTGTTGAGAAAAAGATCCTCGAGGTAGAGATGTCACCTCAGATGCTTAAGTTACTCTACTCCACAGCCGCCAAAGTGCTGGCTAACCATATACGAGAGGATATGCAGAAATCTAAAAAGCTTCTTTTCGAAAGAAATATTCGCGTATTTGAAGACAGCAAGAGTGATTCCGAACTCACCTATCGCTATATTTGTCGTGGAATGGAGGATCAATTTGTGATGACTAAAGACTATATGCGAGCTGAGGTCAGCGTGAGGATTGGGCGATATGTGAGAAGTTTGGCGGCGGTTATGAAAGAGAAGGCTATCGAGAAATAGGGTTCGAATACTTTCCCACCTAAATACAATTTCAAATTCATAAAAATATTCCCCTATACAAGGTGGCTGTTTAATCGTTGTATTTGAATACATACATCTCTTGTTAAGGTCAAACCCCTAGCCAAATAAGGGTTTCCGAATTATTCATATGCTGACAATACTACAGCCACAAGGGTTTGGGGATTGGCCCAAACTATTATGACAAAATATTATTACTCATAAAAACGTCTCCACCCAGATGCCTGTAAAGGAAATTATAAAATCCAATTTAGAGGTTGGGAAAACCTCTAACAAAGACCCACTTGTAATGATCCGCTGAACATCCCCTGCTTAAGCATACAAATAAGGTTTAAAAATTATTTGTATACACTCCACTCTCGCAAAGCAACCTGCCTCGCTAACACATGCATCGAATCCTTCTTTTCGCATCTCAAAACAGAGAAGTTGTATCTTCATCAGTGTAGTCAGAAGTCGAGATACATCAAGCCGTTGAAGAGTATATCTACTTTTATAACTATCAACGATTTCAGGCTGAACTCAAACAATGCTTGTCGATTGAGTATCGGCAAGCGTTGGTTGCATAGCTTTTTGCATCTGTCTACTTGACAGGGGAGATGACCACTGTAGGAATACCAGCATTTTATGGTGTTATAACCATCGAAAACATTGACATGAAAACCATTACTCAACATGGTGGATCCCATCCATACTTAATATCCATCTCCCACAAATGATTCATTGAGTTATCCTTCTACTTAATCTACAGAAGCAATCAATTTACTATAAGTTGAATTATTCATTAATAGCTCGTTATGGTTCCCCTTCTCAATAACAATTCCGTTATCTACGACAACTATAAGATCTGCGTCCTTCACGGTCGACAATCGATGGGCAACTATGATTGTCGTCATCCCTTCTCGATAGGATTTTAAGCATTCCATGAGTCTCTTTTCAGTAGTAAAATCTAACGCAGATGTAGCCTCATCCAAGATCAATATCTCTCGATTCATCCAAAGTGCTCTAGCCACAGCGAGCCTTTGCCTTTCCCCTCCTGATAGACTCATGCCACGTTCCCCTATACTCGTATCAAGTCCTAGAGCTAACTTGTTAATTAGTTCTGTCAATCCAGTTAACTCAGCAATTCGCATTACTTCTTCTTTTACATCATCACTATGATCTCGAAGTGTTATATTGCTGATCATTGTGCCTCCAAAAATGTATGGATCTTGAAATACGATCCCGATCTTTGATGATAAGTCCTCACGATTGTATTCCTTCATATTGCGCCCATTTATCAAAATCCCACCCTGCTGAGGATCAAAGAAGTTCATTAGTAAATGGCCCATGGTTGATTTCCCGCTGCCGCTAGTGCCTACAAAAGCAACCTTTTTCCCAATAGGAAGATCTAGCGAAACTCCTTTAATTACAGACTTCTCTGCTTGGTAATTGTAATTTACATTATCAAAGTTTAGTGAAGTTATAGACGTTAGACTCAATTTCCCTTCCCTTACTTCAGGCAACTCCGTTAAATGGTCATACCGTTCTTTTAGAGTTGTTATTTGCGTTAACGAAGCCATGAATTGAAACAGTTCATGTAGACTTGTCACCAGTTGAGAGACTAATTGATAAGAAATCACCAGTAAACCAATAGATAGCGAATCCTTCATTATTAAATAGCCACCTATCGCTAAAAGGGATACATTACATGTCCATTTCAGTATTTCACCACTAATTTGATAAGCATTCGACCACCTTAATTCTTTCATTACTTCTACAAAATATCTTTTAAATGTGTTACTATTACGTTCCTGTTCCCATTTCTCGCGATTGTAAGCAATAATCTCTCGTGTTGAAGAGACACTTTCCTCAATCGTAACAATAAAGTCTGATCTCCGCTTTATCACTTCTTTAGTAGATCGCTTAATTTTAGGTATGAAGTATTTACCAATCAGTGAGTAAACTACTCCGATACTGAGAACAAACAACATATAGTTGACACTCATTAACACCAGAATAGTCCCAATAAATATGATGGTTGATAGGTGCTGTATGCCTCTTGGAAGATCGTTCGCAATCTGTCTGGACAGCTGCGGAATTTCATTATTGATGACCTGAAAATAATGACCCGTTCTAGCTTCATTCAATTTCCGAATTGGTGTACGATACAACTGTCTTAATATATTACAAGACAGCTGCTTAGTTAGCTTTCCTTCATTTTTTTTCATTTGGAAAGGGGTTAATGTAAACATTGCAGCAAACAAGAGGATGATGGCTCCGTAACAAAGCAATATAGGGAGCAGAAGACTATATCTTCCATTTACCGCTACTTCATCTATAATCCACTTCTGAATGGCTATTAATCCAGTATTAGCCCCTGTTTCCACAACGACAAACAATATAGTAATCAAGTACGTCCATTTAAACGGCTTTATGCAATTATATATCCAGTTAAAAGTAGATATCATGAAGATCCCCCATTTTTGTCCGTTCCTTCATTTGATACAAGCTCATATAACACCTGTTTTCGTTCTAATAATGTTTGATAATCGCCCGTTTCTACAACACGTCCATTGTCCATCACGATAATATGATCATAATCTCGTATCGTGCTTAATCGATGCGCAATTGCGATAATAGTCCTTCCTTTATAGAGCATATCCAATGATTTCTTCACTTCATTCTCGCTCACCGTGTCTAATGCTGAAGTAGCTTCATCCAAGATAATAATAGAGGGATTTTTCAAAAATAGCCTTGCTACCGCTATTCTCTGTCTTTGCCCGCCTGATAACTTAATCCCTCGTTCACCTATGACTGAATTATATTGGTCAGGCAATTCCATAATGAATTCGTGACAGTACGCATGCTTCCCCGCGTCGATTACTTCTTGTTCCGTAGCCGACGGGCGTCCAAAGAGGATGTTTTCCTTAATCGTCCCACCAAATAAATAAAATTCTTGAAAAAAATACCCTATCGACTCCCTTAGATCTTCCTCCGAATAATCCATAATATCCTTTCCGTCCAAAAAAATGCTGCCGTTCGTAGGTTTATAAAAACGGGACAACAGTTTAACTATCGTCGTTTTACCACTGCCACTTGACCCTACAATTGCAGTTCTCTTCCCTTTAGGTAAGTCTACTGTTATGGAAG
This sequence comes from Paenibacillus glacialis, assembly GCF_001637205.1. Classification (GTDB taxonomy): domain Bacteria; phylum Bacillota; class Bacilli; order Paenibacillales; family Paenibacillaceae; genus Paenibacillus_AQ; species Paenibacillus_AQ glacialis. The sequence continues at coordinate 7,906 of NZ_LVJH01000070.1, forward strand.
ATAATATTTTACGATCAGCATTATATTGGAAATCCAAATCTATCAAGCGGAAATCTCCTTTAATCATTCCTCTTTTAACTGTATTCTCTCTCTTTAGCGGAACCTCCGGACTTAAAGACATAAACTGGTATAATCGTTCGATTTGGGTCACTAATAATTTCTGTTCCGTAAACCGCGTTACAATAGCCGTCAATTTCTGCATTGTAAAAAAGTAATAAAAAAGAAAGGCAACAAATCCTCCCAAGGATAACTGTTCATTCTTAATCAAATAAACTCCTAATAAAAAGACACCGATCCCACCTAGATGGTAGGTAAATCTGCGATAAGATCCTCTCATGAAAGCAAATAAGTCATGTGCAACCGCATTGCTTACCCAAGCTGTGATATAACGTTCATTCCGTGCTAAATCCCATTCTTCAGCCGAATAAGCTCTCAGTTCTCTAAGCGAGGAAAGACTCTCGTACAATTTATCACTTACACGGGTTTTATTTTCTACCAATTGCTGACCATAAAAAGTGGCTTTTCTCTCAAAATAAGGCCCTAACAAATAATAGAGAAGAAAACTAGGAATCATAATTAATGTTAACCTATAGTCAATTGTTAGCATAAAATAGACTGACACGATTACAATAATTGAATACTTAACAATATCTGGTATACACCTTCTGAATAATTCTTGGAAAATTTGAACTTCATTATTAAATATTGAAATTATCTCTCCAACATTTGTTTTTTCGAAATAGGGTATCCCCAAACGGCGGAGTTGAGCTAAAATTTTAAACTGAACTTCTTTGGAACTTTCCTCTCTAATGAACCGCTCTAAGATATTACTGCCAATCTGAAAGCATAACATGATTATAACGAGCACAAACAAATACCCAAGAACTTTTATGTATTGGGATATTTGTTTATTTAGAAGAGTATAGTCTATAAAGTGTTGTATAAGCTTGGGTATTGCCAACTCAATAACAGTGGCGACCAATCCACAAAATATGAACATTACTACTTTTAGAAGGAACGGCCTCAGATGGGATAATATCCATTTGTATACTGGCCAAAAGACATAACTCCTCTTTACGGTTTCTTCATTTATTTTCTTCAACCCAACTTCTATTGACAACAGAATCCCATCCTCTTTTATAATCGAAATGCAGCTGCCCGGTTCATTTTGAATACCCTCTGAACGATCGGATCTTCCCATTCAATCATTTGAAGATCACTATCATATTGATATACCTTATGAAGATAAGAGGTATCGTTTGGTGCCAGTGCCTGAAGAACTTCTTCAGGTATAAGCCCCTTATATAATTCATTCGTATAAAACAGACTATAGTAAACGCCCTCGTTACACTTATTTTCTTTTGCCTTAGAGACAAGCTCTTCCCATGAAAAATCATTATTGTAGACTGAAAACGCAATATCACATATCTTATAAAGGAGCAGATCCCTATAATTCAAGATTTCATCAAATGATGTAGCTTCCTTATAAAAGTGGTTACAAATAAAAACCAACATATCTATCTTCGACAAACAACTTACATCTGGAAACTCATGAAAAGTTATTGAGCTCTTCAATAGGTTTTCTACTATATTATCCGTACGATTTTTCGTATTTAGATCCACGGAATAATGCATGTCTACGATATGATAACGTAAGAAAGGATGCTCGACTTTTTTGATAAATGGATGAACCTCATGGGAATACATCGACCAGCTGAGTAGTTCCTCCCTTGCTGCAGGAATTATGCCCCCAGTTCTCACATCTACTTTCCCTTGTATATAGCCTAATTCTTTTAAGATTCGCGATGCTTTATTTATTTCAGAAGGATGGACCAGAATATCATTATCGACAAAGTCCCTGCTTCCCATATTTCGATATACACCAACAGCTAAAGCTGATCCTTTCATAAGAGCAAAATTAATTTGTTCCAATCGAAATTTATTACACATACCCATTGTTAGACGAAACTGCTCTTGCCCTTTCAGTTCCTGCATACTATATATATTTCTCAGATAATCATAAAACCTGCCAAAAGAACACTTCGTATTAAGAAGTTCTTCATTTCTAAAAAGGTTTAACCAGCATATTCCTGCAATTCGATGTATTTGGATGATACCTATCACTCTACTCCAGTCTAAAGACGATGTGACTAGTTCTTGAATGGCTTCTACATCATGATTATTCCATTGAGGTTTAGTTAACAATAAGACCAGTTGTTCTTCCAGTTCATTAAGAGATTCATTATCCAAATTATATCACCATCCCCATAAATTGCATCTTTTTTCAAAATAATTTATTAGTAACTCAACTTTCGCACCTAGAAAATCAGCTTAACCCCTTGAGTCTAAGGAATTAATTCAATAAAAGTGTTCATCTTGACAGAAAACACCTTTCTAGTTTGGTATCATGGAAGTGTCGATCAACCATGCAAACAAAGAAAGGTGCGTAACTCTATGTTACAACAACATTCCATGTCTGAACAGTCTCGTTTTTCCAAGCTTTTTGCAACACTTCAAATGGGGAAATGCCTACGAAATGCTGGGATTTCTAAGTCATTTGGTCTTTCTAGTCTTGCTGTTTTCCAAATCGTCTTCTCCCTTGTTTTTGAGGGGAAGAATTGGTTCCGTTTGCTAGAAAGCCAGCGGGGCGTAGATTTCTGCACGCTCTAAGCCTTAATATCGTGTTGCATTTTGAGTCGCTTATTTCATCTACTCGTGTTCGAGTATTCATCATCGACGATTCTGCGATCAATCGCAACCGGAGCAAAAAAGCCGAATTTCTGGCTCGGGTATTTGACCATACGACCGGTCGTTTCACCAAAGGATACAGCGTGCTGACGCTTGGATGGTCAGATGGATTCAGCTTTGCTCCGCTTGACTTTGTTATGCTTTCTTCAGCGAAGCTTGCGAATCGAATTTGTGAGATGACATCGAAGGTTTCTAAGCGTAGCCTGGGGTATAAGCGCCGAATGGAGGCCCTTTCTCGTAAGCCAGATGCCGTAGTCGCCCTATTAGATCGGGCTTTAACGGCTGGATTCAGTGCCGATTACGTGCTGATGGACAGCTGGTTCACCCAGGCACCACTCCTTCGCCAGCTGACAGATAAGGCCTTTGCGTGATTGGCATGGTGAAGGAAATGAAGCAGCGATACCTCGTTCAGGGACAACGAATGACGTTACGTGAAGTCTTTCAAAGCCTTCCAAAACATAAAAATTCGGACATAAAAGGTTCCGTGATTGTCCATACGACCTGCGGTCTGCCTGTGAAACTGGTTTTTGTACGAAACTGGAATAAACGACGGGAATGGCTTGCAATTTTGAGTACGGATGTATCCCTAGATTCGGCCGAAATCGTGCGAATTTATGGGATGCGCTGGAGTATAGAGACTTTTTTCAAAGTAACAAAAAGCTATTTAAAACTAGGAACAGAGTTCCAAGGTCGTTCGTTTGATCAACTGATTAGCCACACTACGATTGTATTTAGCCGCTATTTAGCGATGGAATATGAACGGCGTCAAACCCATGACAACCGAACACTAGGTGGGTTATTCTTTCTCTTTGCCTATGAAGTCCGCGATTTAGATTTTCAGACCGCACTCCAACAACTCATGGTTTTATTTCTCGAAATGGCCCAAGCGAAGACGAAGAAAAACAAAACGTCTATTTTTTGTCAACTACAGGATTGGATCTCTAGTTTACCCAGATATATCAAGGGTTTGTTTAAAGATTTAAGCTGCGAAAGTTGAGTTAGTAACTTAATATCCGTTTAATCGAATAAACAATCCAAATTATCCTTATCAGTCCTTTATATATTTAGAGGATAGTAACGTGATAATCTGGTTATATGAGAGAAAATTATCGATTATCAAATCTTCATCATCAATAACAATCTCTAATTTTTCCTCAATCGAGCTAATCAATGAAATTGTTTTAAAAGAATCCATGCCTAAAATACGAAGATCTGTATCTGGAAGAAATGAATCTGTTAGTTTTTCTTTAACCAATTGATCAACAACAGTTCTATAACCCGTGTATGTTTGCATTCTTTCTTTCCTCCCAGTAATGTAGTATTTATATTTAGTTTAGGTTCTTCAACAATGAAGGCCAGTCCGCTTCATTATCACCATATACATCGCATATAGCTTCCTTCCAACGATCAAGACCAAAAGCTATACATCCTGAATAAAGATATTCTTGAGAAGTATCCGTTATTCCGTATTTCTGACATATCATGTCTCCACAATTATTGAAAGATGCAATAGAAAATGTGTTGCCAGCATTACTTATAAATTCCAACTCATATTTAGCGTTAGCCATGGCCTGGAAAGCCCCTTTGGTTTTTAGGTCGTCGTAATGAAAGAATGGATCCCTTGCTGTAAGCAATTTTCCATGCAATCCGAGTTTCTCAAATAGATTCCAAATCTCATCCATCAGCTGATTTCGGAAGCTTTCAACTTGCTCTCTATGCCCAACGAACACAATCTCACGCATCGTAAATTCTGTTTTCCGAAAATCGTTAGTTTTCCAAGCGACTTCATGACGAAAACATTGCCCTCTGCTTGTATATATGATGAATTCATTTACTGGTTGTTGAGCTAGTTCTTCATATACGTGATAACAAATACAGGGTCTCAGATAAATACCCGCTGGGACAAAAGCAGGAAAAGGTAGACCCTCACTTTCTTTTCGTATTTGCTCAATTATCCGAAAATCATGAGGAATATGAAACAATGAGTATACGTTTTGTGGAAAGCTTTTATGGTACTGACATCTGTCCATAGCCTCCTCTGTGAGCAAAGAAGGATATTGCCGATTAATGGCCTCGTTTCCCTTTGCAATTTTTAATAATATGTTATCCAGTCTTTCCATTAGAATCATTTCGATTTCCGTATAAAAACTTTTAGTTTCTTTTACTTCAGTCTTTGCTTGAAGGTTATCACTAACCGTGTTATCTTTTATAATCCGTTGTTTGGCCACACGTAATATTTCAATGTTATCCTCGATATCCTTTAATCCGTCCTCCAAGAAAGATAAATATGTCTCATCCTGCAAGTAAATATTAATCGTTTTATTAGTAGAATTATACTCCACTCCAGTAATGTTTTCTGATATATAAGGGAGTCGGTCCAGTAATTCTCCAATCTGTATTTCATTATATTTAGCAGGAATCAAGAACGTTTTCATCATATTTCTAACACCATCTTTTTTTATAGGATATGATTCCCAAGTGTTCCTTAGCTATTAACTCATTAAGCACATCCATCTGAGGAGGATGAAAACGTCCTGCTTTAATATCTGTATGTAGTTCAGAGAGCATGCTGTTAGGAAACAAGCTCTCTATACCTTCAATTTTCATCGCGAGATGAACAATCTCTTCTGCAGATCTTGTTACAAATTCCTTAGCTGCTAGACTGACTGTCTTTAGGTTATGAGGAGCCTTTGGTTTTTTTAAATAGTCATTTAATTCCTTGCAATATTTAAGGATAATAGCTTCGCTCGCTTCTTTACGAATAATCATCTCAGAAAGGCTAAATTGAACACCTGGGAAATGTGAAAGCCTGGTATTGGTATGAGGAACCTTTTTTATTTTACAGATATCAGTTATATACTGGATTGCTTTCTCAGCCATGCCAAAATAAACGCTCATAATAGTCAAACGGTAGAAATAACCAAGTATCTCTGTTTGTTCAATCACTGTATTTTCATCTGCAATAAGGTTGAATTCAGGAAGAAAAACATCATTAAAGACTATCGAATTGCTATATGTTTGATTCATACTTATAGCATCCCAGTCCTTCATTACTTGAACGCCCTCAGATTGCTTGTCTACAATTAATGCAATGATACCGTGGTTTGATCCAGAATAACCCTCCACTTGACAGTAAACAGGAAGATATCGAACGAATGGTTCAAGTGATACATATTTTTTAATCCCATTTAATAGATATCCATTCCTTACTTTAGTGACTGTCAACGGATACTGTTCCTTTTGTACTTGTCCCGGATTCACGAAATACAGTCCAGGTTCATTTAATGAACTAAACAAATAGTCCTTTCCGACTACTTCTTTGAGCCATTCTCTTTTCTCTCCAGAAAAGGCATAACACAGTCCCCAGACGGTATATAAGTGCATACTAAAACTTAAGGATAAGGATGAATGAGTACTGGATAGCTTTCTAACAATCCGAAAGAAATCCTCCGTTGTAAGCCGTTCCCATTCTGAGATTGGGAACTTATTGAAATCACCTCGGATTAGCTCCTCAACAATCTCCTTCACGCCTTTATGTGGGTCTATTTCGTTCAATAAGTTTATTAATGGTGTCATCGCTGTGTTCAATTACTTCCCCCCCATTCATGTTCCAATGCTTTAAATAGCTCTTTATCTGGATCATTCATTTTATCCCTCCAGTTGCGATAAGGAGCCGCACATACCACGACCATCTTCCTTGAAGGAATAACATGAATTCGTTGTCCACCATTTCCTTTTGCAGAGTAAAGTCGACCCTCATCTTCTTCTGTAATCCACCAATGATACCCATATCCATTGGATCTGGCCCACTCTGCGCTAATCTTGGAAGTTGTGGAGAGATTAATCCACTCTCTTGACAAGATTCGCTTTCCTTCCCAGTCTCCTTCATTAAGATATAATATCCCTAAATTCAACAAGTCATTGGCACGTATTTTGAGACCAGGAGATAAATCTGGGCAGAAGCCCAGATGAAAGCCCTCCTTGTCGCACGGCCACTCGGCAACTTTCATTCCAAGGGGTTCAAATAAGACATGCTGCGCGAACTCAAACGTACTTTGTCCAGACCCCCTCGCAATTAATGCAGAGATGATGTGTGTATTTCCTCCTGAGTAGTTAAATGGTAAGCCTAAACGGAAATTCATTTGCTGAAATAAAAACTCCAACAATTGAACTGAATTTACATCTGTAATCCCAGATCGCATCGGATCAATAACACCACTCTGATGTAACAGTAAATGCTTAATTTTCAACTCCGGCGAGACCGAGTAATCAGGGAAGAATAACTTAACGCTATCTTCAACACCTCTAAATACCCCTTTATCAATAGCTATACCCAGCAAAGTCGTGATAATGGTTTTGGTCAACGAGCGCAGATCAATTCCAGTGTTCTTCGTATCCGGATACTTGTAAAATTCTACTGTCCGTCGACCGTCCTGATATACTAATAATGTGTCAAGATAATTCAGCGATCCTTCAAGAATTTTTTCAAAATGAGCACGACTCATTTATCTTCCCCCTTATTTTATCTAATCACTTTGGGGCGATGTCTATCCTTATACTCTTTCTCTAAGGCTACATATTCCTTCATGCCTTGGAGATCAAATAATTCATCCATTTGGGCAATTTGCGAGGAGATTGAACTTAGACTATCAGATATGCGTAGTGTTTCAAGCATATGATTTACTGCTTTTACTGACGCTCGTAATGCTTGATTAGCATAAATAACAACTTTTATTTGTAATTCTTTCATTTGATGCAAAGATAAATTCGGATACGTTGTAGGAACGATAACAATTGGGGTATCATGCTTCCATTTGTTACAAAACTCAATGATTTCCACAGGTTCTTGAAGTTTTGAATGAATCAGAATCATATCCGCTCCGACTTCCCTGTACATTTCAGCACGGTAGAGCGCCTCCTCCATCCCCTGATTGGCTATCAGTGCTTCAATTCTGGCGATAACCATGAAATCCTCATCCGTTTGAGCATCTTTTGCCGCTGAAATTTTTCCGCAAAATTCCTCTACCGGTGCAAGCTCTTGCCTACCTGGTATGAAGCTATTCATTTTGGGAAACACTTTGTCCTCAATACAAACTGCAGCCACTCCTGCTTTCTCGTATTCCTTTATCATTCGAACGACATTATTAATATTTCCGAATCCTGTATCACAATCTGCAATTATTGGTAGTACAGTGGCCTCTACCATCTGTTCTGCACAATACAGGAGTTCAGTCATACTCAATATATTTGCATCCGGTTTTGCGTGAGCTGTTGAAATCTCAAATCCACTTGCCCAGACGGCATCAAATCCATTGCGTTCGATTAACTTCGCCCCAAGCGCATTGTGAGCCCCTACTACGCGAATCAATTGTTGCGGGTTATTTAAACCCGCCCGTAATCTTTGCCTTGGCTTCATTCTAGGATCTCCTTTTTTACCGCATACCATATAGTCCAGCGGTCCATTTCAATAATTGGTTCATTAGCATTAAATTCAGACTTCGTTATGATGTAATCTGTTAATGCAAATAACTGTTCATCCGTTAGCTCAAATAGAATTGACCGACCAGTGCGTGAGAGTAGGTCGATTCTTAAATCGTCAATAGTATGGTATACCTTACGAATTTCCCATAGCTTCACTTCTTGGATTGAGGTAAATCCACAATCATTCAAATATTCAATCACTTTTTCTGAATCATGACGACGAGCGATTTCTTTATGAAGTAGTTCGGGATAAAGTTCAAAGAAATATCCTCGCAGATGTTCTTTAGATCCAGGTAAAGAACAATCTTCCGGTGTACGATCTTGAATCATAATAATCCCATCAAAGGAAAGGAGGCGGAAAGCCTCCCGGAACGTGTCTGATAAATCTCTTAAGTGATGAATAAGTGCCCTTTGAAGAACAAAGTCAAAAGACAGCGACGGCAAGCCTATCTTATCAGAACCCCCCTCTATAAAAAGTAGGTTTGTGTACGAATGGCTCTTCTCTCTCGCACTGTCCAATATTTCCCTCGAAAAATCTACGCCAAATACTTTTTCTGCTCCCAAATCACATAAAGCACGAGAATAAATACCACCACCACATCCGATATCTACTGCTCTCTTATTTTGTAGGTTAAAATGATTATCAACAAACTCTACCCATGAATCATCAACACTTCGCAGGTTATAAGTCGATTTGTTGCGTTCGGAAAAAAAATCAATAGGCAAATGACTCACCCCTCTTATATCTTATTGTAAGGACGCGAGGCAGGTTTCTCTTACCTTGACATACCGAATGTACTTCAACATGGTATCCATTCCATCACAATTAATTAGAAAATTGGATTCATCGCCGGCAAAGTCGCCCCACCCGTCATCATCATTTCGATTGTCGAATAGCCATCGAATTCCCTTCTCAATCGTTTCATTTGCTGAGAAGTCATTGAGAAGTTCGCTTGCCAGCATCAAAGCTCTTATAGAATCACAGGTATGATCTATATTTGTCCCATCGTAGTGACCTTCTGGATCCTGACTATTAATTAAATAGTTAATCGCCTTTTGCGATGCTGCTACGCCATGCTCATATCCAAGTGTTTTTTGAAGCAAGTGTGCCGTCACGCAGACAGGGGTTTCATATTTCTCCTTATAGACCCAACCACCATCTTCTCCCTGAGTCGAAACAACAAACTCTATACCTCGTCGAAATGGTTCCCCCACAATAGCTTTGATACTTTCTGGTACACTAGGTAATATTTCCGCAAACATCAATGTTCCCGTGCTGACGCTAATTGCATCATAGAGTCCCCAGTTAACGTCGTACCATGTTCCATCAGGCTTTTGATTTCGAAGCAAGTAATTAATTCCCTTCTCAATAGCTGAATCCGCTTGCGGAAAACGGTCTTCGAAGCTGCTATTAAATCGGAGAAGCATCTGGGTTGAGAAAGCTGTTACCCTAACATGACTCTCAATCTCATCTGTATAATTTCCCCAGCCTCCATCTTCATGTTGCACATCAATGAGGGCCATGAACTCTGGGATGTACTGTTCTGTGTCATGGTTTTGAATGATAACTCGAAAAATATGATTTAACACTTCCATATCCAAGTTTTTAGTGGCATCCGGTTTCCAGTCTTCTCGAGTATTTTCAATATACAAATAATGTTTATTAAATACGTCTTGAGCAAGATGAATCATATTTAACCCCTCCTAAAAATTAGATTAAACGTTAACTTTATTGGCCAATTGCAACAACTCGTTATCGGTAAGTGCTCTCTTATGCTCCAAAGAGAACTGACGAACTTCTTCCAATAGAACATAGGCTTCCTCGGTTGTAATCTTTATTCCATGCATTCCTAATTTGTGGATGATTCCTGCGGTACCTGAGTGTTTACCAATCACCAATTTCCTTTCAAGATTTACATCCTCTGGTGCGAAAGGCTCGAAGAGATGATTCGCTTTGAGACCCGCTGAGACATGTATACCTGACTCATGAGCAAAAATATCCTCGCCTACAATCGGTTTCCAATTTGGCACAGTTCGCCCTGCAGCTTTTGCTACGAAATTAACTAAATCTTTCAATTTACGGGTTTCTACTTTAAGATCAAATCCACAGATATATTTAAGCGCCATAATGATTTCCTCAAGGCTGCCATTACCTGCTCTTTCCCCGATTCCCATGACTGTACCTTGCGCATGTGTCGCTCCGGCACAAACTGCAGCAATAACATTTGCTGTCGCCATACCAAAGTCATTATGCGTATGGCTTTCAATGTCAATACCAACTTCGTCGACCAGTAGACGGATCATTTTATAGACATCTAATGGGTTGAAATGACCTACCGTGTCTGATACTCGGATTCGGTCTGCTCCAGCCGCTTTAATTGTCTTTGCATATTCAATAAGAAAATCCGGATCGGCTCTTGAAGCGTCTTCTCCACTGCAAGATACGTAAAGTTTTTGACTTTTTGCAAACTCGATAGTTTCAGTAATATTTTCCAAAATCCAGTTTCTATCTTTTCCAAACCGCTCTTTAATATGAAGATCTGATACTGGAAAGCCGATATGAATACCTGTCAGTCCGCAATCGATAGATTTTTTAATATCTTCTTTATTAGCACGGTTCCAACCAATCAGCTTGGAATTGAGTTTCAAATCGATAATACGCTTGATCGATTCAATCTCCACGTTATTCATTGCTGGAATTCCAACTTCAATTTCATCCACACCAACTTGATCAAGCAGGTAGGCAATCTCTACTTTTTCATCAATAGAGAATACAACTCCAGCTGCTTGTTCCCCATCTCGTAAAGTCGTATCCGTCACATAAAGATTCCTATCTTTTCTCTCTGCAGTAAAGTCATGCTTCATTGATTTCATCGCCATTCGCTCCTCTGAATTAAGTTAATTAAATTTATAAAGCAAATCCACCATTTTTTTGCAAATGCGGAATGAGCCCTCCATCAAGTAAAATATTCAATAAGATTCCATCAGGAATGTGACAGAGAATGCTATCTGTTCCGTTGACTATAATACGTGAACCCTTGAGATCGATTTCTATCGTATCTCCAGTTTTGATTGTTTCTGTGTCGGCGGTAATTAGCCAGAGCCCTATATTGGAGGCATTACGGTAATAAATACGGGCAAAAGATTTAGCAATTACTGCTTTGATTCCTGCCAGTTTAATGACGTGAGCGGCATGTTCTCTACTTGATCCCGTGCCGAAATTCTCTCCCGCAACCACATAATCCCCAACCTGAACTTTCTGAGCAAAAGTCGGATCAGCATCTTCTAGAACATGCTTAGCCAATTCAGGGAGGTTCGATCTCAAATGAGATAAACGCCCAGGAACAATGAGATCTGTCGATATGTTATCACCAAACATCCAGGCTTTCCCCTTATTGAATGCAATCAAGTCCTCACCTCCCTAGGGTCAGTAATTTTCCCATAAATAGCACTTACTGCAGCGGTTATAGGGGAAGATAAATAAATACTTGAGTCCGGATTTCCCATTCTCCCTTTAAAATTTCTATTTTGTGTCGACAGACAATTTTCTCCATCGGCTAAAACACCCATATGGATCCCTACACAAGCTCCGCAACCAGGAGAAGTAATAACTGCGCCTGCGCCTACTAATTTCTCAATTGCGCCTGACTTTAGCGCAGCTTGATATACTGCATGCGATGCGGGTGTTACAATCAGTCTTACATCCGGATGAATCGTATTACCATCCAGTATACTTGCAGCTTGCTCCAAATCCTCAAGCCGACCATTAGTGCAAGTGCCTATATATACTTGATGAATCTCCGTCCCTATCACATCGCTAATGTCCATTATATTTTCTACAGAATGAGGCTTGGCAATCAATGGCTCCAGCTGACTGCAATCTATAAATATCTCTCTTTCATAGTTCGCATTTGGATCCGAGCACATTGGTCGAAACGAATCCTCTCTACCAAAATGCTTTAAATACTCGAACGTTACTTCATCTGCTTCAAATAGCCCTACCTTTGCCCCCAGCTCAACTGACATGTTGGAGATAGTCATCCTGTCACTCATTGTAAGATATCGCAATGCTGATCCCGTATATTCTATCGCTTTATATGTTGCCCCTGAATTACCAAGAAGTCGAAGCAGATGTAAATTGATATCTTTTGATGTGACTCCTAAGGGCAATTCACCATTCAAGTGGACACGAATACTCGATGGTACAACCATCCATGTCTGCCCTGTGGCCAACGCCGCCGCTATATCAGTGGCACCCATTCCCGTAGCGAAAGCACCAAAGGCACCTGCCAGCACCGTATGAGAATCGGAACCTAGAACAACGTCCCCTGGACAAACAAATTTCTCTGCATGCACTTGATGGCATATCCCTGTCCCTGCTTTAAAGAACCAACCTCCGTTTGATTCGGCAAATTTCTTCAGTTCTACTGCCTCATTCGAGTACTCCATCCTAGGGCTCGGTCCATGGTGATCCACTACAATAACCGGCTTTACTTTTGCAATGCCATCACTTAACTCCTTAAATTTTTTCACTACAAGTGGACCGTTACCATCTGTCATTAAACACCTGTTTGGGGAAACTAGAATACTCTCACCAGCGACTACATTCCTACCTAGACGCTGACTAAATATTTTTTCTGTCAAAGTAAACTTAATTTTTTTCACCTCCTTCAAGTAGTTGTTTCATACGTGTAATGTTGTGCTCTAACCATTGGCTAAGTTCCACAAGACTGCTACCTCTAAATTTACATTCCAATCCAATGTATCCATCATACCCACCTATTTTCAGCCGACTTGCCAATGCATCCCATGGGAAGTAACCGCTACCAACCGAATCGTGTGAGTCAGAGATACCATCGTTATCATTCAAATGCAACACCTTAATATAAGGCGCTATCTTATCCCACCAAACCAAAGGGTCAGATTGAATGAGAGCATGTCCAGAGTCGTAGCACATCACAACACCCATACCAAGGGCCTCTTGGTAAATATGTTTTAAAAAAGTATCCTTAGGATAATCTAAATTTTCCAGTGCTAGCTTGACTGCATACTTATCTGCAATTGGTATAAGAAAAGCCAATGACCGTAGTGTGTTTGAAGTACGTTCATGCAATTCCATATCATTCTTCCACATTCGTTCAAAAGGATGTACAACTACGAAAGGACATTCCAGTTCATGCGCGAAAATAATGGATTGAATAGTCAATTCTATAGCTTTTCTCCGTTCATCATCATGAGTAGAGGATAAATCTATCTTTGGAGCGTGCACTGATTCTACTGCTAAACCAATTTTCCTCAGGAGTCTCCACTCATTCTTCGTTACCTGCTGCTCATTCTTTGCACCAACTGATAATGCATCATAACCTGCATAACTTATGCGAGTGATTATCTCTTCTACTGGTGCTGCATACCAACAGCCTGTCGAAATCGAATATTTCCAGGTCATAGATTTTTCTCACCGCCGTCTATATGCCTTCATCGAGCATCTTACTTATTTGTTGTATACCGTCCGACAAGTCTGCCCCGCCTACAAGCAAGAAAGCAGGAACCGTATCGGTCAATCGTCTAATAATATCCTCCGATTGGCTTCTAACTTCCGAATCAGAGACATTAAGATATTGATGCCAATTCAAATACGCGGGATCATCAGGACTGTAACAACTCTCTCTTAGTAAATTTGATGCCATGTAACCATCAACACGGATCAGTTCACACGTATTTTGTTCAGGACGCAATCTCGGAAAAATAATGACATCAATAACTGAGGATTTTAAATATTCAACATTAAAAATACGCTTAAATTCAGGCGGTTCAATAGGTAATTTCACTTTTGAATACCATAAATCCTCAAATCGCTCATAATGAACATCCGGCAACAAATGGTTTAATTGCTTTACCTTATCTAAGGTTCCTACCGAAGTATTTATAAACGATGGCCACTCAAACATGGCCAGTTCTACTTTCGTATTTGAAGGGATAAATATGCGATCATTGCTAACCGGTATCGCCCCTTGAAGTATAAAATCAATAAACGTGGTAGTTTTCCCATTTCCAGATTCTCCAACAATCATAATTCCCCGATCTTGATAACGAACACCTGCTGCATGAAATATGCTATTTCCTTTAGCTTCTGAGGATCGCGGCATTAAGCTACGCATTAAATGAAAAACATCTTCATTTAGAGATGACTCTTTGGAACCTAAGACAATACAAGTACGAGTATTTGAATTGATAAAGTAGACGGTTCCCGTATTGAGCTGGTGAACTAATCTCCAATCACCGTATTCGGATACTTTGGCCTTCATATCCCAGCGCTCTCCCTTACCGATATGCATTTGAAAGATATCCTCTTGATTGAGCATGCGATGACAAACATGACTAATTTCAACGTTTTCAACGACGAAGATAGATGTCACAGACTCCATAGCCGTCTGATTGACCTTGTAGTGTTCCATAAACCTATCAATGTACTCTGTGATATATATATCGTTATGGTGCACGCTATATATATCGCCCATATACTCATAATCGACTTGAGATGAATATGTGATATCCAAAACTTGTTCGATTATTTGGTCTATTGTAATTCGATCAAATGCCGGCATTTTTACTCTCACTTCCTTTCAATAGACATCCGTCCAAATAGATATATTCATCATCTAATATTTGCTTTAACCGGTTTGATGATTGGTGGTAAGCATCTATTGATAATGGTACAAAACCATGCCATGAAGATCCCGCGCTTGGAAAAATCTCATTTAACACTAATTTGATCGCTTCTGCTTTACCGAATGCTTCCTGTCTAATTGACCCATAATGAGGGAAGCAGATCTGTTCCAGATGTCCTCTCCTTAAAAAACTTAGATGATCGACATCTTTAGCTTGAAGAGAAATCTTCTCATCCTTATCCGGGCGAATCGTGCGATAACGTCTGTAATCCTTAAATATATTACAAAAACGATCTATTGTAGGAAAATCAAGATTGAAATAAGTTGGCCACCCCAAACATTGAATTTCTCCGCCACAATCTACTTGAAGCATAATACGGTCAAAAGATAAGAAACTCCAATCCTTGTTTACACACTCGAGTTGGGCATTTGTTTTGCCACTACCCTTTGGCCCAACAAATATGATTGCGCTTTCATATTTGCAAACAGCGCTTGCATGAAGTAGCAATCCTCCTTTCTGCTCCCATCCTCTTAAAAACATATCCCGAATGATCACCCTTAATAGTTGATGAATATGTCTGCCCTCTATGTAATATAGTTCTACCGTTTTCGATTGAGGATTGCATACAATCAAGTAGTCATTCGTATACAGAACAGGATTCTCGTCGACCTCTTCAGAAATTACACGAAAAGCTTCAACATGATGATCTGGTCTCTTGGAAGGATACAGAATTACGTTCTCTTTATTCTCACTTTTGTAGGTAGCAGAAATCGAGGTGAAAATATTTTCACAGCACGTTATAAGTTTTATCGTACACAACAGCTCATTTTTACCGCTGTATTGATTCGATACTGTAAATAATGGATGAAAAAAAGATACCATGTCCTTGATATTAATGTAGTCACCTGTAACGAGAACTTCCATCGCTCCATGAGAAAGGCTACAGGTCTGCATTCTTTAATCCCGTTACTCGCATGAAAACGTGCTTATGAGCCGTATTTTCTCCTGGATGGTTCTCCCACTCGTCAAACTGTACGGTTCCTAGTACTGTAAATTGAGAGAAGATATCCATGCTGGACTCAGACAAATAATGAATTGGTCTAAATTCTTTCTCTGGTCTTATGTAAGTGTCAGGTTCAATCAAACGACCCCTTCCACAATCTGGGTCTTCTACAGATAAATCTGATAATATAAATACACCGTTAGGCTTTAAGACACGATCCATCTCGCTGATCATTCGTTTACGATCCGCCAAATTAAACTGATGGATAACCTTATGCGTAAAGATCGCATCAAACTCATTATCCTCAAACTCAAGTTGTAAAGCATCGCCTTTGAGGAACTTCAATGTACCTCCTTCACTCTCGCTTAACCACTCGTTAGCTAATTTGATTCCCTCCAGTGAAAAGTCAATGCCTGTAACATCAAAACCTTGGTCTTTGAAATAAAAGCATTCTCTACCGTACCCACACCCAATAACAAGCACCTTTTTTACATGAAGACGGCTGAATATCTTTACTGCATAGGGAACAGTCGGTCCAGCTTCCCTGCCCCATACCATTCCATGCGACCGATATCTTTCATCTTGCCACTGCTTTCCTTGATCTTTCTGCTTTTCCCAATACTCAATGTTTTGCATATTTTCACCTCGGAATAATAATAACATATATAATTACAATTATTGTTATTAAAAGCATTGTTTACAATAATTAAAATTAATTATATTATTTAGTATATACATTGGCAATCTCAAATTCTTAAGATTTCCATGAAATTAATATTTTGTAATTCTCCATACTTGTAAGCCCTTACTTGGTGAGATGAGGTTGAATTCTCTGTTTGAGTGGATCGTAAAGAGCTTTGGTCAATATAGTGATCCCTGTTTCATAGTTACATTTTTATACCAGACTTTTAGACGAAAATATCACAGAACAACAATTGGCATTATATGTATATATTTATAATTTTTATTTATAGTTTAATATTGAATATACCAGTATTCTAAATTCTAAATAAAATCGCTTTTATATGATTAGAGATTCCAATTCGAATAGAAACCCATCTTCGACCGATTGCGACTATCCTAGTTAATTCAGCTAGATATTATTCGCATCATAATCTGAAGGGAGTCTTGGCCATGTTAGTAATTTTAATAACGATTCGCGATTCAAAGATCCTAAAGAAGTCTCTTGTAGAATCTACAACTAGATTGAAGACCCAAGGCATATCAACCTTTATCCACGCTTGCAAAAAAACATCAATCACTATCGATGGGAAAATACACCTTCTAGCTGCAAAACAAACCGTATTCATCAATTCTGTAACAACAATTGATATCCAGCATCCTGAACATATTCAATGTCTTCAACTCGATTCTGTTAATTGCGAGATTTCCGTTTTCCTTAAGTTATCTAAGAGTCAGGACTCTTTATTTCATAGATTGTGGAGTTCCTTAGTAAAAGAACAATTGGACCCAGATCTGGGCATATCCTTAAACTATTTAGCGTATCAATTGCTCCACGAATACTCTGCAAACATTTCCTATAACTCCACAAAAAAATTAAACCCTCCTATTCTTTATGCCCTCAGGTATATTAGAAAAAATTACTCTGATATAAATTTATCGCTTCCAATTATCTCAAGGCACATCAATTATCACCCAAACTATTTTTGCAAAGAGTTTAAATACATTGTTGGTGTAACACCTATGAAGTACTTGCAGCAAATTCGAGTATTAAAGGCTTTGGAGTTGCTTCAGATGAGCACGCTTTCAACGGAGAATATTTCTCAAAAGGTTGGAATTTCCACTCCCACCTATTTGTCACAGTTAGTCAAACAAAAAACAGGAATGAGCCCGATGAAATACCGTATGTTAACTGTCACTTAAATTAACAAGTGGGCACATAGCTACCTAAACTCCTGGTGTATATGAATGCCATTCACTTCAAGGTGAATGCTTCGTTTGCCATTCAATACGGACCAAATATTGTTTATCAATCTTATATCCCACTCCCCGAACGGTTTTAATATACTGTGGCTCTCGCGAATATTCCGAATATGTACCATCACAGTGTTTTGGAGTAAAAAGCCGTTTGGTCCTTCCAGACCTTTTGATAATGTTATAGATATTGAATACTTGCCCACGATGTGTGGCTAACAAGACTAGGATGGAAAATTCAATCGGGGTTAGAGATACCTCTTGGCCGTGAACAGTAATCGTATGCTGCTTCTTATTAATAATTAGATCATCAATGACAATTTCTGATGGGTCTGAGATATGGCTTGAGGTAATAAATTGCTGTCTTCTTAACTGAGCTTTCACCCTCGCGATTAACTCTAGTGGATTAAACGGTTTGCTTACATAATCATCAGCCCATGTCGATAGCCCCGTGATTTTGTCCAGTGGCTCTTCTTTGGCAGAAAGCATAATAATCGGGATATCAGATTCTTCTCTGATCCGCAGACACGCATTAGTTCCATCCAAATGCGGCATCATCACATCCAGAATGATCAAATGGATCTTCTCATGCTGCAGGATTTCCAGAGCCTGTACACCGTCCTCAGCTTCCACAACGAGATAACCTTCATTACGTAAATATATGAAGGATATCCCGAACTTCAGGGTCGTCATCCACGACTAAGATGTTCATTCGTATCATAGGCGGTAACCTCCACGTATTTTTTATACCAAAATCAATTTCATAAAGCGTCCTCTCAATAATCAGACGAGCCGAATATTACAACATCATTTTTTTGAAAATGGGAGCTATGCAGCCAATTTATTAGCTTTAATACTTTTGCTCAAGCGATCAAGAGTTAGCTTACAAGCCGTGTAGGTCAGACAAGCAAGCTCAAAATCAACCTTAGCCAGTGCTCCACGATGGCGGATATTATTCAACTGAAAGTACTCTTTCAGATACGCATTCATACGTTCAACTGCTGTTCTCTTCTTGTACAGCTCGTAATAACTGTCGCTACCACACGAGCTGGAACGGTGTATTTTCTTGGGTTATCGTCGATCTTTTTCTTGAAGATCTTCTGGCATTGTCCATCGTTAAACAGACATTCTTTACACTCTTTTGGCTGCGTGTATTTTAGGGTTTTGTATTTCGAATCAAAGCTGTCGTACCGATAAGAATGGCCTTCTTTACAGGTCGGACGAAAGTATTTGTCCACGTCTGCATCCTGGGTTTCATTGCGACGGTTGTAATCGATGAGTGCTCTCGCGTTCATCATCTCGACTTGCTTGTAAATAGGAACTAAATCATAATAACCAGCATCTGCAAGCACATGAGCAACGAGTAGGTTAGGATGCCTTTCGGCCAGTCCTTTAAGCAAGGGAATAGCCATTTCCCCATCATTGATGTTCCCGGAAGAAAGCAATCCTGTAAGAATGTATTGGCTTTTGCAGTCGACCAGAAGATGTGCTTTAAAGCCATACCAGAACACGTTTCTGCCTTCGGAGTTCTTCTTCACACCCCATGCAGGGGTTAGTGGAATTTCCTTCACCAACGCGTCATACCCGTAAGGTAATTGTGCTTCTACCTTCTTCTCGAACAGCGGGCGATTTTCTTCAAGTTCTAGTTGTTCCTTTAACCATTGCTCTCGCTCACCCTTGGATTTACGACCACGTTTCTTCTTCGGAAGTTCAGTTGCTAATTGATCCGTATCGTCTTTCTTCTTCTCCGGTCGGCGATCTCTAGCTTCAACATGCGTTGCATCCATAGCGATCACTGTTGCATCAATAAACCCCTCTTGAAAAGCCTGTTGAATTAATGTTTCTTGCGATTGTAGAAAGACTTGAGATTTTTGAAGCTTTTGGATTAATCGTGTATGAAGCTTCACTTGGAATCCGATCGTACCCGGCAAAGCCACAGTCCATGCTGAATTCAATACTTCTTTTCAAACGTCTTCTTAGATCTTTAATGGTCGGTATCCGTTCCACGATTCGAATGAACAGCGAATGTAGCATAGCTACGTAATTCAGTTGAGTCGGTGCCCCTAGAAATGCTTTCTTTGATACAACACGTAGGAAGGGATTAATATCTAACGTCTCAAAGAGATATCCATAGGTATCTTTGGGCGACATTTCTAATAAATCTGGAGTTCTTCCTTCCTTATCTCATGTGTGTAGTAGTGGTACTAAACACTTCGAGATTTGGGAGGTACTCCTTTTTCTATGCTCTAAAAACTCAAGTCCAGTAAGGCTTTGAAATTATGAAATTGATTCAGATATAAATTTATTTCAGCTTGATAGTAAGAGAATAATCCAACTGCGAATTTTTAATGGTATTTAAGGTAATCGAATCTCAAATTCTCTTAAAGATCCTAGATTTCCTTGGTAATTTAATTTTCCTTGTTGAATCAACTGATACACTCGGAAAGCTAAATACATATCACCTATACATTGGTCACTTTTCCCCATTACCTCCCCAACTACACGGGAAGGTTTTTGATATTCATTTGATGTGCTTTCTAAGATAGATGTATCATAATAATCTTCAGATACAGCTACTACTTTTCCAGCTAATAATATTCTTAATATGTCTTTCGTCTGGGACCATTCTTCCCAATCATTTATTAAACCTTCAATTTTTGTGTGGGATACACTTTTTTTCATTTGAAGAGCATCTAGAATCCGTTCTGATGGCATTTCACCTAAACTTCTTATCACATATGGAATTTCTTTGTTCTGTAAGTCACGCACTTTGTATTCTATATGACGGCTGTATTCTGTAACATCTACCTCTTCAAACTGAATATTTTTATTCCGAAGTAAAAATGCTACAAATCTCAAACCGATTTCATCGGATGTGTTACCACCATGCCATAAGATTACTTTACTATCATTTGGAACTTTTGATGCGATTTGTGAATCACTTTTATGGATTGTTTCAATCCAATCTAAGTAATCTGTATCTGAAGCTGGACCTGTTTTTATTAACAATTTTTTCAGCCATTGTTTTCTTTTTTGCATTTCTTCATTAGATTCTAATTTATAAATTGGGCCTATTGAAAAGTCCTCATTAATACAAATGATTTGTTCGTTTT
The DNA here is from genome assembly GCF_001637205.1 of Paenibacillus glacialis. Classification (GTDB taxonomy): domain Bacteria; phylum Bacillota; class Bacilli; order Paenibacillales; family Paenibacillaceae; genus Paenibacillus_AQ; species Paenibacillus_AQ glacialis. The sequence goes on from NZ_LVJH01000070.1 coordinate 28,855, forward strand.
GGTGTTCATTACTTTTTTGAAAAATATTTTTTAAACTCCCATATGCAGAATCACCAAAGCTAATGTGTACAACATCCATATTTGACCATCTCCTTATTGACTTAACACAACTATTTTTTTGCATGGAAAGAGTAAATATGTTAAGTGCTTCTGTTACCAACTTTATTATATACAATATTGTGTTGCTAGAGTGGAATAAGAAATAAAGAGGGTACGATGAAGCAAACAATGGATATTAAGAACGCTCTTGAGGAAATCGAAATAGATATAAATAAACCAATGCAAGGGTGCTTTCATTGTTTGTTCGATCTTTGATTAATCATCTTGATGTTACTCTTTATGGCCGCACAAAAAAAGTGCTGTCCCATAAGATCAGTAATGACCTTAGAGACAGCCTCTTAGACAAGCCCGTATTTATTTTTTTAATGAAATTTCAAATTTGGAGCCAACTTCTCCTGCAAATATGATGCTACCGTTCTCCGGTAATACGATCTCGTTCTTACCACTGACTACGGTGTGGTTGATGCAAATACCTGCCTGATCATAAACAGCAAAGGAACCTTTTGAAGGCATTTTAACCGTCATGACCTTGCCTTGGGCAGCCGCTGGCACGGAGTACCAGTTGGCATAGCCGTCCGCTTGGATCGTTGTCGAAGACCCTTTACCCGTATAGAGCGGTTTGACAAGCTCCTCACTCGCGTATACATTACCTGCGGCTGTAAAATATTCGATCCCGTTCTTCGTAAAGAAATTGATTTCCATCGTGTCACGGCCATCCATACCAGGGATTTGCAGCCCATTGACTGCTTTGTCTGCTGCAATAATCTTATTATTCGAGACATACCCAGGAACCTCTTTCAAGCTATGAAAAGGAATGATAGCTGAAGCATTGAGATAGACCGTTGATGTATACTTCTCACTCAAGAGGTAATATTTTTTACCTTCGCGCTTTTCCCATGCGGCGGAAATATCCTGAGGTAATTCACTCATTTTAAGCTTCTCTGCATTATATTCTGAGAAAGCCAACTGTCCGAGCCCTGGCACGGATATGTATGAGCGAGACCACAAATAGGTGCGCCCATTCTTCTCCTCAACAAATTTTAACTTTTCCGTTCCTTTATCGTTTACAAAAGTCCCATCAGCCGTATAGGTGTATGGTTTAGCAGGGCTATTTGGAGCTGTGAGCGTGGATACAAACATTTGTCCGGTAGTGTTCATTTCTACCTTCATTACCGAATTATTACCGCCATAAACACCTGCATACTGGGATATTTCCTTCGGTATATCTGCCTTTACAGGCACACCAAATGATTTTTCCGGCTTCCGTACTTGAATGATATCCTTTTCCTCAAGAGCGCTGAGCAACAGTTCACTCGCAATGAATTGATCGGTTGCGCTTGAACCCCCTGATGAGGTAACGGCTGCAGCCATGTTGTATTCCGGGAGCACAACTAATGATGAATGATACGATGTGGTATCTCCACCTTTCGTAACGGCCTTGATGCCGTATTCGTTAAATGGGAACAAGTTCACACTATCCCACCCTAATCCGTAAGAGATAGACGTATCGCTATCCGCTGACCACATGCCTCTTTTATATTCTTCTTGTGCCATGGCTTTTACCGACTTACTAGAAAGAATGCCATCGACCTGTCCCGTGAAGATTTGCGATAATTTGGCGAGATCTTCCGCTGTGGAGTAAATGCCTCCCGTAGCAATGATGTTATAGTTTTCTTTTGGGAGTTGTCCATTATACATCGGCGAATAGATTCCGGCCATTTTCGCTGGATCCAGCTGATCCTGCGGGGTTTTGGTATGGGTCATGTCCAGTGGCTCAGTAATATATTTGTGTATAAATGCAGTGAATCCCATGCCACTCACACGCTCGACCAGAATCTCAGCTAACGTAAACCCATCATTACAATAGACCGAGAACGCACCGGGATCTGCCTTTAGACTTTGCGTCGCTAATTGCTCTAAAAAAGTGTCATGTGAAAAAGTATCATGATCCCTGTACAATGTTGCATTTCTCCCCGAGGTACCGAGAAGACCGGAGGAATGATTCAGCAGCATACGTGGTGTAATCTGTTTGTATCGGTCGTCTTTCATCTTAAAATCAGGTATATACTTCACAACGGGCAAATCCAAATCTACCTTGCCATCATCTACAAGCTTCATAACAGCCGTTGTGAGTATCATTTTGCTGGTTGAACCTATCCCATAGATCGTATTTGAAGTAAGAGGGACTTTATCCTTTAGATCGTTTTTTCCAGCCTGTCCGGATATCACAATCTCACCATCATCAATGAGCGCATATTGCAGACTTGTCGTGCCGTACTTTTCGGTGAGTAACTTGGCTTTCTCAGCAACTATTTTTTTCGTCGCATCAAAAGTAAGATCAATGCTGTTACTCGTGGCGGGTGCGGCCATTGCAGAGATTGGCGCCAACATAGTTAACACAAGGGTTAACGCGGCGATTGAAGTTCGTTTTCTAGCTATTTTCTTGCCCACTCTTATTGCCATTCGTATCTTCTCCTGTCCTGATCTATTTATTAGCTACGTTTAACTAGCCAATACAGATAGCTTATACGACGAAGATGTACTCCCAATGACGACAATATGAATGGAGTATGAACAGGCAAAAAAATGCTATCCAACGACGAATTCACTCTACGCAGTCGGACATGATCGGTTAGAGGTCTTCCGGATCTATAAATTTCACCTCTGGATACATCTCGTTCGGACCCTGAATCAGATTTCCACCCGTTCCTTTCAGTTGCTTGTTAAAGAAATCGAGTACATATTGATTTACGATGCTTGATCCTCTTTTACCATTTATATCTCCTGTTATCCCAGTCAGTTTAATCAACTCAGAATAGAATTGAAGGTCCGTGAAATTGAAGTGTTGGGTTCCTTCTATATAAATCATACTTCCCCCCTGATTGATAACATTTTTCATAATGTGCAGCTCATCTGAAAGAGATTTAGTTACTTCGTCATCCGAATTTCTATCATTATCAAAATTGGCTAACCAGTCTTTAAAATTTCCCGATCTGATGAACATAAACGGCTTGTTTATAACATCTCTATTTTCCACTTCATATAATGATCCATCCATATTAACCCCGGCCTTGATTCGATGATCCAAATAAGTTGCATTAAACGCAGTTGCACCCCCAAAAGAATGCCCCATCACGCCTATGTTATTTAAATCGATTTTCCCTTTAAATTGACTTTCGATTGCACCTGAATTCAGCTTTTCGATTTGATCGATTACAAACTCCACGTCTTTCGTCCATATATTCCCTGTTTTTGTACGATCATCTAGTGTAGTCGTATTTTTTTTATAATCCGTTACACGTCCATCCGGAAAAAGGGTAGCAAAGGTGCTATACGTATGATCGATGGTGACCACGATAAACCCATGACTGGCCAGATTCTCTGCCTGTGATGCATGTAGAACTCTACTGGTTCCCATGCCATGAGATAGCAGTACCAAGGGATAAGGACTTGTAGAAGGCAATATTTCTACATTTTCATAAGAGTTGGTTCTATTATACTTCCAGTAATCGAGCACAAAGTCAGGCAGCTTTAAAGAAGCAGAGAAGCTCTGAATATACTTTTTGAACATTTCTTTATCATTTGGAAAAAGAGTTTCACGCTTGTTGTTATTCCTGTTTTCAGTAGGGTACCAGACTTGAGCCATTAGCTCCCTCTTATCGCTTTGATCTTCAGTTAAGACTTCATCTCTGTTTTGATCCGTAAAATGAAATGTTTGAGTACCCACTTTCTCTGGGCCATCAAGCTTCGGCAAATCAAAAACAGGTAAGTATACAGACAAGCTGGTAGATACAACAAGTAGAATGACGATTAGGGAAGATAAACTATATTTCAACAGCTTCCCTATTTTTAAATTCACCATCTTTTTGGAATGCCTGAATAGAACGATGAGTATGAATAAAGCCGTCATGATATATACCAGAAGCAACTGCCATCTGTATCCCTCAACCAACAATTGAACTACAAATATAACGCCACTTCCTATACATAAAACCACTCCCGTTTTCTTTGCGCTTCTTTTAATAAACAATAAATCTACTAGTAAAGCGAAACAGGATAGAACTAAAAGTATTTCAAATAATCTCATTTGAATTCCTCTCTTTCATCAATAGACCCAGACACAGGCCGAATTGGATAAACTGTGGAAAACCGTCCTTTGGGATGGTTTTCCATTCGTTCTACTTATTTTGCTTCATTCATAAATGTTCTCACATTTTCAGCGATTTCTTTGAATTTGGTATGGTGCAAATAATGGGATCCATCCATGATTATTACTTTTCCATGTACCGAGTCTTTGATCTGCCCTTCATGGAGAGGTATCCATCCTGCTACACCTTGATTATCCGCTTGTACAAAGAGTAGCAGCGGAAGGTCTTTAGGGAAGGTTAAACCTTGAGCCTCTTTAAAATTGGAAGAAATATGGTCCATCTCATTCAACATCGTGGAACTATTCGAGTTTTTATTCGACAGCATTTTCATCTGCTCTACGGTGCGATCATCAAATGCGAGTCCAGCATAAGGGTCACCACCAAATTTGACCGCTAATCTTTGGAGACCTGATTGTTTAAGAAATGCAAACATTTTTAATGGGAATTTAACATCCATACCCGGTTGTGTTGGAACGCTGCTATCGATTCCGACAAATGCAGTCACCTCGTTAGGATACTTGTTCACATAATTAATACCGTAAATGCCCGTAATGGAGTGGCCCATGAGCATGTAGCGGTTAATGTTAAGCTGCTGTAGCGCTTCATGAACTTCACTTACGATATTCTCTGTGGTTCGTTCTTTTTCAGTTCCATCACTTAATCCATAACCGAAAGGATCTACTGCAACAACTTTGTAATATGGAGATAGTTCATCGATGAGCAGCTTAAAATCAAGCGTTGGTGCAGCTGTTCCATAACCAGGCAGAAGCACGATCGTCTCCTCGCCTTCGCCTTGAATTAACACATTCATATTTTTCCCGTCTACAGACACGTGCTGACCGTAGGGCTCTATTTTTCCTTGCTCCGATTTCGTGGCGGATACATTCACGATAAATACAATGGCTAGAAAAAGCACGATGACAATGGCTATTGCTCCTAATGTTTTGAATAAAATACGCAGTGGCTTACGCATCCTTTTTTTCGATACCTCTTCTTTTGGTTTCATGTTCATCTTCTCCTGTCCCTCATCTCTATATTGGGGTGATTTGAATAAAAAACCGTTAGAAGAAGCTTATACGATGAAGATGTACTCTCAATGACGCCAATATGAACGGAATATGAACACAGCTTGCACATGATTCCCTAACTTGGAGGTTACCATATTCAAACCGTGAAAAACCGTCCATTAGGACGGCTATCTATCACTTATCCATATGATTAAAGTCGTAGAGAGACCTTCTATAGTGCACTTAATTTATTTCTTTCATAAATTTTCTCAAGTTCTCTACGATTTCTTTGGCTTTGGTACGATGGATGTAATGATCTGCCTCGAACAGCATCACTTTTCCATGTACAGAATTTTTTACTTGTGCTTCATGTTCAGGTACCCATCGGTCCGTTACGGGATGATTCGCTTGGATAAAGAAAATAATAGGAAGATTTTTGGGGAATGATATGCTTTCAGCTGCTTTAAAATTAGAATACATATGTTCAACTTCATTTATGATGTTCGAATTAAACATGTTTTTGTGCATAAGAATTCTCATTTGTTCTTTCGTTCCATCATCATAGGGTAGTGCAGCTAATGGGTCCGTACCCAATTTCATGGCCAATCTGGAGAGACCTAATTTTTTGAGCCATTTAACCATTTCGAGTTGGGAAGATTCAATCTTCTCCGTTAGCGTTGGAACACTGCTATCGAGCCCGACAAATGCAATAACCTCGTTTTTGTATTTATTCACATAATCGAGTCCGTAAACGCCTGAAATGGAGTGTCCCATGAGAATATAACGCTCAATGTTAAGACTTTGTAAGGCATCATGAATTTCACGGACAATATTCTCTGTGGTCCGTTCCTTTTCGGTTACATCACTTAATCCATATCCAAAAGGCTCAACAACGACGACTTTGTAGAAAGGTGATAGCTCTTCGATTAGCGGCTTAAAATCCAGTGCGGGTGCCGCTGTTGCAAGACCAGGTAGGAGTACGACGGTTTCTTCGCCTGTTCCTTGGATTAGAACATTCATATTCTTCCCGTCTACAGCTACGTGCTGGCCGTAGGGCTCTAATCTTTTTGACTCCAATTGATTACATAAAATATTAACGATATAAACAATGCCTAGAAAGAGCACGATCGCTATCAATATGGCTCCGATGACTTTAAGAATCATGTTTCGCACTTTATTGGTTCTCGTTTTATTCCTCGTTTTTAATTCCGCTTGGTGTATCATTCGCATCTTCTCCTGTTCTTACATCTATTTATTGGGCTAGCCTACAAGAGGCCTACCTATGAAAGTGTAATGAATGAAGATGTACTCCTCGTGACAACAATATGAACCGAGTATGAACAAGAAAAAAGGCCGCGACATCCTATGCACAGCGAAAAACCGCCCTAAAGGACGGTTTTCAGTATCACACTTACTTTGCTTCTTTCATAAATGCTCTCACGTTTTCAGCGATTGCTTTGAATTGGGTATGGTGTAAATAATGGGATCCATCCATGGTGATTACTTTTCCATGTACCGAATCTTTGATCTGCCCTTCATGAAGCGGAATCCATCCTGCTACACCTTGATTATCCGATTGTACAAAGAGTAGAAGTGGAAGGTCTTTAGGGAATGTTAAGCCTTGAGCCCCTTTGAAATTAGAGGAGATATGATCCATTTCATTCAAGGTTGTGTCATTATTCATGTTTTTATTCGAAATCATTTTCATTTGTTCTACGGTTTTTGCATCAAATGCCAGTCCTGTATACGGGTCAGCACCTAGTTTCATCATCATTCTTAAAAGACCTGATTTTTTGAGAAGTTCTAATTTTTTTAATGGGAATTTGACATCCATACCCGGTTGTGTTGGAACACTGCTGTCGATTCCGATAAATGCAGTCACCTCGTTTGGATATTTGTTCACATAATCAATTCCGTAAATACCTGTAATGGAGTGGCCCATGAACATGTATCGGTTAATATTAAGCTGCTGTAGCGCTTCATGAACTTCACTTACGATATTCTCTGTGGTTCGCTCTTTTTCAGTTCCATCACTTAATCCGTAACCGAAAGGCTCAACCGCGACAACTTTATAGAATGGAGATAATTGATCGATGAGCAGCTTAAAATCAAGCGCTGGTGTAGCCGTTCCAAAACCAGGCAGGAGCACGATCGTTTCCTCGCCTTCGCCTTGAATTAACACATTCATATTTTTCCCGTCTACAGATACGTGCTGGCCGTAAGGCTCTATTCGTTTCGCCTCCGAATTATTGCTGATCACATTCATGATATAAACAATACCTAGAAAAAGAACAATGGCGATAACAATTGCTCCTATAATTTTAAGTAAAATGTTTCGCACTTTCTTTATCTTCGATCCGTTCCTCGTTTTCTTTTCCTCTGGTTGTGTCACTGTCATCTTCTCCTATCTTGAACTGTTTGTTGGGCTTCCTTCATTGCCGCTTATGAAATCTTAACCAATGAAGATGTACTCCCCGTGACGTCAATATGAACGGAGTATGAACAAGCAAAAAAAATGCTACAGCGTCACATGCAAAGAAGCTTGCACATGATGCCGTAGCATGGATAATACGAGGACCGTGTTTAGATAATGCGAATGAGAGCATGTTGTTACATCAAATAGTTACAAACAAACTTTCATATTTTAAAACATCTACTTGTCTTGTTTTACTTCTTCCATAAACGTCCTAAAGTTTTCGGCGATTTCTTTTGATTTGGTATGGTGTAAATAATGTGTTCCTTCAAATGTCAGCACTTTTCCATGTACAGAATCTTTCACTTGCTCTTCATGTAGTGTTGACCATCCTTCAATTGCTGTACTATCCGGTTGTAAAAAGAATATAACAGAAAGGTTTTTTGGGAATGTTAAATTTTCAGCCGCTTTAAAATTAGGAAGCCTATTTTCTATTTCATTCACAATGGTGGGATTTCTAAAGTTTTTGAAAGAAAGAATTCTCATTTATTCTTTCGTTTCATCATCAACGGGTAGTGCAGCAAATGGGTCAGCACTTAGTTTCATTATCAATCTGGCTAAACCTGATTTTTTGAGTAGTGTAATTGTTGTAGATGATATTGGAGATTCAACAACCTTATTACCGTATTGCCTTGGAGCACTGCTATCGATCCCGACAAATGCACTCACTTCGTGTTCATATTTGTTCACATAATCTAGTCCGTAAATGCCCGCAATGGAGTGACCCATTAGAATATATCGGTCAATTTTAAGACGCTGTAAAGCTTCATGAATTTCACTTACAATATTTTCTGTGCTTCGTTCCTTATCCGTTCCATCACTTAATCCATAACCAAAAGGCTCAACCACTACGACTTTGTAAAATGGGAATAACTCTTCTACTAGCGGCTTAAAATCAAGTGCTGGTGTTCCTGTTCCCAAGCAATTTTTTTCATCTTACTAGCTGGTTTTTTGCCTGTTGTTGTTGTATCCAAGTCCATTTTCTTTACCTCGTGTAATTTCACTCGCATCTTTTCCTGTCGTTATGTCTGTATTGGGCTGCCTTAACGGACCATTAAGCAAGCATATACGATAGAGATGTACTTTCCATGACGACAATATGAACTGAATATATGAACTGAATATGAACAAGTAAAAAAAATGCTGCGGCCCACATACAAGGAAGTTTGCATGTGGGCCGCAGCAGCATGGAGAACGCGGTCTAGTCAATCCGATGGATACCCGGTGAATCTAACTAATCTGTTGGCGTAGTGATTGGCAAGGTGACAATGAAGGTTGTTCCTTGACCAGGTTCACTTTGCACTCGGATGTCGCCTTGATGAAGCGATACAATCTGTTTAACGATGGCAAGTCCCATCCCACTCCCGTCAACCTTGCGACTGTGGGAACGATCAGACTTGAAAAATCGCTCAAATATACGCTTCTGGTCCTCAAGGGGGATGCCGATACCGGTGTCAGATATTCGGACGGTCACGTTGTTGATATCATGTTGAATGCTCACGTTAATCATGCCGCCATCCTCGGAAAATTTGATGCTATTGCCAATAATATTCGTCCATACCTGGTTTAATAACTCATGATCCGCCGTTACTTGTATCGTATCTAAATTAAGCTCAAACTGTAGCCTGCGAGCATTCCATTGCGGCTGAAGCGCAACGATGACCCGTCTGATCTGTTCATCAAGGCTAAGTGTGGTCAAACGAAGTTGCTGTGACTGCGATTCCAGCATGCTCAGCTTGAGCAGGCTATCGCTCATTTTGGACATCCGCTTCGCTTCAGCGATAATAATATCCAGATAACGGCTTCGTTCATGATCTGAGAGACCTACTTGCTTGAGTGCTGAAGCATAACCGGATATCGAAGTGAGCGGAGACTGCACCTCGTGCGACACGTTCGTCACGAATTCCCTGCGCATCTGCTCAAGTTGCTTCAAATCGTGCATCATGTCTTCGAAGCTGCGAGCCAACGTACCCAGCTCACTCGACTGCTTAATATTCAGCTTGACGTTGAAGTCTCCAGCCGCTATCTGCTTGGTTGCTCTTGTCAGTTTTTTGATTGGCCTTACCAAGAATATAGAGGCAACCAGAATCAATAAGCTTCCTGCGATCAACGAACAGGTTGCAAAGATCATTGCCCAACTGGCGACAAAAGTGGCGGAAGGGGGGGCGAGGGTTTCCAAAAACATCGCCTTTGTTCCCATTTCTGTTTTCAACGGCAACCCTAAGAGGACCGCAGCAATACCATTTGGCGTGGCTTGAACAACGCCGCCATCGATTACCTTTTTTAGCTGCTCCATCGTCACAGGGGCAGACTTGTGTCCGTTAAGCTTTCCGTAAGACTGGAACTGACCCGTTGCTTCGTAAATTCGAATATGATAGGAATCGAGTAGCTTCATTTCACTTACGAACAAGTCCGCTTCACGTAACGGAAGGGTCTTGTAAATCCGGACAATGTCTTGGCCAAAGTTACGTAAGTTGATTTGCGCGTTTTCGTTTAATTTATCTTCGAATATCCAAGTGGACGCAAAAAAAGAAATGATCGTACCTGCGATAACGGAGACGAGAAATGTCAGGACAACGCGTATATATAAGGATCGGATCATTCGTATACCTCAAGTCGGTAGCCAAGCCCGCGTACCGTTTCGATCCGAAAATCAGGTGTCGTTGCGAACCGTTCGCGCAGCCGTTTAATATGTACGTCTATCGTTCGATCATCGCCTGCGTAATCAATACCCCAAATTTGATCGATCAACTGCTCGCGTGTATAGATTTGTCCGGGTGTTCCAGCGAGCTTATAAAGTAATTCGAACTCCTTGAGTGGCAACGTAAACGACTCCGTCCCTCTCATCACCTTATATGTCTGTCGATCAAGAATGACGTTACCCAACCCGATCGCCTGCGTAGAGCCAATCCGGAATCGTTTCAGTAGTGCCCCCACACGAGCCGTCAACTCCAACGGATCGAATGGTTTCGTCAAATAATCATCCGCCCCAAGTTGGAAACCTTTCACTTTCTCCCATGTTTCGCCTCTCGCAGTCAGCATAAGTAACGGAAGATCAGGATTGCTTCTTCGGAGCTCCTTGCATAACGTCCAACCGTCCATAATCGGCATCATAATATCGAGCACGACAAGATCGACATGCGTCGAGGCATAGACGGTCAGTGCTTCCTTGCCGTCGGCAGCTTCGGCTGTTTTGAATCCATCGTTGCGTAGAAACAAACAGACGAGTTCGCGAATGTTCGCATCGTCGTCAGCAACCAGTATAGTAGGCATCGGTTCCCTCTTTCCCTGTTTTCCATCCCATATAGTAATAACCATTATACTATAAATAATTTGAAACATAGAATAACTTGGATAGATAGAACAGAAAAAGACTACATGAGACCTGTCACCATGCTACTGACGTTCGAACCGCCGTGGTTTAATATGCCGTAAAAAATGTTTAAGACGGGAATCACCAATATCCATAACCATGGTTTAAACTCAGCCATTTTACCTTTCACCCGTTGAGGCTCCCTTTTGACAGACATAAATAAATGCCGGTGGAACGTTCATAGGGACAAACAGAATCTCCTTGATTTCAAAATTATCGCTTAGCTGTTGTTTCATCTGTAAGGAGTATTGAAAAGTAATAAACAAGCCGCCGGGCTTAAGTGATAATCGGATTTGCTCGATTAACCGATCTCTCATCGGTTTAGGGAAGTTATAAAAGGGAAGCCCTCTTAAAACGCAGTCGAGTTGAACGACATCTTCTTGTTCCAAGGCAGATTGGATTTCATAGCCATCCGTATAACATGTGAATTTTGGGAATTGATGTTGCAATTTCTTTTACAGATAGGAGTCTTTTTCAAAGAGAACAACTTTGGTACCTTTACTGACGACAGCTTGATTGTATTTCGTGATTGCCCCCGTACCCGTACCAAGCTCGGCAGCGGCGTGCAATTAGTTCCATGGAACAGCATCAAGCATTTTTTTGGCTAAATATTTGGAGCTCGGGGTCACAATCCCGATTTGTCCTGGCGAATGTATATTGAATGCCATATTAGGTTGCCTCCCTTGTTTAACACTTCTTATGCTAGCTAATCAATCTGCAGATAAAGTGAGGGAGATCCTGAATTTATTCTGAAGAATTGCTTGCCAAGGGGTTCATCATTCCTCCCTATGCGCACTCCCCCGAATACTCATGATGGTAGACTATTCACAAAAAAGAACCCCCAGGGCAATCCCCCGAGGGCTCTACGCGTTAAGTATGAACTACCGAAACATACCCCATAGCTTAATAAGATGAAAGGTATTATTAGGATCAATGCGTTGACTTAAGACAAAACGGACAATTTGTTCTTCTTCGGCAGATGTAAACTTCTCGTTCAATACACTTCCTATGGACTTCACTAATCGCTGTACCTTGGGACCATTTTGTAAATCCTGTTTAGTAATGCCATCAAGGAGACCTTTGACACGCTCTTTCAAAGCTGAATTTTTCATTTTAAGCTTAATCCGCTCTACTAACTGCGGGCTGATTCCATACTGCTGATAACCCAAAGATAGGCACCTCCCGTCAATTCAATCTTTCCCAGTATATGACGGCAGGTTTGTCCAATGTGCCTAATCAATCAGATTTTCTTGGAAAACCTCTTCCTGTTGTAGATAACGGCGAAGTGGCTCATACGAGGAGGATGTCCAAAAAGAAGCATCACCCACCAACACAGCCACATCATCCCGAGCCTGCTCCAACACGGCGAAATCACTCACCATATCCGCAAGGCGAAATTCAGGTAACCCACTTTGTTTCGTGCCGAAGAAATCTCCAGGTCCACGTAAATCAAGATCGCGGCGAGATACTTCGAAGCCGTCATCGGTCTCCGTCATAACCCTCATCCGTTCTTGTCCTACTTCAGACTTGGGATCAGCAATTAATATACAGAATGAAGCATGCGCCCCACGCCCTACACGTCCCCTTAGCTGATGCAACTGAGAGAGTCCAAACCGGTCAGCATCCATAATAATCATGAGCGTAGCATTAGGAACATCGACCCCAACTTCTACGACCGTAGTTGATACAAGTAAATGCACTTCATTGTTATTGAAAGCCTGCATGATTTCTTCCTTCTCCGCAGGTGTCATTCGACCGTGCAATATACCTACACGATAGGTTGGAAAGGCTTGTTGCATCTGAATATGAAGATCAATCACATTCTGCACGTCTATCTTCTCTGATTCCTCAATCAACGGACAGATCAGATAAGCCTGCCGACCTTGATCTACTTCTTTGGAGATAAATCCAAGCACCCGGTCCATCAGGCTATGCTTCACCCAATACGTAGTAATCGGTATACGCCCCTTAGGACGCTCCGTAATGGTGGAGACATCCATATCACCAAACGCTGTAATCGCTAGCGTACGGGGGATCGGTGTCGCTGTCATCGTCAATACATCTGGGTTATAGCCTTTACGACGTAACACGCTACGCTGATTAACGCCAAATCGATGCTGCTCATCCGTGACAACTAATCCTAGATCGCGGAAGAATACCTCATCTTGAATCAACGCATGTGTCCCTACGACGACATCAATCATTCCCATTTGCAATGATGCCAGTAGATCCTTACGTTTACGTCCCGTCACACTGCCCGTCAGTAGGCCAACTGAAATTCCAAAAGGTTCAAACAAACGGACTAATGATCGCAAATGTTGCTCTGCTAATATCTCAGTAGGTACCATCAGTGCACCTTGGAGTCCTGAACGTACTGTTGTATAAAGAGCAATGGCTGCGATAATTGTTTTCCCTGATCCAACATCACCTTGAAGCAATCGATTCATGCAATACGTCGCTCGCATATCATGTAAGATTTCCAGTTCTACTTTCTTCTGAGCATCGGTCAACTCAAAAGGTAGGCTTCTTACAAATTCACGTACGACGGCATTCTGCACCGTATGTACTATGCCATCCATTCGGCCTCTAGTTACCGCTCGATAAGCCTGCATCTTCAACTGAAACAAGAACAACTCCTCATACACCATCCGCTGTCTGCCTTGCTGTCCTTCCTTGGTATCCTCGGGTAGATGAATAATAGAAATAGCCTGCTTACGCGGCAACATTTTATACTTTTGCAGGATATCATGAGGAAGAATCTCTGGGATCATATCGCCATATTGTACTAGCGCTTGTGCGATGATTTTACGAATCCACGTCTGCGTGATATTAGCCCCTATAGAATAAACGGGCTGTAGCGTACCACCTCGCTTCACGCCTTGATCCGGGAACTCCGAATCTGACACGGTCAGCTGCATTCGCTGCTGTTCCCATTTGCCATTCAATATAATCTCACGGCCCGCGATCAATTGATCACGTAGAAATTGACGGTTGAACCATGTCGCTGTAAACATCCGCTCTTCAGCCATCATCTTGCAACTTAAGCGTGATTTACCACCATACCGTTGCATGACAGGTGTCCCTATCACCTTAGCCTGAATGGTGATTTTATCTCCGCTCTTCACGTCACTTAAAGAACGTAGACGGTAGTCTTCATAACGATAAGGATAATACTCTAATAAATCTTTAACCGTAAAAATGCCAAAGGCGTGAAGCTCTCCTTCTTTAAGAGCACTCACGCCGCGAACCTGTTTAACTGAAATTTCATCCAAATGAAGGTTCATATTCATCATCTACACCTCAATTCAAGTGGGCCATATAAATACAGCGATAGTTCCTGTGCCCACATGACTGCCTACGACAGAACCGACGTTCGTTAACACGACTTCTTCCAGCTTGTAATGACATGAGAGTTCTTCCAAAAATTCCTCAGCCGAAGCAGGGTTTGCTGTATGACCCACCGCCACATTTATTTTTTCAATATTACCTAGGTCCTGTTGAAATAATTCAATCATTCGTGCAACAGCTTTTTTACGACCTCTTACCTTCTCAACGGGATAGATAACGCCTTCTTGGTCAATGGAGAGAATGGGTTTAATGTTAAGTAACGTCCCAAAAAGGGCTGCCGCTTTACCGATTCTCCCTCCCTTTTGCAAGTATTCTAACGTATCTACAAGAAAGTAAAGCTTACGACCCTTACGCATTTGTTCGACCGCTACGACGATATCCTCTACAGCTATACCTTGACTAGCAAGACGAGCCGCTTGTACAACCAGTAGACCGAAACCATAAGAGGCCGAAAGAGAATCAACAATCGTAAGATCCACGTTCTCATTCATCATAGATTTAGCGATAAGTGCAGATTGATAAGTCCCGCTTAATGCGGAGGAAATATGAATAGAAAGAATGGATGCACCTGGATACTCCTGTTGAATTTCCTCGTACACCCGCACATAATCCGCAGGAGAAGGCTGCGATGTCGTTGGCAACTGCTCAGCCTTCCCTAACCGTTCATAAAATTCTTTCGCCGAAATCTCCACTCCGTCTAGAAAAGACTCGTCTCCAAACTGCAAACGAAGCGGAACAACGTGAATACCATGACTCTTTGCTAGCTCTTCTGGAATATCAGATGTACTATCCGTGACAATAACGGTATGTGTCAAAGAAATCCCCCCTCTTACATGTATACATGACAAATATTTAAGACTCTACTGAAAATAGATAGTAATAAATAGGCTGTCCACCCTCATGAATCTCTACTTCGGCTTTAGGATACGTTTCCTCCAACCAAGCGCTCAGTTGTGCTGTCATTTCTGGGTTAGCTTCTTCACCTGTAAGTACAGTCACAATCTCATCATTATTCACCAGCATTTCGGAAAGTAAGCTTTGGCAAGTACCGAGTAAATCGGCGTTAGCCGTTACAATCTTCGAATTCTGAATACCAATATATTGTCCTGCCTTAATCTCTATCTCGTCAATGACAGTATCTCTAATCGCATGAGTAACCTGACCCGACTTCACATGTGCAATAGCTGCCAACATATTCTCCGTATTGACATCTGTACTTTCTTCTTCTAAAAAGGCAAAAGCAGCTGCCATTCCTTGAGGTATGCTTTTACTTGGAATAACCGTTACACTGCGTTCTCCCTCCAGCAATTCCCGTGCTTGCTGTGCTGCCAATACAATATTGGAGTTGTTCGGCAGTATATAAATATGTTGCGCGGAGATCGCAGAAATCGCATTCACGAAATCCTCTGTACTGGAGTTCATGGTTTGTCCACCAGAGAGAATAGCGTCTACACCCAAGCTCGTGAAAATATCTGAAATACCTTCTCCAGAAGACACCGCAATGAAACCATAAGGAGCCAATTCATCCGCAGGAGGTTCAACTGATACTGGTGTTGGGACCTCTTCATTCATTGGAATATCAGCAAAGATCTCTGGCATTGGGGAACTATCCACCCCGGATGAGAGTAAATCACGATGCTGTTCACGCATATTCAAGATATGAATTTGCGTAATTTCTCCGTATTTCAAAGCCAAATTCAGAACTTCACCCGGAGTCTTGGAATGCACGTGAACTTTAATGATCTCATCATCAGGAATCACGATAATGGAATCTCCATTTATTGACAACAACTTCCGGAATTGTTCTTCATCAAATAGACTGCCTTGTACCTCTCCAAGCTGACGGTTAATAAAGAATTCCATATCGTATAGAAACTCAATGTCTTCCGTTTCTAATCGTGATTGAGCACTCATAGGAATGTCCAAGCTCCGCTTACCTACCTGAATCGGTGATTGATTTACAATCGGAGCTTGGATTGTTGACTGTTGCTCCGCTAATTTAAGCCCAGTGCCGTACTTTAAATGTTGTAGAAATCCTTCATAAATGTAAACAAGACCCTGTCCACCGGAATCCACTACGCCTACTTGCTTAAGTATCGGCAATAGTTCTGGCGTCTGGGATAGTGTTTCTTTCGCTTGCATAAGTACTTGTTCCATCAACTCTATGATATCGTTGGTTCGTCTGGCGAAGTGTACAGCATGTTTAGCAGCTTCCTTAGATACCGTGAGGATTGTACCCTCAACAGGCTTAACTACGGCCTTATATGCCGTCTCAACGCCAACCTGCAAGGCCGCAGCGAATTGTTGCGTGTTCAGTTCTTGATATGGTGCTGCATAGCGCCCAAATCCACGAAATAATTGAGATAGAATGACGCCCGAATTACCACGTGCTCCCATGAGGAGCCCTTTAGATAATACCCCCGAGTTATGTCCTATAGATTCAGAATTATTCTTCTTTAATTCAGTAACACCCGCAGTCATCGTCAAATTCATGTTTGTTCCCGTGTCTCCATCTGGTACTGGAAATACATTAAGGGTATTAACATGCTCTGCATGTTGCTGCAGTTGCTCCGCTCCGAGTAACACCATTGCGGCAAAATCTGTTCCATTTAAAGTACGCATACTCAAGTGAGAGATCCCCTTCCTAGCTTGATACACCAACAACTGGCATCTTTATTTATATTTTATTTAATAACACTACAGTCACAATCGAATTTACGTTCTTTCATTCATCAATCAAAGATCTATAAATTTTTTCCGATGTGTCCACCCCTCGGGTCTATGTTGTCAATCAAGAGAAAACCCTATCACACCAGCTTAATTCACTCGTATTTATACGTTTAATATTGACTATATAATATTGTACTATAAGAACCAAAAGAAATAAATGTTTTTAGGATGGTTGACTAAGCATTTTTTGCTGTGATAGAATATATAAGTATTGTTTTATGCAGGTGTATTGGAACAAGGAGGTGTAATCTATGTCTCGCAAATGTTATATTACAGGTAAAAAACCAGGCACTGGTAACCATGTATCTCACGCCAACAACCGCAATCGTCGTACTTGGGGCGTTAACGTTCAAAAAGTTCGTATTTTGGTGGATGGTAAACTAAAACGCGTCTACGTTAGTACTCGTGCTTTGAAGTCAGGTAAAGTCACTCGCGCCTAATATCTACAACAGCATATAAGCAAAAAGCACCTTGTTTTCATCAGGTGCTTTTTTCATTCCTCGGACTGTGTGAAATTTGATTCTATTCTATGCCGCAGTCAGAGGTTTTTTTTCATTGGACGGCATGCCAGAGAACGATAGCGGTCAATTCTTGTGAAATGTGTTAAGAATGGCTTTGACAAACCCTCCCAAAAACCTTGGTAACTTGAATGTGTAAAATTTCATGTCTCACCCTCCCCATCATTCTCATGCCTTCCGATATTGATCCACTGAGCCTTCACTGTGACTGACAACAAAAAAGGCTACATGAGAATTCTGCTCATGTAACCATATTTATGCGGGGACAGCGTGCCCTATGACTCATACTAATAAGGGACAACAGTTAAATTACACTTATAAGTTGATCTACCTATCCATACTGATTAGCCGAAGACCACAGAGTTTCTTAAAGTCACACTGTTACTTTCCTTCTATACTCGCTCTAATCTGGGAAATCGCTAGGGCCCTATTGCTTTGACCAAACACAGCACTACCAGCCACCAGCACATCCGCACCTGCTTCTACAACCAGCGGAGCCGTATCTACGGTAACGCCACCATCCACCTGTATATGCACATCCAATAGCGAAGATTCATTCAAAGTTTGACGTACCTCACGTATTTTGTCGAGTGTGCGAGGAATAAATGACTGTCCTCCAAAACCAGGATTCACGGTCATAATCAGTACCATATCAAGATCTGGCAATACTTCCTGTAACACCGAAACTGGAGTCCCAGGATTAATAGCAACCCCAACTTGCACGCCCATTTCCTTTATCATATGCACGACACGGTGCAAATGTGTACAAGCTTCCGCATGCACAGTAATGACCTTCGCACCAGCCTTTACGAAATCGGCGATATAACGTTCAGGTTGTTCGATCATTAAATGCACATCAAGAGGAAGTGTTGTATAGTGCTGGATGGCACTAACAATAGGAGGACCTAACGTAATGTTAGGGACAAAATGTCCGTCCATTACGTCGACGTGGATCCAATCTGCCCCTCCTGCTTCAACTTCGGCAATCTCCATTCCTAACTTAGCAAAATCAGCAGACAATATGGATGGCGCAATTTTGATCATTTCAGTCAATACCTCCGCTTTTTATCTTTCATCTCTGCATAGAAATGAACATAATTATCATAGCGTATCCGTGCAATTTCACCTTTATCTTTAGCTTCAATCACCTTACACCCAGGTTCATGTAGATGACTACATCCCCTGAACTTACACTCTGCAGCGTAAGGTTCGAACTCCCTGAAACAAGCGGATAAGTCACCCACTTCCATCTCCAAGAAGTCCAGTTGGCTAAATCCTGGGGTATCTGCAACAAACGCGCCATTATCCAATTCAATAAGCTCTACATGCCGGGTCGTATGTTTACCTCGACCCAGCTTCATGCTAATCTCATTCGTCTCTAGGTTAAGACTTGGCATTAATGCGTTGAGAAGAGATGATTTACCTACGCCTGATTGTCCAGAGAATACACAAATGTGTCCCGCAAGACGTTCGCGCAATTGCTCTCGTCCTCTACCCGTACGGGTACTTGTTACAATAACCTCGTAACCGATTCGTTCGTAGAGTTCTTGTACATACGTTATAGGATCATCCTTAGCAATCTCTTCACCCTCTAATAAGTCCTGCTTCGTCAGGCATATCAACGTATCGAGCCCAGAGTGCTCGATATGCACAAGGAACTTATCCAGAAGCGGTAGATTTAAGTCTGGCTCACGTAAAGAAAATAATAACACTGCAAACTGAACATTCGCCACCGGCGGGCGGATCAATTCAGAATGGCGTGGCATGATCTCATTCACCGTACCTTCATTATGATCTGATAAGGAATACACGACATGATCTCCTACCAACGGAGATATTCCTCTATTCCTAAACACTCCACGAGCTCTACATTGAATAGCTGATTGCCCTTCCGTAGTTACCGCCTTGCCGTTTTCAATCGGCTTAACGTAATAATAACCGCTCAGTGCTTTTACGATTACACCATCTGGCATACATGAATGGCCTCACTTTCCAAGGAACTATGGATGGTTATACTATACACATTCAGGGTTTGCCCGAAGTCACTACAATACCGTTACCATTATCACTATTTTTTTCCGTTGTTTCCGTTATTACCTTTGTTGCCCTTATCCAACTTAGCAACTTTATGTTTGCTATCCGATGTCTTCAGAGCCGTTGTATCCACATCTTCTGCATTGTCAGGATCCTGATTTGGATCTTGATTTGGATCCTCAGGCACTTCCGTCCCTTCCGTTGGCAATACTGGATCCGTCTGAGGAATGACTGCCTCTGGCACTGAACCATTCTTAACATCATTATACGAAATATGATACGTATCAAATAGTTCGCCGTCACGAGAGAGGTATACAACAGCATCCATATTAGGCGCAAGCACTAAATCAATCGAGAACACTTGTGTAGAATTAATCGTCTTTGTTCCCCAATCCTTTTTCTGCCCATCTTCATTTCGCGCATCCGTATATTCAATACGAATCTTACTTCTTTTCCCGTCTTCTGTCGGGGCAACAGGTACATTAAACGTATAATTCAATACTTCTGGAGGGTATCCCGTACTCACTGTAATGGTTACCTCTGAACCCACAGATACAGACTCATTGGCGTCATAAGGCCACTGCTTAATGACCTTACCTTTTTCATTCTTGAAATCAGCAACTTCCTCGACAACCAGCTTTAAGCCCAATTCCTTAAGCATACTTTCGGCTTGCTTCTGCGTCTTGCCAACCAAATCTGGCATTTTAATTTCTTCTTTTCCTTGGCTGACCGTCAGAACAATTTGGTCCGTTGCTGGATCGAATTCAGACTTAGCTTCTGGATCTTGACGAATAACCTTTCCAGAAGGTTCCTCACTGTACTCAGATTTCGGCGGCTGAATGTTCTCTTCTTTAACGCCTAAGTCGATTAGATCTTTTTTTGCCTCATCAAAGGACTTCGTCTTTAGATCAGGCATAACTTTCAACGGCTTAGCTGTGCTTACAGAAAGCCGAATGGAAGAACCTTCCTTAACAACAGTTCCTTCCTTCTTACTCTGTTCATACACAACGCCTTCGTCAAAACCTTCTTTATAAGTACGTATTATAGGATCAATGACAAGCCCAAGTGCTTCTAATTCAGCCACAGCCTTTGCTTCTGGCACATTAACAACATTCGTAATCGTTACATCTGGAACGACTATCATGGCTTTCACATACCAGATCACGCCAACCATACTTATGAGAACAAACAAAGTCAAGGAAATCCAAATTGTAGGCTTTACCCATTTCTTCTTCTGTCCGCTGTCTACCGGCTTCTCAGCTTCATCATCCTCATCAAACAGTGACTTGTCTCGTTTGCGAGAAACGGTTCCTCTTGATACTGGCTTAATAGCAGGCATAGCTCTAGTCTGATCCACATCTACTTCAGAGAAGTGTATTCTGGGCTCATTGCGCCTCTCAGGAAGTAAACAAGTCTCCAAATCCTTTAACATCTCTTTAGCAGATTGGTAACGTTCCTGTGGATTCTTACGCATGGATCTCAGAATAACATTCTCTACACTTTGTGGAATGAGTGGATTCGCATCTCGTGGATCATCAAACTCTTCTTGTAAATGTTTCAAGGCTACACTAATCGGACTTTCCCCCAAAAAGGGTAGCGTCGCAGTTAACATTTGGTATATCACAATACCCAACGAATACAAATCCGACTTTTCCCCTGTATTCACACCTTTAGCGTGTTCAGGAGAGAAATAATGTACAGATCCGATGACCGAGCCCGTCTGAGTAATGGTTGTCGATGTTACCGCACGAGCGATCCCGAAATCAGTCACCTTCACGCGTCCATTCCGACCAATAAGAATATTATGAGGCTTGATGTCCCTATGAATGATTTGATTCTGATGTGCATGATCGAGCGCATCACAAATCTGCGATGCAATCCTAACAGATTCTTCCACCTGCAAGGGTGCCCGCTCTTTTATAATCTCGTTCAAATTAAATCCTTCAATATATTCCATAACGATATAATGAATTTCGTCTTCCTGTCCTACATCGTAAATACTCACAACGTTTGGATGTGAAAGAGATGCTGCGGATTGTGCTTCACGGCGGAAACGCCGGATAAACTCTTCATCGTGCACGAACTGTTGGCGCAGTACTTTAATGGCAACGTTTCGACCCAACAAAATATCATGGGCTTTATATACGAGTGCCATACCGCCTCCGCCGATTCGCTCTATAATCTCATAACGACCACCCAATTCGTGTCCGATCATGAATCCCACTCCTTTATACTTGCCACTAGAACTTCATCATTAAGTTCAAACAGGGCGATTGTGATATTATCATCGCCTCCTGCCAGAAGTGCTAGTTGCAATAGACGATCTGCTCGTTCCGCAAGCGTTATTTCTTGTATTCCAGCGACTTGTCCCAAGTGCAGACAACTCACCATATTGCTAAGACCATCACTACATAGAAGCAATACTTCTCCCTTATCTAGAGTAACGGGGTCGAAAGAAACCGTTACTTCTGCATCCGTCCCTAATGCTCTGGTAAGCACATTGCGTCTTGGATGAGTTTCTAATTCGGACTGGGTGATCTGTCCACTTTTATATAGTTCATTAACCAGCGTATGATCTTCCGTCAGTTGAATAGCTTTACTATCAGTCACTTTATAAGCACGACTATCTCCAATATGTCCAATCCATCCCGAATATCCATCCATCAACAAAACAACAACCGTTGTACCCATGTTCCGATACTCTTCGTTGTTCGCTGCTTCGCGATGTACAACATCATTTGCATGCAGAATAGCATCGCTAAGTGCTGCACGTAACCCTTCAGAGGACATTCCTTTTTCAAGAGTAGATAAATCCGCAAATATTGTATCCACTGCAAGTTGACTTGCCTTGTCCCCCGCTTTATGTCCACCCATGCCATCCGCAACAATTCCAAGCGTATACCCTGAATCCGTATAACATACCCTCACAGAATCCTCATTTACCGAACGCACGCGTCCGATGTGGCTAACATGAATATGATCGATCAAAGTTATCTCACCTCAGCTCCATATGCTTCGCCCGTAGCTGTCCACAGGCGGCCGCGATGTCGTGGCCCTGTTCCCGCCGAATGGTTACATTCACTCCATTTTCTGCAAGAATACGTTGGAATTGAAAAATATCACTACGTGATGTTCTTACATACTTACGCTCAGGTACATGGTTGACTGGAATTAGATTCACATGGCATAACATATGTTTAAGTACATCAGCTAGCTCCTGAGCATGCTCAGGTTGATCATTAACGCCCCCGATTAAGGCATACTCGAAGGAAATTCTGCGACCTGTCTTAGCAAGATAATATCTCAAAGACTCCATAACGTCATCAAAAGGAAAACGTCGATTAACTGGCATTAGCTTAGAGCGCAGCTTATCATTTGGTGCGTGGATGGAAATCGCTAGATTGATTTGTGTGTTCTCGTCAGCAAATTTATATATGTTCGGTACAATCCCGCTTGTAGAAACGGTGATGTGCCGTTGACCAATATTTAGACCTTTCTCATGAATCATAATCCGCAGAAATTTCATCGTTGCATCATAGTTTTCAAAAGGTTCTCCCGTGCCCATAATAACGATACTGCTGACACGCTCATTTTTTTCATCTAATATTTTTTGCGCTTGAACGACTTGTGCCACGATTTCACCAGCTGTTAGATCCCGCTTCAATCCACCTAATGTAGATGCACAGAAGGTACATCCGATTCTACAACCTACTTGGGTCGTTACACAAACACTGTTCCCATAATTATGCTTCATAACAACCGTCTCGATGGCGTGATCATCTTGTAGTGCGAATAAGAATTTAACGGTTCCATCCTTAGACTCAAACTTTGTAATTTCAGAAAGGGTTACAAATTGGAATTGATCTTCCAACTTTTGGCGTAACTCTTTGGATAAGTTACTCATGTCTTGAAAATTATTAACTCTCTTTACATACACCCAGTCAAAAATTTGCCCTGCGCGAAATGCTGGTTCATTGTTCTCTTTAGCCCACTCTTGAAGATCGTCTAAGTTGTAATCATATATAAAGGGTTTCATTTTTATCCCACCTGATTTTTTATTCAATATACATATTGTTATACATATCGTTTCTCATTCTTCCTATTTTAACACAGATAAATAGAACAATAAAAGAGAAAACCCGCTAAACCTTAGGGCTAGCGGGTTTAAATAAAGCTAAAACCTTCAAAAACTAGGAATTTCGTTGCATCCGTGCAATGAAAAATCCGTCACTTCTAAAGTGTTGAGGTAATATTTGTATGCCTTGACCCTGTGACCCAGTCATTCTGTATAGTTCGGACCACGTTGATGTCTCTTCCACGGGATGACCAAATTCCGGATGATTATCCAAGAATCGTCTGATCATTTCTTCATTCTCCTGTGGCTCAATCGTACATGTGCTATACACCAGAATACCTCCCACTCGCAAAAGTGGAGAGATTTTCTCTAACAATTCATATTGTAAGCTTGCTATCTCTTCAATATCCTCTACCGTTTTGGTCCATTTCAGATCCGGTTTTCGACGTATTACGCCAAGTCCTGAGCAAGGAGCATCCAACAATATGCGATCGAAGGATTCGTCAGGATACTTATCCCTCAAATTCAATGCGTCCCCAACAGTCGTCTCAATAGATGTAAGGCCTAACCGTTCCGCCTGATCACGAATAAGTTTCTCTTTATGAGGATACTGATCGTTAGCAACGACCACGCCATCATCTTTCATTAATTCGGTCATATGAACTGACTTACCACCGGGTGCGGCACAACAGTCCAAGATTTTCATACCAGGCTTCGGTCCAACCGCTTCTCCAACGAGCATAGAGCTTTCATCCTGAACGGATAAGAATCCCTCACGATACCAATCCGTTAAAGCCATATTCCCACCACTTTTAACGAGAATACCTTCTGACGTTAGCGGCGAAGGGATAACTTCCATGCCTTGTTCTAGCATATCTTGAATGAGCTTCTCGCGAGTAATCATCGTTGTGTTAACACGTACACTAATCGACGGAGGTTCATTGTTCGCGGCACAGATCGCTTCTGCTGTCTGTTCCCCATATTGTTTGATCCAGCGCTTCACCAACCACCTCGGATGCGACTGTTCTAATGATATTCTTTCGAGTGGTGTAAGTCCTTCTGGTAAGATTAGATCATCCTTACCACGTAATACACTTCGCAACACACCATTGACCATACCCGAAATCCCTTGATGTCCCCTACTTTTAGCGATATTGACAGCTTCATTCACTACAGCGTGAGGTGGAATGCGGTCCAAGTACATCAATTGGTATAAACTCATACGCAATAAACTTCGTACCCAAGGCTGAAGCTTGTCCATTCCCTTACTAACATAACGTCTCAAGAAATAATCCAGCGTATTTAAACGCGCAATCGTACCATATACTAATTCCGTTGCTAATGCAGCATCTTCTCGGATAAGAGAAGCTCTCTGCAATCCCGCATTCAACTGGAGATTGCTATAGGCCCCTTCTTGTTCCACCCGAGTCAGTACATCCATCGCCAATTCACGAGCTGTCAGTTTATGGCCTTTGGACGGTTTACGATCGTTACTCATGACAGCACCGTTCCTTCAACCATACTGGTTCCTCGAATGAAGGCATCGACTTCCAGCGCTTTCTTTCCACTAGGCTGAACTTTAGTAAGCCATATAGATCCGTCACCTGTCTTCACTTCTATTCCACGTTCACTTAACTGAAGAACGGTACCTGGAATGACTGAATCATGAGATGAAATTTCAGATGATGGCGTAGCCGCCCATATCTTAAATACTTCATCTCCCCAGAGAGTGAAGGCTCCTGAGAAGGGAACTAACCCTCGAATCTGATTATAAATATCTCGAGCGCTGCGATTCCAATCGATTTGCTCATCCTCACGCTTAAGATTAGGCGAATAGGTTGCTTCGTCATCGTTCTGTGGAATTCTATTCACTTCTCCTTCGAGAAGGTTAGATAGTTGTCTTTGAAGTAACGTTGCTCCTACGTCACTAAGTTTCTCAAATATCGTCCCCGAAGTATCTTCTTCCTCAATAGCGACTTCTACCTGCGCAATCATATCGCCTGTATCTAACCCTTCAGCCATATACATAAGGGTAACACCAGTCACGGTCTCTCCATTCATAATCGAACGTTGAATAGGTGCGCCTCCTCTATACTTAGGCAACAGAGAACCGTGGATATTAACACATCCACGGGAAGGGAGGTCAAGTACCGCTTTGGGCAAGATCTGCCCATAAGCTGCAGTCACAATTAAATCTGGATGATAAGCAGCTAACTCAGCCACTGCTTCCGGACTACGCATACGCTGTGGCTGTAATACTGGCAGTCCGTATTCAAGAGCAACTTCCTTCACAGGCGTCGGAGTAAGTACACGTTTACGTCCCTGTGGGCGATCAGGCTGAGTCACAACTGCGACAACATGGTACCCTTGTTCAAGTAACATTCGCAAGCTGGGAACTGCAAAAGCAGGAGTACCCATAAATACGATATTCATGAAGCCGTCATTCCTTTCCAAGTCGTTCTGGAATTTGTTCGTACACCTTCTCCGCAATGTCGGTAAAGATTACACCATTCAGGTGATCAATTTCATGCAAGAAGCAACGTGCTAGAAGCCCGCTTCCTGTGATCGTTATTTCTTTACCGTCTGAGTTAAGCCCCTTCACTGTAACCGTCTCAGCACGTCGAACATCCCCATTAATTCCAGGAATACTCAAACATCCTTCAGGACCGAACTGTTCTCCTTCGGATGCAACCAACTCAGGATTGATCATCTTGATCAGGCCATTCTCGTCGCCTACGTCCACTACAATTAAGCGTTTTAGAATGCCAACTTGAGGCGCCGCAAGACCTACACCTTCCGCGTCGTACATTGTATCCGCCATATCATTCAATAATTTCTGAACATTCGGTGTGATTTTTGTTACCTCTTTAGCGATTTTATGAAGCACCTCATCAGGTTCTAACACAATAATTCGGATTGCCATTGGTCTTAACACCTTCCTTAACAAAAGTCTCATGTATAATCATACGATTTATACTTAATATATGTTACTCACACTCACATTAACATTTGCGGATCAATATCTATGCTAATCTGAAAGTTCTTATCGTGTAGTGAATCTTCGATCTGTTCCGCCGATTCCAAGACAAGCCCGATTGCGTCAATGTTCCCACGCCATTTTATCATACATTGGAATCTGTATCTATTTTTAATCCTAGGAATAGGTGAAGCCACCGGACCAAGTACATCTAGCGCATCTGGCGTTAATCGGTCGAGATTACCGAACCATCCACGTTGTCTGGCCTTCCCTTGTATGGTAGAAGTCATATTCTCAGCCATCCTCAGGAGTAGCGGAAGTTGTTCATGGGACATCGTTACGAGAATTAATCGACAATACGGTGGATAATGAAGTACACGACGATGATTGAACTCTTCTCTTACGAATGAAGTATAATCGTGACCACTCGCATGAATAATAGAATAATGCTCAGGCGTATACGATTGGATCAGTACTTCACCTGGTAAATGATGTCGTCCCGCACGACCTGCTACCTGAGTTAACAGCTGAAATGTCTTCTCCGCAGCACGGAAATCTGGTAAATTCAATGCAGAATCTGCGGTGATGACACCCACGAGTGTCACATCAGGGAAATCTAAACCTTTAGCCACCATCTGAGTCCCTAGAAGTACATCAGCTTGTCTATCGCCGAACTGCTTCAGTAACTTTTCATGGGAGCCCTTCTCTGTTGTTGTATCCACATCCATCCGAATGACGCGAATGCCAGGAAACAACTTCGCCAATTCTTCTTCCACGCGTTGTGTTCCTGTACCGAAATACCGAATATGCTCGCTACCACACTCTGGGCACACTTGAGGAACAGGTTCCGCATAACCACAGTAATGGCAACGTAAATTATTCGATTTCTGATGAAACGTTAGTGAAATATCACATTCTGAACAACCAGCCACATAACCACAGCCACGGCACATAACAAAAGTGGAGTACCCGCGCCGGTTCAGCAGAAGTACCATTTGTTCTTTCTTCTCTAATCGTGAAACAATCGCCGCATGTAAAGATCGACTAAACATGGAACGGTTGCCTTCACGCAACTCCTCACGCATATCAACAATTTCTACGTCAGGCAATTTATTTCCTAAGGCACGTGTTGGCATTTCAAGTAACCATGGTGAGAAATCAGGGTTAGCTTGGGATTTAGCGGCATGATATGTCTCCAAGGAAGGTGTTGCAGAACCTAGAATGACCACAGCTCCAGAGCTTTGCGCACGACGTACAGCGACATTTCTGGCATGATATTTAGGACTCTCCTCCTGCTTGTAAGATGTTTCATGTTCTTCATCCATAATGATTAAGCCAAGGTTTGAAAAAGGAGCAAATACCGCAGACCGCGCTCCTACCACGACTGAAGCCTTACCTTCACGAATTTTGCGCCATTCATCATAACGTTCTCCACCCGATAATCGGCTGTGCATAACCGCAACCAAATCACCAAAACGTCCCTTAAAACGATCCACCATTTGAGGCGTCAAAGAAATCTCTGGTACAAGAACAACGGCCTGTCGATCTTGTTCCAGGCACCGTTGTATACTTTGCAAATACACCTCAGTCTTACCGCTCCCTGTCACACCATGTAGCAGAAACACACCATGCTTGTAAGCATTCAATGGATTCATAATCTGGTCATAAGCGCGTCGTTGTTCTTCGTTCAGAGTCAGTGGTGTTGTCGGTTTGAAATGCCGACCCTTATAAGGGTCTCGCAACACTTCGTAATCATCGAGCGTCACATACCCTTTTTCAACCAGACTTTTCACCGTGCCTGATGATACCTGAAGAGCAGACATGATTGTTTTCATAGCAACAGGAAGAAAATCTATCGAGTCCACAATAAATTGAAGTACTTCCTTCTGACGCGCTGCCTTTGCGGGAAATTGATCAATAATTTCTTGAGCAGCCTCACTACTGATCGCTAAATTAACGCCCTTGATCGTTTTCTTCTGCATCTTGTCCTTAATAGACTGATTTTCCTGCAACAAACCTCTTTTTAACAAGGATTTCAAAGCCACTGCACATTCTGGAAAAGCTTTACTCAGTTGCTGCGTCGTCACTTCACTCTTTTGAGCGATGAAAGAAATAATGTCCTGTTCTTCCTTATTCACAGATGATACTTCCGCGAAGAGTGTTTCACGATATTCAATATCCTCATGCTGATCAACATCTGAATGATTTATAGAAATATAACGTTCTGCTTTCCCCTTCAAGGCAGTGGGAATCATCACCTGCAGTGCTGTAATAAAACGGCAAGCATACTCGCGACTCATCCACTGGGCTAACTCTACAAGTTCTGGGGAGAGCGGTGGAATAATATCTAGCACTTCTTGAATCGGCTTCATCTTGAAGGTTTCCGTCTGTGACTGTGGATCTAGCGATATTACGAATCCTTGAACCGTTCGATGCCCAAAGGGTACGCCGACCCGGCTTCCTACCTCTACCCAATCGCGCATGGATTCTGGAATCAGATAGTCAAAAGGACGATCCGTTCCCCGAGCAGGAACATCGACTATGACTTTAGCTATTTGCATCAAGAGTGAACACCACATACTCGTTCTGCCATAATCGTAAGCAAGCGATGAGCAACTTCCTCTTTAGAGAGCATAGGCAATTGTTCTACTAGACCATTCCTATCGTGAATTTGCACAATATTTGTATCTGAGCGGAAGCCAGCGCCTTCCGTTGTCACATCATTGGCAACCATCAAATCACAGTTTTTGCGAATCAACTTCTCGCGTGTGTAAGTCTCCACATCATTGGTTTCAGCTGCAAAACCTACCAGGAACTGAGACTTCTTCATTCGACCCAGTTGCTCCAAAATATCGACCGTTTTCACCATCTCAAGTGTCATCGTCTCACCGGACTTCTTCATCTTCTGATCTGCAGCATTTCGAGGACGATAATCCGCCACGGCAGCAGCTTTAATGACAACATCCGTGTCTTCCCATAAAGCAAGGATTGCATCATACATATCTTGAGCAGACTGAACCGGAATCACATGGATATCTTTTGGAGGCGCTACATCAATATGCCCTGCCACAAGATATACTTCTGCTCCCATATCACGAGCTACTTTAGCGATAGCGATCCCCATTTTACCTGACGAATCATTCGTAATGTAACGAACAGGATCAATTCTCTCGATTGTCCCACCCGCAGTAACGATGATCTTTTTGCCTTCTAATAGCCTAGGCTTGACTTGTCCCACTTCAGCAAAATACTGTTCAATCACTTGTACAATACTTTCTGGTTCTTCCATACGACCTTTACCAACATACCCACAGGCCAATAAGCCTTCCCCTGGCTCTATGAACGAAACACCACGTGACTCAAGTATCCTCATATTCTCTATAACAGCAGGATGCTGATACATATGTACATTCATAGCAGGTGCCACCATAATAGGTGCTGTCGTCGCTAACAACGTCGTTGATAACATATCATCGGCTAGTCCATGCGCCATTTTGGCAATCATATTGGCGGTCGCGGGAGCAACAATCACCAGATCCGCTAGATCAGCCAAGTTAATATGGGAAACGACCGAAGGTTCACGTTCGTCAAAAGTATCACTGTACACCGGATTTTTCGATAGCGACTGCAATGTAAGTTCCGTTATGAATTGTTGTGCTGAAGATGTCATGATGACGTGTACATCTGCACCCTTTTGCACAAGTTTACTGCACAGCGTTGCTGCTTTGTAGGCTGCAATCCCACCGGTAACACCAAGCACTATTTTTTTACCGTTCAACATGTATACCCCCACCTTTCATCTGGAATACATAAGAAGAAACGGCTGTGCCGCCCTTTTTTTTAAGGACGGCATCCGTTTCTTCAAGCAGAACCGACTATGCCGTCCTCTTTCAAGGAGGTTATCCGTCTCTGCGGAAATATAAGAAATAGAGTATCAATATAGATTGAACTAAAGACGATACCCATATTCATGAATTTCTTTAGAAGTAATTGAATATGGGAGCATAAACTTTAGTTCAATCTATCAAGTGAAACTTATACTTTCTTATATTTTGAAAAAAAACAACAACCTTACGGTTGTTGGGTAACAAGAAGACTTACGGATATTACATAAACGTAATCAAACAAAATTACTTGTTATTCTCTTCCGCAGTTCCTGGTTCAATAACAATTTGATCAGCATAGATTTCTTCAAGAGCAATGCCAACATTTTTATGAGATTTAGTTTCTTTAAGCGTTGTTTTGCCGCCTTCACGCAATTGTCTTGCACGACGGGAAGAAGCTACAACCAACGAATACTTACTGTCAACTTTGTTCATCATTTCATCAATGGAAGGATATAACATGATAGGACACCTCTTTTTTTATTATGAAGTTCAATAGTAGTAGTCTTAATGTTGACTACTTCTAACCTCTAACCTTACAATGTTCGGCAATAACAATAGATTCTATTCGTTTACACGCTGCATCAATCTGATCGTTCACCACAGCATAATCATAATGCCCTACTAAACTGATCTCATCAACCGCAACCGAAAGCCTATGATCAATCGTAGCCTGACTTTCCGTACCCCGACCGCAAATGCGATCCTTCAGCTCATCCAATGATGGTGGAAGCAAGAAAATAAATATGCCTTCTGGGAACTTCTCTTTCACCTTAAGTGCACCCTGTACTTCAATTTCCAGAATGATATCTTTCCCACTCTGGAGAGTCTCCTCAACGAAATCACGAGGTGTACCATAGTAGTTACCAACATATTCAGCATATTCAAGAAGTTGATCATTCGCCATCATATGATTGAACTCATCATGGGACTTAAAGAAATAGTTCACACCGTTCTCTTCACCTAAGCGAGGAACACGTGTAGTTGCAGACACAGAATATACCAAATTATCCATCTTACCTCGAAGCGCACTACATACAGTTCCTTTACCAACCCCAGAAGGACCGGATAATACAATTAATAATCCTTTAGACATATTACTCTCCATCTTATTCGTCATTATCATCATCTTTGCTGGATAGACGATGAGCAACCGTCTCCGGTTGTACCGCTGATAATATGACATGATCACTGTCAGTAATAATGACAGCTCTCGTCCGGCGTCCGTAGGTTGCATCGATCAGCATATGCCGGTCTCTCGCTTCCTGGATAATCCGTTTAATGGGCGCAGATTCCGGGCTAACGATTGAAATAATGCGGTTAGCTGATACGATGTTCCCGAAGCCGATATTAATGAGTTTGATTGCCATATCTCAGTTCTTCCCCCTATACATTTGACACAATGCTGTCCGTAAAGGCATGATGCTTATTCAATATTTGCTGCTTGTTCTCGAATCTTCTCTAATTCTGCTTTCATCTCGACAACACGGTTGACCAAAGGCAAATGATTAGCTTTCGAACCGATCGTGTTGACTTCTCTATTCATTTCCTGAATTAGAAAATCCAATTTACGCCCGATCGCCTCATCCGAATGAAGTAATTCCTTACACTGCTCGAAATGACTTTGCATTCGAATTAACTCTTCGTCAATATTGGACCGATCCGCATAAAGAGCAATCTCCATTGACAACTTATATTCATCCAAGCTGAATGAAGGGTCCTGTAGTTCCGTAAGCCTTTGTCTCAACCTAATACGATGTTCCTCGACCACATGAGGTGCAAGAGCTAGCATCTCACCATGCAGAACCTGCAAACGATGTAATCGTTGTTCAACATCCTGAGCTAAATGAAGCCCTTCTTTGAAACGCATGATCTTTAGACTTTCAAGTGCACTCCGAAGTCCCTCCTGAAGAACTTCGCCCCATAACTCCATATCCTCTTCATCAACTGTAGGTATATGATCAGGAGAGAGCAGAACATCAGGAAGAGCGAGTATATCCTTCACTGTCAGCTTACCTTCCAGACCGTATTGATCATGAAGGATATCAACAGCTTGCAAATACGCCTTAACGGCGGAATGATTTAACGTGGCAAACGCCACATTGTCTAATTCCGCCTCTTTATTCATATAAATATCAATCCGTCCGCGCTTCACGTAACTCTGCACTGTTCTTCTCAGAACATCCTCGAAGCACGTCCATTCCCGAGGCATCCTGAGCACCACTTCACAGAAACGATGATTAACGGATTTGATCTCTATTTCAACCTTATACCCCCCATGTTGCAGGGCAGATTGACCGTATCCGGTCATACTGAATGACATCGGCACCACATCCATTAATCTATTGTAATTGATAATTATGAACGAAACAAGGGGGTTACTTCGCGACCGGACCTCTTCCAGACATACTCCGTCAATTCAACGCTCATCCCATAAAACATAAATGGCGTCATAATATAGATCCCATTAAAGTGTTTCATAGCTTCATCAATCAATTCTTTCGCAATGGTAACGCCCATCGCTCTTCCCTCTTCCCCTTCAAGACCAACCATACGTGCACGAACTTCTTCAGACAATTGGATACCCGGAACTTCATTGTGTAGATATTCAGCATTCCGACCACTTGCAAGCGGCATAATGCCTAAAAAGATCGGCATGTCCAAATGTGCTGTGGCTTCCTTAATCGAGCTGATCAGTTTCGGATCATATACAGGCTGCGTCATAATATAGTCTGCACCCGCAGCAATCTTCTTTTCTAGACGCTGTACAGCTTTATCAAGATGCTTCACATTTGGATTAAATGCGGCTCCTACTACAAAGTTCGCTTTCTGCTTCAATGGCTTTCCGGAGAACGCTATCCCATCATTGAGCTGTTTGATCATTCGGATAATCTCGAAAGAAGTTAGGTCATATACCGAACTTGATCCCGGCAAATCCCCGAACTTGGCAGGATCACCCGTCACTGCGAGGACATGATCGATCCCAAGTGCATCAAATCCCATTAAGTGAGACTGTGTACCAATCAAATTACGATCCCTACAAGCGATATGAATCAAAGGACGCATGCCCGTCTGATCTTGTATTAGATACCCTAAGGCCATGTTGCTCATTCGGGTTACTGCAAGCGAGTTATCGGCTAGTGTTAATGCATCACAACCTGCTTTCTTCAGCGCCTCAGCCCCGAGCATAAATTTATTGATGTCTAAGTCACGAGGAGGGTCCAGTTCAACAATGACCGTATGCCGTTGTTTAACAAGATCAACAATCGTAGGCTCACGATCATCTTCAACATTGTCATTCGTATGCTCATATACTACACGTGGCGCCGGAGACGCCAACACGCGATTTTTATCAATAGGATTAGGAACATAGCCCGTTAATGCCTTGGAAATCTCTTTAATATGTTCAGGCGTTGTTCCACAGCATCCCCCAACAATTCGGACACCTAAATCGGCAAATCGTAAGGCCATTGTTCCAAAATACTCTGGCGTTGCCGTGTATCGAACCTCTCCATCCACATAGTCTGCAACCCCAGCATTCGGGAATACAGATACAGGTACACCTAATTGATCCCCAAGACTTTCAACAGCTCGCATCATCCCATTGGGACCCGTACGGCAATTAAAGCCAATCACATCAGCGCCTTCTTGCTGTAAAATATGTAAAGCTTCAGTCATCGTATACCCATCCAACGTCCGCGCCACGTCTTCTACAGCAAATTGACATATGACAGGTAAATCACTGAGCTTACGTACTCGGGAAAGTGCAATGCTTAACTCTTCAACATCATAGAATGACTCTAGCAAGATGCCATCTACGCCTTCTGCTAGAAGAGCAGCAATTTGTTGTTCAAAATATATTTTAAGCCTCTTAGTAGATACATTTGTGCGCTTTCCTCCACGTATAGAACCCACAGCACCTAGTACATAACCGTCAGGACCCGCTGCATCCCGAGCAATTCTCACGCCAGCGCGATTAATTTCTTCCACCTTAGTTTCCAGTCCATATTTAGACAATTTATCAAAGTTAGCAGAGAAGGTATTTGATTCTAATACCTGAGCTCCAACCTCCACATATCGACGGTGAACATCCATTATTACTTCTGGTGCAGTTAGGTTTAATTCTTCATAAGAAATTCCCACGGGGAAACCCATTTGATATAAAAAGGTACCCATCGCCCCGTCCCCGATTAGCACATTATTCTCCCATGCTTGCCGCAAATCCGGTTTCATGTTTCCGTCCTCCACCCTGATAATAGTTTCGTATAAATGTATCATATATCACTATTAAAGATAAGCGTTCTATATGAAAATAGTTCTAGGAATTAGGAGATTAGAATAGAAAAGCCTGTAGCCTTATATCTTTCGATACTAGCTACAAGCTAAGTTAAGTCGTATTCGGACTGAGTCTAGACGCTTACACTTCTATCTTTCCTGTATACACTACAGATGCGAGTCCTGTCATATACACATGGTTGTCATCTTCGTTCCATTCAATGAACAAGTCGCCACCCTTAAGGCTAATCCATGCTGAGCGATCAGTAGTTCCATTCAGTACAGAGGAGACGAGTGTGGCACATGCCCCCGTTCCACAAGCTAGTGTAGGCCCCGCACCGCGTTCCCACACGCGCATATCTACATGACTCCGGTCTTGTACTGTAGCAAATTCCACATTCACTTTTTTCGGAAAATAAGGATGTACCTCAAGTGCTGGCCCCCATGTACCCAAGTCAAATGAGACCGCATCCTTCACATAAATCACACAGTGAGGGTTGCCCATGGATACGGCAGTGAAATGAAATTGCTGTCCATTTGCATCGATGGGTTGATTCACGACTGGGTTAGCTTGAATTGTCGTCGGTATTTGAACCCCATCTAGCATGGGTTCTCCCATATCAACCGTTACTTTCTCCACATTGCCATCCTTCACTTGAAGCTGTACCTGTTGTGCGCCCGCTCCTAAGGTTTCGATCGTGATCTTATCCTCCGTAACATACCCATGATCATACACATACTTCGCTACACAACGAATGGCATTACCACACTGTTCTGCTTCTGAACCATCGGAATTCATAATTCTCATCTTGAAATCTGCAACATCCGAAGGAAGGATGTACACAAGTCCGTCAGCACCAATACCGAAAAATCTATTACATAAACGAACAGCTAACTCCGAAGCATTGAGAGGAAGTTCCTGTTCCCCGTATACAACAATAAAGTCATTACCTAATCCGTGCATTTTTGTAAATTCCATGTTTATCTCGCTCCTCTACAGCATCTACAACTACTGTAAAATAGCATATCGTACAGTCCTCACAAGAATCTATTGATTTTATGCTGAAATCTTTGTACTTTTTGCCACGATTCGTTGATTTCCACCCGTTCTTGTCTTTCTTCCTCCCCAGACACTACCCGCTCCCATCAGGAACGTAGGAATGCCAGCTGCCACAATGGTAAGCGCCCATTCCCGTAATCCGAGTGGTACGGTTTTGAATATCGGTTGAAGGGGTTCAATATAGAACACGCCCAACATAAGAAGGACTGAAGAAAGCACAGCCAGAACCAAATATTTATTCTGAAATGGATTGCGATGGAATACAGAACGAGAACTCCGGCAATCAAATACATGGAATAACTGAGCCATAACAAGTGTAGCAAATGCAACGGATTGTGCCTTCAGTAACTGTCCATCTTGATCTGGAGCAACACGTAACGTGAGCCAAAATGCTGCAAGCGTACATATTCCGATTAGAAATCCGCGGCTAATAATTTTCCAACCAAGCCGACGAGCAAATATGTTTTCTTTAGCACCACGCGGTTTGTGCTCCATCAGGTCTTTCTCAGGTTGGTCAACGCCTAATGCCATCGCAGGTAACCCATCCGTAACGAGATTGACCCATAATATCTGAATGGGTAGCAGTGGTAGTGGTAGTGCAAGCATCATCGCGAAGAACATCGTCAAGATTTCCCCCACATTCGAAGCGAGCAGATAACGGATGAACTTACGAATATTCTCGTAGATGTTACGCCCTTCTTCAATCGCAGATACAATAGTAGAGAAATTGTCATCGCTAAGAATTAACGAAGAAGCTTCCTTCGTTACATCTGTTCCAGTGATGCCCATCGCTATACCGATATCTGCTGCCTTGATGGCAGGCGCATCATTCACACCATCGCCTGTCATGGCAACCACGTGTCCCTTACGTTGTAATGATTTGACGATGCGAAGCTTATGTTCTGGAGATACTCGAGCATAGACATAGATTTGATCGACCTTAGCATCCAGTTGATCATCACTAAGTCGTGATAGCTCCTGTCCAGATAGAGAGAGACCGCCCCTAGGCAGAATGCCAAGCTGATGAGCAATCGCTTCCGCTGTTGTGCCATGGTCTCCTGTAATCATGACCGTCTTAATACCTGCGCGACGACACGTGGTGATTGCATCTTTCACTTCACGACGTGGCGGATCAATCATCCCAGCAAGTCCTACAAAGACCAGTTGTGATTCCGCTTCCGACTCACTAGCCACCCTTTCTTGCGGACGCAATTCCCGATACGCTGTACCGAGAACTCGTAATGCGCCAGAAGACATCTCTTCATTCGCAGTCAACACTAGCTTACGCATCATACCTGTGAATGGAATAGCATTTCCTCCCCATAGGATATGAGAACATTGATTCAACAGCACATCTGGTGCTCCTTTGGTGTATAGAAGTCTTCCTCCCTGATGCGTCACAATAACGGACATGAGTTTACGTTCTGAGTCGAAAGGAAATTCTTGCTCGCGTTGATACACACTGCCAAGCGAATGCGGTGACATGCCCATTTTGGATGAAAGAGCTACAAGTGCACCTTCAGTCGGGTCTCCCTTCAAATCCCATGAAGAAGTAGTCCCTTTCTCCTCTTTAATCTTTTTCTTCCCACGTGTCTCGTCAGATACATTCTCTACGATCTCCGAGTTGTTACACAATGCACTGATCTGAAGCAAACGGCGCAAGCTCTGATCATTCTTCAGGTCAACTGGACGTTTAGCTTCTAATATTTGCCCGATCGGAGCGTATCCGTCCCCTGTAACCTCCAAGGATCTGCCTCCAACCCAGACGGACGTAACCGTCATCTTATTCTGAGTTAACGTTCCCGTCTTATCCGAGCAGATCACAGATGCACAGCCAAGCGTCTCTACAGACGGCAGCTTACGAACAATCGCTTTACGCTTAATCATCCGCTGCACACCAAGTGCCAATGCTACAGTCACGATAGCCGGTAGCCCTTCAGGAATTGCAGCGACGGCTAAACTAACGCCTGCTAGTAACATACCCATAGGAGGCTGTCCGTGTAGAATACCTGCACCAACGACCATTATGGTCAAGGCCAATGAGAGTATAATTAGAATTTTCCCAAGCTGTTCTAATCGATGTTGCAGTGGCGTTTCCATGGATTCAGTATTTTGAATCAAATCAGCAATTTTACCCATTTCCGTGTTCATACCTGTACGTACAACGATACCTTTGGCTGTACCTCTAGTCATCATCGTACCCATGAAACCGATATTCTTCTGATCACCGAGCGGCACGTCTTCTTCACTAATGACTTGGCAATGTTTCGTAACGGGTAACGATTCACCTGTCAGTGCAGATTCCTCAACACTACAGCTACTCGTCTCAATCCAACGTACATCTGCTGGAACTCGGTCCCCACTTTCCATAACAACCACATCACCAGGCACAAGTAAGCGGGTTGAGATAATGTCTAATTTACCTCCACGTAATACTTTGGCAGTGGGCGCTGATAACTGCTTAAGTGCACGAAGCGAACGTTCTGCACGGAACTCCTGAATAAACCCCAATACGCCATTCAAGAGAATAATAGCGATGATCGTAACAGCGTCTAAATATTCACCTAATAAACCAGATATTAGCGTTGCCCCCATCAATACAACGACCATGAAATCTTTGAATTGATTCAAAAATAGAATAATGGGGGAGATTCGTTTCCCTTCGGTTAACTCATTTAATCCACTCTTCTCCCTAACTTGTTTCGCTTCCTCTTCCGTGAGGCCTTGCTGTGGCTGAACACCCATAACATGCTGTAGCTCTTCCGCATCCATCTGATGCCATCTTTTCAATTCCATGCTTTTACGTTCCCTCCCGGTCTACTGCAGTTTTTAGCGGCGTAACAGCTTTTCCACCTGGTATAAGGTAATAATATTCGGACAGGGGTTAAAATATCACCGGGCTTCCTCTTAAGTTTTTGTCCAAACTATGGCATCATAGAGAAAGTAAGATTTAATGAACCACTATAAACAATACTTAGATGATGGAATCATGCTTGAACATGATAGATGGGAGATATAGATTATGGCATTAGATGGTATTGTCACAAGGGCTATTGTACAAGCGCTACAAGTATATAAAGGTGCCCGCATTAACAAAATATATCAACCGAACAACCGCGACATTCTTTTTACTCTGCGTTCTAGAGAAGGGAATTCTAAATTACTACTCTCAGTCAATCCGACCTATCCACGCGTACAAATCACATCGAAAAGCTTCTTAAACCCACAAGAAGCGCCAATGTTCTGTATGCTTATGCGTAAACACTGTGAGAGCGGTACGATCGAAGATATCCAGCAAGTAGGGATGGAGCGAGTGATCCATATCTCCATTCGTCAACGTGACGAGCTTGGAGATGTGTCTTTGAAGAAGATTATCATTGAACTCATGGGGCGACACAGCAACATCATTCTCATGGATGCTTCAACCGGAACCATTCTAGATGGTATTCATCATGTCACGCCTGCGATCAGTAGTTTTCGCATAGTCATGCCCGGTGTCGCTTATACAGAG
Source organism: Paenibacillus glacialis (assembly GCF_001637205.1). Taxonomy (GTDB): domain Bacteria; phylum Bacillota; class Bacilli; order Paenibacillales; family Paenibacillaceae; genus Paenibacillus_AQ; species Paenibacillus_AQ glacialis. The sequence goes on from NZ_LVJH01000070.1 coordinate 68,328, forward strand.
CCTCCAGAACAGAATAAGCTGAATCCACTTGAAATCGATCAGGAAACGTTCACCGAGTCTTACAAGGATACGGACCAAGAGCCTATTTCTTGGATTGTCGACTCATTCAGTGGACTAAGCCCATTAATTGCACAAGAAATCATATTTCGTGCGCGCCAAGAGGGTCATGTCACAGAACAAGAAGAAAGAATTGATGCAACTATGCTATGGCAAGCTTTTTCCCAAGTCATGGAATCTGCAAAGTTGCATCAGTATGAACCCGTTATTGGGGCCAATGCCAAAGGGAAACTCGTGTTCTCTGCCATACCTCTTAAGATGCTTGACAGCGAGGTAACCACATACAATTCCATAAGTGAATGTATGGAGGAGTATTACGGAGATAAGGCAGAACGGGATACCGTCAAGCAGAAGGTAAGTGATCTACTTCGCTTTCTTAACAATGAACGGACCAAGAATATTAAAAAGCTCGATCATCTTAATGAAGATTTAATCGAAGCTGGAGACGCAGATCAATACCGTATCTGGGGCGAGCTTATCTTTGCTTCCCTTTACATGATCAATAAAGGGGACTCAACCGCTCAGTTAATTAACTTCTATGATGAAGAACAAGCGACGGTTGAAATCCCGCTCGATCCGCTATTAAGCCCTACTGATAACGCTCAACGATATTTCAAGAAATATAATAAATACAAAAATAGTCTTGTCGTCATCGATGAGCAGCTACACAAGACACGCGAAGAAATTCGGTACATGGAAGAACTATTACAACAACTTGCGCACGCTTCGATGAACGATATTGAGGAAATTCGCGAAGAATTGATCCAGCAACAATACTTGCGAGACCGAAGTAAGAAGACGAATAAGAAGAAGGTCAAGAAGAAGACCGATCGTCCTACCCTACATGTATTTACGTCTTCAGAAGGAATAGATATCTACGTAGGTAAAAATAATCTACAAAATGAATATGTCACTAACCGTTTGGCAAGCCCAAATGACACTTGGTTGCACACCAAGGATATCCCTGGGTCACACGTTGTTATTCGTAGCGAAGAGTTCGGAGAAGCCACACTGGAAGAAGCTGCTCAGCTTGCAGCTTATTTCAGCCAAGCCAAAGAATCAAGCAGCGTGCCTGTCGACACAACCTTAATCCGACATGTACGTAAACCAAGTGGATCGAAACCTGGTTTTGTCATTTATGACCACCAGAAGACGCTGTTCGTTACACCTGATGAGCGACGTATCAAGGAATTGGCGAGCATCATTAAGAATTAGACATACTTTCAATAACATAATAAGGACCTGACGTTGAACATATACGTCAGGTCCTTATTATGTATGTTGTTCCAGTTCAATTTAAAGCTCGATATCCTATCTCTTCTTCAATTGTTCCAACACATCTATGGAGACCGTTACACTTCCGATATCGCCATGAAATACAACACCTTGTCTCGCGCCATGGAAATCCGAACCACCTGTAACGATCAGATTATATTCTTCTGCCAGAGCAAGATAGCGAGACTCTTCCTCTTGCCCATGATCAGAATGATAGACTTCAATCCCTGCAGGATTTGCCCTCTCGATAATATCTCGAACGAGTGCATCATCTTTATACAATCCTGGATGAGCAATGACCGGCGCCCCTCCTGCTTCTCTAATCCAATGACAAGCATCTTCTGGCGAAATACGTGTCTCAGATATGAAGGCTTGCGCTCCTTCCGCTAAATAACGATCGAACGCATCACGCATATCAGAGGCATATCCCTTCTCAACTAATACATCCGCTATATGCGGACGCCCAATGCTCTCATCAGGGAGTAACGGACGGCCTAGTCCTTTTACTACATCATCTAAGGTGATGTTGACACCTAACTCCTGAAGTTTATCTATGATTTTCCCATTCCTTAACTGTCGAGTTTCACGAAGCTCTTCAAGCCTTAAACGGAATTGAACATCCTTATAATCCACATAATAACCCAGTACATGAATATCTTTTCCACCCGCACGGGTACTGATCTCAACACCTGGAACGACAACAATGCCATATTGCTCACCCGCTACCATTGCTTCTTCAATGCCAGCTACCGTGTCATGATCAGTAATACTTACAGCAGTGAGGCCTCTCTCTTTCGCTAACTGAACATTAACCTTTGGTGCTTGCATACCATCCGAAGCTTGTGTATGCGTATGTAGATCACATCGTGCCTGCTCTTTGTTTATCATCTCAGCTTCTCCTTCATCAATCGAAATGCATATTAGCGTTGATTTTAGTTGAATTGTATAGAACTTATGGAGTTTATGAAGCAGGTGCAAATTCCTCACAATACTATTGTAACGTAATCATCTGGAATCACACAAAAAAACATGCAGTTCAACGTCTGCATGTTACATACTTCGTAAATCATCATCATTTCATAGATTGCTAGATTCACTTCCGTTTACGAGTGTTCTTGAGCAGAGTCATCCTACGACTATGTCTCAACCAAGAATAATATGATTTCAAATCTCTTAATTCAATCGTCTCTGACATTTTCCCTAGGTACGTGACAATGATCATCTTATGAAGCGTATTCCCTATGAGGTCAACTTCACTTTCGAGCTTGGTAAATTCAGCTACAACAACAATATCTTCATCAATCAAGTATACATCTTGCTCATTACGGTAGTAGGGAGTTATCCTGTTCTGCTTCAAACATTCCCACATCCATGCTGCAATCTTATTGAAATCAACCTCTCCATCTTGAACCCGATCCATATATCGAATTCTCGCATGGCTAGTGATGACGATGTCGGCTACCCGTTTATCACCAAGAACCACATAAAACGGTTCATAAGTGCTGAAACGTTCCATTCTCTTGTCGCGCATGCGGTATCACTCTCCACCGTATAGGTCTTTATATCTACTCTGTTATGTATTTATACCTATCATATTACATTATATACCTACCAATCACAAGCTAGGTTACAAGCCAAGTAGAAACGGCAGCGCCGTCCTTCTCCAAGGACGGCACCCGTTTCAGCGGAAATATAAGGAATAGAGTATCAAGTGAAACTTATACTTTCTTATATTTATAAAAAAACGGCCCTCTACAGGGCCGTATCATCGTCATAGATAGAAAAGATATGGTGAAATATATGATAAATTACTTCTTAGATGGATTACTTCTTAGATGACTTTAAAGACCGTAGTAGCTCGTTTTATCCTGGGTATCACTGCTATATTCAGTCTGAATTTCGTTCCGATATGAGCGTTCAATCTTACGTACATAGGAAAGCCGACGAATGTTCTTAGAAACTTCTTCAGCACGGTCAGCATTTACATACATCGCTACATAATGCATTTTTTTGGATATATAATGAACCGTTCCGTATTTCTCCAGATTCCGGGCTGCTTTTAAATCATTCACCCAAATAATATATCCTGTTCGTTCCGCAAACATCTTCTTTCCACCTCTCTTTCTACAACTTTTCACCTAACCGCAAGAACATTTACCACCACTGCTACAACCTTTAGGCTGCGGATCATTGCTAGGCACTTTAATACTATCCGATACCGAGAATGCAATAGTCTCCGACATCTGATGAAGCATATCATCAAGTCTCTTTTCTGCCTTTTGGAAATTCTGAACTTCCTCATACATTTCTAGATCCATTTCCACCGCATGCACCGCATCTTTAGCTGCATGATAATCAGGGTGAAAATGTCCAAAACGTTGTGTTTCATCAAACAATTCTTTCTTAGCAGCTAATTGCTTAACCAAAGATTGGATGCCCTCATGAGCATCAACTTGCCGCTTCCAATATAGATAATCTGACACATCGACAGACTGATTAATCAAATCGCCTAATTCATATGCGTACATCAACACTTGTTGCATGTCGACTGATTGTAATTCAGATACGCTCATGAACTTCACCCTCTACTCTATAAAAAGTTCTACTGATCTTTCGTAGACTACTCCATCATATCATATCAATCACTTCTTATGAAGCGTTTTCCATATCGTGTCATAATGGTTTTATTAGGTGAAATTAGGCACAATCAGCCTCAATTCCTTCCAATCACTTGGAGACAGTTGAATTCGTTCATATTGCATTACCGCAGGGTTATATACTTCTCCTGAAATCTCATAAGGATTATGGCTCACCTGTAACGGAATAAAATCAACTTCAGAGCCATCAAGAGATAACTTCACCTTTGTCTTCCAAAGAAGGGCTTGTTCCATCATTTGAATGCCCGTTGAGAAGTGGTAGCTTCTAAATTCCTTAATCCACATCTTAGGAATTTGCTCGATACCTTGAAAGAACGATTCAGGTATAGGAATATTATCTTCAACACGAAATGGATGAACACTACAATATTCTTTAATAAAACGATGTTTCTCATAAACCCATGTTTCGTTCACGTGTTGTTCTGATAGACTATCCATCATTTCTTCTACTCTCGATGAAGACAAGAATATTTCTGCATGATTCGTCTCTTTATCCCACTGTCTAAGTGTCAAAGATATATGTTCCGGCACTCCTGTCTCAGCGTATTCCGTCATGAACCTCATGACCTCGTCAATACCCATGCCCCTTTTAACAGCTTGCGTAATGCTATCCTTCGATAGTCGATATATGGACATGCGGTCACTCTTACGGATATCCGTGAACATCATTAATTTCCAACGTAATAAATAGGGGATATCCGGTAATACAATAATGTCGAAATCAGGTTGTACATAAAATCTACCTGTTGGGTTCTCAAGTGGTGTGTTTAAGCTCGCCATATCATAATTAAATGCATTCAACACTTCATTAGATGAAATACTCCAACGAAAGCAAATACGATTGCCTGACAACATACCCACATCCATCCAACCAAAACCAGCAAGAGCACATAACCACGCCTTAGCTTGTATACTCATCTCCACACGATGAGAGCTATCTAACATCTGTTGCTGAGTCATCCAATCTAATAGTGGTTCTATCTCAACCCAATTACCAGAAAGTAAGGCTGGTTGACAGATCGAACAGCACAAGTGTTGCATTTCGGAATGATATGTTCCATATCGCTCGGTCACTATTTTAACAAGCACACTTGTCATTTGTTCCGCATTCAAGTTTAGCCACATACACAACGCTTTCTCTTGTACTACGATATACTTAGGCTCTCTCGCTATCAATTTTAAGCAATGCAGTAAATCTAAAATGATCGCGACATGTAATGGAACATTCTCAGCATTAGTTAATAGTAATGTAAGCTCATTCAAATCCTCTGCCTTTAAATTCATTCTTTCTGCAATCTTTTGAATACTTTTCTTATGTACGGTACCTTTAGTTGTAAGTGCTATTTGATCCAGTGCAATGAATACTAGCACATGAAATAGGTCAAGAACGAGCCCCGGTTTGGCCTCTTTCATAACTAGTACTTCTTCCTTCACTTCTAATAGTTCGTGTGTGTACAAGATTTGGTGAAGCAGCGGTAGCAGATCCATTGGGATATAATACAACTGCTCCCCCCATGAATGCTGTTGAGTACGAATATAGCCTCTTTTTCTAAGCACTAGGAACGAAAGAAGATGCTCTGCCCCACTGTATCCCTTCACTCGCAACTTCATGAAATTAGCATCATTAAATGACTGACCTGCAAAACTCGCGTAAACTCTTCTCAATATCTCTTGTTCACAAGTACTTAGCGAGGATATATCTGTTACGTTTTTAACATATGGTTCATCTAAGTTCATTGGAGGACCGCCCCTCCTTCTGTATAGCTATCTGTAGCCTCTACTCGCTCAACAGTATCCGGTTGAATCTGAATGGCATATTCATATCCTTGTTCTATAAGAAACATTTGGCGTTGGATCGCAAAATCTTCCTCTTTGCTGTCTTTCGTCACTAACGTATAGAAATAAGCTCTATTATCTAAGGATTTGGGGCGTAATATTCTACCAAGCCTCTGAGCCTCCTCTTGACGCGATCCAAAGCTTCCCGACACTTCAATTGCTACAGATGCATCTGGTAGGTCTACGGCGAAGTTAGCTACTTTAGACACCACAAGAACTCGCACCTCACCTCTTCTAAAAGAATCATATAAACCCATTCGCTCCTGCTGCGACATCTTCCCGCTAATAAGTGGGGCCTTGATAGATGCTGCAATCCATTCAAGCTGATCTAAATATTGCCCAATTACGAGAACACCGGAGTGTGGATGTTGCTGTAAAATGCTAATAATAACAGGTAATTTATCTGGATTCTCTGCTGCAATCCTAAATTTATGTTTACCTTCAGCGCGGTGATACCTATCCAACATATCATTCGCCATGGACACCCTGATCTCTACACAGTCAACTTTTGCGATCCAACCCTTTAATTCCAGTTGTCTCCAAGGCATATCATAACGTTTCGGCCCTACTAATGAGAATACATCTTGTTCACAACCATCCTCACGGACCAGTGTCGCTGTTAAGCCTAACCGACGTGTCGCCTGAATTTCTGCCGTCGCACGAAATACGGGTGCTGGTAAAAGATGAACCTCATCATATATAATGAGACCCCATTGCCGTTCATTAAAGAGCTTCATATGTTCAAATTCACTATCTTTCGTACGCCGATGCGTAAGAATTTGATACGTCGCAACCGTTACAGGCTTAACCTCTTTTTTCTGTCCCGAATATTCACCAATCTCAGCAGACACAAGGGTTGTCTTTAACTCTAATTCATCCATCCACTGCCTCACAGACGTTGTATTCGACGTTAAGATCAATGTCTCACATTGCAATCTTTCCATAACAGCCATGCCAATTACCGTTTTCCCCCCACCACAAGGAAGTACAACCACCCCGCTACCTCCACTGCCAGGTAAGCCTTCAAATGCTTTGACCGCGTCCTTCTGATAATCTCGCAATTGAAATGCTTGATTCACTCCCTCTTCCTTCCAAGAGAACGATAACCGTTGACCATCATCATAACCAGCCAGATCGAGAATTGGGTAACCTAGCCTTGTTAACTCTTGCTTCAACCAACCACGACGAGCTACGTGGAACGCCAATTCTGTCATAGAGATTCGTCGCATATCTAACGTTAGCATTCCCGTCCGCTGAATGATCTCGTCCATCAGTTGCGAATCCGTACTTTTCAGAATCAGTTGGTAGGGTACATTTAGATCTATTACAAGAGTTAGCTTTCCATATCGAGAGACAAGATCTCGAATATCCTGAATTAATCCTAATGGAACATCCCAGCGTGACATCGAGTGAAGACTATCCATAACCATTGTGGCAGACCATCCCAGTGCAGCAGCATTCCATAAAGAGAGTGGCGTAATTCTATACGTATGAAATGAGGAAGGACTCTTCACTAATTCTGCAAAACAGGAAAGCTGTTCGCGTGCCTCCTCAAATGCATCATGTCCGCATTCGAGCAACACCATTCGATCATGTTGCACAATACATGGCTTACTGTTATCCATGACTACCTCCCTCTCTAAAATGTGAATCGTATCAAACTTATGTGACTCCTCAATCGCGAAAAAGTCCATCTCCATAACGTGCTAGAGATGAACTTCTTGTTATAGCTTTTCCCAAATCAGAGAGGATCATGCAATATAAAACAAACTGAGCTCCTATTACTAGGAATCTCAGTTTGTTTGCATTTCATAACTACGACTACGACGAATGTGATTCAACCATAGCTACGATCATTTTGACCCCGTCACGCATTGCCGCTTCATCAAAGTCAAAGAGAGCATGATGATGGGGGTAGTCCATCCCTCTGTCCTTGTTACCCGCCCCTATAAACATGAAGCATCCAGGCACTTGTTGTACATAATATGCGAAATCCTCTGCAGGCATAAGTTTAGGCAATGTCTGAACACACTCAGTTGCGTATATTTTCAATGCTTCATCAAAGAAACGCTGCACTTCGTAAGCATCATTCACAAGCGGAGGATATCCCATGACATAGTCTACCGTTGCTTCTGCACCATAGGCTTGAGCTGTAAGTGATGCCATTGATTCAATTCTTTGTCGAATAAGCCCCCTCGTTTGCTCATCAAAGGTTCGGACCGTGCCTGTAATTTGACACTTTTCTGCAATCACATTCTGAGCTGTCCCACCTTTAATCGTTCCTACGGTCACAACAGCTGGTAGAAGCGGATCAACAGAACGACTGACGATACTTTGTAATTGCATCACAAGAGCTGAACCCGCTACGATACTATCAATGGTCACATGAGGGACCCCTCCATGACCACCTTTTCCAATAATATCAATAAAAAATTCATCAGCCGCCGCCATAAACGGACCTGCAGCACTCCCAACAGTTCCTACCGGAAGGGGTGTCCACAAATGAAGACCATAAATAACATCTACGCCTTGCAAGACACCACTCTTAATCATACCTTGTGCTCCGCCAGGACACACTTCCTCTGCCGGTTGAAATATAAATATGAGTTCTCCTCGAAGTTGACTTCTATGATAGCTAAAGTAAGTCGCCACACCCAGCAGTATGGAGGTGTGACCGTCGTGCCCACACGCATGCATAACGCCGTTCACTTCAGATGCATATTCACACTGCTTCTCATCTTGAATCGGAAGGGCATCCATATCTGCACGCAGAGCAATCTTCCTTCCTGGCTGTTCTCCTTTAAGAGAAGCAACCACTCCGTACCCTCCTCCGAAGTTCTTCTGCACTTCTATTCCAAGATCACGTAATGTGGTCGCCACGAATTCGGATGTATTCTTTTCTTGATAAGACAACTCCGGATGAGCGTGCAAATACCTTCTCCACGCGATCATTTTAAGCTGTATTTCGTTTAGAAGCCTATCGTCAATCATCATAATCCGCTCCATTTCGGGATGTCTAGTCCAAGTTCCACCCTTATCTTGTTTCTATTGTATCAGAAATGGCTTCGGAGTGGGCATTCACCACTAGACTCTTGCTTGCACAAGTTCCCGAAACATAATATCATGAATAAAGAACTTTAGAGGTTAACGAATAAGGAGATGAATAAGCGATGATTATTGAGAATTCAGGACTAGATGGTCTAAAGTGTGACCTAGCTTATATGGATGAATCAGCAGAAAAATCGGGGTTTTTCCGGTGGCAATGGGAATATTATCGCGCTACATACGAATATAAAATTGAGGATGCGAACAACAAGGAAGAATATTTCGTACGTATTAATACACGCGCGATTGAGGGCAAATTAGAAAAACCCGATACCATTCTTGCTGTAGAAGCTGTATACATGGGTAAAGGTACATTTCCTCATGGACTGGATTATGAAGCACAGATTCCTGGGCCTATTCAAGCGATTGCAAATAAAAAATTGAGCCAATTCAAAGCAATACTTGAAGCCTAATATGGTATTACTGCTATGAAGGAAAATAAGCCCCAGCCCAAGAAGGGGACGCCCGATTTCCAGTTACTTATCCTTACATTACTACTTGTAGGTTTTGGTCTCGTTATGGTTTTTAGTGCTAGCTCGAGTCTAGCCGTTGCCAATGAGAAATTTAACAATGATGCTCTCTGGTTCACGAAGCGCCAGTTCGTATCCGTTACTCTCGGTATCTTTCTTATGTTTATCACTATGAATATTCCGTATAACAAGTATAAAAAATTGTTTATCCCATTTTTTATTGTGACGATTCTCATGCTGATTCTAGTACCTTATATAGGAATCTCCCAGAATGGTGCTAGAAGCTGGTTCCGTCTCGGACCGGTCAGTATCCAACCCACTGAGTTCGCTAAGCTTGCAACCATACTCTATCTTGCCGCTCTGATTACCAAAAAGGGTGAGCGATTACGTGATCTCAAAAAAGGATTTATTCCTGTTATCATGATTGCTGGAGGCGTTGTGGGGCTCATCATGTTGCAACCCGATTTTGGTTCTTCTATGATTCTCGTCGGCACCTGTGGTCTTATTATCTATGCAGGTGGAGCTAGCATGAAACATATCTTGGGCTCTATCGGATTATTTATTCTAGGTGCTGGTCTTGTACTTGGTGTGAGTACACTGATTGACTCTTTTTCTAACACAGATACTCCAACTACTGTCAATCAGAACTATAAGAAGGATCGCATCGCTGTTTTCTTAGATCCATGGGAAGACGAGGATGGCTCAGGCTACAATCTTATTCAATCCTTAACCGCTATTGGGCAAGGAGGTTTCACCGGATCTGGATTTGGTCAAAGCATTCAGAAACTTCATTATCTCCCGAATTCATACAATGACTTTATCTTTGCTGTCATAGGTGAGGAATTTGGATTTATCGGTACTGCATTCTTTCTCCTATTCTACTTATATTTTATTTGGCGAGGCATTTTGATTTCACTTCGATGTCCCGACCCATTCGGAACGTTAGTTGGGATCGGAGTTATGGGACTCATATCCATTCAAGCTTTTATTAATATCGGTGGAGTTACTCAGACCATACCATTAACTGGGGTTACCCTACCTTTCATTAGTTACGGCGGTTCATCTACTCTCGTCATGTTAATGAGCATGGGTATTCTATTGAGCATTTCCCGTGAAAGCAACAAACCTATGAAACAGGAATATATTAAATCACAAAAAGACTACCGGGCATCCCGATAGTCTTTTTGTTTATTGAATCAAGTTGTAATCAAACATTATTTAGTGCGAATAACTAAATCTTCAATCTCATCATCTTTAAAGGCAACGCCTTCGACTTTGACATTAACTTCAACCACTTGTAGACCCGACATACTCTCTACAGCTTCACGAACATTTTGCTGCAACATACGACATACTTCATGTATAGGTGTCTCATAGAGTACGATAATACGCAAATCGATAGCAGCCTCTAGCTGCCCCACCTCTACCGTGACCCCTTTTTGAACATTCTTACCACTAAGACGCTTAGCCCATCCTTCGGATAGCCCTCCAGACATTGCAGCAATACCTGGTGTTTCAAGCGCTGCCATGCCGGCAATTTTCGAGACGACATCATTCGAAATTCGTATATTTCCCATTTCCAGTTGAAGTTGTTCCGTCATGCCCATCCCTCCTTATACCTCATTAATCGTAATTGTAAATCCAAAAGGAACTAAATGCAAATAGTCATTCACAAAAATTGTTTACAGTAAGCCATTAAATGGGTATATTTTATAAGAATTTGAAAATACATAACTTATAGAGGTGTCTAATAATGAGAAACTGGATTAGTCCGTCCCTGCTTGTCATCACATTTATTCTAAGTGCATTAGGTCACTATGCTGGTTGGGATCCCACCCTCCAATTCATATTGTCCGCCATTGCCGTTATTTTCGTCGCGGGATTTCTAGGCAAAGCGACCGAAAATGTTGCTCATTATGCGGGTCAACGACTCGGAGGGTTTCTAAATGCTACATTCGGGAATGCTGCCGAACTAATCATTGCGATTTTCCTAGTAAGAGAGGGTCTATACGATATGGTAAAAGCCAGCTTAACTGGATCTATCATCGGTAACCTTCTTCTAGTTCTTGGGCTTAGTCTCTTCGCTGGAGGATTGAAATTCAAAGTACAGAATTTCAATGTTACTCTTGCCGGACTGAACGGTTCTCTCATGATCGTAGCTGTTATCGCCTTGTTTATTCCCGCTGTTTTCTTAAACACGCATTCCATTACGGCGAGCGAAACAACAACTCTCAGCTTAGTGGTAGCGGGAATTCTTATCTTTTCCTACATCGCTTGGCTCTTATTCTCTATGATCACGCACAAAAAGTATTTATCCGATGTCGCAGATGCATCACAGGGAGAACTTCCTCATGGACATGAAACTCATTGGTCTAAACGTAAATCCATCGTGTTCCTCATATTAGCAACGGTCATGGTGGCGTTTGTAAGTGAATGGATGGTGGGTACACTTGATACCATAACCGCACGCTTTGGCCTTAGTGAGATATTCGTAGGTGCCTTCTTAGTGGCGATTATCGGGAATGCAGCCGAACATAGTGCAGCGATCCTACTAGCTATGAAGAACAAGATCGGTGCTTCTGTTGAAATCGCCGTAGGAAGCAGCTTACAGATTGCGCTGTTCGTAGCGCCTGTACTCGTCTTCGTCAGTTATTTCACCGGAAATACGATGGATATTGTGTTCACTACCATTGAATTAGTCGCCATTGGGGTATCTGTATTCATTGCGAAATCCATTATCCAAGATGGTTCAACCAACTGGTATGAAGGGCTTCTACTTTTAGTCGTATACATTATACTAGGTGTCTCCTTTTATTTGGTTTAAACACGAAATACTATGAATAGATGACCGCTACACTACTTTCATTAAATCAAAAAAATGCATGTCCGATAATCGGCATGCATTTTTAAATTCTATGTATGCCTGTAGTTCACAGGCTACTCTTTGTTGTTCAAAGCCTCATAAAGAATGGCCAGATTACGCTCAAGTTGGCTAACCAACTGTCTTCCCGCAAATTCCTCTAGTAGACCTACACGTACCGCAAAATCAACTTCTTTAGAGAAGCCATACATTTGGGTATCCAGCACTTCCTCATAGAGAGGACAGTAACGCGTTGCTAAGTTCTCCATCTGGACTTCAATAAGCTTTTGAATTTTATCTGCATCTTCTTGTAGAAGATTGATCGCTCTAAGATTTAAATGTTCCTGTAAATCAGACGAAGTCATGTCTCTTCCCCCTATGTCCAAAAGTCACAGCTTTAATTCTAATCTTAATATTAGACGAAATTACACATCAATACAAGAACCTCCAAAAAAAAAGAAACCCTTACTTGTACAAGTAAGGGTTCTTTCACTCACATTAATCAGTGACGACGACGATTTGCAAACCATGTTTAGCAAATACTTCTTGCATCGTTACTTTTGCTTCTTCTGCATCTGAACCATGAACATGTAATTCATAATCCTTATGGCTGACAAGCGTAGTAAATAAGCCTAAAATACTCTTAACATCGATGTACTTATTGTCTGTTTGAAGCACGATGGAAGAACTGAACTTACCTGCTGTTTGAGCAATTTCTACAACCGCTGCATTGTTACTGGACATAGAGGATCCCTCCGTAACTTATATTATTATTATTATGAGTATTAACTCCATAATGATACCTTGAATCCGCTTTCTGATGCAAGTCATTTATATGTCATTTTAATTGATCAGGGTTTAGTCCTTGAAGCTCAGGAATGACAAACATTCCATCCTTACGAATAAGGATATCATCGAAGTAAATCTCTCCACCACCGTAATCAGGACGTTGAATTAGAACCAAATCCCAATGGATTGATGAGTTGTTCCCATTATTAGTAACATCATATGCTTGACCAGGGGTAAAATGTAAACTTCCTGCGATTTTCTCATCGAATAGAATATCTTTCATAGGATGAAGAATATATGGATTAAACCCAATCGCAAATTCGCCAATGTAACGCGCACCTTCATCCGAATCTAAGATGTCATTAAGACGTGCAGTTTCATTACTTGTTGCTTCAACAATTTTACCTTCTTTAAATGTAAACTTGATATTCTCGAAAGAAACACCATTATACACTGTCGGCGTATTGTAACTAATTGTTCCATTCACGGAGTTACGTACAGGTGCACTATATACCTCACCATCTGGAATGTTCTTTTCGCCCGAACATTTCTCAGCGCCGATGCCTTTGATAGAGAATGTAAGATCAGTACCTGGACTTGTGATACGCACTTTATCCGTTCTTCTCATCAGGTCAGCAAGCGGGTCTTGAGCAACATCCATCTTGGCATAATCAAGGTTACATACATCAAAATAGAAGTCTTCAAATGCTTCTGTACTTTTGTTAGCCAACTGAGCCATACTTGCATTCGGGTAACGAAGAACAACCCATTTCGTGTGATTAACCCGTTGTTGACTATGTACTTTATGACTATAAATGGAATTATATAATTTCATTTTTTCTTCAGGAACGTCAGATAGATCATTCACATTCGCTCCTGCACGAATACCAATATAACAGTCCATTTTCTTCATACGTTCCAAATCGAGCTCAGCCCAGGTCTCCATTTGCTCCGCTGACGCATGAGTAAACATTGTACGTTGTACTGATTTGTCTGTTAACTCAACGAAAGAGTTACCACCCTTTTTAGCTACTTCTTCTATAATAGCATTCAAAAGATCTCGTTCACTACCAATCATTTCGATCAATACATTTTCACCAGATTGCACATTAACGGAATATCCAACCAAATTTTTCGCTAATTTTTGAATTCTAGGATCTTTCATATCTATTTTTCCTCCTTAAAATCTATCCATATCTATTTGAACAACGGTTAATTCTTTGACCATTGTACCATGATCTAAGTTCCAAGTCAGCAGGAAATGGACTATCTCCACGAGGATTACAATTGAAAAGTAACGTCATTCACTACGATTTCATTTTGTTCATTTCCTTCCAGGTCTAAATATGATATTTTGCTTTCCGAAGTCAGTCTTAGTGGAAGATTACTTCTACGATCAATAGTCATATGGTACACAGTAGCCACCTTGGCCTCTTTCAGCATCGTCTGTAGTTGGTTTTCTCCTTTGCTCCAAATTGTTTCTAATTCAGAGCGTACTTTCAACGAATACGTTGTTTGTTGTTTATCTAGCTCTTCTCGCAAGCCATCCATTTCACTATTTAGTTGCTTGTCTAACCATTGTAATGCATCCTCGGATTTCAGTTCAATTCGAAGAACTCTAGTTCCTCGTGTGGCACCCATCTCTTCTGTAATGCTCTTATTCAATCCATTAATCTCTTCTAACTGATCTAAAGGGTTAAACCTTACAAGAGCCTGATCTGCTTGGTCAATGACACTAGAAGTGTGAATCCATCCTCCATTCATACGTCGAAAATCTGCATAAATAGGACTTGAATTTTTTTTCTCTTTTTGAACCGCAGTTACGCTGCCTTTCGTTGCAGTTTGCAATGGTACTGTACTTTGCATAGCCAATTCATCATGATTCGTTAGTTGTCCTTTATAAGAGAAATGCTGTTCGAACTGACGCTGTTCATTCCTTCGGAGCGCAGCTTCCCCTACAAAAGAAAGGGCCTCACTCCCAGCCAAACCACTTACTGAGACCCGAAACTGTTCTTCAGGAGAAGCATTCGTCGAGAAGAAGTTACATCCAGACAACAAACAGCATAACCCTGTAACAGTGATCCACGACCGCAATTTCCATACACTATATGTCATCTTGATCTACTCCTCATTAGCATAATCCATCAAGTTAGTTATTTTTTTTAATTATGGCACTTTCACTTTACTTTATCGTTCCCATTCTCATCTAGAATATAAAAAAGGTTCTTTTGTATCTCCAAAAAAAAAAAACACCTTTATAATCCAGGTGCTTTCGTTATACTTTTATCTTCAACTTGAATTTGATTACGTCCATTGTTCTTAGCTCGGTAAAGTGCCATATCTGCCAAATAAAACAAAGAATCAACACTTACTTGATCATCCAGCCAATTCCATTCAGATATACCACAGGAAACAGTTACAGAAGGCGCTGTCTCTTCTTCCACACGTCTACGAATTCGTTCTGCAACGACCATTGCCTGTTTCACCCCGAGTTGAGGTAAATATATAGCAAGTTCCTCTCCTCCCCAACGAGCGGCTAAATCACTTTGTCGAATTGAGGTTCTGATAATTTCACTGACCTGCTTAAGAATTTTATCTCCTTGCTGATGTCCGTGCATATCATTCACTTGTTTGAATTGATCAATATCCACCACGATCAACGAACCACAGAAATCATGTGTCTGCCTTTCATGTATCACTTCATCAAGATAACGTCTAACATAAAGATCCGTTAATACATCTCTATTGGCCATTCGCTTAACTTCTGCATGCAACAATGCGTTACTCACTGAAAGTGCTATATGAATAGATAACGTTTGCAATAATCTGTAATTATCATATGTGAAATAATGTGATTTCTTATGTGATAACAGAATAGCTCCCATCACTTCACCTTTTACAGTTAATGGAGCTGCAATCAGTGATTCCGATCCGGAATATTCCATGAATTTAGAGGGAATCCTCATGTTCACTGTGTAACCTGATAGAATAACCGGTTCTCCTTTGCCATATACCAAACCACCAAAGCCATAGTCCTTTTCAAATACTTCTTTCGCCAGACCAGGCACATTACTTGACACGACCTCTAATCCATCCAGCTTCTTATTAAACTGAAGAATACAACAAAAGTCTGCCTTAAAAATATTAAGAAGTTCTTCGTTTGAAAATTGATAAATTTCAGATAGACGAAGACTTTGATTCACTCGTTGTGTTAGTTCGTTGATCAGTCGCAACTCTTGAATAAGCAAGTTGGACTGCTCGTATAACTTCGCATTCTCAAAAGCGTTACCCGCGGTGTCGACTAAAGTTGTCACTAACTGTAAATCGACTTCATTCAAAAAGTCTTTGTCTGCGAGCAAATAAAATACGCCATATACTCCCTGTGTACCTCCAAGTGGAAATCCAATTTCCAGCTTGTCCTCACCATTCTCTTGTTTCGTTTCCTGAATAGTCAATTTCCCGTCCATAAAGGTACGTACTCTTACATCATCTTTCCAGGTTTGTAGAATAAGTGGTTTAACACGCGGGTTATCACTGTGATGATCTTGTGACATAAACAACTGAAGGGTTGCGGTAGGGTACAGGAAAGCTACACTGTCCAACACTTCCGTTAATATCATATCGACATCAATCTGATCATGCATACGTTCTACGATTTGATACAAGATAGCTGTACGAGCAGCCTCATCATTGGCCTTCTTTTGCTCACTCATCATATCTTCTACAAATATATTTTCAAATCTTTTGTAGAAGCAATTCTGAAAGAGAATAGACATAGCTGAGGCTATTTCAATTCCTCCGTTTTCAACCTTTTGTCGAGGAAGAGAACATACCATAATACTATAGAGTTCCTGACATCCACGTGTGAACAAAGGAAACAAACAAATCGTATGCTCCTCTTTATAATGACTTATTTCTGGATTCCAATCCGCCATGACTTTTGTTTTATGTTGTAAGCATTCGTCCAACAGCACAGAAGCATCATTCTTCAGATAATCCGATATCGTAATATCCCCAGCAACCCAAGAACCATCGAATCCCAAAATTGTCCACTTTGAATGTTCCATGATAGGCAGTGAAGACGATAATTGCTGCCAATCTATGAAACTCTTCGTCAAAAGATGATAGATGGAAGGGAAATCATATGTCGTAATGTCCAGATTACTCATCCAGAAATTTACTGAATTTAAGGAGTCTTCCTCCGACTTACTATCCTTAAGAAACCTCTCATGATCTGAAACGTTACTTTGATATTCTGACATAAAAACATTGCTCCTTTACACTGTTTTGAAAAGGTCATCTGTATGTCACTTTTATGATCCGCGAATAACAAGCAACCTAACAATAAAATACGTCTAAAGACATAAGTTAAAAGAACTAGTATACAATAACTATATTCTACTCTTTTAATGCTATATTTGCACCTATATTTCATGTTTTACCATAATATATTAGGACTAAAGCCCTATCTGAAAAATCAGACGTTTTTCTAAATACTTAAGAACTTGACTTTTACCCACATTATCATATAGAATCAATTGTTGAACAAGCGATTTTTTGTTCGAGAGAATTTGGGCGTAACGTTGTGTCACCCTCACGTACTTTGTTACTGAATAGACAGCGGCTGAACTCTCTATCAGTTGTGTTTTGGGCCCATGAGCCGCAACACATTAAACAAAATACGGCACAAATAGAACCCTACTGAAATTTCAATTATAAAGGAGTCTACTATACAATGGCACGTTACACTGGTCCTAAATTTAAACTAAGTCGCCGTCTAGGCATCTCACTAAGTGGTACAGGTAAAGATTTGAAACGCCCTTTCCCTCCGGGACAACATGGCGCTAACCAACGCAGAAAAATCAGCAACTACGGTATGCAGTTGCTTGAGAAACAAAAATTGCGTCACATGTACGGTTTGGGTGAGAAACAGTTTAAAACACTTTTCAATAAAGCTCAAAAAATGCAAGGTATTGCTGGTGAGAACTTCATGTTCCAACTAGAAAGCCGCTTGGACAACTTGGTTTACCGTCTAGGTTTCGCAAATTCCCGTGCAGGAGCTCGTCAATTGGTATCTCACGGTCATATCACTGTAAACGGTAAGAAAGTCAACATTGCTTCTTACTTGTTGAACACTGGTGATGTTATCGGTCTTCGTGAAAAAAGTC
Source organism: Paenibacillus glacialis (assembly GCF_001637205.1). Lineage (GTDB taxonomy): Bacteria > Bacillota > Bacilli > Paenibacillales > Paenibacillaceae > Paenibacillus_AQ > Paenibacillus_AQ glacialis. The sequence goes on from NZ_LVJH01000070.1 coordinate 86,545, forward strand.
GTAGCCTTTCTTCTATCAAGGAAGCCCTTGAGAACCGTAGCCACCTTCAAGCGTACTTGGAATTCAATGATACAGCTTTAGAAGGTAAATTCATTCGTTACCCTGAGCGTTCTGAATTGTCACAAGATATCGATGAGAAACAAATCGTCGAATTCTACAACCGTTAAGATCTCGTTCAGACAAGTCTGGAACTCATGTTCCAGGCTTTTTTTTCACGTAAAATATTGACGATTTGTAGCATACGTGTCCATATCTACCACTAGAATCTCTTGTTGCTGAGACGAAGATAATGGTTCCCATTTCATAAATACTTCCTCCAGTTCACATAATATGTCTGGCACAAAAAAGCACCTTTCATCCCAATGGACGTGAATATATAGTGTGAAAATATCTAAACCACATTCACTCTGAATTAGTCAAACTTTAGCGTTATTACAGGGTCGGCGGGATAAAGAAACTCAAATGTCGATTTTTATGCTATAATAGTTCCGTTAAAAGGAGGTACTAATACGAATGGTTGATACAAATAAAAAGGCACCAAAAAAAGAGCTCCGTTCGAAAAAATCGATTGGACGTATACTGGGCAGTACGCTACTTTGGCTAATATTCTTCATCATCATAGGGTCACTGTTTGTGGGCGGCGCTGCCTTCGGTTATATTTCTTCTATTGTTCATGATGAGCCCGTACGAACGAGAGCTGAAATAGTAAATAAAATGAGTCAGAATTCAATTACTGGCTTCGCCTATTTCAGCGATGGCACACCTATTGGCCAACTCCGTACAGATGAGGATCGACGGCTTGTGGAGTATGACAAGATTCCTTCAATAATTAAAGAATCCGTCATCGCGATTGAAGATAACGATTTCTTTAAGCACATGGGAGTTGACGTAAGCGGTACACTTCGTGCAGTTAAGCAGAGAGTACTGAACGAGTCCATACAAACAGGTGGAAGTACGCTCACACAGCAACTCGCTAGACGTGTGTTCCTCAATCTTGATAGGACAGATAACCGTAAAATCAAAGAAATGCTTCTCTCATTAAGACTAGAACGTATTCTGACCAAAGAACAAATATTTGCAGCATATCTTAATAAGGTACCTTTCGGTAACGGAGCAAATGGTTACAATGTGTATGGTATCAAAGCTGCTGCAAAAGGTATATTCAATATTGGCGACTTAAACAAAGTAAATATTGCTCAAGCCGCTTATTTAGCAGGGCTTCCGCAGCTACCTTCCAAATACTCCGCATTTAATGGGAAGGGCGAATTCAATCCTACTGCATTCAAACGTGCAATGGACCGCCAAAAGTTAGTATTACGACGTATGCTTGAAGAAGGAAAAATTACGAACGCTGAATACAACGAAGCTGTTGCGTTCGACATTAAATCATCTCTAGCTACTCAAACAGCAAAGGCCTATTCTACCTTTCCTTACCTCATGATGGAAACGGAACGAAAAGCTGCTGAAATTCTGATGAAGTTAAATGCACCTGCAATCGAGGAAATTGATAAAGCCGCCAAAGGCAATGACGATCTCCTAGAAGATGCTAAGCTCCAACTGACAACCGGTGGGTATCGAGTGTATACGACTATAAATAAGAGTATTTACAATTCGATGCATGCCATTGCCGAGAACAAAGATAACTTCAGCCCTGATAGTAAAACGAAAGGGATGGAGCAAACAGCGGCTATAATGTTAGACAACAAAACCGGTGCCATTCTAGGAATGATTGAAGGACGCGACTTCTACGAAGAGCAAATGAACTACGCTACACAGATGGTGCGCCAACCGGGATCAGCAATGAAACCGATCGCTGCTTATTTACCAGCACTTGATTCAGGAGCTATACAGCCCGCTAGCATTGTGGATGACGCCCCTATTATATTAAAAGATTATCAGAAGGGATTCCATATTCCCAAGAACTCATCAGGTGGTTATGAAGGACTCATCACAGCCCGTTATGCACTCAATAAGTCTAAGAATACAATTGCCTTGAAATTATTTAATAATGTTATAAAGATTGATAAAGCGTGGGAATTTACGAAGAAACTTGGAATTACAACTCTTGAACAAAATGATTATGCTGCAACAACCGGCGTACTCGGTGGTTTAGCACATGGTGTGTCTGTTGAAGAACTAACTAATGCCTATGGTTCAATTGCTAACCACGGAACATTTCTTGATGCTTATATGATTGAGAAAATTACGGATTCAAATGGTACGATTGTCTATCAGCACACACCAGAACCTATCAAAGCTTTCTCTGAACAAACTGCTTATCTTATGACCGATATGTTGCGTACTGTTATTACTGAAGGTACCGCTAGTACAGTTAAGAAAAATTATAAGCATTGGAAAGAGGTTCCCATCGTAGGCAAGACAGGTTCAACGCAGAACTATGCTGACGTATGGTTTGTGGGGTATTCTCCAGATATCACTCTTGGCGTCTGGGGTGGCTACAAAGAGCCTATAAACGTACTAGAAGGCACACAGAGAAAGAATGCTCAAAATATATGGACACTCATCATGAATGACGCGATAGCTAAGAAACCAGAGCTATTTACCACATCCAAGTTCGAGAGACCATCAGGAATTACAACGAAAACAGTGTCTGCATACAGTGGTAAACTTCCTACTTCATTAACCAATAAATTTGTGACAGACTTGTTTAATGTTAAATACGTTCCTAAGGAAAGTGATGATGGAATCGCGAAGGCCAAATACATCACGTATAATGGTGTGAATTATATTCCTCAAGATACTACGCCGGAGGACATGTTAAAGGAAAAAGTTGTCATTAAACGTGAACATCCGATCCAAGATTTAATCAAGGAACTTCAAGCCGCATTCACCGTGATGAAAAAGCATCAATCCTTAGCGTACTATTTACCTAAAGACGCGACCGGTGATATGCCAACTCTAATCGATCCAAGAGTGGATGACGGTAAGATACCTACATCACCTAGAGATGTTAGCTTCTCCCTTGAGAATGGATCAGCAAAGATTAACTTTAAGTCTAGTGGATCACAGGATGTAGTGGGTTACCGACTCTACCGTTCATTGAACGGCAGCACTTTTGTGAAACAAGGAACTTCCATACTTACTGATGATCCTAAAGTATTTAAAAGTACCGTTTCCGCAAGTGGCATTTATGACTTTTACATCACAGCAGTTGATGTAGCCGGTAAAGAATCCGAACCGAGTGCGATTGTTGGGAATAGCAGCTACCAACCACCTACTATCCCAGATGATAACATTACGATTCCAGAAGAAGTGATTCCGCCAGATGAAACAGATCAAGGTCCTCCAATCGATCCACCAGGTGGAGAGGCTATTCTAACGACGCCTACACCCCCTGGGCAGCCTACTATTGTAGCTATAGATAATAGTATTCAGTTATATTGGGCTACTAACAGTAGCGATACTGTCGAGCGTTACATTGTCTATTTCAGTAGTGAACAGAACGGACATTATTCTCAGTTGGGTTCAAGTCAATCATCTTCCTTTCTATACGATTACAATACCCCTATCTCTGGCTGGTTCCGTATAACAGCTAGCAATAGTGCCGGGGAATCCGAACCCTCCGCTTCAACCTATTACGAAAAGAAATAGCTTAATCATCACTCGCATCAGACAGCAAGAAGACCCGGAAGTTGTTACTTCCGGGTCTTCTTGTGTTCATGTGCAGATAGATTTGATGGCTAATCCTCGATCGTAGATAAATCACCTGTCGGAAGATTAAGCTCCCATGCCTTTAGCACGCGGCGCATGATTTTACCAGAACGGGTCTTAGGTAGCTTATCCTTGAATTCAATTTCTCTTGGAGCTGCATGGGCCGATAATCCCTCTTTAACAAAACGATAGATTTCGTCTTTCAACTCGGGTGTTTCAACAAACCCTTCCCGAAGCGAGATGAAAGCCTTAATAATTTCGCCTCGTATCACATCCGGTTTACCAATAACTCCAGCTTCCGCTACAGCAGGATGTTCCAACAGCTTACTTTCAACTTCAAAGGGTCCTATCCGCTCCCCCGAAGAATTAATAACATCGTCAATCCTTCCTTGGAACCAGAAATAACCTTCATCATCCATGTAAGCGGAATCGCCTGAGATGTACCATCCAGGCACTCGGAAGTATTCTGCATATTTGTCAGGGTTATTCCATATACGATTCATCATGGAGGGCCATGGTGCCTTAATAGCTAAATTACCCATAGTGTAAGGTGCTACTGTATTTCCTTTGTCATCTTTGATTGTAGCTTCGATCCCTGGAAGAGGACGCCCCATTGAACCCGGTTTGATGGCCATTCCTGGATAGTTACAAATCATTTGCGCTCCTGTTTCAGTCATCCACCAGGTATCGTGGATCCGTTGCCCATATGTCTTAAATCCCCAACGTACAACTTCAGGATTCAAAGGTTCACCCACAGAAAGAACATGTCGAAGACTACTAAGTTCATATTTCGATGTGACATCATCTCCTGCACCCATGAGCATCCGGAAGGCTGTTGGAGCACTGTACCACACGGTTACTTTATATTTCTCAATGGTTGAGTACCAATCCTGCGGACTGAATCTCCCACCACGAATGACATTCGTTACCCCATGAATCCATGGAGCAAAAATACCATAAGAGGTACCTGTTACCCACCCCGGATCTGCTGTACACCAATAAATATCATCTTCACGTAAATCAAGTACTACTTTAGCAGAATAATAATGTTGAATCATAGCATTCTGAACATGGTACACGCCTTTCGGTTTACCAGTCGATCCAGAAGTATAGTGGATAATGAGTCCATCATCGCGATCCAGCCATTCGAGCTCTAACTGTTCTGATGCCGATTCCATTTCATCGCTATAACTAATCACAGAATCATTCTGATCCTCTAAATCTCCTACAACTATGATATGCTTTAGGTCTGGCAATTCCGATCTCGAAATTCTCCCCAATAACTGTGGCGTTGTAATCAAAGCTATTGCACTACTATCCACTAGACGATCCTTAACAGCCGTCTCCATGAAAGCCTCAAATAATGGACCAACCACCGCACCTATCTTAAGAATTCCAAGTAAGCAAATATATAACTCTGGACCGCGGGGCATAAATATGAATACGCGGTCCCCTTTACCAACTCCATATTTACGGAGAACATTCCCAAACTGATTCGATCTTTCACTTAATTGTCTAAAAGTATATGACTCTTCTCTCTTTGCATCACTATATATAAGTGCAACTTTATCTCCTCGTCCAGCCTCTACATGATGATCAATGGCTTCATATGCCATATTACACTTACCTGTTTCATACCATGTAAAGTGACGTTCAACATCTTCCCAATTAAAATCTTGATAAGCCTGCTCATAATCACCCATATTGGTTAAACTATTAACACTAGGTAGTATTTCGTTATTATGATTGATTTCCATCCAACAATATCCCTCCAATAGTTAGCTTCTTAGCTATAAATAAAAAACGCTTACAATAATCGCTATTTATTGTCGTAAAGGATCGCATATCTAGTAAATTTCTGTCATAATAACAATTATATTAGCAATCACATTTGTGACTAAATTATGTCAAAATGATTATAGCATAGGTTTTAAATTCCTGTCATTACTTTTCATTTAATTATTTATTTGTTATAAGTAGATATAAAAGGAAGGAGATACTCCTATGGATCACCTTAAACATTACCATATTCATTCTATCCCCTTTCTTGATCGTAACCTTATCATTGAAGGTCCTGTTCCCGCCGACATCCTTTCACAACTAACACTGCACCCTGATCTTGATGCCTTTCGTCGTCCCAAAGAACAACATAAAGCTTTGATTGAAATTGCCGCCCTACCCGAAGGACGGATTATCATTACCCGCGATGATAATACTATTGTTGGGTATGTCACATTCCACTATGCAGATGAACAAGAACGATGGTCTCAAGAACATATGACAGATTTAATAGAGCTTGGCGCCATCGAAGTGGCTGACGAATATCGTTCATTAGGTCTTGGGCAACAAATGATTAAAACCGCTTTTGAAGATAATCAAATGGAACAATATATCGTATTTACAACAGAATATTATTGGCATTGGGACTTAAAAGGTAGCGGCCTAAGTGTATGGGATTATCGTAAAATGATGGAGAGACTGATGAAGATCGTTGATATGGAATGGTATGCTACAGACGATCCAGAAATATGCTCTCATCCCGCCAATTGCCTTATGGTTCGAATGGGAAGGGATGTTCCTCTCTCTTCGAAAGAACAGTTCGATCACATCCGATTTCAACAACGATTTATGTATTGATACTTTGATATTTTTCACATCAAAAAAAGCCCTCATTCTTCCTACTAGTTTCAGCGATTAGGACGCTAAATCATAGTCAGAAAGAAAAGGGCTTTTAATCATACGATTATATTTGACTAATCATATATTCTAGAATAGCATGTGAGCGTTGCGATGATTCAATAGTAAATTCAGCAAAATTAACGTGCGCAGATCCATCCGCCTTATCAGACATCGAACGAATGATGACAAACGGCACACCGTTCTTGTAGCACACTTGCGCAACCGAAGCACCCTCCATCTCCACACAGGTGCCATCCATTTCACTACGTAACCAAGCAACCGTATCTCTACTCGCGATAAACTGATCTCCAGACAGTACTTTCCCCAATTGGTAGTTCCCAACGGATATTTCACGACAAGCCTTTTCAGCTAGAGCTACTAATTGTTCGTTCGCTGGAAATGCAGATATCTCTTGATAAGGAATGACCCCACGAGGATAACCTAATGCAGAAACATCGAAATCATGCTGAATACATTCAGTGGAGATTACAATATCACCAATGTTCAAATCAGGATGTACTGCTCCCGCTACACCTGTAAATAATACTTTTGACACTCCGAATTGATCAATCAAGATCTGTGTAGTGACTGCTGCATTCACTTTACCTACCCCAGACTTACATACAACGACAGATTTCCCTTGAAAGGTCCCTGTAACATATCGTATACCTGCTCTTGTTATTTCCTCACTTTGTTCCATTCCAGCTAGTAACAGCTCGATTTCTTCATCCATAGCACCAATCAACCCTATAGTTAATTCATTTGTTATCAAGTCTATGAACCCCCTTCATCTGATTACCTAATTACGCTTTAAAAAAAGCCCCTTAACGGAGCTTTCAAGATAGCAATATTTTTTTTAAATAATGACTTACTCCTCATTTACGTGACTAACAGAGAGACGGAGAATCGTTTCATGCGGTAGAATAACCCGCGGATTATCAACATTCTCTTTCTTCATTAGTTTCGTCAAAAGGCGCATCGCCACAGCACCCAAATCATACATCGGTTGAGCTACTGTTGTCAGTTGCGGACGAACCATCGATGCCATATGAATGTTATCTACACTGATAACGGAGAAATCATCTGGCACTTTAAGCCCTTCATCTTGGATACTATGTATCGCCCCAATGGCCATCTCATCTGTTGCAGCAAATATTGCAGTCGGTTTCTTTCTCAGACCAAGGAAGTATTTCATTGCCTCTACACCAGACTCATAGCGATAGTTACCAATACGAACCCAATCTTCCCGATAATCTATTCCTGCTTTTTCTAACGCTCTCTTGTACCCTTGAAAGCGAGAATAGCCATTTGCTGGATCCTGAAGTGTTCCGCTAATCATGCCAATTTCACGGTGTCCATGTCGGATCAACGTATTTACCGCATCAAATGCAGCCGCTTCATGATCAATGTCAACCGAAGGATAGTTACCGTTCACATCGCTAGTCGCACAGAGTACAACCGGCACTGCAGATGTCTGGAAAGCTTGAATATGTTCTTCTGTTACAGTTCCGCCCATGAACAACAACCCATCGACCTGTTTCTCCAACAATGTATTAATAACACGAATTTCTTTCTCTTTCTTCTTATCCGCATTACAGAGAATGATATTGTAATGATACATATTCGCAATATCTTCTATACCCCGAGCGATTTCAGCGAAAATAGAATTAGAAATATCAGGAATTACAACACCAACCGTTGTAGTCTTCTTACTGGCGAGACCTCTCGCCACAGCATTCGGACGATATCCCAAACGTTCAATCGCCTCGTATACTTTCTTCCGGGTCTGTGGCTTAACGTTGGGGTTGTTATTGACAACCCTAGATACCGTAGCCATAGATACGCCTGCTTCACGCGCCACATCGTAAATGGTTACTGTCAAATTTTTCCGCTCCATTATAAATAAATTTTCATTCGTTCAACCTAATATAATTAATATTACGACAATTTATTGCTTTGCGCAATGATAGCGCTTCATGAACTATAATAATTCATCTCTAAGAGCACGAGACGTTATATAAGAATGGGAAGTATTCCAAATCGGATTCCGTTCACTTACTAATATAACTTGTGGTGATTCATGTCTGATACCAGTCAACTCAGCAACCTCAAGCGAAATAGGTCGATCTTCAACAACATAAATCACTCGATAATCAATGGACTCATTAGGTTCATCCTCCAAATAGGACATCACCTGCTGCATAGCGGCTGAACTAATAGGACAACGAGTGCTATGTTTGAATAGAAGTAGAGGCCTATCATGTGAAGCTTCCAATGCTGTATTTAACTGTTCCATAGAAGTCAGTCTTGTCATTGTAGCCATTCGATATACATCCTCCTATAAGCTTGATATTATTTCACTATCGTAACAAAAATAGACGAAAAAAGCCAATAATCTGCATAAAACTACACTCATTATTCGTAAGAATAGACCTTATCTCGATCTAATTCTACCAATAGACTCGAAAGTTGACTTAATCTTTGTCGTAGATCCTCTATCCAGATATGATCATCTATACTCTTCGCATGTTGGAACAAATCAAGTAATAAATTAACGCGATCATTTATAGCAGCTTTTATTGCATTTTCCATATCTGAAGCTGAAGAATCACACGTCTCTTGCGAGAACACCTCATAGATAATTTGTGATATCTCATTAACATCTGTGAAGGACCTCTTTCTCTTACGAGAATCATTCCCAAGGTTCTTCACATAGTCCGCCAATACAGATTTAACAGGTGGAAAAAGATGATATACAGAACACCCTTCACACGCTCGCATGGGTACATGAAGAATCTGTATTTTACCCGCTAGAATTGTACGCAGCTCTAGTCTCATCCATTGACCGCAATTACATAATCTATCCACTATTAACACCTCATATATTTATATATATCTTGAGAAAATAATAAATAAGTTGCTATCCATCTATTCGACCTTAGATAGATTAAATCCTGCATAAAATATGCTGAACGCATTTAATGTAAATAATAGCAATATTAGAATCCTTAACTAGGATTGAGGGCATGCTTTTTGTTAGAATAGAGTAATCAAGATAGATTGAACTAAAGTTTGCACTTCCCTTATTCAATCATTTTCTAATGAAACTCATGAATATGGGTGTTCTTCTTTAGTTCATTCTATCTATATAGATTGAAAATGGAGTGATGATGAATGAGACTTTCCGGCAAAAAAGTGATAGCTCTTCTTAGCGAGGACTTCGAGGATTTGGAATTGTGGTATCCAATTTACAGATTACGTGAAGAAGGAGCTGAAGTTCACCTTGTAGCAGAAGAAAAAGATAAGACGTATCTCGGTAAATATGGGGTACCCGCGAAGAGCGACTACTCCTTTGAAGAAGTAAATAGCCAAGAGTATGACGGCATTCTTGTTCCAGGTGGCTGGGCTCCTGATAAATTACGTCGTTACACCAAAGTAATAGAACTGATTCGTGAAATGAACGAAGACCGCAAACCGATTGGACAAATATGTCATGCGGGTTGGGTCCTGATCTCAGCGCGTATACTGGATGGCGTAACTGTAACATCCACCCCAGGGATACGTGACGATATGGAGAATGCCGGTGCGATATGGAAAGATGAAGCTGTTGTCGTTGACGGGCATATTATATCTGCTCGTAGACCTCCCGATCTTCCTCCATATGGCAAAGCATTTTGTGATGCACTAGCAGGCGAATAACAACACTTCTGCGATCAAGAAGAAACGGCTACACCGTCCCTTAAAGTCGGGTATCCGTCTCTTCAGAAATATAAGTAGTAGCATATTCAGTGAAACTTATCCTTTCATAAATTCAAATAAAATGAGAACAGCCTCCTTCAATCCAATAGGATATCAAGGAGGCTGTTCTTATATAACATATAATTATTGCCGTTCTCCCGTCATGGAACGGAAACTTCTGTGAGAATCATGGTAGTCATTCAACAACTTCTCAATTTCTGTGTTCGTATACATCTTTAAACATTCTTTGGCTACAAGCTTAACTTCTTCAGCAGATGTATTTAGAAGGCGATGTTTGATCTTAAGCAATGATTGTGGTGACATACTGAGTTCATGGACTCCGAGTTCGATCCATAAAGGAATAGACCTCTCGTCACCAGCCATTTCGCCACATACACTTACTGGGATACCAGCTTGTCTTGCAGCTTCGACAGTCGATCGAAGCATACGAAGGATCGCTGGATGATACGGATGATACATATGAGCAATTTGTTCATTCATCCGGTCAACTGCAAGCACATATTGTACAAGATCATTCGTACCAATACTAAAGAAATCACTTTCTGCCGCAAGCAAATCAGCTATCGCAACCGCTGCTGGCACTTCGATCATAATGCCGACCTGAATATCACGGTTATAAGGAATTCCTCTTTCGTCTAATTCAGTCATCGCTTCACGAAGAAGTTCATTCGCTCCTCGTACTTCTTCAACAGATGAAATCATAGGATACATAATCTTCACATGACCATAATGACTTGCTCGTAGGATCGCGCTCAATTGAGTTTTGAACAGTTCCTTTCGATCTAGACTAATCCGAATGGCCCGGTATCCAAGGAATGGATTATCTTCTTCTGGAAGAGAGAAGTAGTCTAAATGCTTGTCCCCGCCAATATCCAACGTACGGATGACAACCGATCCACTACCCATCTTTTCTGCAACATGGCGGTATACCTCGAACTGCTCATTTTCGCTTGGAAACGTAACTCGATCCATATATAAGAACTCTGTTCGGAAAAGCCCTACGCCTACGGCTCCATACTTCAAAGCCATGTCCATTTCTTTGACAGAGCTAATGTTGGAAGAAAGATTGATTTGAACGCCATCTTTAGTCACTGCCTCAACAGATGCTAGAAGTTGAAGTTGCTCTTTTTTGTACTGTTGTTTGGAGCGTATTTCAGTATAGTGAGCTATCGTTGATTCGTTGGGATGAATGTACACATGACCTTGGTCGCCATCTACAATGAGCATATCCCCTGTCTGAATCGGTGCTTTCAGATTATTCTCTAATCCACATACAAGTGGGATACCCATGGCTCGTGACATAATGGCGGAATGAGATGTCTTCCCCCCAATTAGTGTGGCAATTCCAAGCACGTGCGAAGGGTTCAAATGTACAAGCTGAGAAGGCGATAACTCCTTAGCAACCAAAATATAAGGTTGTGTATCTTCAGGTAACGTAATCTCTGGAGCACCAAGTAGATGTTTCAATAATCGATTCCCAACATCCTTAATGTCTATAGCACGCTCTTTCATATATTCATCATCTAGCAGATCGAACATCGTTACAAAGTGGTCTATCGCTTCTTTTACGGCAACTTCGGCCGCTTTGTATTGACGTTCGATGATGCCTTGAATTTCATTCATAAAAACCGGATCGTCCAATATAGCAAGGTGGGCGTCAAAAATACTGGATTCTTCTCCGCCTACCACCTCTTTGAATTCATTTCTAATGAACTCAATTTCATGCTTAGAGGTACGTATCCCTTCATACAATCTTTCAAATTCTTTAGCTAAATCTATAGCTTCCAATCGAGATTCAGGCAAATCCCATTCCCAACTAGGCAGTACAAATGCTTTACCTATAGCGACCCCTGCTGCCGCCCCGATGCCTTGTATCATGTTTCGTGCCCTCCAACGTTCCTGTCGTGTAATACAACAGACATCACGGATGCCTGCCCTTTCTTAACACCTTTAAAAGGAGCAAAGCTCCATGATTTCACTCGCTGCGGATTGGTAATGACCATCGGAGTGGCCAAGGATGCTGCATGCTTGCGAATATATGCCAAGTTAAATTTGATAAGCAACTGACCCGGAACTACCACATCCCCTTCTTTGACTACGGCTTTGAAATCACCACCAGTTAGTTGGGATGTATCAATTCCGATATGAAGAAGCACTTCAAGACCTTCTGGTGTCGATATCCCGATGGCATGCATCGTAGGATATATATGCAGAATCGTTCCGTAGACAGGAGAGACTAATTCATCCTTTTCAGGTATAAATGCCACCCCATCACCTACTAGCTTAGCTGCAAAAATATGATCTGGTACCTCACCAATGGGTAACATACGTCCCTGCATTGGCGCACAGAATAACACCTGAGGCAAGTCCCTCTGCATAAGCTTATTAACTTCCTCACGAATTAATTCTGAATATGTCCCAAACACAACTTGAACATTGCCACCGCCTAATTTCATCGATCCTGCTGAACCAAGTAGTTTAAGTGCACTCGTGTCAATTAACCTGTCGTTCTTAACCGTAAGACGAAGACGAGTAACACAAGATTCTAGCCGCACAACATTTTCCTTACCACCAAGAGCTTCCAGTATAAGTGGAGCCTGAAACGGGATATTACCCGCCCAATCTTCTAATGTTGATCCTTCTTCACGGCCCGGTGTTGGGATCTGAAATCTGTGAATTGCCCATCTGAATAACACATAATAGATCAATCCGTAGGCTAATCCAATAGGTATGAGCATCCATGCATTATGTGATAAATGAAAATTAAGTATATAATCAATTACGCCCGCAGAATAGGAAAACCCATGATGAATGTCTAAAGCATACGTAATCCACATCGCTAATCCGGACAATATAACGTGTACAATAAACATATAAGGAGCAACAAACAAAAATGCAAACTCAATTTGTTCAGATACACCTGTGACGAAACAGACTAAGGCTGCTGTTAGAAATGTCTTTTTAATTTTAGGTTTAAGATCTTCACGTGCCTCATGAATGATAGCCAAAGCAATACCCGGCAATGCAAACATCATAATTGGAAATAACCCTGCCATAAAAGATCCTGCTGTAGGGTCACCTGCAAAATATCGAGGTAAATCTCCTTGCACATAAATTCCATCTGGCGTAGTAAAGGTCCCAACTTGGAACCAAAACACATTATTTAACAAGTGATGCAGACCAAATGCGGTAAGAATACGATATAACATTCCATATAAGAAAAGTCCAAACCCACCAAGATGGAGAACCAATTGCGTAAGTTCATCAAGACCACGCTGTAAAAAGGGAGAAATCCCTAACATAAACCATGAGAATACAGCGGACAACAACCCCATAATCAGCAAAACAAATCGCGATCCACCAAAGAACTGAACCACTTCCGGAAGCTTGATATGTTTAAATCGATTGTATAATCCACCGGCAATCATGCCGAAAATAATTCCGATTAAAGTGGATGGCTGGATGCTTCCATCACTATAATGTCTTGTGACCTGATCGTAAATAAACATACCAGACAACGCAGCAAGCCCCGCTGGTCCCGCTTGATTAGCAAGTCCCCAAGCTACTCCTACCGCGAAGAAATAGGGTAAGAAGTAGAAAATCCCTTGACCGGCCCATGTACTAACATCACCAATGGATGGAAGTCCCCAAGCATCCCAAGGTAGACTGCCTATACTGAGCAAGATAGCTGCAGCAGGTAACACCATCGTAGGGAGCATAACCGCTCTTCCGAGCTGCTGCAAAGATCCCAACCAATTCAAGGTGACACTCCCCTTTCTCCACACGATCAACATCAAATATGAAAAAATCGTCATTTTATATTGAGTCTATGTACATTGAATGGTAAGCCTTGATAGACATTTTGTCAAAAATAAAAAGAAGGCCCCGAAAGGCCGTCTTTCATTCTAACGAGGATCCCTTACGGAAACTGCATCCTCAACTTTAATACAACGATCCATAATAGCAATCATGCCATTCTCCGCAGCAATTTCAGCGGCTTCTTCACTAATAATCCCCTGTTGAAGCCAAAGCACCTTAGCACCAATTTCTGCCGCTTCACGTGCAACTTCGGCACAATATTCACTGCGACGAAATACATTTACAATATCTACGTTGTCTGGAATATCTTTAAGTGACGCATAACACATTTCGCCAAGGATCTCTGTCCCACTTGCAGCGGGGTTAACTGGAATAATTCGATATCCTCTTCGTTGTATCGTATAGGCAACGATATACGAAATACGATCTGACTTATCGGATAAACCAACTATTGCAATATTCCCTGCCTGCTTCAATATTTGACCTATTTTCTCCTGCGTTGGGTTCATAAATGACATTCTCCATCCCCATTTCTTTTAACCAATTGGTTTATAAAGAATCTACCCATTCCACCTGTGCTCCAAGTGCTTTCATATGATCAAAAAATTGTGGATAGGATTTAGCAACATGATGAGCATCCTTAATTCGAATCGGTTGTTTAGATCTCAGGCCCACAATACTCAAAGCCATAATCACGCGATGATCGTAGTGTGCATTAATCTCCACACCGCCTTCAACTCCTTCAGGACGTCCATGTACAATAATCTCAGCCTGTCGTTCTTCTACATTAGCACCTGCTTTACGAAGCTCCGCCAAGTAGTCTGTGATACGGTCACATTCTTTATACCTTAAGTTCTCAACGTTATAGAATCTTGATGTCCCTTCAGCAAATACAGCTGCTGCAACCATAGCAAGTACAGCATCGGTAGCTGCATCTCCATCAAATTCTAGCGCTTTTAATTTACCGTTGCCTTGAACATGAACGACATCATCCTCATGGGTAAGTGGAACTTCCATCAGCTTCAATACATCCACAATTGCACGTTCACCCTGCTTACTTGTTGCAGACAAACGTTCTACAATAACATCAGACTGCGTAACAGCCGCTGCTGCCAATATAGCTGCTGAACCTGGATAATCCCCTTGTACCGTGTATGTTTTCGCTTCATAGGATTGTCTACCAGGAACTTGGAATACCAAGTAGTCCTCACGAGCATGAATAACAATCCCTGCCTGTTCAAGAACTTCCAATGTCTGACCGACAACTACCTTGGACTTCAAATCCCCTAGAACTTCAATTTCACTGTCCTCTTCCAACAGCGGAGTTAGAAATAGTAACGCACTTAGATATTGAGAGCTAACCTCTCCAGATACCTTGATCTTGCCTCCGGTCGGATGACCTCCACGAATAGTAATCGGTAAGCGTCCGTCATTGTGTTCAACCTCAACACCCAATTGAGATAAAGCTACGATCAGATCATCATGAGGTCTTTTTCCTAGAGAATCTGGGTATGTATTCACAAAGGTAACATCTGGACAGAGCGCAGCAATTCCCATCAAGAAACGTAAAACAGCGCCTGCATTACCTACATTCAATTCCTTAACATCTTTTGGATGTTTGCCAAACCCTGTAATGACAGCTTTCTCATCATCCTCAATAAGTGTCGCTCCAAGGTCCTGAATACAGCGCCGCATGGCATCGCTATCTTCACTATGTGCAGGGAAATAAACGGTGCTCGTCCCTTCTGCTAAAGCAGCTACAAGTAAGTAGCGAGTTGTATAGTTCTTAGAGGACAAAGCCCCAATATTACCTTTTAAATGAAGGGTCGGATTAACGATAACATCCATATTTATTAACTCCTTTATATTCATATATTTCGAAAAATTCACCACTGGAAACAAGCTTAGACGCGGTAATGTGTTAAAATCATTTCGCTCACTTGTTCCACAGAAAATAACGATGTGTTCACGGTGTAATCTGCGAAAAGGTAAGCATACTTCCGCTGCTCAAGAATCGTACGTATTCTTTCTTCTGTATTCCCAGCTAATAAAGGTCTCAGTCCATCACCTTGAACCCGCGAAACAATATCCTCCGCTTCTGCCGTCAAAGCAACAACCCAGCCACCGCTCTTCATCAACTCGCAATTCTCTTGATTAAGTACAGCTCCCCCACCGGTCGCAATTACCTGACCTGTACCCAAGAGTACTTGCTGTAATATAGCGGTCTCCGCTTTACGAAAATATGCCTCACCCTGATTGGTAAATATGGATGCAATACTGCTACCCTCGTGCGCCTCTAAAGCTGCGTCAAGATCAACCAAGTCATATTCTAGATGTTGTGCAAGCCATTTACCTACGGTAGATTTGCCTGTCCCCATCATCCCAATCAGGATTATATTTTGTTGTGATTGGCTCAAAGTTTCACCCTCAGTTCTACCTTATATCTATTTTATAAAAAACATCCTATTCACTCATTGTCTCAATCATACCACAGCCCCAAAAGTTTCGACAATCATGCATATAAGAGAGATTCTATTTCTGCTAGAGTTCCATATACTAGAATGAACGGATAAATAGACAAATTAGAGGTGAGTTGAATCCATGCATCATTCCCAAAATCATTCGAGCGCAAGTTCAAGACGCATTGAAGAAATCTGTGATGTCCGCCATGTGTTATGCCGCGATGATATCATGTGGGTTCTTCATTATGTTCAACAAAAAGTGGCTCAAGGTGATCCAGCATTGCTGGAACTCCCTAAGCCACGTTTACTTCTTAATTTCCAATACTTTGGAGAAGTCAGCATGTTACTTCTTAAGCGACCTGGACTAAGTTATCTTGAACAAGATAACATTCGTTACTGTCTCATGGAAGCCATGCATGGACTCATTCCTGTGAAGCCTATTCTTCCATCCAGTTGAAGTGGAAACTACCTTCTTTGTCTAGACGTTTGAATGTGTGAGCACCGAAGTAATCACGTTGTGCCTGTAGCAGATTGGCTGGCAATCTCTCAGAGCGATAGCTGTCGTAGTAAGCAAGAGCACTTGAGAATCCAGGTACTGGAATACCCTGTGCAACTGCTGCTGTAACGGTTTGACGCCAAGCACCTTGATAATTCTCCAAAATATCTTTGAAGAATGGATCAAGCAACAAGTTCTTCAACTCTGCATTGTTCTCGTATGCATCCGTAATGTTCTGCAAGAATCGGGAACGAATGATACATCCTCCACGCCAAATTTTTGCAAGGTTACCATATTTTAAGTCCCATCCATACTCATCAGAAGCTGCGCGTAATTGCGCGAAACCTTGAGCATAAGATACGATTTTACTTGTAAACAACGCTTTGCGAACATTTTCGATAAACTCGGCTTTATCCCCTTGGAAAGGTTCAGTTGCTGGTCCGTTCAAAATTTTGCTAGCTTCTACACGTTCTTCTTTCATTGCAGATAAGAAACGTGAGAATACGGATTCAGTAATCATGGACAATGGTACGCCTAGATCAAGAGAGCTTTGGCTTGTCCATTTCCCTGTACCCTTTTGACCAGCAGAATCAAGAATAACATCAACCATCGGTTTACCTGTCTCGGAATCATACTTCGAGAAAATGTCAGCAGTGATTTCGATCAAATAACTATCAAGTTCTCCTTTGTTCCATTCCGTGAAGATTTCATGTAATTCCTTAGCATCAAGATGTAGAACATCCTTCAAGAGCTGGTAAGCTTCACAAATGAGTTGCATGTCACCATACTCGATACCATTATGCACCATCTTGACATAGTGTCCTGCACCATCTGGTCCAATATATGTACTACAAGCTTCACCGTCAATTTTAGCTGAAATCGCTGTTAGGATCGGTTCAACTAATTGATATGCGCTCTCTTGACCACCAGGCATGATGGAAGGACCTTTCAATGCTCCCTCTTCCCCACCAGAGACACCCGCTCCTATGAAACGGAAACCTTTATCTTCGAGGTCTTTACTGCGACGTACTGTATCAGGGAAGTAAGCATTACCTCCATCGATGATAATGTCACCTTGATCAAGAAATGGTAACAATTGCTCAATCGTTGCGTCGGTAGCTTTACCTGCTTGTACCATGATAAGAATTTTACGTGGTACTTCAAGTGATTCCACAAATTCCTCAACGGAGAAAGCACCCGTTAAATTCTTACCATCAGCTTCTTTCAGAAGGTCATGCGTCTTCTCAGGAGAGCGATTATATACGGAGACTGAAAAGCCTCTACTCTCGATGTTTAGAGCCAAATTTTTGCCCATTACAGCAAGGCCAATGACACCTATTTGTTGTTTCGCCATTTGGTTTCTCATCCTTTACTCCATTTATTTTAAGATCATTATACTCATACCCAATCTATATATTAACGTGTTTATGCGAAGAAGTGAACCCCTGCTCCTAATTCCCAAGTAGAAACGGCTATGCCGTCCTTTTCAAGGACTGTACCCGTTTCAGCGGAAATATAAGGAATAGAGTATCTAGAATGAACTAAAGACGATACCCTTTCATGAATTTCTTTAGAAATGATTGAATATGGGAGCGCAAACTTTAGTTCAATCTATCAAGTGAAACTTATACTTCTTATATTTCAACATGATAAAACACCTCGCAAACTACCGAGGTGTTCTTCTCAGATGCTTTTCTTATTGTAAGCAAAAGACGTATTTACCATTCAAGTCTCATAAGTTCACGACTTAATTCTCGGAGTCTTTCTTTACAAAGTTCAATCTCAACGGTGTCATTGGCCTGAATTGCCTCATAAAGTTTATCCAATTCTTCGTCCACTTCTATTCTTCGTAATTGTGTGCGTAAATCCCCTTCCAACGAATAGAACATCTTAGACATTTCCTGTTCGGTAAAATAAGTCCCCTTCTGAAATAGAACCCGTTGTTGAAATCCAGATATTTCCACCAATCGGATCACTTCCCCGAATAATATATTTTCAATGAGAATCTGTCTGTCTTTAAATCGTTTAACAACTGCATGCCCTCTTGTATCTTCAATTAGCTTCTCCATCCAATCAGCAAGCTTAGCGTCACGAATGATGTAATCTCCTACCATCTTATATCCGCTTCGCGTTCTCATAAACCTTAGCTTAACTAATTTCCGTCCGGTTCTAACAGAAATGATAAAGAGTGTTTCATTCTCACTCCAATAAAGGGAATAACCTTCTTGAATCAACTCTTTGATTAAGTCTTGAATATGTCGCCGATTAAATCGAAGCTCCAAATTACAGTACTCTACTTCATAGCTCTTGTTCAAGGCACTCCCTCCTAAACTGGATATTATAACAAATGGTATTAGAATGATGCCGCGAATACTAAGGGATCATTTGCTTGATATATTTTATACTTTATCTTATGTAACGGTAACTTGGTTTATTGACTATTTTTACCCTTAATAAATTCTTGATAAACCTGCAAACAACGAAAAAGAGGACGATCATGTAACTTGATCCTCCAAAGGTTTGTTGTGCTATAATATTCTGAAACGAATTGTACGAGCACATAGGAGGTCCCATAATGTCATTCACAGGCTTTACTCAAAAGGATTTTGACGTCTTTCAAGTACCCGGTCTCGAACACCGCATGGAAGCTCTAATCGAGAATATTCGACCAAAGTTAGAAATTCTAGGTACAGAACTTGCTCCATTCCTATCCGCACTCTGTGGGGAAGAGATCTTCGCACATGTCGCCAAGCATGCTCGCCGTAAGGTGAATGCACCTAATGATACTTGGGTAGCATGGGCAGCTAATAAAAGAGGCTACAAAGCGCTCCCTCATTTTCAAGTAGGTATGTTTGGAACTCATCTCTTTATTATCTTTGCCGTGATTTATGAGAGCCCTAATAAATTGCAATTTGCTAAGCAACTGATCTCTGAGACCTCAACTATTCATAACTTGGTACCCGATCATTTCTACTGGTCCATGGATCATTTGGATCCAAAGGGAACGCTCCATGCAGAGTTGACAAATGATGATCTACAGGCGATGGCTAACAAATTATCAACACTTAAGAAAGCCGAAATCATGTGCGGATTACGCATAAATCATGATGATCCCATCCTACAAAACGGCGAGGAACTACTTTCTATCATCCATACGACATTCGAACAACTCTTACCGCTATATAAAAAGTCTTTTTAAGAAATAATGATCTAATCAGGTATTATCCCTCTGTAATCGCATTTGTCTTTAACGGTCTCTTACGAGTCAATAACAAGTGAACAATAAACAGTATGATCATAACCACACTACTTGCTATGAATGGGGCTTCGTGCCCCATAACATCCCATAACCGACCCGATACAATCGGACCAACTACCATCCCAGAACCTTGTAAAGTCAGGAAAAACCCCCATACAGCTCCACGTTCTCCCTTAGGTATCAAATGGGACACATATGTATTCCATCCTGGTAAAATAAAAGCATAACTAATCCCTATAAGAGCTACAAATATAAATACAAGTGGTACAGCGTGTACCATCGAGAATATAGAAATCGATATAGCCGCAAGTAGGAACCCACAATGTAAGAATGGCGCCGTTCCGTAACGGTCAATTAATTTCCCACAAGGAATAAGGGCAACAACTGTAATTCCCCCTCCAGCAATCAACAAGAGACTATACATATTCAGTGAGAAACCTAGCTCATTCTGTACATATAGCGTAATAACTGGCGTTAATATTCCAATAACAAACGACTGGAGGAATAGTGCCGGATAGACGAGCCAACTTACTTTCAAAGTATGTTTCACTTCATATAGTGTTTTCTTCACACTATTTTTTAATTGTATCATCTTAGACTTGATCAGCATGAATATATTCTTATGGCGCACGGCTTCCACCGTCGTATGTAAGTTGACACTTTTAGCCTTCCCTGGGAGAAGTAATGCAACGAGCACAAGCACGATACCACAACCGATCAGCACTAGAAATGATGTATGATAATTAGAGCCTGTCCGTTGCATTAGAAAATTCATAGTGATAGGACCAGCACCTATGCCCAATAATGAAGCCATCTCTAGCGCTCCGATCGCGGTACCATTACTGTTATTCGGTCCCGATATTTCCGTAACACCTGTCATTGCACAAGGCCATAATGGAGATGTACCTATCCCTAGAATTAAACAAGCGATAGAGAGCCATACCGGTGCAGAAGTGAAAGCAATGATTACCACGGCAACAACAGTCATCAACAATGCACCTGACATAGTCTTTCGATAACCCAATCGTTCTGCTAACCATCCAAATGGACTTCTAAAGAGGTTATCACCCACATATTGCAAAGAGAATGCAATTCCTACACTCCATGCCGTTAATCCAAGCGAGTTCTTCATGTAGATAGGCAATAACGAAACTAACAATGATCCTTTCAGGAACTCAACTAAAAAAATGATGAGCATAAGCTCAATAAAAAAAGGCGATCTCAATTGACGATTGGAGACTTCTTTCGAACTTTGTGACAAGATTATCCCATCCTCTTCTACACGAAACGTTGTCTGATACCTTCATTATCTATCTATAATATAGATTACCCAATTACATATGGATTTTACCACTTTATCAAAAGCTTGCAATCCCGTCCTGATTTGCTATACTCATCTTTGTATTTTAATACAGAAAGGTTGTGAATGATTCATGAACCATAGCAACACGCCCCTTTTCACAGCACTTAAGAATCACGCTGCTAGCAATCCCGTACAATTCCACATCCCTGGACATAAGAAGGGTCGAGGAGCAGATGAAGAGTTCCGAGCGTTCATAGGGGATAACGCCCTTTCCATAGACTTAATTAATATTGCCCCGCTGGATGACTTACATCAGCCTACAGGTGTCATTGAAGAAGCACAAGCACTGGCTGCAGATGCCTTTGGAGCTGATTATACCTATTTTAGTGTGCAAGGAACAAGCGGTGCCATTATGACCATGATTCTATCCATCTGTTCTCCGGGTGATAAGATCATCGTTCCGCGAAATGTACATAAATCGATCATGTCTGGCATCATATTCTCCGGAGCTAAACCTGTCTTTGTCTCACCAGCACGCGACGAGAATCTAGGAATTGACCACGGTATCACAACAAGCTCTGTACGCAGAGCACTTGATCGTCACCCTGATGCCAAAGCTGTCCTTGTGATTAACCCGACTTATTATGGATTATGTGCAGACTTAAAGGAAATTGTTGAACTTGCTCATAGTCGCCATGTTCCTGTGCTTGTCGATGAAGCTCATGGTGTGTTGATTCATTTCCATGAGGATCTTCCTATGTCCGCTATGGAAGCTGGAGCCGACATGGCAGCCACAAGTGTGCATAAATTAGGCGGTTCCATGACTCAAAGCTCGGTTCTTAATCTAAATGTGAAGAATGGATTCGTAAATCCGCAGCGTGTTCAGACCATTATCAGCATGTTGACTACAACCTCAACGTCCTATATTTTATTGGCATCGTTAGATACTTCAAGACGTAATCTTGCCTTGAATGGTCATGAAATAGCTCAGCGAGCCATTGATTTAGCACAATATGCACGTGAAGAAATTAATAAGATCGATGGACTATACTGTGTCGGCAAAGAAATTCTTGGTGGGGAAGCAACACATAATATTGACCTTACCAAACTTACGATTCACGTTCGCCATCTCGGAATCACAGGATATGATACGGAGAACTGGTTGCGCGAACATTATAATCTAGAAGTTGAAATGAGCGATATGTATAATATTCTCTGTCTCGTTACACCGGGCGATAAGGAAGATACCATTGAAATTCTTTTAAAAGCATTGCGTGAACTATCTGATACCTACTTCTTAGTCAATCAAGCTCACGAATTGATTGTTAAAATCCCTGAGATACCTCAATTATCTCTTACCCCTCGAGAAGCATTCTATGGAGATACAGAAGTCGTTCCATTTAAGGAATCTGCTGGACGAATCATCGCTGAATTTATATATGTCTATCCACCTGGGATTCCAATTCTTCTTCCCGGAGAAGTGATATCTCAAGATAATATTGATTACATCATTGATCATGTCGAAGTAGGCTTACCTGTAAAAGGACCTGAAGACCGATACATTCACAACGTTAAAGTTATCGTCGAAACCGATGCCATTTTCTAACATTTCGATCATGAAGACAATGAAAAAGAAGCTCTGTACCTATAACGGTACGGAGCTTCTTCTTTCGAACACTAGATAGAATCTATTCCTGCGATGCTGCAAGTAGCACATTATATACTTCTTCCACAGACTTCCACTCTTCTTCATCTTCGATATTATAAAGAACCATTTCCTCGTTCTCTTCTTCCATTCGCAGAATAATGCCGTCCGCTTCAGGATTTTCACGTTCGAGTAACAGAGCATAGACCTTCTCGCCTACATCAAAAGTCTCTACAAGAACCATTTCAACGTCGTTGCCTTGCTCGTCAGTCAAAGTCAGGACAAACTCCTCTTCCTCACTACCATTTTCATGATCATGACCGCAGCCGCAATCTTCGCCGTGTACGTGTTTATCTTCGCTCATATAAATACCTCGTTTCCAGTTGAATTTTAATACCTTTGGTATCGTAACATGGAAGGCTTTTTAGGTCAATTTCACCTATCATATTCAATGTAAATCATATCGTTACATTAATTTAATGCAGTAATGACTTTTTGAGAAACCAATTCAAATTCCGAATTTTTAGTCAGTTTAATATAGAATCCTATCGTATATTTACCTGTGCTTTTGAAATCATATGTAAAATCATCCGTTCGAAACCAGAAGTTATCCTTCTGATCGCTGTTTAATTCTTGCGTTTGGATATCCTTCTGGACACCTGATGGATCTATAATAGCCACTTTAACGGCTACTACGGAGTCTGCTAAGTTATCCACTTGACTGAATACATTGAATTTCAGTTTACCTTTATTCACGTTACCAAATATGGTATCGCCTTTAAATAGAAAAATATGTACATTGGGTTTAAGGAATTTGACTTGATTATTGCTTGCACTCCAGTTCACAATTCCTTCAAAAGAGCGAATCGGTACATATGTCTTACCATCTATGTTATAGCCACCCTCTTGAACTTCTTGACCATTCACCCAAAGGCGGACTTTCTCATTAACTGAATCGGCAAACAATAAAGATCCCCCCATAAGGGACAAGACAAGTGTACTCATTATAATTTTTTTCCATCTCATAATTATACGCTCCCTCCATACTATTCCATTCATGCTGACTTAAATATATACTACAAATAAATCGGCAAGTTGCGGTCAACCTACTCCAGATGCCAAATAAAACCTGCAGATCGCAATTCTGCAGGTTTTATTTGGTATTTACGAACTCGGTTTGGTCAGAATACAAGGGATCCCTTTGCCAATTGCACCCGGAACTCTCATTCTCTCTCTGTAATGAATACCGTCTGAACAAGGTGTTTTGCATACCTCACATACTTGCGAAGTCACAAGTTTCATTTCTCTTCTTACCTTTTCGGTTTTAGGTTGAACGGGTTTCTTACTCTTAGGTTTGACCACCATGTCACCTCATTTGCAGATGTGTATCCTCACAGTATTGTATGAGGAATTCATTCATTGGGAACTATGGTGTTATATAAATTCAGGGCTAAGATTCCTGTTGGTTAATCGCAATGAATGATATATTTAACAACAGAAACGTTAACTTAAGTCAGGAGGTTATTTATTTTGGGCCTACAGCTACAGATGCTAGGAACCGGAAGTGCTTTTGCTAAAAATTATTACAATAACAATGCCTTACTATATGATGGAACATTTACGCTCTTAATTGATTGTGGCGTAACTGCACCACTTGCGCTATACCGTCTGGGTATGTCTTTTAACGACATTGATGCCGTATTAATAACCCATATTCACGCTGATCATGTTGGTGGACTGGAAGAACTTGCATTCAAGACGAAGTTCACATTCAAGCGCAAAATGATTCTATATATAACAGAAGAACTCGCTCACTCGCTGTGGGAACACACGTTAAAGGGGGGATTATATCAAGAAGGTGAAATATCCTCATTAGAAGACATATTTGAAGTACGACTCCTTCATCCATTGAAGCCTCAGTACATATCGGAACTTATTACAGTGGAGTTATTCCCTACAAAACATATACCAGGTAAAGCAAGCTACTCTTTGTACATTAATGAAAATATCTTTTATAGCTCTGACATGACGTTCGAACCCTCTTTACTTCTCCATCTGGTTCAAGAGCGTGGGTGTAGAACTATTTTTCACGAATGCCAATTAAGCGGGCCTGGAGAAGTTCATACAACGCTTCAAGAACTCCTTACACTACCCACAGAAATCCAGAAAAATACCTATTTGATGCATTACGCGGATGATAGAGACGATTATCTTAATCAGACTGGTGAAATGACCTTCTTAGAACAAAATCTGATCTACGAACTATAAAAAAGCCAGCAGTTGATTCCCACGTGGGGTCAACTACTGGCTTGTGGTGTCTAGATTTATTCAAAAATAGGGAGTTGATCCAAGTTGTTGGATGGATCTCCATCGGCATCTCCACGAATATATGTTTCCCCATCTCTACCCTTAAATGCATTAACGCCGGCAATCGTTCCTGCCTGTACTTCCTGAAGTGCTTGTTCATAAGCCAACACACGACCTGATGATGTCTGAAATGCCGTCAGATCACCATCTCCATTCTTCTGTACTGCAACAAATTGTTCACGTTCTGAGGTTCCCATATCGATTCGCTCCTTTTGTTTCATGTATTGAGTTTCGGGGCATTCGAGTAGGTTACCCAGCATCGGCTAATTCAATGCATTAATATGAATTCAAGATCATGGTCAAATTTAATATCAAAGTCAAATTCGGTCAAATTATAGTTCTTTTTTCATGCGAACATGTAGTATTCCCGCATCATCGAAGGGTTCCTTCGAGATTACTTCATACCCCTGCTTCTCGTAAAAGGGTTCAGCCTGGCACTGAGCATCAAGAATCGCATAACGCAATCCAAGTTCCTTTGCTAGCTTCTCCATTGCGATAATCAGTACTCTACCGAAGCCTTTCGTACGGTATTCCTTTGAAACAGCAATACGCTGCATTTTGGCGGTCTCTTCATCATAGTAAATGATTCTGCCTGTCGCAACATATTCGCCATTATCATGAATTAACAAGTGATGTACATCGGGACTAATCTTATCATATTCGTCAATTTCAAGACTTATCGGTACCAGTTGCTCGTCCACAAATACCTTCTTCCGAATATCCAGTCCATACTGCAGCTGTTCCTCTGTGTTGACATGAATGATCTCTGCAGCCATTTTGTTACCTCTCTTTCGTATCATCAATTTAGTCTAACGTCTAATCGAATTATTATACAAAAAAATGTTTTTGATGTATAGTTTTGATAATTACTTTGTCTTCACATTCATCACAAAGGGGCCATATATTTAATGAAAGCAACTATTGTTATTGGTGTTATCATGACTATCGTCCTTATTTACTCTTTCTTCTATGTCACCAAGAAGGGCTACTCCCGTAAATGGGATGAAGAAGAATGATTATAGTATATAAGAGTCGAGGATCAAAAGTAAGGCACACCAAATCCCCCATGACAAAGGCTGTTCGTCAAAGGGGATTCTAGTCGCTATTTATCGATCGTTTAGGGTGGGGAAATCTCATTCGTTGAGTATACCTGTTCGTTTACATCTTCAGAATATACATCCTTCATGATAGGCGCGGAAGATGAGTCCATCCTTTTTATTTGCAATGTGGACTTGTCCTGCTCTACCGAGCACCCCACTAGAAGCGCAAGCAGACACACTCCTGCTACCAAGCCACTTATCTTGTTCGGCATTTATGCCACTTCCTTTATTGGTTGATACTATATTTCTCATTGTAGACTCTTTTACTTTTTTTAAACCTGAGGACATTGAGAACCCAGACAGCGCAACGATTCTTTCGATAAAATGATATTGACAGTACATGTAGCTGCTGGTATGATAATCGTTGTATCTACCATTTAGATCTGTTAGCTCAGCGGGAGAGCACTATCTTGACAGGGTAGGGGTCGTAGGTTCGAATCCTACACAGATCATTTAAGAAAAACACTGAAACTCCTTATTATATAAGGGGTTTTTCTTTTAATCTGCTCCTGAGAAAACGATTAGAATTAGAAGTTATTTGGACTTGGGGACGGATTGGGGACGGAATTTTTCGAGAGATATTATACAATAGAGCCAAAACAACTAAAAAAATACCCTACTAACCTTAATTGGTCGGTGGGGTATTTTTTTTATAATTCATCATACTTCCGCTGCTATAATATCTATCATCTTGATCCAGTTATATTCGTCCTCGAACCACAGTTTAATTTCCCTCAGGTATGTGTTAATAACGATAACTAAACCTTTCATCTGAACATCATCAAACGGATCGAATAAAGTTATTGTTATAAACGTTCTTCTATTATAAGAATCAATAAGTACTCTTTCGATTCGGTGTATCTCCTGTTCATCTAATAAAGGTTTTTCTCGTCTGCTTATCTCACGTGCTTGTCTTAAAGCTGCTTCCCTGTGTTGCGGGATAATAAAACGAGAAGACTCATACATTTCATTGCCGTTTAGCTTCTTACTCATCTTTAATCCCTCCTATGCTGTTTTCGATGGTTGCCATGCCAGTACATTGTTTATAAGGAATGTCCGAGGTGATTTACTCTTGAGATCGGCCGCTTTAATTAAGCCATTGCGAATAGCATTAATCTCGATACGGCGCTGTGTGATCTTTCCTGATTGGTCCATATAGATAATCTCTATGATTTTTCCAATGTATTTAGCTGGCATGACTCTCACTCCCTATAGGAACACTTGTTTGTATTATATGCGAACGAACGTTCTTTATTCAATTGAAATATTTTTCCAAGTTAGAAGGGTTATTCGTAAATTTCCAGAATGTTGAGTGTATGAACGGGAGGGATTGTATTAATGTAAAGCATGAGTTACATAAAGCTGTAATGAATAATCAGAAAGTTGCTGTAAGGCTGCGTAATGGAGAGCTAATTACCGGAGTGGCAGAAGATTTATAGGTCTATCAGTTAATTAAAAAGAAATATTTCACTTGTAAATAATGGGTAACATGCTAATATTAACAATAAAAGGAGGTATTAATGGTGAAAAAATTGTTATTATCTATCTCAGTTATTTTATTGTTGTCAGTTAGTTCAGGTGTAGCAAGCGCAAACGCTGCTTTACCAAATGCTTCGGTTCAGAGTCTTTCATACGAGCAATGGCTTCATCCTGGACAAACATATCAGATGGGTTATGGAAAAGGGTATACGTATTATTTTCACGCTTATAATAATTCTCTTAGTCTATCTTCAACGGGTCTAGTTACGGCGCTGATTTCTGGAGGCGGTGGTTACGTTATGGTATACGATAGATTCGGTAGTTTAATAGAAGAGGGACAATTTTTTGTTTATTAAGTGTAGTAAGTACATTTTCTGATCTAAAAATAAGAGATGTATTTAACTGAAATATTAAAGATGAGTCGCCAAAAGCGACTCTTTTGTTTTGTGATGACTAAAAAACAGATAGCGCTTTTCACAACTTAATTTAGGCATCTTTAAAATTAATACATACCCCTTAGAATTTTATTGGCTAAACCCTGTGGGTTACCAATCTACCCTAAGGGATTTCATATATGTTGGTGGATATTATATATATTGAGTTTGTTACTAAACAAAACAAATTTCACTAAAACAAAGCTACAGGGCTAAAAGCTAACTTATCCATTCTGCTTAGCCTGTCCCGATGCAGCACGCAATGTATCAGCCAGTCTACCGATCTCCTTTTTATCCGATGCTGTCATAGCCGCACCCCATGCCGGCTTAAGATAATTATCAATGATTGCATTTGCGTCTTTTTTGTCCACTCTTGATATCTCCTCTTTGGAATAATAGTCTTGCAAATACTTCGTAGGCTCTACTACACCAGATTCTGTTGCCGTATAGCCATATGATGGTGAGCAAGCCTTGCGGATCTCATAATGAAGATGTGCGCCTGTTGAAACTCCAGTACTACCTTGAAGCCCCACCTTTTGACCTCTCTTTACCTTATCCCCAACCTTTATCGATGCAGCTGATAGATGGGCGTAACAGTGTAGATAGCCTTTCTCGTCCTTGATCGCTACTACGATGCCGTAGCCTCCGAATCCTGAACCTTTTGCACTCTCTTTAGCGTGGATAACTTCACCAGCAACAAATGCATACAACGGACCTGTGGAGGGTGTCGTTACAAGATCAACGCCCTTGTGAAACTTTGGTACTTTATACACTGGATGCATACGCATACCGAAAGGACTTGTTAATCTATAAGATTCAAATGGATTCATGATTGATCGCTCCCCTTTTTTTTAAAATAGCTATGACATCTTTGATCTGTTTCGGTAATGGCAGCCCCAAACGTCCGTAATTCTCCGTTATGGATATAAGTTCATTCGCCAAATAAAAATAAATGGCCCCGATCATAATTACATCAGAGCCAAACAAAACATCTAATCTATGAGCCAATATAACCACAAGCATCATAAGCCCTTTTTTTGCTAATCCCCAAAATCCAACTTTACTACTAAGCCCCTTGCCCTCCTTAATCGATGCTGCAAGACCTGTGCCGTAATCGATCACAATCGCAAGTAAGAAAAACGAAATCAGTTCTGTCCAACCTCCAAAAAAATAAGTCCCTATAGTCCCAAATAATGCTATACCCCACTTTAACGTTAAATCCAATCTTTCCATGCTTACCATCTCCCTTTTTGAAATACAAATAGCCCCCATAGTTATGAGGGCAAAATAAAAACACCTCGATGGGTGCTGTTGATGCTGTGTATAATCGTCCTAATGCGAATTAACGTTTTTTCCTCACCTATTTTCTAATTTACTAAATTCTTCATCTGTTGTTATAATAAACTTTAGTCTTAAAGGGGAGGTAGTACTAATTAAAAGTACAAATATTAAGTATTTACCAGCAATAGACCACATCCGTGCATACGCGGCATTACTAATTATTTTATACCATTCGCTCAATAACTTTTCTTACATAATCCTTTATAATAAGCCCTTTGAGTTTGATCATTGGATCTATTCCAATAATCCACTTAATACACTTATAATTGAGGGGCACACTGCTGTTGCACTTTTTATGGTGTTAAGTGGTTTTATTTTCACTTACGGATCAATAGGAAAAAAAATAGATTACATAGGATTTGTCAGAAATCGTTTATTACGCATTTATCCCTTATTTATTTTTCTTATTATTGTTGGTTTAAGTGTATACCCTCAAAATTTCTCATTCAGTTCGTTTCTTCAGACTGTTTTCGGTTTTGCAAATATGCCTAACTCTTTAAATCTTGGTCCATATTCTTCAATGTTCTGGGCTATTTCTGTTGAATTCCAATTTTATTTGATATTCCCCTTTCTTTTAAAGACAATGGAAACAGATAGGAAAAAAATACTAGCAATAGTTCTATTAGCTTTATTATTTAGATTCTCTGCATATTTCTATGATGCCAATTTGAGAGATCTATCATATTGGAATATGATTGGGAGAATTGATCAATTCATCCTTGGCATGCTTGCAGCAAATTACTACAAAAATTTAAAACCCAAAGGGGAAAAGTTGTTTAAAATTGCATTCATTCCTAGTGTAATTACTATGCTGTTGACTTTACTAGTTTTCAACAAACTAGGTGGATGGGTATCAGTTTCTTCTTGGAAAATTATTTGGCCTTCAATTGAAGGTTTAATGTGGGCATTTTTCTTGATTTCATATATTTTGATTTTCAATCACTATTCAAGCTACTTATCTAGATTAGTATCAAAGCTTGGTGAATTATCGTTCTCAATGTACCTAATTCATTCTATTGTCATTCAAGCTTTAATTAATAAGGGTTTATTTTTCACCTTTAGTACTAGTCCCTTTAAAAACGCAATACTGACTTCATTAATCATTGTTATACCAATTACCATCATCATTTCATTTATTACGTATAATACAATCGAGAAACCATTCTTAAAAATGAGAGGGAAGTATTTAAAATAATTAGTATTCAAAACACCTCAAATTTAATAGTTTTTGGTGTACCAAGAATTTTCAATTACTACATTCCTTCGACCCTTTTAATCATCTCCTTAATAATATATTTACTTAAGGAAACGTATTCGTCTCTATCCACAATTTTAAGTTTCATGATTTTGTTCCCTTGAGTGTAATCAACCTTGCCCTCTTTCAAGAACTTGGCGGTTACCGGTTCAAAAGTTATTGGTGATGATAACGCGGTGTTATTCTCTAAGTTATATTTGTCTATATACGAATCCCAACCACCATCTAGTATGCTGAGCAAAGGAGCAACCCACAAGTTGCGCATATCCTCTAAAAATAACGTCCCGTTATATTCA
Organism: Paenibacillus glacialis; assembly: GCF_001637205.1. GTDB lineage: Bacteria > Bacillota > Bacilli > Paenibacillales > Paenibacillaceae > Paenibacillus_AQ > Paenibacillus_AQ glacialis. The sequence continues at coordinate 117,911 of NZ_LVJH01000070.1, forward strand.
TTATTCAAAAAACTTTCGAATGGAATGGTTTCTTTAATAAACCTGTAAAGAAACCATTTAAACAACGGTGATTCTGAATTAGTAAATAGTTCACTATGCTTTACTGTAAAATAAGAACTATTATCCCCATATGTCCATAGTCCCTCTTCAAAACAAGGTATCCAAAAGATAGAAAGCCCCGAGTTCATAACATTTAAGTAGGCCAACTCATCCAATTCAACGTTGTGTTCTTTATATGTCCCCTTGTAATCGCCTGCAAATATATATATTTTAGATACTTTTTCCCTAAACAAGTTTGGCTCTCTATTATACGCGGCTGAAATATCCCGTAGGCTTCCCACTGTAACAATTGTAGTTTTCTCTGGCGCTTGTTGAATTTCGCTTATTATATTTTGGATGTTTCTCTGTAAAAAACTGTGTGATTTCCATCCTCTATCTTTGTAGAAATAAGAATTCTCATTTAATCCAAGTGTATATTTTGTTGTTTCGCCTGTTATAATATCCAGGTTTTCAATAGCCGATGCTCCACCTCTTGTTGTTATTTGTTCATTACCATCGAGTATGATAGTGGAATCAATACCTTCTAAAGATTTCAGAGCTATCAAATCAAAATAATCGTCAAAATCCCCATCATTGAATAGATCTGTAGAATAGATAATCTTATTATCGGCAAATACCGAGGATGGGTAAAGGGAGAAAGGTGAGATAACACTTGTAAGAATCACTACCATTAAAAGCTTAATAAATTTATTCATAATTTTACTCTCCTTTGAATTATTAGTAACTAAATTAGCATGGATTGGTTTTTTATCCTTGTTGTGTTGACAGATTTTTTAATTTATTAATAACATTACTATCTTATTGCGCCCCCCCCCATGCTACTTCTTCGGCCGTCGTTCCGCTTGGCTGACTCCCAGATTTACCAATTGTACTTGCAGTTGTACATTGCAGTGCAATTGAGTTTCCTGTCCCGCTGTTTTCTTCACTGAAACAGACACTTAAATACTGAATGCTTATTGCAGAAGTTGTTTTATTCGAAATTTGGCAATTCGATATTTGAACCGCGTTACTGCTATTAACCAGGACACCATAAGGAGATATACTCACCATTTTTAAGGATACTAAATTAATTCTCTTAGAGTTCATATAAACAAATGCAGGCATGCCATCTACGCTAGAAATTACTTCAAATGATGTCACACTAATGGTTATTGAATTATCATAAATATTCAAACTATTTATTTTACAATTCGGACCATTTAGCTCCAATCCTGATCGACCGCTGAACCCTACAAATGATATGTCCTCAGCGTAGTTACCTGCGATTACATTAATAATTATCCTATTAGCAATAAATTTAGGTAATTTATTTATGGCAAATTGTATGGTTTTAAAGGGGTTTCCGCTGGTCCCATCTCCTGTTGTATCGTTACCCGTAGTTGCTACATAGAAAATAATATCAACTGTTGTTTGTTTCACTGTTTCCGCCTTATGCGTAGTAAGAGAGTCATTTACAGTCTTAAGAGCCTTGGGTGTAGCTGCCTCTGTCTCTGACGCGCTATTCACAGCGCTGTTCAGTTGTGTGATTCCTTTAACTGTTAGTGATGCATCAGGAATAACAATATCTTGAACATCTTCCCGTAATTCTCCTATAGCGCCATCGATCTTATCCCAGTTGTCATTGAGCATAGTTTTGATATTAAATGTGTCATTACTGTCTATTACCGGGTCCTTTTTTAGCAATCCTAAATTTGGTGTATTACTAGGCAATAGCTTCACCTCCTGAAAAATTTGATAATGTAATCTGTTGTATTTGGTTAAGTGTCATCACGTTGTGTATTTCACGTATTAATAGAAAGCGGAATTTATATTCAAGTGCCATGTGTGCGGGTTTGATATCCTCTAATGCTTGTTTTAGATCGTCTATGTTAGGGGGAATACCCAAGGAATCAATGAACGTAATAACGATCGTATAATGAGGCATATCCACGGCTACATTAACCGTTCCGCCATCATAGGCTTGAGCAACATTCTTGATCATAGAACCAGACACCTTACCACTACCACGCATCTTAGATATAATTACGGACCGTCTTTGATCTGCTGGCTTTGTCTTATCAACTACGATTTGTAAATCCCTTTCATAGCGACCTAGGAACATAGTTGATGTCTCGGGATACGATTCATTCAAGAGTGTTTCGATGTCCGAATACAGCCTATCAAACTCCACACCTTCTGTGGCTGTCAGAACATCCATTTCTACGATTTCATCATAGTAATCAGGTAAGTGTTCCCTTAATCTCTCAACGGCTGTCATGACACGTTCACCGTGCCCAAGACTGCAACGGAATCCATTGGAATCTGAATATTTTGCGTTCCTCCGTTTACAAGCAAATTCGAATAGTCGATAACTGGAGGTATCCCTAAGATGATGCTTTGAATACGTGTGTACCTCATTAGCGGATCATTAAAAGCCAAATCTTTCAGATATTCCTTAGCACCAGTTTCTAACTGCTCTTTAACTTGTGCAATACTAGCTCCAGCAGCAAGAACAACGGTAACTGATACGTTAATCGGAACCTCTGAGGCTCCCACGATTGATACCTTAACCCCGATGAGTGCAGCGCCTTCGCCCATCCCATCCTGATTAGGGTCAATATATTTCTGAACTGCGCTGACGATAGCGAAAGCAGGAGTGCGCATATCATTATCTAATATGACCACCTTCACGGTGCCCTCACCATTCCAAATTTGAAACGCCCTCGCCCTTCCTACTCCTGGTATCTCCCTAGCCCATAACTCATACTGGTACCTATTGCCCGACGTAATTGGACGTGAGATTCTTTCTTGGTAGTATTCATAGAGCGACTCATCTGTTTCGGTATCTTGCCCTGCTACAAGTAGTTCAGTAATTTCCCCACGCCCAAGATCGTTAATGTAATCAATCGGGATAATTGCACCAAAATGACGATTACCTTCTGATCCTCGGTTTCACACTCTAGTCGGTAGTTTCCTAATGAGAGTTTGCCGATTGTCTTGTAATTCAGCTCCCCCAGTGAGAATCGGCTACCAACAGGGATATCTAATAACGTATTACTGGCGTTGTAAAACAAACCTCTTAATTGCGCCTTACTAGATTTCTTCCGTGCGACACCTGACCACGCGATAGCCCGATCTAAATATTCACCTGTAGCTGTATCTGGGAACCGAAGACTGGAATTTATATCTAGCTCAATATAGGCTTGTGCTAGTTCTACAGCAGCAGGAGCTAAGGCATCATAGATAATACTTCCTTCCCTTTTGTCTATACCGTCAGGTACTCTGTCTAACATTCGTTCTAATATGTTTTCAAAGGTTTGGTCCTCATACACCGTTCCCCAGCTCCTTTGTTTCTTGATATCGTCCGAATTCTGATTCGACCGTAAAATGAACCAATGCGTTATCAAGTTCATAGGCGAATTTAAAGCCTGTTACAGCCACGATTCGATCATCTTGGGTTAATGCTTCCTTCACCCATCGTTCCACCTCAGATTCAAATACAGAGCGTCCACGGCTGGCAGATAGATCCACCTCACTACCAAAGTCGTTACTGTAAATGAGATGCTCAAAACGAGTAGTTGAAAGAATCTTGAACACAACTTGTTTGATTGCATCCAGTCCGTCAATCGTTTGACTGCTGATCCTTTTGTTAACTAGATCAAGCTTATATGTCCTACTCGGTAGGGCAACCGGTTCTAATTCTTCATCCGACATTTCGAAATCGCTATGTGGGATCATCCACTCACTACCTTGTCCATCACTACGAATTGTTGACCACCCTGTACACGCAGCAGGATCACTTTATCACCACTCTCCAACCCTTTCCTGATCACTATCTTATTTAGTAATGATTCATCGGTATCAGATAGGCCAATGACTGCATGGACGTGTTTTAAATCTATCTCAAAGCGTCCCATTGATTCGGGAACAATTAAAAAAGCCTCTGTCAAAATTAGGCGCTGATCCACACTAATTTCTAAAGGGCTTATTGATAAAACCGTTCCAAACATTACAGCTGTTGGGTTACTATTCTTGAACACCTCTAATGCTGCTTGCTTGATAACTTCCAGCATCATACCAACCTCAATTCCAATGACATCGTGTGATTAGATTCGATATTTTTATGTGAACATTCGTCCACTAGAAAAAACTTGTTGATGCCAAAACGTTCAATATAAACATTTACGTATATTCCAGCTCTTAACCTCAAATCTCCGATAGCTTCAATCTTCATTGATCCTTCATTGATCTAGTTTCTCGATTCTTTCAGTGTATTTGATAGGTTATGACTTGAATAAATCCGGACAAGACTACGACGGTCTTTACAAAGCAATCCAGAGTTTCGGATCTTGGTGCCATGTACTGGATTCTACTTGGGTCGTTTGGGCAAATTCTGCACAAGAGGTACAAGCAAGAATCCAGCCACATATAGACAGCAATGATACATTCTTCATCGTAAGGATCACTACCGGTTATGTCGGTTGGCTACCTGAAAACGTTTGGGAGTGGGTTCATAAATTGGTCATTTAGCCTCTCACACTATTTATTCTAAGAAGCGCTGGTACATACCTCTGAATCCAGCGCTTCTGTGTTTTCTAAAACCACTATTACTGCCGGACCTTTAATTGTGACTCCGGCTACTTCTGCATCAATCTTACAGTTCGTCCCTTTAGGGATTACAATTGTTTGAGACGTACTCACATCTATCACATCCTCTCTCAAATTAAAAATAAAAGCCGCCTATTGGCGACTTATTTTAAGTTAATCAACTTTAATTTCTTTTATCACTTGATCTAACCTACTCTTAAAGTGATCGTAATTATCAGGGATTTTTTTAGAGATTGATGATATTCTAGTACTTGTAAAATGGGTGATTTTTTGCATATTAGACAAAGTATTTATAAGTTCGTTAAGTAAAGACTCAGGATATCTCTCTATCTCTAATGCTTGATCAATAGCTTGACAAAGAAAGAAAACTTGGTTTTCAGGCACTCCCTTAATACTATGGATTAATGATGTATTCTCAAACGTATCAACTTTGATGTGCTTCATTTCCTTTCTTAAGCTGTTTTCTTTCTCTTCAACCTCTAATTCCATCACTCTATATTGAGCTTGAAATTTAGCATCTAAGTCTTTTATCATAGCTTGCAAAATTTCTGTTTTCGCTTGAAATATCTCGTTTTTTTCATCTATCTTTTTTATAATCTCATTAAAAATTTGTTCCTTCAGATTATCAAATCTTTCTTTCATTTCTGAAATAGATTGATTGGTGGCTTCTTCATTATTTTTTAGAATTTCTTGTTTTATTGCCTCCATACCCACCTTATTAGTTCGTTGGCTACTAAATACGTTAAGACCAACTACAGTAGCAATTGCCGTCGCTAAACCTCCAAGAGCCCAATAAATTGTATTGAGTATTTTTTCGTTGTAATCCTTCTGGTCCTCATACAATTGACGATAATAATCAGCGCTTTCGATTTTAACTAAATTATTATTTAATTGCGTTTTTTCGGCCTCTGTGGCAGCCTCGGCATTACTAATACTTAAAAACAAAAATACAATACTAAAAATTAATAATGTTAACGTACATGACTTTTTCATTACTACCTCCCATAAACTGTTCATTTATGAGGATTTTCGACATTATGTTGGTATTTCCTCCTTATTTAATGTTTTAAAAAAAACAAAAAGCCGTCCATAAGACCTCTACAGGATTCGAACCTGCACATACCATTAGATCATAATATTATTTGCGCTGATCTTAACCACATTCTTAGCCCTGTATCTGATCTCAAACCAAATGCAGTGCTCCTTGAGGTCAATCAGGTATTCTTGGACAAATGTTTTTTGCTTGCCGTCAATCCAATTACTATCAACTCCTTATAGATAATCATGGAACCTTTTATATCTCCAAACGTTTATATCATTAACTATGATATTACTTCGAGGTGAAAAGGTAATGAGTTCAATCGTACCAATTGCATGTGCTGTACTGGCTTTATTATTTTCAGTGGCAGCCTGCTACCCATTGTTCTCAAGATTATTTTGGGTTCGAAAAATGCTAACAAAACCATATAAAATTTATAAACAATCTCCTGTCCCATCTTCACCTGTATTAAATAAAGCCTATCAATTATCAGAAGAATCCCGATCATCTTTAGAATACTATGTTGTAGAATTTGATAAACGTTCACTCTCAGATCTCGTTTTCGAAATACGATTAAAATCACAATTTCAAAATGGACATGCACATTTAGTGAATTATTTGACAGTCAACATAATTCCACTTTTTTCCTTACTCATTGCATCCTTCGCTTTATTTGCTAACATGGTACCTCCAAACCAGTTAGTGGGGGTATTAGGATTTACTATTATCATCATAGTTGCGATAGTTCTTGTTGTTCTTCTTGATTACACTGATAAGGTCTTCGTTCAGGAACCAATAAACAAACATCTTATCGTGATAGAAAAAGCTTTGAGTATTAAAAATAATGAACAACCACAATCATTAATGCCTACCAACAACAATGGCACACAAAGTCGGATCACACTTATACGAAACGGCAGAAGAAAGAGACTTAAACGCTATTAGGCTTTTACAACGGCTAATAAAAATGCCACTCCCGAAAGAGTGCAGCAGCTAAACGGCATAAAAGCCTTGCAAACTGCACTCTTTCAATTCTTGCACAATATCATAGTATCACGTGTAGACTGAACAAAAAATGCCCTCTTTTTGCCCTGACTTCGAACTTACTCGAATCGGATCCCATCAACGCCAAAAATCAATACCGTCAAGGCTTTAACGGAACAATTGATGTCCTTGTACACCGTACGAGTATCAATTTTATGCCCTTCGGCCAAACTTTCAGCAGTTAATTTTTCATCCGAAATGTACATCGCATGAATGATTTGGTATAGCCTTAGGTCTTCTGGCTGTCCTGACTGTTCGCACATCCCCTTATATACTTCAAGCATTCTTTGTAAAAATCGTACCATTGCCAGTGTGCGCTTCTTGCTTCTCTTTATTGCCGCGACAGCAAAGTCTTCGTCATATATATCATCAACTGCTTCAGTCTTATCTAGTAAAGATATCTCTTCTTTCAGATCCTCGCTACGTGCAACGAAACCTCTGTAGTTTTTTTACAATAGTTTGGTATTTCTAAGGCGCCAATCCTGCTTAGCCTTAACTTGTTTTAGCTTTTCTTTTTCAAGATGTTCTATGGCAACTCGTGCAGCAATCTCAGCAATTTGTGTTTGATTCATTCGTCTTTTCCCCCTCGATTAAGCGTTCGATATACCAACGTGCTTTCTGTAAGTCCTCAACGCCGTTTTTCATCTTCCAGCGCCATAGGTATTTGATAGCTGCTCCTGTGTTGTAAGCCTCTGCTCCTGTCAGATCAGTGGTCGCCGCCTCTATCGCATCAATACACTCAACACCGCCTGCGGTGTAATGGGGTGGATGGTTTACGTTATCAACTACCTTCGTCATATGCTCACTCCTCAATATTTTCAATTCTCGCTTTTACGGCTGCCATCAAAGCATCTTGTCCGGCCGCTTTACCTTCAAGTGCGGCTATCACGTCCTCATCCATGGTACCTTCAGTGATTAAGTGGTGGATGATCACGCTTCGTTTTTGCCCTTGTCGGTGAAGTCTGGCATTAGCTTGTTGATAGAGTTCCAAGCTCCAGTTAAGACCGAACCAGACAATTACATTCCCACCATCTTGCAAATTGAGTCCATGACCTGCAGAAGCAGGATGAACGGCTAAAAGTGAAATCTCTCCTGCGTTCCAATCTGCGATGTCCTGATTACCGTTTGCCCCTTTACGCAAGGTTTGGGCTTGCTTAAACCTTTGCTGGATACGCTCTAGGTCGTGCTTGTAGCTGTAGAATACTAAAACCGGATGACCGTTAGCAGCTTCGATGATATCCTCCAGTGCGTCCAGCTTGGCATCATGGATATGCTTGACTCCTCGATCTTCGTCATACACAGCTCCATTTGCCATCTGCAGTAACTTGTTGGATAACATCGCCGCGGTATTTGCTACAACATCCCCATCTAGGAAGGGGAGAAGCAAATCCTTTTCTAACTATTTATACTGGTCCCTAGACTTCTCATCCAACATTACAGGTACTACCCGATCAATCCGATCAGGCATATCCAACCAATCATCAGCTTTCATACTTACTGCAATATCGCTGATAACCTCTTATATCCGTTGTTCAGCTTCTTGCTTTTCCTTCCACTCGTAAACAACATGGCCACTCTTCGATCCTGCAGTAAAATACCGATCTCGATAACCAGTGATTGTCTTGCCAAGCCTTTCACCCTGATCTAACAGATAGATCGGGGCCCATAGATCCAGTAATCCATTGGGTGCTGGGGTTCCTAGCGCTTCCACCGCTGCAAGGCGGTTTACTATACATAAAAATAGAACATGCGTTTGTAGGGAGGAAGAAAAATGGCAAGTGGGAGTATAGAAAAAAGAGGTCCGAACAGTTGGCGACTCATTGTTGAGGCCGGAGATTCTGGTGTACGCGATAAACAGACAAAGACAATTAAGATTGATGACAAAGCACTATTGCGAACAACCAAAAAGCTACAAGAATACCTGGATGGTGAGCTGCACACCTTTAAAAAAGAAGTGGAGTCTGGAGAATACATTAAGCCACAGAAGATGACTCTGGATCATTTTTTTGAAAATGAATGGAAGCCGAAATATGCGGCCAATACGGATAATCTATCCCCTTTATCCTACAAAACTTATCAGACCTACTATGCGTCACATCTCAAAGATAAACTAGGTCACAAAGAATTAGGTGTCATCAAAACGATACACCTAGTTACTTTTATTAATGATCTCTCAAAACCAGAAGCACGTAAAGACGGAAAGGACAAGCCGCTTTCCCCAGGTACAATTCAATATATTTATCGGATACTGAAAAACATCTTACAAAGAGCAACCGAATGGCAGTTTATCAAAGCCAATCCGATAATTGGAGTCAAGCGACCTAAAGTTGTACAGACAGAGAGTGCGTACTACGACGAGGATGAAGCGAAAGTGATTATTGCTGCCCTATATGATGAGCCACGAAAGTGGAGGCTATTAATTCTTGGGGCCATGATCGGAGGTTTCCGCCGCGGCGAACTGGTCGGTTTAGAGTGGAAAGATATCGATTTAAATAACGGCACGATGGATGTAGTTAATAGCATATCCTTAACTGAGAAAGGTAAGGCGATTGAGAAAGGTCCAAAAAACAAGAGTTCGAAACGGACAGTCACTCTTCCGGACTGGTACATGGAAGAGTTAAAAATTCATCGTAAAGAATGGATGAAGGAGATGTGGGAAGCCAAAGAACTGAATATCTGGAAAGGTGAAGAACGCGAGTATGTCTTTCATGGGGGATTCGGGAAACCCTATTACCATTCATATCCTTACAGATGGTGGAGCCGATTCACAGAAAGACGTGGTCTGAAAAAGATAAGGTTCCATGACCTGAGGCATAGCTGCGCTACATTACTTATTGAAGCTGGAGCATCTATGAAAGCTATCCAAAAACAATTAGGCCATGCCCGTGAACAAACCACATCAGACATCTATGCTCACGTCACTAAAAAACTCAGCCGTGATACTGCTGAAAAGTTCAACAAATTCTCCCCGCAAAACCTTCAATTGAACACCACAAATAAGTCCTCCATAAAATAATTCTTGGGGACGAGTTGGGGACGGATTGGGGACGAGATTCATTTTTCCACCCTATTTATCGCTAATTCTCATTCGAGGTTACATCCCAAGAATCCATTTGTACCAAGGTTTTTATAGGTTCACTCGTTTACACAAGGGCTAATACTTCACTTTGACAGGGTAGGGGTCGTAGGTTCGAATCCTACACAGATCATTGCTAAAAACCCTTGTGTATCAAGGGTTTTTCTGCTTTTTATGAGACACTGCACATATTGTGAATTGACCTGTTGACGCTAAAAAATTTGAGAACATATGTGAAAGTATGTAAATAAACATAAAAGATGATGACACAGAGAAAGCTATAACTCTGTAACATCATCTTTTATTTGACTTACTAAATTTACTAAATATCCTCTATTCATTAGTATTCTGAGTTTATCAGGTTTTTTAAATCCTAGATTGTATGGATCATGACTTTCATAAACTCTTGTACCATATTTGATTTGTTCGTCCCACCAAACTAGAAACTCTTCCCGCTTGGACAACACCGTACTTCCAATTCTAAAACAAGGAATTCCACCGTACTCCGGATTAATCCCAAGAAACTGATATATACGATATTTAGAAAGCCCTGTATACTCCACAATGGAGAGATAATTAACCAGAGTGGCAGAAGCATTCACAGCCTCTAACCGTGCCAAGATCAGAACGAAAGAAGGTCCTACGTGGGTGCCTTTTGCAGATGATGTTTCGAGGGTTATAACTATGTTTCGTTAACACACTAAGGCCCCGCCAGTGTTTGTCCTGTGGGGCCTTACCATATAAATAAGAGGTACCTTTATAGTAGGTAATGAACCTTAAAGGGAGATTATATTGAGGTTAGAAGTAGATAAAAGCTCTGTTCTCTATATATTATTCTACTATTCATCTATTTCTAGATTCTTAATTATATAGAAATCAAAGAAGACCACTTTGGCTTATGCCTCGGTGGGTCTCTCCTTCGCACTATCGTGTCCCGTCGTATTATGGCAAGGTTCGGTGCTTACATATAAAGCAACATCAATATTCATTTGGGACATCATGTAAATGAAGATTATCATCTGCTCTGGAAAAGTTTCCTTACCCAAATAAAAATACCCCGCCGACCAATTAAGGTTAGTGAGGTATTTTTACCGATGTTTTCGGATTGCATAACGATGCTTCCGTATATGTTAGGACTAATATAATACATTTGAGACAATCTGTTAATTTACTACTATTTACTGCGTATTAATTTAGATACAGAACGTTTTAGTGATAATAACCAGCAAAATGAACAATACTAATATTGCTGCTGTACTTCCACCAACACCGCAACATCCGCCAAATCCACCAACAACTTCACCCAATGTAATTCCTCCTTTTAATTAGAGTACACCTTACTATATGGATAAATATTAAATGGAGATTGGGTTTAATGGTAAGGAAGATTCAGCCTTGAAATATGCTCTGTGGTGATTTTTGTTGCTGCGGAAAAGTTTCCTTACCTGAACAAAAAAATACCCCACCGACCAATTAGGCTAGTGGGATATGATTTTCACTATTGGGAAATGTTTCATGTTAAGATATTTAATACTGTGCTACTATGCAATTGAGGGGCATCTCCCCCTCATAATACCCATTCAGCTAAACGCCTTCGCGTCCTGTTGAGTGGGTATTTATTATTTATGAGATAGAGTTATCAACATGTACCATTAACGCACTAAGGCCCCGCCAGTGATTATGGTCAAGACCCCAAATTATAGACATTCGAAAAAGACCCTAAGTTAAAAGCTGATGTCGGTACTCAACCGGCGTTAGCTTTTTCAGATTTCTTTGAGGCCGATCTTGATTATAAAAACGAATGAATTCTTCAATTTTCCTTTGTGCCTCGTCTAAATTCTAATGTGATATAGGTAGTGTCCTTCCGTTTTGAGATGCGAGAGGAAGCTCTCCATCGAGGCATTGTCATAACAATTGCCCCGGCGAGACATGCTGATTTGGGCACCAACCTTTGGCAGCATGTCGTGAAAAGCGTAGGACGCGTGTACTGGAACCCTTGATCGCTATGGACGAGCTCATTATCGTTTCTCCGGCTCATATGGTAAGCCACAATCTCATTCCTTAATAGCCGAGAGATAGATCCAAGTGTTTCATACACGATATTGTGTCACATCCGTGACCCATTTTTTGTTCGGTGCATCTGCCTTGAAATCTCGTTTTAATATATTCTTTGCTACCTGATTTCCTGTATAAGAGACGTAGTTACAACGATGTTTACGACGGATCTGTGATCGAATTCCTATGACTTGCAGCATGAGTCTTAACACCTTTTTATGATTCATCCAAACCTTATGATCTTGAAGCATGACTAGTTGGAGCTGGCGATAGCCATAGACACCATTGTAGTGTTCGTATACCTTCTTGATGAGAGCCTTATCCTCTGCATTTCGATCACCATTCTTCCGCTTCAAGAAGGTGTAATATCCACTTCTGGAGACACCAAAGAGTTTACAAAGTTCGGTAATACTGTATTTCTCGGATGCTTCCTTAATGGCTGAATACTTGAGAATATCACCTCTTGCATCCAGATTTCCAAACACTTTTTTAACATCTCATTCTCCCGTTTTAGCTTTTGGACATGTCTGTCCTGATCGATATATTCTTCGCGGCGGCCCCTCTGATCTAGCAGTCCAAATTCACCTAGTTCACGATATTTCCTCATCCATTTCTTAACTCGATCTTTATTGAATCTCAAAATGCCCTGTAATTCTACGATACGTCCATCTTTCCTCCACATGCAGCCGAATAGCTTCTTTCTTAATTTCATCCGAGTAAGATTTGAACCTTTGTCCTTTGATTGCCATAAAAATGCACCCCCTAGAATTTCATCGGCTAAACCTGAGGGTTTTTCCAATGTCTATTCTAAGGGGTTCACTTCATATGCCTCTGTGATCTTTTCATTGTTGTTGATTGATTCAATGAAGCAGACATCCGCTCTAGCGAGTAATCATATTTCCCTGCTCTAGCTCACTACTTATCTCACTATTTTTTCTCCTTGTTTTAAAAGTGTTTCATAATCATAGTTTTCTTTAATTTCTTTAATTTTATTTTCAATTACAGAAACATCATTTATTTTAAAGTATGTGTTTAATATTTCATATTGTGTTTTTCCTGGTTTAGTTGAACTATCTTCAATAGCTTCTTTCCATGGAATATTTGCTTTATCCATAATTAATTCAAGAGCTGAGCCAGTCTCATACCGCATACTTCTCTCTAAGAACCTTGGAGACTCTGCTTGTCCATTGGCAATAAAATCGAATGCTTGTATAAAAGTGACGTGATAAGGCTCCTCTTTTTTTGCAAGCACCATAAGATTTCCGCCAGTTAATTGACTATAACGATATTCTAAGTATCGCGCTGAACCTTCTATCGCTTCTGTTTTTGTTTCACCAATTAATTGTGGCCATTTTTTATAACGATAATTACGTACTAAGGTCCAATCATATAAAACTTGTTTAATCGTTTCATAATCATTATTCATCATTGCCTTATCTAATAGTTTGAATTCCAATCCCATTAACGCATAGTTTTCTTTATTTATAGGATAATCAGGAATGTACTCTGCATCATTTGCGTCATATGTCCATTTTTTTTGTTTATAAGCATGAAAAGACTCATGTAATAAAAAAGAAGAAAAATCAAAATATAAATCTGGATCACTAAACATTTTAGGGTAATATTTCAAGTGAAATATTTCTGTGTTATTAATATTTAGTGTCCCGAAATTCCCAGGAGCCCACGTAGAAATGGTTTTTAAATCAAAATGATTTAACCGATATACCTTAGGTAAATGGAGATGATTAGGAACTTCTATTTCCTTTGCAAATATACTATTTTCGATTTGCTTTACATTAATTGCAAAAGCTTCTTTCCGTATGAATCCATTCGATTTATTGCTACGAATAAGAATTAACGGTTTTTTTTCAAAATGATAATCTTCATTCCAAAGCTTGTCACTGGATTGTTCAAAATTAATATATATAGCTGATAACTCCATTAACATGCTCTGATCCGTTTCATTTAACGACTCAAACTTCGTATGATAATTTTTATTCAAAATTATGCTAACCAACATAATCCCTACATATACCAATAGTACAATTAGAATTACTTTTAAAAGTTTTTTCATCTTACACTCCTTTTCCAATGTCACAATTCTTAGGATGAGATTTACTTGCTTTCCGACAGACTTTGCTCATTGAGGCTCCCCGCTGTCAAGTGGACAGTATAACATTTTTCACTTCGCAAAGGGATATACCAATAATTAGTAACTGACCTTGTGTTATTATCCATTTCCGAGGTATTTATACTCTCTCTATAAGTTTTGCAGTAGTTGATCGCTTTGCTTATTAATGCCTTAAATTGCTTATTGGATTTAAGGTGGTATTCCGCAAAAAAACTTCAAGTATCAGCGAATACTTATTGTTACAACGTAATCGATAATTTTCAGCCTCATAGCGTTATGCATGGTCCGGACGACATTTATGGAATAAAGTGACCGAGTAAGGAGAATGAGTTTTTATTCTTTCTCCTTCTTTTACTTCCCCAAAGCAAATTCCAACAGCATTTCGTTAGGATCCACACCAATCTTTCCAGTCTTAAGATATTTACTTACAATCCATTATTTTCCATTACCGTACATAAGGATTTCATTTTTCAGCATCTGGCTGGCTTATCTCCTCCCAATGCTTCATCAATCGTCATGACCTATTGAATTTTTCCTGATAGGTCCTTCTACCATTTCCCACTGTTGAGGATGACGGTTAAGTAAGCAAGCAAGAGAACGAAAGTGAACGTGAGGTATGAGGGGAAGGTCAGTTGCCAATCCATCCATATCGTCTTTCTTCTTCTCGGACTGGCGATCGCTGATCATCGATAAAGCCCTGCTCTAATGGTCTTCCAACCGTTTCTGATCCATAAACAAGGTGTCCTGGATGGTCTCACTGTTTTCACTAAACGTAAAAAGGTCCTGCTAGCTAAATCTAGCAGGACCCTTTCTATATAATTATAGGGGATGCCTTTATATTATGCGATGAACCTTAAAGGGAGATTATAGTGAGGTTAGTATTAACTAAAAACTCACACCTTTTAGCGTTTGCGCCGTTTTTCAAAATATTGCAACTTATCTATTAATGGATCGGGCCATTCTAATATAAGTGTGCCTTTTCCCTCTAATAGCAATGCTATAATCCATAATATTCTCAGGATTAGCCGTTTTATACCCAGCATCGCCAATGTGATGCATATCTGTTCCGGTCATTTTGCACATGAGGGCGATTTGTTTTATCGTGTCAGAGTCAGCATCTTCTTGAGAGGTGCCTATGGCGGTCAGGGTTAAAGCTCCAAGACTATGTGCGTATGTAACTAGCTCTTTAATGTATTCCATCGTAATACCTGGAACTGTTCCTGGTGCAGGTATTAATATAATATTGGCACCTGCTTCAACAAATTCCTTGATATCAGCTTTGGTGATAATATTTTCTCCCGCTTCCTTGAGTGATCCAGATGCATGCATTTTGCCCGCAACTAGAATTATTTTATCTCCCAAAATGGCATCTATCCCTTTCAAGGAACTTGTAATAGCCTTATTAGAAACTCCCGTGCCTGGATTACCAGTTAAAATAATCATATCTGCTCCTAGTTCATAAGCAGTCTTAGCCGTATCAGTAGTAGCAAGCCTACCCTGTGATATCGCTGTAAATTCACCTATAATCTCTTGTTCATTATCTACCGGCTCTAAATTAACCCCTATCAACCTTCCAGTCAATCTTTTAATCTCTTTAATTACATTTGGTTTCTCAACATTTGGAATTCCATTAAATATAGGCTCATAAACATCGAACATATTTAACAGTAAAATATCTGCACCAAAGGCTGCCGCAAGTTCCGCATTACTAATGGCATGCAGTGTAGGATTATACAGTCCAATGATTTCCGATACTAAGACTCTACCTTCACTAGCAACAATAGAATCTAATATATCTATCTTTTTCATTTCTATAAAATCTGAAGCGTTACAGTCTAATATACGTTTTGTCATGATAATACCTCCAATAATTTTTGGGAATAAAATAGGCAATAGCAGAAAAGGATATCCTTCTCAGCTATTGCCCATTCAATGGTAACACGCTGTATACTTAAGATATGTAATTGAATTGAATTATAAGTTCATTTGTAAAAATTGTCAATAGAGATAGGTGGCTCAGTAATAAAACATTTACCCTTGTTCATGATTTTCATTCACCGTACATAAGGATTTCATTTTTCAGCATCCGGCTGGCTTATCTCCTCCCAACGCTTCATCAATCGTTATGAACTGTTGCATTTTTCCTGATAGGTCCTTCTACCATTTCCCACTGTTGAGGATGATGATGAAGTAAGCAAGAGAACGAAAGTGAACGAACTGTATGGGAAATATCATGATCCTTGTTTGTCTCCTAAGTACAACCACCGATATTAAAATGTGCTATATAACTTACGCAAAAGCCCCGTCAATCCCTACTATTATAAAGAACTGAAATTAGAAAATGAGTTGAAAACTAAGATTAGAAACAGATAATGAATTTTGCATCGTTTACGTTGACTTCTAATACAGCCGGTTCCTTTTCAATTCCCATTGCTACTGTTGTAGGAGAGACGACACTGGCAACCATTCAATTAACGCTTGATAATGTGAATGATGCTGCCTGACTGAACGCAACGATTGGGGCCAGTTCGGCTGTTAATAGTACATTAACTTACAGAATCTACAGAAATGCTGTTGTGGTTGGCACGGGGATCCTCTCTGCTTTCAACGAAATTGAAGGTACCTCTTTTGAAAACACTGTTGTTACTCCCGTTTCACATGTGGACTATCCGCTTGTTTGTGGGTCCTGTAACTTATATCCTAACCGCACAGGTAACCATTCCTAGGAGTTCTTCTACTAGAGAGAACACGATACAATCTCAAAATGTAGCAATAACAACAGAAGATACAGTCCATTTATTTACAGCGTAGGGTCATTAATTCAAATCCAGTACAGACAATCAAGACTTACAACAATAGGGATTGGTATACTCAGTCCCTTTTTATTTAATTGTGGTCACATACGAACACGTTTCCTAATGCCGTAAGCATATTTTAGTTGCTCCTTTATACTATAAGGATTTTTAGGCATAGAAAAACCCACCCGAAGGTAGGCTTAGGCTTGAAGAAATATGTTTATATTTACTCTGACATATTTGTCAACACACCATTGGTAAAAAAAAGATAATCGTCTGATCCACTATCATTTTCATATACCCACATAGAAGTTGTTCCCCATGAATAAGTATCACTTGTTTGACGTGTATACACTCCCCATGATAAATACACCATTTCTTCGGTCATACCAATACTTACAATCGTTTTCTTAATTTCATTCCAATGCTTCTGAGAGTATTTAAATCGTTTAAAAGGACTATCCACAAAAAAACTTATTTTGGAACCGTCATCTTTGATTATTGCTACAAGATTTCTTCCCTTATGGATCAAATAAACGTTTATGTAATCTGAATCCTCATTTCTTTTCACAGCTGTTACGTCTACCTCTACTAAATTGTCTATACCATCATATATAGGATTTCCTGATAAATCTTCAACATATACATTAGTAGTCCATAGCCATGCCCTACCTACTATTAAATCCTGGAACCTCTCATAAATATCATTAATCATAATCGTTACACTTACTTTATCCGTATTAACAACGATAGATTCTAAGTATTGCCCACCCAAATATGTAGTACCGTAGTTTACGGAAACCCCTAACTGAAAAGCACTCTTCACCAGTTGTAAAGGTATCATTAATTTGCCATCGATAATTTGAGAAGGTATATTAAAAAATGTCTTAACATTATTAATGTTTGCATATTTAGAATTGACCTGTATCTGAACATTCGTATTTAAATAACTTAATGTAATTTCTTTCTTTTCATTGATTACTAACTGTCCTCCGATTTCTTTCATAAATTCTGCTGCAGGTATTAAGGTCGTATTTTTGATAATAACACCACTGCCTTTTAATACTGAAGACTTGGTTTGTTCTGCTGATACCACTCCGTTAAAGACAATACTACACACTATTAAAACCCCAATAATACTAAATATAAACTTCTTCATTTGTACCCCCAATAATAAATTTTCCTAATCATACCATTCTAAGATTAATAGGTATATAGAATCCGTAAACCGAAAGGGTTGTGATCCAAGAGCAATAACGAGATACTAATTGAAAATCACCCTTTGAAAAGTGCCTCTGTCAATCTTAGTCTTCTATTGATATTTCAGCCCTGATCATGAGTCGTTAGACTTTCCTTCCTCCGGAATTAAGACAATGTGATTCATATTTATATGCCTCTATCCCTTCAACTATCTCTATTATCTTTCATTAACATTTTACCGATAATATTAATGTACATAATTTAATTTACTAGGAGGAAGAAACCTTGGACATTGCTGCACTTTCAATGGTTATGGCTCAAAGCAACTTAAAACAAGCCGTTGGTATCTCAGTTCTCAATATGTCAAAAGAACAAGCTGGTGGAGATGTTCAAGCTTTAGTTAAAATGATGGAGCAGAGCGTTCAACCAAATTTAGGCGGCGCTATCGACATCAAAGCCTAGTACGTCGTTTGGAGAGGCATTCTGCCTCTCTACTCTTTTTGTACGTCTATATTTCAAAGTATAATTTACAGCTTTTTTACATCTATAGATTAAAGATAATCTCAGTTCAATAAAGTAAGTTACTCTCTGATTTAGTGGATTTCCACCTTCCCTCCTTGGGCGCCAGTCATGGAAGTTACATGAACGTTCGGGGATAAATACACATAGCGGTAATGATAAAAGTCAAAACACATCAATATGTTTCCTAAAGATGTACATACCTGCTACAGCTCACATGAAGGCATCAAATCTATAGCAGATTAAAGAAACAAGTGTCATGGGTGAGAAAGCTAATCCGACATGAATTTTTGACCGATGAGGAACAATCTAAAGTCGGGACGACATCAATTACTACTACAACAGATCATCAAACTGAGTAATCCTACAATCGAGCAGCTCTAAACCATAATCAGTACTTACAGAAAACAATGGGGATTTCAAACCCTAAAAAGGAGATCTGCCATTGGCAGAGCCCCTTAGATATCAATTTTTCCTACAATTACACCCATAGTGCTTTAGTGATGATTACTAACAATATAAACAATACTAGAATCGCGCCTGTAGATCCACCTAAACCAAATCCTCCGACTGGACAACAACCTCCAGCGATTGGTCCAACATTTGGTCCAACGTTTGGTCCAATGTTATTTCCACAACCATATCCTCCCAATACTTCACCCATGATTAATTCCTCCTTTATTTGTCTACACCGTAGTCTATGTTTAATACTCAAAATGGGATGGGCTATCTGGTAAAGAAATATAAACTTCTTGATTACTGTATCCTGCTGTTGATATAGGTTAAATCCCCGAGGTCTTAAAGCAAGCAGATTTAAAAAGGACTCTACTACCAATCTGTAGAGCCCTCATAAAGGAAAGGATAATAATAGCTTACATTAAATCCATAAAGCTTTAGTAATGATAACCAACAAAATAAACAAGACTAAAATTGCACCTGTGTTGTTGAACACTCCACCGCCATATCCACCTACAACTTCACCCATGTTTAACGCCTCCTTTTTATAAGGTACATACTATCTTATGTACAATGCGGAATAAGGCACGGGCTTGTTGGTAACAAAAATTCCACGTTAGATTTCATTAACATCATCTTCAAAAAATTAAAATACCCTAAAGTGATATATATTAATATTAACCAAACCATGGCTTTAACAGAGGAAATGTTATCAATGAACACTTAAGGATATTCGTTGAGAGAAACCCAAATCCTTGAATAAAATCGAGTATACCGTCTTATCTGATGATCTAGTTCATTCCTCCATACAAAAGGACACAAGAGTACGTTCAAGAGGAGGATATTCCTTTCCTACATAAACACAAACATAAAAAAACAGGCTAGCCCTTATACTCAGGTAGCCTGTATTGCTAGCTAACTATAAAAATGTATCCCTTAAAGAATAAATGTTTTAGTAATAATAACCAATAAGATAAACAATACTAAAATTGCAGCTGTTGATGTTCCAAGTCCTCCAACAAAACCTCCCATATGCAATTCCTCCTTTTCTGGATTATACAGTAGCTTATGTTTGGAATTGATTATGGCAAGGGCTCTTTGGCAAAGAAATGAAATCATCATCTTATTGTTATTGAAATATGAATTCAACTCGACTTCCATCTGAATAATCTTCAAGCTGATTCCCAACCCAGCTTCCTGCTCCCCTGTTGTCTTTCGGACTTATGTATTCGATATCCGCATTAGCCCCGCCTTCGGCACACATGGCCATCGGCCACTCATCCCGGTCGAATCCCTTTTTCGTCGGAACTCCCTTTAAGGATTCACTACGGTTATCTTCTGCTCCGGATCGATCAATCGTACAAATAGCAGAGTGTCCACTTCTAATCGCATCTTGAATATGAGCTCCGGTCTCTGGGTAACGATCCGCAGGGAACACTAACGAATAATCGGCCTCTGTGCTAGGTTCAACTTGATCAGACTTGCTCGATATGTCGATGTCGAAATAATACGCCCCTAATGCCATTACTACTACCAGAACAAGACTAAGTATAGATCGTTTTAGCTTTTTCAACCTAAATTCTCCCCCTATGTTAAAAGCCATTTCTGTAGTGTTGAAATATATCATATTTTGCGTAATCTTGCTATTGAAAAAAGAGAAAAACCTCCAATACCACTATACACGTGGAATTGAAGGTTATTGTTAGGCATAGACTCTCAATAACTAGATGAATGCCCATCCGCCATTTTCTCGTATCATCCTTGCTCCTATATATGGATTATTTCTCTCTGATAAAATTGAGGATATCTAGGATTGAAGTTCATGAACGAATCGAATAATCTCTACAAGTCAGGAATAGTCCAATTAATCGGCTGCACACCTGTTGATTCTAAGTAAGCATTTGTTTGTGAGAATGGCTTACTCCCAAGAAATCCACGATACGCCGCTAACGGGCTTGGATGACTTGATTGAACGACCTTATGTTTACTCATATCTATAAGCGACGTTTTCTTCTGTGCATGACTTCCCCATAGAATAAACACCAGCGGATTGTCACGTTCATTTAATTTCTGTATGATGGTGTCCGTGAATTGTTCCCATCCCAGTCCCTCGTGTGAGGCAGGCTGAGCCTCCTGAACTGTGAGTACCGTATTTAGCATAAGAACACCTTCTTTACCCCAATGTTCTAAAGAACCGTGATTCGGGATATCTACAAGCAGATCTGCCTGTAACTCTTTGTGAATATTCCTTAGAGAAGGTGGGATGCGTACATCCGGCATAACCGAGAAGCTCAATCCATGAGCCTGTCCCGAACCATGGTAGGGGTCCTGGCCTAATATTACAGCTTTCGTTGCTGTATATGATGTGAGCTTGAGTGCTTCGTATACACATTCCTTAGGAGGAAATATAGTATATTGCTCATATTCATTTATTATCCTTTGTTGTAACTCTAGAAAATAAGGTCTACTCATTTCATCTTTCAACACTTCATCCCAATCATTACCGAACATCTGATTCAACCCTTTCCATTTCTATTTAATCGCAAAAATAAACCGACTCCAGATTTCGGAGCCGGCTTATTTTCTTCTTGCATATTAATCATGATGCCGAGGACGGGGGTCGAACCCGTACGGTAGTCACCTACCGCAGGATTTTAAGTCCTGTGCGTCTGCCTGTTCCGCCACCCCGGCATAATACCGCGATTATAGACCGTAAGATACGGTTATACCTCGCATAACTTTTCGCTCAATTAATTTAAACGTCCAGTGCAGCCTCTAAAGTCCTGCCTGATTGATTATACGCAGGTATAAGCATAGAGTCAAGCTTTTTTTCAAAAAAAGCTGCCGAAGCCTTATCGACAGCTCGCTCCCTTCCATTAACAAAACTTAACTTACTGAAATATCCGATATATTGTTATTTATTTTAATGGATAAAGCACTTTTTGACTCTAAGCGGAAAGTTAACATATCTGTACCCTGCAAATTCACAGCAACATTCTCAGCTTTCTCAGCATCATTGAACAGAACTATCGCAATCGATTGATCTGTATTCCTAAAAGCAACTGAACGAATTAGATCTTGGCTTGAGGTCGAGTCAATACGTACAGCTTTGGGACGGATAAATTTGCTGAAATGAGCCAACGCATAGTAGTCGAGCGTATAAGTAAGTTCTTTGGTTTGCTGATTGATCTGTACAATACCTCGGCAAGTACTTTGACCAAATCCAGGTACCGTTGGCCCGTTATGCTCATCTAATGCCATGTTCCATAGAACAAACGATTTACTATAATTTCGGAGAATATCAATCCCCGTTCTAATCACATTCGAAAATGCCTGTTCAAAAGGGGGGATCCATTCTCCACCAGAGCCTTCTGTAAAATGCACTTCTTTATTGGAAAACACCTGATGAACCTCCGTTTGTGCTGTCGCATTTCCACCATACCAGTGCCATGCAACACCGTCTACCTCTTCTTGGGCTCCTTCCAGTACGGTTAGTGGGTAATCTGGACGATCCCAGTTGTGGTCATAGCATAAGATTTTAGTATCAATATTGTTTCTAACGAAATTAGGCTTTAGATAGTTTCTAATGAAATCGCTTTGAGGCTCGGCTAGCATTAACATACTTGGATAGTGCATTGGTTCAAAAAGAGGTTCATTTTGCGGTGTTACAGCATGAGTAACTAGCCCATGGCTTGCATACGCTTGAATGTATCGAACAAAATAATCCGCATAAGCCTGGTAATATTCTTTTTTCAATTCTCCAGCAATCATCGATCCGCTTGTCTTCATCCAACCGGGCGCACTCCAAGGTGAAGCCATCAGTTTAATTTCAGGATTCAATTCCAAAGCCTTTTGTAATAAAGGAATAATATCCTCTTCATCATGGGAAATCGTAAACTGTGTTAATTCCATATCGGTTTCATGTTCAGGTAAATCGTCATAGCTATAAAGGTCTCTAGCATAATCTGATGCGCCCATTGGATTTCTTAATACAGAAAGTCCTATTCCATCTTCCGGATCAAACAGTTTGCTCATTAAATCCGTTCTCTGTTCATTATCGAGTACTTGGTTAATCAAATAAGCGGACGAATCCGTAAAGGATGCACCAAATCCGTCCATCTCTTGAAAGGTTTGATTCGCATCAATGGTTACCGTTGTAGTCACCTCATCTGAAGCAATCGGCGTCAGTTGTTGTAGAAATTGTTCTACAAACAATTCACCTTCTCCCTTAGACTGATAAATCATTAGTTCTGGCATGTTGTTTCCCTCCACTTTTGCGATATTTAGATGATTTGTTGACATTGATAGACGCAAGTATCTTTTGTTTTGAAAAAAGGCCCTAAAAAAGGACCCTCATAGCGTTGCTTATTTCAATCCTAATTTTTCTTTATTAAGTTTCATCTTTTCAGAGCGGATTTTAATGATCTTATCCCAACTATTATCATCCAAAAATGATTTATATGTGGCTAAGGCATTATTAAATCCTGCATCGTCCTTGGCACGAATCATACTTACTAAAGTTGTATTCCAAGTCGTATCAATTGCGGTTAAACCGCGTGCTTCTGGTGTTCCTTGGGCTGGATTAATGTTCTCTATAATAAAGTGTGGTTTCAACTTCCCTTTACCCCATTCTTGCATTTGTTTAATAGAATCCGCGAATGCATCACCACTCAAAGCTTTATCACGGTCATGTCCGAAGAACATAAATTCTCCCATACGGTAATCCTTTTTAAATTTATCCGCATTATTTAATTGAAGATCTTTCATGGCAGGTAACAGTTCAATCATACCGCTATCGTTTACTTTATAGGTTTCTCCTTCAATTCCGTAATTCATCAACTTTTGTCCTTCTTCACTTAATAAATAAGTATATAGTTGAATAGCTTTGGCAGGGTCCTTGGTATCTTTCGTAATGAAGCTGATCATCCAACCCGTAATACCTGACTGATTCAATGTTGGCTTATTTCCGACTGTGCTTTGTGGTCCGTCGATAGCGATATATTCCTTACCAGGATTTTCAGTAAGGTAGATTTGCAAATTACCACTTTGTTGAGGGGTTCCATCGAGCATCAGGGTAGCATATTTACCTGATTTCAGTTTTTCCTCAAATGCCGTACCATCATCGGCAAAACTGTCATCACTGATATGTCCATTTCTATAGACTTCATTTAACGTTTTCAACCAAGCTAGATAATCTTCATCCAGATTTCTGTTATAAAATTCGCCATTTTCTGTTTCCAACGGCACCCCGATAAAGTCCTGAAGTACATCACCCAAAGAACCTGTTCCTTTACCGATAGAGTTAAAACCAAAAGGAATCATATCAGGAAACTGCTTCTTGATTTGCTCCATTGCACTCTTGAACTCTTCTGGAGTTCCAATGGTGGGTTTTCCTATTCCTTCGTACACATCCTTACGGATGACAAATGCCGTTTTAGCAGGAATGTTTCCGCTATCAAAATCACTTTGAGTATTAGAATAGTTAGGATATCCATAGGTCTTTCCATCTGCTAACTGGAACCAGTTCATCGTATCTTTAGCTGCAACTTTATTAAAATATGGATCATATTTCTCAGCAAGATCATTTAACGGCAGCGCCCAATTAGCCGCTTTTTGTACCACTGGAGAGTTGGAATCAAATATAGTCAATAAATCCGGCATATCGCCACCGGCAAATATGGTATTTAATTTCGTGTCGTCCCCTTTAAGGAATTTAATATTTATGTTTAAATCCTCTTTAATTTTCTTTGTAACGAGGTCCTTGCCAAAATCGGTGTTCCACCAATCCGCATTCACATACCATGTAAGTTCTGTTGTCTCTTCCTTTTTATCCAGTTTCCAAGCCGGCGTTTCCGCATCTACCGTATAGCGACCTTCAACAGAGCTCAAGTTATCCACGCTCGAGCTTTTTTTATCACCACCTGAACTACATCCTGAAATTACCAATACAGCAGCCATCAGCGCAGTACAAAGTTTGAGCCCTTTTTTCCCAAATGATTTATTCATTTTATTTTCCCCCTTAAAAGTTTTGTAGCATATGCTTCATGTAATACTTCGTTACAAAACTCGCTTCGAAAGCAAAAACTTAGTTTTGTAGCATATACTTCATGTAATACTTCGTACATAACTAGCTTCGAAATTAATAAAACGCTTTCATAAATACTAATCCTATATCACCTTCTCAGGTCACTTTGTAACTAACGCCTACTCTTTCACCGCCCCCAGCATCATGCCTGAGATAAAGTACCTCTGAAGTATTGGATAAATTACAACAATCGGCAAAGTTGTTATGACAATTGTTGCTAGTTGAACCCCTTTAGTCGTCGTTTCGATAATTGCTGATCCCCCGATATTTTGCATAGATTGCGTTTGAGACTGTACGATAATTTCATACAACTTCATCTGCAACGGGTAGAGGGCTTGGTCAGTGATATATAATTTGGTTGTCATAAAATCATTCCATTGCCCAACCCCGTTAAATAATGCGATGGTGGCCATAGCCGGCATGGAAAGAGGTATAAATATCTTTAGGAATACACGCCAATCACCTGCACCATCTATTTTGGCTGACTCTTCAAGTGAATCCGGGACATTTCTGAAGAAATTCATTAGGATAATAACATCATAAAAGCTGTATAGGGCAGGAATAATATAAACCCAAAAACTATCTAATAGACCCAAAGATTTGATCAAGAGATAAGTCGGAATCATTCCACCTGAGAAAAACATGGTAATGACTCCCATTGCAACATATAGCTTACGTCCACGTATGTATCTTTTGCTCAACCCATAACCAACCATGGCGCAGAAAAACACATGGGTAACGACTCCAATAAAGGTTTTGGAAATCGAAATAAAGAATGACTGCAAAATACTCTCGTCCTGAAACACAGCGCGGTAATTTTCGAGAGAAAACTCCTTAGGCCAAAATATGAATCCGCCTTCTGCCAGTGACTTGCCTGAGCTAAATGAGGAGATGATAACATTCCATAAAGGAACAACAATAATTACCGTAAAGATAAACAGCAAGATGATATTTATGGTATTAAAGATTCGACTATCGAGATCTTCTTTAGCCACCATTCGATTCACGGCAAATGCCTCCTTCTATAGGACTGATTGATTATCATTTAATTTATTGGATATTTTATTGGTAGTAACCAGCAGAATGACCGAAACAATGGAGACTCCTAACCCAACGGCAGTAGCATAAGAAAAGTCACCTTGTGTCATCCCCATACGGTACACATAGGAATTAATGACTTCTGCTCTGACCCTGTTTTGAGAATTCATCAATACTAAGGTTTGATCCAGATTAGACCCTAATAAACCGCTTACAGTAAGAATCAAATTTAAACTGATAATCGTCTTCATGTTGGGAATGGTAATATTCCAAATTTGTCTGAGCCGACTTGCTCCATCAATTTTAGCAGCCTCATAATACGTAGGATCGATTTTGGACATGATGGCTAGATATAAAATAGTTCCCCAACCGACTTCTTTCCAAATATCGGACAATGTTGCAATCCACCAATATTTCCCTGCATCCAACAAAATATTATGTGGCTTCGAAATCAGTCCTAGATTGATCAGAAGTTCGTTAAACAATCCTGATGTCGAGAACCAGGTAATCAACATACCGCCCAACACGATCCATGACAAAAAATGTGGTAAATAAGAGATCGTTTGTACAAATTTCTTGAAGCGTCCTCCGTTTAACTCGTAAATCATGATCGCTAATATAATTGGAATAATAAATCCAATTCCTAATTTCAGAAAGCTGATCCCTAAGGTATTCACTACAGCATCCCAAAAATATTTGTCTGATAAAATAATTCTGAAATTATCCAAACCAACCCAAGGAGCGGAGTCCAACGTATCAATCACGGTGTAATTTTTGAAAGCAATCGATAATCCGTAAATAGGAATGAAACAAAAAATAATCATAAAAATAATTCCCGGTATGACCATGGACTGAATCTCCCATTGTCTCTTATAATCAACTACGAATTCTCTGATCCTTTGCCTCATAGGCTTTTTCCCGTTTAACGGTACTACGGCTAATTTATCCACGTTCTCCTTCTCCTCTCCAAATCATCATCTGAATGCACAAAAAATAAAAACGTTTTTATTTTTGTGAAAAAAAACCTCCCTAAATCAAGATTATAAAAAATCTCGAAAATGATCGTATACATTATTTAGATATGATCATTCCGATCGATTTTCACATGACTCGAACCTCTCACTACAAGCTCACAGGCCAATTTTTGGGCACTCCCTAGTTCTTTCTTTTGAATCATATGAACCAAGTGATTAACGGCTAGACTACCCTGTCTGGCAATCTGATTTCTCACAGTCGTTAATGGCGGTGAAAAATACTGAGCGATATCAATATCGTCAAATCCCATAACGCTAATGTCCAACGGAACTTCATAGCCATGCTTTTTCAAAGCTTGGATACATCCAATCGCACTCACATCATTTCCAGCTAAAAAAGCATCCGGTAATTTGTCAGGATGTAAGTGAATAAAAGATTTTACAGCGTTATAGGTGCCCTCTTCCTCAAAATAACCTTGCAAAATATAATCTTCACTCGTTGGAAGCTGATACTGGCGCAATGCAGCTAGGTATCCTTCTTTGCGCTCCACACTGTCAAACATCGTATCCACACCAGATATGTAGGCAATTTTCTTATGTCCCAGACTGATTAAATATTTGGTGGCTTCGTAACCGGCTACATAAGAATCAAAGATCACACTCCCCATGGTTTCATTCTGAAGGACCCTATCCAGAAAGACAGCCTTAATCTTCTCCTTCTCCATCGCGGTAATGTCTTCTTCATCTATTCTCAGCTCTTCGTATATAATGGCGCCATCTACACGTCGACCTAGAATATTACTCATAATGACATGTCTATCTTTTGTAATAAATACATTCAGTCCATAACCTAAGCGATCACACTCACGAGACATGGATTCAACCAGCTTATAAAAATAAGGACCCGATACACTTGTAGTAAAAAAGCCTAGCATTTTGGTTTTCCCAGATCTTAACTGCTTTCCGTTCAAATTTGGAACGTAATTTAATTGTTTCGCAACCTTAAGTACATGTGATTTTGTCACCGGATTCAATACATCTACGTTATTTAACGCGTTGGAAACCGTAGAAATAGAGACTCCTGCTTCTCTGGCCACATCTTTAATTGTTATTTTCCCCATATTAGCTAATCCTTTTCATGAATACGTTTTCATAAACTAAAAATAACATAAAAACGTTTTTAATACAATACTTTTACGAATTTTGCGTTTTGCTTATACATTTCCAAAATAACTCGATGATTTCATCAAGTTATTTATTATTGCACACGTCTTTAACCATCTGATCATAAAATATGGGTAAAGACCTATCTGAAGGAGTAGATTTCATGAACTCACACACGTATGTTACCCTCCCAAATTACACAAGAAGCTCAGAGACTACAGTCAACAAAGAACTTATTATCGAGCATGTAAGTGCGGATGTTACTGGAGACCATGTCCCTGATCAAATATGGCTAACGGGGTATAAACAAGATCCTAACAGTCCTTATATTACTGGGATATCCATTGCTATTAAAGATGGTGCTACCTCACAATTGTATCAAATTAAGCCCCACGAGAACTCTGGATATAACCCACGTCTGTTTCTTGGAGACTTTACTGGGAATGGAACTGTAGATATATTATTGACGATCGACAGCGGCGGCTCAGGAGCCATTACGTTTGATTATTTGTATAGTTTTGTTCAAGGAAAACCTCGGCTACTATTCAGCTCAGAAGTATATAACGACTATTGGAAGTATAAAGTATCCTATCTAGATGGTTATCGACTGCAACTGACGAATAGCAATACAGAACAAGTATATACACTGGACATCACTTCACGTGGCAAGGACTACTTAAATGGAATCTATAACCCTGACGGAACGTTGAAGGCGCCTACTGAGGGTTGGGTAGACCCACTCAGCGGCTTATATCCGGTTGATTTTGACCAAGACGGCGTTTATGAGTTAATGGCATTCCAAGGCGTGAGCGGGCTATATCATGCTGATCGGTTTGGTTATGTACAGAATGTTTTAAAATACCAGAACAACGAATGGTCGCTACAGAATCAGTGGTTTGCAATCTACGGAGCTCCTATCCCTAAATCGTAAGAAAGAAATAGGTTGGCACAACGATAAAAAATGAGGAACCTTAATAAAGGTCCCTCATTTTCTCTATCATTTTACCTCCATCACTATAAAAGCAACTAGGGAATCAATTCTATTACATTCAACTATTCTTCACATTTAGACAAACAAAAAAATCCTTGATAGACAAGGATTTTTTTCAAAAAAGTGGGCCCTGAGGGACTCGAACCCCCGACCAATCGGTTATGAGCCGACCGCTCTAACCAACTGAGCTAAGGGCCCTAAATATTATGTAAACCACATTAAAATAATGGCAGTTTAATTGGTTGCGGGGGCAGGATTTGAACCTGCGGCCTTCGGGTTATGAGCCCGACGAGCTACCGGGCTGCTCCACCCCGCGTCAGTAATATTTTTTTTAACAGCGACAAGATATAATATACAACACTTTCTACCCTTACGTCAAGAATTTTTATTCAAAGAATAAATCGGACGCCATATCGCCCTTTACGGGAACGAAAAATTTCTACTGAATGAGGGTCATTATAACCATAAATCCATCCATCCTGCTCTAATCTTTTGACAAGACTGCCCGCTTGAAATTCTGTTCTATAAAGTTTACCGAAATACACCCACTTCATTCCTAATCCCTCTCTCCTATGAGTTATAGATGTTGACGAAGGTATTATTACCTACTTCATCTTGAAGCATACAACTTCTATCACAACTAGAAAACAGAAAAAGGACTGCCCTCACATAAGAGTTGGCAAGTCCTCATACAATTAATAGCTATAATACATTAAATTCCGAAGGATGAAGGATCTTCTCTCCACGCCTTCAATGATTGTACGTCATCTGATTCAATCTTCCCTTGCTCTAAAGCCACTTCCATCAAAACGCCATAATTAGACAAGCTCTGAAGCGGAATACCAGCCTCTGCAAATGCATTAACCGCCTTGTCCAACTGATAGCTAAATATCGCAAGAACAGCTAGAGGTTGTCCCCCTGCTTCCTTAACAGCTAATGCTGCCTTCAGTGAACTTCCTCCAGTGGAGATCAAATCCTCAATGACAACGACTTTCTGACCAGACTTGATCAGACCCTCGATCTGATTCTGCTTACCATGTCCCTTAGCCTTGTCACGAATATATGCCATAGGCAGATTTAGCTTCTGAGCTACCCACGCTGCATGTGGAATCCCAGCTGTTGCTGTTCCAGCAATGACCTCAGCATCTGGATAAGACTCACGAATAACAGCTGCAAATGACTCCGCGATATATTCTCGAACTTCTGGATATGACATCGTTAAGCGATTGTCACAGTAAATTGGTGACTTTATACCCGATGTCCATGTAAAAGGTTGTTTCGGGCTTAAAGCTACCGCTTCAATCTGTAGCAAATAACTCGCAATTGCTCCTGGAATTTCTGTCAATTTACTCAACGTTCATCATCTCCTTAATGATTTGTTCTGCCGCTTCACGAGGATTACTAGCTGAAGTAATCGGACGTCCCACGA
Organism: Paenibacillus glacialis; assembly: GCF_001637205.1. GTDB lineage: Bacteria > Bacillota > Bacilli > Paenibacillales > Paenibacillaceae > Paenibacillus_AQ > Paenibacillus_AQ glacialis. The sequence goes on from NZ_LVJH01000070.1 coordinate 148,554, forward strand.
CAATATAGTGACTGCCCTGTTCTATCGCTTCTCCAGGTGTCAATACTCTAGCTTGGTCTCCTAAATGACTGCCCGCAGGACGAATACCTGGCGTTACAGTTATAAAGTCCCTACCACATGCTTTACCAATGGATGGAACTTCATGCGCTGAGGCCACCACACCATCAAGACCGGCTGAAGCAGCTAAGTTCGCATATCTGACTACCGCGTCTTCAATGTTACCTTCCACACCAATTTGTTCATTTAATACGGACTGAGTTGTACTTGTTAATTGTGTAACGGCAATGATAATAGGCTTCGATAATGAAGGATCACTAGCTAAAGCATTATTCATACCTTCATAAGCTGCCTGCATCATTTGTGTTCCACCTGCAGCATGAACATTAAACATATCCACACCCAGACGGGTAATACTCTCTGCTCCACCTTTTACAGTGTTGGGGATATCATGCATTTTCAAATCTAAGAAGACAGAGTACCCTCTAGCCTTTAGATTCCGCATAAAGTCCGGGCCTGCAGCATAAAAGAGCTGCATCCCGACCTTCATATAGCAAGGTATTCCTTGTAATTGTTCCACTAAGGCGGATGCCTGAGTGGCATCTGGATAATCCAGTGCCACGATCAGACGACCTGCCATGTTCTTGTATTCTGTATTCATATTCTCTATTCCCCCTACTTACTCAATAAAAGCCGGCATCGCTTGGGATGAGAAGTTAATAGTGTCTAACATGATGAGTAACGCTCTTACCGTGTCGAGTGACGTCATACATACGATACCGTTCTCTACAGCTTCACGGCGAATTCTGAATCCATCACGTTGTGGCATTTTACCCTTGGTAAGCGTGTTAAATACAAACTGTGCTTCTCCGTTACGAATCAGGTCAAGGATATTCGGTGTTCCATCACTTAACTTTTGAACGGTTGTTACATCAAGTCCCGCTTCATTCAGAGCCTCAGCCGTTCCACCCGTTGCATATATTTTATAACCTAATCGCTTAAATCCAGTTAGAAGCTCTACCGCTTCGGCTTTGTCTTTATCAGCGACCGTTGCAATGATCGCACCCGTTGAAGGTATTTTCATACCCGCTCCGATCAATCCTTTGAATAGCGCCTTAGCATATTGAAGATCACGGCCCATAACTTCACCTGTTGATTTCATCTCAGGTCCAAGCGTCGTATCTACACTACGTAGTTTGGCAAAGGAGAATACCGGTACTTTAACAGATACATATTTACTTTCAGGCCATAAACCCTCTTGATAACCAAGCTCTTTCAGCTTCTTACCTAGAATGGCTTGCATCGCTAGGTTTGCCATCGGGATCGTTGTTACTTTACTCAAGAAAGGAACTGTGCGTGATGAACGTGGGTTAACTTCAATGACATAGACTTCGTCTTTGTAGATAACGAACTGAATATTCACTAGACCGATTGTCTTAAGCTCTTTAGCTACCTTAATGGTGATGTTAACAATTTTCTCTTTAAGATGATCTGCTAAATGTTGCGGTGGATACACTGCGATAGAATCCCCTGAGTGAACACCAGCGCGTTCAATATGTTCCATGATACCAGGGATAATAACTGTTTCACCGTCACATATTGCGTCTACTTCCACTTCTTTACCAAGCATATAGCTATCAATCAGTACTGGATGTTCCGGATTGATCTGCACAGCATATTCCATATAGTTAAGTAACTCATCATCCGAGTATACAATTTCCATCGCACGTCCACCTAAGACATAAGAAGGGCGCACTAGTACCGGATAACCAATTTTTTGAGCAGTCTCTACCGCTTCACCAACAGAAGTAACTGTTTTACCATTTGGTTGTGGAATGTTCAGACGCGATAGTAGCGCTTCGAACTTCTTACGATCTTCCGCTTCATCAATGCTCTCTAAACTCGTACCCAAGATATTAACACCTTGTGCACTTAGAGGAGCTGCTAAGTTAATAGCCGTCTGACCACCGAATTGAACGATAACACCAACTGGTTTTTCCTGTTCAATAACATTCATAACATCCTCGAAGAATAGAGGTTCGAAGTACAAACGATCCGATATACTAAAGTCAGTGGATACTGTCTCTGGGTTATTATTAATGATAACAGCCTCATATCCAGCCTTCTGAATAGCCCATACCGCATGAACAGTCGAATAGTCGAACTCAATTCCCTGTCCGATTCGAATTGGACCGGATCCTAAAACAAGGATCTTCTCTTTCGAAGTTTGAATAACTTCATTCTCGGTCTCATAAGTCGAGTAATAGTATGGAGTTACAGCTTCAAATTCCGCTGCGCACGTGTCAACCATTTTGTACACTGGACGAAGATTATGATTTAATCTGAATTCACGTACTTCTGCTTCAGACGTATGGCTGGTTGTTAAGACATTCTGTTTGCGAATTTCCGCAATGGATCTATCCGTAAACCCTAGTCTCTTCGCTTGATACAACATCTCATAAGAAAGTGTTTCTTCTTCTTGAATAAGAGTCTCGAATTTAATGATACCCTCAAGTTTATCAAGGAACCACCAGTCAACTTGGGTAAGATCTTGGATTTGTTGTAGTGTATATCCGCGACGGAAAGTCTCAGCAATCAAAAAGATACGCTCATCATCCGGTTTCACAAGACGCTCATTAAGAACTTCTTCCGTTAATAGTTCTGCCCCTTTAAGTTCAAAACGGTGAACACCAATCTCTAATGAACGAATGGCCTTGTGCATGGATTCTTCAAAGGTGCGACCAATAGCCATAACTTCTCCAGTTGCCTTCATTTGCGTTCCTAACTTACGGTTAGCATGAATGAATTTATCAAAAGGCCAGCGAGGAATTTTACTTACGATGTAATCCAATGCTGGTTCGAAACAAGCATATGTTTGTCCAGTAACGGGATTCGTAATTTCATCTAGGGTGTAACCCATAGCGATTTTTGCTGCCATCTTGGCAATAGGATACCCTGTTGCTTTGGAAGCAAGTGCTGATGAACGACTCACACGAGGATTCACTTCAATGACATAATATTGATAGCTTTGTGGGTCCAGTGCATATTGCACGTTACATCCACCTTCAATATTCAATGCACGGATTATTTTGAGAGAAGCTGATCTAAGCATTTGATATTCCCGATCGGATAACGTCTGGCTAGGTGCAACTACGATACTGTCACCTGTATGTACGCCTACAGGATCAAAGTTCTCCATATTACACACGACGATACAATTGTCGTTCGCATCACGCATGACTTCGTACTCAACTTCCTTGAGTCCAGCAATACTCTTCTCAATAAGACATTGACCAATCGGACTATAACGAATACCGGATACAACAGTCTCACGAAGTTCCTCTTCTGTTGCACAGATTCCTCCGCCCGTTCCTCCAAGTGTATAAGCCGGACGTACAATCAGAGGATAACCAACTTCACTAGCGAACGCGAGCGCTCCTTCTAATGATGTTACAATATCGCTTTCTGGAACTGGTTGTTCAAGTTCACGCATTAATTCTCTGAATAGATCACGGTCTTCCGCTTTTTCGATGGATTCAAGTTGTGTTCCAAGCAGTTTCACATTCTCCTGCTCAAGAATTCCTGCACGAGCAAGTTCAACAGCCATGTTCAGACCCGTCTGTCCGCCTAACGTTGGAAGCAGCCCATCTGGACGTTCCTGACGAATGATTTGTGTAACGAACTCCAAAGTGATCGGTTCAATATATACTTTATCTGCGATATTCGTATCCGTCATGATCGTTGCAGGGTTACTGTTAATAAGGATGACCTCAATGCCTTCCTCTTTCAAAGCCTGACATGCTTGTGTACCTGCATAGTCAAATTCAGCTGCTTGACCGATAACAATAGGACCGGATCCGATAACAAGTATTTTCTTTAGTTCAGTATTTTTAGGCATTTTGTAGAGCTCCTTTCACAGCTGCGGCTAATTCGGCTTGACGCGGTTTAGCAGGGTGTTTGATTTTGTGATCCGCAATCATTTGTAGAAATTGATCGAATAAGTAGCTGCTATCCTGAGGTCCAGGTGCTGCTTCTGGATGGTACTGTACTGAGAATGCTGGGTAGTTCTTATGTTTCAAACCTTCAATGGTTTTATCATTGTTGTTGATATGCGTTACTTCTAACTCTGTATTGAGGATGGAATCCTCATTTACTGTGTATCCATGATTCTGAGATGTAATATAGCAACGATTGGTTGCTAATTCTTTCACTGGATGGTTACCACCACGGTGTCCGAATTTCAGTCTCTCTGAATCCGCACCACATGCTAAAGCGAACAGTTGATGTCCAAGGCAAATACCGAACATCGGATACTCCCCGAGCAATTCTGACACCATAGTTACTGCGTCTGGTACATCTTTCGGGTCCCCAGGGCCATTTGACAGCAGAATGCCATCTGGACGTAAGTGACGGATTTGTTCAGCCGTTGTATCTTGTGGTACAACAACAACATCACATCCACGATTAGAAAGTTCACGCAGAATTCCACTCTTCGCGCCGAAATCTACAAGTACGATCCGTTCCTTCGAACCAGGACTATTATAAGTGTATTTCGTAGAAGTGCGAGCAACCTGATCTCTCATCATTTCGCTACCTACTAATCTCTCTTGTAACTCTTCTACAGAAGCAGCAGAAGTCGTTAGAATCCCCTTCATCGTTCCATGGTGGCGAATAATGCGAGTTAACATACGTGTGTCGATCTCACTAATTCCAACGATGCCATGTTCTTTCAATAGCTGATCAAGACTGTACTCCGCACGCCAGTTACTTGGTACTGGTTCATGACGACGAACAACAAATCCATGTATAAATGGTGCAACCGATTCAAAATCATCACGTGTAATTCCGTAGTTACCGATCAATGGTTGAGTCATCGTTACAATTTGTCCGCAGTAGGATGGATCAGATAATACCTCTTGATATCCTGTAATTCCTGTATTAAATACGACCTCACCTGTTGATTCCCCATCAGCACCAAATGCCAACCCTGTAAACAAGGTGCCGTTCTCCAATAACAATCTTGCCCGCATTCTCTTCCACTCCCTCTGTCATGTACTCATGCTCTATATTTGTTTTATCCATTATGAAGTAATCAATTATTACTTGGTACAGCATACCTGCTCACTCTTACTCTGACCAAACAACGTTTCCGTCCACCCAAGTCTTAACTGGCCATCCTTTTAGCTTCCATCTTGTAAAAGGAGTATTACGCCCTTTTGTTAGGAAATCCTCTGGATTGACTACTTTCTCAGTTTCCAAATCGATCATTGTAAGATCCGCTGGGCTTCCTACTTCAAGGTTCCCAGTATTTAGACCGAACACTTTAGCTGGATCAGCAGTCATACGCTGTACGAGCATAGATAAGTCCCACAAGCCTGTTTCTACGAATTTAGTATAGAGTAGTGGAAATGCTGTCTCGAATCCAACAATCCCAAACGGAGCGAGTTCCATTCCTTTGGCTTTCTCTTCAGCGCTATGTGGGGCATGATCCGTAACGATGATATCAAGCGTCCCGTCAAGCAAACCTTCGATACAAGCTTCCACATCACGTTTCGAACGAAGTGGTGGATTCATTTTCCAGTTCGCGTCGAGACCCGGAATATCTTGTTCTGATAGAACTAGGTGATGTGGACATACTTCTGCAGTCACACGAATACCAATTTCCTTCGCTTGACGAATCAGCCGAACGGATTGTTCTGTACTCACATGGCAAACATGATAATGAACACCTGTTGCTTCAGCTAGCAGAATGTCACGGCCGACATGAATCGCTTCTGATTCATTCGGAATACCTTTTAAGCCATGTTTTGTAGCAAATTCGCCTTCTGCAACACATGCTCCAACGACTAATGAATTATCTTCACAGTGAGCAATAACTGGCATCTGAAGGTCGGCAGCTATCTTCATAGCATCCTTCATCATTTGTGCGTTCTGGACACCCACTCCATCATCTGTGAAACCAATAGCTCCCGCTTCTTTCAAAGCTGCGAAATCCGTTAGTTCACGTCCAAGCTCATTCTTGGTAATCGCTGCATAAGGTAAGACCTTAACCAGCCCTGCCTCACTTGCCTTCTCAAGAATTAGCTTAATGACATCAGGACTGTCGGTTATCGGTCTTGTGTTTGGCATGCATGCAATCGTTGTGAATCCACCTTTTGCCGCTGAACGACTTCCACTTTCGATCGTTTCTTTATGCTCATAGCCTGGTTCACGCAAATGCACATGCATATCTATAAAACCTGGCGTGACTAACTTACCATCTGCATCGACGACTTCTGAGGCTTCTTGTTGAATATCCGTAAGGTCTACATGACCATCCACTAGTGATTTGATAGTACCGTTCTCAAGTAGAATATGTTTTTTCTCCAGCTTCCCCTGCTTATCAAGTACACTCGCATTTGCAATAATCGTTAACATGATACCCTCCGCTCGTTGATTGAGCACGTTGGCTTCAATCTATTGTATAATAAAAATTCATATTTGTGTATAATTATTAATAAATGTACTTATGTCTATTTGTCTTACTTTCTTAATGCACGTTCCATAACTGCCATTCTAATAGGTACGCCATTACTCATTTGTGAGAAGATAAAGGACTGAGCACTTTCTACAACAGCGTCATCAATCTCCACATTTCGGTTAACAGGTGCTGGATGCATAATCATCGTATTCTTGGATAACTTGGACGCCCTTGCCTCTGTCAAACCATACTGTTCTCTGTACTCATTCCCTGATTTCAGTATCCCAGTTGCATGACGTTCCAACTGAACACGTAACATCATAACGACATCAGACTGTAGCGCCTCATCCATTGATATATAAGGAGCATGTTGTTCAAGTTCTGGAGCTGCCATACTTTCAGGTGCACAGAAGCTGACCTGAGCTCCAAATTTCTGTAATGCCCACAAGTTCGAACGTGCAACACGACTATGTCGTATATCTCCGATAATGGATACCTTCAAACCCCTTAGTTCTCCAAATTTCTTCCGCATCGTATACAAATCAAGTAGAGCTTGCGTAGGGTGCTCATTATTGCCATCCCCTGCATTAATCAATGGAACCTTGATGGTCTCCGCTAAATTCTGTAGTATTCCATCTGGCTTCATTCGAATGACCCCTGCATCAATACCCATCGATTCAAGTGTTCTCACCGTATCGTAGATGGACTCGCCCTTCTCTACACTAGAAGCTGCTGCTGCAAAATTCAGCACCTCGGCTCCCAGTCGTTTCTCAGCCATTTCAAATGAGAATCTTGTTCTTGTACTATTCTCAAAAAACATATTAGCGACAAACTGCGAACTTAGAATTGGGATAACTTTCTCAGTCTGCGCTTCCCAGTATGCTGCTCTATCTAGAATCGACTCAATTTCATTTCGACTTATGTCTTTTAAGCCAAGTAGGCTACGATCTTTCAAGTTGATTGCTGTCGTCATGAATTTCTCTCCTCTCTGGATTGCGAGATGGTGACCTCATCTTTACCATCTAACTCCATCAGTGCTACATGAATCTTTTCATGATTTGAAGTAGGTACATTCTTTCCTATATAGTCCGGTCGTATAGGCAACTCTCGATGCCCTCGATCTGCTAGCACCGCCAGCTGAATCATTCGAGGCCGTCCGCAATCCATCAGGGCGTCCATCGCTGCACGAATCGTGCGGCCCGTATAAAGTACATCATCGAACAAAATAATTTTTTTATCATGTATACTTACATTTCCCAAGCTGTTTTTCAATTGATTCACAGCAAGATCTCCGTCTTCCAAAACAAGGGTACGATCTTCTAAGCGATCATCGCGATAGGCGGTTACATCCAACTCGCCACAAATGATTGGAGTTCCTTCAATTTCCTTAATTCGTTCCGCTATTCGCTGAGCCAGGTAAACACCACGCCTGCGAATTCCGATTAGGATACAGTCTTCAATCCCTTTGTTCTTCTCCAGAATCTCATGTGCGATTCTGCTCAATGCCCTACGTATAGCTGTCTCATCCATAATAACGTGCACTTCTTTAATCATTATTCATTGCTCCTCTTAAGGAATTTTCTCATAATCTTCGGCGACATAACAAAAAACTCCTTGCCCATAGGCAAGGAGTTTACTAGTCATTCAATCGACCATTCGATTGAATGAGAGGCGCCACATCACAACTCGTACCAAAACAGACGAGTGTCATGCGGTGAACCTCGGTTCACGTAACCTTGCCAGTCTCACGGGACTGAATTAAAGGTGCTATTCTTCTACAAGGATTATGACAGAACGACATCATGATGTCAACTCTGAGCGACATGGAAAAAGGTACCTGCCAGAGGCAAGTACCTTTCTTTTAAAATTCAAATTCAACATCACTCAATCGGCGTTTAATTTCACTAATAACAAGTTTCTCTTGTTCTTCACCCTTCGCAATGAACGTTACTGAGAAACGAACGAAATGACCTGCATCATCCCATGGAACCGTTGAAATCAACTTCTCACGAATGAGGAATTGAGAGAAATCTTCGCCCGATGCAAATCGTTGACCTCCTTTAACTCCTTTTGGAGCCTCAACGTAAAGGAAAAAAGATCCTTTTGGTTTCTCTGCCGTGAAACCCAGTTCATTCAGAGCATCTACCAATAAGTTATGACGACGGGAATACTTAAGAGCAATTTCTTCTGTAATTGCCGGATGAGACAAAGCGTATACTGCTGCCTTTTGGATCGCAATGAACTGACCCGAGTCATTGTTGTCCTTCACATCACTGAATGCTTTTACAATCAATGGGTTCCCAGCCACAAACCCAATACGCCATCCTGTCATGTTATATGATTTAGACAATGAGTGTAGTTCTATACCAACATCCTTAGCACCTGGGATAGACAAGAAACTTAGTGGCTTCAAGCCATCATAAGTTAAGGCTGCATAAGGTGCGTCATGAACAACTACGACATCGAATTTCTTCGCCCACGCTACCACTTGAGTAAAGAATTCCACCGTTGCGCTAGCACCCGTTGGATTATTCGGGTAATTCAGATACAGCAACTTCGCACGACGGGCAATATCTTCAGGGATATCATTTAGATTTGGTAAGAATTGATTCTCCTTTTTCAACTCAACAGTGTATACTTCTCCACCCAAATACTTAGTATGCGTACCGAGCACTGGGTACCCAGGTACCGTCATTATCGTGATATCCCCAGGATTGATAAAACAAGATGGTAACATCGCAAGTGCAGGTTTGGAACCAATTGAATGGACAATTTCATTAACAGGATCAATTCCATCAACACGGAATACTTCTTTCAAATATTTCGCTGCTGCTTCTTTGAATGCAACAATGCCATTGTCCGCATAACCTCTGTTCTCAGGTTTAGCAGCTTCTTCAGCTAGCTTGGCCACAATTCCAGCGTCCGCCATTTCGTCTGGTTCTCCCACACCCATATCAATTAACTCGATCTCAGGAAAATCCTTCTGAGCAGCTACCTTAGCCCGCTTAATCTTCTCAAATTTATATATAGCTGTGTCTTTACCGTAGTTTGCTCCACCGATGCGCTCAGCAAAATTCGATTGAATATACGTTTCTTGATATTGATTTATACTCATATTTAGTTCATCTCCTATAGTAGGTAATCTCTCTCCTAAATATGAAGAAATCCATAGCTTTATGCCATGGACTATTGAACTGATCATTTGTACTTTTAGCGGCTACGCAGGCTTGCAAGCAACTCTTCCAATTCTTCCGGAATGCCAGCACTGAACTCCATATACTCCCCACTTGATGGATGTATGAAGCCTAATACAGCAGCATGAAGCGCCTGGCCTTTTAGTTTGACTCCTTTATTACGACCATAAATAGGATCACCAACCAGTGGATGGCCTATAAACTTCATATGCACACGGATCTGATGTGTCCGTCCTGTCTCAAGTTGTAGTTCGAGAAGTGTATAATCTCCAAGACGTTCCTTCACTGTAAAATGAGTTACGGCATGCTTACTGTTCTTCTCCTTAACCGTGTACATTTTACGATCAACCGTATCACGTCCAATAGGCGCATCTACAGTTCCTTGATCATGACTGATACTACCATGAACGAGTGCAATATAACGTCGAGTCACGGTATGCTCTTTCAGCTGTGCTGCAAGAGAAGCATGTGCTTTATCATTCTTCGCAGCCATAATCAGTCCAGAAGTATCTTTATCGATGCGATGTACAATGCCTGGACGTAATTCGCCATTAATACCTGATAGATCTTTACAATGGTACATCAGAGCATTAACGAGCGTCCCTGAAGAATGACCAGGCGCTGGATGCACCACCATCCCTCTTGGCTTATTTATTACGATAAGATCGTGATCTTCATAAACAACCTCAAGTGGAATGTTATCAGCCACAATCTCAACCGATACTAGTTCAGGAACAACGACCTCAACTTTATCACCCACAGATAGCTTATAATTTGCCTTCACCGTATTGCCATTCACCTTAACGTGTTCACCTGTAATCCACAGTTGGACCTGTGAACGAGAGACCTCTTCTTCCCATACCTCGGTTATATATTTATCAATTCGCTCTTTAGCAAAATCCTCTTCAACGGTCCACTCTCGCGTTTCTAAATCTGTATTAAAAAGTTCATCTCCGTGAGTCTCGATGTCATTCATGTTTCTTCATTTCCTTCCGTTTTCGGATTAACTGGGTTTCTTTTCATATCAAGCAATGAATCCAAAATTATAAGCCCTACACCAATAACGATGCAAGAATCCGCAACATTAAAAATCGGGAATTGATAACTTCCGAAATTGAATTGCAGGAAATCTACGACTTCACCGGTCAAAATACGATCAATAAAATTCCCGATTGCTCCACCAAGTACTAAACTAAGTGCTAGTGGTAACAATTTATTGTTCGTTTTCATCACTTTCTGTAAATACCAAATGATCCCGATAACTACAATCGTCGTAACGATAATAAAGAACCATCGTTGATCCTCAAGAATACCGAAAGCTGCACCGCGATTCCGATGTGATGTTATCAGAAAAAAATTGCCAATCACCGGTATTTGTTCAGTCAATTCCATCCGGCTGGCAATCAAATATTTAGTTCCTTGATCCACCAAAAAAGCAACGAACGCAATTATGTAGTATATCACAGCAACATGTCACTCCATTCTTATGATTTCCACCAGATCACTTTATCATTAGAGAATGGTAAGTGAATGGTAAAACTACGTATTATAGACTCGTCCATTGTAGCACAGGCGGTCCAAAATCGTCCATAAAGGGCCAAAGCCGAGAACATTTCCCTTATGTAAAAAAACGATAATGCGCACACTCTATAGTAAGAGAGTAAAATGTGATTCTCCCTTAGTACCAGAAAGGAGCCTCAAAATGACACAATCACTATCACCTTCCCAAATCAATCATCTACGTCGTCAGTTGGAGCTTGAACGAGAAGACCTTATACAACGTACCAAAGACAATGATCATTATGGTCTTGAAGATGCAATGCGCGATTCAACCGGAGAACTGTCTAATATTGACAACCATCCAGCTGACGTAGCAACCGAACTTTATTACCGTGAGATGGATATCTCGCTTCTGGAGCATGATGCCTTGCAATTGGAGAGAATTGAGACCTCTCTAGCTCGGATAGACAATGGAACTTATGGTCGCTGTAGCATTTGTCATCAAGTTATTCCCTATGATCGTCTAGAAGCTGTTCCAGAAACGGGTTTCTGTAAAGATCATTCTCCAAGACAGGTCGTATCCAATGATCGCCCTGTAGAAGAAGAGCTCCTCATGCCTCCATTTGGACGAACCAGCTTGGATGAACGTGACGATCAGAATGGATTCGATGGAGAAGATACCTGGCAAACCCTAGAACGATGGGGTACATCTAATTCTCCTGCTATGGCTGAAGGGAATAATATCGAAAGCTATAATGAAATGGCCATTGAGGCAGATGAAGAAATAGAAGGGTGTGTTGAACCCCTAGAAAGCTTTCTAGCCTCAGATATTGAAGGAAATCCCATAGGAATTATACGTAATCGCCACTATTTCGCTTATATGGAAAAAGGGGAAGGCGTTAACTCCCTTGAAGATGACCCAACAATGTAATCATGAGATCATCATAGAGTAGATTTTAATGCATCATAAGACATTTAATAATCTAACTCCAGCTGACGTTGCACGATACGCACAATATCTGCAATGTAATCTCCTATGATGGGTAAATTCAATGCCCCAAGAAGTTGTAAGAAATAAAGAATCGTAGCCGCAAAAAAAGTAAAGCCCACGGCAATTCCTACGCCGCGTGCAGTACCGGATAGTACATTAAGCCAAATTAAACGCCAAGGTCGATGTAACAATTGCGTGTATTCTTGAATTCGCGATTCCTCTAGGCTCTGTGCCACCTTGACCAGCAGTGTGTGCGTCTCTTCTGAGAAGTCTTTCTGCACAGTAGAATCGTTATTCCCTTGCTCCATATCTTCTTCTCCTTTTGGAACTCGCTCTTAACTAAGAAGAAACGAGCCCTAGCCTGTTCGGGATAAATCATCCCGAGTATTGGGCTTAAGGCTCGTTTCTTCTTTAATTATTACTATTATGTTCCAAAATCCATCGTATTAACCTGCAATATGGATCCCTACAGGATTCCCTGCGATTTCAATTTGTTCCATCGCTTCCTTAGAACCATACAATACTTCATTAACCAACACATTTTCACGTAGTACGTGATCAAAAGCTGTAATTGCAGCTTTTAATTCATCCGTAACATCTAGCGTCAAGACAATACGTTTCTCAATCGGAAGATCAAGTTTCTTACGATAATCTTGGACTGCGCGGACAACCTCACGAACCCAGCCTTCTTGTTCCAATTCAGGCGTAATTTCAGTATTTAGTGCCACTGTAATCCCATAGCCTGAAGCAGAGGCGAACCCAGATTTAGCATGTTTGTCGATCAACAATTCATCTGGAGTAATTTGCAACTCTTCTCCCTCAGGGGACACAACATTAAGAATGCCACTTTCCACGGCTTTACGCGTTTCTTCGGAAGTCATTTCCTTAAAGAAGTTCTGTAAGAAGCCTACATTCTTACCGTATTTCTTACCGCCAACCTTCAAATTAAGCTTCAGTGTGAAGTTAACCAATCCACTATCATCGCTCTGTGTGTGGATATTCTTGACGTTGATTTCTTCTTTAATAATATCTTCATATCCAGGTAGATCAAAATTACGATCAATGGACACGATCAATTCAGACAATGGCTGACGTGTCTTAATACCCGTCTCATTACGAACATTACGTGCAAGTTCTACAACGCGACGTGCAGTCTCCATATCTTGTTCTAATGACTCATCAATGAGTGATTCATTTGCTTGCGGATAATCATCTAGATGAACACTTTCTCCACCACTAAGATTCAAGTAAATATCTTCAGCCAACATCGGTGTGAATGGAGCAATAAGCTTAGCCGTTGTGATCAAGACTTCTGTCAATGTACGGTATGCATCAAGCTTATCTTCGGTAAGACCACTTCCCCAGAAGCGATCACGTGAACGGCGAATATACCAGTTACTAAGCTCATCGATATAATCTTCAATAGCCTTCGCAGCATTCAAGAAATCATTTACAGCAAGTCCTTTATCGACTGTTTTGATCACGCTGTTCAAGCGAGATACAATCCAACGATCAAGCTTGTGATTCGAAGGTTGGAACGGATGCTCAGCCGGATTATAACCGTCAATTCCTGCATAAAGAGTTAGGAAAGCATGTGTATTCACTAGCGTATCAACCATCTTAGACTTCGCTTCACCTACGATACCTTTGGAGAAACGTTTGCTATTCCAAGGTGCACTATCAGACAGCAGTGCCCAACGGAACGCATCCGTTCCATACTCTTCAATGATCTCCCATGGATCAATAACATTCCCCTTGGACTTAGACATCTTCTGTCCTTGCTCATCAAGAACGTGTCCTGTCGCCATAACAGCTTTATACGGAGCTTTCCCAGTCAGCATTGTAGAGACGGCCAATAGACTGTAGAACCATCCACGAGTCTGATCAATTCCTTCACAGATCATATCAGCAGGATACTGCGCTTCGAACGTTTCTTGATTCTCGAAAGGATAATGTTGTTGCGCAAACGGCATGGAACCACTATCAAACCACACATCGATCACTTCAGGTGTACGAGTCATGATGTATTTACCGCATGAACTACGAACTTTAACGTCATCTACATATGGTTTATGCAGTTCCAGGTTCTCAGGTACATCCCCGATAGCACGAGCTCTAAGCTCTGCAATACTGTGAGGTGCGAACTGTTCTCCCGTTTCTTCACATACCCAGATATTTAACGGTGTCCCCCAATAACGATCACGGCTAATGTTCCAATCCACTAGATCCTCTAGGAATTTACCGAAACGCCCTTCACGTATATGACCAGGGAACCACTCTACTTCATTATTATTAGCAATCAATTGATCCTTGATGGCTGTTGTCTTAATAAACCAACTATCCATTGCATAATACAGTAGCGGAGTATCACATCTCCAGCAGAACGGATAACTATGTTCATATTTCTGTTTGCTGTATAGTCTGCCACTCTCGGATAGCATTTTGATAATATCCACATCACAGTCTTTAACAAAACGTCCAGCTAAATCAGTGACTTCATCGACGTAACAACCTTGTAAATTAACGACATTCACAAAAGTGATGTCATTCTCTTTACATACTCTATAGTCATCTTCACCATGAGCTGCAGCCATATGAACGATACCCGTACCACTAGAATCCGTTACATATTTCGCACCAACAACCACATTGGATTTCTCTACTTGAACATAATTAAACGGAGGATCGTAAGTCTTACCAACCAAATCCGAACCTTTCAGCGTACCAATAACCTCATGCTCACCATTGATTACATCTTCCACTAATTTCTTAGCAACGATGTATACGCCATCTTCCTGCTTCACACGTGCATATTCGATATCTGGATTCACAGCAAGTGCTACGTGTGCAGGTAATGTCCAAGGTGTTGTTGTCCAAGCTAGAACATATTCACCGCTGTCATGCAACTTAAACTTAGCTGTAGCACTCAGATCCTTAACATCCTTATAACCTTGTGCTACTTCATGAGAACTGAGCGTTGTTTGGCAATCTGGACAATATGGACTAACGCGGTGCCCACGATATAGAAGCTCCTTGTCATGCACAGTAGCAAGAATGTTCCACACACTCTCAATGTATTTATTATCTAATGTGATGTATGGATTATCGAGATCTGTCCAATAACCAATAGCTTCAGTAAGATCACGCCACTGCTGTTCGTAGACAAACACACTTTCCTTACACTTCTTGATAAAAGCTTCCACGCCATATTCTTCGATCTCTTGCTTATGTGAGATTCCTAGTTGCTTCTGTACCCCTAACTCTACCGGAAGACCATGTGTATCCCAGCCCGCTTTACGTACGACATGATATCCTTTCATCGTCTGGTAGCGACCGATGAAATCCTTGATTACCCGTCCAAGGACGTGACCGATATGCGGCTTACCATTCGCAGTTGGTGGTCCCTCATAAAACACAAAATTCGGTTTATCTTCACGATTCACCATAGTTTTACTAAGCGTATTCTCATCTTTCCATTTCTTCAGAATACGCTGCTCTCTAGCGCGAGCTTTTTCTTTGACATCTACTCTATTCATCAATGATCATTCCTTTCAATATGTGAGGGCCGAGGAGCCATCCCCCTAAGTCCCCCTTTGTAAGGGGGATTCCGAGGGCACGCCCTCTGGACACCCAAAATTTCGTCGTGATACCTACATAGGCTGTATCTAGTTCATTTGGGAGCGTATCCTCGCTTTTCTCCTTATACTTTGCCTTCGCAAAGTATAAGGCACGCTTCTTGTTAGAGCTACCAAATTCGTAGCATGACCTCATTCGTCCTTTGACCTGCACCAAGCCCAGCTACCCCGCCACGTTGGAAGACCCCGAGGACGACCCCATAGGGGAGTCGAGGTCGGGACTTCTACTCACCCACAAAGTAACTCAAGAACGTCGCAATCCCTCATTCGTCCGTTGACCTGCGCCAAGCCCAACTCCCCGCCGTGGTGGAAGACCCCGAAGATGTCCCCGTTAGGGGAGTCGAGGTCGGGACTTCCACAACCCTCAAAGTAACTCACGAGCGTCGCAGTCCCTCATTCGTCTGTAGACCTGCCTCAAGCCTAACTACCCCGCCGTGGTGGAAGACCCCGAAGATGTCCCCGTTAGGGGAGTCGAGGCTGGGACTTCCACTCACCCGCAAAGTAACTCACGAGCATCGCATTCCCTCACATTCGTCAGTGCATAACGAGGAGCGAAGCCGGCTAGGCACCCTTCGCATGGAAGGTGACCGAGATAACCCCGAAGAGAGTCGAGGAAGAACCGTTCCCACCAATAGCCTAACTCCCCTCCGCACGCTAACTCCCTCCACCAAACTTTCAGGAGTCCAGAGGGCAGGCCCTCTGGGGTCCCCCTTATCAAGGGGGATTTAGGGGGATTAGTGCGCACAAAAAAAGCCCCATCCCCAAAGGGACGAGACTTTAGCTCGCGTTACCACCCTAATTCCGCTCATAAATAAAACACTTCATAAGCGACATCTCAAGTCCATGCTGATCTTAAAAACATGGAGCCGATATAACGTTCGGCAGACCGGTTTAGCTTACACGCGTCAAGGACGTTTCAGCTTCACTTCTCCGGGAGGATCTTCCGCTAAAGGTCTGTACATTGGCTTTCAGCATAATGCCAACTCTCTGAAGAACAGTTCCTTATGGTACTTATCCCATCATCAAATTCAGTAAAAATCAGATTATGACTTTAGTTATAGCTTCTTTCGCAGAAAAAGTCAACCCGAGTAAGGCCTAATAGACTTCCTTTGCTTCTTCACGGCTCTCCAATGTTTCCCATCCATCCATGCTAAGTAACTCCAATTGAGCTTCAACGAGACTACGGAAACGGGTCCGATAAATAGATGCCTGCTTTTTCAATTCTTCAATTTCCATCGAAATTTTCCGTGATTTAGATAACGCTTCATTGATAATCCGATCCGCATTCTTTTCGGATTCTTTAATGATTAATTGTGATTCTTTCTTAGCATTAGTTTTCACATCATCTGCAGCTTCTTGGGCTACAATAATTGTCTTGGAAAGAGAATCTTCAATATTTATGAAATGATCTAATCGTTCTTGAAGAGTAAACATTTGGTTCTGTAATTCTTTGTTTTCCCGAATGACACCCTCATAGTCCTTTATCACTTGATCCAAGAATTCATTCACTTCATCTTCATCATAACCGCGAATTCTGCGGGCAAATTCTTTGTTATGTATGTCCAATGGTGTTAATGGCATGGATGTGCACCTCCTGAAAATTTCGGTTCAAAAAATTGAATCCATTAATTGACCTTGGATAACTCAATTCGACAAGAAGTACTGACTTCCTGCAATGTATTCACAGAAATTTTCCGATTTTTACACGGTAACGTCCTTTTTTCGTCATTTCTCCAGTCTCTAGAACCTTGAACCGCCCAAAGGTTTGAAGAGAAACGACATCTCCTTCTTTTAAAGCCGAGGAGGGATTCTCTTCTGCTTTCCAATTAACCCGGCATCGTCCAGCTTTAATCGGCACTAAAATTTTACTACGACTAAGTCGGTACACATCTGCACAAATACCATCAAGACGCAAAGAAGCGACCGTAAGGTCCATGGTTTCAAGTGAGACTTTACTTGTCCGCAATGATTCTAGCGGTAAAACCTCACTCTGTACATGAACACGGTGCACTTGATTAAGTTGCATATGAAGGTATGATGCAATATCTTCTCCTACGACCGTATGGCAACCATCCTCCAACACATGGATGTCACCTATCTTACTCCGCTTAATACCCAAATTAAGAATGGCACCCATATAATCACCATGATCGAGTTGAAGAAATTTCTGATCACCTGAGTAGATACTTAGTACAGCCATCCCCATATCTTCGTTGTCTAGATCACGATAATCGGGGGCGACAATTGCACGGCATCTTTCAGCTTCAGCATAACCACCACTTAATCGAATATGTACATCAGGATGTCGATTAACTAATGTTTGCAGTATAAAAGATTGCCTAGGATCCAGAAAATCTGTCAGTTTCACTTCATGATATTCGCCAGCATTAACGACCCATTCCCAAGCTCTGTCCACAAACTCCCGTTCATCTGGGTGAAAATGATCTAGTATATCCAATCGCATAGTTACCCCTAGAAGAATATCTTGAAGACAATGAATTTCAATCCACTTTGGACAAATTGCAATACGAACAACGCAATAATTGGAGAAATATCAAGCATTCCCATAATCGGTGGAATAAATCGGCGGAACACAGATAAATACGGTTCAACCAACTTAGTCAATAGCTCACCTATGAAATTCTCACGTAAGTTTGGAAGCCATGACATCAATACATAAATTACAATCATATAAAAGTAAATTTCGAAAAGCATTGTAATAATCCGATCAACCTGTGCCAAAGGGGGCTCACCTCATTCTGTTATATTCTAGTTCTTCAGCTAAAATCTCCGAGATATTCCCTTGGATTTCGACTGTATCTGGGGTGCATAGAAATATGTTACCACCAATTTTTGAAATACTTCCACTTAAAGCATACACCGTTCCACTGACAAAATCGATTATACGTAAGGCTTGATCATTCCGGACACGTTGCAAATTCATCACAACTGTACGATGAGAACGCAAATGATCTGCAATCTCCTGAGCTTCATCATATGAACGTGGCTCAGCTAATACTACTTTAACATTTTTCTGTGAGTGAATGCTAACGACATTACTTCTTTGATTCTTACGTGGTTCTGGATTCGTTGTCGTGAATTCCTCTTCATCCGCTGCAAGGGGCTCACGCTCGGTTATCTCTTCTTCCTCTTGCAAGCCCATAAAGTTCATAAAACGATTCATAACACCCATCTTTAACCCTCCTCTTTCCCTACTAGAATAGATCCTAAACGTACCCAAGTAGATCCTTCTTCAATCGCGACTTCGAAATCGTTCGACATCCCCATTGACAATTCTGTGATAGGTTCGTGTGTAAGGGACTGACGGTTAAGCTCATCTCTCAATTCCCTTAAAGCTCGGAATATCGGCCGTGTATCTTCAGGATGCCCCTCAAATGGAGCCATAGTCATCAAGCCAACGACTTTAATATGAGATAATTGCTTAATCTCTTCAAGAAAAGAAGCCACTTTCTCAGGTGATAAACCATATTTGGTATCTTCGCCTGAGATATTAACTTGGACAAACACCTGCACTACTAATCCCAAGGATTTCGCTTTACTCTCTAGTGTTTGAGCTAGCGAAAGACGATCCAGAGAGTGGATATATTGAAACTTATCGATGATATCCTTCACCTTGTTCGTCTGAAGATGTCCGATGAAATGCCAGACGCCTTGATTACCTAATGTATTCCACTTCTCTTCAGCGTTCTGCCATCGATTCTCACCCACATGAATGAGCCCTTGATTCAGAACTTCAGCTGTCATCTCCAATGAGACATACTTAGTAACAGCAACCACATGTACATCTTCTCTGGATCTTCCACTTCTTATGCAAGCATCATTTATGCGCATTTCTACGTCGTTAATTCGATCTTTCAATGTCAAAAAAACCACCTCACTTTAAGCCTAACCAACTAGCCATACGTCCTGTAGTTCCTCCATCTTTACGATAAGAGAAGAACAAATCATTGCGGCAACTTGTACAATATGTTGTACATTCGATATGACTCGGCATTATTCCTGCTTTCATCATAATCTGTCGATTCATTTCTTTCAAGTTTAGCATACTTTTTCCGTCTGTTTTATTCAGATACCACGACGCTGAATACTTATTACTACCCATGACTTCTTTTTCTAAATCATATACCGATAACATCACCTTATCGTCTACTTCATAACAGCATGACCCAATCGAAGGTCCAATAGCAGCTCGTATGTCATGAGCATGGCTACCATACTCTTGGGCCATCTTATCTACCATGGTTGAGGCTATTCTTGATACTGTCCCTTTCCAGCCCGCATGAGCAAGCCCAACGACTTGTTTAAAGGGATCATAGAAATATAACGGCACGCAATCCGCATAAAAAGAAGTTAAGAGTACACCTGGGACATTCGTGAGCAACCCATCCGTATTCTGAAATGCAGATGATCGATCGAGGTTACCGCGACCTTTATCTTCAAGATGAACGATTTCCACATGATTACTATGAACCTGTTCACCACACGTCCATGCTTGATAAGGGAAACTTAATGTCTCAACTATTCTATGGCGATTAATTATTACATCACCTGGGTCATCGTCAACATGAAAAGCGCAGTTCAGACTCTCATATGGAGATTTACTAGTTCCTCCATGTCGTCCTGTAAATCCTACGGTTATTTTATCGAAAGAGGTCCAAGGTTCCAGCATAAACAAAGCCGGATCCTCATCTCTACGATTATTCACTACAAATGGTTCCATTCAATTCACCTCTGTTCCAGTGTACCATATTTTTAGTTTTCCTACTGAAAACCAAAGACTATGCTTTCGAAGTCAGTTTTCCTACTGAAAACTTTAGATAAACCCTCTTAATACGATCGGCGATCAGCTCGATCCAATCGATCCGTTCTATCCATATCCTTTTCTTGTTCCAAAGCCTTCATTTCCTCCATTTTCACTAAAACGACATCAGACCCTATCTTTACAATATTTTGCCAAGGAATAATAAGATCACTACGACCACCGAATAGCCCCATAAATCTACTATAGCTAGGAACGACGATCGCCTCAATTCGGCCTTGCCGAAGATCAAGTTCTAAATCACTGATTTGGCCCAATCGTTTACCGTCCACAATGTTAATAACATCTTTGGTTTGAAAATCGGAGATTTTCATCATCATCCCCACCATTTTCTTTTCTGGAATCATAGCTTCACACCTTCAGAAATATAGTTATATATTTAATATATGTGGAGTCTGGGCGAAATGTCTTTTTTATTATAAGTAACAAAAAAACGACCCCAAAGGGATCGCTTTTTGTACTTTTAAAAAATATAAGAAAGTACATGTTTCACGTGATACTCTATTTCTTATATTCCGTTGAAACGGGGGTACGTCTTTAAAGAAGGAGGCATAGCCGTTTCTACATGTATCCTGAACATTCATTTAAGATTTGACATGTTTCTGCATTTGCTGAATAGCTGATTTCTCCAACCTAGATACTTGAGCTTGTGAGATGCCAATCTCGTCAGCAACCTCCATCTGAGTTTTGCCTTCGAAAAAGCGCATGGAGAGGATCATCTTTTCACGTTGTCCTAATCTGTGCATTGCTTCTCTTAATGCAATTTCTTCAATCCACGAGACATCTTTGTTCTTATCATCACTAATCTGATCCATCACATAAATAGGGTCGCCGCCATCATGGTAAATCGGTTCGAATAACGACACAGGATCTTGAATGGCATCCAATGCGAATACGACATCTTCCTTAGGAACATTAAGTGCCGCAGAAATTTCAAAAATAGTGGGTTCTCTACAATTTTGATTCGTTAAGGAGTCCCGGACTTGAAGTGCTTTATATGCTATGTCACGTAAAGATCGTGATACTCTTATAGGATTGTTATCCCGCAAATACCGTCGAATTTCCCCAATAATCATTGGGACCGCATACGTCGAGAATTTTACATTTTGTGATAAGTCAAAATTATCAATAGCCTTCATTAGTCCGATACAGCCTACCTGAAACAAATCGTCGACAAATTCCCCCCGATTGTTAAACCGTTGAATCACACTCAGTACTAATCTTAGATTACCGTTCACTAATTTTTCCCTAGCTGAACGTTCATTATTTTGCTGAAGGGCATGAAACAACTCCCGCATTTCCACATTCGTTAGTACCGGAAGTTTGGCAGTATCTACCCCACAGATTTCAACTTTGTTTCGGGTCATGATGATTTACCTCCCAAGGAGAAACATTAATGTACATTATCTCCCCAGAGGCTCAATTTATTCCTAATTGATTAATCTATATAGATTGAATTTAAGACGAACCACCATATTCATGATTCTCTTTAGAGATGAAGGAACTTGAGAGTGCAATCTTTAGTTCAATCTATCCACTACACCATCTTATTAAATTCCTTACGGAGACGTTTAATAATTCTCTTCTCCAATCGAGATATATAGGACTGTGAAATTCCCAGCATATCTGCTACATCTTTTTGTGTCTTTTCTTCACCATCCTGTAGACCGAATCGAAGTTCCATTATGGTACGCTCTCGTTCTGTTAATTTATCAAGTGCTTTATGCAATAATTTCCGGTCCACTTGCTCCTCAATATTGCGATAAATTGTATCATTCTCCGTACCTAAGACATCAGATAGTAAAAGTTCATTCCCGTCCCAATCAATATTCAAAGGTTCATCAAATGACACCTCACTACGGATTTTATTATTCCGACGCAAATACATCAGTATTTCATTCTCAATACAACGTGAAGCATATGTAGCTAATTTAATTTTTTTCTCAGGATCAAATGTATTGACTGCCTTAATCAGACCGATCGCTCCAATGGATACCAAATCTTCAATGTTGATGCCTGTATTCTCAAACTTTCGAGCGATGTATACGACTAATCTCAAATTCCGTTCAATTAACATCGCTCGGATAGCTGAATCACCCGTGGAAAGCCTTTGCAGTAAGTACTCTTCTTCCTCTCGTGTTAGCGGTGGGGGAAGTGCCTCACTCCCACCTATGTAATATATTTCCTCACTTTTAAGTCCAAATAAGAAGAGTGCACGATAATATTGAATTTGTACCACTAATTTCCATTTTACTAACATGAATTCTTTCCTCCTAAGAGTTTTCTGTAAGAAAAC
This sequence comes from Paenibacillus glacialis, assembly GCF_001637205.1. GTDB lineage: Bacteria > Bacillota > Bacilli > Paenibacillales > Paenibacillaceae > Paenibacillus_AQ > Paenibacillus_AQ glacialis. Next base: position 171,467 of record NZ_LVJH01000070.1, read on the forward strand.
GTTCTTCGTAAGCATCTTCTTTAAGTTTTCTGTAAGAAAACTATCTTCGTTAGCGTCACTCGGTTTTCTGTAGGCAACTAGCATCGTAAGCATCTTTGAGCTTCCATAAGAAACTATCTTTGGCAATCATAATCTTGAATTTTACTAGTATATTAGCTAACGGGAGGGATTGGAGTTGTTACCTGAGTGATAACATTTGTAGTTGGATTCCCGTCATGAATCAAGTCTGGGTGAATGATTGCCCTATATGCCTTTTCGGAGGAAAGAGTACCCCCATCAAGTCCAACTAATACTCTTGTCGTAATGCTTATTTTACCGTCCATACAGATTTCAACAGAATCTGGTTTTAAAGCTAACATAAACGCTGCGCCTCGGTTCACTCCCCGATATGGAACTAACCTCAGACGGTCTTGCCAAGCAAATGTTGATCCTTCTTCAAGCTCCATGACCAGTTTGTCCGCATCTCCTTCAGCAAGTTTATCCCTCCATGAGGCAGGCAAATGATCTCCCCATAAAGAGGCCTCCATGACCATAACCGGTATTCGTGTTAGAGGATCACACAACTGATTACCCGTATCTAATAGTCCCGTACACTTCACTTGTTCGCTACCAATATTCACTTTCACTTCCGCAAAATACACAGCTCTGTTATCCAATTTACGTTTCGAAGATTGAACAATTTTAAACCATAACATAACGATAATAAACACGATGAACATAAACCAAAAGCCAATTTTCAGTTCGAATGACAGCCCCCCCGATGTCGTATACCAAATTCCGCTCCAGAGATCACCTGAGTTTTGCAGTAGATAATGAATGCCAATAATCCCACCAGCAGCGGCAAAATTAATAATATAAAATGCCCCCATATTCCTCATATAGTGTTGAAGACTCCCAAATCCGAAGGCGATCCACAACATTATCAATGAAAGCCCGAATTTTATGAGAAAGGTATACATAAACGTAAGCTCGGGTACGAACATCATGATGACATAAAGGGCACCTAACAAGGCTGATAGAGAAATTCGCCACCAAGGCACTTTTAATTTACGCATCCAACTAGTCAACCACAAGAGAGTCCCATCAATAAGCAGATTAGTAATAAAAATAAGATCGATATAGACAACCATTACTCTCACCTGCCTGAGCTTTAAATCTTAGAAGAAGAAAAGCCACTCTTTTTCAAATCTATTCCTTTTGACCTTTGGGAGATGTGTTTAGTATAGAAAAACTAACTTCCAAAGTCTGTCTAAACCTGGAAGCGATTGCGGTTTTTTTTTGTCGATAGAGGTGATTTCATGGAACAAGGATTCTAAATTCTAACGTGGAAGAATAGAAAGAAAACAAAAAAAGTCCGATTTCTTTAAAAAGAAAACGGACCTTTCATATGTCATGATAGATAATGTATAAATTACTCGTTGTTGTTGCGTGTTCTATTTCGCAAAAATGTAGGAATATCAAGTTGATCATTACTTGGCTGATTACCAAATGGACGCAAGTTATTATTACGATTCTCAACAGGCTCAGTCTCTACTGTTCCTGGTTTGCGAATTTGAACGTGTGGTGCTGCTTGTTTGTGCTCAAATCCAGTAGCAATAACAGTGACTTTAATATCGTCTTTCAAATCCTCATCTATAATGGCACCAAATATCATATTCACATCTGGATCTGAAGCTGAGTTAACGATTTCCGCTGCTTCGTTCACTTCATATAGAGATAGATTTGAACCACCCGTAATATTCATAATGACACCACGAGCTCCCTCGATAGAAGTTTCTAGTAATGGGCTCATAATAGCCTTACGAGCTGCCTCAGCGGCACGGTTCTCACCTGACGCTATACCAATACCCATTAATGCCGAACCACGCTCCGTCATAATTGTCTTCACGTCTGCAAAGTCAAGATTGATTAGACCTGGAACAGCAATAAGGTCTGATATCCCCTGTACCGCTTGACGAAGAACATTATCAGCTTCTCTGAATGCTTCTAACATCGGTGTCTTTTTATCAACAATTTCCAATAGACGATCATTAGGAATGACAATCAATGTATCTACTTTTTCTTTCAGAGCTTCAATCCCTATCTCAGCATGGGAGAAACGTTTCCGACCTTCAAATGTAAATGGACGAGTAACAACCCCTATTGTCAACGCTCCACACTCTCTAGCTATCTCAGCAATAACAGGAGCAGCACCAGTACCTGTTCCGCCACCCATTCCTGCAGTGACAAAAACCATATCCGCGCCCTTCAGCGTGTTCGAGATCAGATCTCTAGATTCTTCGGCTGCTTTCTTACCAACCTCAGGGTTAGCACCCGCGCCAAGACCCCTTGTTAACTTATCACCGATCTGTAACTTGTGTTCTGATTTAGCCATATGCAATGCTTGGGCATCCGTGTTTACTGTAATAAACTCTACGCCTTGCACGCCATTCTCAATCATTCGGTTGACAGCATTACTACCACCACCACCAACACCAATCACTTTAATCTGAGCTATGCTCTCCATTTCAAAGTCAAATTCCAACATATTATTCCATCTCCCCCTCGTTGTACATCGATGGCACGTTCACAGTTATATGAACACCTTATATAAATTCACTAAACATGTTTTTTAAGCGCTCTACCAACCCCGTTTTAGGTGTCTTCCCTTGATTAGCGGAAGGATTATTCGCTTTGTTGTTCCGGTTTGGTTGTTTTTTAGTATTGGAAACTGTGTTATTGCGTCCACGAATATTACGTATGACGTTGTGAAGAACACCAACACCACTAGTAAACCCTGGATCTCTGACCCCTATATAATCCGGCACTGCAATCCGTACAGAAGCGGCAAGCTCAGTCTGAGCAACCTGCAACACGCCAGGCATTGAAACTGTTCCTCCGGTTAGTATGTAACCTCCAGGAAGTTCGCTGTAGCCTAACCGTTTCACTTCTTGATGAAGGAGATGGAATATTTCTTGAATCCGAGGCTCGACAATAGCAGCCAAATCTTGTTGACTGAATTCCTTTTCAACGTTACTCCCGATTCGAGTTACTTTGAAAATAACGTCTGAAGCAGCGTCATCTACTAAAGCACATCCGTATTTTAACTTGACCTTTTCAGCTTGATCCGTTAACGTCCGTAATCCATAGGCAATATCATTGGTTACATACTCCCCACCAATAGGTAGAGTTGAAGTCGCCACCATAGTTCCAGCTTCAAAGACAGCAATGCTTGTTGTTCCAGCACCGATATCAACAAGTACAGAACCCATAGTCTTCTCATCTTTAGATAAAGACATTTGACCTGCTCCCAAAGACATTAGAACTAGATCTTTGATCTTCAGGCCCGATTTCTCTACACAACGTAAAAGATTATGTATGGCCGGTTTTGCCCCAGTAATAATGATTGCTTCCACTTCTAAACGAACGCCAATCATACCTCGTGGATCTTGAATTCCTTCAAGACCATCCACAACGTATTGCTTAGCGACGACATCAATAATTTCCCGGTCAGGAGGCAAAGCAACAACTTCCGCAGCTTTGAGCACGCGTTCGATGTCCTCTTCTCCAATTTCCCGATCCTCGTTCGATACAGCCACAACTCCATGGCTTGTTTGAAGTCCAATATGATTCCCGGATATGCCGACATATACTTCAGATATTTGAATACCAACCATACGTTCCGCATGATCTACTGCACTACGGATTGATTGTACGGTCTGGTCAATATCTACAATTGCACCTTTTCGAATTCCTTCTGAGTCGGCAGATCCAACTCCAATAATATTAAAGGTTCCATTATTTACTTCCCCAATAATAGCACGAACTTTGGATGTACCGATGTCCAAACTAACAATGATGTCATTGTTGCTCAACCGTGGCACCTCCTGTTTTTCAAAATGAAAAGCAAATTGGATAGACGTTCTCTATAAATATTCAACACGGCTTCCTTTTTCCCTCTTTTTTCTACATTTTTTTTGCATATCAAATATTGTCAGCTATCTAATTATAAATATTATAAGAAGAGTATACAAAAAGACTTGTCCATAAAACTAATTGTAGCATTTTTCATTCATTATTAGTAGTCCCACCCACATTCTCAGACTCATTCTCTACGCTTAAGAATGGGACGTATGAATCGGCCTCGAGCATTGTAATCAGTCCCGGTTCTTCTGTCTCTATCACTTGATTGAGATATTCTACTTTATCTTTAAGTAGGGATACGGCAGTAATCACTTCAAATTTAGAGCGCGTGTACAATTTAATACGATCTGGAAAGGAAACCGTAGGAGATGGCATGATCTCTGATATATCCGAAGTCAATTGATTAGGGATCGCACCAAGAGCTTGACTGAGTTCCACTTTATAAGGATCTGCTGAATCCCATTGTGTTAATATTGGCTTCTCAACAGCGATACCACTCGTATTTACGGGAACCATTACTCCATTCGATAAAATAGCCATGAGGGATCCCTCTTGTCCTAACTCATAGGCAACCGTTATATACTCTTGAATCTGTATCTGTATAACACCCGGGAACTGCTTGTCCACCGTTACGTTCTGAACTGATTTCACGTCCAATAATCTTTTCTCCAAAGTCGTTGCCGAAACCCCAAAGAATTGATCACCTACCTTGAAGTCTCCTGCTTGAAGTAACTGCTCTTTCTTAGCGAATACATTCCCTTGAAATTGAATTTCAGAAATTCTGCTTATCGGAGATCTAAAAAAAAGTACAGCAAGCAGAACTAAACAGAATAACATGAGAATAAACATAATTTTACGACTGGTTTTCATTTTTCTTGGTTTATTAGATTTAAGAACTGGTATAGATGTCTTTGACATATCAACTCTCCATAAAATGCCTCTTATCCCCTCTTCTAAAAGAGGGGATAAGCAGGACCTTAGTTGGCCAAATCTAAATGTTTGGACACCGGAGAATGTCTGTGAATATCAGCTCCAAGTTTCTGGAATAATCGTTCAATATGATCATATCCCCGGTCAATATGGTGCACCTGCTCCACAATAGTCTTACCTTGTGCTGCCAATCCGGCAATGACTAATGCAGCTCCTGCTCTCAAATCCGTAGCCTCAACCGTTGCTCCATACAGTCTTTGAACACCACGTATAAAAGCATAGTTGAGATCTATAGAAATATCAGCACCCATGACAGTTAACTCATCGACATGTTTGAATCTTCCTTCAAATACCGTCTCCTTCATCACACTAAAACCATCAGATAAAGTTAACAGTACCATGACCTGGGATTGCAGATCCGTTGGAAATGAAGGATATGGTGAAGTAACAATCCTCTCTACTGCTTTGGGGCGACCCATACAGCTTACGCTCATTATATCATTGCACACACCTATTTGAACACCAGCGCGCTTAAGGACATGAATTAATGAAGTTAGATGTGTAGGATTACAATGTGTTAACGTCACATTGCCACGTGTTGCAGCTGCAGCAATCATAACGGTTCCCGCTACAATACGATCTGGAATGATTTCATATGTGCACGGATTCAGCTTCTTTACACCCTGAATCGTGATTGTATCCGTTCCGGCTCCAATTATACTTGCTCCCATTTGGTTCAGGAAGTTCTGAAGGTCCTGTATTTCAGGTTCTCTAGCCGCATTTGTAATGACTGTAGTCCCTTCAGCCATTGCCGCTGCCATCATTATATTCTCCGTAGCACCTACACTAGGGAAATCCAATTGAATATCTGCTCCCACTAACTTACGAGCCTTACAAAGAATCTGCTGATCTTGTTCTTCAATGACTGCACCCAATGCTCTTAACCCTTTTAAATGAAGATCAATCTTTCGTTCTCCGATCGCACATCCTCCAGGCTGATAAATCGTCACTTCCCCAAACCTAGCAAGTAAAGGTCCCATTAGAAAAATAGATGATCGCATCTGTTTCATTAAGTCTTCCGGTACATGAAACGAATTGGCGGTCGACGTATCCACAATGACCATTTCTTGCTCATGCTGTGTTTGGCACCCTAGCCGATTCAGGATGTTCATCATAACTTCAATATCCAATAGCCGAGGGACATTATGCAAATGAACTATACCATCAGCCAGCAAACATGCAGCTAGAATTGGCAGTGCGGCATTTTTGGATCCATGGATACGCACGGTTCCTGATAGGGTTTTGCCTCCCTCAATCACCAATTTGTCCAATGTATCACCTCCGAGTTTACCGCTCACCTACTATAAACACTTCTGGTACCAAAGAGACACCATACTCAGAATCGATCCGTTTCTGAATTTCGTGCATAAGGGTGAGCACGTCCTCTGCTGTCGCTTGCCCGGTATTCACAATGAAATTGGCATGCTGCAATGAAACCTCTGCACCACCGATTCGATAACCCTTAAGTCCCGCAGCCTCGATAAGCCTTGCGGCGTAATCTCCAATCGGATTACGGAACACACTGCCAGCACAGGGCATCTGTAGTGGTTGAGTACGCCGACGGCGATCTTTGTACGATGCTAAAGCGGCCGCTATTTCTCTACGTTCTCCAAACTTAAGCTCGAATGTAGCTTCAACTACAATTCCCTTTCGCTCGTGCAGAACAGAGTGACGATAGGCAAAGGCCATTTCCCCAACAGCATATGACACCAATTCTCCTGTTTCCAGTACAATCTCAGCGGACTTGATTATGCGTGACACATCAGACCCATGGGCTCCAGCGTTCATATATACGGCTCCACCAACAGAACCGGGAATCCCTCCTGCAAACTCTAAACCCGTTAATCCATGCCTGCCTGCTAGGAAACTCAATTTCACAAATGAGCAACCACCACCTGCAGTTACAGTTTCCTCCTGAAAGTTAGCATATTCCAATGCTGAACCCAGCTTGATGACGGCTCCACGAACCCCCTTATCTGAAACAAGCATATTGGATCCGCGACCAATCTGTATCCATGGAATTCCATGATGATGGAGTAACGTAATAAGTTCTTGCAGTTGTTCTCTCGTTTCAGGAACAATGAAGGCGTCGACAGGGCCCCCGATTCTCCATGTTGTATGTTTTGTCATAGGCTCATTCAGGTGTACTTCCCCGACGTCAGTCTTCATTAATAGCGATGTCCATTGCTGCAATGAAATCCCTCCTTACCATCAAACGGAAAATATGACATTTCTCAATGAATTCAGGAGAACATTTGGTGTCTGGTAACGATTGTTGCCGTGTCCGTGGGCGATTATCACGATTATAAGGTATCTTATGTAATCCTATATAGGTGTGTGACAATCACCGTTCTCTTTTAAAGTACTCCAGACTGACGTCGCATCTTCTCGACCACAACTTTCGCAGGATCCGGTTTACCCAACCTGCCAGACGAAGCCGACATCGCTTTATGAATATTCAAATTCCCGATAATACGACTCGCATCATGTTCACCTCGCAAAACGAGATATATTAAGCAGTATACCTAGCGCTGTGAGCATCAGAGTTAATGAAGATCCACCATAACTAATCAATGGGAGAGTAATCCCTGTTACGGGCATCATTCCGATCACGACACCAATATTAACGATCACTTGAATGGCAACCATTCCAACAATACCGACAGCAAGTAAACTTCCAAAGCTATCCGAGATTGTCATCGCAACACGCATACCACGCCATACTAGAATCAGAAATAATAGTAATACGATCATGCCACCAATAAATCCAAGTTCTTCAGCCAAAATCGAAAAAATAAAATCTGTTTGTGGTTCCGGCACATAACTGTATTTCTGGCGACTCATGCCTAGTCCTAAGCCACCAAGCCCACCCGGCCCAATAGCATACAGAGATTGTATAATCTGATATCCAGCCCCTAGAGGGTCTGACCATGGATCAAGGAAAGCTGTGATCCGTTTGAGCCTATACGGTGCCGCAAGAATAAGTCCGGCAAATCCTACTATACCAACAAGACCTAGCATTCCAAGATGCTTCATACGCGCACCAGCTGTAAATACGATCATAAGTGATGCCCCAAACATAACACTTCCCGTTCCCAAGTCAGGCTGCAACATAACAAGTGCAAAAGCAGTACCGATTAACCCAAGCGGGGGGAGTAGCCCTTTAGTAAAAGAAGTGATATTGTAATTCTCCTGACTCAACCATTTCGCAAGAAATAGTATCATTCCAAGCTTCATAAACTCTGATGGTTGAATGCCGAATGAACTAATACCAAGCCAACTACGCGCTCCCCCTCTTACATTACCAATCCCAGGAATAAGCACCATAATGAGTAGAATGAAACAGATCACTAGGCCCACTTTGGCATATTTCAACCAAAATCGATAATCAAGGTTCGCTGTAACAAACATCGCCGCAAGACCTAAGCCAGCGAATAAAGCCTGGCGCTTAACAAAATAATAAGAATCTCCATAATTATGGAACCCAAGGACAGAACCTGCGCTCTGTACCATAATAATTCCAATTGCAAGCAGACCAAGAATACATAGTAGGAGCCATAGATCTGGGCTTTGGCGTGTTTTATTCATGAAAAGCCACCTCGTGTTAGAGAAAGTAGGGGCTTATCCACATCCCCCCTACTTAAAGATTATGCACCGCCTCTTTAAAAATGCGTCCACGTTCCTCATAAGAAGCAAACATATCCCAGCTTGCACAAGCTGGAGATAGTAGAACAACATCTCCCTGCTCAGCAATCCTCGCTGCTTCTTTCACGGCGGTGATCAGTGTTGTGGCGGAGTCCTCTACAGTATCGACGATGGAAATGTCCTTTAATCCAGCGAGTTCAGCGACTTTCGCAATTTTTTCTTTCGTTTCTCCGAGTACTATAACCGCTTTCACTCTTTCTCCAAATACAGTTAACAGTTCCATGTAGTCAGAACCACGATCTAATCCACCCGCTATTAATACGATTGGGTTCTTAAATGATGTAAGAGCCATCGTAGTCGCTTTCGAATTTGTTGCTTTGGAATTGTTGTAATAAGAGACGCCGTTTGTCTCCTTAACATATTCAAGACGATGCTCCACGCCTCGGAAAGCAGAGAGTGGCGTTGAAAGTTGATCTATTGACACTCCTGCAGCGATAGCGATTGCACACGCAGCAAGTGCATTTTCTACGTTGAAACGCCCTGGGAGACCAATATCTTCTACAGGGATGATGTCATGAATGATTCCTTCAGCGTCACGATATACAACGGAACGCATCAATGAATCCTCGATGCTTGCAATATAAGGAGGGCTGACATATATCCCCTCTACCAACTCTTCGCTCATAGAAAAAGGTAGAATACGCCCTTTCATGTGAGGTACTAGACTACGGCAATAAGGATCATCCCAATTGAGGATCGCGATATCATCTTCTCTTTGGTTCACGAACATGTTTACCTTGGAAGAAACATAATCCTCCATCCCTCCATGATAATCCAAGTGCGTCTCCGCAACGTTAAGCAGACATCCAATACGCGGTCGGAACTGTTGCGTTCCTTTCAGTTGAAAGCTACTCAGCTCAACTACCATCCAATCATCCTCGTTAGCCCCTGCTATAGCCGCACATAGAGGCGTCCCTATGTTACCTGCTACGATAGAAGACATTCCTGCGTTACGAAGGATGTTACCAACCCATGTCGTCGTTGTCGTCTTACCATTAGAACCTGTTATTCCAATCATAGGAGCCTCAGAAAGATGGTAAGCGACCTCCACTTCCGTAACGATGTCAATCCCAAGTTCCATCGCCTTAACTAAAGGAGGAACAGAATAGGGAATACCCGGATTCTTCACAACCAAAGCAATGTCAGTATGGATGAGATCACTTGGATGAGAACCGCAAATAACAGAAATTCCCAAAACCTCTAGTTCAGAAGCTTCGGGACACTGATCTTTCTCTTTTTTATCATTAACGGTGACTAAAGCCCCCATCTTATGGAGAACTTTAGCGACTTCCACACCACTCTTTGCAAGTCCGAGTACAACAACTTGCTTATCTCTGTATGTGTCTGGATGATTCATAATTACAACCCCTTGTTAATATAAATTCCGAGACCTGCTAGTACGAGGCCCACAGCCCAAAATGTGATAACAACCCGCCATTCCGACCAACCTGAAAGCTCAAAGTGATGATGAATAGGGCTCATTTTGAAAATCCGTTTACCTCTTAGTTTAAATGATCCTATTTGTAGAACCACTGAGAGCATTTCTATAACAAATACCCCTCCAATGATAAGGAATAGCAGTTCACTCTTGGTGACTATCGCAATCGCACCGATAGCTCCTCCGATCCCAAGTGATCCTGTATCTCCCATAAATACTTTGGCAGGATGTGCATTGAACACTAAGAAACCTAATACCGCACCGATCATTGCTGCTGCACAAAAAGCTGCTGGAAGAGACGTTGCTTGCATGGCCACTAACGCAAAAGCTCCAAAAGCAATGGCGCTCACGCCAGATAACAATCCGTCTAGCCCATCCGTAAAGTTTACAGCATTACTAATCGCAAGAAGCATAAAGACGATGAATGGGTAATAAAACCAACCACCCCAGTCAAAGCCCCATGAGGTACCTGGTATAGTTATCGATGTGTCGTGCCCATTTTGAAAGAGTAAATAGCATATAATTCCAGAGAATAGCAACTGTCCAATTAACTTCTGACGAGATGTCAAACCAAGTGAGCGTTTGAATACGATTTTAATATAATCGTCAAGAAAACCAATCAACCCAAATCCAAGTGTTGCAACAAGCAGTACATAAAAATCAGTATTTACAATGGAAAACTTCAAAAAAGATAAAGTAAACGCCAATAAAATAACAATGCCACCCATCGTGGGTGTGCCCGCTTTTGCTAAATGGCTTTCGGGTCCATCATGCCTTATCTGTTGTCCAAACTTCATACGGCGCAACAAAGGAATGAGTATAGGTGCAGCAATCACAGCCAAAATAAAGGATACACCGATTGTTAGTAATAATAATTTAATGTCCATAGTTTCACCCCTTCAGTTTGTCAGATTTGCTAACACTTCTCTATAAGAGCATTTACTACTTCTTCTAGCTTCATCCCACGTGAGGCTTTTACCAGCACAATATCTTTAGGGTGAATTTGTTCTACAAGATGTTTAATTAGTGCAGCTTTATCTGTAAAAGCATGTACATCAGCCTCAGGGAGATTCACCCGTGCAGCTTCAGCTATATAAGAGGACAACGGTCCGTATGTATACAGCATATTTATTTTGTCAGACGTAACGTAACTTCCGATTTCAGCATGATATTCTTTCTCTTGCGATCCAAGCTCCAGCATGTCCCCGAGCACTGCGATCTTCCGTCGATACCCTTTCATACTTTCGAGTACATCGATAGCAGCCTTCATTGATGTTGGACTTGCATTATAGGCATCATTAAGTAAGGTTAAACCTCTAGGAGAGACAACATGCTCAATGCGCATTCCTGTCAACTGTAGATGAGATAAACCCTCTTTGATGCTCTCTTCACTTATATTAAAAAAACGTGCAACTGTAAGTGCTGCTAAACAGTTAACCACATTGTGGCGACCAAATAGAGGTAAATCTATTCCAAGATCCTTATGAACAAGCGATGTGAAAATAATGCCTTTTGCATGGAACATCATACCCGTTGGGTAATCATCGTTATTTGAATCCAAGCCAAACGTACTTGTGTGTAATTCTGCTGGTTTCACAGTTTGCGATTCAGCAAGCACCTCTGGAATAAGTGGCTCATCACCGTTATAAATAAGAAAACCACCTGATTTCAATCCACTGACAATTTCTAGCTTAGCTCTCGCAATTTCTTTGCGCGACCCCAATTGTAGGAGATGAGATTCTCCAATATTCGTGATAAGTGCAACGTCTGGTTGTGCTATAGATGATAAGATCTCGATCTCTTCTCGTCCACTCATACCCATCTCTAATACCACAATATCTACATCCGAATCCATTCTTAGAATGGTAAGTGGAAGACCGATGTGATTGTTAAAGTTACCCTCAGTCTTGTGAACTTTATAAGTTGTATCTAGGAGTGCATACACCATATCTTTCGTCGTTGTTTTACCGTTGCTTCCTGTAATTCCAACAACTTTACACCCTACTTCTTTCAAGTATGCTTTAGCAAGTAATTGTAAAGCCACTAGTGTGTCTTCGACTTCAATGACACTTCCTTCTGGACATACGCCTCGGTCACTTTGCCACAATGTAGCGCCTGCCCCACTCAATAGTCCCTTAAGCGCAAAATCATGGCCATCATATCGCTCACCTACGATCGGCACAAATAAACATCCCGCCACAATGTGGCGAGAGTCTGTGATAACTCCCTGTATGACCTTATTACGATCCTCTTCATGACTGATCGTTCCACCACACATTTCAGCAATTTCACCCAACGTTTTTTTTATCACTATTGTATACCCCTTATCGCTTCTTTTGCGACGATACGATCATCGAAATCATGAGTCGTCTGTCCGATTAATTGGTAGGTCTCATGACCTTTCCCCGCAATCAATACTACATCTTCAGGGCTTGCCATATCAATAGCTTTTTGAATTGCTCCCCGTCGATCTACGATCAACTGATATTTCTCTTGAGGTACTTGATCTTCGATAAGTCCTTGCTCGATATCTTTCAATATGGATTCAGGATCTTCTGTTCGAGGATTATCCGACGTTACAAATACAACATCACTATACTTCGCTGCAATTTTCCCCATGATTGGGCGTTTCGTCTTGTCGCGGTCACCACCACAACCGAATACCGTTAATACACGGCCTACAGCGAATTCATCCACCGTCTTGAGTACGTTCTCAAGTCCATCTGGTGTATGTGCATAATCAACAATAACAGCAAACGGCTGTCCAGCATCCACGGATTCAACACGGCCATCAACACCGCTTAAGGATTCAAGGCTACGTTTAATTTCATCAAGCGGAACACCTTCTAATAAAGTAGCTGTTATCGCTCCCAACGCATTGTACACGTTAAATTTGCCGACCATTTTTAGCTTTATATCCGTGCTTCCTTTGAAAGAATCCACATGGAAATCTGTGCCTTGTGCGCTAATTGATATCTCGGTTGCACGCACATCAACACCTTCCTCTAAACCATACGTAACGACTTCCGCTGATGTTATATTTTTAAAGTACGCCGACGCAGGATCATCTGCATTCAGTACAACAAACTTCCGTTTATCTTGAATACTTTGGAAAGCGTTCCCCATGCGAGAAAAGAACAATCCTTTCGCTGCACGATACTCATCCATCGTATTGTGGTAATCCAAATGATCCTGTGTGAGATTCGTAAAAACAGCCGTACGGAAATCAGTGCCTTTCACCCGTCCTTGTTCCAAAGCATGAGAGGATACTTCCATCACGCAACAGCGAGTACCACTCGCTGCCATATCATGTAGCGAACGCTGTAATTCTAACGCTTCAGGTGTTGTACCTGACATGGGGAATGTACGGCCTCCATAACGCATCTGAATCGTGCCGATAAGCCCCGTTTTCACGTTATGATCATTCATAATTTTCTCAATCAGATAAGCCGTTGTTGTTTTACCGTTCGTGCCTGTGATGCCAATCACTTTCATCTGTTTGCTAGGTGATCCGAAGAATGCATCTGCAAGCACAGCCATAGCATAGCGACAATCCTTAACGATAATTTGTGGTAGGTCGATATCCAATTGCCGGTCAACAACAAGTGCCGCAGTCCCTTTTTCCATCGCTTGCTGAGCATAGTTGTGTCCGTCAACTGTGTGACCTGGCAAACAAATGAATAAATCCCCCTCGGTTACCTTGCGGGAATCCGTCTGTATGCCAGAAACTCTAATATCTACACTACCAATGATGTGTTTGATTGTTAATGTTGAAGCCAATTCATTAAGTCTCATCTATAATCCCTCACTTATTTCAATTATCATCATATTTGACGAATGTTAGGCACCTTACGGTGCCTTATCTCCAACTCCCGTACCGGTCTCAGCGCTACCCATATAAATACGTATGGTTGCTCCCTGGTCCACCCTACTGCCCGGCTTAGGAGCCTGACTTACCACTGTTGTACCACTTCCTGATTTAGAGAGCATGAAATTCATATTGAGATCTTCATACAAATCTTGAACGGATGCCCCGACTAGATCAGGTACGGTGACAATCTTGGTCTCACCATATTTGTATTCTTTCGTTATCTGATCTTTACGCTGTGGCACTTTCATATAATGGAGCGCATCTTCTAGTATATTTTGTACAATAGGTGCTGCAACTACACCCCCAAATTGCACGCCTTTTGGGTTATCCACAGCTGTATATACGACAATCTGAGGATCATCTGCTGGTGCAAAACCGATAAATGACACAATATGTTCTGTTGCCGAATAACGACCATTAACTACAATTTGGGCTGTCCCTGTCTTTCCTCCAACACGGTAGCCATCGATAAATGCTGGGCGCCCTGTCCCTTTAGCCACGACACTTTCTAATGCTTCTCTAACTTTACGGGACGTCTCTTCGGAGATAACCCGTCTTATTAGCTCTGGTTTCGTTTCTTCCACAATCATATTCGTTTCTGAGTTGATCCAAGCCTTTGAAACAAACGGTTTGTATAAATTACCGCCATTGATCGCGGCCGATACTGCTGCTACTTGTTGTATAGGCGTAACCGAGACCCCTTGACCAAATGATGTAGTCGCTAGTTCTACGGTTCCGACATTAGCTAATTTGAACAGTATCCCATTCTCTTCTCCATTCAAATCAATCCCTGTTTTGGAACCGAACCCGAAATTGCGTATATATTTGAAAAGTGTTTCTTTTCCAAGTCTTTGACCTAATTCCACAAATCCAGGGTTGCAGGAGTTCTCCACAACTTCAAGAAAAGTCTCACTGCCATGGCCGCCCTTCTTCCAGCATCTCAGCTTAGCTCCGCCCACTTTAACATATCCTGGATCAAAGAACGTGTCACGATTCAAGTCCACTTTCTTCTCCTCTAAAGCAGCAGCAAGCGTAATGATTTTAAAAGTAGACCCTGGCTCATAAGTCATCCATATGGGCAAGTTGCGGTTATAGACTTCCGCTGGATACTCCTTATAAAGTGCTGGCTCATATCCAGGTCTGCTAGCCATAGCGAGAATTTCGCCCGTTTTGGGATTCATGGCAATTGACCAGGCACCTCTAGCTTGAAACTTTACCATAGCTTGGTCAAGTTCACGCTCCATAATGGACTGTATCGACTTATCTATGGTAAGTTCAAGACTTAGACCATCCCTTGGCTCCGCGTATTTCTCCGAGGAACCGGGCATAAGCCTTCCACCTGCATCAGATAAATAAGATATGTTTCCATCGAATCCTTTTAACCTATCATCATATTTCTGTTCAATACCCGTTATTCCCTGATTATCAATCCCTGTGAATCCGAGAATATGAGCGGCCAAATCACCATAAGGATAATACCTTTTATTGTCCTCTGCAACAATGATACCCGGCAGCTTCAAATCACGGATTTTCTGAGCGAGCTCCATCGTGATCTTACGTCCACCGGGTTGTAGTTTTACATTCATGGATTTCTTTTTCTTGAGTTTCTCCAGAATTTTCTCTTGGCTCATACCAATCAGAGGTGATAATGCCATAGCCGCCTTTTCCGGTTCCTTCACCTGAACGGGTATCGCCCATACCGTAGGTGAACTGATATTGAAAGCTAAGGCGGTTCCGTTACGATCAAGGATCTCTCCTCTTTTGGCCGTAAACGGAAGTTGTCTTCGCCACAAATCCTCTGCTCTCTCAGATAACTCTTTACCTTGTCCGAGTTGAACATAAGCCAATCTAACCATTAATGCTACAAACAGCACGCAAAAGAGCAGCAAGCTCCACAGTAGCCTCCGTCTCAGCGTCACATTTGAAACTTTCATCGCAATAGCCTCCCTAGTAATCCTGATCTCATGATACGTGTTATATCATCAATATTCAGGACAACTAGGGCTTAGAACAAGCTCTATACGCTACTCTTTTTCCTTATTATCATCTTCTTTAACAATCTCATCCACCACTGCATCATGTGGTTTCAGAGTTAATTGTACATTACGCTTACCTTGATCTTCGACCACTTTCTGTTCGGTGACATAACCTTCGCCTTCTACGTTAACGGTCAATTCCATCAGCGTCAATACCTGTAATGCATCAAGTAGAGATTCACCCTTCAAATCAGGGATTGCCATCGTCTTACTCTCTTCGGATAGCAGATATACCCGTTGCCCTGCATTCATGATAGAACCTTTAGCTGGGTATTGTCTAATCACCTTATTACCTGTTCCTAAAGTCTCGTAAGCAATACCTGTATTCAACAATTCTTTTCTTGCTGATTCAATCGTCTTCCCTACCAATTCCGGTGCTTTAGATTTAACCGTAACCGGATTACTACTCTTCTTAGAATTTTGAGCATCATTTCCTGAATCAGCTGAAAACACTTTAGGGACATTCATATACTGAAGCGATTGAGATACAATTTTTTTGAATACAGGAGCAGCCGCTGATCCCCCACCTGCATTCGCGTCGGTTGGCTCATCTATAATGACAATCACAGCAATTTTAGGATCATTCACTGGAGCATAACCAACAAAGGAAACAACTGACTTGTCATAATCATATTTACCATTAATAGGTTTAACGGCAGTACCTGTTTTACCTGCTACTCGATATCCATCAATGTAAGCATTTCGTCCAGTTCCTAACTTTTGGTCAGCGACGACCTGCTCCAAATAATTTCCCGTTTCTTTAGCAGCTGCAGGGGATATGACCTGACGAACCACATCTTGATCAGTCACTTCAGTGACTCCAGTATTGGGATCATATTTTTCTTTAATGATATGTGGCTTAAGCAGCTTTCCTCCATTCGCAATAGCGGCAATGGCCGTAATCTGCTGTATGGGTGTAACGTTGACGCCATGCCCATAAGATGCCGTTGCAACTTCTACATTACCTGGCAAATTAATCGCCCAGGAAGCTTCACCTGGCATATCGATATCTGTTTTCTGCCCGAATCCGAAATTATTAATGTAATTTAGCAGTCGTTCTTTACCTAGCATTTCGAAGCCCATCTTAACAAATGCAACGTTACTCGAACGTTTTACACCCTCTAAGTATGAAATAGTACCCCAACCTGCATGCTTCTTATCATGAAGCACTGTCTTGGTGCCCTTTACTCTAATGCCTCCAGATAAATAGGTATCTGTTGGTTTAATAAGTTTCTCTTCTAGAGCCCCTGCCAAAGTAACTATTTTAAATGTAGATCCCGGTTCATACAACGACTTAACAGCATGATTTATGAAATTTTCCGGTTCTGGCGTTTCCCAATATGAGTTCGGATTAAATGTAGGCATATTCGCCATACCTAGAATTTCCATCGTATTGGGATCTGCTGCGATCACCGTCATACTGATTGGATTATATTTGGCATAGGCCTCTTTCATGGCATCCTCAATATAATACTGTATCGTATTATCAATCGTCAGCTTGAAGTTTGTACCATTGACAGCAGGCACATACACCTCTTTTGCATTCGGTAACTTGTCTAACTGCCCATCACTTTGGTAATTAATAGATCCGTTTGTCCCTCTGAGTTCCTTGTCAAGAGATGCTTCGAGGCCTGATATCTCTTTACCATCACGATCTACATAACCTATAATATGCGCAGCTAAGTTGTTATTGGGGTAGTATCGTTTCTGTTCTTTAAGCAATCCAATACCCGCGTCGGCTACTTTTTTCTTGTCCTTCTTTAGCTCGGTCTTTATTTCTGTAACTAAGGCATCCACTTTTTCTTTCTTTTCTTGACTGATCTTAAGACCTTCTGTACGGATTTCCCGACTAGTCCAGTAGCCATCCTTATTATTCGGTTCAACCAATTTACTGTCCTTCGCTGTAACCAATTTACGCAAGTCAGCTTCATTTTTCCCGAGAATTCGCTGTAACCCTGCAACTACTTCATCTTCGATTCCATTCTCATGAATCACCTTGGGATTCACCGTCACGGTATAAGCAGGCGCATCAATCGCGAGCGCTTCACCTTTTCGGTCCGTAATCGTGCCTCGTGTGGCCGTAATTTTATCCTGTTTGGTCCACTTTTCCACAGCCTCAGCATGCCAGAAGTCACCATTAACCACTTGGATGAAGAAGACTCTAGTTATTAAAATAGCAAAGAGGAGGGTTATAAATCCTCCTATAAGCAACGTTCGTAACTTTATTCTTTTTACCATCAGACAACCCTCACATCCACTATTTTTGTTTCGTATCTAATTCCGGTGTTTCAGCTTTAGGAACTTCGGTAGAAACTGCAACACGGGGTACATGAATGATACTCTGCTCTAGCGGTAAGACATAACCTTCTTTAATCGCCGTTTCAACAATAGTTTCCTTAAGGGTTTGTTTCTTAAGTTCCAATTTAGATATTTCCAACTTGTTTTTTCTAATAACAGAATTCATTTCTTGACTCTGTTTATTAAGATCATAGATCTGTGCGTATCGCCAAATCACAAGGCTTGCAACAGCTACACATACTAAGACCGTTAACAAATACAGCATTTTTTCCTTCATCGGAATGAATGTTCGGCGTGTAACAACTTTAGTCTGTTCCCGATATCCAGGAGAAACCCGTTCGGCTGGTTTTGGTTTTACTGCTAAATTCCCACGCGTATAAGCCATTTCTTACTTCCCTTCTTGAGCATCCCTGCTTATTAATATGTGACCAATTTCATTACAATTTTTCTACGACTCGAAGCTTAGCCGATCTTGAACGCGAGTTCTCTTCAAGTTCTATTTCACTAGGAATCATCGGTTTACGATTCACCAGTTTTAGTTGCCCCTTATTTCCACATACACACATTGGAAAATCTGATGGGCAAGTACATTTAGGAACATAACTACTAAATATTTGCTTGCAAATACGGTCTTCTAACGAGTGGAAGGTAATAACCGATATTCTTCCTCCAGGGGCCAAACAGCGAACAGCTTGATGTAACCCATCTTCGAAAGCACCAAGTTCATCATTAACTGCAATCCGTAGTGCTTGAAAGCTTCGTTTCGCAGGATGTCCCCCAGTTCTTCGCGCCGCAGCCGGAATACCGTCTTTAATAATCTCTACAAGTTCACCTGTTGTTCCGATACGCTGTTTCTCTCGACGTTCTACAATTAACTTAGCAATACGACGTGAGAACTTCTCTTCTCCATATTGGAATAACACCCTAGCAATATCTTTTTCAGACCATGTATTAATGATCGTATCAGCCGTCAACTCTGCTGATTGATCCATCCGCATATCTAATGGAGCATCATGGTTGTAACTAAATCCTCTCTCGCCCTCGTCAAACTGTGGTGACGAGACACCGAGATCGAACAAGATACCATCGACTTGAGGAATTCCATCCTTCTGAGGGACAGAGAGTTCCTTCAAAGCCTCTTCTAAATAACGAAAGTTTGTTTTCACTAAAGATATTCGATCACTGTAAGGGGCTAACTTTTCTTTCGCAGCCTCAAGTGCCCAGTCATCCTGGTCCAAGCCAATTAATCTACCATATTCTCCAAGTTTAGATGCGATTAGGGAGCTGTGTCCCGCGCCCCCCAACGTACAATCGACATAAATGCCGTCTCTTTTTATGCGAAGTCCTTCTGTGGCTTCTTCTTTAAGTACCGTGATGTGATGAAACAATATGCAACCCTCCAGACTATTATAAATCAAAGTTAAAATCGACTAATTTCTCAGCAATGTCATTAAACGCTTCTTCGGACTGGTTGTAATATTCATTCCAAATAGGTTTACTCCAAATTTCCATACGGTTCGATACACCGAGCACAACACACTCTTTATCTAATTTAGCATACTCTCTTAGATTACCCGGTAAGTTTACCCTACCCTGTTTATCCCATTCGCATTCGGTAGCCCCTGAGAAAAAAAATCGTGTGAAAGCACGTGCATCTGATTTCATCAATGGAAGTGATTTAAGTTTCTGTTCTAACAGTGCCCATTCTTCTCTTGGGTAAGCAAAGAGACAATGGTCTAAGCCGCGGGTAACAATAAATGAAGTGCCCAGAAGTTCACGGAATTTGACAGGGATAATCATTCGTCCCTTATCATCAATGCTATGCTGATATTCCCCCATAAACATTGGTCCATTCACTCCTTAACCTAAATTCCCCACTTTGCACCACTTTCCACCACTTAACAATACTAGATTCGCCATTAGAAATCAAAGTCCTTCTTTCATATGAACGTTTTTTTCTTGTTATAGGAAATGGATCAAAAAAAAAGCCCCCTAATACTTCAGGAGGCTTGCTTCATTTTCCTAATAATATATTTAGTGCACATTCCAACTATCCAAATAAGCTACTTGCTCTTCACTTAATGAATCTAGTGCAATACCTAGACTTTCAAGCTTAAATCTTGCCACTTGTTCATCAATCTCATACGGTACGTTAAGAACTTGTTTGCCTAATTTCTCATAATTATCATTCACATATTTCAGAGACATCGCCTGTAATGCGAACGTCATATCCATAATTTCTGCTGGATGTCCATCCCCTGCACCTAAATTCACGAGACGCCCTTCAGCGATTAGATACATTTTGCGGCCATCTTTAAATTGATATTCTTCAATATTCTTACGTACAGTTCGAACGGAACTCGAACGAATAAGAAGTTCAGGTTTGTTCACTTCGACATCGAAATGCCCCGCATTTGAAAGAATAGCTCCATCTTTCATCACATCATAATGTTCCCCTGTTATAACATATTTATTTCCAGTCACCGTTATAAAGAAGTCTCCAAGCTTCGCAGCTTCAAGCATAGGCATCACTTGGAATCCATCCATATGCGCCTCAACAGCACGAATAGGATTCACCTCAGTAACGATTACGTTCGCGCCCAATCCTTTAGCGCGCATCGCAACCCCTTTACCACACCAGCCATATCCTACAACTACGACATTTTTACCTGCTACAACCAAGTTCGTTGTCCGATTGATTGCATCAAATACCGATTGACCCGTACCATAACGGTTATCAAATAGATGTTTACAATATGCATCATTTACAGCAACCATAGGCAACTTCAATATTTGATCTTTCTCCATTGCCTTCAGGCGAATAATCCCAGTCGTTGTTTCTTCAGCGCCCCCACGAATGTTGACGAGTAGATCCGGACGTTCTGTATGTAGAATCGTTACAAGGTCGCCACCATCATCAATAATAAGATCAGGTTTCGTCTCTAGTAACCGAATCAACATCTCTTTATATTCCTCAGGTTCTGGATTATGCTTCGCCAATACGGTAACGCCATCTTCCACCAATGCAGCACACACATCATCCTGTGTAGAAAGCGGATTACTCCCTGCAATGGTAACTTCTGCTCCACCGGCCATTACCACTTTAGCCAAATAAGCCGTTTTTGCTTCTAGATGAAGCGAGATCGCCACTTTTAATCCTTTAAACGGTTGTTCCGCTTCAAATTGTGCACGTATCCGATTTAACACAGGCATATGGGCTTCCACCCAATCAATCTTCAGGTGCCCTTCAGGAGCTAACTTCATATCTCTTACGATACTGTTCTCAATAGACTTAGAATTCATTGTAATCCTCCTTATATGTGAACCTACAATAAAATAACACGATGCTCTTCTGAATAGTCACCTGTATTCTCTAGTATATCTTCGATCAAAGATAGACCATACCGATTCAAGTAATGATATACATTAAACACTCTCTCCTGAGGTTTACCCATCGGAAACAATAACGTACCAATTCGATCCCATTGACGAAGTGTAGCTTCATGTTGTTGTTCAAGTGCATCCTTAGCTTTACGTTCTAGGAAAGAGATCTGATCAATAATCTTTATTTTATTATTCTCTCCCAAGGTATATAATCCCTTTTCTAAGCTGCTAAGTTGCTCAATTAATGGATCATACATTTGTTCAAAAGCCTTCCGTGTCTCCACGAACAACTGATCGATCTGTAAAGAGTCTTGATTGGACAACCATTGTTCTCGACGCTCTTGCAAGCGATACTGGACATCTTGAAAAGAAAGTCCGTATTTCTTCATATATTTCTGTTGAGTATCCTCAAGAAGAGTAAACGACATCCTAGGTAACAATATAGGCATCTTCTGATCCATGATTTCAAATGCTTGTCGTGTAATGGCCCAATAAGCAAGTTCCCCTTGGCCTAACACGCATGCAACAACTGGAAGCAACGAGTCCTGCATAATCGGACGAGTCAGTACATTATTACTGAATCGTTCTGGATGAATCTCCAACATATCCAACAGTTGTTCTTTAGTAAATGATACCAAACGTTTACGGTCCATAAATTTACCGTCTTGTTTCACTAAAAGGAGTCTATTACCTTCATGAAGGTAAAATAAATTAGCACCTTCATCCGCTACATCTGCCTGTAATTCATACCCTAGTGAAGTAATCTGATCAGCCGAAGCACGATAAGACCGCCCTAATTCATCATTACGCTCAATCATTGACTTGAAAATTGGAGATTCTAGCTTACGTAATCTGATATCTGCTGAATCCAATAGCACCAATCCGTATTTTCCAAACATGTCTCCCAATAACGTAGCAAAAGCATCGCTTAAATTATCGGATGTATGGATCGCTCGTTGAATCTGAGTGATAATATCAGATTTCACATCACTATCTGGCAAGGTATCTGACAGAGATTTTATAGCTTGATCCCACTCTGCAGATGATATAGCACTATAACTTACAGATGAACGCTGTGATGAATACTTATCCATCTTAATCTTAGATACCTGTTGTGTATCCCCTGAGAGGAGATAAGTATGATTCACCTCATCCCAGTCATGATCTTCACCTGCAATCCAGAATACAGGTACTACAGGTCTTTTCAAGCGTTTCTCCGCTTCTTTCGCTGCTTGTATAATCGTGATTGCTTTGTATATAACTAGCATTGACCCCGTAAACAATCCACTTTGCTGTCCACCCGTTACAACAAGTGTACCAGGCTTCTCCAACATATAAAGGGAGGTATGTACTGCATCATGAGAATTGAATTTCTCATTATAACCTTTCAATATCTCTACCAAGGCATGGCGGTTTACCCGTCTGTCTTCTGTATCATCCAACCACTGCATTCGATCCATCCATGTCTGATCGCGATGGTAATCTTCACCGTACAGGGAAGTAACTTTCTCATAATCATGAATATAATCATATGCCAGAGATGAACCACTTTGTAATGGCTCAGCAACAACTTTCATCGGGTATACCTCCTATTCTTGCACTATAAACAAATTCATCAAATAGAAACGGCATAGCCCTCCTTATAAGGACGGTATCCGTTTCACTAAGAAATATAAAGATGAAGTATAAGATGAAACCTATACTTTATTATATTTCAATAATATCTAAAATTCTTTCTTGATTGTAACTAATATGAAGCTTTCAGTCAAAGAAACTTCAGAACCCTTTGTCTCACTTACAAAGGTAAAAAAAACCGCCGGTTCCCCCGGCGGCATAAACATTCCCATTGTACTATCAATCAAGCATAGGGTGTTGCAACCCAATGTCCTTTAGATACTTCAACTAATTTGGATTCTGACAAATTGAATTTACTTCCTCCGCTTGATCCGTTAGCAGAATGGATAGGTCCATCAAGCTCGTCTGGCATGATGATCCGTTTCTTATTTGCCTCAATCTCTGGATCAGCAATCGGAATAGCTGATAGTAGAGACTTGGTATAAGGATGAATAGGGTTATTGTACAATTCATCACTCTCAGCCAATTCAACCATTTTCCCAAGATACATAACAGCTACACGATCACTAATATGTTTAACCATGGATAGATCATGAGCAATAAATAAATACGTCAGGCCCAAGCGATCCTGTAAATCCTTAAGCAGATTTACAACCTGTGCCTGAATCGATACGTCGAGCGCAGAGATAGGTTCATCACATATAATAAACTTCGGATTAACAGCAAGAGCACGAGCAATTCCGATACGCTGACGCTGACCACCGGAAAATTCATGTGGATAACGAGTAGCATGATCGGAGTTTAGACCAACCATATCCAGTAATTCCTCGATCTTCATCTTACGTTCTTTACGGCTATCCGTTAACTTGTGTATATCGAATGCTTCACCAATAATATCAGAGACCGTAAAACGTGGGTTAAGGGAAGCATACGGATCTTGAAATATCATCTGCATATCGCGACGCATAGCTTTCATTTTGTTAGGTGGAAGTTTATAAATATCTGTCCCACCAAAATTAACGCTACCTGCTGTCGGTTCATAAAGTCGAAGAATCGTACGGCCTGCAGTAGATTTACCACAACCAGACTCTCCTACCATACCTAACGTTTCACCTTCACGAATGGAGAAACTAATGTCATCAACAGCCTTCAATATTTTCCCCTTACCTACATCGAAATACTTCTTCAAGCCATTGACTTGAATTAATGGTTGACTCATGATGATTCACCCTCCCGAGCCATAGGATGCAGATTCCAACAACGTGCCATATGTGACTCACTAAATACAGTCTCATCTGGTCTAACACTTTCACAAATCTTCATTGCCTCATCACAACGGGCACAGAATGAACAACCTAGTGGTGGTTTAATGAGATCTGGAGGCGTTCCCATAATCGGTATTAATGGTTCGTCTTTCTTCTGATCTAGGCGAGGCATGGAACGCAAAAGCCCCTTCGTGTACGGATGTTGAGGGTTTTTGAATATTTCCATGACTGTTCCAGTCTCTACGACTTCACCGGCATACATTACGATTACCTTGTCACACATCCCAGCTACTACCCCAAGGTCATGTGTAATGAGAATAATCGACGTTCCTAAACGTTGTTGCATTTCTTTCATAACATCCAGGATTTGAGCCTGAATCGTAACATCCAAAGCTGTTGTAGGCTCATCCGCAATCAGAAGTGCAGGACGACAAGCTAGCGCAATCGCGATCATGACACGTTGACGCATACCACCAGAGAATTCATGTGGATATTGATCAAACCGCGCTTCCGCATTTTTGATACCCACAAGTTTCAACATCTCAATCCCTTGCACCTTAGCTTCGCTCTTAGACATTTTTTGATGCTTAATCATAACTTCCGTAATTTGTTTTCCCACTTTGATCGTAGGATTCAAGGAAGACATAGGATCTTGAAATATCATACCAATATCTTTACCACGAATGGCTTCCATTTGTTTATTCGTTTTATTCAATAGGTTTTCACCCTTGAAGATAATTTCCCCTTGTTTAATGCGTGAAGGCGGCGATGGAATCAGGCGCATGATCGTCTGAGCGGTAACACTTTTACCACTACCAGATTCTCCGACGATTGCTACCGTCTCACCCTCACCAATCTCAAAGTTCATTCCGCGAACAGCCTGAACTTCTCCACCTTTTACGTGAAATGATACGTGTAAATCCTTTACATGTAAAATCGGCTCCATAGTTCCACCTCCTATTTCTTTAATTTGGGATCCAGCGCGTCACGAAGACCATCACCGAAAATATTAAAGCAAAGCATAATCAGACTGATCAGAACAGCTGGGAACAACATCCGCCAAGGATAGTACATCCATCCCGTAAGAGCATCACTGATCATCGAACCTAGAGAAGCAACGGGTGCTTGTACACCAAGACCCAAGAAACTTAAGAAGGCTTCTGAGAAAATAGCACTTGGAACGGATAACGTCAGCGTGACGATGATCGGCCCAACCGCATTAGGAAGAAGATGACGGAATATTAGACGAGCGTTACCAGCACCCATTGAACGAGAAGCTAGCACGAACTCACGATTTTTAAGTTGAATCATCTCACCGCGTACGATCCAAGACATATTAATCCATCCTGTAATCGTCAACGCTAGAATAATCGTCCCTAGACTTGGTTCAAGTACAACCAACAATAGAATAGTGACTAGTAAATAAGGGATAGAATATAGAATTTCAGAGAATTTATTCATGATCTCATCTACGCGACCACCGAAAAACCCCATCGTTCCGCCATATATCACTCCGATGATAAGATCAATCAGGGCAGCAGCTAAGCCGACCGTAAGCGAGATTCTAGCACCCATCCATGTACGAACAAACATATCACGACCCAATTCATCCGTACCAAACCAGTGAATAGAGGAAGGCGCTTGATTCGTATTCGCATAATCATTGGTATAGTGGTTAAAATCAGAAATCATTGGTCCAAAAATAGATGCAACAATGATAAGGGCCAATATAATAAGAGCAGTCATGGCAATTTTGTTCTCACAAAGTCTTTGCCAAGCGTCTCTCCATGCTGACAAGCTTTCTCTTTGGATTACCTCTGATTG
This sequence comes from Paenibacillus glacialis, assembly GCF_001637205.1. Lineage (GTDB taxonomy): Bacteria > Bacillota > Bacilli > Paenibacillales > Paenibacillaceae > Paenibacillus_AQ > Paenibacillus_AQ glacialis. The sequence goes on from NZ_LVJH01000070.1 coordinate 197,756, forward strand.
TTTCTCATCGGTACCAATTTTGCGAAAGTCTTCAGACGTCAATATAACATGGTCTTGAGATGTCTTTGTCTGATTATTAGCCAACAGTTAGCCCTCCTTTCCACCGGATAATTTAATACGTGGGTCAATCATAACGTAGGCAATATCAGTAATGAATCTCGCCACCATCAGAATTACACCATAAAAAATAGTAACCCCCATGATCAACGTATAATCACGGTTCGTGATCGATTCAACGAACACTTTACCTATACCACCAATACCAAAGATTTGCTCAATAACAACAGACCCCGTGATAATGTTAGCAGTCATAGGACCTACATAGGTCACAACAGGTAGAATCCCGTTACGGATAACATGCTTGAACATAATCGTAAACCAATTAAGACCTTTAGCTTTCGCTGTTTTGATATAGTCGGCATGCAATACCTCTAACATACTCGATCTTGTAAGACGAGCAATAAATGCAATCGGTTGTGCTGATAATGCAATCACAGGAAGGACATAGTCTAATGGCTTATCAAATCCTATAACATTAAACCAGCCCGCTTTTTCAGCTAAATAGTACTGGAGCAGGGAAGCGAATACAAAGCTGGGTACAGCCATACCAAGTACCGCTAATATCATGGCGACATTATCGATCAACTTTCGATGATAAAGTGCCGCAAGCATACCCAGTAGAACCCCGACCACTACAGCGATCACAATGGCTACCAGGCCGAGCTTCAGTGATGTTTGAAACGTATCCGAAATAATTTTACTAACATCCTGATTCAATTTCTTCATTGATATCCCAAAATCACCTGTAGTGATGTCACCCAGGTACTTGAAGTACTGTACATACAACGGTTTGTCCAACCCATATTGTTCCATTAGACGAGCTTTCATTTCAGCTGACACCTTCTTCTCAGCCTGAAAAGGATCACCCGGAATGGCTTTCATAAGAAAGAATGTTGCAGATATCAATATTAGTAGAGAAAGCAACATATAGAAAAACTTATTGGCAACATAACGTACCATTCCATTCACACCTCCATATCAAGTCCTAGAGAACACGAAAATAATTTTAATATAAAACAAGGTTTTAATCTAATCACTATAATTTCATAATAATGAAATCCTTGGATACTTCATGACAAGATAAAAAAATCGGGATATATATGGGGCTCCCACATATACATCCCGAATTAACTACTTAACTCTAAATGTTACACTACTCGATGTAGGCGCGTGAAAAGTCGATTGCACCGCTATAATTAACGGAAATGCCTTTTACATTTCCCTTAGTTAGCGATACATTGGTGTAGTAATACAACGGCATAAGAACTTGTTCGTCTTGAATCAAGATTTTTTCTGCTGCTGCCATTTTCTCCATACGAACAGCATTATCTTGTGATGTCATAGCATCTTTAACCAATTGGTCATATTCAGCATTGCTAAAGCCAGAATCATTGTTACCGGCACCTGTTTTCCACATATCAACGAAGCTCATAGGATCATTGAAGTCAGCAGTCCAACCAGCACGAGCAATTTGGTAATTCAAGTTCTGACGATTCTCAAGGAAGACACCCCACTCAAGATTCTCCGTCTTAACTTCTACGCCTAGGTTGTTTTTCCACATATCAGCTATAGCCAATGCAACTTTCTTATGGCTTTCACTGGAGTTATAAATCAAAGTTACTTCTGGAAGTGTTGTGTATCCTTCTTCAGCCATACCTTCAGCAAGCAACTTCTTAGCTTCTTCATAGTTTTCTTGGAAGAAATTATCTTTATACTCGGTACGGAACTCATCTTTAACACCTTTAATTCCTGGTGCAACGAAACCAAATGCAGGAATTTGTCCACCCAATGTTACTTTGTCTACAAGGTCTTGACGGCTAATAGCCATTGAAAACGCTTTACGAATTTTAACATTATCAAACGGTTTAGCCGTTACGTTAAATTCATAGAAGTAAGTACTAGCAATCCCTTTGACAGCGAATTCATTTGGTAGATTCTTCTTCATAGTAGGGATTGAATCAGAAGGAATCTCACCGTTCGGTGCACCAGCATAGTCAAGTTGTCCACTCTTATAACTTGAAAGCTCCGCAGCACCACTTGTTACCAAGGATGATTCAATTTTGCTCAATTTAATATTATCTTTGTCCCAATATTTATCATTTTTAGTGTATTCAAGTTTTTGACCAGTCGTCCAATTTGTTAAATTAAATGCACCATTAGTGATCATAGACTTATAGTCTGTCGCCCAAGCCGCATTATTCTTAACAGAAGCGTGTACTGGGAAATACGTATAGAAGGAAGTTAGACCCAAGAAATAAGGAGTTGGGTTTTCTAATGTCACTTCTAAAGTGTGGTCATCTGTAGCCTTTATTCCAACTTGGGAGAAATCAGTGATTTCTTTAGCGTTGTAAGCATTCGCATTCTTAATGTACCCTAATTGGTAAGCATAAGGAGGAGCTGGTGTTGTAGTAGGATCAAGAACACGTTGCCAAGCAAATACGAAATCATTGGCAGTTACAGGATCACCATTACTCCATACAGCATCTTTACGAAGTTTGAAAATATATTGCAATCCATCTGGAGATATTTCCCACGATTCAGCTGCTGCTGGAACTTCTTTTCCAGTATCATCCAAACGCACTAAGCCTTCATACATTAATTTTAGAGCTGTGTTAGCTTGACTATCTTGAGCTAGTCCTGGGTCAAATGTTGGTGGTTCAGCACTCATGTTAATATGAAGTACTTGTTCCTTTGCTTTTGCTGGTTTTCCAGCGCCGTTTGATGCTCCACCTTCTCTGTTGTTGTTACTGCCGCAAGCTGCGAGTACAGTACTAACAATCAAGATAAGTGCAAGCATACTTAGCAAGCGTTTCTTGTTCACCTGATGTTTCCCCCTTGTTGTGTGTGGCGATTGAGTATAGTTATTGATTATACAACCAGTGGTCAAAAAAATCTATATAACAATTCAGGAAATGATGAATTTTTCTGAAAAGAAATCATATTTTCCATAATTTTCATCAAATTATGTAGCATAACCTTCACATCGATTTAAATATGTATCTAATTAATCCAATTATTGTAAATAATATATAGCTACATGTCATAATTACGAACGTCATTCTCCAAACTGCTCGAAGCATTCTTGTTACATCTACTTTCCCCTTTAATCGATTCTGTGCTCCACCGATCAGCCCTACGGCAATTAAAAGGAATAACAAAATAAGATAAAACCCAAATTTCAAATTGAATATGTTATTAAAAAATGCAGATACAGACACAATCAGAAACAAGGTAGTAACATCCATAGCTACCAACAAAGCATTACGTTTATCATTCTTCCACTTGCGATAAATAAAAAACACTAAAAAGAATGGAAAAAATGGAAGAATGCTAAATACGATAAAAGAATTACGTAGTAGGTCCAACGTTTCACTCCTCCTTTGTACTAATTCCTTTTATTAATTCAATCATGGACTTGTGATAATTAGCGACTATCCCTTTCTCTTCAGCCATGGTCACGATACTCCCATTAATCCAATTCACTTCCGTAGGAATACCTTCAAGAACATCCTTTAGCATAGATGAGGTATTAGCTGAAGTTGATAGGCATATGCTAACAATTTGATCCCACAAATTATGATCCCAATAGATTCCGCAAGCATCATATACTTTAGTTCCTTCTAAGAAAAGATTCCTCATCATATCCACTCTTGCTTGTGTCGCCATCAATTCTCCATTAGGAATTCTCCATAGAGCAGTTAATGGATTTATACATGCGTTAATTAATAATTTGCGATAAATATGGTTAACAATTTCATTCGACAAATCACTGACAAATCCTGCTTTTTCAAACTCATGTACCAAACAATTCTCACTTTTCCTTGAATTATTCCCCATCTGAGATTCCCTATGTGTTATTTCACCGATCGTTGTTACACCTCGACCTGCATGGAACACCTCGTTGTAGGATAACCTCTTTGCTCCTTCTGTTGTGATCGCTGAATAAATATGCCATTTAGGCAATAACGAGTCCAAAAGCTGAATATGGCCTGTTCCATTTTGGAAACAAACTAATCCTTTGGTTCCCTTCAAAACATTATCGTCCATCTTTGCAAGTAGTTGTGATCCTATCTCCGCTACGTCTTTTTGCTTCGTCATAAGAAATATCCATTCCGCAGGATTATACTCCCAGCGCTTCGTGAAATTATCCAATATATCAGCTTCTATTATGCTAGGACTAACTTCAGACGTTTTCGAATTCTCTTTACTTGTCACATGTAGACCTTCCGTACTTAAGGAAAGAACCTGTTCTGTACTTCGGCACCAAATACGAACCTTGTTCCCTGCAAATGCTAATTTCCCTCCATACAATAGACCTAATGAACCTCCACCTATAATATCAATTCTCAGCTTGTCCATCTCCATCCCGTGATCAGTTCGCATTTCATCTATTATAACATTAGCAAAGAAATGCAAAATACCCCGTACAGAGAGTGTCATTGACGTCTCTGTACGGGGTATTTTGTACAACAAGGATTACTACGATAGATTGAACTAAAGTCTGCGCTCACTAGTTCAATCATTTCTAAAGAAGATCGTGAATATGGGGTTTCGTCTTTAGTTCAATCTATATAGTTAATCGATACGTTCGAGATTCCCATTGGCATCCATTTTAAATCTCGACTTACTTTCTTCCTCTTCTTCATTCAAAAAGGCCAAACGTCGTGCACGATCCATGATCTGAATCAATGCCTTGTAGTCATCATTCACAACGCGATAATCCGTCTGAACCTCATTTACTTGTTTAGACAATCTCTCATTAATGAGTCGCAGGTGTTCTACTTCCTCATCCTTCTCACGAAGTTCCTTCTCAAGCATTTTTAACTGTCTGCTATTTTCCTGAACAGTTCCTTTCCACTGCCTTAGAAAGCGAATAACCGCTTCCATAGATAGTGATTCTTCACTTATTCCTTCAACCTTATAGTAATTACTGTCCTCTTCCACTTTCATTAAGCTTGCAACCTGTAATCCCACTACGGAAGGTTGCTTCTTGTAGTAGCTACGCTTCTGACGCTGCGCTTTAGCAATACTAATCGCTTCATCATACTTTTTACGAACACAACTGTTCCATCGAAATCCACATGCTGCTGAAGTTCTCCCGATTTTTTCACCAACTTCTTCAAATGCAGACAACTGCGTACCGCCATCGCGAATATGGCGCAAAGTTACTTCTGCCAAAATAAGATCATCATCTACACTCCATGCGTCCTGTCTTACGGCTGTCATGCAACCAAACCCTCCTAACAACGTCCTAAAATAACCATCTTCTTAACCAGATTTATCCGGCAATGCATGAGGTATAAAAGCTGCTTAATTCATTTCTATGCCTCTCATAGAGTTCATAGAATCTATTTGATACTATTTTGTATATCCAATTTATTGAACAGTCATACACAAGCAACAAGAATCCTTTCAGATTAATCAAATGTTATACAAATTTTTCTATAACAATAGTCACAATATTTGATTTTTTTTGCGTTTCATCATTTACACATATTTCCGAAACCGCTATAATGGAGCATATATAAGGTTGAGCGTACATATGGAAGGGGATATGATTTGTGGGACGTATGTTTCGAGTTCTAGGTTTTTTCACGTTAGCAATCGGACTTATGGCGTTTGCCGGTGGTTTGGTCGAAATGGCTTTATTGTTTTTTCTTCAAACCGCTTTCTTTGTCATATTGGGCTATCTAAAATTCACAGAAAGAACTTATGTGCTTCTATTTTGGGCCTACATGATTGTAACTTTTACAGGATTTAGTTATTGGACCGTATTTGTAATGGATATGCCAGTCTAATTCTTATTGTAAGTTACTCCATAGAACGACCCTTTGATCCTATTCACGGACTGAAGGGTCGTTTTTTTGACGAGTTTTGAACTTATAAACACTAGACTCTGTTAAAATACAAGTTATAATAACTAAAATGATTGACATATACATATAGTTACAAATACACAAGGGAGGGGAACACTCTTGAAAGGAACAAAATGCCACTTCATTTTGTGCATGCTACTCACTTTACTGCTTTACTCAACAATCCATCCTAATGGAAGGATCTATGCAGATCCTTTGATTCCATTTGACGAAGACACTCGCCAACTACTTGAGAAAAGTCTATCCATTGTGGAAATAGACAGTGAAATAGAGCGCATCAGTAAGCGACAAATCGAGATGGAGCATGAGCAGGAACAATTAGAATTAGACCTTCTTCAAAAACGTAATCAAATCAAAGACAAACAAGAGCGAGCAGGGGAAATTGTCCGTTCGTATTACATGGGTGAAAGAGATTTTCTATACTCAGCTTTGCTTTCTGTCAAAAATATAAGTGGACTCCTCATGATCTATGGCTATTACGAACTCATCATGAATAACGATAAAGATGTTCTAAATACATACCAGTCCGAATATGCAAATTTACAGATCACGCAAAAAAAAATAGCCCGAAATGCTACTGAGCTAGAGGAAATGAAGAACAATCTCATTAAACAGCGGGAACGAGTGCTCGTTCTTCAGAATTCAGTAGAAGGAAGTTTAGAAACAAGTAGTAATCCAGAGGCTATGCAACAAATGATGAATGAATTCACTTTATATTGGGAAAATGTAGGATTGTACGAGGTTAAGCGTCATTTCAGAGCCCTTTCTTTGGCTATGAAGGATTTACCTGAATTTGCTCAGAATACAAAAGGTATCATCCAAGCTAAAGGTTCAATCTACACCATTAATATTACTGAAAATCAATTAAATACATTTCTCCGTTCCAAAGATAATCTATTTAATGAATTTGCCTTTCATTTCGACGATGGTGTCATCTCTGCTTCAGGACAAAGCGGGGCGCTTGCCATAAGAATAGAAGGCAAATATAGCATTGTTAACGATCCCCAAAATGGGATTATGTTTCATGTTTCCAAATTAATATTTAACAACTTACAACTACCTGATACGACATCTCGTGCACTTGAAGAAGAATTCGATCTTGGCTTTTATCCACAAAAACTCATATCTTTTGTCAAAGCAACAGATGTGAAAATATCGGAAAACCTTTTACACATCACATTGAAGTTGTCTATGTAGCTAAAGAAAAAATTAGTTATTATCCATTTTTTTGCTTTTTCGTTCCTTTAGCTAACATGGCCTCTTTAAATTGACTAACCTTAATTTCACCTGTGAGCAGTTGCTTTACATGACCAGACAGTTCAATCAGAGTCTTGATTGTTAATTGCTCTGCATCTATTTCCCCTCTATTTAGCTCATGTAATAACTCTAGCCGGAATGGTATATCAAAGGAATCAGTAATAGGAGTCTCGTAAATTGCACTCAAAGAGGGCAATCGTTTTGTCGCGTTCAACCATTCCTGTTGATTAGAATACGATGTCATATACGCAATCCATTCTGAGGACTGCTCTATCATGGAAGACTGAGAAGATACGCCAAATGATCGACTTCGTAAAAAGGATGGCGATTCACTATAGAAATGTTCCGGAAAGTCAACCCATAATCCATCATTCAAAGACGCAGTTTCTGAGTAGGGAGAAAGGTACATTATCATCTCGCCATTTCTAAAGGATTGTAGCGCTTGCTGCTTATTGTCGTTACTCACAAGATACATATACGGGAGTGCCTGTTCAATCCATCCTAAGTGTTGATCTTCCGGTTGCAAGATATTCCCTCCCATCCCACCGATCAAAGTAGCTAGCGCATAGGGTTGCTCAGATTCAATACCAAGCAATAGCTTCCCCTTCTTTTCCATATGTTTTTTCAGCAAATTAACCCATTCTTCACTCTTGCTTGGCGACGCCGTCAATCCCATCTCAGTTAAAGCCTTAGATTGCCATACTAACACATAGGGATTCATATCAAATGGTGTGGCCCACTGATAACCATTCCATTCTACTGTAGCAAGTAGCGAACGTAATACATTGCTTCCAGGAGTGCTTTTACGATAAGACTCAACAGGCAATAAGTAACCCTTGGTAGCGAAGGTCTTTACCCATTCACCCTCCATTAAAATTACATCGGGGCTTTCTCCTATGGCCAAGGATTTAGAAACTTCACTGTAAGCGCTATCATTAGGGATATTAGAAAGTTGAGCTTGAATCCCTGTTTCTTGAACAAACCGTTTATTCATTAAATCAAGCTTATAGAAGTCATTTATACTCAATTGTACTGAGATTGTAATAGGTCGATCATTTGTTTCTTGATTTTGTGAATCTAATGATTGAGGACTTGGGGTATTATTATTATAATTCGAATTCCTGTGTGTGAAATCAAGACTTGGAGACAAGCCCGTTAGGGATAGCAGTAGAATAGCAAACAGTATCCAGTAATTCTTCCGTTTCATTAGCCGCTCGTCCTCTCTCTAAACCACATGCCCTTATTTTAGCAAACATGTGCCGCCTTTGTCCTACCTTTATTATATATTTTTACCAAACATAAACATCTGTGCCGTCCTTTGACGGCATAGCGACGTTTAGCGTTGAAATATATAAAAAGAACCGATCCCTCAGGTCAATATCAGCACCTTTAGGACAGTTCCTTTTAGATCATTCATTTAGAAAAAGGACTAGCTTATTTCTCGGGAAATATACACTATAATAAATCTGCAGCGAGTTGAGCTAACTTAGAACGTTCTCCCTTTTCTAACGTAATATGACCACTTATCTTCTCTTCCTTGAACCGTTCCACAAGATAACTTAAACCGTTACTAGATGCATCTAGATAGGGATGATCAATCTGTTCAGGGTCGCCCATTAATATTACTTTACTTCCCTCACCAGCACGGGAAACAATGGTCTTAACTTCATGTCTAGAAAGGTTTTGCGCTTCGTCTATAATGATAAATTGGGCGGGTATAGATCGACCTCTAATATAAGTTAGTGCCTCCACTTGAATACTACCTAACCCCATCAATATTTTATCAATATCACCCGAACGTTTCGTTTCGAATAAAAATTCTAAATTATCATAGATCGGCTGCATCCATGGTCTTAGCTTCTCCTCCTTCTCACCTGGAAGATAACCGATATCTTTACCCATTGGGACAACTGGACGAGCAATGAGTAGCTTTTTATATTTATGTTCATCCTCCACTTTAGAAAGGCCGGCCGCTAAAGCAACTAGCGTTTTGCCTGTACCAGCCTTTCCTGTAATGGTTACTAATGGAATGTTATCATTCAGTAGTAATTCTAAAGCCATACGTTGTTGAGCATTACGGGCACTTAGTCCCCATACCGGTTCATTGCTCAAATAGAGCGGTTCAAGCCTAGTGCATTCAGCGTTCACTTTAAGAAGTGCCGATTTACCACTGCCCATTTCATCTTTTAGAATCACAAATTCATGAGAATACAGTGGGTAGGTTAACTGAAGCGCGTTGATGGGCAAGAAACGATAGCTATAAAATTCATCGATGATCGATGGATGAACTTTGATGTTTAAGTAGCCCGTATAAAGTTCGCTTACACTCGCAGTTCGATCAGTGAGATAATCCTCTGCAATTAATCCCAACACATCCGCTTTGACACGAACTAACACATCCTTACTAACAATTACCACGGAGGATGGGTCTGTTTTCTCTTCTTCTTCCAATTGATAGTTAAGTGCAACGGCCAGAATTCGGTTATCATTGTTTATTTCACCAAACATCTCTTGTACCTTAAGAAAACTACGATGATTAAGTTCTACCTTCAGTCTTCCGCCATTTTGCAAATTCACACCACTATGCAAGTGTCCATGCTCTCTAAGTCCATCGAGTAGCCTCGATACCGTACGTGCGTTGCGTCCAATTTCATCTGCATTACGCTTTTTGGAATCAATCTCTTCCAGAACAACGGCCGGAATAATAACGTCATGTTCTTCGAAAGTAAAGATTGAATTGGGATCATGTAGCAGCACATTAGTATCTAATACGTAAATCTTCTTCATCGTAACCCCTCCAAAGCGCATTTATTATGGATACATAAATTTGTCCGTCCAGGACAATATAAGGGTACGTATTAAAGATTCAGCAATGACTATTTCCGTGAAAGGACGGATGACATATGCGATTATGTCTATGCTTTTTGTTAACCATGTCTTTATTGGCAGGTTGTGGCACTGCTACTAAGAATGCATCACCCTCTCCTCAGAATCACAACAAGAACAATCTATCTATTAAATCTAATGCAAATACGGGTGTAAAAGACCAATCCGTCAAAAGTCATTTGGAAGCATTAGCAGAAAGAGTACCTGGCGTAAAAAAGGCACATTGTGTCGTAATAGGTAACACAGCTGTTGTTGGTATCGACGTAGAAGGTAATCTAACCCGATCACGTGTTGGTACGATTAAATTTTCGGTCGCTGAAGCACTTTCACATGATCCTCGAGGTTTGAATTCGTTGGTAACCGCTGATATGGATCTGTCTAATCGTATTGCTGAAATTGGCAATCACATTCGAGAGGGACGCCCTGTTTCTGGCTTCGCTTCAGAAATGGCCGATATTATGGGACGAATTGTCCCTCAACTGCCTGAAGATGTCAAAACTCAACAAAATACGCCCACAACTAAATCCACTAAGACCACTCACCCATCGACACATACCAAAAAATAATAAAAATAGCCTAGTGATTGCTCACTAGGCTTTTTGCATGGCAGAAAATACTTGTCCGTCCAGCTTCTCTGAAGCACGCTGGTCATAGGTTTTAATGTATTGAGGGGCAGAAGAGAGCTGTGCACCATAAAACAATGCATTTCGCACTGCTTCTATACTGATGTCGAAACAGCATAATTTAAAAGGAATGTTAGGTAACGGATCTAACGCTATTGCAGCTCTACCATTTATAGCATGTACCGTCCCTTCCCCAAACACAGTGATGGTCACCAGAGGATTACTCTTTATGTTCTCGACTAACCGAGAGCGATGATCAATCGCAATTCGTAATGTGGAGGCATTCAACGCATATACCCAAGAAATAGCACTGGACGTAGGTCCTCCAGTTTCTGCATCAACGGTGCTCAGCAAAACAAATGTTTCAGACTTCAATTGCGCTAATAAAGTCTCTGTCATTTGTGTGACGGTTCCGGACATAGAACCAGACCTCCTATACGCTTCAATTCATTATAATCTATTATATTATAGCACAGGATAAAAATTGCATCCAAATTTACGGATTTGTGTCGTTAGTGCTCTGATCCAATGTTTGAACAGACTTACCTGCAAGCTCATCCTTAAGTGCTTGTTTGGCTTTGTCCAATTCGTCATCATTAATATGGACGTAAGGGCTCTTCCATTCTCCAGTCACAGGAACGAATTTCACATTATCTTTAGATATATTCCAATAGGTCGCAATGATGTTTTTTAGTTGAGCTTTTTCAATATCTGTCTCCAAATTATCACTCACAGCATCAAGCACACTACCAATCTTAGTCGCACCACTGAACGTTTGCATCTGATCAATTAACGAATGAAGAACTTCGTTTTGTCGCTGGTTTCGACTGAAATCGTCAGATTCCTTCGTTCTAGGTTTACACCCAGGACCAGAATGACGATATCTGACATAACCTAGTGCATCTTCACCATTCAGTTCAGACGGGCCCTTCTTCAGATTAATATCAGTCCCATCTGCCTTATCCTTATAACACATATCCATGCTGATATTTACGTCCACACCACCCAGAGCATCAACAACGTCGCTGAAACCTTGGAAATTAATAACCGTAACGTAATCAATCGGAATATCCAAGTATTTAGTAAACATCTGCTTCATTTCATTCGGAGCAGTAATACCAGACTTCTTCTCTGCATCTAGAAAATTAGGATAATAAGCGTTAGCCTTCCTCACCTTATAACCATCCAAATCAATTCGGGTATCCCTCGGAATTGAAACGACCGTGGCTGATTTCGTATCAGGATTAAAGGTAGCTACCATCATAACATCTGTCAGATGAGTACCTGTCTTAGGACGGTAATCTGTTCCTAGAAGAAGCATCGTAACAGGTTTTACTTTGGCAGAAGCTTCAGGCGCAACCGGGGTATCAATACCCGTGTCAAGAATGGTGTTATCTAACTTGTAAGCAACCCAACCTAAATATCCAGCAACACTTAAAAAACTCAAAATAATGACAATTAATAATAATTTCAAAAAAGATTTCAAAAAACTTTTCTTCTTTTTCTTCTTCTGTGGCAATCTCGGTTGTTTGACTGCTCCACCACGATTTCTGGGAGGAAGATGAGAATTACTAGGACTCATGTTGAACACCTTTTTCATCATTATTATTAGTTAAAAAAAATTACCCCATTAAGGGGTAATATTCACACTTATTTCGAAGAGGTATCAGCATTCTTCTTCTGCCTACCCTCTACAAAATAGCGAATACGTACCAGGAGCATCAATCCAACGGCCACTAACAGACATTGAATGATCGGTAACTTATCATGTTGAAAAATGAGAAGCATACCGGAACCCATTGCCATCAAAATGTACAAAATGATCTCCTTCAACAAGGGTAATTTCTGATGTACACGAAATACTTTGTTGTAAACATACGTGATCAATACAAAGATGACAATATAAGCAACAAGCGGATGTTCTGCAAACCATACCTGCATGTAAGTTCACTCCCTTCATAATGGGGCATTTAACTTAAATATTAATTTTGAGCTGCCATTTTGCGGTTTTTCTCCGCACGTTCGCGTTCACTCTTATTCAATAGCTTTTTACGCATACGAATTGATTTAGGAGTAATCTCACATAATTCATCGTCATTCAAGTATTCCAAAGCTTGTTCCATAGAGAAGATGATTGGAGTTTTCATTTTCACTGTTTCTTCTTTATTCGCAGAACGAATGTTATTCACAGCTTTTTCTTTACATACGTTAACGACAATATCATTATCACGAGTGTGCTCACCAACGATCATACCTTCATAAATCTCAGTACCTGGTTCTACGAATAGCGTACCACGATCTTCTATACCGATCATAGCATATAATGTAGAGCTTCCGTTCTCACTAGAAACCAATACACCTTTACTACGTCCACCAACTTGACCAGATACGAGCGGACCATAACTATCAAAACTATGGTTCATAACACCATATCCACGAGTTAGAGTAAGGAAATGCGTACGGTAACCGATGAGACCACGAGCTGGAATAAGGAATTCCAAACGTACGTTACCTGAATTATTGAACATATTGGTCATTTCTGCTTTACGTTGACCAAGACTTTCCATAACTGCTCCCATACTTTCTTCAGGAATATCAATCATTAGATGTTCAATCGGCTCACTCTTCACTCCGTCAATTTCTCTAACGATAACGTTTGGTTTCGAAACCTGTAATTCAAATCCTTCACGACGCATGTTCTCAATCAGAATCGTAAGGTGAAGTTCACCACGACCTGAAACGATGAATGCTTCTGGTGTATCAGTATCATCTACTCTTAAACTAACATCTGTTTCCAACTCTTTATAAAGACGCTCACGTAGTTTACGAGAAGTAACAAATTTACCTTCGCGACCAGCAAATGGACTGTTGTTCACAAGGAAAGTCATTTGTAGTGTAGGCTCATCAATTTTCAATACAGGCAATGCTTCAGGATTGTTCGGATCTGCAATGGTTTCACCGATATTAATATCTTTAATACCAGCAATTGCAACGATATCTCCTGCTCCTGCTTCTTCAATTTCAATACGTTTCAAACCTTGGAAGCCGAACAATTTCTCAATGCGAGCCGTTTTACTCTTTCCATCACGCATAATAACTGTTACGGATTGTCCTGTGCGAATGATACCACGGTTAACACGACCGATCGCAATACGACCCATATATTCGTTATAATCCATCAACGTTACCAAGAATTGAAGAGGCTCATCAATTTTCTCAGTTGGTGCTGGAATATGATCAAGGATTGTTTCATACAAAGCAAGCATTGTTTCGTCTTGCTTCTCTGCAACCATACTTGAAGTACCGTTCAACGCAGAAGCATATACTACTGGGAAGTTCAACTGCTCATCATTTGCTCCTAGCTCTATGAACAAGTCCAAAACTTCGTCAATAACTTCCGATGGACGAGCTGCTGGACGGTCAATTTTATTGACAACAACGATTGGAGTTAGATTAGATTCGAGTGCTTTACGCAATACGAATTTAGTCTGTGGCATACAACCTTCATACGCATCAACTACCAACAATACACCATCAACCATTTTCATAATACGTTCTACTTCTCCACCAAAGTCGGCGTGACCAGGTGTATCCATAATGTTGATCGTGAAATCTTTGTACGTAATTGCCGTATTTTTAGCTAGTATGGTAATTCCGCGTTCACGTTCCAAATCATTGGAATCCATAGCTCTTTCTTGTACTTGTTCATTCTCACGGAAAATCCCCGATTGCTGCAGTAATTGATCGACTAGTGTCGTTTTACCGTGGTCAACGTGGGCTATAATCGCAATATTGCGGATCTGTTCTCTTGATTGCATGGTTTATATCCATATCCCTTCATTCTCAAGTCTCTATTCTATACAACGTGTCTCACAAAAGAAGCGCCAGGCGATAATGCCGACGCTTCAACATATCTTTAAATTATAATGATTTTTCTGAAATAATCAAGTTTTTTTCTTGAAAATGAATCATATTTATACATAAATTATTACCATTTACTTTTAGTTGAAGACTTTCTTCTCAGGATCAGCCATAATCCTACAGCGATCAGAAGAATCGATACAAGATATAATACCCCTGTTTGCATCAGACTTAACAGGATTAAAACAATTGAAAGTAATCCAAGAATAATGGATACCCATAAAGCCATACTAGATCGCGGACTCTCATATATATAATACTCATATAGTCCAACGGCTATACCCAAGATCAACGCAGGCCACAAATGAGACATCAAACCCCAGCCCCAAATGTTACATATACCAAAGAGTAATCCCCACACCGTTAATATCCCGCCCGGAATAAGAAGGATCGACTGCCCACGACGACTGAAATAAAGTGCATGCAAGAGTAAACCAGGAATTAATATAGCCAATGGCCAGAGGGAACGACCAAGAAAACCAAATACCCCAAGTTTCCCCAATAAAATGACAATACCCGCAATGATAATTAACAGTCCTAACTTTACATCTTTTTTGAAAGTCATTTCACACCCTCTTTTCTCCAAAATGCCATCAGGTCGGTATAACACCGAAATCTTTTTTTCATCATTATTGTATCTGAATTATGAAAAAAAAACCATAATTATAGATAAAGAAACGGATATCATCTGTTTAGGATGATATCCGTTTCTAAGAGAAATATTAAACAAGTTTATAAGTACCATTTCAATGCTGTAACTTATGGTTCAACATTTTCTTAAATCCACCTGCTAAAATCACAAATATAGCTAGTAAAAGAGGAAATAACGAATAACCTATCGGTAAAAGGGCTGACATGTATTCTCCGAAACTAGCATCGTGAAGCATCATCTCTCCACCCGTGTACCCTAATATCCCTGCACCCAAATAAATAAGGATAGGATAACGCTGTAACCAATTCACAATAATATTACTACCGTAGATCACAATAGGTATACTGAACGCAGTTCCAATAACAATTAAGGCTAAATCGCCTTTGGCTAAACCTGCAATAGCTAGTACATTATCAAGACTCATGATGAAGTCTGCTGCAAGTATGGTACGGACCGCTTTTGAAATTGTCGGTGTTTCACCCAGCCTGATCTCTTTCTTCTCTTCCAATAACAATTGGAATGCTATCCATAACAACATCAATCCTCCGACGGCTTGGAGAAATGGAATTTTCAACATCAATAAGGCAACAAAAGTTAGAAGAATTCTAAGGACAACAGCACCTAGAGCTCCCCACCATACCGTTTTTTTACGCTGTGGTGGAGGCAAATCTTTACTTGCTAATGCTATAACGACAGCGTTATCCCCACTCAACACTAAATTGATAACAAGAATTTCTAATAACAACCAAATTTGTTCCATGGTACAACCCCTCCTATTATTACTTGTATGAATAAATAAGAGGAGCTATGCTAGAGATAACATATTTTTTTATTTATGACTCCGATTTGTTATCGGATGCGTACATCATATAAAGGAGTGACACATCAATGGACACAACAGTACTCGGATTTCTCGCTTCACTAATGAACATCATATTTCTCGATCTCATCCTCGCAGGAGATAACGCAATCGTCATAGGTTTAGCTGCTAGAAATTTGCAGCCCTCTACTCAGAAAAAAGCTATTATTTACGGAACAGCTGGTGCGGTCGTACTCAGAATTCTCGCTACGATCGTCGTATTGTGGCTACTTAATATTCCGTGGTTGCTGTTAATTGGAGGCATTCTGCTTGTCTGGATTGCGTACAAGTTGATGACTGATGATGATGCCCACACTGATGTCAAAGCAGGTCAGTCATTATGGGCTGCAGTTAGAACCATTATTATCGCTGATGCTGCGATGGGTATAGATAATGTTATTGCTGTCGCCGGAGCTGCTAATCACAATCTTGTATTAGTTATTATTGGTTTGTTAATCAGTGTTCCTATTGTCGTCTGGGGAAGTACACTATTTATCAAATTAATCTCACGATTCCCATGGATTATTTATTTAGGATCCATCGTACTTGGATATACAGCATCCAATATGATGACTGAAGAAAAGAAATTACAACCATTTTTTGAACACTACCCTGCTCTTCGTATTGTATTCATCCTTATCGTCACCACTGGCATCCTCGTTGCAGGATTCATAAAGATTAGAGCAAATAAACGTAATAACATGACAGCTTCAAATATTTAGGTGTCGCTACACAGCGAAAAAACTGTCTGAAATCTTTCTGTAGGATACCGGTACGATCTGCATATACTAGACAAAAAAGGTAGACCAAGGTTATTTCCTTGATCTACCTTTTTGTTCTTTACTACTTAGAGGTATCTAGAACCAATCTTCTTCTACAGGACTATCAACTTTTGTGCTTCCGTCTCCATTAGGTGTTAGCACCATCGTCTCGGTACGCTCCACGGCGTCCAAGATCATGTCATTAAGATTGGTGATGGAACGCTCAATACTTTCTACAATACGTAGGTTGGGTTTGGTCGCAGGTGAATCTGGAACAAACAAAGTACAGCAATCTTCATAAGGTTGAATAGAAAGATCATATGTCCCAATATCCTTCGCAATCGAAATAATTTCATTCTTGTCCATCATAATCAGAGGTCTCAGAAGTGGTAATTCTGTCGCACGACCAATAGCATTCATACTTGATAAGGTCTGACTAGCCACTTGACCAAGACTATCTCCGGTTACAATTGCCAATGCACCTTCCCGTTCAGCTAGCAATGCAGCAATCCGTAGCATCGACCTACGCATTAAAGTAATGATTAATTTGTCCTGACCCTGACCCGTAAAAGAAGTTTGTACTTCTGTAAAGGGCACTAAGTGAAGCTTTATTTCGCCTGCGTATCCGGATAACACCTTCGCAAGATCTATTACTTTTTCCTTAGCAAGTTGACTCGTAAAAGGATAACTATAGAAATGAACACATTCCGTCGTAAGTCCTCTTCGCATAGATGACCATGCTGCAACTGGACTATCAATCCCTCCAGAGAGAAGTAACATCGCTTTGCCATTACTTCCTCTTGGGAACCCGCCTACAGCTGAAATAACTTCAAAGAAAATATAGGTTTCTGTTTCCCTAATTTCCACTCTCAGTTCTAGTTCAGGATGCTTCATACTCACATCTAACATTTCAAAATTCTTCAACAATTTGGATCCTACATGATGGTTCATTTCATGAGAGGAGTGAGCAAACTTCTTCCATACACGTCTAGCACTCACTTTAAAAGTAGTACTTTTTTGTAAATTCAGTTCTTCTACATAACGATAACTTGTTCCTAATATGTCATCCAATTCGGACTTACACACGATAACTGGACTTATGGAGGCAATACCAAATACTTTCTTTAATGCCTGTATTGGCTCATTTGCCGTTTCTCCATTGAGATATACATAGATTCTTCCGAACTCATTCCTTAATTCCACTAAAGGAAAAGGTTCTAGAACCGATTTCACATGAAGAAATACCGAATTCTCAAATCTTCTACGATTTTTACCTTTTAATATGAATTCTCCAAAGCGTAGTAGCAACATATCATAGATCATCATCTACCATTCCTTCCTTTTTCTAATAACGGACGTAACTCCTCAACCGCGGAACGTAGTGCATGCTCCAATTGGCTTACATCTTCTTCTGTATGACTATCCCCGAGACTAATGCGAATTCCACTTGATGCTTCTTCATTACTAAGGCCCATGGCCAACAAAACTCGGCTTGGCTTTGTATGTTTGGAGGAACAAGCCGATCTAGTAGATACTAACATCCCTTGCAATTCCAACGTATGCATCAACACTTCCGATTTCATCCCTGGGTAAGAGAAATGCACAATATGGGGTGCACCGCTCTCATGGCTATGAAGGTGTAAACCTTGAATATCTCTAATTATTCCATGAATTCGATCTCGTAGAATAGAAACATCTTTCGTAAACGACGTTTGTCGTACCGATGCCATTCGCATCGCTTTAGCCATAGCTACAAAATGCGGCGTATTTTCCGTTCCTGCACGTAATCCAAATTCCTGAGATCCTCCAGTTAGAAGCGGTGTTAACTTCAAGCCTTCTCGAACATATAGTATCCCAGTTCCCTTAGGACCACGAAACTTATGAGCAGAGAGCGTATATAGATCCACACACCACCTATTCAAATCCACAGGTAACTTACCAAAACCTTGTACCCCATCGACATGAAATAAAGTCCGTGAATTACAGCGCTTAATCTCCGTTCCGATCGTTTCTATCGGCTGTATAGCCCCCATCTCATTGTTAACGTGCATAATACTAACTAATATTGTATCTTTTCTTATGGATGCAGTAATGGATTCTATGGTAACACAACCATGCGAATCAACCGGAAGAAAAGTAACCTCGAATCCCCACTGTTGCAGTTGAAGAAAACTTTCATATACAGAAGCATGCTCAACCGTCGTCGTGATCAAATGCTTCCCACGACCCATATATTGGAGAGCTGCACCTTTAATTGCCAAGTTATTACCTTCAGTCGCTCCCGAAGTGAATACAATTTCTGAAGATTTAACCTGCAATGCACTCGCGCAAACTTCACGTGCACGCGTAATGAGTTTTACAGCATTCCCACCCAATTGATGAATGGAAGATGGGTTTCCATAATGCTTGTTCATCACCTCAGTTAAGGTGCGTATGACTTCTTCATACGGTGGCGTACTTGCAGCATGATCCCAGTAGATCATTTAAGATTTCCACCTTTCTTTTTCGACAACGCAAAAAGATCAAACGTTGGAGTGGGCGTAAGTACTCTTACTCTCTTTCACCCTGGTGCCTCCCCCGTGTGATCCCTTGTATATGACTATGTAGTTGTCACTCTATACTTCGTATTTGGCACGAGCAGCCTGAACCTTAGTTATATATTTTCTCGTCTCTAAAGGGAGTGAGTTCAAATTATTCATTAGTTCGGCATCTGTCGTTACACCAAGCCGCTGAACTCTTCCTGGTCCAGCATTATATGCGGCAAGAGCTATATTCTCTTGTCCATCAAAGCGCTTTAATTGATAAGATAGATATCTTGTTCCTGCATCGATATTCTCAGCTGGGTCAAATGAATCCCTAACTCCCAAACCTTGTGCCGTCCCATCCATTAATTGCATTAATCCTTTGGCTCCAGCTGAGGATACCACTTGTGGATTAAAGGATGATTCTGTATCAATGACGGCTTTAATTAACGATTCAGATATGCCATATTTACGACTCGCTTGTTGAATCAGATCATTATAAGTTGTAGGTAACGATTCCCCTGATTTGGTCTTCGTTTCAGTGATCGTCGTATCATCCATACTCACAGCTCCAAGTTGCTGCCATAACAGCCCGTCACTCCATGAAACACCAGGATTCAATGGTGCCCCGCTATCTGGCGCTGACACTTCAGACGTGGTCATCATCTGGTTCAACAATACATCAAACTCGGATCCACCAGTATTTGTATTAAGTATGCTCTGTATAAGGTCATTTTTATCCTGTATCGTAGCATTTTCTTGTAGACTTATAAGTTGTTTAGCAGTTACCGAGTCTATCTGCATGATCATTATCCCAACTTCCATCATAATGTGCTTCTTCCATTTTATCATGGGAATGGGACATACGCTACCTTCTCTTTAACTTCATTAAAAAAGCGAACTCCCAAACCCTCATGTGAGGCTTCAGAAAGTCCACTTTTAATATGTGTATTCGAGTACGAGGCATTAACTATCTTGTAAAAGGCATAAGCACAAAATAACTGATGGTAGCTAAAATCCCAAGAGCCATCGACCAGCCTCCGGTTGCTTTGTTTCCTTGTGAAAAGGCATAATATCCAATAATCGCCGCAACGGGACCAAGGACGATAGACCACATGAACAAAGATATAACACCAAATGCCAGCCCCACATATCCGGCCATTTGCCCTGTTCTTGACTCCATTATATCCGCATCATCATCATTAGAGATACCGGAAGGGGCTGGAGCGATTTCTGCTGCATATTCTTCTCCAAACTCTTCATTATGATCGTGATTCAGACGTGGATAATCAACACGTTTTGCATGAAGTATTCTTTCTTTACGAATACTTTCATTCTCGGAATGACCATGATTCTTATCTGAGCCTTGTTTATTTCTTCCCAATTACAACACCTCCTATTTCGTTTGAAAAGACATGTACCTCCCCCTACGACCGTGGTCTAAATGTTAAACAACATGTCGCAGCGGACGTTCGAGCCTTATCCTTATGGTCATTAAAATGCTCTTCTCCAAATTCTTCATTCAAATTCCGACTTGCATGAGCATCGATTTCAATCACAATCTTCTCAGCTTGACATAAATTCGCTTCTCCCCAAAAGTGACAATTGCTTACGCTACACTTAACTAATGTCTTGGGCTCATTTATCATTAAGATCACCTCTTCTTCATTGTCTCCGACACCGTGTACTGATATGCGAATATGAAGATGTAAGTTGATGGCATAATGCAAAGAATAATCCATTTCACTACATGATTTCTCTATTCTCAATACAAATTAAAACGGCTGAGCTGTCCCTAGTTAGGACGACTCAGCCGTTATGTAATATTCAGCATTTAATAATACAATTAATTTAGGTTTTAACTAAGCATGACTACGTTGACTTTGCATCCGACGCTCTGTTAAATAATCACTTTCATAATACGTAAGGTCATCTCTTAACTCTTCATACACTTTAGTAATATTTAGAATGATGTTACGCGCTTCTTGAATAGGCTTGATACGGAAGCGAATCGCATCTTGTCCTGTATAAGCGTAACGGCCGTCTTCAGCATAACTTTCATTTTTAGGGTAAAAGAAATTGTTGACGCAGTGATGATATACATTGTAGAGAGCCTTTTCGGCAAATTCGATATCAAAATTTGCTCGACGCAGAACCACACCTAATTTCTCATAAGACACTTCAGAGAAGACAAGTAAGTGGCGCAGTTCGGACAAAAATCCTTTGTAAAATTGAACCATTTCTTCATCGAATTGCTCTGTTGTCAATTGCGGCAGCGCATACTCATTCAGAAATATCTCTGTTCTTTCAATACCAAATTTTAATTTTTCTCTTGTGGATTCACACAATTTTTGAATATTGGCTGCTGACATGATCGTTAGCTCCCCCTTAATTGTACCTACGTCAATAGTTAAAGGTTTTTATACCTTATACTATAGATTTCACTTGTATTATCCTACCATATATTACTTTGAAGCGGTATACTTTTCTGCCTTAAATCTATTACTCAAGTTAGATCATTTCAACCCTCACATGACGAATAAAAACACAGCTACTTCCTAACGATAAAGAAAAGCTTTAGATCGCTATAGGAGGTATTGATATGTCCCGCAAAATATGGTTAGGTTCAGGAGTGTTAGTAGCTGTAGCAATGATAACAACCTTGATGTTGATACCGAATTCTAATACGAGTTCCAAGCAAATTTCGAGAACTCCGGTAGCTAATCCTCAACAAGAAGAGCACTTGAAACAAACAATAATGAATCATGATATTTCGTCCACAGATCATTTGACTCGAGCAGATGCGAAAGAGCATCTTTCTAACATGGCAGACCAATTCAATTCGTCGAGCAAACAGCAGATTAATCAGTATATCCAACAATTGCAAAAGGATCATCATCATATTCAGTTGCTGACATGGATTGATTTCTCTAAACAACATTCTAGCGCATACCAAGCAAAAAACTTATCATGGGACACGAACAATAACAAAGATTTTAACACATATCAAAAATTAGCTACAAACCAATTACGGAATCATCGTTCCTATGAATCACCATCATTCAAAGTGAAGGATACCCAATATTTCATTATGGCTGAACCTTCAACACAGGGGAACAAAGGAATTATCGCTTTAATTAGTCAACATGTTTTGAATGAAGTCTCCAATCACCAGAAACGTAATTTAAGGTTAATTCCTTATCCTAAAGAAGGTAACTATCGCGTGGAATCTGTAGAGACGAATACACTTCGAGACATTACCGTGAAGACCGGACACGATAATGAAAAGGCCAGTCATTATTATGAAAATGAGATTGTTGTACACTTCCGTGAAGAAATGTCAGATAAAACATTGATGGCCATTTCCAAAGAGATTAAAAGTAATTGGATTCGCAAAATGGGTTATGCATACGTATTTCATGCTGATCATATGAACTATTCACAACTCAAGACTTTTTTCATGAATAAATATCATCCCAATTATGTGGAACCTCACTATCTATATTTAACCAATGATGATTTAACTAAAGACAAGAACACTTCCGTTACACCTAACATTCCAAATGATCTGCTGTTCTCCAAATATCAATGGAATCTACCCGCAATTAAGACGAACAAAGGGTGGGAATTAACCAAGGGGAGCAAAGATGTGATTATTGCAGTCGTGGACACAGGTGTCGACTTGAAGCATCCTGACTTGAAAGGCAACCTTATTGATGGATATAACGTCGTTGATCCTTCCGCTCAACCTAAAGACGATGTAGGCCATGGCACGCATGTTGCTGGCATTATAGGTGCTGTAGTCAACAATAATGAAGGTGTAGCAGGTATTAGTTGGTACAATAAAGTCATGCCGATTAAAGCACTTGACAGTTCTGGAGCTGGTACAACCTATTCCGTAGCAGAAGGGGTTATATGGGCGACTGATCATGGAGCTAAAGTCATCAACATGAGCCTAGGGAATTATGCTGACTCTGAATTCCTGCATGATGCTATAAAATACGCTTATAACCGAGATGTTGTCATCGTGGCTGCTACAGGTAATGATAATACAGAGCGACCAGGATATCCTGCTGCTTATCCCGAAGTATTCTCCGTGTCAGCCACTGATTCGAATATGAAGCGAGCTTCATTCTCTAACTATGGAGATTATGTTGATGTTGTAGCACCAGGTGAAAGTATAGCAAGTACCTATCTAAATAATGAATATGCCGCGCTTTCTGGAACTTCAATGGCTAGTCCCCATGTTGCTGCGCTAGCAGGGCTCATCAGGTCCAGAAATCCAAATCTAAATAATGAAGAAGTCATGACTTTGATGCGTGAAAGTGTTGTGGATTTAGGGGATGCGGGTAGAGATAAGTATTTCGGTTATGGACAAGTCGATATTTACAAAGCTCTTAATGCTGCAGGTAACGGATCTTCTCCACTTCAATTCTGGCCACAGCATGTACAAAATCTAATGCAATCAGTTATTCAGAGAAAACAATCATCAAAGTAATTACTAATTCCTTTATAAAAAAACAATCCGTGCGAATACTCATACGGATTGTTTTTGTTTTTGATAATTCTTTATTTCTTGACTTTGTTTTTTGTTTTTGCTTTCGAAACGGTAACATTTTGTTTTTTCTCTTTTCGTCCAGAAACGCCTACTCTTTCTTCGATTCCTTCATCTACTGTTACAGTATTATATATATGTCTCTCAACAGGAATACAATGACGTCTATTGACCACTTGAATCGTGTGGATTACAGGAACTACTTGCGTAAAATAATGATCTCGTACAACGACAATGGGATCACAAATTATCGGTTCTACTGCAGGACATTGAAAACCAGAACAATGACTCATATTCATTTGCTCCTCTCGTGTTTTAATATAATGTATTATAAACGTCTAATTCTGGTCTGTACGATTGACTATCCTAAGTCACACTTAACTGAAATAGGCCTTCTATAACGAAAAAAAGGTGATGCCCCTCGGTAATTAACCGATAGAACATCACCTTTTTAAATTATGATACATCACATATATTAATTAGATTAAGTTGTTGTAGTTCTGAAAGTTTGCCTTAAGCCGGGTTCTGTGTCTATTGTGGTTCATACGGGAACAACCCTCCCACTCCAAACGACAATCATCTATCTAGGCCGAACATTACTGAGCGGCTCCAGCGACCAACCTAAACGCGCCTCGGGCTAAGGCTGCTCTCCTTGCAGAGAAGCTGCGTTCCATTAGGTCTTGCTCCAAGTGGGGTTTACCAGGAACGAAGTCACCAGCGTTCCTCGGGGTCTCTTACACCTCGGTTCCATCCTTACCTGTGCCGCTTGCTAGCAGCCATCGGCGGTCCATTTCTGTGGCACTATCCTTCAACTCGCGCTGACTGGACGTTATCCAGCACCCTGCCCTATGGAGCCCGGACTTTCCTCTCGTGATGCCTTAAGCATCACCAGCGATTGTCTGTCAAACTTTCGGGACAACACTTAATAGTATACAATGTGTCGAGCGAGAAATCAACCCCCAGTAACTTTCGAGAGTTACAGCTTTCAACATGTAACCTTATATACTACATGAATTGGAATGGTTCTGTATTCACTTTGGAAACATATATTTCCGTCTCAACCTTAGCAGCTTGAAGCTTCTCTCTCATCCATTCAGCCACTTTTGATTTCATTATTTTCTCCGCATTATGGCCTGGATCAATAATAGCGATGCCTGCCATTAAAGCATCCTGTGCCGTATGATAGTCAATATCTCCAGTAACAATCACATCAGCTCCACGGAATATAGATGGAGATACATATCTACTTCCGGAGCCACCAAGTACAGCAGCTTTACGTATAGGACGTTTCAGGTCACCTACTACCCTGACATGGTCTACCTGTAGATTCTGTTTAACAACCTGCACGAATTCCTCAAGTAACATGGGTGTATTTAATTTACCTACACGACCTAATCCTAAGGTTCTCCCTTTTAGATTCATAGCATACAGATCGTAGGCTACTTCTTCATAGGGATGGGCTTTCAGCATAGCCTGTACTACTTTTCTCTGTATTCCCTGAGGCACAATGGTCTCAATCCGTATTTCTTCAACTTTCTCTAGCTTTCCTTCCTTGCCAATAAAAGGACTACTTCCTTCATGGGGCATGAAAGTTCCATATCCTTCAATATTAAAGCTACAGTGGCTGTAATCACCTATATAACCCGCACCTGCTCCTAGAATTGCATCTAGAACTTGTTGATGATGACTCTTAGGTACAAAGACAACCAACTTAGATAATTGCTCCGTATGAAGATCTTCAATCGGGGAGCCATTCTCTATGCCAAGTGCTTCAGCCATCCAATCGTTCATCCCACCTTCTGTGACGTCGAGATTGGTGTGGCTGATGTAAACAGCAATATCATGTTTGATTAACTTCTCATAAAGTCTACCCATTGGAGTGTCGGTCTGAAGTTGTTTCAATGGGCGAAATATAATCGCATGATGCGCAATGATTAAATCAACATTTAATTGTATTGCTTCTTCTACAACTTCATCATTAATATCTAACGCAATGAGAACATTGTGAATGTCCTTCTGTAAGGTTCCCAACTGGAGTCCAATACGATCGTCAGGCATGGCTACATGTTTAGGAGCTAGCTGTTCCATATATTGTATTACAGTCTGTCCTTTGGCGAACATGATAGAACCTCCTTAATCTGTAGAATTTCTTGTGCTATTTCTTCATATTTAGTCTCTGCCGATTGCAAAGTAGACGTAGCGAGCGATTTCAATATTCGTTCCAACTTGTCGATCTCCGATATCCATTTGGTAGTAAAGATCGAATTCTTTTCTTGCAACAACCAAGGCCCCATCCGTACAGCGATTTCTTTTGTTATTTTCACAGGTCCATTATTACTATCGAGTAAATATTCTTTATAAACATCGTCACTTATGAACGCTACCACACCACTATTTTCAGGAACAGCCGTTAGTATTTCATATACTTTACGATCCTCTTCCATGATATGCTCAGATGTTAACACCCAGTGTTTGTCTAATAACCAACGACGCACGAGCTCTTCTCCTACATTGGGTTGTAATACAAGTTTCTTTACACCTTGGAGCTTATCTATCCCCTGGTCCAATATACTTGAAATTAGCCCTCCTCCCATGCCGGCGATTGTAATAACATCGACCTCACCAGGAGAGATAACATCTAGACCATCACCAAGCCTTACGGAAATCTTATCTCCTAGACCGGCTGTAGCCACCTGCTTTGACGCAGCATCGCGGGGACCGGGATTAACTTCCCCAGCCACTGCGCTTAGCGCCTTACCCGCTTTAATAGCTGCTACAGGCAACATAGCATGATCTGAGCCAATATCAGCAAATGTACTTCCAACTGGGATCTGTTCCATAATATATTGTAATCTTTTTGATAATTTCATAAGCCACCTACACAATCCATTTTTTTCGTAAAAAGAATAACATTGCAAGTATTTACATAACAATTACCTAATAAAAAAGCTACCATGATGATTTGCAATAGCTAAGAAAAAGAGCTAAAATATAAACCAATACAACAAATCAAGGAAAAAATTCCAAATACAAGAAATCTTCTTATCAAGAAGAAACGGATACCCATCTTAAGTGAAACTTATACTTCCTTATTATTTTCAAAAAAAAGACCTCTGAGCTAATGAGCTGCAGAAGGTCCAATTATACGCTTTATTCCAGAAAATCCTTAAGCCTTTTACTACGGCTTGGATGACGCAATTTACGAAGCGCCTTAGCTTCAATCTGGCGAATCCGTTCACGGGTTACTCCAAACACTTTACCAACCTCTTCAAGTGTTCTCGTACGTCCATCATCAAGACCGAAACGTAGACGTAATACATTTTCTTCCCGTTCGGTTAGCGTATCCAGTACATCTTCCAACTGCTCTTTGAGAAGCTCATACGCTGCTGCATCTGCAGGTGCCAACGCTTCCTGATCTTCTATAAAATCTCCTAGATGTGAGTCATCTTCTTCCCCGATCGGTGTTTCAAGGGATACTGGTTCTTGAGCGATTTTCATAATCTCCCGAACTTTTTCAACACTTAATTCCATCTCCGCTGCAATTTCCTCTGGTGATGGTTCACGCCCTAATTCTTGAAGCAATTGACGAGATACCCTTATCAGCTTATTAATGGTCTCCACCATATGAACTGGAATCCGAATTGTTCGCGCTTGGTCCGCGATGGCACGGGTGATAGCCTGACGTATCCACCATGTAGCGTACGTACTAAATTTAAATCCTTTTCCATGATCAAATTTCTCTACGGCCTTGATCAAACCCATGTTGCCCTCTTGAATCAGATCAAGAAACAGCATTCCTCGTCCAACATACCGTTTTGCAATGCTGACTACAAGACGTAAATTTGCTTCTGCAAGGCGTCTTTTAGCCTCTTCATCGCCATTCTCAATACGTTTGGCTAACTGAATTTCATCATCTGCTGATAATAATTGTACACGTCCAATTTCCTTAAGATACATACGTACAGGATCATTAATCTTAATCCCTGGTGGTAATGACAAGTCGTCATTAAAGGAACTCATCTCGTCCCCATTATGTTCTTCGGAGTCATCATTGGACCGAAGAGTATTTACCTCTTCATCATTCTCGTTGACCACTTCAATCTCCAAATCGGCCAAATGTTCATAGAACTCTTCCATTTGTTCGGGATCTTGATCGAATGGGGACAATTTCTCCATGATATCTTTGATATTTAACGTTGATCTTTTCTTACCTTGCTCAACTAGTTGATCTTTAACCTGATCAAGGGTCAACTCTGTCTCTATTTCAGTACGCTGATCATTCGCCATATTTCGACTCCCTCCTCCCTAGATACAATCAAACCATAACGTTCATTCATTGTCTCTCTAGGGCTATAATCTCACTACCTATTTGTGCTGCACGTAAAAAATCACCGGAGCGTTCTGCACTCATCATCTCTTCTTTTTTACGGTCTAAATGTACTTGCTGTGGAACCTTATGAACTTCCCTAATGTAATCATCGAGAACTTGAACATTCCAATCTCGGGGTGTATCCATCATGGAGATTGAACTAAGTGTCTTCTCCAATCGGTCATCATGTAGTGATGACATAAAACGGCTTATATCTGGGTGTTTACCCTGTGCATAATATGCATATAGATAAGCAGCAATGGCTGCATGATCATCAATGTTAAAAGCATCTCCGAGGTGTTCGCCCACATACTGGGCAACTTCGGCATCTTGAAGCATCAGAGAGAGTAGCCGACGCTCAGCGGTGTGATAAGCGGGTAGTAAAGTGGGAGCAGGAATCCGCCCTTTTTTATGCCTACCATTATTCCACCCGTCTTCAAAATTATCCCCATCCGGCATATTTTTTTGCATCGTCTGGCGAATCAGGTTGCAATCTTGCTTAAGACTTTCATAAGAAAGATGATGTTCAGAAGATAATTCCCTCAAATACACTTCTCTCTCCGTTGAGGATGATAGAGCCGCTATGATCGGAAGAACTTCCTTCATATAAGAAATTTTCCCATCTTCTTCTAGGAGTATATGGTTTTTTTTCAGATATATAAGTTTAAATTTTGTAGTTGAAACGGCGCCCTCAATAATTTGACTCATAAATCGTTCCGAACCATATTTACGTACAAAATCATCAGGATCAAGTCCATCACTTAGTATGGCGATTTTAATTCTAATCCCAGCACTTTCAAGCAATGGTATGTTCTTCATAGCTGATGACTGACCTGCACGGTCCCCATCGAAACAAATCAATATTTCATCTGCCATGGTCTTCATCATTGAAACATGACTTTCAGTTAAGGAAGTCCCCATGGTTGCGACACCGTTGTGCACTCCTGCCTCCCAAGCCGCAATCGTATCTCCATATCCTTCAAACAGCACAATTTGACGCAGCTTTCGAATGGAACTCTTCGCTTGATGCAAGTTGTACAACGTCCGACTTTTGTTAAATAGTTTACTTTCAGGCGAATTCATGTATTTCGGTTGTGCATCCCCAAGTACTCTGCCACCAAAGGCAATAATCCTACCCGTTCTATCGCAAATCGGAAACATAACTCGATCACGAAACCGATCAATAAAACCAGTACCATCACTTCGAGTGGACAATAGTCCTCCTTTTTCCATTTCTTCTAAATCGAATGATCGTTTCGTCAAAAACTGCACCAACGTATTCCATGACTCAGGTGCATAGCCAATTTGAAACTGATCAATCATTTTGTCACTGAATCCTCGTGCACGTAAGTAATCCATAGCAGGCTTACCATGTTCTGTGTTCTTCAGCAAATAATGAAAAAATTTGGATGTCCATTCATAAGCTTGTAAAAGTCTTTCTCTCTCAGGATTGGATGACGTTACTGCTCCACCCTGTATTTCTGGCATCTCGATATGACTTTCTTCCGCCATCAGTTTCACAGCTTCAGGAAAAGATAACGTTTCGATCTCCATCATAAACTTGATTGAGTTTCCACCTTTACCGCATCCATAACAGTAGAAAATCTGTTTCTCTGGTGTCACAGTAAATGATGGGGTCTTCTCCGAATGAAACGGACAGAGGCCCTTCATATACTTTCCTTGCTTGGCGAGATGAACGTACTTACTTACCGTATCGACGATATCATTGTGCTCTAACACGGAATCGATTACTTTTTCCGGAATATTACCTTGCCCAGCACTCATCTTTACCACCTTCATCTCTTTATAGCACGTAAATATAATTCGCTATAACTGAACATTCTCCTGCAAATCCTGCAAAATTATTGTCAAATTGTGTTGAAAAAATATTTTATCATCCGCTGTGATTGGTTTGGGCCCTTTGGAATGCTTACCCATTCTTCTCGCTTTAGCCTGATGATGTCTACGATCCAACATCAATTCAATATCATTATCCCCATAATGCTTGCCTCTAAAAGAGATAACATAACAACCTTTCGCTAATGCCAATGCAGCCAACCCATAATCCTGTGTGATTACGATATCACCTCGAGTAATATGGTTTGCAATGTATAGATCAGCACTTTGATCACTACGGTCAACCTGTACAGCAGTCACACCTTCTTCTTCACGAATTAGATGATCGTAAGAAGATACCATGAGGACAGGAACTGAAAATTGACGTGCAGTGACAGCTATTTCATGCTTTACGGGGCAAGCATCCCCGTCGACAACAATGTGAAACTTTGCCATTGTAGCCAGAAATATCACCTATTTCACCCAAAATTAAGTTCTTAAGTAGTATATACGCTCTGACCTAGCTAAAATCCTTCTTAATCAGTCTTAACAACTTATGGGAAATCTTAATTCAGATATATATGGGAACCATCAAATGATGAACTTTGATGGTTTCCGTATACGATTTTATTACCACACAAGTTTCGTAAAGTCTGCGAATGATTTTAAATCTTTATCGATCGCAGCTAATAGTGCTAATCGATTATTTCTAACTTGCTCATCTTCTGCCATAACCATTACTGAATCGAAAAATTCAGTAATGGCGTTACGAATCTGTCCTAGCCATTCCAACGCTTTATGTCCATCTCGTTGACCCAATGCATTATGATATCCCTCAAGGATAGATTGCCATGCTTTATAAAGTTCCTTCTCCCCTTGTTCTTGAAGAAGAGCTTCATCTATAACAAATTGTTCCGCTTTTCCACCAAGATTACTAACACGGTTAAAGGATTCGACCGTCGTTTTGAAGTCTTCTTGGTTAGTTACAGCGTCCATCAAGGCTCCACCACGTGAGACTACGGAGGCAATATCATCGAAATCTGCTGTGATCACCGCATCAACGACATCATAACGTAAGTTCTCCGAAAGAATTTTTTTAACTCGAAGACCAAAGAACTCAACTATAGTTGTACGTACTTCAGCAGCAGAAAGTTTCATTTTGCGAAGACTTTCATGAACATCAAGCGCTATGTTCAGTAGCTCTGACAATGAAATCGGTAGCTTTTGTCCAAGCATAATTTGAACAATACCCTGTGCTTGACGGCGAAGAGCATAAGGATCTTGAGACCCCGTTGGAATTATACCTATGGAGAAACAGCCGATAATCGTATCGATTTTGTCAGCAATACTAACAAGTGAACCAACGATTGAATCAGGGGTATTATCTCCAGCAAAACGTGGTTGATAATGTTGGAATACAGCCTTAGCTACTTCCTCTTTCTCACCCGCTCTACGTGCATAGTCCTCACCCATCACACCTTGTAATTCAGGGAATTCATAGACCATTTGAGTCACAAGATCGAACTTACAAATTTCAGCAGCACGGGATACGGCATTTGTATCTTCCTGAGAAAGCTGTAAAGCGGAAGATAGACCATCTGCAATACGACATGTTCTACGAACTTTGTCAGCAATCGATCCCAATTCTTCATGGAAAACGATATTCTCAAGTTTCAACAAGGCATCCTTAATATGAAGTTTCTGATCCTCTTCGTAGAAAAATTTCGCATCTGACAGACGAGCGCGTAGCACCTTCTCATTCCCTTTAGCAATAACATCCAATGAAGTACTATCGCCATTACGTACAGTAACGAAGAACGGTAGTAATTGATCTTGGTCATTTAATACTGGGAAATAACGTTGGTGCTCCCTCATAGAAGTAATCAATACATCTTGTGGGATTTCTAAAAAGGCAGGGTCAAAGGTTCCAAATAATACCGTTGGTGTCTCAACAAGAAACAACACTTCTTCAAGCAGATCCTCTTTAACTGCAATTTTCCATTGCTTCTCTTCTGCAAGAGCCTTGATCTGTTCCACAATCATGTCTTTGCGTTCATTCAGACAAGCAATAACAGACTGGCTTCGAAGCACATCCAAATATGCGGAAGGTTCCGTAACGACTGCTTCTTCTCCTAAGAATCGATGACCACGTGTCACATTACCCGATTTCACACCTGTAATTTCAAGGTCTATAACATCCGTTCCAAATAGAGCTATAAGCCAGCGAATCGGACGGACAAATTTAAATTCATGAGCGCCCCAACGCATATTCTTAGGAAACGTCATCGAAGAAAGGATGCTTAACAAGGCTTCAGACAGAATGCTTGAAGTCTCTACTCCTAAACTGCTCTTAGTTGCATATATATATTCAACGCCATTTAACTCTTGGAAGGTAAATTGTTCAGGCTCAACACCTTGACTGCGAGCAAAGCCTAAAGCAGCTTTACTCCAAGCACCACTGGCGTCCTGAGCAATTTTACGTGATGGCCCTTTTACTTCTTCCTCAATATCTTCTTGCTTCTCTGCTACACCTTCCACAAGTACCGCCAAACGACGTGGTGTTGCATAAGCATGCACTTGTCCATGTGAGATTCTAGATTGCTCCAACCATTTAACCATACGCTCTTCCAACTGTTCCACAGCTGTACGTATAAATCGGGCAGGAACTTCTTCCAAACCAATCTCAAACAATAAGTCTTTAGCCACGTTAAACATCTCCTTTCTTACAAAGCGGGAAGCCCAATTTCTCGCGTTCTCCCAAATAAGAGGCAGCTATTTGTCGCGCCAAATTTCTTACGCGAATAATGTAACCCGTCCGTTCAGTTACGCTGATAGCTCCACGAGCATCAAGTAAGTTAAAGGTGTGTGAACATTTTAATACGTAGTCATACGCAGGAAACACTAAATTTTGCTCCATCGCTTTATTAGCTTCCTCTTCATACATGTTAAATAATGTAAACAACATCTTCACATCAGACACTTCAAATGTGTATTTGGAATGTTCAACTTCCGCTTGATGAAACACATCTCCATATGTAATCCCATTTACCCATTCAAGATCAAATACATTTTCTTTATCCTGAATATAAGACGCGAGACGCTCCATACCGTATGTTATTTCAACAGCGACAGGACTTGCATCAATTCCTCCAACTTGTTGGAAGTACGTGAATTGCGTAACTTCCATACCGTCAAGCCATACTTCCCAACCAAGGCCCCATGCACCTAGCGTTGGTGCTTCCCAGTTGTCTTCAACGAATCGAATATCATGCTGTAAAGGATCAATCCCGAGACGCTTTAAGCTCTCCAAATAAATTTCCTGAATATTATCAGGTGAAGGTTTAAGAATAACCTGGAATTGGTGATGCTGGTAAAGCCGATTAGGATTCTCTCCATAACGTCCATCGCTTGGACGTCGGGAAGGCTCTACATATGCCACATTCCACGGCTCAGGACCAATCGAATGCAGATAGGTCATTGGATTCATGGTACCTGCACCTTTTTCCGTATCATACGGCTGGACAATAATACAGTTTTGATCTGCCCAGAACTGCTGTAGTGTAAGAATCATCTGTTGAAAATTCATAATAGCTTCGCTCCTTTTCCTTTTTCTAGGTTCATTTCATTCACATTTCTGTCCGAACAGCAAAAAGCCCTCGTCTTCTACGCCTGCTGAACAGACATAGGGACGAGAGCTTGTATCCCGCGGTTCCACCCTACTTGATCATGCTTACGCTTGAAGCTAAAGCACAATCCACTTTTATCATTCATTCATGCTCCCGAGTGCCTTTTCACGATTTCTCTCCATTGGGCTCTCACCATTCCCAACTCGCTAATAGAATCTAAATCGCTACTATCTCGATCAATGCATGTTACAATTAAATATAATCTTATAATATACTAATGGATATTGTCCCGTTCGTCAAATTTCATATTTATCCATCTGATCCAGGAAATTTCTCGATTTTAGATTTACACCTAATTGCATATCTATAAAGGATCTCATGACTTTTTTTAACTCCAGCTTAGTTTCTTCCTTCACATCGATATTCCCAAGTTTTCTTAGGTCAAGCCTTTCAAATAAACGTAATAATTTTAACGCGCGAGGTGTAATTGTCAAAGCTTGAGGATCAAGATGACGACAATACTTACACAATACTCCGCCAAGGCGAGGACTTATCAGTAACTCTTCTTCACTTCGTGGCTCCCCACATGAGATACAGACATCCAACTTTGGGGCATAACCCGCGGTCTGTAGCATTTTCATTTCATATACATTGAGTATAATTCCAGGGTCTTTCCCTTCTTCCAGTTCACCGAGACAAGCCTTTAATTGTTGAAACCAGAAGCTACCTGTCTCCTCATCTAAAAGAATACGATCAAGTAGCTCACAAGCATAGGATGCATAAGCTGCCATATAAAGATCTCCACGCAAACGATAATGAGACATCGTAATTTCGCCTGCATTCAGTGTACCTAATCCAGTACCGTTTCGAAAAAAAACATATTCTCCTAACGTAAACAGTTGCGTCAAGGCGGCATGTCGGCTCTTCACTTTCTTAGCTCCTCGAACGAGTACTCCTATTTTCCCCGCATTTTCGGTGCAAAGCGTAATGATTTTGTTCCCTTCACCGTAGTCCATGCTGCGGATGACAATCCCTTCCACCCTGTAAAGCATGCCTCTTCCCCCAACCATTCACGGAGCAACCACTCATTCGTTCTCTTCATAATCAACCATCTCTTCCACCACTGGATCTGTTGCAAACAACACCTGATCTGGAGATCCGGCTGCTTCTTTAAATAACAAATAAGCATCGACATCTCCAGTCATCGCAAAATACTTCCACGAAAAATCTCGCATACGTATTCATCCTTTCCTTTGGAAATGCGTCTGCATCTTCAAATTTAGGATGTGCGTTGTACGAGGTAATATGTGTTGCAATTCCTACCAACCTAAAATTAGCGTTAGCTTCCGCGGTGAAACCCTAAATCACGAAGAACCCGATCCTGATTGCGCCAATCTTTTTTAACTTTGACCCAAATTTCCAAGAAAATTTTGGAACCCAATAAGTTCTGTATATCATGACGTGCTAGCTGTCCAATTTCCTTCAACATTGCACCTTGCTTACCGATGATAATGCCCTTCTGTGAACTTCTCTCAACAAAAATAACAGCAGATATTTGCACCACGCCATTGTCCTGAACTTTCATATCTTCGATCATTACTGCTATAGAATGTGGGATCTCTTCTCTCGTCAAATGGAGTATTTTCTCACGAATCAATTCCGCACAAACGAATTGTTCTGGGTGATCCGTAATCTGATCTGCAGGATAATACTGTGGTCCCTCTGGCAAATACTTATCCAATTCCTTTAATAAGGTATTCACGTTATTTCCGTTTTTAGCAGATACCGGAATGATCTCTGCAAAGTCGTATAACTTACGATATCCCTCAATAAGAGGCAATAATGCTTGCGGCTCAATACGGTCAATTTTATTCAACACGAGAATAATCGGTGTTCGGACATTCTGAAGCTGCTCTACAATGTAGCGATCACCGCCACCCATTCCTTCAGCTGCATCTACAAGGAACAATACTGCCTCTACTTCACCTAATGTATTAAGAGCCGTCTGGTTCATGAAATCACCAAGTTTAGATTGGCGTTTGTGAATACCAGGTGTATCTAGAAATACGATTTGGTTATGTTCTGTTGTGTATACACCATGAATTTTGTTACGGGTAGTCTGCGGCTTGTCCGACATGATCGCAATTTTCTGCCCAATCACTTGATTCATCAATGTTGATTTACCCACATTTGGTCTTCCGACGATCCCTACGAAGCCTGATTTAAATTTTGCCATTTTATTTGTTTTCCTCCTAGAAAATGTTCCTCATATACCTTATATCTTATTTCTTTAATGGTTCGATAACATTACTATTTCTGTACTTTATCTAGATCTGATGGTCCAAAGGAATCCGGTAATAACTCACGCACGGTCGTTTCACGGATTTCACCTTTTAGATTACCTAGAATAACTAGCATGTCCAGATCACATAGTTCCACCATCACTTGACGACAAACACCACAAGGAGCAACGGGTCCCTCGGTGTCTGCGACAACTGCTATCGCTTTAAAACTACGCGCCTGATGACCATCTGCAATCGCACGAAACATCGCTGTCCGTTCAGCACAGTTTGTAGGACCATAGGCAGCATTCTCAATATTACATCCATGATGTACTTGTCCTTCGCTATCTAACAGCGCAGCACCTACACCAAAATGTGAGTATGGAATATATGCTTTTTCTCGTGCTTTAATAGCTTCTTTCAACAACGTTGTTGAGTCCATATGAGACCTCCTAAAAGATTTTGAGCGTTACTACTTGAATTTGCTTCGAAAAAACTCGCATCGGAAGCATGTACTTAAAAGTTTTTTTGTAGCAACACAACTTGATATACTCCGTAAAAAACTCGCTTCGGAAGCATGTACTTAAAGTCTTTTTGTAGCATTTCATCTTGTTACACTTCGTAAAAAAACTTGCTTCGAATGCACATGCTTAGTTTTTGATCATTACTATATTTTATCCCCCAAATAGCTCCACAAGGGGTCTGTAGAAGACCACAATTCCTACAACCACTGCAAAAGCCGCAGTAAGAAGCACAGCTCCTGCGGCAGTATCCTTGGCTATCTTAGCCAAAGGGTGAATATCACTTGATACAAGGTCTACAACAGCCTCCAAGGCCGTGTTAAACATCTCTGCTGTTAATACTAAGGTAATAGCCAGAAGCAGAAATAGCCATCGCATGGTCGATACCTGTAATACAGCAGCGGCCACTATAACGATCAAGGCCGCCAGCCCATGCACCTTCATGTTTCTCTGAGTAGTCATGGCGTATCTGATTCCTTCCGCCGCAAAACCAAAAGAGGAAAAGAAGGATTTCTTACCCATTATCGAATCAACCCCACTTGAACGAGAACAGCCTCTTGTTTACCCATCATTTCATCTTCAGAAGCTTTGTCTTGATGATCGTAACCAAGCAAATGCAGGAATCCATGAACGAACAAGAATCCAATTTCTCGCTCCAACGAATGACCAAATTCTTCACTTTGTAATTTCGCTCGGGAAACAGAAATGATAATATCACCTAACACATCAGGGAGTTCTTCCATTTCCGCTCCTCCTTCCAATTCATAGACAATTGCAAGTTCATCATCTAATGAATCGTTCATAGCGAAAGAAAGTACATCGGTTGGTCGATCGATACCACGATAATCCCTATTCAATTCATGAATCTGCTCATCATTCACAAAGGTTAATGCAACCTCCCCATCGATCACACCCTCAGCCTCTCCAGCCTTTTGAAGCGCAGATTCAAGCAAAGTTATTAAAGAATCATTGATTTCGTACTCCGACTGCTCATTACTCCAAGCCAGTTGTAGACTCATATGTTAAACACCCTTTCTGTTATCACTCGCCGACCATCTTCGTCGTCTTCTTTATTTCTTCTGGATATTCAATTCTAGAGTGAAATATGCCCATCACACTTTCTTTCAAGGTTTTACTGATAATATCTAATTCCTTCATCGTGAGGTCACACTCATTGAATTGATGATCATCCATACGATTTTTTATTATTTTCTCAATCATGGTCTCCACTTGTTCTACCGTAGGATTCCGCAAGGAACGTACCGCAGCCTCTACGCTATCTGCAATTCCTACAACAGCAGCTTCTTTAGACTGTGCCTTTGGACCTGGGTAGCGGAAGTCAAGCTCGGTGAAATCAGGCTCCACGCCCTGTTCCTCGGCTTTTTTCAATGCTTTGTGATAAAAGAAATGTAAAAATGTTGTTCCGTGATGTTGCTCAGCAATATCCCTAATGAGCTTCGGCAACTTATAGTCTTTCAATAGCTCCACACCATCTCTAGCATGAGCAATGATAATCGATTTACTAAGCAACGGATCCAGAGAATCATGCGGATTCTCCATATGGTTCTGATTCTCAATGAAATAACTTGGTCGTTTCGTTTTACCGATATCATGATAATATGAACCTACTCTACATAACAATCCATTCGCTCCAATGGCCTCGGCAGCAGCTTCCGAAAGATTCCCCACCATAACACTATGATGATAAGTTCCCGGTGTCTCTGTAAGTAACTTACGAAGTAGAGGATGATTAGGACTAGACAATTCAACTAGCTTCAATGCAGACAATATCCCAAACGTGGCTTCAAAAAATGGCATGAGTCCTATAACAAGAACTGCTGTTAATAGCCCTCCTGCAAATGCAAAGGCAAGGGTATATAACGTTTGTATCTGGCTCCATTCTTTGCCGTCAAGCAAGATCAACATAAATACAGCAATCGATCCGAACAGACTTACCATAATTCCACCCTTGAGTAAGGTTGACCGCTGGCTAGCTTTATGAATAGCAGAAATAGCAACATATGAAACAATCATCGTAAAGAACCCGAAGTGAAAATCAAAAATTTGTCCTTGATTAACATTTAATATCACACTAGACAATATACTAAATATCATAGCGCAAAAGAAGGCCAATGAAACATCCATAAGCAACGACACTAATATTGCACCAAGCGCTACAGGAGCTATGTAACCTATATAAGGATGTACACTAGTCTGCACTATACTTACCATATTCATAGAGAGTACCGTAATAACAAAAATAAGGACAAGCATCAACAACTGTGAATTATTGTATTTATATTTACTCGCACTCGATTGACGAATAAACATATGCAGTCCAAATGCCAACAAACAAGATAACATGAGAAGACCTAGTTGTGGCCAATAATTAACCTCGTTCTTCAGAAGCTTGTTATCATCTAAAAAGGCATATAATTCTTCGGTGATAAATTGACCCTTACTTACGAGAATATCCCCTTGCTTAATAAAAACGGTATCTGTATCCTCTCGTGCCTGAACTTTGGCTTCCTTTGTTGTTTCCTCATCGTAAAATTTATTCGCTGTAAGCGTCAATCGTGCAATTTCTTGCACAACTTCTCGAAGTGTCCGCTGACTAAGAGAGCTTGTACTGACGGCTTCTGCCACTTTAGCTCGAACTGTTTGAGCATCCATGATCTGATCATTACTCAATTTCGCAACAATATCCCGAGCCACGGGCTTCATAGCCTGAATATCTTCACTTGTAAGTCTAGGTATCTTAATAAACGTTTCCTCAGGAATACGATATGTCTGTTGGTTAATCACTCGTAGCATTTCATCCATCAGATTATCGGAGTATGCTCCTGAACTTCGGCTACTATTCACGAAATTCTGCACGAATTCCTGAGCTCTCTGAGGAATTTCCTGACGATAAATTGAAACCTTATCCTGATTGGATACTTGATCATCTTGATTAAGTCGATCAATGCGATCAAGTATCTGAACAACTAACAAATCATTTCGGAGTGAAATAATACTGTAGACAGGCTGTACTTGTTCAGCTGCTTTCTCTTGTGCTTTTAACGTTGCCTTGCTATTGGGAATTTGTCCAGGTGCCGTTATTTCTTTCTCGCTGTATGAACCTCGTCGTATATCATAACGTTCGGGTAATACCTTCGGTGCAAGAGAAACATAGAACAACACAACTACAAATAAAAACAGAGTATAGCGCGTTAACACGCTATACTTGTAGCTGACATTCTTATATGAGAATGACTTGCCTGATGACGTTTCTTTCGAGTCCATAGAG
Source organism: Paenibacillus glacialis (assembly GCF_001637205.1). Lineage (GTDB taxonomy): Bacteria > Bacillota > Bacilli > Paenibacillales > Paenibacillaceae > Paenibacillus_AQ > Paenibacillus_AQ glacialis. The sequence goes on from NZ_LVJH01000070.1 coordinate 237,651, forward strand.
TTAATCCTCTCTAGCCTTGATTTTCTGCAGCTCGATCGTAGGCAACTATAATTTTTTGTACCAATGAATGACGTACAACATCTTGCTCTGAGAAATACACAAAACCAATCTCAGCAATCGAGCTTAATATGGCATTGGCTTCTACCAAACCTGACTTTTTGCCTCTTGGAAGGTCAATCTGTGTAACATCACCTGTAATGACCATCTTGGAGCCGAATCCGAGTCGAGTCAAGAACATTTTCATTTGTTCTGGCGTTGTATTCTGAGCTTCATCTAGAATAATAAATGCATCCTCAAGTGTTCGGCCACGCATATATGCTAGCGGGGCAATTTCAATAAGTCCTCGTTCTAATGCTTTCGCAGTCTGATCCGGTCCCATCACGTCGAACAAGGCATCGTATAATGGACGGAGATATGGGTCTACTTTTTCTTGCAAGTCACCTGGTAGGAATCCGAGATTCTCTCCGGCTTCCACAGCGGGTCGAGTCAGAACAATTTTCTTAACAGATCCTTCTTTTAGTGCAGCAACCGCTAATACAACAGCTAAGTATGTCTTCCCTGTCCCAGCAGGACCGATCGCAAACACGATATCTCGTTTCTTAATCGTTGTGACGTAATGCTTTTGACCAATCGTTTTGACGCGTATCGGCTTTCCACGAAAGGTAGTAGTTATTTCACCCTTAAACAAATCTAATAACTGATCTGCTCTAAAGTCCTTTGCTAAATCTATTGCATACATCACATCGCGTTCCGTTAAGACGTATCCGTTGCGTACCAATTGTAATAGCACATCAAACAACTGTTGAAGCATTTGAACCTCACGGTCCCCACCACGTATAGTGATCTCGGCTTCACGCGAATCAATCTTTGCGGGAATTTGCTCCTCGATCATCTTAAGAAAAATATCCTGTGGACCAAATATAGCTAGTCCTTCTCCTGCACTCTGAAATGACACCTTTATACTGTGTGTATTCTCTGACAAATAGCCTCAGTCTCCTTGGTTGTACGCTATTGGTAATTCTTCAGCAATTTTTTCTTCAACTTCAAAAAGCACTTTCATATAAACTTTACCATTCTCTTTCTTCTCATGCAAAATTTTTCGGCTAATGATGGTTGAATCAATACCGTATTTCGCTATAATATCACGGATTGCTCCTTCTATTCCTAGTTTTTTGGCTTCTTCTATCGTAATCACTTCGCTTCTCTCTTCCGTTTCCATCACATGTTCCGTCATCCAACCCATCGGTAACTTTGTTGATCGCCAAGTGAGAGGATCCTGTTCCGTCACGACATCATATTTAGCGTATGGAACCTTACCGTAACCCCATAATTGTACCCCCAGATTACCTAGGACAAGATAACTTTTGTTTTTAATTTCTCCTGTATATACTTTATGTTTTTGAACGGTAGGCACTTCAATATTATACTCACGCCACACTAGTCCCTTCACTTCACCTTTAGCAACGACAGATTGAGAGTTTTCTGTATCGCCTAACAATCCCGAGATCAAGATTTGCCCCTTCTTAACACGGCTGTTCTTGGCAACCAAAGGAAGACCCTGCTCTGCATAAATACTTGTCACAACCGCATCTGTTCTGCTAATTAAATGCCTTGGACTGAGCAAGGGCTTCGTCTCTGGTAAAGAAGATTCCACAACTTGAATCGTAATTGTAGTCCCTTTGCGATCTACTCCCACCCAAGCTGTACCAGGCAACTTCCTATTCAACTGCAATGAAAGCTCGTCCAAATGATTCAATCGAAATATCCATTGAAAGGGGTATATCCCCTCTTTCTTAGCTACAACGAGTACATCATCAGTTGCAATCTTAACGTTCCCTACCACTTTCACATCCCATATAAGAGATGATAAGAGGAATAGTATTGCAAAAAAAGCCATCATGCCAATGGCAAAAAATCGACGTTTCTTTAACTTCGTCATTTGAAAGGGAAAACCTATCCGTGTATTTACATGTACACGGCAGCCTGTCCGCTTTAAAAGAGGGCGGAGAGCATAGAAATCAGACAATAACACCTTCATCTCTGCAGACTGTGATGCGGACGGTTTAACATCCCACACTGGAATACCCATCTGGGTTAAATCATTTATAAATGATTCCAGATGTCCATTCCTAACTGTGATTCCGACGTATCCACGCCAATAGACTAATGTTGGGATTTTCAATGACTCTCCTCCGTTTCTATGTATTTTATATTCCTAACAGTTCCCTCTATCATCACTTCTCTAGGTAAAATAGACCGAATCATTAGTTCCGCTCCCTCTATCTCAAGAGATCCCTGACTAAGCGAAAGAATCAGTTTTTCCGGCGAGAAATGAATCACCCCATTATGATTCTCGATGAGAAGCTCTTTGTTACCGATCAAAGTTAACCGCGGTAGATTAAATACAATATCCTGAGGCAAATCTAGTTTCTCATATGTCCAATTTCGAAGTTTGCGACTGATCCGGGTCATACGAAGGTCTTCCCCCTTCCTGTACTCTAAACCATATGCGGGGAACATCACTTTTATGAAAGCAATTGCTAATGAATATACCTACATTCAGCTCAATCGAAAAACAAAACGCACTTCATAGATCGATTCATCTTTAAAGAGTGCACAGAGGCCGTTCTAAGCCTTTAGCAACACCAACCATAGAATGACCTTGATTGTTTCCTTAAAGACAAGAGTACGACACTAGAAGGCCTAGGTGCTTGTTCCAATCATAACAACACAACAAAAACCCGACCTTGGGTAAATGGCCGGGGATTGTTGTTCTTCGTTATATTTAAACCATTCTAAGATTGACGGTTATTATATGGGCGTTTGGCACGCGGAGGTCCTAATATCTCTGACCAAATGACACCATTCACTACTTGATTTGTTCCTCTGGATGATTCCGATTGCCTTAACTCTTCATCAGAATTATCATAAGCATTCCACTCTTTGGAAGGAGGACCTGAAATATCATCAAAGGCAGCTGTGACACGATCAATATCTTGTTGCATATCATAATTTCGTTCTTGCATTGTATCATTCCACATTTGAGAGACACCTTCACCCGTTTCGTAATCTGGAGAAGGAGAGAAATTCCGATTAGTGTCATCACTTTCGCTAGTAATAGGTCTAGGTTGTAATGACCGCTCTCCATTCCCACCAAACGTCGGCATGCTGCTAGGGTTATCCTTTGACTTTGTTTTCCCTTTGTTAATTAATGATGAAATAACACCTAAAGCGACGATCACAAGCCAAATATAATCCATGGGACACATCATTCCCTACATATTATTTTTTGGGAGTGTTAGAACTATCTCCGCCGTCTCCCGTTTTACCGATAGATCCTCTCATCTGAGTATCTGACTCGATATTCTTAATGTTCATATAATCCATTACCCCAAGACGTCCAGAACGAAGTGCTTCTGCCATTGCAAGAGGAACGTCCGATTCAGCTTCCACAACCTTCGCTCTCATCTCAATGACACGAGCCTTCATTTCTTGTTCTTGAGCTACAGCCATTGCGCGACGTTCTTCAGCCTTCGCTTGAGCAATTCTCTTGTCTGCCTCTGCTTGTTCTGTTTGAAGATATGCACCAATATTCTTACCTACATCAATATCCGCGATATCAATTGACAAGATTTCAAACGCTGTTCCAGCATCTAATCCCTTGGAAAGTACTGTACGGGAGATCATATCCGGGTTCTCTAATACATCTTTATGAGAATCACTTGAACCAACAGTCGTTACAATACCTTCCCCGACACGAGCAATGATCGTCTCTTCACCAGCACCACCGACCAAACGATCGATATTCGCGCGTACGGTAACACGAGCTTTAACTTTTACTTCAATCCCGTTCTTCGCAACTGCAGCAACAATTGGAGTCTCGATGACACGAGGGTTAACACTCATCTGTACAGCCTGTAATACATCACGACCAGCAAGATCAATTGCAGCTGCACGTTCGAATTCCAATGGAATATTCGCGCGTTGTGCGGCAATCAGTGCATTAACTACGCGGTCTACGTTACCACCAGCGAGATAATGACTTTCCAATTGGTTAATATCAAGTCCTAGACCAGCCTTAGTAGCCTTAATCATAGGATTAACGATTCGACTAGGCGTTACTCGACGCAGTCTCATCGCAACTAAAGTAATAATACTAATACGAACCCCCGATGACAGGGCCGCGATCCATAGCATAACTGGGAAGAAGCTAAAAAACACACTTAACACAATGATTGCCACAACAGCAATCAACAAAATAGGAATTAATGACGTATCCACCATAATTTTATTCATCCTCCATATTTATATTTGTTTAGTACTAATCAACGATCGGTTTAACAACAATACGAGATCCCTCTACCTTCACAACATGAATAGTCATGTTGTTTCCGATAAATTCTCCATCTGTAACTACATCATAACGCTCTCCATCAATTAATACGGTTCCCGCAGGACGTAGTGGTGTAACACTAACCCCATTCTTACCAAGTAAATCCTCTTTACTTGCAGAAGGGATAAAGCCCTTTTCTGTGGTTAGCGTGTCATTCAATATAAATCGATTCCATATGCCACGCTTTTTGAATACAACCGCTACAATTATTATCACTGCTAGAGCGGACACACTTGCAATTCCTAAAGATAATGCAACATGTGAAGTACTATAAGCCGCACGCACTACGCCAACAATAAGACTTGCTGACCCAAGCAAACCTAGTATCCCGAAGCTTGGAACGAACAATTCAAGAATCATCATGACTATCCCAATGATAAAGAGAATCCACGTCTCAGATCCCGCAAATCCTGCAACAGAGTTACCAAAGAAATAAAGAGCGAATCCTATTACCCCTAGAATACCTGGAACTCCAAATCCCGGAACAATTAATTCTATAATCACCCCGGCGATTCCCATAAAGAGAAGTAAAGTCATCACAATCCGGTTAGTCAAGAACTCAGAGAGTTTCTCAGCACCAGACTGTTCCACACGAAACATATCGTCCGTCGAGTAACCCATCCAATTAACAACCTCATCCGTTGTCTCGGCAATCGTATCTGCGTACCCAACTTTCATTGCCTGTTCGCTAGTCAGTGAGATGATCTCGCCTTTCTTCTTCGTGTCCTTAATCTCAGGCATTTCAACAACCATGTTCACATCTGTCATACCTTGAGCAATCTTCGGATTACGTTTGCTAACCTCAGCTGCACTAGACATAAGTGACTTCCAATAGGACACTAGCTTAGGATCCTCAATAGGATTACCTGTGATTCCATCAACTAGCGCTGCTGCACCAATCATACTACCAGGTGCCATAGCAATTTTATCCGCATTTAAGGCGATATAGCTTCCTGCCGAAGCAGCATCACCACGTATGTATGCGACTGTAGGAATTTCACTACTTCGAATGATGTCAACAATATTATGTGCTGTATCTATTCTTCCACCAGGTGTGTTTATTTCTAACACGATGAGGGATGCATTCATTTCTTTAGCTTCTTTAAATCCACGCTCCATAAACTTCTGAAGACCTCTTTCAATATCTTGGTCAACAGGAATAACATACACCGTTCCTGATTTGGACTCTGTCGGAGATACAGACGTTGCAAAAGCTTTTTCTGTATTACCTAACACAGGAAGAATTAATAGCATTACAAGTAAACTCAAGACAAAAAACGAACATTTCTTTTTGATATTCGTCATATCTCTTCCTCCTTTCTGTCATATTCATAACCAAAACAAGTCTATATTATGTACCTAACGCATGACTCTTACTACGTTCAATTCCTTGTGAAGTTTCATAAAAATAAAAAACATCCCTCAAAAATCAAGGGATGTCTCTGTTATTGTTTATTGCAGAAATTGTTGAACTACTTGGTTAACAAGTTTGCCGTCAGCGAGTCCTTTTACCTTAGGCATAAGGGCACTCATTAATTTCCCCATTTCGGCTTTCGAAGAAGCACCGGTTTCATGGATGGTCTGCTGTACAATGACTTTAATTTCTTCTTCAGTAAGCTGAGCGGGAAGATACTGGCCGACTATCTCGATTTCTGCTTTTGCATTAGCGGATAGATCATCGCGTCCTGCTTTTTCAAATTCTTGGAGGGCATCTTTGCGCTGTTTGATTTCACGACCTAGGATATCAAGCACCTCGGAATCATCCAAAGTTCTTTTCAAATCTATTTCAAGATTCATGATTGTCGAACGAATCATTCTAATAGTGGAGAGTTTGAATTTATCGCGACTCTTCATTGCTTGTTTCATGTCTTCGTTCAATCGCTCGCTAAGATTCATAGTTGTTAGCTCCCCTTAAAACTTTCTCTTACGAGCAGCCTCAGACTTCAGCTTTTTCTTAACGCTTGGCTTTTCATAATGTTTACGTTTTTTCACCTCAGCCAAGACGCCATCTTTAGCGATGGAACGTTTAAAGCGACGAAGTGCAGCATCGATTGTCTCATTTTTACGAACTTTCGTTTCAGACACCAGTTTTCCCTCCCTCCGACCAGACCGTCCAAGAGTATTAACACGGTTCATCAACTTTTATTATAGGTGATAGTGAAATAAGGTGTCAACCTTACAGCTATTTTTTTCGTAATCTGATACAATATACTTTTTTCCACACCATTACTGATGCGAGTTAGAATAGCCAGTTAGAGCTCCTAATTTGGCCCCTCCAAGTAGGTGATAATGTATATGGTGCACCGTTTGTTCACCGTCACGACCACAGTTATTTATGAGTCTATAGCCTGATTCAGCAATTCCCAAATCTACCGCAATCTTCTGCGCTACCTGATGAATCTCAGCAATGATAGGAAGATTTTTAGGAGTAACATCATTCATGGAAGCAATATGTTCTTTGGGAATGATTAACACATGTATGGGAGCTGCAGGCTGTATGTCATGAAATGCCACAATATTCTCATTCTCGAACACCTTCTTACTAGGGATACTTCCTTCTACAATTTTGCAAAATAAACAATCCACTAATTTTCCTCCTCAACTTTACTTTTTATTTATTTCATCATACTGGATATAAGATAGGCTCGTCCAATGTCCCCTAATTTTAAATGATTAACTATAATTTAATTCATGCATTAAGGAATAATAAGTAGAGGGTTGTCAGGTAGAGGACAGTCTTAATGAGATCGATTCCTATGAACGAAGGAAAAGGGACCTATCCCTCAGGTCACCAATTCGACCATATGGGTTGCCCCTTTATACAGTAATTTGTGTATTAATAAAATGGCAGAACAGATAGCGCAGTCAATAGAAACAACGGTAAAATCAAACGATTAAAACGTCGTCTTCCATATGGATTGTAGCCAAACCCAGGAGGATAATATCCTGGAACGAAAGCACGTACATCTACACCTGGGTATCCACCGGGAGATTCGCAAGACTGAGTGCCATAACTTTGCGTTGTTCCATACGGTGTCGGCTGTAGATGTGAGTGACAACCACACCCTCCAATAGGAGCCATATTATTCTCATTCGGAAAACTAGCATTCTCCATATGATCACAATACATCTCATGACCAACCGGTACAGCTAAATGTAGGTGGTCATCGTCCACATTCTCTACAAAACCATCAAAAACTCTTCCATCTGCAAGAACCACTCGCACGTAGCGATGCATGTGGTGATGACATATTTGCTTAGCTTCAACTTTTTCCATCTGTTCTAGTCCTCCTAAATACTTCATGATCTACTATCATCATATTCAGGTCTGGGCGAATGGATACTGATTAATAAACCTAATGACGTCAAAAAAAACAAAAAAAAGAGGAAGCACCCAGTCAGCTTGCAAAAAGCTGCTTGACGTACGGACTTATGACAGGGAAATCAATCTCCCTTCCATAAGTCCGCCGAGGTACTTCCCAAAGCGATGTCGGTTATTAACTGTATTATAACAACAGCTTGTAGCTGTTACTGTGACAGACATCACAACTACTATTTAACTCTACATATTTTCCATAACTAGGCGAGATCCCCCTCCAGCATGCTCTGCTGGCATTACAATTAGTTTACGAGGTAATCGTGCTCGAAGCTCAGGCACATGGCTAATGATACCGACGGATAGATGATCGCTATGAAGGCGTTCCAATGAAGTAATGACCATCTCAAGTAGTTCTGGATCTAGTGTCCCGAATCCCTCATCCAAGAAAAAGAATTGTAAAGGATATTGACCACGAAGTTGAATTTGGGCCGATAAGGCAAGTGCTAAAGATAAGGATGTAAGGAATGTTTCTCCCCCTGATAAGGTGGATACAGGTCTACGTGTTCCTCCGTTCGCGTCGTCGCGAATCACGAAGCCCCCGCCTGAATCCACTTCTAGTGCATAACGTTGTCTAGTAAGAAATAGAAGGCGTTGAGAGGCAGCCTGACTGACCTGCATTAACTGCTCTTCCGCGATATATTCCACAAAGGCGTTGCCTCGTAAACAAGATTGCAGCTTAGAGAGTTGCTCTCCCTTAGCCTGACGTTCTACACGTGTACCCTCCAACTCTGCCCATCTTGCGTGCCGCTGTGCTACAACTTCTAGATCACGTTCGGCTCTAGCCTTCAATTGGATTGCTGCTTCATCACTCTTTCGATATTCTTCCAAGCGAGCCCTGCACATGTGCCACTCTTCTTCGCTGATTGAGTTTCCTGAAAGCTTGTCTTCGACATGCGCAAGCTGCAACGTAACTTCTCGCTCATTCTCACGATGCTTCCGCACTTTGTCTGTGAATTTAAGCTCTTCTTCACGTTGTAAACAACAAGCAACAACTTCATCCGCAGTCGATAAAGATGAGGCTTCCAACATCTGCTCCCAACGACTTGTTGCTATTCTTTTGTGATCTGCGGCCGACTCTACGGCCTGCTGTGCTATAACAGCCGCTCTTATGGCTTCATTCTTCATGTCCTCAGCTGTACGTCGAGCATTCTTAGCTTGTAACGCTGTAACTCTTAAGCGGTGAAGCTGCGCAATACATTCCTCAAGTAATATTTCCGCTGAACCCTCACCTACAGAAGACAAGAGACGTTCCACTTTCTCTTTCAGCAATTCGCTTTTAGCATGCCACATTGTATTCCATTGGATAAGAGCCTTCTCTAAATCCCCAATTTGTTGTTCTAGGGACTTAACAGCTAACAATTTACTCTCTAGAAAGGGAACACTAATCTCAAGACGCTCTCTAATCGTCTCAGCTTCCGTATCTTTCTTCTGCATGAGTTGGAATCTCTCATCGAGTTCAATCATAGGAAGTTCCGGGAACTCTATCTCCCATGCTTTGTGCAACTTCAATAATTCAGATGATAATCGATCAAGCTTAGCCTTTGAGTCCATGTGAACACTCTTCAACGCTTCTGCTTCTGCCGTATATTTCATATGTTGTTGTTGAAGTATGTCTTGCTTCTGCTTCATTTCTGCCGCTTCTTGTCGTAGGTTTGTAGTCATCTTCGTAAGGTTTAGAGATGCCTCTTCCAACTGTTCGATTATTTCTGTCCAGTATACGTCAGAGAATTGAATCGAAGATTCTTCGCCCATTTCGAACTGTTCCTGTGCCACAGCTACATGGGAATCATCTTGTTCAGGATGCGTTATTCCAGATTGATCTATTAACGTTCGACTCTCATTTATAAGTTGGCGAAACGTTAGCCGATGTTCTTGAAGTTGTGACTGAATAAGACGTATCTTATCCATGTGCGCAGTCTGGATCATAATATCATCGGAGCTTTCAGCAGCCCCTGCCGGGATAGGATGATGTTCCGAGCCACACACAGGGCATGGATTTCCTGCCTGTAATTGTGTTGCTAAAGTCAGCGATAGAGCATGAATCTCCGAACTCTTGAGTTCTTTACGTAAGCGCTCCTCTTCGTAAGCCAGTCTAAGAACCGCTTGACCTACAGTAGCTTCCTGAACAATTAATCCAGACATATGGGAAGAAAGCTGTACCAAGAAGGATTTATGATTCTCCTCGTTCATCTTTAAATCTCGCTCAGAGCTAGTTAACTTGGCATTTATTTCAGCGACTATTTTCTCCTGTTTCGAAAATTCTAGAGCTACGCTTTCCTGCTGCTCCTCCATAGACTGAACATGTTGTTTGCGCTGCAATGCTTTTTGAATGTACTCCCGATCTTGGGATCTGGTCTCTAATGGTTTTAAGCTTTCCTGTAATTCCGCCTGTCTTGTTTGCCCCTTACTAAGTAGCTCCTTCTCTTTCAGTAGCTTTCCATTTAGGTCAGACTGCGTGATCACAACGTCCGCTCTCTTCTTCTCAAGTTCATCACACTCGCTACGCAGATAATCTCGTTCCTGTTGAAGCTTACACGCTTGCTCCAACTGTTCCTGCCTAACCAGCAGCTTCGGTTCTTCCGTGGATAATATGAGCTGTGTGGCATCATCCGCGTTACTTGCAAGAAGCGATGATTGCTCTGCTTCTTGTGATGATTTATTCAATAATACAGACTTCGCCTCACGTTCCACATGCTCTTGCTTACTTTCCTGCATTTGAGTAAGCAACGGCATTAGATGTTGTGCAACACTTGCCTTAGAGAGCTTATCTTCAAGCATCTGAATTTCATTTTCCAAAAATCCAAGTTGTACAAATTGTTCTTGTCTTCGGCTGCGTTCAATTTGCCATTCCCACACTTTGGACAACTGCGCTGCTTGCACTGTAATTTCTTCCAATCTGCTCCGAGAAGCCTCGGCTTCAGCAATAGCTTCAATCAGCTGCTTCTTAGCATCTTCTAAAGCCTCATTGCCTGCATTGCCCAGCCCTTGCTGCTCTGCCTCAATATTCTGAAGAACTGCTTCATTCTCCTTCACGCGACGGCTTAGCTTCAGCGCCAGTTGATCACCATATTGCTCTAGATGAAAAAGACGTTGCAACATTTGCCGTCTCTCACTCCCCTTCAAGGACAAGAATTCAGCAAATTTCCCTTGAGGAAGAACGACAGCCCGTGTGAAGTCATCCATTTTGAGTCCGATCTTGTCTTCTACACAGCGAGTAACATCTGCCAATTTGTCCGCCATCACTTGATCGCCGTCTGGCGTAACCTCAATGAATCGGCTAATGGTATTACTTATAGATAACTCATTGGTTCTCTTAAAGCGCCGCTCTACACGGTATTGTTGTGGCCCTTCGGAAGAATTCAATTCAAAAGTGAAAGATACAAACAACGAATCTTCCGAATGATTCATAATGCCTTGTGTACCGTTGACGGCCCGCTCCACTTTGCCATACAACGCGAGCGTTATCGCGTCAAGTAAGGTGGACTTCCCACTACCCGTAGGGCCAAATATACCAAACAGACCCATCTGTGTAAGGTCGTTGAAATCAATCTGTTGCGCTTCGCGATAGCTCTGTAGCCCAGCAAGTTTGAGAGTGATTGGCTTCATTGTGCATCCCCTTCTTCCTGAACGGACCCATTCTCTTCAACAAGTTCAAGGAACAATTGTACCAATCCATCATCGGGTACTGCTCCCCCCGTCTGTCGCTGATAGAACTTACGGAAAATTTCATGTAAAGGCATGCGCGAACGCTCGATTTCCATCTCCACCACGTCCATGTCTGGATATATCGGCCGAATATGAATTAATCCTTCGCGGCTCTTTCGGAGTCTCTGAATTTCGGCAAGAGATAACGCCTCGGTCAAAGATACTTCCAAATCAATAAATGCACGATCATCAAGTCCCTCATCCAGCCAACGATTGACTTCTTCAAGACCACCCTTAGCTTTCCAACGAACGAGTGGTCGCCCACAGGATAGAAATAATTCTTCAAGAACAGGCTGTCCTCCGGGTGATATGTCTAGCATCGCTACCGATTTAGCTTGTCCCGCTTCTGAGAAGCTGTATGCAAGAGGAGATCCACTATAACGGATCATTCCATCCCCCTTTACAGCCTGCGGTCTATGAAGATGACCTAGCGCCGTATACTGTGCACCTACAGATAGAGCTGATGGATCGACGGTATAAGCGCCCCCAACCTGAATAGGGCGCTCAGAATCCGTCTCCACACCACCTAATACATAAATATGGCTCATCGCCAAATTGATCGACTTCGGTGTAAATTCACGAGCCAACATACTCATTAATTTACCGACACGAGCGCTGTAAGCTTGACGCAGATCGTCTTCATTTCCCTCTGATACTAGCAATTCATTAAGTCGGGCTTCAGATGGGTAAGGGAGTGCAGCAATTTTGGCGATTTCCCCTGTACGAGGCGTATGGATCGTCACAGCATTGGCCGCAGGAAGCCCCACGAGCGTAATACCCTGTCGAGTCACCAACGGCGATACAGAAGCCACCCGCTCAGGCTGATCATGATTGCCCGCTATCACAACCAATGGTCTTCCTCCATCGCCTAACCTTGCGCAAGCCTCATAGAAGAGCTGTTCTGCCATAGCAGGAGGATTGACAGAATCATACACATCTCCAGCCATTAATATGAGATCTGCCTGCTGATCATCTGCCATACGTACCAGTTCGTCAACAAAGTCCTCCTGCTCTTTCAACCGACTGCGGCCTTCCAATGTCCGTCCGAAATGCCAATCGCTCGTATGCAATATTCGCATATGATTTCTCCCCTCTCTGTTCTTGCATAGATCGATCTTCGAATTATATCTGAACCAAATGTGATCCATCGAAGAAATACAACCACTTCTCACTCACAGGCTCACCCATGATGTCTTCTAGTGCTTTACCATAGAGCTCTAGCTGGAAACGGTATTGTTCTACTAGAGCATCGACTCCACCACGTTGTTCCAGCACGCGATCCGTCTTGTAATCCAGAAGAACCAACTTGCCATTGTCTCTGAAAATACAATCTACTACCCCTTGAATTAATACCGTTTCATTATCCAACTCTCTTGTTGTTATTAATGATTCCTGTTCATCACTATGAGCTAGATTCTTTACAAAACTCAGACCTTGATGAGCTTCTGTTGCAGAGAGAGCGTAACTAAAAGGTAACTCCCGCTCTACCCATGTTGCAGACAATAATCTTGTTCCCATTTCACTGTCATACATAGCTACCACTTCATCTAAACCAATCATGTCGCCCTGTTCCTTCGTCAGGATCTGCAACTCAACAAGTCGGATGACTGTTTCTTGTACCATGTTCCTATTCACAGGTTCTCCACGAAGAGGAATATGTTGCATAAGTGTGTGATAAACCGTTCCGCGTTCTGTTGGACTCATACTCTTCTCTTCCATAAATTTAGGACGTCGAAGCTGCAACGTAGAATCTTGTTGGTGTTGTACTTTCTTCTCTTCTACCCAATCCAAAGACGGAAGCTCCTGTAAGGAGAGCAACTTCTTCATCTCAGTTACGGACGTTTTAGCTGAGAGTGTAGTAGAAATAGCATATGGATACTTCCATCCAAGCTTATTCTCTATATTCATTAAATCAGCTGCCGCTGTTACCTCGTTATTCTCCACTGCTGACAACGGTACGGCTTCTCTATTCAACATAGCTTGTAACTTCAATTCACGATTCTGAGAAACCTCTTGATCTCCATCGGTACCCGCAATTAAACCTTGTGAAAGTTCATCCACTGAAAGAACCGACACCATCCAAGATGAAGGATCCCCATTCAATACAGGAGCAGGTGGTGAAGTTACCCCACCAATCTCCCTCAATAATCCTGCATCGGGATGACGGATCAGTGCCGGTCCAATCCAATCCAAATAACTGCGACCCCTCGATAACACATAATCGGGTAGCATATAGGGTTGATGACTTTGTACTTGTGTCCATGATGATATTTTTTTAGTAAGATCCTTAAGCGTACCCACAAGGATCAATTTCTCTTTGGGACGTGTTAACCCTACGTACAGCACCCGCATTTCCTCTGCAAGCAGTTCTTGCTGCGATCTGCGACGTATCGCAAGATTAGGCAAGGTTGGATAACTTACCCGCATCTCTTGATCAACGAACTTCGGTCCAAACCCCAAATCTTTGTGCATCAGAAATGGTGAATTCAAATCCTGTTGATTGAACGTTTTTCCGATTCCTGCTAAGAAGACGACTGGGAATTCCAACCCTTTACTCTTATGAATCGTCATAATTCTGACTGCGTTATCTTGCTTGTCTGATCTTCCTGCACTGCCTAGATCAGAACCATGATCACGAAGTCTCGCAATAAACGTTAAGAAACGAAATAATCCACGAGACGCTGTCGTCTGTTCATACTGTACAGCCCTATCGTAAAGAGCTGTCAAATTGCCCTGACGTTGCCCTCCACCAGGCAGTCCTCCTACCCAGTCCATATAACCAGTCTCAGCGTATATGTGCCATATGAGGTCCCCTAGACTGCCTCGACGCGCCTCTTTGCGCCAACCTTCTAATTTTATTAGAAAATTCTGCATTTTTAACCGTAAGTCAGAAGAAATCTCATCCGTATTCGTAATCGTGTTATTGTCCGCCGGTTGAGTTCGCGCTTCGTTCATGATCATAGAAACTTCTAACGTCGCAGCTAATTCTTCATTCACGCTATGAATCAACTCTTGCGTATCCCCTTGCGTAAATCGGTTAGGGCTCTTCTCCGTACCCGCAGCTGCTATCACAGCTTCATAAAAAGGACCACTAGCACACAATCGGATTTGCGCTAATTCTTCCTCCGTTAAACCAACAATAGGTGAACGAAGTACGCTCGCTAGTGGAATATCTTGTTGAGGATTATCTATCACTTGCAGTAGTGATAACATAATTGCAACTTCTGTCGCCTGGAAATAACCTTGATTCTGTTCTCCATCAGCCGAAATGCCTTGTTGCCGCAACTCCTCCATAATCAGAGGTCCCCAAATATAAGCAGATCGAAGAAGAATCACGATATCACCATGGCCCACAGGACGCATCATTTTTAATGACTTATCGTAAATGAACATAGGATCTCCGGTTTCCCCTGTCATCTCCTTGATCTTAGCTGCAATAGCCCTCGCCTCTAATTGAGCGGTCTCCATCTCAACCCACTCGCCCTCTTTTAAAAGGGGATTCTCTTCTCCCTCAGAATCCTCGGCTTCTCCTGATTTCCCACCATTCCCACGATCAATTAGTAGAAGTTCTGGAGTATAAGCAGGATCTTTCTCACCCTCTTGCGTACCGGGAAATGACGCACCGTATACTAATTCCGCCCGCTCATTATAGGTTATTTCTGCTACAGTCTCATCCATCATTTGCCGGAAGAGCACATTGACCGCATCCAATACCTGATGTCTACTACGAAAGTTACGAGCAAGATCGATAACTACACCTTCGTTGTCCTCCACGCCGTATCTATCGTACTTATCTAGAAAAAGACCTGGGTCTGCAAGTCGAAATCGATAAATACTTTGCTTGACGTCACCTACCATAAAGCGATTCCCTGGCTGTTCCCTAGAGATCAGATTTACGATATCCTCCTGAACACTATTGGTATCTTGATATTCATCCAATAACACTTCATCAAAGTGCTTTCTATATTCAATAGCGGCGTCAGATGGAAGGAGTTGATCGACGGACGAGTCAGGATGTCTCAGAATCTGCAAGCAGTAGTGCTCCAAATCACTGAAGTCCACGAGACCCCTAGCCCGCTTCAGTTCCTGATAACGCTGACTAAAGAGAATGACAACCTCAGATAACTCTGTCATCACTGGAGCTACCTCATGAAGCTCAGACAGGAATGTTTCTGCTGGACGCCCGAACAACGTACTTTTAAGATCATTCAATATTTTCTTGACGCTATCTCTTAGTTCTTTAACACGTTCTTGTAAATCAGGATCCGTCTCATCCTTACGGCAACTTTTCAATTTACCAAATGAGACCGTTTGGAAGGCATCATAAAGAGCATTCCAAGGGAAATCCTCAAGGCATTCCTTCAAGGATTCAACCATTTCCAGATCATCTCGTAAATTATCTACATACGGCGAAGGTCCACCGGGTAACATAGCTATAGAAATGGCTTGATGTAACAATCCTGCCGCCCCAGCCATAGACAACTTAGCATCCTTCACAATACTTTTCACCCAAGGACTATCATCTAATTCTGAAGGATCCGAAACGGAGAAATGTGACGCCATTTGACGCAACCATTCATCTGGCCAAGAGTGACTGCGCGAGAAATCATACAACTTCTGCACAAGAAGATACAAAGCATCGTCACTACGTTCACCGCTGAACCAATCAGCAAGTCGCAGAAAGATCCCTCCTTCTTCCGCCTCGCCGTACTTTTCTTCAAATAACTCCTCCAGAATTTCCTGTCGTAACAATTCAGCTTCATTCTCATTCAGGATTCGGAACCCCGGATTCAGAGGAATCCATTGATAATAACGACGAATAACTTCCATACAGAACGAATGAAGTGTTGTAATCGATGCTTTCCCTAATAATGCAAGCTGCCGACGCAAATGAGCGTTATCAGGCTCCTTCTCAAGCTCCTTATCCAATGCCTCACGAATCCGCTGGCGCATTTCAGCTGCCGCTGCCTTCGTAAATGTAGCGACAAGTAATCGATCTACACTAAATCCTTGTTCCTCATTCATAATTTTGCGTATGATTCGTTCAACCAACACGGCTGTCTTCCCTGAACCTGCTGCGGCTGCCACAAGAATATGATCACCGCTAAGCGAAATCGCCTTCCACTGATCATCACTCCACATACTACCTTCCGGCTTAACCATTTCGATCACGGTGTATCTCCTCCTTGAGTCTTTGACAGCATGTCCCATACTTGTGATTTGTTCGGTTTACCCATGATATGATAATTATTACCTTCAACATTCTCATCGAAATGACAGACTGGTTTATAGGAACAGAACGTACAGGCTGTCTCATGCTGAATCCGATAAGGTTCAATCTTGACATCACCTTCCGTAATCCGTGTTCCTATATTCACAATATTGCTCCGTACCGAAGATAATAGACTATCCCATTGTTCAGAAGTTGCCACTGCTGCACTGCTGTAGAAACTCCCATCGGACTTAACAGCAACAGGCAGAATGGATGAATAACCCTTATCTAAGGAAGTGTCCATCTGCGCAATCACCTCACGGTTCGACAGCAATAGACCCTTCATTTTGAATCGTTTGAGTAGTTCATCCGCCGCTTGCTCCGCATTCATGCCATTCGCAGATTGCAACAATGGATCATGAACATGGAAATATAGCGTCCCAGCGGGTATTGCTGCCGCTCCCAACCACTCCTCCGAATACGTTAACAACACATCCAAATAGGTTAAAAGTTGAAGCGACAATCCGTAATAGACCTCATGTAATTTCAGATCATTCTGACTGGATTTATAGTCAATAACCCTCAGCATCATGCCTTGTGCTCCCTGTGCCATATCTACCCGGTCAATTCGACCTATAACTTCCATGACTGAACCATTCGGTAGTGGAAAGATTAAGGGAGGTAACGTCTTCCCTGGTCCAAAATCAAGTTCTAAACCAATTGGCTCAAAGTTGCCTCTTCTTGCATGTTCACCAAGAATGATAGAAGCTCTTCCGACAATGTTCTTCAATTTCCTTGAAATATAAGCATAACGTTTAGAGCTAAGTAGGATTTCTCCTTGTAACAGTGGTGTTAAGCGATCCACTGCAATGCTTGCTTCCTGCCGGCATTCATCAGCCGTTAAGCTTCCCCAGCTAACACTTCGATTCTGTAATTGTGTAGCCATATCACTTAGCGCTGAGTGGAACAATTGACCAATATCAGGTGCCTTTAACCGATACATCTGGCGTTCCTTCAGCTTAAGGCCATGCGAAGCAAAGTGTGAGAATGGACAAGCCACAAATTTCTCCATTCGTGACACACTGGTTCGCACCTTAGAGCCATATAACCTGCGGCTCGTACCCGTTTCCAAAGGTAGTGTATCGTTAACATAGAACAAAGAACGCAGTAACATAGACAGAGGTTCACGCCACTCCGCTTGTTGTAAATACCAATTATAAATACCCCACCAAAAATCAGGAATATCGATGCCATGTTTCCACTTACGTAGCTGTACAATCAAATGACTTAACGTCTGCTGTGGATTGCTTACAAAATCTTGTTGTTCTTTGAGTTGTTGCTCTCGTTGTGGTTGCCCTAATAGTGGTTGTTCCTTGCATAATGGATACATTTTCTTCACATGCCGAATCACTTCTGAAGGTAAGAGAACTTTGCCTTCTTCATCGGCTGACGCGTAAGAAATCCATACATGTCGACTGGCTGAAGTTAACGCATTGTAGATAAGAAACCTCTCATCTAACAACTTACGCGAGATACTTGGAGCAAGCTCCATACCTGTATCTGTTAATAACATACGTTCCGTTTCCGTTAGTACACCATCTTCCTGAATCACAGCAGGAACGACACCATCATTGAACCCTAGCAGGAACGTATATTTCACACCACTTGTGCGCGTGCGGTCCATATTTCCAATTAATATTTGATCGATAGAAGGCGGCACTAAAGACAACTTCATTTCCGTTAGCCCTGTTTCTAGTATCCCAGTAAATAGTTCAACACCAATGTTCTCTTCACCCATTAACTCCACAATTTGATCAAGTAAATCTAGAATAGCACCCCATAATTGACGGTGTTCTCGTGCCTCTTCTGGTTGACCAGACTCCAAAGCCTCATGGCTCATGGCATCCAGTTTCTGTGGGACACCCGCGTCCTCTAATAGAAGATATACTGCTGTACATAAATCACGAGCTGTTTTTCCTGCCTTTAATCTTTTCTCAAAAGAAAACAATGGACCACTTACCACCGCACGACAGCGTTCCATCAATTCAAGTAACTGCTCACCGTTCTTCTGTCGATCCACGCTATCACTTTCAAGAGAAAGACTAGGAATCGCTCGCCATGGGCGGCCATCTGTCCAACGGTACCCTTGAATTCCGCACGCTAATACGTAATTCTCTAGCCGATCCATATCCGTACGGTCTAGTGAACCATCTAACGGGAGAAGTAGGTCTGTCTTGATACAGCGAAATACGTCTTCATATTTCCATCGACGATTCACGATATCTAGGGAAGATCGAATAAACTCCACTAATGGATGATGTAACTCGCTTCGCTTCTGATCAAGAAAGAAAGGCACGCCATAATCCCGACAAAGCGGTCCTAGAATAGACTCATAATCTCCTAATTGCCGTACAAATATAGCTATATCCCGATATCTAGCCCCTTCCTCACGAACGAGACGAAGCATTTCACGTAATGCGCCCTCCAGCTCTGCCCGACGGTTTACTGCAACATGAATAGAGACGCCATGATGATACGTATTTTCGGGGTCTACAGATTCATCGCGCCAAGGAATTCGACGATCATACCCTTGTTCGAGATGAGCTAGTTGTGGACTATCTTTGAATCTTGGTAGAATGTCCGGTCTCAGTAAGGTGTCTGTTGAGTCTATATCTAATTCTGTAATCATTCCTTTTAACTTCACATAGGTGGTCGCAGATGGATGGAATAAATCCAATTCATGAGGTAACATCCCTGACTCAAATGCCTTGTCGAGCGTAAGTGCTATCGTTACAGAAGAAGCATAGGATATCAATTGCTGTAACACGATAAATTCTTGTGGTGTGAATCCATGAAAACCATCAATCCAGATGTCCGCACCTTTCACATAAGAAGAATTCGGAATAGCTTCCGCTAATGTCATGAGATGATCTTCATTATCCATATATAAAGGCGATAATTCTTGCTCGAAATCACGATAGAGCGTCAGAATATCTCCTAGTTTATCTCGTAAAATCGGAGTTCCTGCTCCATTAGAGTGCATACGCGAGAGTTGTTCCTCTACATGCGTAGCATCAATACAATAGCGTTTCATCTCCGTATAGAGTTTGCTAAGACGACCCACGAAACCCATTTGATCGCCAGATGGACCAAATAACTTCAACTCTTCTTTACGCCTCTGAATGATTTTGTAGAGCAACATTCTTTTTCCTTCTTCACTAATACCTACACGTGCCGACCCACCTGTCTCTTGCATAACCCGATAGGCTAGACGCTGGAAACTAAGTACCTGTGCCCGTGCAATCCCGTTTATAGGACCTGATGTAACCAATTCGTGTTCCGCTTGAAATGAGCCTTGTTCAGGCACAAGTAGAATCATAGGTTTACCTCGAGGTTCTCTACTCAGTCGTGTAGAGATGTCTTGCATAATATTCGTGGTTTTACCGCTTCCCGAACGTCCTAAGAGAAAATGAACCGACATGGGATGCCTCCTTTATTTTGTAATAGCCTATTCGCATTCACTTTAACGGATGGGAACAAGGGTCTCCTTGAACTATCCAAACTACCTTCCACGATCTTCGTAGAAGGATTTTTATATAGAAAAAACAAAAATGCACCGATGCATTAAATAGTAAAATGGAAGTATCCTAACGACCAAAAATACCAATATGCGAGGTACATTTCCATGAAGTTACAATTAAAACGGATCCTACTGCTACTATATACTATAACATACTCAGCCTTGTGCCTAAACTGATAGATTATATCCATCTTGATGAAGACTCCTTCGTGACTGTATAGAATCTTCCGCCATATAAAGATGAGAAAATCTATTGTTGCATATGAAGTATAATGCTGATGAAACACGGTAGATCGACTCAACCATATCGTAAATTCAAACACAAATAATCCACCAAGTGCATCCTTGGTGGATTATTTATAAGTGACATAGATACGATTAATCGTTAAGAATGATTCTTTTCCTTAATTCATCAACACTAGAAAGAGCAGTTGTATCCTCTAGAATCGAACCCGGTTTATTTCCTTCACCGATAATATAACCGTCAAACTGAGTACGAGTGAAATCGAAGATATATTGAAATTGTTGAATAAGAGGGAGTCCTTTCAATTGAGGCTCATCATCCCCAACAGCGATAACATATGCTCTTTTGGCAGACATTTTCGATAAAAAATGATCCCTATCTTCACGTAATGATTGAGACCAACGGTCAATAAAGGTTTTCAAAACACCCGATATGCCATACCAGTAGATTGGTGTCGCAAACACGATCGTATCCTGCTCCAATACTCTGTCAATCAGTTCATGATAATCATCGTCCGGGTATGCTCCAAGTTCAGTATGACGATAGTCCGTTATGGGTTGAAGATGATAGTCCGACAAATATATTTTATCTGCATTCAAGCCCTCCACCAATAAATCAGCCAGTTTGTCTGTATTTCCATTTCTCCGAGAGCTTCCATAAAGAACAACAATTCCCAAAGCGATCAGCCTCCTTAAGTATAAATAAGTTCAATATTTCGTATTAATCCTAACGCTGCTTCTCTGGCTTCTGTTGGGGTATTTCCAATCGTAATGACATAACCCAATCGATCGTCCGAACTCTTAGGAACAACGATTCTATCACCTGATTGAACCGAAATATGCGAACGAATGACATTCTCATTATCTGCGATATGTTCAAGCCCTCGAATAGTCGATACCGTTCCATCTTTAACAGCAGTCAAATATGCAACAGAGGCGGCTCTGTTCTGATGTGTATGAATGTCGATAGGAAGATCCAAATAATAATGAACGGTAGCTTTGAAGATATCAAACCCTAAGGCTTGAATTAATAAATCAGAGGAGATATTATCTCCACCAGGTCTGCCATTCACTTCAATAATTCGTGGCCCTTTGTCTGTGAGCTTAACTTCCACATGACTGGGACCATTGATGAGTCCTATAGCCCTCAGAGCACTGACAGCCGTATTCACGATATCTTCTTGTCTCTCGGAGTAAACAGAAGTCGGTAACGTATGAACAATCTCCACAAAGTAGGGCAGAGGTGAAGTTGTCTTTTCTGTAACGGCAGCAAATATCGGATCCCCATCTTGTAGAAAGAGCTCTACACTAAACTCCTGCCCATCTAGGTACTCTTCTATTAAATACTCCTCTCGGACTTTAAAATTCATATAGGTTTCTTTGAAATCAACGATATCAGCCATAGCTTGTTCCAGCTCACCTGAACTATGGATAAAGAACACCTTTTGACTACTCGAGGCATTGGTTGGCTTCAATACAACTGGATATCCAATCTGCCCGGCTGCTAAGGCAGCTTCTTCAAAGGTTTTAACTTTCTTAAACTTTGCACTAGGAACATCATGTTCCGCATAAGCTTCTCTGGCTAAATCTTTATTCCTTGATTTGAGTGCTGCTTCATAAGGAACCCCTTTAAGACCTAATCGTTCTGCCACCTTTGCCGTAAGATGTGAAGCATAATCTGTTGCCGGAATTAATGCGTCGAGTTTATGATGATATTCGGAATTTGTAATGGCTTCATATAACGAGTCTTCATCTCGAATATCTGCAATAATCAGATCATGATAAATTCCCTCATACCCGTACTTCACAGGATTTTCAGGAGAAGAAACGATAGAAATGATCTGGAAACCCTGCTCATATGCTGCTCTAACAAAACTTACCCCATAAAAACTCGGTTCGACAAAAGCGACTATCTTCTTTTTACTATTCATCTCGTCCCTCCACTTCATTAAATGGTTACGTTAGTATTCGTGGCTTTCACTTTACTTCCTAACAATTGATACAACGCAAACCCTAATAACATAAGAACACTCATACAAATAAAACCTACGCCCGCAGAGTAACGTTCTATCAATACACCTAGACCTGTAGCGAAAACCGTCTGCAATAGAAGCGAAATCGCCATCCACACCGATAAAGCTCTTCCCATATAAGACTTAGATACTGTCTCCATAATCGTCGTATTCATTAAGATTCTTAATGAAGAATTCGTTAGGCCAATGAATACACTTCCTATATATAAGACAAATATATATTGGTTAAATGCCAAAGAAATTAACGTACTAATGGATAGTAGGAAAAAGAGTGCAATTGTTCCTTGTTTCGTTATTTTCTTAGCAAATGGTGCTGCAATAAACCCAGATATAAGTCCTCCGATGCCATAAAACATGTCGGATAATCCGAACACAACAGAATCACCACCAACAGAGTTATTTACATAGCCCGGAAGAACGACGTTATAAATCATCGTAGAAATTAATGGGACGATCGCTACAACTCCGATCCAGAAAATGTAGGGTCTCTCCTTTAAGTAGCTAATTCCGTCTTTGAAGTTAGCATAAAAGGTCTCCTCTTTATTCTCGATCACAATTGGATCGTAATGAACTCTGTATAAGAACAAGCTACTTACAATAAACGCGATGGCATTAATCGCTAGAATAAGTTCGAATCCAAAATATTTATACAATATGCCTGAAGCTGCACCCGCCATAAACATCCCAACCTGTAAGCTGATCTCAACTAAAGAATTACCATTGATTAATTCCTTCTCTGTAAGAAGCTCTTGAACTAAACTTCTCGATGCTGACATATAAATGGACCAACTCATGCCGTTAATAATCGTAAACACGTAAAGATACTCCGTAAGAAATCCAAATATCAAAAAGAGACCAATTACCGCAGCTATGCCTAAGGTACGAAATAAATTAGTCCATAAAATAATCTTTTTGCGATTAAATTTATCTGTCAACGTGCCAACAAAGGGGGAAATAACTAAACCTGCAATCACATTTAAAGAGAGCATGAACCCAATTAGTTGTATAGAACCGGTCTGATCCAGTAGAAACCAGTTCGCTCCAATGGTGCTCATGCCTACTCCGAATCCAGAAATGATGTCAGATAAGAAAAAATGACGGAAATTTCTTGGTTTTAGAACGCTAAAAACCATCAGTACCCCCTATGAAATGTATTTGCTGTTGAAGATGCGCAAGTCCAAACCCTAAGTAATCTAGTACATCCTGATGTGTACCACCATACATAGGCCACTTCTCACCACAATCATGAGAGTAGACTTTACACTCAGGCATTAATAAAGCTAATGCAGAAGCTGAGCTTCCTGTAGCTCGATGTTCTTCAACAACAAGAAACGTATCCGATATTTGCTTTAACTCATCGATATAGCTCTTCAAGCTCTTCAGATCGACATAACATACATGTGCATGCACAACCGAATCATTCTCTTGCAGAATTGTTTTACATAACTCGGTCGCTTCTTCCCCAACAGATATCAAGCAGAGCTTGGCATTGGCACGTTCTGCACCTTCAATTAGCAACTCTCTACAGCTGCTCTCTTCCGCTCGATCAAGACTGTCATAAACAGCATTACGAGCGAGACGAATATAATAGGGTTCTTGTGACTGCGCAGCTTCCCGAATCACTTGTCTAGTCTCTATCTCCCCATGGGGACAGGCAATTCGGATATTCTGGAATGTTTGGATAATCGCGATGTCTTCTAAACAATGATGCGTGGTTCCAAACCACCCTCCTGAAACACCCCCATAAGCAGCGACTATCTTCATATTCTTCTCCATATACCCCATGGCTAACTTTATACTTTCCGCAGCTCTTAGCGCAGCGAATGAAGAAAACGTTGAAAAAAACGGAATAAAACCTGCTTCGGCCAGACCCGCCGCTATATCAATACTAGCAAGCTCCGCTATCCCTAAGTTAAAAAACCGATCAGGATGACTTTGTTCAAACGGATGTTTCTTCCCTCCTAAATCGGCTTCAATACAAATAATTCTTTCATTCTCAAACGCTAACTTTGTCAGTTCATCCTTATATGATTCCCTTCCAGATATGCTCATAACAAACTCCTCTTCCATTTACTCGCGACTCTCTCTGGGATTTTGGCATAATGAGAATCAGGATTACCCTCTATAGCTGCAACTCCCTTGCCCTTAATTGTTGTCGCGAGCAATGCTAAAGGTTTCTCACGGTTGAGCGCTAGGGCTGCCAAAATTTGTTCCATATTATGTCCGTCTATTTCTTCCACATGGAATCCAAATGCTTCGAATCGTTGTCTTAGGTTATGAATTGGAGATATGTCGCTAACATATCCATCATTCTGGCCACCGTTACAATCTACGATATAAATAAAATTAGAGATCGATTTGGCCTGAATAATTTGGGCCGTTTCCCAACACAGACCTTCTTGTAGCTCGCCATCGCCACCTAACACGATACCCAGCCCATCTAAGTTCTTCACTTTCTGCCCTAATGCCCAACCTGCCGCATAAGGAATACCATGCCCTAAGCTCCCTGTGGAGAAGGGAATATGGGGCAGTTTATGATTGGGATGACCCGTAAATAAGGAGCCTTTTTGGCCATATGATTCCGCAGGGTTATCTTCAATGAGCCCATAAAGATAAAGTGTTGCATACAACGCCGCAGCTGTATGACCTTTACTAAGAACAATCCTGGTGTTCTCATCTTGTACATACTTGGAATACACACCTATAAGAAGATCTATGACAGATAGACTTCCACCAATATGGCAACCCGTCTCAGACGCTGCCATATCTATAATCAGTTTCCTTGCTTCTTTAGTGATTGCAAGCAGGTTATTTAAGTGCTCTGACTGCGGAGTAGGCTCATATACGGTATCTATATTATTCACTCCCTTTCAGCCTAAACCATTCTCCAACCGCTTCTTTAAGAATGGTTCTGGTGGCTTCCACCTCTTTAATATGCAAATATTCATGATTCGTATGATCCAAGCTAGAATCTCCAGGACCATATGCCACCATTGGTGTGGCATCCCATGTGGTCGCCAGTGTGTTCATATCACTGGTTCCTCGTTTTTTTATATAATGAATAGATTTCTCTTCCTTAGCGAAGCTACGAATAAACGCTTTGACCAAAGCACCATTACGTGGATTAGCAAACCCAGGCGTAGCTCGTAAGACCTTCACAATCACGTCTTCACCGAATTCTAATTCAATCTTCGATGCGTACTCCTTTCCAGCAGGAGGTGAAATTCTAAAATTCAATATTCCGTTTACTGTGAGTATTCCTTTGGCATTGCTGTGTTCGATATCAATGAG
The DNA here is from genome assembly GCF_001637205.1 of Paenibacillus glacialis. Lineage (GTDB taxonomy): Bacteria > Bacillota > Bacilli > Paenibacillales > Paenibacillaceae > Paenibacillus_AQ > Paenibacillus_AQ glacialis. The sequence goes on from NZ_LVJH01000070.1 coordinate 263,487, forward strand.
TGACGATAAGCATTGCGGGTCAATGGTTCGCACCCTCGAACGTATCTCCTCGACAACCACATGTAATTGATCGATGACACTCAGCGCATCCTTCGCTGCTGTATGTTCTTGTGGCCGACTAATGATAATCTCCAATTTATAGAGTCCATAGTAGCCCAATGTTAAACTACCTTCCCCGCTGGGTTCACCAATAATCACAGCATCAGCGCTGTAATGATCTTTAATGTAATGGGCTCCTTTAGAAGAGGATATTTCTTCTTCTACGGCGCCAATGACCAGTAAAGATCCGTTCGAAGGTACCTCAGCATCTCTCAACATATGAACGAAATTCACGAAACATCCTTTGGCGTCTACTACACCTCTACCTGTAATTCCTTGGCTGTCACTTTCAACTTTCCAAATATGCGGAACCGTGTCCAAGTGGCCGAGAAGCAACAGTTTGTTAGGTCCATTTCCTTTTTGAAAAACGATGTTACCGACTTCATCAATCCGACCCGTAACGCCTGGATATTGAATGTTATCCAACAAATAGTGTGCAAGTTCATGTTCACCTTGAGATATCGAGGGGATACGCACAACTTTATTCAATAAGTCCATATCATTGAGCTCTTTTTCCATATTCCAAAACCAAGTTTTACCTGAACCCTCTAACGTATGAGGTCCAGTAATACATACATCGCAAATCCCTTGTTGAATAGCTAAATTCGCGGCCCGTACCTTTTGTTTCATTCTTCCTTTAATCGAATGGATTTCATCACCTAAGTAAACATCCGAGAGGGTTGATCTTTCATCTTCTACGTCCGTAAGTATTCCGTAAGTACTCGTCACAAATCTCAGATGTTGAGCTTCTAACTCGATCGCTAGATGAGCTGCCAGCACGTCAGCATCAATATTAATGAACTCGCCAAGTTCTTTATCTATGATGGGAGCTGTCAAACATACGACATCAAATGTAGCTAATGTAGCTTTCAAGAATTCCACATTACATCCTGTGAAGTTACCAAATAATGAATCTCTGACAATGACAGGTTTATTGTTTTTTAATACTTTGAGAGGTTTAGCTTTTGCACCAAAGACAATGTCATTCTCTCCACCCGATTGCGAGAATACGTTAAGCCTATGTTTCCTCAAATTTTCATTGACGATTGGAATAATAAATTCATCGTACGCAGCTCGGATGAAGGGCATTTCTTCAGGAGAACAGTATCGTACCTCATCCCCACTAACCAACGTAAGAAAAGGTATTTCTCGATCAATTTGGCTATATTTCTGTCTAATCCCTTCAGCGCCTCCTGCTACTAACAGTACATTGCCACCTCTGTGTACAATCGCAGTAATCTCCTCAAATATTTCCGGATGATTCACAAGGGTACTGCTTCCTAACTTAATTACATATAAGTGATCCATTAAGGCCATGCCCCTTCCAATTCAGATTGCAGTCCTGTCTCCTCTGGGAATCCCATATAGAGATTTGCAGCCTGAATCGCTTGTCCTCCCGCACCTTTGATTAAATTATCTATACTCGCGATAGATACACAGTTCTTCCCGTCGATATACACACCCACTTCCCCGTAATTCGTTCCCGCTACGGTTTTGATCATAGGATTAGAATTGTGTCCCGTATTGGAATTGAAATAATGAATGAACGGTGTGGATGAATACGTCCTATAAAAGGCCTTTTTCACATCAATCTCCGAAACACCTTCTTTAAGAACCGAATATGACGTAACCATGATGCCTCTTGGCAGATCAAGACTATACGTAGAGAACTGCAGATCAATTTCTTTTTGAAAATACGTCTTGAAAGCAAATTCGATCTCAGGTTTATGTCTATGCCCATGTACTTTATGTGCTCGGAAATTATTCGTACGCTCAGCATGATGCTCCGTCGTCGTTTTCCCACCTCCACTAGAACCTGTTTTAGCATCGGATACGATACGATTCTCGATTAAGTCATGCGCTAATAGTGGATATATCGTATAGATTGTTGCCACAGCCATACAACCAGGAAGATTTACAACCTTCACCTGGTGATCAATTTCACTAAACTCAGGAATATAGTAATAGCTTGAGCCCACGAATTCATGCTTTAGCGTTTCCGGATAATGTTTTTGTAAGAGATCTAGATCCGTAACTCTGTAATCTCCGCTAACATTAAAAATATAATCCGCATGCAAGGATAGCTGATTAATAAATTGGGGTAACACCCCCGTTGGAAGACAAGAAAATATAATGTCATAGTTACTATTCAAATCAGCAATTTTACTGAATTTGAGCGCATTCGATTTCTTCCCATGTCTAGCCGCCATAAAGTGTTTATCTACTGGACTTCCAGCTTTCGATTCCGAAGAGACAAACTCCACCTTGAATAAGGGATGTTTACTTAACAGCCTGTATATTTCTGCACCAGTAAACCCAGTCCCACCTAGGATAGCAACTCGTTTCACACCATATTCAGATGTACTCATCCTAATCTAGCATCCCTTTCATACAAGACTGAACCACTCGTGTTTCTTTCTACGATTTGACGAATGATGTCCGGATTAGCATCGATTTTTTGGAATACTAAGGCATACGCTTGAATTCTTTCATATTCAATGGGTGATCTTAATTCTCTGCATATCGTTAAAGTAGACCGCAACATATTCAGCGTTTCCGGGAAGTTATTAATGTCATAACCTAAATCAACGCGCTCTGACAATGTAAATGGATAGCCGTTTCCAAAGCCAATCTTATTCTTAAAAGGAAGATGCCCTGGGATCGGAACATTTTGCCATTCTCTTGCAAATACACCTTCGCTCATCGCCAGTTCTTGGATCGCATCCTTTACTTTATAATCAGGAAAATCCTCTAACCCTAAGTTTTCAGGCGATATCTTGATTCTGTACATGTTATAGCTGTGCTTGGAACCCTCTGGTACAATCGGACCTCTAAAGAGCTTTGTCTCCGACAGCACCTTCGTGAGATATCCTGCATTTCTCGCTCGAATAGCATCATAATACGGGAGACGCTCCAACTGACTGATTCCAAATGCTGCTGCTATCCAAGACATTCTATAATCAATACCCGAATCCTCAAGGAAAGCCAAAGCTCTCTCATAATCTTCCCGCTCCTTGAAAAAGGCTATGCCACCTTCTCCTCCAACGGGGAAGTTCTTATCTGCCATTAAACTTTGACCAGCCCCATCACCGATGGAACCACATATTTGATGATCAATCGAAGCTGAATGCGCATGTGAAGCATCTTCAACCAAACGTAAAGAATATTTCTTAACTATTTCACTTAATTTCGAAAGATCCGCTGGCAAGCCATGCACATGGACGGGCATAATCACTTTCGTTTTACTTGTGATCGCCTTCTCTACTTTAGCAGGATCCAAGCAATAGGTTTGTGGATCAATATCCACAAATATCGGAATCGCTTTGGCAGCTACAACAGCCTGTGCCGTAGCAATAAACGTGAATGCTGGCAGAATAACCTCATCGCCTGGTTGCACGCCCACTCCTACTAAAGCAAGGTGAAGACTAGAAGTACCACTTGCTGTAGATATCGCATAGTTGGCCCCCACATACTGACGATACTTCTCCGTAAATTCATCGATCACAAGATCTGGGTCCTGCTGGATCGAGATTAACATCTGCATGACGTCTTCCTTCGTGATGATTGGGAAATTTGTTTTTCTTACATCCTCAGGGATGACAGCAGGGCCACCCTCATAAGCCAGCTCTTCACCTATCCAATCATCTGTTGGTAGCTCCAACAGCTTTTGTATAAAGTCAGTCTTCATTCCCGCGGTTCCTCCTTAAGAGTGTTAATTTCACACATGCCCCCACTAGGGGGCTTAGTCGATAGTTAAACTGAATGGCTGGCTCAATTTCAGAATCACTTTCTTCTTGCGTCCACATCGTTTTCAGATCAAAAGCACCAAAAATCTTTAATCTCTCCGCTTTCTTCCATACAGAGACATCGTTCACAGCTAAAGCTGCACAAGGTCCAAATCCAAGATCCGTAAAATCTAATACAAGAGCTTGATCTTGAGTGGCAGTGGTCTTAGATAAGACCACTGCTTCCAAGTCATTGAGATTCTCCCAATTCACTGAAATGGCTGTGAACCCTTGCTCAACATCTGGATCAGACGATAGATTAACTCCTAACCAATTCAGAAATTTGCGTTCTTGGTCACTTGCTTCTTCCAGTCGAGTAGATGAACCATGAACAATATTCTGTCCCCATAACGCACCATGCACGGCACCTGTATAGCTATTGAATAAGGCTACATGTTTATCCTTGGTAATCTTGCCAATGCTCTTCTCCAGCCCTTTTAATTCATTCTCATTCTTTTCAATACTCATAATGACACCTGAATTAAGAACTCTAGATAATACGAATGAAAGCGAGAAGTAATTTTGTTTACTTATTACGGAATCTGTCATTGTTCCTCCTCCATTATCCATTTATTGTTTGAGCAATTTTACTTTTTAGCGTTATTTTTTGTTTTAAATACTGTGCAATATGATCCGCAACATCGACATCATGGACTTTCCAAGATTTGGCGAACTCAGGATTTTGATTAATTTCGCATACGAGATAACAGTTATTCTTGAAATCATAAAATAAATCTAATCCATAAATACCTTCTCCCAAAATATCAATCAGTTGCTTACATATAAATCGAATCTCAGGATTAATATCCATCGTTTCAATTTCAGCACCCAGATGAGTATTCGTTTTCCAGTTGTCGATCGACACTCTGCGGAAAGCCACAATTGGCTTATTTCCCACAATCACGACCCGGATATCGAAATCCCCCTTATCAACAAACTCTTGAACCAGTACAGGGAAGGATTGTTGCGTAGGATCCAAAGATTCCCTTGCTGCAATCCATGTGTCCAAGCTATCTTTTCCGACAATTCTAGCAATTCCTCGTCCCCAAGAAGAGCTCGCAGGTTTGATCACAAACCCATCATTAAAGTCATCAAACGATGCTGTTATATTGGATGATGTAAAGGCAACCTTAAATCTGGGCTGAGGGATACTGGCTTTATGAAATACAATAGATTGGTAAATTTTATTCGTACAAATCGTAATCGCCTTAACTGAATTGACCGTTTCAACACCAGCTAATTCCAGCAGGGTTGATCGACTCAAGGCCTGTTTTTGAGAAAGACACCTTATGAGCGCTAATCCAACTTGCTCAGATCTATCTGATTCCAAGGGTAAGTCCATGGAATCAAGATTAATCTCAACGTTCAAACCATCCTCTTTAAGTAAATCAGATATCCTTTTTTCTTCCTCACGTAGTTTGGTTACGCAGATTAGTACGTCAGTATGTCTACTCATAATCCAACTCCTTTACTCACCCCAGGTTTCCTCAATTTCTGGAGCGAGAGCTATAGTTATTAAATTGTGCACGGCATGCACTTCATGTTCTTGACCACATGAGGAGCATTCCACGATCTCCCCCGTTGTTGCATCCTCTTCTACGCTAAAATCAGACTTGCACACAAGACAACTTAAGCTACTCATTTCTTTTTCCACCTTTCAAATTTAAATTATTATTATACCCACATGAATAATGGGTATTGATGCAGTATTCAACCGCATTTTTCTTAAATTCTAATCATCTCCATACTTCCATCAGACAAATGGGGATTAAAATTTGTTTTAAAATTATCATATATTTTCCATTTCAGTCAATTAGAGTTCAATAAGTCTCTTCTATCTTGATATAGAACAACTCTATGTTTCCGCCATCATTTTTGTTTTGTAAATATAATAACGAATTTGCAATATCCAGACTGTAGCATCCCATCAAGGTTGTAAGCATTACCATAGAGTATCCCTCTTTTTGAATAGAATATTTCTATTTAATGGTAATATACGGCGAAAAATTAATATGCTATATTATCCCCACTGTTCACAGATACATTATTTGAATATTAGGCTAATATGATGCTCTTCCTGGTTTATCCCAAACTGTAGGAACCCTGAAGGAAGAAATCCAAACAAATGGCCCTGGTCATGGATGTGGACATAATCTCCTGGGAACAGCTGGTGTTGCAGTGCTAATTATTTGCGGGAGCATGTGATAGATAGTACTCGCATTCACTACACCATTACGAATGGAGGTATTGCACCTAATATCGCGCCGGATAAAGCAAGTACTTGGTATTTCTTACGAGGAGCGAATCGGGTTCAAGTCGATGAGGTATTGGAACGCGTGATCAAAATTGCCAATGGTGCAGCGCTAATGACAGAAACGGAAGTAAGTTTTGAAATCAAAGCTGGTGCCTACGATCTTAACGTGAACAATACCCTAAATCAGCTTATGTTCAAGCAAAGGAAGACGTTGGCCCTCTCCAATTTACGGAGGAAGACCAAGCCTTTGCAGAAGCTCTGGTTCAAACACTCGATCCAGCATCACGAGAAGCCTCTCAGAAAATGCTAGCCCAATTGTATCAACGAAAACTCGCTGCTACCTACTGAATTCATTAGCTTTAAAACGCTGGGTCGGAGTGTCGGGGGATCATCAGATTTTGGTGATGTCTCATGGATAGCTCCCCTTGGACAGATCGGAACAACCTGCTCAGCTGTCGGCATTCCATTACATACATGGCAAGCTACTGCTTCATTTGGCTCCCCCATTGGCTTTACGGGTATGCTTCATGCCTCAAAGATTATCGCGCTTTCGGCATATGAACTACTAGTTGATGGAAAGGAAGTTCTCGAGCAAGCAAAAGCGGAATTTCTGCAGTCGACAAAAGGAAAAGCTTATAAAGTAATAACGAAAATAATTTCCTTAAATATCATAAAATCACAGGTGGATGCACTCATTGCTCAGGGTGAAATTGAAACCGAACCTGCGAAGCGCCTTGATACAAACAGCTCCAAGCAATACTACATGAGGAACTTCCTGCTCTCGCCATCTATTCTGAGAAACGTTTACAAGCGGTTTCTAAGGACATCATCGCAGGTAAACCCGCCAATGTCGGTCAATTTAATAACGTAAACAAATGGGATATCAAAGAATAAATATTCACTTCCTTAAGAATTATCCATTACTATCTTGATGGATTCTCATGTAATGCTGCAACAAAAAAAGCATTCTTCTCTCATATAAATTGAGAAAAGGATGCTTTTTTCGATAACAACGTTTATTCCTAAATGAATCATATGTGATTCACATTATCTACTACGCACTTCAAAGATAGCGAATTTAAGATAATGTCCTTCGTCCACACCAAGAATCTGTGGATGGTCTTTACCCGCCGCGCGCCACTCGATTAGACGAAGGATTTTACCTGCATCTAATGCTGCATCCTGGATCGTCTCTAGAAAAATATCAGGACGCATATGGTAAGAGCAGCTTGCTGTTACGAGGAATCCACCTTCATTGACTAGTTTCATTCCATGTAGATTAATGTCCTTATAACCGCGACACGCCCCTGGAACTGCACTCTTCGTTTTGGCGAATGCTGGAGGATCAAGAATAACAACATCCCATGTACGACCCACACCCGGAGTCATCGGTTTGGACGTATCCACTTTGTTCTTACCTGTACCCGTAGTAGACCGTTTCTCCCGCTCCTCGACACCTTTAACCTGTGTGCGAAGATATTGGAAAGCATCATCCACGACGAACTCTACACGGTCTGTGAATCCGTTTAAATCCACATTCTCCTGAGCACTCTCAATGGCATGCTGAGAAATGTCCAGACAAGTTACTTTCTTAGCTCCATATTTACAAGCGTGCAGTGTGAAGCTACCTGTATGTGAGAAGCATTCTAGCACCGTAGCTCCATCCCAGTAAGGGAATGTAACAACACTGCCACTCTTATTCACAGGTAGTTCCTTCGTGATTCCATCTTGTTCAACTTCCTGCAAGCTGATACCACTTCTTCCACCCCAACCTGTCATTAAAGGCTCAATCGAAGCACGGTTCTCACGTTGATCAAAGAAATAGCCAGTCTTCTGTCCTTCAACGATATCCACTTTAATCGCTAAGCCATTCTCACGAACGGTTACATGGCGTGGACACTCTCCATACAATGGACCCTTCACTTGTTCCAAGCCCTCTAATTCACGTACAGATACATCGCTGCGTTCATAGATTCCCTGTGGCTGTATGACTTGTACCAATGCCTCTACAATGTCATTACGGCACACGTCCATGCCAAGAGTTAACAGCTGGATAACGAGTATATCATCGAATCGATCTACAATTAGACCTGGTAAGAAATCTGCCTCACCGTAGACTAATCGATAGGCCGTTTCCCCCTTAGTGAACCGTTCTCGGTGCTGTAGGGTGTTCTGGAATCGCTCAACAAAGAAAGCTTTGTCCATCGACTCCAACGGTTTGTAGGAAACAACTCTTACCGTGATCTGTGAAGCAGGATTGTAATACCCTGTTCCGAGATAACGTTTCTGATGATTAAGAATGTTCACTAATTGACCTGCTTCAGGTTCCCCTTCTACCGTTGCAATTTCACTTTTGTATACCCAAGGATGTCCTTGTTCTAATCTTTTCTTCTGACTGCGATGTAGAATAACGGATGCCACTATACTTCACTCCCTAATATTTACCTGTATGAACACTCGTTGTCACCACAGGTTCTGTCATGTTTGTCATGGCTGTACAGCCTTGAACATATAAGTAAATCATAGGACAAGAATCACTAAAGGAGACTCATCCCATGTTCCAATCTGTTATTTTCCCCATTATATACGGGCTTGCCATTTTTCTATTTGGTATGAAAGTCATGGAGATTGCCTTGGCTCGATGGGCGGGACCCTTCTTAACTTCCTTTCTAAGAAAAGCAACCGCAACCCCTCTCAAGGGCATGTTGTTCAGCACAGTCATTACTGCGATTCTACAGAGTAGTACGGCTGTTACCGTTATCACAATGGGTCTCGTTAATGCCGATTTGCTGACCTACGCCAGAACAATCGGCATTATTCTTGGAAGCAACATCGGCACCTGTCTTACGACCGAATTAATCGGTTTACAGATAGGGCAGATCGCTACCCCTTTGCTACTCCTTGCCATAACGATATGGGGCACTGCTGTGATCGCTAATGATCGTCATTCATGGAAGCTTCATCGCTTCAAGCATCTCTTCGAGCCCATTCAATACATATCTCTTGCAGTAGCAGGATTTGCACTGGTCATGTTCGGTATTCGTGTGATGCAATCGATTGGACCCACATTAGATACCTATGGTGTCTTCACATGGTTCATCGAACGTGCCTCTCAGAATGTCCTCTGGGGAGTAGTCGCTGGAGCATGCCTAACCGCTCTCATCCACAGTAGCGCAGCAGTCATCGGCCTAGCGATGGGCCTCGCCAGTTCCGGAGCCCTTCCAGTAGAGGTTGGTATTGCTATCGTTCTTGGCTCTAATATAGGCACCTGTTTTACTGCGGTTATTGCAGCAGCAGGTAGTACTCCCTCAGGCAAATTTGTCGCTTGGACTCATGTCGTATTGAATGTCGGCGGTGCAGCTTTGTTTATGCCCTTTATTCAACAGTTACATCATGTATCCGCTTGGCTATCCAGTGATTTAGGTAGTCAAATTGCCCATTTTCAGACGATATTTAACATTCTAAGTTCACTCATAGCACTTCCTATATGTTATCTTCCTCTATGGAGAAGAATAGATCATCGTGATTGAACTAAAGACGAACGCTCATATTCATGATTTTCTTTAGAAATGATTGAACTGGTGAGCGCAAACTTTCGTTCAATCTATCTATCCATTAAACATTAACGCCTAATAGCAAAAGAGCCTTCCTAAGAATAGTATCATTATTACGATAACCACTCTTTTGCTGACGACTCCAAGCCTCCTGAGAATCATACCATGACACTTCATTGATCTCTTCAACTTGCGGCTTCAGATGACCACCCTTGGCTTCCACCAGATAGTAGTGGACTTCTTTATTAACTTCACCATGAACAGGGTTCTGATACGTGTACGCAATAATATCTACTGGGGAGATCACCTCTCCTAGTATACCCGTCTCCTCTTCAATTTCACGAAGAGCGGTCTCTTCGATCGTCTCTCCCGGTTCCATTTTACCCTTAGCTAAGGATACCTTGCCATAACGGTCCAGTATAAGCTGAATCCGAAGATCCTCTTGCTTTTTCATGTACACGACGCCACCTGCTGAGATCTCTTTGCGTGCCATATATGATGACCCCCAATATTCCATATTATTATAAATAATAACAACAAGGATTTCATTTCCTTCAATCTGGAAATGAAATCCTTGTCCATATTTTCGCAACAACGTGACATTTAAAATGATATCTAATGGAGTTTACTCAAACTCCTCCCATTTCACCAAAATCGTATAATATACAAGAAAGGGCAACCATACCGGCAGTCTCACAACGAAGAATTCGACGTCCTAATCCTACACTTATAGCGCCTGCTTCCTCAGCTTTACGGCATTCACCTTCACTAAATCCACCTTCTGGTCCAACCACGAGAAGTACTTTAGGTGCGCTACCCGTTGTTACACTCTGGACAAAAGGAGTCAGAGCATCACGTAATTGTAACCCATGCTCCTTCTCGTAACAAAAATACACAGCATCATATCCTGCAAAAGACTTCATAAGCTGTGACCACGTCATTGAAGGCTCCACTGTCGGAACAATATTGCGGTGACTTTGCTCAGCAGCTTCTTTACAAATCTTACGCCACCGATCTAGACGTTTCTCTTCTTTCTTCGAATCATACTGAACAATGGTCCGTTCTGAGAGAAATGGAACAAAAGATACAGCTCCGATTTCAGTGCACTTCTGAATAACCGTCTCCATTTTATCCCCTTTGGGAAGGCTCTGTGCAACCGTAACTTTCACTTGGGCTTCTTGTAACATGTCGAGATGTTCAACGATATTAGCTGAGACTATATCTTGCTCTAGTAACTCTAATTCAACTACCGCTTCGCGTGATAGACCATCACTTACAATAATCTTATCTCCTACCTTACCGCGCATCACTTTCGTAATGTGTCTAGCATCGTCCCCAGTAATCTCAACTGTATTTTCCTTGAACTGTTCCACAGACACAAAATATCGTTGCATCGCTTAAACACATCCTATCCTTACAGTAATTAAGCTCCAAACATCACCATAAACATATTTATAAATTCCACATACATCGTCATAGCCGCTTTATACAATGGTGTAATCGTATATGCTTGAAGTCCTGGAATAAACAGGATCAATAAAAAGATTAACATAGACCACTGTTCAAACTGCTGAAGTTTACCTCTAACTTCACGTGGTGCAACGTCTTCGAGCACGCGGTAACCATCCAAAGGAGGCAAAGGGATGAGATTAAATAAAAACAAGAAAAAGTTCATAATGATAATAAAATAAAACAAAGTCGCTGTCGCTTCAGCTAATTTCAAATTCGTAATGGATTCTAGGACACCGAATTGTACAAGACCTGCATAAATCAACGAACCCAATACACCGAGTACAAAATTACTAAGTGGCCCTGCAATAGAGACAATGACACCCATAAGCCGTGGACGATCGAAATTCTCACGGTTCACAGGAACAGGTCTAGCCCAACCAAATCCAGCAATAACCAACAATATAATACCAAACAAATCAAAATGGACAGCAGGATTCAAGGTGACTCGCCCTAATAACTTAGCCGTTGGGTCACCGAATTTATTCGCGAAATAGGCATGCGAGAACTCATGTACCGTAAAAGCTAATACGATAGCAATTAAGAAAAATGGCATTTTGTCGATCGGATAAATCAATATTTTATTTAAAAACTCCATACTTACCTCTTTCTAGCCACAAAGGCAATCCATTCTTCTTCACGATTCACATCGATAATTTCAAAATTGGCAAGTTTAAGAGCCTCTTGAACCACATGTTCTTTATTCTTATAAATACCGGACGTAATGAAAATCCCATCAGGCTCTAGCACCTGGTATACATCATCAATCAATAATAAAATAATCTCGGCTAAAATATTCGCAACGACCATATTCACAGGGACGCTCACGCCTAAATTCACGCCTTCTGATTGGTGCTTGAAAACCGAAAGAAGATCACTCTCTTTAACCGTAATACTATCTTGCATGCCATTCAAAGCCGTATTCTCCTGCGCACTATGTACCGCGACAGGGTCCAAATCAAGAGCTAAGACATGCTTAGCACCAAGTAGAATGGAACCGATAGCCAATATACCCGATCCAGTTCCCACATCGATAATCTCTTCGCCACCCTTAATCACATTCTCTAGTGTCCGTAGACAGAGAGAGGTAGTCGGATGTGCACCCGTACCAAAAGCCATCCCTGGATCCAAATGAATAAGCTTCTCTTCTTCGGATTCAGGAGTATACTCTTCCCATGTTGGCTTAATCGTTAGGGTTTTAGATACTCGGAGTGGCTTGAAATATTGCTTCCATGCATCCGCCCAATCATCTTCATTGACGATCTTGTTCTCGTAACAAACGTCACCAGTATCAATATCATACTGACTAAGCTCCTCAATTCGTTGTTTCAGCGTAACTATAATCGAGTCCATCTCTGTCTCTACAGAGAAATAGCCTTTAATGACAGCCTGACCTTCTGGAATATCATTTAATGGCGCATCATACAGCTCACCATATTTCGTGTCGCGTACTTTATTTAGCGTTCCTGATTCTTCAATGGATACTCCACCTGCTCCTGCCTCATGCAAGAAATTAGAAATCATTTCAACTGATTCTTCTGTGGTATGTATCGTAAACTCATGCCATAACATTATGTAAATATCCCCCTCGTCCCTTTGCATAAGTACCATTGTACTATACAAAGAGTTCTGTGTACAAAATTTAAACTATAAAATTAAACAGCTATGTCATCCATATATAGACGACATAGCTTTATTCTAATTCATTCATGCCTTTATGAATTCATGATCCAAGTGAGGGAGCTATTTTTCATCACGATTCATCCTTTTTAATTGTCGCCCATCTGCCGCTTCGCTTCGTCTTACTGCTTCAACGTCTTCCTGATCCGCTTCGAGTGCCGAGAATTCCACATCTTCTTGTTTCATAGACATGAGTTCAATAACCTTCTCAGTCTTTGTTAATTTAACATTCTTCTCATGCGTATATTCAGTCATTTTCATTCAACCATCCTTCCTCAAATTTTACTACACTATTCCTCCAGCTTCTTCGACGATACGCATCGCTTGGTCGAATGAATTGTTCTCTATTACAACACTAAGTAAAATATCAAATCCACTCGTCGCACCATGACCTCCATCACTCATGTCGCTTGTAATCGCATGCATGGTATCGTTAAGTTCACCCCCCTGGAACGCATTAAACCGATTAATAGACATGTCAACAACACGTAACGACTCCAGCTTTCGTGAAACACGATCTGCTTCTTCAGGACTTTTAAAATACGCAAGAATATTTCTTTCACCCATCTTCTATTCCACCTACACTTTTTAATTCAGTTTATTGTATCAAGAACATACCAGTAGGTTACCGCTCCATTCTTCTAATTATGCGTGTTAACAAATGCAAAAAAAAGCTTAGCCATAACGGCTAAGCTTTCGATTTCTATACACAAATATGATATATCAACAAAGGATCAGTCTCCGCGGAAAGCCTTCTTCACACGATCAAAAAAAGATTGCTCATGTTCATGTGTCTTTTCTCCATCTAAAGAAGCAATTTGCCGAAGCAAATCTTTCTGCTCATCACTTAGATTACTCGGTGTAACAATCACCACTTTTACATGCTGATCCCCTTGACCGATACCACGAAGACGTGGAACACCTTTGCCTCTTAGACGGAAGAATGTACCCGTCTGAGTACCTGCTGGAATCTTGAGTTTCACTTTTTCCGTTAATGTCGGAATTTCAACCTCATCACCCAAAGCAGCTTGAGCAAACGTCAGCGGGATCTCGCAATAAATATCGTCCCCTTCACGTTCGAAGAAATCATGCGATTTCACACGAATAACAATATATAGATCCCCTGATGGACCACCACGTACTCCACCTTCACCTTCACCTGTCATGCGTAGTTGTGCCCCATCATCTACACCAGCAGGGATCTTAACGTGAATTTTTCGTTGTTTTTTAACTTTACCTTGTCCTTGGCAAGTTGTACAACGTTCCTTAATAATTTTACCGTTACCACTACATGTCGAACAAGTACGACGATTCACCATACGCCCAAATGGTGTATTCTGCACGACTTCTTCTTGTCCACTACCATGACACACGTGACAAGTCTGAGGTTTCGTGCCCGCTTTAGCACCTGATCCATGACATGTATCACAATTCTCTGTACGTGGAATAGTAATATCACTTTCTTTGCCAAATACAGCCTCTTTGAACTCGATCGTCATCGTATACTGTAGATCGTTCCCACGTTGTGGCGCATTCGGATCACGTCGTCCGCCACCACCGAAGAACATATCGAATATATCACCCATACCACCGAAGTCGCCACCGCCGCCAGAGAATCCACCTTGGTTAGGATCAACATGTCCATATTGATCATATCCGGCTCTCTTCTGACCATCACTTAGAACATCATAGGCTTCTTTAACTTCTTTAAACTTCGTTTCTGCATCATCGGCCTTATTCACATCTGGATGATATTGTCGTGCAAGTTTGCGATAGGCCTTCTTAATTTCTTCATCTGGTGCGCTTTTGCTAACGCCCAGTACTTCGTAATAATCGCGCTTTTCAGCCACTCTTCCACCCCATACCATCTAATTTATCATATAAATAGTTTACTATATCATTGTAACAAAGGGAAAGCCAAAGCACGGGATGACCCGGCTTTGACCTTCCCCTTTTCCTCCCACAACTTATGAAGGAAACTTTCTATAGGTTACTCTTGTTTCTTATCTTCGTCAACAACTTCGTAATCTGCATCAACAACATTATCCTTCTTAGCTCCGCCAGTTGCTTCACCTTCGGCACCTTGCTCTGCCTCAGCAGCTTGCTCATACAACTTCATAGACAATTGTTGAACGATTTCAGTCAATTCTTCAGTCGCTTTGTTAATATCTTCGATGTTATCTGTTTCTAGAGCTGATTTCACTTTTTCTTTCGCTGCTTCAGCTTTTTCGATTTCAGATGCATCGATCTTCTCGCCTAGATCCTTAATCACTTTGTCCGTGGAGTATACAAGTTGATCCGCATTGTTCTTCGCTTCAATCAACTCTTTACGTAGACGATCTTCTTCCGCATGCTCTTCAGCATCTTTCATCATACGATCAACTTCCTCATCGCTCAATCCGCTTGAAGATGTGATCGTAATCTTCTGAGTTTTATTTGTACCTTTATCCGTAGCAGATACGTTAACAATACCGTTAGCATCAATATCAAATGATACTTCAATTTGTGGAACACCACGTTGTGCTGGAGGAATATCTCCTAGCATAAAGCGTCCAAGGGTTTTGTTGCCGGCAGCCATTTGGCGCTCACCTTGTAGAACATGAATCTCAACACTTGGTTGATTATCTGCATAAGTAGAGAATACTTGGGATTTACTTGTAGGGATCGTAGTATTACGTTCGATCATCTTCGTAAATACACCACCAGCAGTTTCAATACCAAGAGACAATGGTGTTACGTCAAGAAGAACTACGTCCTTCACGTCACCTGTCAATACGCCTGCTTGAACAGCCGCACCAAGAGCAACAACTTCATCCGGGTTAACACCCTTATGAGGGTCTTTACCTGTCAATTTCTTAATCGCATCTTGAACAGCAGGAATACGTGTAGATCCGCCCACAAGAACGATTTTATCAATATCGTTAGCTGTCATACCAGCATCACTAAGCGCTTGACGTGTTGGTCCAAGCGTACGCTCAACCAAGGAAGCTGTCAATTCATCGAATTTAGCACGAGTTAGGTTAATCTCTAAATGCTGTGGCACGCCGTCAACTACAGTAATAAACGGCAAGGAGATCGTTGTAGTTAATACACCAGACAATTCCTTTTTCGCTTTTTCTGCAGCATCTTTCAAACGTTGTACAGCAGCTTTATCTTTACTTAGATCAATACCTTGATCTTTTTTGAATTCACTTACTAGGTGATCAATAACAAGTTGGTCAAAATCATCTCCACCAAGACGGTTATCTCCACTTGTCGCTTTTACTTCAAAGAAACCATCGCCTAGTTCAAGAATCGATACGTCAAACGTACCGCCACCAAGGTCATACACGAGAATCGTGTGGTCTTCTGTCTTTTCCATACCATATGCAAGTGCTGCAGCTGTAGGCTCATTGACAATACGCAGAACTTCTAGACCAGCGATTTTACCAGCATCTTTCGTTGCTTGACGCTGACTATCGTTGAAGTAAGCTGGAACTGTGATAACAGCTTGAGTAACAGTCTGTCCTAGATATGCTTCTGCATCTGATTTTAGCTTTTGAAGAATGATTGCTGAAATCTCTTGTGCAGTATAATCTTTACCATCGATTTGTTCTTTGTGATTTGTACCGATATGACGTTTGATCGACATAATTGTACGGTCAGGGTTAGTGATCGATTGACGTTTCGCTGTTTCACCAACAATACGTTCCCCATCTTTCTTAAATCCTACAACGGATGGTGTTGTACGTGCACCTTCTGGATTCGGAATTACTACGGCTTCGCCGCCTTCCATAACTGCAACACATGAGTTCGTTGTACCTAAGTCAATCCCAATTACTTTACTCATTCTAAAATTCCTCCTTCAATATGGTCATCATTTTGAATTTCATTTATCACTTATTAAATAATCCTAATCCAACAACTATTGACTTACCTTTACCATTGCGGGACGAAGTACTTTATCCTTCAACATATAGCCCTTTTGAACTTCTTCAACAACGGTACCTTCTGGGTATTCTTCACTCTCAACTTGCATAATTGCCTGATGAAATTCTGGGTTAAATGTCTGACCCACACTTTCCATAGCAACTAAACCTTCAGCTTGTAGTACACCTTCTAGTTGGCGATAAATCATATTCATCCCTTTTGAGAAAGACTCATTAAGATGATCTTCAACAACCGCGCTAAACGCTCGTTCAAAGTTATCCACGATTGGCAAAAGCTCAGTGATCAACTTCGTAGATGCGTATTTAGCAAATTCTTCCTTCTCTTTCTGTGTGCGCTTGCGATAGTTATCGAAATCCGCTTGAGTACGTAGAACACGTAGTTGATTCTCATCTGCGAGTGCTTGTAGGCGCTCCATCTCAGCTATAGATACCGGTTCTTGTTCAAGCGAAGACGTTGATTGTTCCTCATTTACTTCTTCAACGATTTCCGCATTTGTATCTTCCGGAACCGTGTTTATGTCCTGATATTCTTCTTTCATGATGTCTTCACCTCCTTAAGAAACTTTAAAATGAAATCATTACATTTTTGATTATGTTATATGAGTTCAATGAGGATAACGGTATTGCTAATCATTTAACCGTCCATCCTCTTCCCTCATCTTAATCACATTATGAATACGAAGCACCGCTGTAGCGACTTCACCAGCAGCTTTCAATCCATGGGACTTCACGAGAGCTGGGTCAATAATTCCTGCAAGCTCATAATCGATAACAAGTCCGGTATCGCAATCGATCCCCATACTGTCGCTATTCTCAGCAATTTGAGCGGCACGGGCTTCCTCTAATTTCTCAAGTGGATTATAACCCGCATTCAACAAAATTTGGGACATCGGCTTTCTAAGAGCAGCTGCTACCGCAGCAACACCGTAGGCTTCCATACCTGTTACTATTTCCCGGTGGCGCTCCAATTCATAGGAAACTGCCAACTCCGTAGTGCCTCCACCAGGCAGCACGCCTCCGGATACGGCAGCTTGCAAAGCAGATGCCGCATCTCCTGCGATCCGTGCTGATTCACCCACAATTTCAGCCGTACTTGCACCAACAACTATCGTAACGAACGGTTCTTGACTACCCTCTTGCGCTTGCATACGGACACGCTCAAGCTCGTCATCATATGCAACCCGTGGTGAGCTTCCTAATATACGTTGCAGTTGTTCTGGATCCTTATGTAAAGCGGTACGTCGTACAGGAACCGCACCCGTCATCTCGCATACTCGGCTTAGATCCATACGACTAATGCGCTGAACGACAAGTATACCATGATCCAGACAAAACTGTTCGGCATCAGGATGAATCCCACGTTCCAGCAAGATCACACCCACACCTAGATGAGATAAGTTCATTAACTCTCTGCCGAACTGCTCCCTTAATTCCATATAGCGGGCAAACCCAGCTTCCGTTGTTAATATTTCTTCATCTAAAGATTCTGGCTCTAGCGCATCTTGAAGTACGAATACCCGAATATCCATAAGCACTATATTCCCAAGTACATGCATTGGTTTTTGGCGCAATAACAAACCTTCGAATACTTCGTTGTTAGCTTTCTCAATCGCAATCACACAATCCGCCAAGTTAAATGTAGGATCCTTGAGTCTCTCCATGCCTACCTTTAAAGCGGCTTCCATGACTAACTTCACGATATCTCTTCGTTCTCGTCCAGCAACATAGGCTGTCTTCTCCAACAAAGGATCCTTGAGTCCCGTAATCATTCTAGTTCGACGCTCCATCGACTCTATTGCGAATTCAATTCCCTCCTGCATGCCTGAGACGACTTTGGAAGCGGGAACTCCCTTTACAATCTGAGCAACACCTTCTTGTACCAGCGCTCCCGCGAGTACCGTTGCTGAAGTTGTACCGTCTCCTACTTTTCGTTGCTGAGATCTAGCCACTTGAATAAGTAAGCTTGCAGCAGGGTGACTTACGTCTATTCTGTCCAAAATAGTGACGCCATCATTGGTAATGATTACTTCTCCTCTGGTACCAACAAGCATAACATCGAGTCCCTTAGGACCAAGTGTACCTTCGACCGCGGAAGTGATAGCGCGGACCGCATTGCTGTTGTTAAGTAAGGTTGCGTAGCGCTCCTCACCTTCACGAACGGGTTGCTGTCCCTGGCTCATTTATTTCTCACTCCCTATTTGTACCAATGTGATAATAACGTTGTCAAATCTTTCGAAATAATCTCCATAATACTCATGACTCTGGCATATTCCATCCGTGTAGGTCCTAATATACCAATCGTACCTAGGGATTCTCCTTCTAGAGAATAGGTAGCCGTAATCAAGCTACAGTTAGCGAAAGCCTTGTGATCATTCTCTGTACCTATTCTTACCTGAATCCCACTTTCTCCAGCGGTTGGTGTCATCATCTTCATGAGTGTAGGGGTTTCTCCAAGCAAATCGAGAATATCTTTGACTTTATCAACATCTTTAAATTCGGGTTGCGTGAGCATATTCGTTGTACCACTTAAATACACTTGGTGATCATGTTCACTATCCAGTACAGAATCCAAGACGATGAGCAATTCCTCGTAATGGGAGGTATATCTCTCTAACTCTTGAGCAACTTCGGAATACAAACGAGACTTCAACTTGAAAAGTGGGACATTGACCAATTTGCTATTAAGCAAATTCACCACTTTCTCCATCTCCGAAACAGATACTCCCGGGGGAATAGCTACGGTCTTATTCTCTACTTGTCCTGTGCTTGTTACAATAATCGCCACGGCTGTCGTCTCATTAAGAGGGAGCAACTGAAAATGGCGCAAAGACGTATGAAACACTTCTGGTCCAAGTAAAATGGATGTGTAGTTCGTCATATGAGAAAGAATCATAGCTGATTGTTGGATGACTTGCTCCATAACATTCAGTTTTTCTGCAAAAAAAGTTCGAATCGTGTTTAGTTCAGCTGGTGCGATAGAATTCCAAGGAGTTATATGATCAACGTAATAACGATAGCCCTTATGTGAAGGTATTCTTCCTGCGGAAGTATGGGGTTGTTCAAGAAACCCCAATTCTTCTAAATCAGCCATTTCATTACGGATAGTAGCTGGGCTATACCCAACATCAGGTCTCTTGGAAATGCTGCGAGAACCGACAGGTTCGGCAGAACGGATATAATCGTCAACAATAACATTCAGTATCATTCTTTGGCGTTCGGTTAACAACTCTTTCTCCTCCTCGCAGCAATCTAATTTTCACCTTCGTTAGCACTCGCAAGCAATGAGTGCTAACTGCTAATACAAAAATACCAAACTGACCTAATTGTTGTCAAGTCAGTTCAGTATCTTAAGTACAGCTATCTCATCACAACAATGTTGTTTACTACAAAAGACGCAGTCAGTCCACACCTTTTCCGGGAAAATTTCTTTCTCTACGACTTCAAATCCATTCTTCACAAAAAAAGAAACTTCATATGTTAAGGCCATCACTTTAGGAATGTTCTGTTGTCTAGCTTCCTCAATTAATGCATCTACCAGCATAGAACCAATTCCTTGGCCTTTATAATCTTCTAATATACCTAAAGAACGAATCTCCACTAAATCATTCCCAAGTCGGCATAATGAACCGCATCCGATGACTTCGCCTAAGATTTCTGCTACAACAAATTGATCCAGTTGTTGTTCCAATACCTTGACAGAACGTGGGAGCATGATTCCCCTCTTTGCATAGCCCTCAATCATTGTAAAAAGATGTTCCACATCTTCCGGAACTGCTCTTCTGCATAATACCGCCATACCTCTTCCCCCTTACACATGCTGCCAATCAATATGAATAAATATACAACAGCACGCATAAAAGTTCAAGACGTTAATTTGTCACGATTGATCCTATAAATTCAGCAAATACATCATTTCCAAACAATATGCCCTTTTGACTTAACCGATACCCCTCAGGTGTTGTCTCAAGAAGACCTGCATTCAACATTTTATCCAACTGCGACGCAAACACAACATCCATCTGATCTTCAAATTGCTCTTCAAAATGGGCTTTGGATACACCTTGCATAACACGTAGTCCAACCATCAAGAAATCTTCCATTGCTTCTTCTTTCGAAATAGGGAAGCTATCTAAGCGTGGGAGCCCTTGTTTCACACCCTCCACATAGGGGTTAACACCTTTGATATTCATATGGCGCTGACGCCCCACGTAACCATGTGCACCTGCACCAAGACCGTAGTAATCCTCATTCAACCAATACGTCATATTATGACGACTTTCAAAGCCAGGTTTAGAAAAATTACTAATCTCATATTGGTTATAACCTGCTTGTTTCATCCGATCCATCAACAGAAGATACATCTGAAGCTCATCGTCTTCATGTGGCAAAGGTAATTGATTCTTCTGATACATCGTATGGAAGAGCGTATTCTCCTCTACTTTCAAGCTGTAAATGGAGTAATGGTTAAGATTAAGCTCCAATGCCTTCGTCACGCTCTCCGATAGCATCTCAAGCGTCTGGTTCGGTAGTCCGAACATCAGGTCAATCGACATATTATCAAATCCCGCTTTGCGAGCATTCTCTAAGCTTTTATAGACATCATCTGTGTTATGAATTCTTCCGATCCCTGAAAGTAGATCATTCTGAAATGCTTGTACCCCGAAGCTGACACGATTCACACCGCCTTCTCTCATGACCGTTAGCTTCTCCAAATCCGTTGTTCCCGGGTTAGCTTCCATCGAGAATTCAATATCGTCAGACCAATCAGGGAAATGCGTACGGACCGACTTCAAGAAATACGCCATTTCATCGGGTTTCAGAACCGTTGGCGTACCACCGCCGACAAATATACTCTTGATCTGTCCCGGTGGAGTCTGTTCAACCGTAAGTTCCATTTCACGATCTAAGGCAACCAAATAATCCATTACCGGCTGATCTTTCAACACATATGAATTAAAGTCACAGTAAAAGCACTTGTTTGTGCAAAAAGGAATGTGCAAATAAACCGCTTGAGGCTTACGGCTTCCCAGATGTCCATTTTGCTTGTGATGCTTGCGTTCAGCCATAATAATCCCCTTCACTCATTAAAATTCATTCATAAAAGCTTAAATTATCTTATATTGTTAGAAAAGGGGAGCCGCAGCGGCTCCCCTGTGATTAGATTGCTCTAATTCCATCCAAAACTTGCTTACTTAGTCGTCGATTTTCAGTACCGCCATAAATGCTTCCTGCGGAACTTCAACGCTTCCGACCTGCTTCATGCGCTTCTTACCTTCTTTTTGTTTCTCAAGAAGCTTCCGCTTACGAGATATATCTCCACCGTAACATTTAGCCAACACGTTCTTACGCATCGCCTTTACCGTTTCACGTGCAACTACTTTCGTGCCTACTGTTGCTTGAATAGGCACTTCAAACATCTGACGTGGAATAATCTCACGTAATTTCTCACAAATGGTACGACCACGATTGAAAGAGCGATCACGGTGTACGATGAAAGAAAGAGCATCCACTTGTTCATTGTTAAGCAAGATGTCCATTTTAACAAGATTAGATGTACGGTATCCAGATATAACATAGTCAAACGATGCATAACCCTTCGTACCGGACTTCAACTTATCAAAGAAATCATAAACAATTTCTGATAGCGGAACATCATAAATGATCGTTACACGCTTATCGTCTAGATACTCCATGTTTATAAACTCTCCACGTTTGTTCTGACACAGCTCCATAACCATACCTACAAAATCATTGGGTACGATAATAGATGCTTTAACGTAAGGCTCTTCTACATGGTCGATCTTGCCGATCTCAGGATAATTAGATGGGTTATCAATCGTAATAATATCCCCATTCGTCATCGCGATCCGGTAGATAACACTTGGTGCAGTGGTGATGAGTGGAATATTGAATTCACGCTCAATCCGCTCCTGAATAATCTCCATATGAAGTAACCCTAAGAATCCACAACGGAATCCAAAACCAAGCGCACTAGAAGATTCCGGTTCAAAAGTTAGAGATGCATCATTTAGCTGTAGCTTCTCTAACGCTTCCCGTAAATCTACATATTCTGAGGTCTCAATCGGATATAGTCCACAATATACCATTGGATTGATTGACCGATAACCAGGTAACGCTTCTGGTGTCGGGTTCTTCGCATTGGTCACTGTGTCCCCTACTCGTGTATCCCCAACGTGCTTAATTCCGGCAACAATAAATCCAACATCTCCAACTTTGAGTTCATCCACGATGGTCATGCTAGGCATGAAGGCACCGACCTCAATGACTTCAAATGTTTTATCTGTTGCCATCATCTTAATTTTGGACCCTGCTTTAATGCTTCCATCTACAACTCGAATATACACAATTACGCCTTTGTAAGGGTCATAGTGAGAGTCAAAGATCAAAGCTTTAAGTGGTTCGTCCGGATTTCCTGTAGGAGATGGAACTTGTTTTACAACTTGCTCCAAGATTTCCTTAATCCCTATTCCAGCTTTCGCTGAAGCTAGTACAGCATCGCTTGCATCCAACCCAATAACATCTTCAATCTCCTGCCTTACACGTTCTGGATCCGCACTTGGTAGATCGATCTTGTTAATAACAGGTAAAATCTCCAAGTTGTTTTCCAGTGCTAAGTACACGTTAGCGAGCGTCTGAGCTTCGATACCCTGAGCAGCATCCACGACAAGTAATGCGCCTTCGCAAGCTGCAAGACTTCGAGATACCTCATACGTGAAATCCACGTGTCCCGGTGTATCAATTAAATTCAGAATATACTCTTCTCCATCGTCAGCAAGATACTTTAAGTTAACAGCTTGCAACTTAATCGTAATCCCACGCTCACGCTCGAGGTCCATCTTATCCAACACTTGCTCTTGCATTTCTCGAGAAGTCAGTGCACCCGTATACTCAAGAATACGGTCAGCCAAAGTAGATTTACCATGGTCTATATGTGCAATGATACTAAAATTACGAATTTTCTTTTGTCTTTCAAATACGTCCGTCATGCCTTACCCCCACAAACAGCCTGATGTATCAATCACCTCATTATAACAGTTGTAGGTAAGAGCGGCAATCCCATACACATTTCAGCAAAAATTGGAGAAGCTATCCATGCTCATTGCGTTGCTGAACTGAATAAAGATACTACGAATTGAATGCTCTCTTGAGACGCTTTTTGTAGTAAATTGGCCGTTTTATCTGCTAGTACATCCACTGTGGGCTTTGATGTCTCTGGTATTAAAATCTGCTGAGGTGTTTTATCTGAATAGTCTGGCACTTCCACTTGTTGCTGTTCAGAAGTATCCTCATTCTGAGCAGGAGTAGGATTCGCCTGAACTGTAATCGTATAAGATCCAGCTGTTTGGGCGTTTGGAACGATCTGTGGTAAGGGTACCGTGATTTCCTGTACTGGCCTTGTCGTGGTCGCCTTAGCTATATTTGGTTGGATCGAAGAAGACCGGCTAGGACTTGCTAACTGTATTCCAATAAGTAGTCCTAACCCTGCCCAAATGATAATAATCCACATTTTTTTAGTGAAACGAGTCATCAACGGTTTCCTCCTTTTGTGATCAACCCTATGCTTTAGCCGCCATTTTTGGTTTTTGTTTCAGATGTCACGGTACTCGCTTTCTTTGCCTTCTGATCAGCGAAATACACGTCAGATACAGCATCTGCCAAAACACGAGACGTTCGCTGAAGTTCTTCCTTCGTATTATCAATCCCACCAATCTCAATCACGATACTATTAGGTGAGAGCGACTGATTATATTCACCGTTACCTTGCTCTGCTGTTTTCCCCCAAATACCTCTTGATATTCCCGGATATGATTTTTCTATGATTTTATTTATAGAATTAGCATAAGCTTCATTTTGCCGCCAATTTTTGTTCTCATGACCAATGATGAAATACAGTTGTGCATAACTAATGCCATTAATCTCAGTAGTGGTTGTCTTATGACGCTGAGAATCACGGTGAATATCGAGCAAATAAGTTAATTTAGTGTTTTGCGCAAGTGCGGATTTAACAGATTGACGAGAATATTTATACGAAAACTTATAACTGTAATCTTTTATATAAGAGGGAAAGTCATCTTTTAGATGTATTGCTGCAACACCTTTTGACTTCAATTCATTAACGATAAAACTTCCAACCTGCATAATATTTTGGGAGGGTGATGAAGAGGTTGGGTTAGTGCTAACCGTCCCTACTAATGGATTGAAAGCTTCACGAGCGTGAGAATGATAGATTAGCACCTCACTATTGCTATCCACTGGCGTATCCTTTGTTGGACCTTTATCCAATGGATCCTTAACAATATCAGGCCTAGTAACAGGTTCTGGAATGACGACTTCGTTTTCTTGTGATTTCGCATTGGCTACAACCTTAGCTGAGTCGGGATGGTAATCTTCAGGTGCTTCCATATCTTTATTCCCAGAAGCGCTCCGAAGTAGAACAGGGTCAAAGGCATCCATGCCGGGTAATTCCCGTGCCAACAGACTTTTAGGATCCTTAGGATTCACACTAGTAAGTAGTTGGAACACAAATGTGGTCATTTTCTCGCCAGATAACGTAGAAGATGTTTGCCCTTTACTTAGATGAGGAATTTCCATTCCCAGCATATCTCCAAAAAATTCACTAGAAAGCGATGAAGCAAAACCCTTCATAGATTGCACAGGTGAAGAATTTAATTTGTTCTCCGCTATCCCACCAACCCCAAGGAGAACGAAGAATACCATCGAACTTATACTCAGTAGTAAAAAGGTGCGTCCCATCGTTAGAATAGACAGCCATTTAGCTCTCCATTTGTGTATATTCCAAATTTGAAACCATTTACGTTCCATGTCTAATGTCCTCCTGTAATCTCTTATACTTCAAATCTATGAACTTTAGAGATTCACTAGAACCATATACACAAAAAAAAAAGAAATTCCGATAGATTCGGAACTTCTTTTCGTATATACAATCATTAATGTGTATAATCACCTACATTGGTTGTATCAACGGCCTCATGCAATGCTGCATTTAACCCTGTGGCAACGATGTTCGCCATATCTTCAATAAACTTATCTATTTCCTTAGGTGTCACAATCAAGTCATGTCCGAGAGGTTCTAGCACTTCTTTAACTAAGCCTAGACGCTCCTGTTCAGGCATATCATCCAACATTCCAATAATTTCTTTGGTTTGGTTGGTTTCCTTATCCAAATGTTTCTTCATCATGTCGATAGCGTTATTCACAATGGTTGACGCGTAACAAACTGTAGGTACCCCAATAGCAATACAAGGCACACCTAATACTTCCTTCGTTAATCCGCGACGTTTATTACCTATTCCTGACCCAGGATGGATACCTATATCAGCAATCTGTATCGTCGTATTTACCCGTTCTAGGGATCTGGAGGCAAGTGCATCCACAGCAATAATTAGATCAGGCTTTGTGCGATCTATAATGCCCTGTACAATTTCACTGGATTCGATACCCGTTACCCCTAGTACTCCTGGGGCAATTGCGCTTAATTGTCGGTATCCAGGGGCAACCTGATCTGGTACCAATTCAAAATAATGACGTGTGACTAATATATTCTCAACAACGAGTGGGCCTAGTGAATCAGGAGTTACATTCCAGTTCCCCAGACCAACGACCAAAACAGATTTAGTCTTACCAATTCCAATCAGCGTTAGAAAGTCTTCGAATTCGCGGGCCAGAGCTTCAGCGACTCTTCCTTGTAGTCCGGTATCTCCATCACGAAGCCCCGGAACTTCCAGCGTCACATAATGACCCTTCACTCGACCAATTAACCTCGACCCTTCATCGTTATGCACATTTAATCGAGTGATTTTAATCCCGTCTGACTCCGTAATTTCTTCATCTACACCTGAAATAGGTGCGTTGTATCTTTTTTCAGCCATTTCCTTAGCATCTACAGCAAGATCTGTACGAACATTATAATTTTGCAAATCTAAAGTCATCCGTATTTACCCTCCTTCTTCTTCTTATACTAGTGTGCGAGAGAAAGGAGATGTTTATTCAAACCCTTTTTGGTATTGCTTTTTATAGTGCTCCATGCTAAACTATTTTAAGTTGTGAATCATTTCGATCTATCGAATGTCTTTCAGGAGGTGAATGCAATGCCAAATATTAAATCCGCAATCAAACGCGTTAAAACGAACGACAAACGTCATGCGCTCAACGCTTCCCAAAAATCCGCGCTTCGTACAGCTGTTAAAGCTGCTGACAACGCGCTGGCAAATAACGAAGTTGAAGCTGCTAATACTACCATTCAATTGGCTTCCAAGAAATTGGATAAGGCTGTAACTAAAGGTTTGATCCACAAGAATGCAGCTGCTCGTAAGAAATCTCGCTTGGCGAAAAAACTTAACGCCCTTAATGCTCAAGCATAAGTTGCGCTATTCATACGACAAAAGCAGAAGTCCTGAACAGCAAGTTAGCTGATCAGGACTTTTTAGCATGTATTATTAATTTTGTAGTCGTAATAAGAATAACTCTAATCCAAGTACCTTTTCGATTCGCCCCGTCTTCATTTGGAAATCTAAATCCGCAAGCCTATTCAATATTCCCCTTAAATCTCCTGATTTGAACTTTCGTGCTTGCTCACCTGCTATTTTGACTGCATAAGGATGAAGTCCAAGCTGTGAAGCAATTTGTTGCTGTGAATAACTTTGACCAGCCAATTCCTTCACCTGTAAAATAATGCGAAATTGTCTTGTAATGAGCGCTGCTATCTTAATCGGTTCTTCACGTTGCTTAAGAAGCTCATAAAAAATACCCAGTGCTTGTTCCAACCTCAGATTGGCAATATTCTCAACAAGTGCAAAGACATTTTGTTCCGTACTGCGGGCTACTAACTGCTCCACGGTATCGAGATCGATCGTTCCACCCTCTCCAGCATATAAACAAAGCTTATCCAGTTCTGCTGTTAATGTCTGAAGTTGTGTTCCTGCGTTTCTAATGAGAGCCTCAGCTGTCCCTGGTGCTAATACACAGCCTCTCTGCTTCGTCTCCTTAGTCACCCAGCCTAATAATTCCTCTCCCCCTAATGGAGCAAATGCAAGAACAACCCCGGCAGCTTTCAGCGCCTTAACTACTTTCTTCCGTTCATCTAACTTCTCATTATATACGAGAAATATAAGGATGCTGTATTCAGCAGGATTCTTCAGATATTCCAAAAGTGCTTCAATACGATGTTCAATCTTACCACCCTCTTTACCCGCTGTGAAAACAGAGGCATCTCGGACAAAGATTAACTTTCGTGGCACCATAAAAGGTACTGTCTCCGCTTCCTCAATGACAACCTGAAGTGGCGTATCCGCCAGATCATAATTTACAATGGCGAAATCACGATCTTCCTTTTGAAGCAATTGCTCCTCTAACAAGGAAGTAAACTTTTTTATTTGATACTTCTCCAATCCATAAAGCAGATATACAGGAGAAACATCTCCATGTTTGATAGCTTTCGTTGCTGTTTTGATATCCATGGTATCTCCCTCTCTTTTACTACTACGCATAACCCCTTGAATGCCCTTTAATGATTCTACCAAAAAAATGACTTTCAAACCATAACAAAGGAACCTCGAGCTCTCACTCAAGGTTCCTTCTGTTCCAGCACATCTATATAAACACCGACAACAAAAAGCTCTAGAAACTTTCCTGTCAGTGGCCATAACGAATAGGGCTTCCACATTTATATTGATGGCTGAATATTCAAGTGCAACTGCTGACTGTACCGCAATATAACATATTCTTCAGTTTCATAAACGGTGCTTCAACGAATGAAGAAATTTTACGGGGCAATAACAGGTGCCGTATCATTAGAATAAGTGTAACTAGACACTTTTCCATCTTGAGATGTTTGATACGTAAACACCTTACTGTCTGCAGACCATTCGCCCAATACCCAAGTACCGACTAGATCAATACTTTGAATAACCGTCTTTTCAATTGCGCCATCTAAGGATAATTGGTATATAACCAGCTTCTTATCTTCCAGAACTGCTGATACTTTACCATTTGGTGAATTCCACGACTCGAGTGCCGCCAAACTGAATACCTTATTATCATTCATAACGTCCTCTTGAGAAGGAGTAGGGTCAATCGTTATCCCTTCCCTTGGTTCGCTAATTTTCGGATCCTTTGGCGTATCAGCTTCCATCTTACGATCTGCATCTTGCCCTTGATCCGGTTCTATCTTCCTTGATTTATCTTGAGCACTAGACTTATCTTGGGCGCTAGATTTATCCGCTACATCCTTAGATGGTTGTGGCGTATCCTCTTTCCCTTTGGACGCCTTCGGTGTATCCGCTACCTTCGTAGAACTTGGATCCGGACCCTTAGACCCAGCAGATGAGTCTGATGCTTTATCCGGTTCTGAGAGAACACTGATTTCATCTTCTTGTTTTGGATCTGGCGTGATTGGTTCCTTATTCGGACTAACCGCTGAGTCAGAAACAAGATCATCCTGCTGAGTCGTATCAGAAGAAGCCATCGAAATACCTGTATTATTACCAGTGGTATTATCAACAGACTTCTGCTCCGTAGAGGGCATCGTTTCTACTTCTGCAATAGCTTGTTCATGTATCTGCGCATCCGAGAGCTCTTGCGGAGAATAATTATAGATAGCTACGCCTAAGATTCCCATAGCTGCAACAGCCCCGATCATCGTTCTTGCTGCCATACCTGTGAACAATCGTCTCTTAGGGACAATTACAGGAGACATCGGAACCATTTCCTCAGGTGAGCGCTCTTTAGAAGCACACTTTTCAAGCCGTGCACGATCTATTGCATCAAGCTGGGGCATAATAGCATCAACCAAGCTATATTTAGGTACCACAAGAGGAAGTTCCTCTAATTCATGAGCTAATGACTTGAGCATACGGAAGGATTCCGCACATTGTGGACAATGAGCAATATGTTCCATCATCTGAGTCGTATTCTCTTCATTAAGATCGTTATCCAAATAACGGTGCATCCATTCAATCACCTCTGGACATTTCATCCTGATACACCTCCTTTCTGGTACTCTTGAAGCATACTCTGTAATTGCTGTCTTGCCCTAAATAGATATGATTTAACCGTATTCAGTGGAAGGTTCAAGCAATCAGCGATTTCGTTGTAGGAGAAATCCTGTATATACCTTAATACAATAACGGTTCTATGATGTTCTGGCAGTTGATTAATAGCTTCCTGAATATCCTCTGCCATGTAAGAAGACAGCACAAGTTGTTCAACATCTTGTTTATCTGGAAACACAAACTCATGTTCATCCATAGATACCGTTGGTTTATTACGACGAAATTTATCAATACATATATTTGTCACGATCCGTTGTACCCATGTCTTAAACTTCGCTTTTTCCTCATAGGAGTCGATTCGGGTATAAATACGGATCAAAGATTCCTGAGCTGCATCTAGCGCATCTTGTTCGTTGTTCAGGATATAATAGGCCGTACGATATACATGTTGTTCAATATCTCGTAATAGGGTAATTAAAGCGTCGCGATCGCCCGATTGAGCCGCTCTAATGAGTCCGAGCTCTACCACAAAGGATCCCCCTCTCCCTGCAATCTTACTGACGTGTAAGACCAGCAAATTGTTGCAAATTGTAATCACTTTTTAAAAAAATATATTTCATAAGATTATGTAACTAAAGTACATGTCATCTAATCACAAAAAACTCAACCCCCATAATAAGTGGAGATTGATGATGAAGGTACACTATAATTATTCATTACGAAAGACTCTCTATGGAAATCTTACAAGAGTACGAGGTGAAGTTCAACCCCCCACCTTACCTATTTAAGTTTATTCCTGACCCATACCTCTTTATGATGAAGTTTCATTTGAATTTCTCCATCCCGGTCCGTTCGAAATATACTTAAGCCCTGATCTAGGATACGATCAACCACATCAGGATTCGGATGTCCATAGGAGTTATTAACCCCTACAGATATAACAGCAGCTGAAGCTTTCAAATGGGTAAGCCATTCACTAGAAGTTGATGTTTTACTGCCATGGTGAGCAATCTTTATTATATCTATACCCTGAGATCCTATCGTTGAATTAGTTGCGTCTTCTAAGATGTTATCCTCGCTTGCTACATCCATATCTCCTGTTAATAATACGCGTACCCCATTCATTTCAAGTATGAATACCAGGGAAGAATGATTCTGTTCCTTAACTACAGGCAACTCTGCCTGCTCTTCTTGTGTCATTTCAGGAGATAAGAATAGCATACTCGTATATGGATCAGGTTGCATCTTCATCGATTGATGAACAGCATAGATTGGGATATCTTTTGCGAGAGCGGTTGATAATAATTTCTCAAAAGTAGGCGTTCTAGTTAATGTTCCGTTAAATAAAATGGCTTTCACAGGAATCTGGTTCAATACTGCCTGTAATCCGCCAATATGATCCTGATCTCCGTGCGTTAGCACCACAGCATCAAGGTGATGAACCCCACGTTTTTTCAACAAGGGCACTACAACTTTAGCTCCTACTTCAAAAGGATCACTACGGGTCTTCCATTCGTCAGATTGCTTGCTGAAATTTAGCGTCCCCCCGCCGTCTACGAGGATATTGTTGCCTTCAGGTGTTGTAATTAGAATACTGTCTCCTTGGCCAACATCCAGAAACTGCACCAGCCCCGCCCCCTTCAAGGACGGTGGTTGATATCCCACATACAATAAGACCATGAATGAGAGCATCAGCGGTAGTACAATGAACTGTTTCCAAGTTAGTTTTTTCGATCGCTCTTCATGACCTTGCTCTTTCAAACGGAGTACGCCTTCTAGTGGAATCGTATCATCAACTGATATTGGCAGTGGTTGAACATGATGTACCCACAATTTCCCCAACCTCAGTAGCACATACAATAAAATATAATAACAAAAAATCCACAATATAGAAGGTGATGGCCATATCGTTAAGAAGGCTGGATGGATATTCATCCATTCTACCACCGCAAACGTAGCGTTATCGAGCCATTCCACAACCCACGCCAGACATCTGCCAGCAGGCATCCACATCGACCCTATTGCTAAGGAAACCATTCCAAGTGGCATAACCAGGAAGGAAATAAGTGGGACAAGCAGTAGATTAGCGAAGATAGATAACAATGAGAATTGATTGAAGTAATAGATAGTTAATGGAAATGAGGCCAGTTGAGCTATGACCGTCACACCTAATGCACCAGCGAATTTACGGGGCACTTTACTCAGTAAAGGCATAGCGAGAGGTACATATATAATAAGACCTAACGTAACGATAAAGGAAAGCTGAAAACTTACATTCAATAATAAATAAGGATTCCATATCAACATCATAAGCGCAGCGGCACTAATAATGTGAAGTCCATCTTTCAATAACCCACGTCTTGCTGCATAAAGCGTAATCATACTCATTATACCAGAACGAACGACAGAGGGGCTAAACCCCGTTAGTAGAACGTAGCAGGGCACTAGAAGAATAACGATCGTAAGGATCGTCTCACGAGAGAACCTAAATAACGATAACAGGATCATTAAACACGCGACATATACAGCTACATGGGTACCAGATACAGCCAAAATATGTGTTAATCCTAGTTGAGAGAATTGATTATATGTCACTGGGTCTACATCATCTTGCATCCCTATAATCAGACCCTTCATAAACCCAGCATGGGGTTCTTGGAACAACTCATTCAGCTTAGATGCCATCTTCGCCCTTAACGCATCATTTACACGAAATAACGATATGATGCCCCATGAAGAAGGAGATGTCACCTCCGTGTTTTGTAATCCTTTCACCTTCATAATCCAGTGTATTTCTTTCGTACGCAAATACTTTTGATAGTCGAAACCATCAAAATTACGAGCAGTTGCTGGCATTTCAAGGGTACCACTCATCTTGATGTCATCACCACGTTGCCATTCTTTCACCTCTTGTTGTTGCTCCTTCGTTTGAAGTTTCACTTGTACACGTATGGTCTCCGATACCTCAGATGAATTCATCCCGGACAGCTCTACGTTCATATCCGCTCGATCCCCATCCACTTCCACCGATGTTACAATCACACCCACTGCATTGATGGGCATGCCAGAAAGTTTAGAAATGTCCTGATTCACAGCCTGAGGTATCGAGGACACGTTAGAATGATCGTGCCACTCCCAGTATCCACCGGATACCGTGAGTGCGATCCATACCATAACTATCATTTTCCATTTCAATCTTAATATAATTATAGAGACTACAAGCACAATTGAAACCAAAGTCCATAACGAACCTAATGTCATGCCTGAATATAGACTTGCTGCGCTACTTCCAACAATCCAAAATAAGGTAAATAACAACAAGGGTCTACCTTCCATCCATCATCACATCCCTTTTCTATGATAAATAAAAGAACCTCTTCTGCGGCTATACTCGCAAAAGAGGTTCCTCCTCTAATCAATCACAATATATTGTTTATATATCTAGTTCGATACGGTCGTTAGTGTGTCTGTAGGCGGTTCATACGATGCTAGTTGACGAAATACAATCCCTTTACTGTTCATCATCTGAGTTACCTTGTCCGTATCTTTAGGATAGGACCTGTGAAATACAATTTCGACAATTCCGCTGTTAGCCAACATATTGGCACATGTCCAACAAGGTTCATCTGATACATATACCGTACTACCTTCTCGATCAATACGGTCTGTAAAAAGCAATAAGTTCTGTTCAGCATGGATGGTACGAATGCAACGTTGCTTCTTAAGCATCTGTTGTTCGCCATCGATATGGACCAAAGATACTTCCTCTGAGATCATACAACCGGCTTCTGAACAATCTGGCATCCCCATCGGGGCGCCATTATAAGCTGTTCCGAGTAGTTTCTTACCTTGGACAAGCACCGCTCCTACATGTCGACGAGAACAACGAGAACGAGTAGATACCATATATGCAATGTCCATGAAATACGTATCCCAATCTTTTCGCGTATCTGTCATCGTAAACTCTCCCCTCTATATTTCTATTTCTTTATTCCTTATTATCCTATAGTTCTACATTAGGAGCAATTTTCTCCATCATTTTCGTTCCAATCCCTTTAACTTCATTAAGATCGGAAATTTTTCGAAAAGGTCCCTTCAGATTCCGATAATCTACTATGGCCTGAGCCTTCTTCTCTCCAATGCCTGGAAGCTCCATTAGTCCCTTGACATCAGCGGTGTTCACATTTATTTTGTGGATATTCGCAACATCTGATGCCGTATCCTTTGGTACCGACGTCCCTGTTTTATGATCAGAAATGGAAGAATTAGCGCTATTCTCTTTGGTTGTCATCTCAGATGGCTTCGAATGAGTGTCTGAACTCAATCCTTTGTTCTTTGATACCTCTGACGCTGGCGCTTGCGCTTCCTGTTTTACTACAGTAGTCTTTTCACTTTCTCCTAAAGCTTGCGCTACTTGTAAGTTCAAAGGTTCCCAACCTTCGATATCTCCTTTTTCTCCTATACCAGATAATAAAATACCTCCACTACCTACGAGTGCAACCATAATACCTATCCACTTGCGTTTCATCTCATCAAACCCCTATCACATTGGAATCGAAAGAAAATTCAACATCTCGACTGCATCATTTGAAAGACAAATAAATAAAATAACTAGTTCTATTCAGTAAATTCGTCATGAAGCAATGGTTCTAATGCATATCTTAAGAAGAAGGGTTATGTCATTACCGTAATTATGAAAGGAGGAAATATCCACATGAAGATAGGACTGATTGGAACCGGTAGTATGGGAAGCCTCTTATTAGATGCATTCATATATTTTGGAGCAATACAGCCTCAACAGTTGTATATAAGTAACCGTTCCAAAGAGAAGCTTCTGTTACTCTCAGAACGTCATGAAGGCCTAAATATATCCCAGAACAATATCGAAACCGTAACACACTGTGATATTCTATTCGTCTGCGTTAAACCACTTCAATTCACCACAATAATAGAAGAAATTAAAGATCATGTTCGATCTGACCAACTCCTCGTGTCAATTACGAGTCCTGTTCAACTGCATCACTTGGAAAATAATCTATCTTGTAAAATTGCAAAGATCATTCCAAGCGTAACGCATAAGGTTGGAAGTGGCGCTTCATTAGTTATGTATGGTAGCCGAATCCAAGAGAAAGAAAAGCAACTTCTGCATGATCTACTCTCTTTCATCAGCAAACCCATAGAAATAAAAGAAACGCAGGCGCGCATCAACTCTGACTTTACTAGCTGCGGCCCTGCGTTTATGAGTTTCTTCTTAATAAAATGGATCGAGGCTGCTGTAGAGATGACAGGTATCTCCCGCGAGGAAATTACCTGTCTTGCAAGCGAGATGATGCTTGGCACTGGCACACTATTAACCCAAGGTGGGCTAACACCACTACAGCTTCAAGAACTGGTAGCCGTGCCTGGCGGCATTACAGCACAAGCTTTATCTCAATTAAACCAGAGCCTAGATGGCGTTTTTCACAATCTAATCACTACAACCCACAACAAGTATGTTGAAGATGTGGAGAAGCTTAATGAATTATTAGGTGATATTAACTGACAACAATGTTGACCAATTTACCTGGTACAGCAATGATTTTACGAATCGTTTTGCCTGCAATAGCTTCCTCAACACTAGAAAGAGCTAGACTATGTGCTTGCATGGCCTCTTGATTCGTATCTTTCGCGATCAAGGTGCGCTCTACAATTTTGCCATTCACTTGCACGACAATTTCAATCTCTGAATCCACTGTCCAAGACTCGTCATATGTTGGCCATTGTTCATATGTGATGCTGTCTTCATGTCCAAGGCGCTGCCACAATTCCTCTGAAATGTGCGGTGCCATTGGGGACAGAAGTTGTGCGAAGTCCTCTAGGGCACGACGTGGCAATTCATCCGTCTTGTAAGCTTCATTAACAAAGATCATCAATTGACTTATCGCTGTATTAAACCGTAGGTTATCCAAATCTTC
This sequence comes from Paenibacillus glacialis, assembly GCF_001637205.1. Taxonomy (GTDB): domain Bacteria; phylum Bacillota; class Bacilli; order Paenibacillales; family Paenibacillaceae; genus Paenibacillus_AQ; species Paenibacillus_AQ glacialis. Next base: position 299,282 of record NZ_LVJH01000070.1, read on the forward strand.
GGTTACTTTTTTGATGCTCTTATGCCATGTCCGTTTAAACTCATCGCTACCATCACCATCAACGATTTTACTATTGAGATTGCCTTCGTCATTGATAAATAGACGCCATACACGGGAAAGGAAACGGTGGCTTCCCTCTACGCCGCTAATATTCCACGGTTTAGTCGCTTCTAATGGCCCCATGAACATTTCATAGACTCGAAGTGTATCCGCCCCATGACTTTCAACGATTTCATCTGGGTTAACGACATTCCCACGGGATTTACTCATTTTCTCATTATTCGTACCCAGAATCATTCCTTGGTTCACCAGTTTATGGAATGGTTCTTTCGTGTCCACTATTCCCAAATCATACAGCACCTTATGCCAGAACCGTGCATATAACAAGTGAAGTACAGCATGTTCTGCTCCACCGATATAAAGGTCCACAGGAAGCCACTGTTGTTGCTTATCCTTGGAACATAACTCTTTATCATTGTGCGGATCAATAAAGCGAAGGTAATACCAGCAACTTCCTGCCCATTGAGGCATCGTATTGGTCTCACGACGAGCCTTCATGCCTGTCTCAGGATCGATCGTTTCTACCCATTCAAGGACGTTCGCAAGTGGTGATTCTCCCGTACCTGATGGCTTGATTTGATCAACGTCTGGTAGGACAAGCGGTAACTGATCTTCTGGTACAGTCTTCATTGTGCCATCTTCTAAATGTAAGATTGGAATAGGCTCTCCCCAATATCTTTGGCGGCTAAATAACCAGTCGCGCAGACGATATGTGATCTTGCCTTGACCTTTACCATTCTCTTCTAGCCAAGCGATCATTTTCGCGATAGCCTCTACGTTCTGTAGACCATTAAGCCAATCAGAGTTCACATGCTCTCCATCTCCGCTGTAAGCCTCTTCTTCAATATTACCGCCTTTAACCACTTCAATGATTTCTAGTCCAAACTGTTTGGCAAATTCCCAATCACGTGAATCATGTCCCGGTACGGCCATGATCGCTCCTGTTCCATATCCAGCAAGAACATAATCTGCAATCCAGATTGGCATTGTAGCACCATTCACAGGATTAATCGCATACGCCCCTGTAAACACCCCTGTTTTGTCTTTAGCCAAATCGGTACGTTCTAGATCGCTTTTGTGTGAAGCTTGAATCTTATAAGCTTCGACAGCTGCCTTTTGCTCTTCTGTCGTAATACGAGCGACTAACTCTTGCTCTGGAGCAAGAACACAGTAACTTGCACCAAACAACGTATCTGGTCTCGTTGTGAATACCACAAGTTGATCCTCGTGGCCTTGAATCTCGAAATTCACTTCAGCGCCTTTGGATTTACCAATCCAGTTACGTTGCATATCTTTAATGCCCTCAGACCAATCCAATTCCTCTAGATCATCCAACAATCGATCCGCATATTCGGTGATCTTCAGCATCCACTGTCTCATTGGTTTACGAACGACTGGATGATTACCGCGCTCACTCAACCCATTAATAACTTCTTCATTTGCAAGTACTGTACCCAATGCTTCACACCAATTGACTGGCACTTCAGCGACATAAGCAAGTCCCTTATTATACAATTGGATAAAGATCCATTGTGTCCATTTGTAATATTCAGGATCCGTCGTACTAATCTCTCTATCCCAATCATATGAGAAACCTAGAGATTTAATCTGACGGCGGAAATTATTAATATTCTGAACTGTAAATCCCTTTGGATGTTCTCCTGTATCTATAGCATGTTGCTCCGCTGGTAGACCGAAAGCATCCCAACCCATAGGGTGAAGAACATTGTAACCACGCATACGCTTGTATCGAGAAACAATATCCGTTGCTGTATAACCTTCAGGGTGCCCTACATGAAGACCTGCACCCGATGGGTATGGAAACATATCCAAAGCGTAGAACTTAGGCTTCGCTGGATCTTCCCCTGTTTTAAATGTCGCATGTTCTTCCCAATATTGCTGCCATTTCGGTTCAATGGCTTGTGCCTGATAACCCTGGCCCTGTGGCTGTTGTTCACTCATGACCTTGTGTCCTCCTTCGCAATCGTGCGCGGTATAGTATGTACTGATTTAATCATCAAAAAAACCTCTTCATCCGTAGCGTATGATCGCTAGGGACGAGAGGTTAGATTCCCGTGGTACCACCCTAGTTAGCGGAATACATTCTTTGTCTCCCACTCACTTTGAACCCTTAACGCGGGCAAAACGATGATACTTTATATATAGAAATTTGACGACCATTATAGCGCCGTTAAGCTCTTCCATATTCATATCATGACTCCGAGGCGAGTTCGTTTCGGTCTATCAACCGGCTTACAGCAACCACCGGCTCTCTGAGTAATTTCTCGAAATTAATACTCCTCATCAACGTTTAAAAATATGCATTTTGATGAACCATATTATACAGAATCAAGGAGGATAAGTCAACAAATGACCCGATTTCTTGTGATGAATTAGAAGGGCCCTGACAATTCATGATGTATAAAACATTCTATAAAAACAAACACTAATATTCGTCTTTCCAAACTATCTAAGGGAGAGTGTTCATATGCGTGAGGGAATAATTCCCGCTGTTCTTGGAACTGTCGTATCCGCTTCGGGTGCTGCACTGCTTGGTAGCAAGTATAAGCTTGCCGCGTATGGCGTATTAGGTTTCGGTCTAGCACACATCATTCTTGGAAGTATTGACCTTGTAGAACATCGTTGAGCATTGGAAAGACAAATAGGAGCATATGATAATATCTTATGTATCCTATTCAAAGCCAGCAAAAACAAGCCTTGGATCAAAGGATCCAAGGCTTGTTTAATATTTCGTTATTGCGGATTCGTCGTCCATAGACCAGCCGTTTTCACAAAAACACGCTGTGGAAGTCTCAAGGTTGCTAATGCTATCTCAGCCACGTCCTCAGGTTGCATCATACGATCCTCATCGCCTATTTTCAAGCCAGCATTCTTAGCTAAATCCGTGTTGACCGTACTTGGGGTTAAGGCCATAACTCGAATGTTAAATTTACGAACTTCCTGCAGTACAGATTCAGTCAGGCCTAATACCGCAAACTTAGAAGCACAATAAGCGGAGCCTGTTGCGAATCCCTTCTCCCCTGCAGTTGATGCGATATTTATAATGTTTCCACTATTTTGTTCGATCATTGTAGGAAGTACTGCACGAGTCACGTAATATGTTCCCATCAAGTTAACCTGAATCATTTGCTCCCACACATCAGAATCCATATCTACTAATGTTCCGAACTCTGCAAACCCAGCATTATTTATCAAAATATCAATGGAACCCAATTGCTCCTTTAATAGTTCTACAGCATTGTCCACTTCACTCTTCACAGAAACATCCGCTGTCGCAATGCTAACTTTAACGCCATAGGCTTCAGTTAAAGAGGTACGAAGTGCTTCTAAATCTGAAGTTGTTCTAGCGATCAGCCCCAAGTTCACACCTTCCTTAGCAAGCGAAGTTGCTATGGCTAGTCCGATCCCTTTTCCTGCACCCGTAATGATAGCTGTACTATTCTTAAATTCCATTGTCATCCACTCCTAAATGTTATAATCATCGTCACTATAGAAAACTCTCTTCTCAAGTATATGTCAAATACGATGTAGTAATCAAAAAAAAGCCCTGAGAATCCAAGGGCTTCACTTCAAACAGACACAACTATTTAATGGCCACATAAAAGAGCCGCTGGGCATCGTCATCTGCTTCGACCCATTCAAAGTCTGCATAGACTTTAATATCACGGAATCCAGCCTTTACGAGTTCCACCTTCATCCATTCAGGGTCGTACGCACGTTGATTATGAATCTCTTCGAAACGTCGATACTGATCTCCACCATGCTCATCACGCACAAAAATACGTAAGTGATGTTCAATCTCGCAACGACTCTCATCTAGATCACAAGTCCAAATATAAGAAACGGAACGTTCATCCAGCACAAATGGCTGTTCATCATTATAACGTTTCATCGTATTGGGATGGTGCACATCAAAGAGAAAAGTTCCACCTGGCTTCAAACCCTCGTATGTACGCGCGAACATAGATATAACATCCGATTCTTCAACTAGATAATTAATACAGTCACAAAAAGATATAACAGAATCCACCGGTTCTGGCAACTCCCACGCCGTCATATCTTGTTGTACCCACCGTATACTTCCTTCACGTTGAAGACGATAACCTTGCGGAGTTCCTTCCATTTTACCACGCGCAACAGACAACATATCCGATGAAAGGTCAATGCCCGTAACTTCAAATCCAGAATTAACTAGTGGTATAGTGATACTACCTGTCCCACAACCCAGCTCTGCTACAGTAAGAGGCATACCATGTTTCTCCCAAGCCGTTCGGGCGAAACGTATCCAATCAGGGTATGGCATATCTTCCATTAATTCATCATAGACGTATGCAAATTTCCGGTAGGATGACATCATGGCACCTCCCTTTCTTTGGAATACTATGAACCCAGTATAGGATTAAGACTGTACATCTTCATTCGGAGTAGAATCCGGATTCACTAGGTACGTCCAATTTTCTTTTTGCGTAATCAGGCCTTCTTTCAATAACTTACCTATAGCCCGTTTGAATGCTGATTTACTAATACCGAATCGCTCTTTAATGATGTCTGGCGGTGTTGCATCAGAATAGGGCATGCCTCCACCTGGACGTTCCTTGAGGAATGCTAACAAGTTCTCAGCATCCAAATCCCTGCCAACCTCTTTCAGAGGTGCCATGGACAGGTTGACTCTTCCATCTTCACGTATATGACTAATCCGTACCTTCACTTCTTCGCCAAGACGAAGCATCCGAGGACGTTCCGTTGAATGAATTAGACCAATAACCCCGAATCCAACCACTCCACCATCTACAAGCACGAACGTGCCCATTTGAAGTGATTTGTACACAGTTGCGCTCACCCATTGATTCATCCATGAAGAAGGCGCAGCAAAGGTCAATGTTTCCAACTCATACTCTCCAGCAAGCTTAGCAAGCAATCGGCCCTGTTTATCATGCTCCATAGTGACAAATACAGAATCACCTACACGAGGGTGTAGTTCGTTAATCTCAGGTAATTCTCGTATTGGAAGCAATAACTGACGTCCAAGTCCCATTTCGAGAAAGCAACCGAGCCGTGGGTTAATATCTGCCACAACAAGCTTGGCTAGTCCACCCAGTGTCAAATACGGTTTTTTCATCGTAGCAGCTAATCGGCCTTCTGTATCAAAGAATATAAATACCTCTAATATATCGCCAGGTTTGATTTCTTCAGTAATCTCCGTGTAATGAAGTAACACATCGAAATCATCTCCATATAGAAAAAAACCATATGGAGACACCTCACGGGCCACTTCTAATGAAACAACTGTACCCGCAACTAAGCTCATACCAATTCCACTACCTTAGCATCAGACCATAATTTCTCAAGGTTATAGAATTCACGTTCATCGCGGTGGAAGACATGAACAATAACATCTCCTAGATCCATCAATACCCAACGTGCGGAATTCATTCCTTCGATCCCACGAATGTTAGTACCTGCTTCCATAGCTTGCTTACGAATTTCAGTAGCAATAGCTTGTACTTGTACATCAGAGTTACCATGACAAATCACAAAATAATCGGCAACCAATGATACCCCTCTTAAATCCAATGCAACGATGTCCATTGCCTTTCTATCTTGCGCTCCAGTTACTGCTAAATCCAACAATTGTTCAGGTCCAATATACTTTTGACTCATGAATTCGCCTCCATTTGCTTAATTAAATCATTACGTGCTAATACCGTTAAAGGGTAAATAATTTGCCTACGTGACACTAGTAAACTGATTGTAGAATCCAATCCCGCTACTAGGCCTCCTTCTAGACTATGGTTGGCTAGTTCCCGAATATTATTCACACCAGGAAAGTCTCTTCCCGGCTCGATATAGTCAGCCAGACACACCACTTTGTCCAGTAACGTCATGCCAATCCTACCAGCTGTATGATAGCGAATAGCATCCAAAATTTCCAAGTCATCAATTCCATATTCATGACTTGCTACAAAAGCACCTACTTCAGCATGCCAAAGTTGCTTATTGTATGACAACAAATCGTCAGATAACTGATTGTCCGATATGATCGTTCTCAACGTCTCTATCGGCCAGTATTTAGCCACATCATGCAAAATGGCAGCTAAATCTGCTTTTACAGGGTCTGCTCCATATTGTTCTGCCAGCTTTACTGCCGTCTCCATAACCCCTTGTGTGTGCTGCCAACGTTTATCAGGCATCTGAGTTGATACGACTTTAATAAGTTCATCACGGCTGAATTTCATATAACCCGCTCCTTATTATATATTCATACACACGTTCAGGCACCATATAACGGATGGAATGTCCCATCTCTGCCTTTTCTCTTATCTCAGAAGAGGAAATGTCCACGAGTGGCATGTCAGCCAGTAGTACGCTACGCTGTAGATAGGACGGAAGTGCCAACAGATCCAAAGGTGAACCTGGGCGACCTACACCTATAAACGTTATCATCTCCGATAAATCTTCAATTCGATCCCAGTTAGGTAAATAATTAACCATATCTGCTCCAATGATAAAATAGAAGTCAAATCCTGGATACATCTCATGAAGCTCTTCGATCGTGTCTATGGTGTAGGAAACGCCACCTCTTCTCACCTCTATATCCAGCGTCCGAAAAGAAGCATGGTCCTTTATGGCCTCGGCTACCATCTTTAGCCGTTGTTCACCCGTCGCTCCAGCCTTATCTTTATGAGGAGGAATGTGACTTGGCATGAACCAGACTTCATCCAACTGATAAGAATCTCTTGCAGATTCCGCTGCGAGCAAGTGTCCGATATGAAGTGGATCAAAGGTCCCACCCATGATACCTATCTTCAAGCTGAATCCTCCCTACTTAAGGCAGTTGAATTTGTTTATTATCTTTTGATTCTTTATACAATACGATTACTTTTCCGATAACCTGAACTAATTCCGCACCAGATTGTTTAGCCAACTCTGCTCCGATTTCATTCCGATCTTCAAGACATGTGTTAAGAACTGTAATTTTCATCAGTTCTCTCTTCTCAATAGCTTCTTCGATATGACGAATCAAATGATCATTCGTTCCATTCTTACCGACTTGGAATACGGGATCTAAATGATGTGCTAATGAACGTAAATAACGTTTCTGTTTTCCAGTTAACATGTAATATCCAAACTCCTTCAATTCAATTAATTAATCTTTTACTTACAATTCAGTCCTGAAGACTCTTCAAGACCGCAGTTCGCATCGTCTCAATTGGTGCAGGCATACCCGTCCAATATTCAAGGGCATATGCGCCTTGATTGATAAACATGCCAAGACCGCCATGTATGGTGCATCCTCTTTCATGGCTCTTCTTCAGAAGTTCAGTCGTTAATGGGTTATAAATCAAATCGCTAACGATGATTCCAGGTGGAATCATTTCTGGATCGATAACGCTTTGAGAAGTCTTAGGATGCATCCCAATGGACGTTGTATTTATCACAACATCTATGTCTGGCAGAATTCCTTCGATTTTGTCCATGGTGATCGCAGAAATATTCACCAGTGACTTCCATTCCTCTGCCATTTGAATGGCTTTGTCCTCGGTCCGATTAGCGATTACAATGGTCTTCGGTTCTTCTTGCGCAAGTGCATAAATGATGCCACGAGCGGCTCCACCTGCTCCTAAGACCATAATAGATTTACCACGCAAATCAACCTGGGTCTCATCTTTCAATGAACGGACGTAACCAATCCCATCCGTGTTGTAGCCAGTAAGAATACCGTTCTCATTCAATATCGTATTCACTGCACCAATCCGAGAGGCAGAATCATCTATTCGATCTACATAAGCCATTACATCTACTTTATGTGGAATGGTCACATTAATCCCTCTGAATCCAAGCTCTCTGATCCGAGAGATCGCGCTACCTAGATCCTCACGACTAACATGGAGAGGGAAATATTCTCCCTCGATACCAAGTGCGGCTAAAGCGGCGTTATGCATAACTGGGGATTTAGAATGAACGATAGGATCTCCGATCACCGCGAGAAGCATCGTCTTATTAGGTTGTGAAGGTAATTCTCTCCATAACATATTCCTATTTCACCCGCTTTCTGTCGACTAGTCTATATCAAAGAAGGCCTAGTTAGAACTTTCACACCACGTGGGGCATGAATTGCTATTAATGCACCTTCATCGCTGTTGATTTTGACCCAACCCAAACCTGAGATAAACACATCCGAACGAGATCCTTTTTTAAGACTGAATTCATGTCTCGTCCATTCAGGAAGTTTCGCTAAATTATCTTGGTTAGGAGGCATGAGCATCACACCTGCATGTTCTGCATACAGTGAGTCTGCACGTTCTAACTTCGTACGATGAATCCCCACCTTTGGGCTAAGGAAACATGTGAACGATTGGCGTTCACCTTGTATGAAATCAAACCGAGCCAAAGCACCGAAGAATAACGTCTGACCTTCATTCAGCTGATAAACCATTGGTTTAAGCGGATGTTCTGGCATCGTTGCTCCAAGATCTCCACGGCTCACAAGCTCACTGAAACGCCAAGGGTATACAATACCCGGTGTATCAATAATATAGCGGCCATCATCAAGAGGTATATTAACCATGTCTAGTGTAGTTCCTGGATAACGAGAAGTCGTAAGTTCTTGTTCAAGGTCACTGTAATCGCGGATGAGACGATTTACTAACGTTGATTTACCTACATTCGTTGCACCAACAACATATACATCTCGATCTCCACGGTAAGTAGCTATCGTCTCAAGCAAACGCTCAAAGCCTTGGTTCTTCTTGGCACTAACTAGTACGATTTCTTCCGTTTTAAGACCTTCTTCTTTGCTTTGTTGTTGAACCCAGTTCTTAATTTTGTTCCAGTTCGTTACTTTCGGTAGAAGGTCAATCTTGTTCACCACAAGGATAACAGGATTATTCCCTACAAAACGTTGTAATCCGGAGATCATACTTCCCTGGAAATCGAACAAATCAACAATATGAATAACAAGTGCATTCTTATTGCCAATTTGGCTCAACAGCTTCAAGAATTCATCTTGATCCACCGTAACGGACGATGATTCATTGTAATTCTTAATACGGAAACAACGCTGACAAATAATCTGCTCTTGTTCTAGCGCCTTAGCTGGGACATATCCCGGTAAATCTGTTTGGTCGGTTTGTAGTGTAATACCACACCCGCTGCAGTTCATGGCTTCTTGCTCGCCAATTGATTCTTTCATTCTTTGTTTTCCTCCTCAAGCCATAGTCCCTTTTTTCGAAGACTCTTAAGCGCTATGCGCTCCACTCTCCGATTGATTCTTGTTCCCCATCCTTCGTCCTCAACCGAGATGGGCAGTACTAATACTGTAAGTAACCCAAGCCGATTACCACCTAACACATCAGTCAGCATTTGGTCGCCTACCATAATCGTCTCTGTATTTGAAAGTCCCATCATCTTCAATGCCTTATTAAACGACTTAAGGGAAGGTTTACGGGCTTCATGTACATATTGAATGTCCAAGGGAGTAGCAAAATCTGATACTCGCTTCAGATGATTGTTGGATACAATGATCAGTTGAAAACCAGTCTTTTTCACAAGTTCAAACCAAGCGATCAATTCCGGATAGGCAAGTGGTGCTTTGGCACCTACAAGCGTATTGTCCAAATCCGTAATAATCCCTCGGTATCCCCGTGCATATAGATCTTCCAAATCGATATCAAATACTGTATTCACCCGTACTTTAGGCAGCAACATTTCAAACAAGTCAAGTCACCTCAGTTTCATACGACAAACTATACCATAATATCATGAGTTATTACAAAAGAAACCGCCCCTTTTGCATAGGCAAAAAGGACGAAGGTATCGTTATCTTTTATTTTTCGCTCTTAGAGAGACTTTAAGTTGTTCCGTAACCTTCTGAACCGTACGCCATTCATCACTCGCAATAGCCTCAGGACTATACCTCGCTTTTTCGAAAAGTTGTAGCAGAGAACTTAAAGATGGCTCTAAGTTTGGATTACTAACCTGCCACTTCATAACGGACTCACGTAGCGTCTCATGACTCCCACGTGTCAACCCATGTTTGTGCACAATCAATAGCCAACGTTCTGTCTCAATGACCACTTTCTCATCTGGAGATAGTTTTTTCCCCATTCGAATTCGACGTATTAAGAAGTGGAAAGAATCACCTGAACGCCACCCAATATAACTTATCCACGAGAGTAGTACAGTAATGGCTACTACAATTAACCCTTTGAACCACCATGAATTTATTCCCCAATTGTTCGATTGTTGTGAATCTTTATTGAGTCCCTCTTCATCCTCTTGCTGATCTATTTCTTGCTTATCCAAGCTATCTAATCCAGTAATGAGAGGCATATTAAATCCTGGAGTTGCTTCGATTGGAACCCATCCATAAGGACCGAAATAAACTTCCACCCATGAGTGAGCATCAGCATTAGTCACCCTGTATGAACCAGGATCCATCTGTCCTGATCGCATCATACGAAATTCATCCAATTGAGGCTGGATACCTGGAGCATATCCTTTGACCCAGCGAGCTGGAATGCCAAGAGATCTTGTCATCATAACCATAGAAGTTGAGAAATAATTACAATACCCTTCTCGAATTTCAAATAAAAAGCTATCTACGAAATCGTCACTTTTTTTGAGCGATACATTTGGCGTGTTCGTATATTTAAAGTTCGTTTGTAAGTATGTTTGTAATAACGTTATCTTTTCATATGGTGTGATCGCTGACTCTGTCACATCAGCAGCAAGTTCTTTTACGCGTTCAGGGAAACCATCTGGTATCTGCAAGTAATCCTTTTCATTGGAATCCCCATATAGATCATCGAACGATTTCTTTCTTAACTCTTCTACGGGAACGACAGGAACTTCGGAAGTTATCGTATAGGATTTCGGATATTGTGATTCCTTATTCGTAGTATTCCAATGAAGTTCTGCTTGTGATCCCTTCCACTGAATACCACGCATATCCTTCTCTCCGTCAATCGTCTGCACAGAGGAAATCGCATAGGCACCAAATAATACTGGAAAGTTACTATCATTTTGGATCGTTATCGTTTGTTGAACTTTCTCCGTCTGTAACATAGAATCAGAAGCTCGTTCCAACTCTTCACCGACCACAACATCATCAAAAGTATTTGTCTCACTGGATTCGTTCTCCCAGCCCGTACCGGAATAAAGCCTTCTTGTCTCTCCACGCCAATAATTTCGTTTAGGTGAATGAACAGTCATCACCATCGAATAATCGAATTCAAATGCACCGCCCAACTTATTATCGTCATTACTGTAGCCTGACAAGGACGGTTGTGCATCGAATGTTTCTACCGAAGCCTGTTTTTCTCTATCACCTAAAGATTCATTCTGTCCTGTCAATGCAGAGTAAGGGTCCTTCAATATTGGGGGAATTTTAGGCATGTTGATGCCAAGTAGAAAGATCACCGAGAACAGCAATACAATATGAACGATCATCTCAAATGGGTAATCGAGTAGATTTCTCCAACCTTCAGGATATTTTTTTTGGAAGCGTTGAAAATGATGCGTCACCAACCAGCCCATCATAGCCAGCACCATCCATGCGGCTTCATCCCAAAGAATCGTCGATGAGAAAGAATCCAGGATAGCAATTGCAACAATGTTAAGTCCCATGAATACAAAGATCCGTTTCTGATTCGTTAGCAACTTAGCTAGACATAGACAAATTATCGCTGCACTGATTGCAAACCAAATATAAGGATGTAATCCGCTGATATAGTACTCTATTCCATCGCCACTTGGGTTATATACATCATATTCAATAAGTGTATACCGAAGCATCAGAAAGATTATCCCACATTCGAGAAGAATACGGTAAATCCTCTTGAATGGGAGCAAAACCTCAATGATGACTATGATAATAACGGTTCTCCCTACTAATGAAGTTGTTTCTTTGAACCATACCGGTTCGGTGTAAGACAACCACTGCTGGGTAACGATCCAGATCCATATAAAAGAGAGAGCGCTTAACCAATCATATTTGAAGAAAAATTTACGTTTGGTCATGCATATCCCCTCCCTATCACCGTAGGTAAATCCTCTAGTCTGGAAACTGCATACCCATGAATACCACGCGCTCTCATTTGAGAGACCCAATCTTTCGAGGCATCCCCCTTTGCATTAAGAATATGCAGATGGCTAGGACTCATCCCACGAATATCTGCCCACCGAATCAGCTCCATCACAGATGACCCGCTTGTGGGACTAACTAGAATACAATATGCACCTTTCGGGAAAAGACGAATACTCGATTCTAACTTTGGAAGTAATGTACCCTCACCATCAGCATCCATATCAACCAGATGATGTAACATCTTCTGCCGCTCTAATGCGCTCTCCGATGGAGCAATAACATGGTTTCGACTTCCAAGAGTACACAATCCAATTCCTATTCGGTCACGGTTCCTATATTGCAATAAAGAAGCTACGACCGAAACGGCAAGCTCGAACTGTTCTTCCGAACTATAGTGCTTTGCGATAGCATCCAGTATGATCATCGTTTTGGGAACAGATTCATGCTCGAATTCTTTGGACTTCCAAGTGCCCGTCCTCGCTGTCGCATTCCAATGAATTCTCGTTAGGCGGTCCCCGTATACATAATCACGTACACCATTAATCTGAGTCGTTTCCCTACGAGAAGAAGACAACGCCGTCTGAGGCCCAACAAGACGAGAATTACGATCAAACATCTGCCAATATGGGATAAAGACAGTACGTGGCATAACTCGAAATTGCCCTGGAGCATGAAGCAATCCTTTATGGTCCAATAGTCCAAGGATATCCTCACTTATACATTCAGTATCGATGAAATGGTATCTACCACGTTCCAATGGCGGCGTCTTAAACACAAGCTGGGCTTGCCCACGAAAGCTTGGCATAACACTTTCTTCAAAAGACCATTGCTGACCATTATGTTTTCTCAATACTTCTCGAATGATAATATAAGGTAATGGAAGAAACCCAGGAATAATAATGTTAAGCTTCACATCCATCTGCTCACCGGCATGCAGCAAATCAAATCGTTCATTAATCAATGTAAGTTGCCGCTTACCCACTGCTCTGCTTACCCCACTGTATCCAACTAGGAGTAAGTAAACCATGAGTGCGCTACTCATGGCGAACAGCATGGAGGATGTCTTTCCACCTTGAAATAATAAATACAGTAGACTGATTCCCCATACAGCAAGAACTCCTCGAACTCTAGGTCTACGTAGTCCCCTTCCAATGGATTTCAGGATAGAACTCATCTTTTATCGCCCATCATCATCGTAACCGGTACATTGACGTCTCGGATGATGCTCTCTAGAATAGATTCCACGTGAACGCTTTCAAGACGTGATTCTGATCTGAGCAAGATCCGGTGAGATAAGATATAAGGAGCCAGATTCTTAACATCATCGGGAAGTACGTAATCTCTGCCTTGTAGAAACGCATATGCTTTGCACGCCATCATACAAGATAAAGATGCTCGCGGGCTAGCACCTAATAGTACCGCCTGATGCTCACGGGTTCTTCGAATTAATTCAAGCATATAATCAACAACAACTTCATTTATATGTACATTTCGAATCTCTTTCTGAATTGTAGCAATGTCCTCCATATGGGTAACAGGTTCCAATCGATCCACGGGTTGCCCTACCTGATGATCCAGCAACAATTGCTTCTCTGTAGAAGCATCTGGGTATCCGAGATTAATCTTCATCATAAATCGATCAAGTTGAGCTTCTGGTAGACTATACGTACCTTCAAAATCAATCGGGTTCTGGGTAGCAATCAACATAAAGGGGTGGGGTAGATCATGTGTTTCTCCATCTACCGTAACATTCCTTTCTTCCATCACTTCAAGTAGTGCTGATTGAGATTTGGTCGTTGCGCGATTAATTTCATCAACTAGCAATATATTGGTCATCACAGGACCCGGGCGGAAATAAAATTGTTGATCACGTGGGTGAAATATAGATACTCCTGTAATATCACTTGGTAGAATATCAGGATTACATTGAATACGACGATAATCTCCACTAATAGACTTCGCAAGCGCCTTAACCAGCTGCGTCTTACCTGTACCTGGTACATCTTCAATAAGAACATGACCACCAGCAAAAAGCGACGTTAGCAGCAGTTGTATCTCTAAAGACTTACCTAATATGCATGATTCCAGATTAGAACGAAGAGCTGATATGATTTGGGTGGACTCTTTACGAATGGGCATTAGTTATCAAATCCTCCTGTTTATTTACATTTATTACATTGTACATGATGAATAGTTCTAAGTATATTGGGCATACTCCCTAAATTGGACGTTAATTTTCATACAATTTGAAATAAATAACAATCGATCTTAATAGACGGAGATGAACTGAATAGCTACAAATACAAATAAACAAATGAACGTCTTCAAAGAACACGAAGACGTTCACAAGACAACTCCTTATGTTAGTTCAAAATTAAAAGAGATACAGCAATATGATGATCAACAAGATAAACAACACATAAATCACAATACGTTTTTTCAACGTCAAATTCATGATATGTGCCCCTTTCTTTTGCCATTACGGAACATTCACCCATTCACATGTTATTCTTTTCTACCTATATATGTGCATGTCGTTTCTCTTATAGACAATCTATAAGACAAAGTTCATACTTAATACGATGAAAAATACACTATGAGTTGTTATGAGGAATTCATGAAGTCGTATGTCAGGCTTAATATTCCGTCATAACCATCCACGAAAAGGAGTTTGCCTTCAATGAATCAAAAGACGATGGATTTGTTCCGCACCCTTACAGAGTTTCCAGCTGCATCAGGATTTGAACGAGAATTGCGGGCATGGGTCAAAGATGCCATGTCGTCATATACGGAAGAATTTGTGCAAGATCGACTTGGAAGTCTCTTTGGTGTTCTTCGCGGAGACGAGAACGGCCCTAAAGTGATGGTAGCAGGACACTTTGACGAGGTTGGGTTTATGGTAACTGGCATTACACCTGCTGGTATGATTCGTTTCCAACCACTTGGGGGTTGGTGGAGCCAGGCTGTACTTTCACAACGTCTTCAGATTATGACAGACAACGGTCCTATTATCGGAGTAGTTGGTTCCACTCCACCCCATCTTCTAGATGAAGCACTACGTAGTAAACCCGTTGATATCAAATCGATGTATCTTGATATTGGTGCAGATGATCAAGCAGAGGCAGAATCCTTCGGTATTCATATTGGGCAACAGATCGTTCCTATCTGTGATTTCACACCGCTTGCCAATCGTAAGAAAATCATGGCTAAAGCATGGGATAACCGCTATGGTGTGGGTCTCGCCATTGAATGTTTAGAAGCACTACACAAAGAGAAACTTCCGAATACCTTGTACATCGGTGCAACGGTACAAGAAGAGTTGGGTTTACGTGGCGCTCGCACGTCAGCGAACCTCATCCAACCTGACATTTTCTTTGCTCTAGATGCCAGTGCAGCCAATGATATGACAGGTGACAAACAATCCTTCGGACATATCGGAAATGGTGCGCTGTTACGTATATTCGACCCTTCTATGCTTACCCATCGTGGACTTGTGGAATATGTGCAAGATACAGCAGATACGCATAAGATTAAATACCAATATTTTGTCTCACCAGGTGGCACAGATGCTGGCCAAGTCCATCTTAGTGGCATCGGTGTTCCTTCTACCGTGATTGGAATCTGTTCCCGCTACATCCATACATCGTCTTCCATCATACATACAGATGATTATGAAGCGGCTAAGGAACTGCTGATCACTTTAGTGAAGGGTATGGATCGTACGACGTTGAATACGATTATTGAACGGAGTTAAGAGCTGGATTAAATTAAGCGAACAAGAGCATATAGATAGTGTTAACCGCCGAGAGCTGAGAGCTTTCGGCGGTTTTTTGATAAATATTTAAGCAGGCTTTTACATTACACCCTATGATTCGACTCACTTCATATCCATCAGCTTAATTTCATTACCTTCTTTATCTGTGTCTTCCTAACCCTGCAAAAAAATCCGCTTCGCATTTCCACCCAAACGGCATGGCATCGTAAGTTTATTTATCGTTTCGCCTTATAAAACTCATGATACAGCTTCATCAATGCTCGCTTCTCAATACGTGACACATAACTGCGACTAATCCCAAGTTCCTTCGCAATCTCCCGTTGTGTGCGTTCCTCTCCGCCATGCTCCAGTCCGAATCGACCTTTAATGACTTCCTGTTCGCGTGGGTCCAATATATCCAGGTTACGATAGATTTTACTCTTCTCAATCTTCAGTTGAACCAGGTCTGCCACGTCGTCTGCTTCACTACCTAGAATATCAATCAAAGTTATTTCGTTTCCTTCTTTATCCGTACCAATCGGATCGTGGAGAGATACGTCTTTACGTGTTTTTTTGAGAGAACGAAGATGCATCAGAATTTCGTTTTCTATACATCGAGCCGCAAATGTTGCTAATTTCGTTCCTTTACCCGTTTGAAAACTTTCAATGGCTTTGATTAGGCCAATCGTACCAATGGAGATCAGATCTTCGAGATCTTCACCTGTGTTGTCAAACTTCTTGACGATATGCGCCACGAGTCGCAGGTTATGTTCAATAAGCATATTTCGCGCGTAGCCGTCTCCTTCGGCCATTAACTTTAAGTACTTGCTCTCATCTTTCTCGGATAGAGGTTGGGGAAATGCATTGTTCTTGACGTAAGATACCAGAAGCGTGAGTTCCTTGATAAATAAAGCAATCATACTGATCAGTCCAGACAAAGATGACACCTCCTACTGAATACAACAACCTACTACGTTAACGGTCATTTTTATTCTATGAGGGCGTAAGCCTATCTGTGCATGTACAGGGTAAATATGTATCTTACACCTCACTTGTAATACGGTTCTAAAAGCTGAATCCTTTGGATGATGAATCTCATGATATGAGACTTTGAAGGTCCGAACTTGATAAGGGAGTCTTGAAATTATAAAGAGACCAATAAAAGAATAACAATAGAAACTCGCACGAAAAAGCCCAAACCCCTGTTGTGTAAAGCCTCCGAGAATTTGAGCGATGCAAGATTTATTTATTTTTGTCGAGAAACTAAAGAGAGCATACATTTGCTAGAACGCAAACAGAAGAGCCCCAATCAATGGGGCTGTATCTGTAATCCTTTAATGCGTCCTTTTACTTGTTCTTTTGTGCCAACATATTCAGCAGAACCGTTACCGCCTCAGCTCTTGTTGCAGAGTCTTGAGGGACGAACCTATTATCGCCTTTTCCGTTCACAATACCTGCTTGCTTCACGTAAGCAATACTGCCTTTCGCCCAAGCCGGTATGTCCTTGTCATCTGCGAAACCAGTTGAGGCATTAGTTCCGACAGATTGACCCAAGGCAATCGCGATCATCACTGCCATCTCAGCGCGTGTGACTTCTGCATTCGGACCGAAGGTGCCGTTCGAATAACCGTTAATAATACCTACTTGTACCCCTTGCGCGACTGCTTTCTGCGCCCATGTTCCAATCTCCGCTTTATCCGTGAAAGTAAGCTCCGCTCCATTACCTTGCGGCTTCAATGCATTCATCAGCATAACTGCGAATTCTGCGCGAGTGACCGTATTGTTCGGCTTAAATGTGCCATTGGCATAACCTTTGACAATACCGCTGTTTACGGCTTGCTTAATACTTGCCTGTGCCCAATGTCCCGCGATATCGCTAAATTTAACTTCTGTGTCGGGCTCCGTTGGTTTTTCAGGTACGAGTACAACATCTGTTGAATCTACCACAAATACCGCATACTTCTTGAAGTGATCGACCTCTACGCTAATCCGATTTCCATTGATCCTACCGCCCGTGACTTCTACCCATACCTTCTTCACTTCATCATAATAGAATACCGCTGGTCTCTGATCTTTCTTCACGTTTGCTTGATCGAACTTGAAGGTCAGCGTAACCGGTTTTTTGAAGTTTTCCGGGAAGTTCTTCAGAATCTCGTAGATCGAAGTTGCTAGAACTTGTTTATTCGTTACAAGATTTTGCGTATCTAACCATTTGCTTATCGTTAGAATCAGCTCTTTGTCTGTCGCACCTTCTGGAATAGAAACCGTAACTTCATCTCCCAAGCTAACCTTGCCTGATTTACCTGCTGGAAGCTTTAATTTGCTATCCGTAGGTGTTGATGAACCACTGCCACCGCCAGTACCACCGCCGCCAGTAGATGGAGTACTTGAATTTGCTGCTCGCGTCACCGTTACAGTATACGTCTTCGATGTACCATTCTGTGCTGTGACTACGATAGTAATCGGGTTATTTCCTACATTCAGACTAATAGCTCCACTCGCTTGACCACTAACTACAGATTTTCCATTTACAGTCATCGTGGCGTTACTGTCATGCGTACTAGCCGTGACAATTAGACTAGATACACTATTGTCCACACTAGAAGTGTAAGACACGATCCCGGATTCAAATGCGGGACTTAACGTACCGCTCGATACCGTCAAGCTGCCCAAGTCAGCGTTACTGTTTGCTGCACGATTCACAGTAATATGGTACGGATTGCGTGTCCCATCTTCCGCGATTACCACCAACTCAATAGGGTTAGGCCCTACTATCAAATTAGTTGCACTAAAGACATACACACTGTTAGTTACAGAGATTTGATCGGCTCCCACCACCGAAATGGTTTGATTTGTGTCCATTATAGTTACGTTAAGATTGAGACTTGAAGCTATGTTCGGCAGATCCACCGTATAAGTCGGATTCTCTGACGTAAATGTCGGTGATAACGTGCCTTGATCTACAGTCAAGCTAGCAAGCAGCGCATTATTGCTAATTCTTGTGACAATGATTGTGTATACTTTCGTCGAGCCATTCGACGCCGTTACAGTCACTGTAATGGTATTCGCCCCTACGTTGAGCTGAATGTCCGTGCCTGTCACTCCATTAGCAGATACTTCCACGGTTGCCATTGGATCTGCCACGGTTGGCGTGACCGTAAGGCTCGTAACATTGTTCGCTACACTCTGCGTATAGCTTGTTGTTGTCTCAGCAAATACCTGATTCAGCGCACCACTACTTACACTCAAGCCGCTCAAGCTCGAGCTTGGTACAATCGTCTGTTGTACCGATGCAGTTTCATAGCCTTGTGCCATTACTGTGATCGTATGGGTACCTACTGCCAGAAAGCCAGCATTGATCGTGATCTTCCCATTGCTGACGGTGTAAGTTGCTCCCGACACTGAGATACCCGCATTCTTTACTTCCGTGATCGCAGCGCCCCATGTTCCATCATCCGTGAACATGATCTCAATCGGACTTCTATTATCATTGTTCGTCGTATCTGCTGTTAGGGCAGGAGGGTTACCCAACCACTGCGCATAGAATGTTGTGTCCGCACTTATCGTATATGATTGTCCTGGTAGATACGGATTACCACTACCGTCTGCTTTCGTATTCCATCCAGTAAAAGTGTAACCTGTCTTGACTAAATCTCCTGGTTTATCGTCTACAATTATGACTTGATTTTGCGTATAAAGTTTACCGATTGGAGGTGTTCCACCCGTACTTCCATTTCCCGAATAGACCATATTCTCAGGGATAGGCAATCCACTCAAGTAAGGATAGCCATTATTATGAGCGGAATCTATCGTCCAAACACTCGGCTCGGTAAAGGTCCAGTTCGTATATGTTCCTACTCGCTGCATCTCTATGGTTGTTTTTGAATCGCCCTTACCAGTATCAGATTGACCTGTTGTCTCCTTATTGTAGAAACCATTGCTTGTGGTTAAGCCACCCGATATATAACCAATCAATCCACCTATAAACATGTTGCCAGTTACTTTACCTGTCGCATAATTCATATTACTCACTGTTTTATCATTGAATCCGATCAAGCCACCTACAAAGCTGTCACCAGTAACATTTCCTAGTGCGAAACTGTTTGTAACAACTTCATCATCACTATTATCAGTTGGAGTACCATCAGTACTATTTCCAATTAATCCTCCTACCTGATTTTTCCCAGTCACGTTGCCTGTAGCATAGTTTCTAGCTAATGAAGTATTACTCCCAGATTGACCGATCAGACCGCCTATATACCTATCCCCGGACACATCGCCGACAGCGTAGTTTTTATTTATTGAAACATTATTATAACCTGCTCCGATCAGACCACCTACTTGCAATTTCCCTGTTACAATACCGACAGCGTAGTTATTATTAACTGTCCCTTTCTGATAAGCATGCCCAATCAAACCGCCTATAGTATTTCCAGTGCCGGTTACTATGACATTAGTGTTACTATTTTCAATCTTACCAGAGTCGTTTACACCAACCAATCCTCCGATATATGAAATACCATAAACTTCACCAGAAGCGGAAACTTCGTTCACAGTACCTCCTAGATTCTGACCGACTAGACTAGCTGTATAGGATCCTCCTGTAACATTTACATTAATTAGATTCACGTCACTTATCGATGCTGTTCTCTCTATAAATCCAAATAATGCCTGATAATCTGCAGTAGGTCTATTAATATACAAGTTACTAATCGTCTTTCCATTCCCATTAAAGGTTCCCTTAAAGGAATTGTTGACGACTCCGATCGGAGTCCAACCTTTCCCTTCGTCGTTACTTCTATAGCTACTTAAATCAATATCATTAGTCAGTATATAATAGGTGCCGCTTGCCATATCATTTCTGACCTCATTGAGCTGGCCTGCGGTTGCAATCCGAAAGGGATCACCTTCAAGTCCCGTTCCTCCAGCAAAGCTCACTGCCGCATATGCCTTACCTTCATCTGTCGCGAACAATCCAGGTAGTCCACTTAGCACTACTAGCATCACTAGTAGGATCGTCGTTACTTTCTTATTCATCTTTGCCATTCTCCTTGTCCCCCCCCCAAATGATTATTTATTTCCCAGTTTACACATCGTACATATATTAACATAGGTAATATGGAATATGTTAGAATAGTGCAAAAAAATGTCAAAAAAACAGCAAACAACCAGACCACTTACAGCAGCCCCGTTGTTTACTTTTAGTCATTCCTTTATTTGAACAGTGGCAGGAGGTACTGACGATGAAAATTGGTCAATGATCCTTGTCTTTATCCTATAGCTTCTCCCTGACACCGATTTTTTCGCCCTATTTGTGATACGGTTCTCCGTATCACTATAGAGCGAAATTTATGTCATCCTATGTTATGTGGATAAGAATTTTTTTAGCTAAAGTTAAATTCAATTTGTTACTACGATTTCATAAGCCTCTTTCCAAGTAACGAGAAATTATCATTTCTTCTATTTGAGGATTGTTATTATTGATTATATGATCGTAAAGACAAAGCAATATCCTGCAAGTCTCATTAGAATAATCCTCATATTTTATCTCTCTTAAATACCTGAAATTAATCTGTTTAAATTCATATAAATCGATATGATTAACTGAGAACAACACGTAAGGTAAAATCCTTATCAAATTACTTTCTGTTTTTAATGGGAGCAGAATATCGCACAATTTCTTGAATCCTGAGACCATGTGTGTATCCTCTAGAGTTATACGATTAGTAAATTTAATATTTAGTTGATTTTCATCCATTATTACCTTTAATATTTGTTGAGGACTCATTAGAATTAAACTTGAACTAGGATATCTTATGTAAAAGCTTTAATAGAATTCAAAGATTTTTTATCATATGAATTAGGGTGTTCCACTGATAATGTTGATTTATCGAAAATATATAAAGTGATTCATCCAATAACAGAAGAGATTATTGCATATAAACCCCTAGATTATAAAGTACTAGACTATTATCTATTTAAAAATATGGATCGAGGATATTCTTGGTTATCTACAAATACACATGCATTGCTCAAGTTTTTCCTATATATATAAATCATAATTTCAAAAACGTAACTAGAGAGATACAATTCGTGCTAAGTGATTACAAACCGACTAAAAAACCGAGGAGAATCTTATCTCGTCATGAAGTACTTCGTTTCTTACACACGTTGGTCACATATAATACTGATCACCTTGAACGTGACGCATTACTATTTATATTTCTACTTTCCACCGAACTTATGGTTTTATTTCTCGAAATGGCCAAAGCAAAGACGAAAAAGAACAAAGCGTCTGTTTATTGTCAACTACAGGATTGGATCTCTGGTTTATCCAGCTATTTCAGGGGTTTGTTTAAAGATTTACGCTGCGAAAGTTGAGTGATAATATTTATAATTCAAGAAAAAAGACTTGAATATCATAAGGAAAGGTGATAATTATTGTGTGTAAACTTAGAGATGGATGTAGCCCACGCGGGAGCGTCAGAATCGTTAATTCTGTGTGCTTAGGGGATATAACCAAACGACTTATATCATCATTGAGGAGAAAACTGAAGGATAACATTGAAAATTAGAGATGCATTAACTTTACCAATACTGGTTGAAGGAAAAATGAAGGTTCAAGATTGAAGCGAAGAACAGCGAGTTCAAACACAGACATGGTATGAAGTAGCGTCATCCTCGGGTCTTGTTGGAATGGCGTTACAGGGCGCGATGGCGATCTTTGCTGTTAACATGAAGAAAATATTGAAGCTGATGAAGTAAAAAGCCAGTGGTATAGGCTTGTTTAGGTAGCGAATAGACGACTCTTACCCCATTTTTCCAATTATGGGGTAAGAGTCGTCTCTTGTTTCGTCCTATTTTAGTTGCCCCGAGAAATGCGTTAGTTCTTCAATGGCTTCTCTTGAAAAGACGGGGTTTTTCGACAATATGAGAGCACTGGATGAGGCACTTTTCATCCTTCCGATTCGATTTATGCCACTTCCAATGTCGATTCTAAGGGCGCTTCTTATAGCGTTGTGCTGCTGGTCATACTATTTCACCGTAATCGTTTTATTCGTAAAGGGGATGTCTTCCTTAATGTTTACGATGGCTGCCGGCTTATTTCCGAAAACATAAACGGCTCCTAAAGTAACAGACGCGCCTTGAGAAACCGTAACTTGTCCGCTTCCGTTGCCTCTTGTTTCCCCATATAGATAAAATGCATCAACCGAGCTTCCGTTTTTCTCCATATCTAAGTATATGTCGTTAAGGTCCCATCTTGCCAGGTTTCCATCCGTTGCTGAATTAGAGCCGCTAACAGGAATCTGCAAAGTTTTACCGATCCCTATTCCGCCTGGGAACGAATACGTTAGGTCAATATCAAAGGTCCTCGAAGGGCTTTCTTTTAATATCGGGTAAGTCAGTACGCCTACTCCTGAAGTTCGCTCAAAACGGAAATTTATCTTTGTGACACCAGAAATATCTCCCTTTAAGCTTCCCGTAGCTCCTGTAGCATCGGTATATGAATATGCTCCTCCAACTGGCTTTATTTTAATTTGCATAGGATTGGAACCGCCATTGCCAACGATGTGGCTTTGATTCATGAAATAGCCAGCATAAAACTTATTTCCATATTTATAGTTGATATTCGTAGGATAGTCGATGGAAGCCATCGGAGCGATATTGTTATCGGATATACTATTTCTATTCTCCGAGATATTGGCGACGATTTCTTGAGCGGAATCAACGCCGTTTACGAAACGAATATTTTTTTCCACGTAATCCTTCTGCTTTGTTACCGGATCGATTACTTCTTTAGTAATCGTTATATTGCCATTGGCATTCGAAATGTCGTCGAAGACCATGTTGAAGGACAACAAGGTTTTGTCATCGATCATCTTTGATCCTCTTACCAGAGTAACGGCTTCGTCTTTGCTTTTCTTTAATACATATTCAAGATTCTCATTAATGGCAAGGGTGCTTGAATTCACTTTGAGCGTAGTTTTTTGAGACTCTTCAAACGAAAAACTAACGTTGTCATACGCGGCTAACGAACCGTAAGTGCTTGCTTCAAACTCGTATACATTTGTAAAATCGAGCTGTTTAGGCAGTTCTGAAGAGGCATTCGCAACGTGAGATAAAGAAAATGTCGATATCATCAATGTAAGAATTAAACCAAATAAGTAACACTTCTTCATAATAACCTCCGGAAAAAGAAATTTTAAGAGATCTCTTATTTCCAATTATAAACATATTTTTAAATTATTGACATAGGACTACGGGGCTAGTTTTTGAAGAAATGCTCAATATCCACTAGGTCTTTTGTTTTCAAAACAACCTCTTTGTCATTCAAAATTATAAAACAAGGAAAGTCGTCGAGTTCCATCGCGTTCGCCATTTCCTTGTTTTTCTTAACCTCAACATCGAATAGCTGAATGCCTTGGATGAGTTCCAATAGCTCTTGCTTTGAATTCCAATATACAAGTAGCTTATTATCTAATTGAGTCGTTTCTTCATAAAATAAGTGGATTCTGTACCTATCGCTAGAGTCGGAAGATAAATAATCAAACACGTCTTGCTTACTCGTACTTGAGCAGCCGATTGTCATAATAAGCACCGATAAAACCAGAATTTTAATTAGATTCATATACTCCACCTCATTTATTATAATTCAACTTTCGCAGCTTCAAAATCAGATTAACTGCACTCTCCACTTAGGTTTGAGAGCATTTGAATTGTTTGCTTGACGAAAATAAAAAAAACACCTCTTCGTCTGGTAAAGTGAAAGTATCGAAGTCTACACTGCCACATAGAAGTGGTTCCTTCTCTATGATAAAGTAACAACAGTACTCGATCAACTACCAAAAGGAATCAAAACCAGCTTTGCAAGTTCATTTTCATTAATTATAATATGTCTATCGAGTTGTAACCCGATCGCTAGGCAAGTTCTTCCGGGAAGAAGTTCCTTGATAAATAAAGCAATCATACTGATCAGTCCAGATAAAGATGACACCTCCTACTGAATACAACAACCTACTACTTTAACGGTCATTTTATTCTATGTAGGTGTGCGCCTATCTGTGTATGTACGGGATAAAGAAAAAAGTTGTCACTGAATAGTCAGTTATGGTATTACCCTATTACGGTATACAGCGGAAAAAGAGTTCATACTATTATGGACTTAATAGTGTTGATCGGAGGGAAATTTAAAAAGGAAAAAAATACATATTGTTAAATAATAATTGCGGTTTTGTTTTAGGATTATGTATTGTCCTTCTTGAATCCTCATTCGTACAACTTCTTTCCTTATCTCTTCCATATCCGTTCTCATTTTTTCTCTGCTCACTTTCAATATTCATTATAAAATCACATTTCATAGCATATAACTTGCCTGTTTTCGACTTACAACCTTTTCACTTTACGTATATCAATCTTATCTGTTACACCTTGCAACCAATCACCATCTCCGCTCCAATCAACATCACGCGAACGGCTGAAATTGAAAATCCTTTTCCAACTCTCTTCTTTTGTAACATTTAGAAGTCCTGAGTGGAATTCATCATATTCCTTTTCATTATCCGCATTAAATGATCATTAAGAACCAATGGGATATTCACCCTTATAGTTACATAATCGCTTTTTCATTTTATCTATCATCCATAAGTACTCATTAGGATACATCGCATACTTTTCTTGACCAATTAAAAATCCAAGTTCTTTATCCACACCGTAGTTGTACCGATACAGGTTCCAATGCCAACATGCGCATCTGACTTATAACTCATATATAGATTACGTGGAATTCTTAAGTTGTTATTGGCATCTCAAAGGGTCTCGAATCAAACGATTGATAATTGTCCGGATTAGCAAATACATGTAGATTGCTGTTAAATAGATCTATCTCATAATGATTATTCCCCGGAACTTTTCTATTCTTTCCATCTTATAACCTCTATTATCTATCTATTTCATTCAAACTCACTACCAGCTCCACACTCCGCTTTTCCACTATTTATGGTACGTTTCTCCTCTCGTACTCATTGCTAAAGCTCAAGTATTAGAGAATCTGAATATCAACTTATTACCATCGATTGTTAATCCGAGCACTTCCTCATAATTTCCTTTTGTATAATTAGATACTGTCTTGCGCCAAAACTTTTGTCCAATCGCATTTCTCTCTGAGGGGTTCGTAAATAGTTCCCATTTACCTGTAAACCTCTCGAACACTCTCGTTATAGCATATTCTGCAACCCCGTTACCTCTGAACGGCTGCATGAGAAAAAAGTCATTCACAAAAAAGTCAATGCCTTGCGAGCAATGAGGTGGAGTAGCAATAAGTGCAAAGCCTGCAGGTATGTCATCTACTAAGATTAGATACGGAAAAAGATATTTTTGTTTCTCCCACCATATGTTTTGGACATCGTATTGATCTTGTAATGTTTTGTAACTATCACTATCCTCAAATATTCCATGGTTGTTTGGGATGTGTCCTGGAATAAGTCCATAGTGTCCCGACAAGTCGTAAAGGTATAGTGGGTACATATTTTTAATAATGTAAGCTTCATTTTTATTAGTTAATCTTACTTCAATTGTCATAATAGGCAGCTCCTCTATAAGTTTGATTCTGCGAAAAATTATTACTTTGTAGTAATCTATCTCCTATGAAAATCCCGATATTAATTCCTCATATCTATTATAGTTGATGTATCAATTTCCACAGGTTCGATTACATCGAATAGAAATGGGGTATCATTTAAATATTCCCTTATATACGCTAGGGCGTACTGTTGTTCATCGATTAAACTGGATGTTTCTCTTGGATCAGAAGCATGATGGCAGTAATTCTCGATCATGAACATGACAAAGAAACATTCCAAATACCGAACATAGTCCGTTTCCAGCTTTCTTACACTCTCATAGCCTTTGATAAACATCCATCGATGCTTAGGATAAAGCTCTAATAGCGTGCCAGCCATATCGTAGAGAAAATAGCCGGAACCACACCTTCCGAAATCTATCGGATTGTGCTGATCATCTTTAAATACGATGTTGCCAGTATGTAAATCCGCATGAATGAGTCCGTAGTTATGGGCGTTCGGATGCATTGTAGCGAGCTCGGATAAAATCTTCTCAGCTGCAGCCTGATACACCTTCCATGTCTCACTCGATAAAAACCGTGCATAATACCGTTCCAACTTAGCCATCGCACGTCTAAAACTGGCTGCTCCCCATATGGGTCGAACAAAATCAGAAGGTGGCACGAAACATGCAGCTACTTCATGGAGTTTCCCCATCATTGCGCCCATATTATATGCACAGCTGTCCGTAAATTCCCCGCTTGCATGCCCTCCTTCTATCCACCTCATCATCGTGACATAGGGGCGTCGATATCCCTCTTCAGTATTGATCTCCAATACATAGGAGCCATTACAGTTTGCCAACCCTTCTGGTACATTTAGATCATCCGACTTATTTAGTGCTCGGAGAAAAGCGAGTTCTGAACGGATTTCCTCTTTACTCAATCGATCGGAATGAATACGAAGCAAATAACATTCCGCCGTTCTTGTCTCAATTTTATACGTTATCGTGTCCGATAGTTGGATAAATTGAATGCGTTCCCATTCCAAGTCATACTGTTGTAATGCCGATAAAGCGACTTTCCTCGCTCTAACTAGCAAAGACTGCCTATTTTCATCCGTATCATTTCGAAAAAATTCATTCATACTTTACCCCCTAAACACTAATATCGAACCAAAAACCGGTTATACAAATAATTATACTAGTAGCAAGATTCTAGAAATATATAATAAACAACTAGAAATTATATATTGCATAAAAAAGTCACATCAGAATTTATTCCAATGTGACTTTCCATAATCTATTTTTTTGAATAAACGATTTTTTTGATACTATCGCAAGAAAGATAGAATTGATCTGATAGTTGATCAATAGTTGCACCCACAGAAAATTCATGACGAATCTCATCGTTTCTATGGCTGTAATATTTTCTGTTACCTGAATTTTCGCCCCATTTCTTACGTAATCCTTCAGCCTTAGGGATATATACCATTCCACCATGTATATACTTCTGTATTTCCTTTACTAATTCTTCTGGAAAAATAATATCAGCGTTTACATATTTCATGATAGCTCTACTCCTTAAATTAGTGAAAATCTTAAGGTAGCAAAGTCTATAGTATAAACAATATCGCTATGCAAGTAATTAAGGCGGTAACTTATTGCTAGCTCTATACAAACAACCGCCGTTGTTTATAGTGTAGACTTTGCATAGAGCTTATCTTAAACTTTGTCATATTGGCCCTCCTCGTAAATATTGTTTCATACAATATAACATCGATCTGGGTATCGGATATCCTTCACAGTAGAGAAATTACTGTTTAGCTAGCTTGTACGATACTCAGATCTATAAATATTTACAACACCTAACTTAGCTTTTCCTGTTGGTTTTATATTACATAACTATTCATTTTTTAAGTTCACCATTACTTCCACTCTCTGCTTTACCACTATTTGTGATACGCTTCACCCCGATTAATCTTCACTATATAGGTTATAAACCCAACAGTAGGATTCATCTCAACCAAATTATTTATGGAAGATGCTATAGCAATTTCACAGTAGATACTCCTATATATTTACGGGAGAAAGATTTGAATGGATCAGAAATCTACAGATGGCTCGATTGCTCGTCCCATCCTTACCGCACAAACCTCACCTATTCATGACATCGGTTCGTGTTCACAATGTGTTGACGATATGCGCCACGAGTCGCAGGTTATGTTCAATAAGCATATTTCGCGCGTAGCCGTCTCCTTCGGCCATCAACTTTAAGTACTTGCTCTCATCTTTCTCGGATAGCGGCTGAGGAAATGCATTGTTCTTGACGTAAGATACCAGAAGCGAGAGTTCCTTGATAAATAAAGCAATCATACTGATCAGTCCAGACAAAGATGACACCTCCTACTGAATACAACAACCTACTACGTTAACGGTCATTTTTATTCTATGAGGGCGGATGCCTATCTGTGCATGTACGGGAAATATAAAGGCCTTCCCAGCACTGAAAGTAATCTTGGAGAAATTCAAAAGGAAAGGAATCCCTGAAAGAACACGGAGCTGAAGCCAAATAAAAAAGCCCCATCTTGGGACACATTGTAAGGAGGTGCGGATGGGAACTGTTACTTATACAATACATGAGTTGTTGAACAATCGTCGACAACACAATTCTTATCTCCAGTGCGAAATAAGACTACCATCCTTTTACAATCGTACACAACCGACAATATTCGTGATAAACTAACTCTAAATATTAACTTGCCTCAATAAAGTATAGTGGCTGGGCTTAGTTATATTTCCATATTGAAACCGGAGGAAAATAATTGAAAACATTCATACTCAAGTGGAACCAAGTCAGCCTGGTACAACGAATACTTGTGGGTATTATAGCTGGTATAGTCTTGGCTTTATCAATTCCTAATGCAACAGGGATCACCATTTTCGGTTCCTTGTTTGTATCCTCATTAAAGGCGGTTGCGCCTGTATTGGTCTTACTCTTAGTGATGTCAGCCATCTCCAAACATAAAAAAGGCCACCAAACGAATATGAAAACGATTCTTGCTCTGTATGGTTTAAGTACATTTTTAGCGGGGCTAATAGCCGTTATTGCAAGTTTTATATTTCCGGTAAGCTTGTCACTTGTGACGGGTGTCAACGACCTAACTCCACCTGAAGGGATTGTAGAAGTACTTAAGACTGTGCTATTTCAGGTTGTCGACAACCCAGTAAATGCCCTAATGAATGCCAACTATATCGGTATCCTAACATGGGCTATCCTTCTGGGCATTGTTTTAAGAAATGCCAATGATAGCACAAAAGATATGCTTTCTAATTTTTCAGATGCCGTTTCACAAATCGTCAAATGGGTAATTAGCTTGGCACCATTAGGCATCATGGGACTAGTTTTTGATACCATTACAGCAAATGGACTTTCATCCTTGCTCACTTATGGTAAACTGCTTCTTGTTCTTGTTGGATGTATGCTATTTATGGCGCTTGTTATTAATCCATTGATCGTATATATAAATATTCGCAGAAATCCTTACCCACTTGTTTTTTATTGCCTGAAGGAAAGTGGGATTACCGCATTCTTCACACGTAGCTCAGCTGCAAACATTCCAGTCAACATGAGAATATGTGAAAAACTGGGGCTGGATAAGGATACGTATTCGGTGTCCATCCCATTAGGTGCTACGATTAATATGGCGGGTGCAGCGGTTACGATTTCTGTCTTGACTCTCGCTGCTGTTCATACGGTTGGCATTGAAGTGGATTTTGGTACGGCACTTATTCTTAGCATCCTATCCGCTGTAGCTGCTGCAGGCGCCTCAGGTGTTGCCGGCGGGTCGCTCTTACTGATTCCTCTAGCATGCAGTATATTCGGCATTCCGAATGAAATTGCTATTCAGGTCGTTGGTGTTGGATTCATAATCGGTGTTTTGCAGGACTCGTTTGAAACAGCTCTTAATTCATCCTCTGACTTACTTTTTACAGCAACAGCTGAATATTCAAAAAAACGTAAGGAAGGCAAGGAATTTATGATTAATATCTAGAAAAATATTGATAAAATGCAGGATAATCCACTTCCTGTTTGCCTTATGCTTCCGGTAGCTCTGAAAATTTCTGTATGTTTATTTTAGTCTGCAAGCATTGACCGATTAGGCAAACTATTTGAACATCTTATATAGAGAAGCTTATTGAAAAGTACACTAAAGCCTTAGGGAATCCAGCAGTACTGTTCATTCCCTAAGACATTCATGATATATAACCGCATTCATTTTCTTTCTCAGAAATCTGTTACACACATCTCTATGTTCTTGTCCTCTGACATCTATGTTTGTCGGAGAACAAGAATATATACCCATTTCCTTTCTACAGTATCATTCTCCTGGTTTTGCAGTGCACCCGTGGCAGTCTTAGCCGATACTCTCCTTATACCCATTACAGAGCCGCTGTCAAATAAACCTCGGGGTAGAAACCGTCCTCCTGCTCATATTTTTCGATGCTCGTCCCCCTCCCAATACAAACAAACCGAGCATCATCCTGACGTCGGTTCGTGTTCACATGCGTTAACGGTAATTTTATTCTATGAGGGCGGATGCCTATCTGTGCATGTACGGGAAATATAAAGGCCTTTCCGAAGAAGAAACTTAAAAGAATGAAATACATCTGTTATGATTTTTCTAAATTGAACGGGATAGGATCAACCTCACCGTTTCACAACATATATTCTGCCTGTTTTCGACTCACAAAATATTCAACCTTATTCACTTTACATATATCAATCTTTCCTGTTACACCTTGCAACCAATCACCTTTTCCATCCCACTCAACATCCCGTAAACGACTGAGATCAAAAATCCTTTTCCAGCTCTCTTCTTTTGTAATATTTAAAAGTCCTGAATGAAAGTCATCATATTCCTTTTCATTATTAGCATAAAATGAATCATTAAGAACCATATGCCAAGATTCAAAATCTGAAACTAAGACATGCTTGTTATTAAGTTCAAAAGTCAATCTCACACAATTTGTATGACTTGGAAAATGACTTGTCGAACGCATATCAGGTTTCTTAATCCATAACCAAATGGGGTGTTCACCCTCGTAGCCATCTATGCGCTTTTTCATTTGATCTATCATCCATAAGTACTCATTAGGATACATCGCATATTCTTCTTGACCAATTAAAAACCCAAGTTCTTTTGCTTGATCCCATACCTCTTCTGTCTGTAGTGACCAATATATCCCCATTTGTGTACCCCTAACCCAACTCAGATTTTCTTAAACGTTAGTTCAAACAAATTCTTCATATAACCTCGTTCCACATTTCGTAAGCATTTCGGTCCACGCACTCGTATAGAGTGCGACAGACTCAGTAAAGTTACCTGAGGGCTCCATTCATATTTCAATCCACGCACTCGTACAGAGTGCGACGCTTTAAGATCCTTCAATTCATGGTCATCTTGAAATTTCAATCCACGCACTCGTACAGAGTGCGACGCAAACGATCCGGTGAACTCAATCTCATCTATGTATTTCAATCCACGCACTCGACAGAGTGCGACGATTCTATATCTTCAACTGTTTCCTGAACTTTTGATTTCAATCCACGCACTCGTACAGAGTGCGACGACGATCTCCCTATGATGGAATACGAGCCTCCGGAAATTTCAATCCACGCACTCGTACAGAGTGCGACTCCGCCACCACCGAAAGCAGATAGAGCACCTACGATTTCAATCCACGCACTCGTACAGAGTGCGACCGCCACGTGAACAAGAAGTATTAACTCACTATGTATTTCAATCCACGCACTCGTACAGAGTGCGACAGTCTTTTCAGTTTCATAATAACAATCGTCTAAAATTTCAATCCACGCACTCGTACAGAGTGCGACGAATTATTGAGAGTAGTGTTGAACGCGCTTATGATTTCAATCCACGCACTCGTACAGAGTGCGACAAATTTGATTATCCGACTGCTTTAGCATTTGAGGGATTTCAATCCACGCACTCGTACAGAGTGCGACTCTAACTCTCATCTCTCCCATAGCACCAATTGTAGATTTCAATCCACGCACTCGTACAGAGTGCGACCATGACACAGTTACAGAGTGTACAAGCGATGAGTATTTCAATCCACGCACTCGTACAGAGTGCGACTCATACTGCTGTCATCTGTAAACATCCATGGAAAATTTCAATCCACGCACTCGTACAGAGTGCGACGGAGAACTGATACTATACGGAAATATTAAATCAATTTCAATCCACGCACTCGTACAGAGTGCGACTTAGGACCTTCATATGGTTTATAAGCAGCATAATAATTTCAATCCACGCACTCGTACAGAGTGCGACGAAGGTTTCACAACTTCTAATCCGATTAACACAAGTATTTCAATCCACGCACTCGTACAGAGTGCGACGCCAACGGTCTTTGATTTCCTTGTGGATTTGCCGATTTCAATCCACGCACTCGTACAGAGTGCGACACAAGGATAGGTAATTTTTGACCTGATATAACTGATTTCAATCCACGCACTCGTACAGAGTGCGACTGGAAACTAAATATTCGGT
Source organism: Paenibacillus glacialis (assembly GCF_001637205.1). GTDB lineage: Bacteria > Bacillota > Bacilli > Paenibacillales > Paenibacillaceae > Paenibacillus_AQ > Paenibacillus_AQ glacialis. Next base: position 332,343 of record NZ_LVJH01000070.1, read on the forward strand.
GATTGCTCCATATTCAATTTCAATCCACGCACTCGTACAGAGTGCGACGAAACCCTTTGAAAAAGCAATTGAAACTATATTATTTCAATCCACGCACTCGTACAGAGTGCGACCGGTACCCGATGTTTAATAAGGAAATTTTACTAGATTTCAATCCACGCACTCGTACAGAGTGCGACCGCGTCCGTACACATCCGCCTTTGCTGCGATCTTATTTCAATCCACGCACTCGTACAGAGTGCGACCACTACCGGACAGAACAAAGGAACAGTTGTTAACGATTTCAATCCACGCACTCGTACAGAGTGCGACACGATGGACAGGCGGAAGTTACCACGGAATATACATTTCAATCCACGCACTCGTACAGAGTGCGACACTTAACGTGGGATGAGTTCATTGACCGTTTGAAATTTCAATCCACGCACTCGTACAGAGTGCGACTTATGCAGTCGCAAGGGGGATAACGGCACCATGATTTCAATCCACGCACTCGTACAGAGTGCGACATATTGGCAACTGAGTTACTGAGAGTGGAAGTTATTTCAATCCACGCACTCGTACAGAGTGCGACTTATATCGAAATGTTATTTATCTGTTATCTGATATTTCAATCCACGCACTCGTACAGAGTGCGACTCCAAACGAAGAATTAACACCTGAAGCACTAATATTTCAATCCACGCACTCGTACAGAGTGCGACGTGTACCTTTGGATGCTTTTGATGCTGTTAACAGAATTTCAATCCACGCACTCGTACAGAGTGCGACATTGGGTGTTACTGCTTATAAGTTTAAAGATCAAATTTCAATCCACGCACTCGTACAGAGTGCGACTAGAGCGTCGAACTGCTGAAATGGGGGTTTACAATTTCAATCCACGCACTCGTACAGAGTGCGACAATAAATATGGCGTTGACGCTTGAACAGGTACAATTTCAATCCACGCACTCGTACAGAGTGCGACCACGATTATTCAAATCATCGCTTGTAACAATTGGAATTTCAATCCACGCACTCGTACAGAGTGCGACAGATGAATTAGAGTGTTTAGGAAAGGGAGAATTAATTTCAATCCACGCACTCGTACAGAGTGCGACATTGTACCTACTCTGAGGGCTCAAACGCATGGAAATATTTCAATCCACGCACTCGTACAGAGTGCGACGATGAAAATGTTGTATCCTGATGTTGAGTTAGAGATTTCAATCCACGCACTCGTACAGAGTGCGACGCGTAGTTGCTACGTATCGAGCATGGGTAAATGATTTCAATCCACGCACTCGTACAGAGTGCGACCCGTAACCAGGCTAATCGAATACTTCGTAATACATTTCAATCCACGCACTCGTACAGAGTGCGACGATGATACAGGCGGATTCGTCCATGACGGATTCATTTCAATCCACGCACTCGTACAGAGTGCGACTGTAAGCTCATGCGGGTTTTCTGGGTCCATGTCTTTATTTCAATCCACGCACTCGTACAGAGTGCGACAAGCTAGATCGAGACGGTAATGGCGTTGCTTGTATTTCAATCCACGCACTCGTACAGAGTGCGACGTCAAGTAAACCTATGCAGGAGCGCAGATGATCGATTTCAATCCACGCACTCGTACAGAGTGCGACAAAAATGGCAAAGGGGCATTAGCATGTTAATTGCTATTTCAATCCACGCACTCGTACAGAGTGCGACAGGTGAAAGTTTGCCACGCCCACGCATTGATCCGATTTCAATCCACGCACTCGTACAGAGTGCGACTTGCGATAACAGCATTAGCCAACGTAGATATAATTATTTCAATCCACGCACTCGTACAGAGTGCGACCGGAGAGGTTGTTGCGGAGTTAGCGGAAGACGAATTTCAATCCACGCACTCGTACAGAGTGCGACGACTGTATACGTAATGACTATCTTTGGATCAGTAATTTCAATCCACGCACTCGTACAGAGTGCGACAGCGAAAAAGTAATGAAAAAAGTAGATTTTCACCGTTTTTATAGTGAAAATCAACGTATCCATCCGTATCCATCCGTATCCATCCTTTTTTCCTCGCTTGTAAATCCAATAATATCCAAATAAAGGCTATTATTTAGTCTTTTCTGGTGCGAACCTCCCAGGGAATTCATGTGTGCTTCGGGTTCGCACTAGAAAATTAGGGGCCCTTCAACGTCTAAACTCGACTTGGCGCCGATATGTTTGACCTTATGTTTATGGTTGTTACCCAGTACATAAAACCTTAAACTATCGACAGCTGGATTAATTAATTCTGCTAATTCTATTTCTAACTTTTTTAATTGTGCTGAGTCAACAATACATTCAAAGACTGAATTTTGTACGCGTACACCAAAGTCTTCACATTTTTTTGCGACTACCCTCAGTCTTCTTGTTCCACCATCGGACATCGTGCTGACATCATACGTAATCAATACTAGAATTACCGTTCACCTACTTCCACAGAAATGGTGGGTATGCATCAATATCTCCTCTAATAAATCGAGCTAAAAGTAGTGCTTGTGCGTGCGGGACAAGTCCCCAAGATATTTTTTCCTTTAAAAATGGGTGTGTAATCTTCTCTTCCTTTTTCTCTTTCCACAGTTGTAATATTTTTTTACGTGCATCGTCCGTCATAAGTACGGCACCACTTTCTTTCTTAAGGAAATCAGATGCTTGTACTTGCTTCAAATTAATTAATGATAGAACGAATCTGTCTGCATAAACACTTCTCAATTCTTCCATCATATCAAGTGCAAGTGACATTCTACCTGGACGGTCTCGATGTAGAAAACCAACATAAGCGTCTAATCCAACGCCTTCCAATGCGGCTCCAACCTCAGAAGATAGTAATGAATAGGCAAATGACAATAATGCATTCACGTTATCCAATGGGGGTCTTCGATTTCTACCTTTGAAGAAAAAATCTTTCTTCTGTTGCAGAATCATATCGTCCATTAAAGAAAAATAAGCACTTGCAGCATTCCCTTCTATCCCTCGCAACACTTCCAAATCCTCAATAGTCATTAGTTGTTTCATTGACTCTGTCAAATGCGCAGACACGCTTTTGAATTTCTCAACATCAATTCGTAGAGCATGATCTCTTGTCATTCGCTCCAAAGTCCATTTCGCATTGTACAACTTTCCAACTAGAAAATGCCTGGCAATATGTGCACTCTTCTCTTCATTATCTGAAATTCTATATTGTGTTTTCCTTAACACGACATTTCCGTTAGACGGTCCAATGACTCTTGCACGAAATCTACCACTACTCGTTAGAAATACGATTGCGATATTCTTCTCTACACAAGCAGCCATAAGAGCAGGACTAGCCCCTTGATGTCCAAATGTACAAATGGCTTCCAAATTATGTAGTGGTACTCGTCCAAGCGTTTCATCATCTTTCATGATAGCAATGTTCTCACCTTTCAAAGCAAGGTAAGCATCTGGTGTTGTAATATATATCGTATTTAACAGCCTTTTCATTCTGCCAACATCCTTTTCATATAACGTGCGACAGATTCTTTGGTTAGTAACTCTGGTAAACAAATATGACGTAATGAACAACTTTGGCAGTGTTCTCCTGTTTTCACACGAGGTGTATGCCGTCTTTGATAATATTCGTGCATACGTTGAGCTGTTCTTCTCACATCATTTTTCAAATCTTCTGTTATTTCTACTTCTACCCGGCGCCGAGTTTCATGATAAAAGAGTTCCCCTCGAGGGACCGTGCAATAAAGCATATCTTCTAAACATATCGCCTGCGCCACGAGCTGCGAAATGTCTGATTGATCTTTTTTCGGTCGACCTCTTTTATATTCAACAGGTACTGGCAAGTATGATCCTTCTTCATTTTGTAAAGGTACGCCATTGGGGTCTCTATGAAATTCAACGACATCACAAATCCCTGTAAGTCCCAATTTAGAAGAGTGCACGGGTAGCCCGCGCACGTATAATACATCTTTTCGCTTTTCTCTAATAAAAGGGTCATCCGCTTTCTCATGTAGATGGCTCCCTTCAACCGTTAGAACATTCTCTTCCCATTCTTGTTCAATATGGATTAGTGCCCATTGTCTTTCGCAAAACTGGAAATGCTGAATCCCTGACAATAAGAGAAACTCAGATGCATCATAGTCCGTCATATTCTTTCACAGGTAAACCCTCTAGATTCTCAACTGTGATCGTATAGTCATCTATCGAATTTGGAATTTTATCGCCATCATTTAACTTTATTTTAATTGAACGATGTACTTTGGCCGATGAAAATTGACCTAATTTCGAATTGTGTTCCCACCAGAACACTTTATTTACCTCCATACTACCGTCTGGTCTTGCTGATGAAGAATCATTTGCGAACAATGTAATAAATGCTTGTTTCAACTTCTCGCTATCCTCATCTGAGAATCCCGTTCTCTCAGCTAATTGTGGATTGATACTACCGCAGAAAAGATATACTCCGAAATCAACACGATGCTTCATCCCCATGGTGTCAGATGTCTTCTTACTTGGGTCCTTCTCATTCGTCGTAGAGTTAACACTCTTAGTAATTTGCATACTCGTAATTTCAACAGGACTAACACTTGTTGCTGCATGAATAGAAACAGGTCCTCGTACTCCTACTGAAACATCCGTTCCTTTAAAAGCAAACACTTGTCCGAATGCGCGGACATCATACCATGCCTTACTAGCAAACATTTCAACTAATTCCTCTTTATTCGCTGCTTTATTATTCTTCGCAAAATACGGCGCTACATCTTCATTGCCTGACACACGGTCATAAATACTACGATATCCATCCGCACGACGTTCATCTGACTGTACTAAGATAGCTTCCCCTGCATCTTGTAAACGATTGCGGAGTTTCCTCTTAATCGCGACATCGGATACCTCTCCATGTCCATCATAATCTTGACGCGGACGATTACCATTCAATGGATCTCCGTTGGGATTAGCTTTATCCACTGTAAATACAATAGCGAAGTCAATTTTATTCTGAATTGTTGTCATCAATATTCTCCTCTTTCTGTTCTTTATTTGTGTAATTACCCATATCCTTCACTTGGCTACTGTATCCGAGTAAGAACAACGGACCTAACGCTTCATTATTCATATATTCAACTGAGATACGGTCTTCAATCTCTCGAATCAACTTATTATAATATGATATATTCTCTCCTCGACGGACTTGATAAGGATGAAGTTGTTTACGAATCGTCATCCATGTGCGAGCAGGACGCTGTGAGAATGCGTTAAAATAGCGCGTCGCATTGGTTGCCCGTTTTTCACCTCGACGGTTAAGTTCTTTACGTTCTAACACTTCGGCCACACCAAGCAATCTTCCGAATAAATAGTCGCGCGACGGATTGTCAATTTCTAACGTCATATTGATTTCCTCCTTTTCATATTGTTTGCGGATCAATGCACAAGCAATATTCAATGTTCTTTGCCATTCACCTGTCCGGCTTAATAAGTCATCCTTAAAGCTCAGCGGATTCTTCACTCGGTTAAAAATCGCTCTTACGATATCTTTTGGTATCGCCGCATGGTCAACGATGCAAGGTAGTAAACGCGTAAACAATTCCTTTTTTATTCTAGGATCTGCTCTGTCACCGTAGACTGACTCAACAATATGATAAGTTGAAGGTGTTCCGACGTAATCTACTACTTTTTTGTTATCCGCATCATAATAAATCTGATACCACTTGCACGTACGATGCCAATGAGATAATTCATCTAGAAATAACGCACTATCCAGCTCTTGGTAATAGACGATAGCCAATCTTCCAGTTGTCGCAGCATCAACAGCCATTACAATGATATGGTCAACGCCTTCGATTAAAAAGTTGTGTTTCATTCCTTGGAATGCTTGTTGCACTTGTTCTGCAATGACAAGATTCGTATAGTCTCTTTCAGTCTCATCGTTAGATGACAGTTCACGTTCCAGTTCGAGCTCCAATTCGTCTAATGCGTCTGATTCATTCGAATTCTTTAATATATCCAATGTCCCCTGGAAAGGTTGAACTACCGCAGGATTTTTAACTCCAAATGTAACAAAATTTCGCGTATCCGCGCGGTATCCCTGCCGTTGAATGAGCCATCTTAATGCACTATGCGCTTTTTGTGATACATCATATCCGATCTGCACAGCTTGACTAGGTTTGTCGAAACGGCCGCGATATGTAAATCCTTTGTCATCATTAGAAGAGATTAACTTGGACATATCACCCGCATTACGCAGGCGTGATCCATGCTGTTCTGCTAATGTTGCAATCTCACCGCTAATATAACAGAGACCTTTGGCCGCAGTTCCGTCCATTGTATGAGCAAGGTAGTTCTGAAATATTTGAAAGAGTTCTTTATCTTCCCATACAGGAAGATCAGTCGAATGTTCTCTTAACAGATTAAAGCGTACAAGTGACTCGCTGCTATCCCCAGTTACGACTTTATAAATATCGGGTTTCTCTATCCCATATTTCGTAGCATTGCTGCTTGTCCATTTTTCGATTAACTTGCCATTCTCATCTACAAATAACACCTTCGATTCCACAAGATCGCGGATAACATTGCCTTTCTTAACGTAGTTGTATATTAGTTCAACCTTGGGATGACTGAATTCGCTCGTTGCCCAATCTTCCATCTGGCCGATATATTGTGGGTAATTATCTGCACGTTTCTGTGCCCCACCATACTTCATATAATCTGCTGCTACATAAAACAATTTATCATGTATAAAGTGTCCCGCTACCTTCGCTCCAGCACGATTAGCAGAATTTAGCGTTGCTGGTACAATAGTTCGTGCTTCCTCTTTTGGTACAACCTCTGCTTGGAAAAAGTTACCATCACGATCTAATGTCACTTCAATTTGTGCACTTTGAGTCACATGAGAGATTGGCAGTAAAGTGAAACGTTGGCCTTCGCCCCGTGATTTAAACTCTCCCACTTGCTTAACATTATTGTCGTACACATCATACAAGCGCTTCATCCAGCTCATTTATTCACCTCCCCTTGGAACATTTCGGAATACTCTTCCTCCACAGACTTCAGATTCGTACCTAGCATGAATGCTTTTAGCTCCTGCTCTTTAATGGAACGCACAGTAAGACAATCTTCGGGTCTATCGAATTGGATAATACCGTTCTTCATCACAGGAATACAGATCCGTGCTTCTAATTCATTTCTTCCAGTCTCATCCGGGTAGTTAAATCCATGGAACATGGAGCCGAAATTAATCTCCCCATATTCATCGTAGTCACTCTTACCGCTTTGGAATTCACAAGCTTCAACATAACCTTGGCACTCTCGACTTCCAAGATAAATATCCCGCCGTCCCCCACGCTCAACTGAACGCTTCGCGACGTTATGATGTTTATTCTCATTGCGATCATGTTCAAGGTCAGGACGATGCTCATTGAACTCAAAGTGAGCGCGAACTTGATAGGATGGGTTGCGTAAATAAGTATAATAAGCTAGCTCATTGGATGATTCATGATGTTTCGTCGGCCGTAAGCCCTTCACTTCCGTTTGTATTGCATTCATGACTCTGACTTCATCTATATACCAAATTATAGTAGGCTTCCAGTATATGGATTCAACAATCCCTTTCAGCGCTTGATATGTTGGAATTTGATATGTGAACTTTTCGCCGCCAATTTTGGTAACAGGATCTGTAAATAGAGCGTATTTACCATGGACAATAAAATCAATACTATTTCGCATGTTTTCTCACCTCCTTCAATAGATAGATTGACACTGTTCTCCTTCTCCAGTAAGGGACAGACCGAATTCTTTGTGATAGCCGCCATCCTGAAGTGCATATACCCCTTTCGTATGAAGTGGAAATATCAAATCCTCTTTAACTAACTGACGTAGCGTATGACTATACACATTGACACTATATAACTGAGCCTTTTTTAATAACAGATTCAATTGATCGTAATCACGGATCTCCTCATTCAAGTCTGCTATTAATTTCCGGCCTTCATCATGATATGGAACTAATATCCCTGTCGTCGGGGCTTCAATCACTTCGAAACGAGATTCAAGCGTCTTATACATCGATCGCACTGACGTCTTCCGGCATCCCTGTGGTACAGCGTCGGAATACTTCTGACTATGATCAATCAATTCAATTAAAGGAATATTAAGCTTGGAATCTGACATTCGGATTTCTCGCGCTGCCTTCGTTAAATAGAAGTCAAAATAAGTCTGAATCGCTGCCGGACTAAGCAGATCTTCAGCTAATTCACTTCGAGTTAGGACATCTTCTTCGGTCACCTTTTGACCAAGTGCAATTTCAGGTAATCTCGATAACGCTTCATCTTGCGCACGTATAATATATACCGTTCCTTTGGCGTATTCACCATTGCGGTTACACCGACCTGCCGCTTGGGCGATTGAATCTAATCCCGCCAATGAGCGGATCACACATTCAAAACTAATATCTACCCCTGCCTCAATGAGTTGCGTACTTACGCAGATCACTTTCTCATCGCCTGACTTAAGCTTCTTCTTTACTTCTTTTAGAATATCCTTACGATGCTGCGGACACATCGATGTACTTAAATGATATACGCTGTATCCTGATGATTTCTCCAACTCATGATACACATTTAGAACTGCCTTTTTCGTATTTAAAATAATAAGTAATGATTGCTTATCTTCTAATTCATCTAACGCAAAGTTGCTAATTTCGTTTGCATTCCAACCTTGCTTGGATACTTTACTTTTGATTGATACTCGTTGAAACGCTTTCACAACATTGGGTAAATCCCTCACCATTTCAGCATCTGCATTCATCAGTAGTGGATATGCTGTTTCCGTAAGCGATGGCTGCGTTGCTGTGCACAGGATAATACTGCTCTTACCAAAGTAATGTAGAAAGTTCACAGCGCTATTAAATAAAGGGATATGCTTGATAGGTACAGATTGCACTTCGTCAAAGATGACAATCGCATTCGTTAGATTATGTAACCTGCGCGCTTTGCGAGTTCCCTTACCATAGAATGTATCTAAAAATTGTACCATCGTCGTAAAAATAATCGGGTGATCCCAATTATCTCGTGCTAATTGTATTTGTTTTAGTGAAGGCTTTTGATAATAATCTAGTTCGTCATCACCTGCCGCATCATCAATGACATTCGCATGATGTTCCAAGACCATATCTTTGTTCTTAATAATCTTCCGAACGGCATCCGCATTTTGTTCTAATATTGTTGTGTATGGGACGACATAGATGATCCGGTCCTTAGCTTCTAAATGCGCGTGCTTCAACGCATATCGCAAGCTTGCAAACGTCTTCCCACCACCTGTTGGAATCGATAATTGACGAATCGATGAAGGTTCTTCTGCTAAACGGTCACATTGTTCTGACATTGCTACACGTAGTTGGTTGATCGGATGTGACGCTTCTGGACCTGCTGCCCATTCTTGTAATTGATCTATCAAATGATCATAACTCTCTTTAAAAAACAACTGATTCGATGGATATAAATCCGATCTATCCTCTTCATCAAACCGACGAGAATCTGTACGATCCGCATCAATAAGACAACTAAAGATATACTTCATCAATATACTATGATAGACAAGCTTAGAGATGTGACTTTTCCGCTGCCATTGCTTCGATAGTTGTTGAAGTTGCAATAGATAGGTTTTCATTTCCTTCAATGAAGCCTGATAGAGTTCTTCAACCCTCGCTTGATTGCCTGGAACGCTTAAGAATGTTGTGCATACTTCCTCGTAATGAGGGAGGTCTTCCCTACATACCCTTCTAAAGAAATCAGATTGACTCCCATCCGTCTGCAAAAAGTTCTGCAATCCCGAATGATGTGAGAGAATAACCATCCCTACCATTTCGATCACAATATTGGATATACTCTCGCTTAGCTTTTTGGGAGAATCAATATAATATCGTTCATATAAATACTTCGCCCCTGCCGACGAATGATCAATTTTTACAGAAGGTGCTCCTAGCTTTTTCACAGCATTTTCAATATATGTACTGAACGCTTTCGTATTCTTTCCCATGTCATGTAAATAACCAGCAAGCTCCGCCATGGATTGAACGTTCACCTTCTTGCCGAATTCCTTCGCAATAGCTGAGACCGATTCTAAATGTTCTTGTACCGTTTGTTCTTTATAATCCGTCTTTCTCATATGTGCAATCATGAATACATCTCCTTATCCATTGTCGACACAAACGCAGCAGTTACTTCCTAATTTTAAGCACTCCATAAACAACATCTTATTCGTGATAGATCGATCCGGATTTTTTTGTTTTTTATCTTAATTGGTCTTCAGGTCTTTGGCGATTATGGTCACAACTTTTATTAAGGCACAATTTTCCTCTTCAAGTTCTTTAATTCTGGATTTGAATTTCTTGACCTCTACGGCAGAAATCTGTTCATTACCTACCCTAATATTTTGAGTTACATTCTGTCTGACTTGCTTAGCTTTCATGGATCGACACAACCTTCCAATATAATTGTAACATTCTCCCATTACATGTCCACTGATTTATAATAGTTCTAGTATCTGTTTGTTTAAAGGATTACCTCTATGACTACAAGAGCTTACGCATAATAGTTTAGACGGCCCAGCGTTTATTCCCTTGAACTTCATGCTCAGTTTAGCGAATTCTGAACTTGCTAAGAGTATTAAGAAGTTGGCCAACGTTCGTGTATTTGCAAACGATGGAGGAACGACCTGTTTTGATCTAAACAAATATTTATTTCTATGTTCTATTTAAATATTTTATTAAGCCATTATATATACTATATACTGGTTGAATTGGGAAATAAATCTATTTATAACATCAAAAAAGGTCCTCTTTTACTTAAAAAGTAAAAGAAAACCTTTTTTCTCTTCATATTTAAATAGTACATATTTTCAATCCACGCACTCGCAAGGAGTGCGACAAAAGTTGTGAGACATAATACATTGTATCATTAATATTTCAATTCAGGCACTCATACAGAGTGCGACTTTAACATCATCGACCATTCCTTGCACCTTGGTTGATTTCAATCCACGAACTCTCACGTAGAGTGCGACGCTAACATTTGCTCCATCAATGCCGAACCTTGAATTTCAATCCACGCACTCACGTAGAGTGCGACTTATTCCAACTTCATTTACATAAAAAATGATAATTTCAATCCACGCACTCACATAGAGTGCGACCGAATAAATGGCTAATGTTTCGAGTGTTGAAAAATTTCAATCCACGCACTCACATAGAGTGCGACCCGCTTCAATATTGGTTGTGGTTTCTAAATCAAATTTCAATCCACGCACTCACATAGAGTGCGACTTTTCTACAAAAACCGCACAACTTGGAATTATCAATTTCAATCCACGCACTCACATAGAGTGCGACGGCAAGAGCTAATGAATGATGCAATGCAAGCACAATTTCAATCCACGCACTCACATAGAGTGCGACAAACGCACCCCTCTATAGTAAGTCTTCAAAATAATTTCAATCCACGCACTCACATAGAGTGCGACAATATGTTCGTGAAAAAGAGGGGAAAAGATACACATTTCAATCCACGCACTCACATAGAGTGCGACGGCAAGAGCTAATGAATGATGCAATGCAAGCACAATTTCAATCCACGCACTCACATAGAGTGCGACAAACGCACCCCTCTATAGTAAGTCTTCAAAATAATTTCAATCCACGCACTCACATAGAGTGCGACTTGCTTACTTTTCTGCTTTATCTCTTGCTGAAAATTTCAATCCACGCACTCACATAGAGTGCGACGGCAACCGCAGGATTCGTAGGTGACTCCGTTAAATTTCAATCCACGCACTCACATAGAGTGCGACAATCTATCGCGTTGTTGAATAGCATTCCAATGTGATTTCAATCCACGCACTCACATAGAGTGCGACAACAACAGCATCGATATATAAACAATAATAAGAAATTTCAATCCACGCACTCACATAGAGTGCGACCTTGGTTAAGCAGTTCATGCAAAAGCCTTTCCCAAATTTCAATCCACGCACTCACATAGAGTGCGACTGATCCATCTTTCGCCCCGGATTTGCCGGGAAATATTTCAATCCACGCACTCACATAGAGTGCGACGGAGCGAGCTGATACGTTCCGCCTGAGAGAGCGAGATTTCAATCCACGCACTCACATAGAGTGCGACAAGAAACCCACTTATTTATAGTACAGCAAGTGGAATTTCAATCCACGCACTCACATAGAGTGCGACGATCATAGTTTTTTTTATTTATTTGTCGCTTAGAATTTCAATCCACGCACTCACATAGAGTGCGACCAAACGCGCATGTTCGTTATCGTTAACCGACGAAATTTCAATCCACGCACTCACATAGAGTGCGACGAAACACCGAGCTACAACTATCAAGAGTCAGGGATTTCAATCCACGCACTCACATAGAGTGCGACGAGATCCGCATCACGTCTGGTTATCGTTCTGAAATTTCAATCCACGCACTCACATAGAGTGCGACTGCGAAAAAGTAATGTGAAAAGTGAATTTTCAACGGTTTTATAGTGAAAATATATAAATCTACACTTCTTTCTTCGCTTATAAAGCAAATATTTACCAAACTATAGATATTTTCCAAATTTTTTAGGTGCGAACCTCCTAGGGATTTCATGTGCGCTTCCGGTTCGCACTAAATATTTCACCTTATGTTTATCATTGTTTCCTAGTATATCACACCTGCGAATCAACCAAAATAAGGTAATTTAAATTGTGATTTTTTTAAAACAAAACGTTTACAAGCCTGATTCGAACACGTCTTAACGAAGAAGATGTGAATCGAATCGTAGATAAATTGGGTTATAAAGAAATGCTATCATCAATTCGCATACCCGTAACCCGTTTTAAATCCTGAAGTCGTTTTTAGGACAAACCGTATAATGAGTGTCAGCAGTTCAAAGACACAGATATAAGTGATAGACCTCTGGTTACATCGTCAGGTAACTTGAGTACATATTACAAAAGATGATAAACCCAGATTTATCAAATCCCCAACACCCTATCCCTTAATCCGCTTATATGTCTCTTCATCCGATACAATATACAACCTTGCACCCTCAGGGATTGGCTGGTCAAGCTTACGGTTGATGCTAAGGTCACTGCGGTCGGACAATAGCGTAGCTCCCTGACGAAGCAGGTCCTGAAAAGCCTCTCCATACGTCTTCCACATACGATTAAGCGGGATTTCATAAATATCATCACCATACTGACGACTCAGCAGTTGCGTAATAACCTCAGAATTCCCCTCCTGCAGCGCAGATCGTACGGCTAATCTTGAGATAGCATCATGTGACAGCACGAATTCGTTCACATGAACGTACCGAAAGTTCTGAATGTTCTTCTCCTGCATAATTTCTACAGTCGTATGTACTTGTGCTGCAATGCGCTCAATACTAGAGGCGATCAGTAGCGATTTACCGTCGATCAGCGACGCTTCATCAATGCGTGTGTCACCGAACACAATCGCAGCCTTAGCCCCCGTAATATTAGCCTTAAGAAGAATCTCATCACTGGATGGATCGCCGCTTATAAAATGAACCTGTTCCATATGCTCCAACGGATGGTTTCCCATCTCATCAATGATGATGATATGACACTTCGGTGAATAACATAGAATCTCATCCACGGCTGCCTGTGCTTTCTTACTCCAATTAATTAGTATGACATGATCCCTACCACGAAAGCTCAATGTTCCCGCCCCTCTCCTTCTTTGCAACTCTCCGATAGAGTCAATCACCTTACCGATGACCAAGCTTAACAGACCGATGCCAAATATATATAGAAACATTGTAAATGCTTTGCCGATTGCCGTTTTGGCAAAATAATCACCATATCCGACCGTAGCCATCGTTGTCATAACCCAATACAATGCATTAAACCAGTTGTCAAAGGTGTTTGGCTCCAGTACATACGCGATGGATGCACTCATAACGATAAAGAGTAGGATAATCAGCCCGATGGCCCTTTTTCTTAAGCGCATCATCTTCGTGGATATCCTGATAATAAAATGCACTTGTTCACCCCTTCTCTATCTCTAATAAGACAGCCTCTCGAGTGAATTCACTCAAGAGGCTAGCCTTATCTTTTTGAACATGCAATTTTCGAATTAAATGATTAGACTACTCACGGCAAATGCTGTCCCGATGAACACCAGACAGAGCATAAGCCCTACAGCTACATTGCCCTTTTGTAGATGATCAGAAATTCTAAACCCAGGAGTAAATAATTCAAAGATCCAATAAGCTGCTATTAGACATAGGTAACCTACAGCGAACCACAGCATCATAAACCATATCGATGTATTCGTATAAGCAGCTACACCCAGAATGATTGCTGTTGACATGTACTTGCCACCGAGAGCCAGAGCTACAGCTACATTCCCATTCTTCAACTCTTCCATGTCTTTGAATGGAGTCATCCAGCTAAATATGACCATACCTATCAATTGAAGAAAAATGATGACAAGAACACTTACTACTAAATTAACAACGATCATCAATTAGCCCACCCCCTAAATTTCGCATAGGCCGAATCATAATCGGCAAAATCATGTACTTCCTCCAACACCACGGATACGGTCTTTTGTTTCTCTAATGCTGTATAACGCTTGTCGTCAATCGGCTGCTTGATCCGGTTACCGGAAGGTAGCTGAATCACAGCAAAGTTTCTCGTCTTATCCTTTAGCTTCGTCTTGTAAACCCCTACAAGATCAACATCCGTTGTTATCGACACTTTGAGATTCGTCAGATCCGCTGCAGCTGTCTTCTGGTCTCCGTAGGATTTGATAGCGGTCCATGAGGACAAGCGGATTTCATTACGCTTATCGGCAGCTGTTACCAACTCAGCATCCATGAACTGCAAGGTCCAGATCTTATCACCTGTTGCATAGTTCCCATCATTAGGCAGGAGACCGTTATCAGGCAAGACTGTCATATCACTACCGATCAAATCCCCCACAGTGCCCTCTACAACTCGGTAATCCCAAGGCACTCGCGATACGCTATCTGTGGTCTCTACGGTAGAATCTGTATGGAATACACTATCCTGACTACCCGAGCATGCACTTAACAAAAACAATGTTAGAAGCACACAACAAACGGTCACTCCGTTTCTCCATGTTCGTATTAACATATGGACTCGCATGTCTTTTTCCTTCTTCATAGTAATTATCTCACTCCCAACGCAATAAATTGACTAGCATTGCCTGTAATCAGTCCACCTGCCCGGCCGAGTAGCCCGCAAGGTTTTCCGTTAATCATGAACATACCGGTCAACAGATGAAATTCACCTTCTGTTGTATTTATCCGAGCTAACTCAGCTCTTTTTTGATAAACAGAGGGAAATAACACACTGCTATCAAAGCCTTCCTCATCCTGAAGTTCCAACGTACCACCCTCATCAAAGAGACGTACAGAACCCCCCTCACGGCCAAATACTGATTTAGATACAAAGTTTCCGGAAAACACGGGTTTGTTATATGTAGGTAAGATGTAGCTTTCAATAGCCTTACGCTCTTCTTCATCAAATAGCAGACCTAGCTCATACATCCCCCACACTGCCGCCATGAGTCCTTTGGATTGCAATAGTATACTGTGTGGTGAATTGAAAATTTCTAGATGTCCAGTCTCAATCGCATACGCCAAGGCTTCGCCGCCTTCATCAATAGCCATCCATTCCTTAGGATACAAGGCAAACATCCGCTTAATAATACGACCATCACCATCTTTTACAACGCCATGATCAATCGATAAGTCAAGGCAATCTACACATTGAATATCGAGGCCACTGTGCCGTACAAGCGCTTCAATCGTGCCAGAGTCCTCTTGATGAGATCCATAAGCAACACATGCTGCAGTATCTGGACGCTCTACCCCCCACGCCGCTACAAGAAGATCCTTCATTGCGGTATTTGGGCTGTATATCCCTTCCCCTGCTTGCTCACATATCCAAGGCGTCGCTATAGATGCTTCCACATAACCAGTAGGCGTATCTGCATTCAGTTCCAGCAACTTAATGGTACCGTCATCAGACACGGCAAAATCAAAGCGTGCGTAACGGCTTATTAGCCCCTTCTCTGGTAGAGGACATTGATCAATCATCTCCCACAAGACAGGAGGGATACCGATCAAGTCATACAAATCATGCTTAAGATGAACGTAGCGAACCGTTTTGTCAAGAATATTCCAAAGCATTCTGGATGCCTCTTCAAGCTCTTCGTAGATTTCACTTCGCATAACGACAACTGCATCTAGCCAATATTCCTCACCCTCAAGGTCCGCCCAAGTAAATCCGAGCTCATGCAACTGCTCTACCCGCGGTACTCGTTCAAGAGTGGATTGATCTAGGAATTCAAATACCCTTTGAGGATGGATCATCCTCCAAAACCACTCTTACCAGAGCTTGACCTCGAGGAGGATACAGAACCAGAACTCGATTTAGAACTACTGGACGAGCTCAGACCACTGGATTTCCCTCCGATACCTCCGGCTTTGGATGAGGTTGATCTTCTTGTAATAGAGCCGCTGGATGAAGTTGATGTTTTCGGTTTGACCACAGAACCAGGAACATTCTTATTTTGAAACTTATCGTTGCTATAGGTGTTAGGCTTATACGTATTCTTAGTCCCTGGATAATAGGTTGGACGGTCGTTGTACCACCCTCTTGAAGAGTAATTAGAGCCACTGTTGAACAACATGTGATACAATAACAAATCATCCCAGCCGAAGCCTGAATTATAACCGCCGTAGTTGTTCACTACAGTCGTCCCATTGGAGGTCGTTACCCCCTGCTCCTGCTTCACAACCTCTTTCGTACCCTCATCTGGATACGGAATATTCCAATCTACATTTTTGTCAAAATACGTTTTGACCTCTTCAGTAGACCAAGACACAAGCTGAGGCTCATCCGCAGAAGTACTACCACTGGCTCCTACAGCAGCCGGAACAAACAGTGCATTCGCCAAAAGGGCAATACCGAGCGAGGTAGATAATACACGAATCGGCTTCCCTTCAGGGGTGAACAACTTCGATATAGCTAGTTCTTTAGCATTTTCATCTTTAGTCACCACAACATCCTCCTTCCATGACATTATTTATTCGGTGCGCATCGGTACAAGGAGAAGCTCCAGCTTCCCTTCGTCCACATTCAGGCGCCCTTCCACTGTCTCATATTCTTTGGTACCCACCACAAGATAATTGACATGCTCCAATGCAGCAATCATATTCATGCTCCATGTGCGCTCCTCAATGACACGAAGCTCACCATCTGGCATTTTTTCAAATAAGATGACACCCATCCCATTATCCACCATTATCCATTCCTCCTCATAACCATGATAATTCTGATACGGTATTTGCACTTATACGTTTCATTTCATATCCGATGAGTACGTATAATGATAAACACTCATAACTTAGTCCTTAAATTTAATACATAATTCCTTTTCCTACTAGTGGTTACAGAGCTTTATTTTCACAATCTATCTCTAATAGTAGTTTTTTTAATCCGTTTAAGATAGAGGTTTATTTTGCATTAATTTGTATTATCAACTCATATAATGTTGTAATTTGTCGAACTATTAACCATTTCGTCATATTTCCATAATCGCACTTTAAAAACCCTTAATATCTCACATTACAGATACTAAGGGTTTCTGTACAAGCTATTCTACAAGAGTATATCTCGTATTCGTCAAGTTAATCTTCCCTTTTAATCCAGGAGTCATATAGATGCGATTATCCTCTGTAATAAACATCGCTTCCACATTCTGTTTCTGCTTCATATACGCCATTCCTTCTTCTAAGTCCATAACGACTACGGCCGTCGAAAGTACATCCGCATCAGTCGCCGTCCCACCTATAATGGTTACACTTTTCAACCCATTCTTCGTAGGAAAGCCCGTCTTCGGATCTAGAATATGATGATATCTCACACCATTCTCCATGAAGAAACGCTCATATACCCCCGATGAATCAATTGTCTCGTTATCAAGTTGAATGAGTGCTAGTTGTTCGCCACGCTCACGATCTGGATCCTGAAGCCCAATCCGCCACTGCTCCCCGCTTGGCTTTCTACCAATGGCAATGATGCTGCTGCCTCCGAGATCAATAATCGCACTTTCAACCTGCTCTTCATGCAAATAATCAGCTACTAAGTCAGCGGCGTACCCCTTTCCAATACCACCAAGATCAAGGGACATCCCTTCCTTTGCTAGCTTAATTGTCAAATTAGCTTCATCCATTATGATATCCTTATAATTGACGAGCGACTTCGCTTGATTAATAAGGTTTACGTCTGGGACATGCTCGCCGCCGTTTCCAATCTTCCATAGACTAACGAGTGGTCCGATACTTGGATCAAATGCTCCTTGCGTATCTTTCGCATATTCAATAGATACTTTCATAAGATCAAATGTCCCTTTGGAGACCTTAATTGCTTTTTTTCCTGCTGCCTCATTAATGGCATGTATCTCACTATCTTTATTCGACATATTTATCTGTTGATCAATATCATCAAGCATCTTCTCGACTGCCTTAAAATGCCGTTCACTTTCATCATCGCCGTATAATTTCAGATTGATCACGGTAGCAAATTTATAAAGTGTCTTCTTCACCGACTCGCTAGTTAGATCACTCTTGCTCGAACTATCATTCCAATAGAATAATCCAATCCCTGCTCCTACAAACAGAAGAAACACCAATACCCCAACCTTAACCTTGCTACTTATCATCATGTCTCCCCACCTGCCCATACAGTATCTTTATATTAAAATATTAAAATCAAATATATTATCCATGACCAGCCATAAAACTGTATGTGATATTCATCACGCTTCTATCATAAAACAATGGCAGCCCCGAACTCGAAACCTCCTGTTCGGGACTGCCATTATTTATTTAATGAAATACTCAGACTGATTCTGGAGTGAAAAAGCGAGGTAAATATTCCTTATTCGCTTCCAACATTTCATCTAACATTTTAATAGCTATTCCTACGGATGGAACGAGCGGATGATGAGCCATAGCTTGAATAGCTAGGCCACGATCTCCTGTTACAGCTGCATCTATAGCAAGTTGCTCATACGTTTTGACTGCATGGATAAGACCTACAGCAGAAGGCGGGATCTTCGTTAAAGGAAGAGGAAGAGGGCCGTTCTTCGTAACAACACAGTTAACTTCGATGCTAGCGTTATCTGGTAGGAAGTCAAGAATACCATTGTTCGCCACATTGAGCGTTTGAATATCGTTTGTACCGTTGTAAAGAGATCTCATCAAGTTTACAGCTGCTTCAGAATAGAATGCTCCTCCACGTTGCTCCAACTGCTTAGGTTTATCCTGCAGATCAACATCACTGTACAACTCGAACAATTCTTCTTCTACGCGCTTCACGACTTCAGCACGATTGATACCTTTATTGTGGGAATCAAGCTGTTCTTTTAGCATTTCATCCGTCATGTAGAAATATTTCAAATAGTATGATGGCAAAGCTCGAAGGGACTGCAAGAATTCTGGATTCCATTCACAAGCAGGAACATTCTTAGCGCTATAACCAGCAGTATCTGCCAACATCTCGTCCAATTTGTCCTCACCTTCAACATCAATACGGGTAATCCAGTGAAGATGGTTTAGTCCTACAAATTCAGCATACACGCGATCAGGTGCAACCTGATACTTAGCTGAAGCCTGTTTGATTAGACCGATTGGCGCATTACATAATCCAATACTTTTGACATTAGAATACTTGATAATTGCCTCAGTTACCATACCTGCAGGATTGGTGAAATTAAGCAACCATGCATCAGGAGCAAGCTCTTCTATATCCTTACAAACGTCCAACAGGACAGGAATGGTACGTAGTGCCTTCATCATCCCACCAGGACCCGTAGTCTCTTGTCCGATGACGCCATATTTCAATGGAATGGATTCATCACGGCCACGCGCTGCCAACATCCCTACACGCATCTGGGTACTCACAAAGTCAGCTCCGGCAATAGCCTGACGGCGGTCTGTCGTCAGATGTACCTCAATCGGTAGTCCTGATTTCTCAACCATACGTTTCGCTAAATTACCGACAATGTTCAACTTGTGTAATCCAGAATCAATATCAACGAGCCATAATTCACGTACTGGAAGTTCATTGTAATGAAGAATAAATCCTTCTACCAATTCTGGAGTATACGAAGATCCCCCACCGATAACAGCTATTTTCAATCCTTGTTTTGTTGCCATTATTGCCACATCCCATCGTATAGTTTATTTTATAAGTTCAAAATCACTGTAAACCCGCATGTTCTCAAATACTTCTTGGCTAATTGTCAGTCCATCTTCTTCCATAGCAGACCACAGTGCACCCACAACTGGCTCAGTAGTTAATGTAACGACAGACGCGTGAGGTGCAACCTTATGTAATGACTGCTCAATCGGGCCACGAATCCAGCCCTGATCGCCTCTAGTTAGCAGACTGCCTACAAGTACAACGTCAAATGTATCGTTAGCCATACTCAGCCTTTGCACGATAGCAGCTGCAGATTTACCTAAATCCACACCCTGATGATTTAAGATTTCAAGAGCAACTGCATCCTCTCCAGCTGCTGCTTCAAACAGTAATCTGGCAGCATCCACCGGAACACTTCTTCCATTATCCTGAAAATCATTAAACATATCTTCAACGGTGCTGTAACCAAGAAGTTGAAGTAGTAAGCCCGTCAGTAGCGTTGGCTGCTCACGGCCGTCCCATGCTCGGATAACAGAACGGAACACCTCAATATTCAATCCTCCGCCTCCGCCAAAATCACCAAACATATAACTAAATCCACCACATTGATAATGTTCACCCTGTGGATTTCTTCCGGCGGAATTGGTTCCTGTGCCGCAAATGAGGGAGATACCATATGGTCGGTTGGTACCCGCTCGAAGTCCGATCATGGTGTCGCAGTTAATAGTATAGTTCGTAAATCCAATGCTACGAATCAACGGATGTAGAATATCGTAATCCGCTTCGCGGTCCGCTCCTGCAAGGCCTAAGTAAGCATGAGTGATGTCTTCGATTTCGATACCAGCCTCTGAAAGAGCACTTAAAGTTGCTTCTCGGATACTATTTGTAGCTACTGTAGCGTTAATCTGGTGGTTACCGTTACCGCTCTTACCTTTACCGAGTACATTTCCAAATTCATCGGTCAACAGGGCGTAAGTCTTCGTTCCGCCCCCATCGATTCCCAAGTAGTAAGCCAATGATCGTCACTCCTATTATTAATAAAATATCAGAAAAATTTCACTATTTCGATCTATTCACTAGAAGATAATTTACTCTTGATGGTGGATTCCCTAACAATCAGCTCTGGATCAATTTTAAGGCTCGATGCTCGTTTCATCGTTCCGTCTATGCGCTTGAGCAACATATCAGCAGCAGCCAGACCAATCCGATCAGCCGGTTGACGGACCGTTGTTAAGTGCGGACGAAACTGTGAGGCAATGTTTTGATCATCGTAACCAACAATAGCTACCTGCTCCGGTATGCTGATTCTGGCTTCCATCAAGGCATTGATCACACCGAGGGCAATATTGTCATCCCCTGCGAACACGGCAGTAGGTAGGTTACCATCTCTAACCCACTTCCAACAGGCCTCATAACCAAATTCAATTTCAAAATCCCCTTGTACCATCTCAAACGGAGTAATCCCCTCTTCTTGAAGGGCCTGTAGAAATCCGTTGCGGCGTTCACGCGTACTCCGGAACATTTCATTACCACACAAGTGGGCAATTGAGGTGTGACCTAGATCGAGCAGATGTTTGGTTGCTGCATATCCGCCTTTGAAATTATCTATAGTCACCGAGAAAGCATCATTCTCAGGCTTCTGATTATCGATCAGAACATACGGGATATTCCGACGCTTTAATTCCATAATATAACTATCTTCTTCTAAAGGCGAGAGTAAAATTAAACCGTCGACCCGATCTTCTTGGATAAGATAGTGATTTCCATCCGAACCGCTACCTTCTGATATTGACACTGCAAGGAAATAACCGTGGAGTGCGAGCACTTCATTGAGTTCCTTAACAATTGCATCAAAGAATGCATCCTGTAGCGTAGTCACGATTAAACCGATAATACCGGTTTTACCGCGGGCAAGGCTGCGGGCAGCCGCATTCGGCCGGTAATCCAGTTCTTTGATAGCGTCAAGTACCTTTTGGCGGTTCTTTTCACGTACTGATTGTGCTCCATTTAACACACGGGAGACTGTCACAACTGACATTCCTGATTTTTTGGCTACATCAAAAATACTTACCTTCATAATCATTCTCCTTGCGGCAGATTTTCCGTACATAGAAACTTATATTTAGTATACATGTACGGAAGGCTGACCGCTAAACATTTGTACCGTCCCTTGCGGGACGGTGGAATAGGAGCATGGTTAGCGTTTGATGATTTCCGTTATTTTCTTTTGAATTGTCGGCATTACTTCTTCAACCGTCTTATGTCCAGTCTCGATCGGCTGCATTTCATTAATGAACATGTCATTAATCTGCGAGTAATTCGTGACCAAGTGGTTATAAGATTCAAATCCGTATTTGACGCCGCCTTCGTATACCTTCTTCACGTCTGCAGGATCGATACCTTCAAAGTGTTTGTAGTATGTTTCTGCTGCTTTGGTATTGACCGGTGGGTTGCCTCCGCTTAGTTCGATGGACTTCTCTTGAACTTCAGTTGTAACTAGGAACTTAACCCATTCGAAAGCTTCCTTCGGATGCTTAGATCCTTTTAGGATCAGCAGTGGATCAACGAATAATGTACTACGTACTTTATTGTCACCTTCCCAAGGCACAGCAGCTACACCGATTTTGAAAGGAAAGTCATTAGCACCTGCAAGACTCCATGAGCCCGTGACAGACATACCAATCTTCCCTGCGACAAACGGATCACCATTTTGTCCCGCTACACTCTTACTCCATTCCGTAGAAGGAGAGACCTTTTCTTTCGTTATGAGTCCGAACAATTTGTTGTAAGCCGCAATCACTTCTGGGGAATCAAAGTGAGTAGCTGAAGGAACACCACCATTCGTCCATGTATCTTCAGAGTAAGGCTGGGCTCCAAAATACAGTGGGCGCATATCGCGCTCAGCCCAGGTGAAGTCAACACCATACTGCGTCTTACCTACGTCATCAGATATTACAGTCATTTTCTTAGCGTCTTCAACCATCTTATCGAATGTCCAACTCTTATCCTCATAGTCACTAGAAGGGTAAGACAGACTCGCCGCATCGAACATGTCTTTGTTATAGAGCATGAGCGTTACGTACATGTTGACGGGTATACCGTAAGTGCGATCTTTGACCGTGTAAATTTTCATCAGATCTTCCGGTATGTTGTAATCCCCTGCTTTGAAATCATCTTCTTTAATGATGTCTGTCAGATCGAGTAGCATGCCTTTATTGTAGTACTCTGCAAATCCGCCATATCCATAATGGCTCGTTACGTCAGGTGATTTATCTCCTGCAATCAACGTCTGAAGTTTGCTGTCAAATTGCTCATAAGGTGCCTTCTCTACCTTAACCTTAATGTTCGGATGTTTTTTTTCAAAATCAGGAATAAGCTTCTCAATAAACGTGCGGTCTTCCGAATCGATGGTGTAGTGGGTAATGGTTACTTTCTCTCCTTTACCTGAACCACTGCTATCTACTTCGCCTGCAGATTTACCGCCACTGCATCCTGACATTGCAAGTACGACAAACATTACCGTAGCGAGCAATAGTGCTGGTGTTTTTCTTTTCCTGTTCTTATTCATGGGTCAATTCCTCCATTAGTTCAAGTGGTTTCTGCCGCCTATGCGGTAAGTAGGTTACTTGATGCCTGTGAGTACAATCCCCTCAACGAATTTCTTCTGAGCTATGGCGAACAATGTGACGATCGGTACCATTGCAAGCACCGATGCGACCATCAACAGATGCCACGGCGGAATACGAAACCGCGACGATGTGAGTGAAGCCATGCCGACCGGAAGCGTGAATTTCTCCGATGAACTTAAGTAGAGCACCGGGGTGAGCAGGTCATTCCAGCTGTAGATAAATGCAAAGATCGCTACGGTAGCGAGTGCTGGCCCGGAGAGCGGAAGGGCAATCTTAAGCCACATTCGGAACTCTCCACAACCATCAATACGTCCCGCGTCGAACAGTTCATCGGGCAGCGTGGTGAAGAACTGACGCAGCAGAAAGATGTTATAAGCTGAGCCGAAGAATGCAGGAACGATGAGCGGCAGGAACGTGTCGATCCAGTTCATTTTGGAAAAGAGAATGAACTGCGGGATCATAATAGCAGGATAAGGAAGCATCATCGTGCTAAGCAGAAGCATGAACCAGACATTTCTACCTTTCCCCTTGTATCTAGCGAACCCGTAAGCAGCAAGGGATGAAGACAATAGCGTCCCTAATACGGTCAATCCCCCAATAAGTAAGCTATTTCCATATAATGTCCCGAACTGCAAAGTGTCGAAGATATCCTTATAGTTGCTCCATTGCCAAGTCTCCGGAAGAAACGTCGGGGGGAACTTAAGCATCTCCCGCTTTGACTTCAGCGAGGTAGATACCATAAAGAATAATGGCAACAACATAAGAAAGGTAACAATGACTAGTGAAATAAAACTCATTACACTTACTGCATCGAATTTGCGTTTGTGTCTTACTGTAGAGGACGGAGATTTGGGACTGGTAGAAGGTATCGTACTCATTTATTTCCGCCTCCTTCATAATGCACATAACGGTTCGAGAACTTCATCACTAGTGCTGTGAACAGCATGACGACGATCAATAGTACCCAGGCCAGAGCCGACGAGTAACCTGCACGATATTCTTTGAAGGCGCTGGTGTACAGGTTGTAGACGTAGAACCAGGTTGAGTAGTTCGGACCACCTTGGGTCATAACGAAAGCTTGTGTGAACACTTGGAAAGAATCAATCGCACCCATGATGAGTTGGAAGAGCAATACCGGTGAGATCATCGGCAATGTCACATTCAGAAAAGTCTTGAACCTTCCTGCCCCATCCAATTTGGCCGCTTCAATCAAGCTTGCTGGAACCCCTTGAAGCCCTGCAAGAAACAGTATCATGCCAGTACCTACCGTCCATAAGGACATAATAATCAGGGCATACAGTGAAGTATCCGGATTCATGAGCCATGCAGGTCCTTTAATACCGAACCAAGAAAGCACGTAATTGAACAACCCAATCTGAGGATTGAAGATCCAATACCAAAGAAGCGACATCGCTACTCCTGATACCATACTCGGAAAATACATCGCTGTTCGAAAAAATCCACGAAAGGGAATTTTCTGATGAAGTAGCAAAGCAAATCCCAGACCTAGCACAAGCTGGATAGGCACACTGATGATCGTATACCTAAGCGTGACCGTAACCGATTTCCAAAAAAGATCATTACTGAACATCTCCGTGTAATTCGCAAGTCCAACGAACACTGGCGGGTGGATGATGTCATAATCCGTGAAGCTGAAATACAATGATGATAAAATAGGATACAGAGCGAATACAAAGAAGCCGATGAGCCAAGGAGCAATGAATAAATACATGTAAATCGTCTGTCGCCGGCTATCCCGGTGGGTCATAAAAATACCAACCTTTCTGCATATTAAAGTTAAAGCGCTTTAACTTTATAGAGCAATTATCTCCCTAGTATATTGCTAACCAACTATCTGTTTGTTTGAAAATTAAAGTGCTTTAATTTTCGATTCATCCTGTTGACAATATCATAGAGGATGAATTACAAATAATCAATATTTTTTTATATCTTTTTTTAATAATGTAACCGCTTGCTACTGTTTGCAGTATTTCACGATTACACTTGTGTATTTTGTTCCTAAGAATCATTAAAATGCACCTGCTAGAATCTCATTTGCAAATATACCCATGGGGTTTTTAAATGCATATTCTAAGCGGTGCATCTCATGATTCATTTACATTAGACCGGTTTATTAATCACACGGAAGGTTCCCGTTCCAAAAGCACATAACTCCCCATTCTCCGTCCTTGCGAAAGCTTGTGTTGTAATCATTTTACGAGAACTGTGGATGAGTTCTGCCGTTACCAAAACCCGTCCTCTCTCCGTTGGCGCCAAGTAATTAATCGATAGATTGCTTGTAACTACGTTGTCCTGGGGTCTTGCAATCATCGCAATTAATCCCATTGCGGAGTCGATTAATGTCGCGTGGACACCTCCATGAAGAATACCGATTAAATTGAGATGATGTGGTTTAATGTCGATGGAAACGACTACCCTCTTCTCGCTTAACTCCTCTAGTTCACAGCCCAAGAATCCCCAAAACGTAGATTCAGCTATTTTCCCCCAATGTTCCAAGTCAGGATGCCCACTTTCCGAATCCGCTTTCATAATTAGATCCTCCTTACTTGTTACACTTTATTATATCTATATGATCGTCACTTAGGCATCTTGTCATTATCTTCGTCAATTAACTTCCGTCGAAGCACTTTACCCACTAATGTTTTTGGAAAAGTATCGCGAAACTCATATATTTTGGGAACTTTATATACGGCCAATTTCTCTTTACACCAGCGTTTTAAATCTTCCTCATTGGCAGTAGATCCCTCTTTCAGAATAATGTACGCTTTTACTGTCTCACCACGGTAAGGATCCACCACCCCAGCGACAACCGCTTCTTCCACATCCGGATGCTCGAACAACACCTCTTCCACTTCTCGCGGATAAATATTGTACCCTCCGGCGATAATCAAATCTTTACGACGATCCAAAACATAGAAAAACCCATCCGTATCCATCCTTGCTAAGTCTCCCGTGTATAGCCATCCATCGCGAAGCGCTTTATTCGTTTCTTCTGGTTGCTGCCAATATCCCTTCATGACCTGTGGACCTCGGATAATGAGTTCACCAATATCGCCTAGTGGCATCTCTTCTCCGGACTCCGGATGGACGATACGAGCATCTGTATCAGGAAAAGGAATGCCCACAGAACCGACTTTGCGCTTCTCCCAAAGGTTGTTCGCATGTGTTACAGGTGACGTTTCTGTCAGTCCATAACCTTCGATCAGCGTGCCCCCTGTAATACTCTCAAAGCGCTCCTGCACCTCAACCGGTAAAGATGCTGCACCGCTAATACATATTTTGACGGAGGACAAATCGAATTTGTGAACATCAGGGTGATTGATCACTGCAATATACATGGTAGGTGCTCCAGGAAATACAGTTGGCTTCAATCGGCCCATCGTTTTAAGAATTTGATTAATGTCGAACCGTGGCATTAATATCAACGTACCCGCCATATGAATGGATTGATTAAGTAACACCGTCATCCCGAAGACATGGAAGAATGGAAGTGCAGCTAAATATCGTTCTTTCGCGATTTCAGCACGATAGAACCAGAGCTTACCCTGAACGGTATTAGCCACCAGATTCATATGTGTCAGCATGACGCCCTTAGCGAAGCCCGTGGTCCCTCCCGTATATTGAATGAGTGCTAAATCTTCTTCAGCTTCAACTGGAATTTGAATAGGCGTCCCCGTCGACTGTTTTAAGAACAAACGGAAAGATAAGACACTGTTATCATATATGATTGGCTTTCCCGTTTTTTTAGTCTTCAATGCGTATAACCAATTCTTAGGAATTGGCAAGTAATCTTTAATGGAAGTCACCAGAATATAATCTAACGGGTCTTTCTCCGTTGCTGTCTTCACCCGATCAACTAGGATATCCAGCGTTACAATCATTTGGACACTTGCGTCCTTCAACTGGTACTCTAACTCGCGTGGCATATATAGTGGGTTCGTCATTACAACGATGCCACCCATCAGAAGCGTTCCATAATAAGCGATCACAGCCTGCGGACAGTTCGGTAACATGACGGCCACTCGGTCGCCTTTACAAATGCCCAGCTTGAGCAGGGCATTTGTGAAACGGTAAACCGAGTCCAGTAGTTCTTTGTAAGACATCTTATTCCCTAGGAAATCCAGAGCAATATGCTCTGGATACAATTGTGCGGAATCGACCAAAAACTGCGCCAAATTTTGCTTCGGATAATCATATGTTGTGGGTACTTCAACTGGATAATGTTCTAACCAAGGTTTATCTACCATGATGGTCACCCCATTCTCAAGAATCCACTAAAGAGGTTGTTCAAAAAGTCATCTTTTGATCACGAAGTAAATCATGGAGTAGAATCGATATCGAATCTTGAATTCATCCGGGCCCCTAGCATAAGCTTTCGAAGTATGTTTCCTCCGGAAACATTTCAGGTGCTGAAAATCTGACTTTTTGAACACGTATTTATAATACGTACTTCTCCGCTTCAATCACTTTCGCAGCAATTTTCCGTTTCAATCCTAACGTGTTAACTTGTGTTCTTCTGGTCATCTTTTTCAACACTGAAAGTCCAGTTCGAAGTGTATCTCCGGATTCCATCGCTGCGAGCGTCTCTTTCGCCCAACATTCGATCCGATCGAATTCTTCATGTATAAAGGCTATCGTCATGTTAATGGCATTGCTCGCTTTCGCTTCTCCCACTTGATTGATACTCTTCTTTGTGCGGAGTAAAGCGCTTTCCATTGCGAACACTGTAATCATTATATCTGCTAGATGACTAAGTACTTCTTGTTCTTGTTCTAACTTCAATTGGTACTTTTGTACGGCCTGCGCACCAACCATTAGGAATATTTTCTTTGTCATGGATAGTATATGTGTTTCTTGCTCGAGAGTACCTTCGAATAGTTGACCAGGAACTAGACTTAACAATTCTGATTGTAAGGCTACCGCTTTTTGCATTAAAGGTAATTCTCCCTTCATAGCCCGCTTAATCAACGTACCCGGGATGAGTAGACGATTGATTTCATTCGTCCCTTCAAAAATACGATTAATCCGGGAATCGCGATAATTACGTTCAACACTATATTCTTGAATGAATCCATACCCTCCGTGAATCTGAACACCTTCATCCACGATGAAATCGAGCGTTTCAGAACCGAATACTTTGTTAATGGAGCATTCTAACTGATACTCTGCAATGGCTTTGGCAGATTGGTATCCCACATTCGGACTATCATAGTCCACATCAGCTAAGCCGATATCGAACAGACCCGCTGTCCGGTAAACCATACTTTCCAACACATACGTACGTATGTTCATTTCTGCCAGTTTTTTGCCCATGAGAGGAAATGATGAGATTTTACGGCCAAATTGTGTGCGTTCATTAGCATATTTGGCTGCGTACTCGATCGAGTCTTTCGAACCACCGACACATCCGGCAGCCAATTTAAAGCGGCCAATATTCAATATATTAAAAGCAATCAAATGTCCCTTACCGACTTCCCACAATAGGTTATCAACCGGAACTTTGACGTCCTCCAGGATCAACGGACAGGTAGACGAACCCTTGATTCCCATCTTCCTCTCTTCCGGACCGATGCTAAGTCCTTCCATCGTACGCTCCACGATAAAAGTGCTAAACTCCATGCCGTTCACTTTCGCATACACGATAAAGATGTCAGCAAAACCCGCATTCGTAATAAATTGCTTACTCCCATTCAGAACGTAATACTGACCATCCTCCGTAAGCGTAGCCGTTGTTTTGGCCCCGAGCGCATCCGATCCAGATGAGGGTTCCGTCAGACAATAAGCGGCAATTTGCTCACCTGTAGCAAGCGCGGGCAAATACTTCTGCTTCTGCTCATCTGTTCCGAAGTAAACAATCGGAAGTGTCCCAATCCCTACATGTGCCCCGAAAGATAACGCGAATGATGAAGCCTTGGTCAGCTTCTCGCTAATTAATGTAGCACTTACTTTATCCAGTCCTAGGCCTCCATAGTTCTCTGGAACTTCAGCACCGAGGAGGCCAATCTCACCGGCTTTTTGCAACAATTCAACCGTCAATCCATAGTTAAGCTTTTCAATTTCTTCATCTCTAGGCGTAATCTCAGCGCTTACGAATTGTTCCGTTGTCTCCGCAATCATACGATGCTCTTCCGTAAAGTCCTCTGGCGTTATGATTTGTAGAAAATCGATATCCTCAATCATGAAACTTCCACCCAACACTTTGCTCATCGTTTCCCTCTCCTTTACCCTCATGAGTGAATTTTATTGAGGATGAACTTCAAAGACCCCCGCTGCGCCCATCCCACCTCCGATACACATTGAGACGACACCGTAACCCCCACCACGTCTTCGCAGTTCCTGAATTAATGTTGTCGTAAGTTTAGTACCTGTGCACCCTAGTGGATGTCCAAGGGCAATCGCCCCCCCGTTCACGTTAACTTTCTCTTCATCGATACCAAGCTCCCGGATGACATGCACACATTGAGAAGCAAAGGCTTCATTGATTTCAAATAAACGAACGTCTTCAAGCGTGATTCCAGCCATTTGTAACGCTTTCGGGATCGCTTTGACTGGCCCTACACCCATCAATTCCGGTTCCACTCCCGCTACTGCAAACGACCGAAACGTTGCCAGTGGTTCCAAACCAAGTTCGTCAGCTTTCTCTTTACTCATCATGACGACTACAGCTGCACCATCACTTGTCTGAGACGTGTTCCCTGCCGTAACCGTGCCTCCTAATTTAAACGCTGGTTTCAGCTTACTCAGTGTTTCAACATTTGTGTCCGCTCGAACACCTTCATCGGTATCGAAAATAAAAGACTTAATCGATAGATGACCGCTCTCATCTACACTCTTCAGCTCCGCTTGAACTGGAATAATCTCATCTTTAAATCTCCCCTCCGCTATCGCCCGTGCTGCTTTCTCATGCGATCGTGCTGCGAATAGGTCCTGATCATGACGAGAAATATTGAATTTTTCCGCAACTCGTTCGGCCGTATGCCCCATACCGATATATACTTCCGGCATTTCCTCAACAATTCTTGGATTAGGTGATATCTTAAATCCTGTCATTGGCACCTGACTCATACTCTCTACTCCACCCGCGATCAGGATGTCGGCATGCCCTAACATGATCCGTTCGGCTGCGAAAGCGATAGACTGTAAGCCCGAAGCGCAGAATCGGTTGATTGTCAGCGCCGGAACCGTGATTGGAAATCCAGCATACAATGACATAATACGGGCAAAGTTCAATCCCTGTGCACCTTCTGGCATAGCACAACCGATAATGATATCTTCTACATCTTCCTTCCTGAGACCAGGTGCCCGATCGATAACAGCATCCAGAACGATTTTCCCCAACTCATCCGCACGCGTCTGCACTAGGCTTCCTTTTTTGGATTTCCCGATTGCAGTACGTGCCATGGATACGATTACAGCTTCTTTCATTGAATCCTCACCCTTCTGTTTCGAAGATTAATTTCGAAGCGCTTTACCTTTCGTCAACATATGTTGCATCCGTTGTTGGGTCTTCAACTCCCCACACAAGCTCAGGAATGCTTCCCGCTCCAGATCGAGCATATACTGTTCACTCACAAGCGTACCCGATTGTAAATCACCACCAGCCAGTACATGAGCCAGTTTCTTTGCAATCAACAGATCGTGATCACTAATGTAACCACTTTCTCTCATCCCAATAGCCCCCAGTTGTAGCACTGCCTTACCTTCTGAACCAGCGACCCGAATCTTCTCTTCTGGGATCGGTTCATAACCTGCTTTGCTCATCCGTAGAACAGCCTGTTTAGCTTCATATATTAAGTGATCCTGATTGGCAATAATTCGATCTGTTGAACGAAGATAACCTAACTTTTTAGCATCATGACCACTGGTTGAGACTTTAGCCATTCCTACGGTTTCAAAAATATGATTGATATATGGTTGAAGATCCACATCCGAATGTCCCACATGCTGGCTTATCCGCAGCGCTAGTTCTTTGCATCCGCCACCTCCAGGTATTAGCCCAACACCCACTTCAACTAAACCGTAATACGTTTCAGCCCCAGCAATAACTTGATCCGCAGGCATGCAAGCTTCTACGCCTCCACCCAAGGTCATCCGATGTGGAGCGGCGACAACAGGCTTTTCAAATCTTTTTACTTTGTACATCGTGTTCTGGAACATGCGAATAATACTATCAATTTCATCCCATTCATCATCTTGTGCTTCCATCAACAGCAACATAATATTCGCACCTACACAGAAATTCCGCCCCTGATTAGCGATGATCATACCTTCAAAGTTATTTCGCACTTCCACCAAACTTTGCTGGATCATCATCAATATATCTGCACCGATGGCATTGTTAGGTGAATGAAATTCGAGGCAAGCTACACCGTCTCCAAGATCAATCAGGCTCGCACCATCGTTTCCTTTGACAATCTTGTTCTGCTCCTTCAAGCTACTCAGTGTAATGATTTCCGGTGGCTGTTCTACTAACTTCAAGCTCTGTTCAGATACATAATATAAGGTGCCTTTCTCCTTCTGATAAAAGGATTGATTACCTGCTGCGATCCATTCCTTCACCCACGATGGAACACTCAACCCTTCCCTTTCCATACGTTCAACAGATCTGACCAACCCCATAGCATCCCATGTTTCAAACGGACCTAATTCCCAGTTAAACCCCCACTTCATCGCTTCGTCGATTTCATGAATGGAGTTCGCGATTTCGCCGACCTTTTCAGCGGAGTAAATGAGTACCTGCTTGAGAATATTCCATGCGAATTCAGAATAGCGGTCACCTGCAGCGATTAATGCCTTTGTTTTCCCCCTAGCACCTTTTGCTAGTTTCGCTGCTTCTAGCGAGCCGGAGGTCACCTTTTTCTGTGGATAATATTCCATGGACACGAGATCAAGCGACCATATTTCACTACCGTTAGTCCCTTTTTTCTTCAGATAAAATCCTTGGCCAGACTTCTCACCAAACCAACCTCGTGCGACCATACTAGTCAGCGCATCTGGAGCCGCAAAAGCTGCTTTCTCCGTTTCATCTGTTATGTTAGCGTACACGTTGTCTGCCACATGAACGAATGTATCAAGTCCGACCATATCTAACGTCCGGAAGGTGGCACTTTTGGGGCGTCCCAGCGCAGGTCCGGTGACCGCATCTACTTCCTCTATAGTGAAACCATTCTTCAGCATCTCTTGCAATGTAATGAGAAGTCCGTATGTCCCAATTCGATTTGCGATAAAATTCGGAGTATCCTTAGCCAGAACGACACCTTTTCCTAGAACATTCTGACAAAATACTTTCATCTGCTGAACAATCCCCGGGTCGGTCTTGGTTCCTGGAATGATTTCTAACAACTTCATATAGCGGGGTGGATTAAAAAAATGCGTACCTAGAAAGCTTGCCTGAAATGGTTCGCTACAATCAGCGACCATCTCTTGAATCGATATGCCTGACGTATTAGAACTTACAATCGTTCCGGGCTTCCAATAGCGTTCTACCTTGTTCAATAGATCCTTTTTGACTTGAAGATTCTCAACAACAACCTCGATTACCCAATCGACTTCCGATATGTGCGAAAGATGATCCTCCAGATTCCCAGCTGTGATCCTCTCCGCGAATGTATCGTCATAAAGGGACGAGGGCGTACTTTTTCTTAATTTCGCAATGGCTCCTGTAGCCAACCGATTCCTGACAGCAGGATGTTCGAGGGAGTATCCTTTTTGTGTTTCCTCATCCGTCAAGTTTTTCGGTACCACGTCCAACAATATGCATGAAATTCCAACGTTAGCTAGATGAGCCGCAATGCCTGAACCCATAATTCCCGATCCGATGACTGCCGCCTTACGAATGGTTTTGTTCATCTTTTACTTTCCTCCAGTTCAGTTCTATTTAACGAATGGGATGATCCCCGAATACGGATTGCTCCAGAATTTCTGCGATGTCTTTCGCTTTGACACGTTCCTCAACTTCCTTCATCTTCGTACCATCCTCCATCATCGTCAGACAGTAAGGACAAGCACTACTAATGACTGTCGGATTCACTTCTAACGCCTGCTCAGTTCGAGCCAGATTCACCCGCTTACCAGACGTCTCCTCTAACCACATCATGCCACCACCAGCACCACAACACATGCCATTCTCTCGAGACCGCTTCATTTCAGCCATTTCTACGCCAGGTATAGCTTTCAGGATATTGCGTGGTTCGTCATAGACATTGTTGTAACGACCTAGATAGCAGGAGTCGTGATACGTAATCCGTTCCTTCACTTCATGTCGGGGATTCAACTTCCCTTCTTGAATGAGCTTGTCGAGTAGCTGCGTGTGGTGGGTGACTTCAACACCCTCAAGTCCGAATTCAGGATACTCATTCTTCAATGTGTTGAACGTATGCGGACAGGCGGTGACAATCTTCTGAACACCATACTTCTGAAAGATGCCAATGTTATCGGTGCATAGCTGTTGGAACAACATCTCGTTGCCCATTCGACGTGGTGTATCTCCTGAGTTCTTCTCCTCGTTCCCCAGAATGGCGAAGGAAATGCCAGATTCATTTAATAACCTTGCAAATGCTCTGGAAATGGAACGACTACGAATATCATATGAACCCATCGATCCAACAAAAAACAAGTATTCGAAATCAGGGTTCTCCTTCACCGTTGGTACTTTAATCCCTCCGATATCTCCAGTCCATGTGGCACGGTCGTTCCGATTTAAGCCCCATGGATTTCCCTGTCTCTCAATATTCTGCATCGCGCGCTGTCCCTCATGAGGAACACTACCTTGCATCAACACCAAATGTCTGCGCAAATCAATAATTTTATCAACGTGTTCATTACTTACCGGACATTGATCTTCACAATTACGACAGGTCGTACAAGACCATATTTCCTCTTCTGATATGACATCACCAATAAGTTCTAGCTCTTCAGGTTTCTTGTCCTGTTCAACCCATGTTGATTTATGCCAGTCAAGTGTTGGCACGATATTCGTGATACCGATATCATTTGTATGCCATCCAACCTGTTCTTTCTTCTCTAGATTTAGTGCATGAGCACCACTAGTAGAAAACAAATATTGGGGCACCCAAGGCGATTTCCCCGTTATCGATGTTCCCTTCTCCACCATATGATCCCGAAGCTTCGTAATGAGGTGCATCGGCGATAACACCTTACCAGTACTGCTCGCAGGACACACCTCAGTACATCGTCCACATTCCACACAGGCGTAGAAATCGAGCATTTGCTTCTGCGAGAATTCCTCGATCTTACCAACGCCGAAGGTTTCCGCTTCTTCATCTTCCAAATCTATCTTTGTGAGCTGACCGACCGGTGCGCTACGACGGAACCAAATGTTAAGCGGAGCGGTCATAATATGAAAATGCTTCGACTGGGGAACATAGACCAGAAATGCTAATAAAATCAATAGATGCATCCACCAGGACACCATGAACCATCCATATGCTGTAGAGCTTGAAATTCCAGTTAAAGCTAATGCGATAAAGGAGGATATCGGTGAGTAATTAGAAAACGCTAAACCCAGCCATAAACGTTCGAAACTTAAACATAGAACGACAGATAACATCAAGGAGAAGATGAACAAGATGACGAGACTTGGCTTCCATCCTTTTTTCAATCGGGTAAGTTTCTCCCCATAACGACGATAAGCGGCGTATCCCATAGCAACCAAGATTAGAACAACCGTTATTTCCTGCATAAGCCCAAACACTGCATATCCCGGAATCGGTAAGTGTTTGCCACCTGTTAAGCCTTTGACGATAATATCCAATGCACCAAACTGTAAAATAATGAATCCGTAAAAAATAACGATGTGCATCAATCCACTCTTAGGATCCTTCATCAACTTCTTCTGACCGAATACCTGTGACAGAAACTCCGTCCATCTTCCCTCAGCACGTTGTCGGAAGTCTGCTGGTCCTCCAAGCTTTAGATATAGATAGCGATGATACACAGCTTTATAAAATAAATAGATGCCATAGCCTGTTATCATCAGGAATAAAAGGAAATTCGCCATCTGCCAACCCATCTCTCCCCTCCTTTCACACCCCAATTTCGCCTTTAGTTCAATCTATAAAGATAGAATGATCTAAAGCTACTTTAGTCTTTAGTTCAATCTATATAGATAATTCATTCACTTCATGCATATGATTATAAAAAAATGAATGAGGATTCATTCATTTTCCAAACACGAACACCGAGGTGCTCCATGATAAGTAGAAAACACGAGAAATTTGAACTCATTCTGGAAGCTGCATTAAAGGTCATTGCTGAGAATGGCTTTCATCGTTCTCAGATATCCAAAATTGCTAAGGAGGCAGGTATAGCTGACGGTACAGTCTATCTTTATTTTAAAAACAAAGAAGATATTCTCATTTCCCTCTTTCAACAACGATTGGGTGACTTGGTCAGCATGTTCAATAGCAGCATTCGCAAAACAAATTCGGCGGAAGAGGCGATACGTAAAATTTGTGAGATCCATTACACAGAATTGGAGCAAAACGTAAATCTCGCTTATGTGACTCAGATCGAACTCCGTCAAAGTTCACTTGAACTCCGTAAAGCAATTGGTCTTGCCGTGAAACCCTACATTCAACTGATTGAGGAAATTCTAGAACAAGGCGTTCAAGAGAAGCTCTTCCGACCTGATCTCGATATTAAGTTGACACGGTTGTTATTGTTTGGAGGAATGGATGAGGTCGTTACCTCTTGGCTCATCTCTGGAAGGAAATATTCGTTAACTGCCCAGGTAGACAAAACGGTTGAGTTTTTACTGAAAGGCTTGAAATAATCGTTAGAAGGGGAGCTTGGTCACATGAATATCTATGTCATTCTCAAACAAACGTTCGATACAGAGGAGAAAATTGTTATTCAAGATGGGGATATTCCCGACGACGGAGTTAAATATGTCATTAATCCGTATGATGAATATGCGCTCGAGGAAGCTATACGCCAAAAGGAACAACATGGGGGTTCCATCACCGTCGTTTCCATTGGGCCTAGTCGCACAGCTGAAGCATTAAGGACTGCTCTTGCATTGGGCGCCGATCAAGCTGTTCTCATCACTGATGATCGAATAGAGAGTGATGAATTTAGCATCTCAAAAGTATTGTCCGCATATTTCGCCAACAATCAACCCTATGATCTCATTCTTGGGGGGAATTTCTCTATTGATAACGGGGGGGGCCAAGTGGGTATTCGCCTCTCACAACTCCTCAATATTCCCCATGTTGCTTCGATTATTAAGTTAGATGTTTATGACGACCATGCTATCGTCTCGCGTGATTCCGAAGGGGATACCGAAACCGTGAAAGTTACCCTCCCTGCCCTATTCACTGCGCAGCAAGGGCTGAATGAACCACGTTACCCATCACTATCTGGAATTATGAAAGCTAAGAAGAAGCCCTTTCACCACTTCACCATAGATGATTTAGGTCTTACAGCATCAGAGATCATTGCCAAAACACAACGTGTCTCTCTCTTCCTCCCTCCTTCGCGCAAGTCAGGTCACATATTACAAGGTGAACTTAACGAACAAGCATCTCAACTCGTTCACCTTCTTCAACAATCTGATGTGTTAGGGATTTAATCCAATAAAAGGGGATGACCTTATGAGTAAATCATACGTTATCGTCGCAGAAGTACGCGATGGTAAGCTGCGTCAGGTGACTTTGGAAGCATTTCAATCTGTTGCTCTGGTTAAGGAGGATGGCGATCCCGTTTCCGTCATTATAATGGGACATCAGATTTCAGCTATTGCCGAACAATTATCCCAGTACGTGAGCGGACAGGTTTATGTCATCGACCATGTGGATTTGAAGACATACAACGCCGAAATTCAATTCCCTCTTATTAAAGAAGTATTGAACACCTTGAACCCTCATGCCGTTTTTCTAGGACATACCGCTGTTGGTCGTGAGTTAGCACCAATGATTGCTGCATATTTAGAGGCAGGTCAGCTCTCTGACGTTATTGCCATTGAAAAGTCTGAGACAGAAGTGCTATATACCAGACCGCTTTATGCAGGCAAAGCCTTTGAACAGAAAAAATTCTCTCATACGCCCCAAGTCGTGACGATACGCCCCAACAATATCGTTGCCGCTGACACTATCGACTCACATGCTCAAATCATTACAATTGACTACGTTCCGCCTTCATCCCTTCGCTCCATTGTGCAAGACGTCATTCGTAAAACCTCAGGTAAAGTAGATCTAACAGAAGCTAAAATCGTCGTATCCGGTGGAAGAGGTGTTAAGAGCGTCGATGGATTCAAACCTCTTCAAGAGCTAGCTGACGTGTTAAATGGAGCTGTTGGTGCCTCTCGTGGAGCATGCGATGCGGGGTATTGCGATTATGCCTTGCAGATCGGTCAGACCGGCAAAGTGGTCACGCCTGAAATTTATATCGCTTGTGGGATCAGCGGTGCGATCCAGCATTTAGCTGGAATGAGTCAATCCCGCATCATCATCGCCATTAACAAAGACCCTGAAGCACCCATATTCAAATTGGCTGATTACGGTATCGTCGGTGATTTATTCGTCGTCGTTCCACTCTTGACTGAAGAGTTCAAGAGAGCGTTGGCTTAATATTGATATTGGAATGGAATTAGAACGACCCATGGCTACTCCATTGAGAGCTATGGGTCATTTTTAACATGGAGGTTGGAACGTTTTAGTTGATTGTATTTTCTAGTATGTCACGATAGTATTAATAGAGACACACTAGATATAGCTATTTATACCTGATACGAATAATAAGGAGTTTTTACATATGGATTTTGTTGCAATTGACTTTGAAACAGCGAATGCGAACCGATCAAGCGCCTGTTCACTAGGACTTGTAGAAGTTCAAGGAGGTATGATTACATCAGAATACGTCTGGTTAATCGATCCAGAGCAGCCTTTTGATTATCGAAATATACAGATTCACGGGATCACTCCCGCTATGGTTAGCGGACAACCTACATTCCAAGAGCTCTGGCCAACGCTTGAACCTCTCCTGCAAGGAAAACAGATTGTTGCACATAATGCCTCATTTGATATGAGTGTTTTACGTTACTGTTTAGATAAATCGGTAATAGATTACCCATCGTTTCAATATTACTGTACTTATTTACTAAGCAAAAAGTTGTTGCAAGACATGCCTTCTTTTAAACTAAATGTTATTGCTGACTATTATGACATTCCGCTCAACCATCATGAAGCATTAGATGATGCTCGCGCATGTGCGAAGATTCTATTGAAACTACTTGAACAAGAACGGCACTCTGATCCAATACAACTCTCCAAAGCCCACAGTTGCAAGATAGGGTCGATGTTTACTGGAGGTTATACTCCATTCTCGGCTCCTACAAAGAAAAGTTCGAAGAAACCAACCTCAAGAAGCTACCCAAGATATAATATTAACTCTGGCATATAAAAGGACAAGCGGCTGAAATATCAGTTCGCTTGTCCTTTTTCTTAACTTATTATTAATAGGCTTGATATAAACCAACCGGTCCTAGACTACCATAAGATCCTTGAAATACGCCTTTAACGACATAGGTTCCTGTAGCAAGGTATCCTACTGAATACTCGACTGGACTTGGAGTTGTAGGTCCAATATTCACGGTAGTAGAGAAGACTTGACTAAGTTGACCCTGAGGCCCTTTGGAATAGAGCGTTAACTCAACGGTTTCATTCGTGGAACTCCAAAGGCCAACACTTAATTTATGTTGAGCAACTTGGCTAACTGTCAAATCATATGATGTTGCAGTATAGGCAGCAAATGCGTTAGTAGAGAAGGCGAAGAAAGCTAAAAATACGATTAAGACAACTTTTTTCATTGGTTTCACCTCCCTTCTCGGTATGGAGTGATATGTTAGAAAAAAAGTTTATTGTAAATAATTTAAATAAGTAATATTTTAACTATTATATCAATTTAATGATTATATGGATATACACACATTATCAAACTATACTATTATTTCAGATATTGAGCATAAAAAAGATGACCCCAAACGCACATATTGGAGTCATCTACTAAAGTATAGTCTTCTTTATTAAAAATCGAAATTGTCCGGGTCTGGACCAACGCGTTGATTCTCATTTAAACTATCAATACGTTCCATATCCTCTTTGGATAACTCGAAATCGAACACATTTGCATTTTCAATGATACGATGTTCTTTCGTAGATTTAGGAATCGTCACAACACCATTCTGTAAATCCCAACGAAGAATGACTTGAGCAGTCGATTTTTGATATTTATCAGCAATCTCTTTTAATACTGAATGATCTAATAATTGACCTTGCATCAACGGAGACCAAGCTTCCAATTGAATCCCTTGCTCCTTGCAAAAGGATAACAGTTCTTTCTGGCTTAGGAGTGGGTGGTATTCCACTTGGTTTACCATCGGTTTAACCACTGCATCTTTCATGACGTCTTCAAGATGATGAATTTGAAAATTGCTGACACCGATAGCTTTTACTTTTCCCTCTTTGTATAGCGTCTCTAGTGCTCTCCATGCATCCTTATACTTCCCTACAACAGGCCAGTGAATAAGATATAAGTCGAGATACTCTAAACCAAGCTTCTTTAAGCTTGTTTCGTAGGCTGCGATTGTAGCTTCATATCCTAAATCAGCATTCCACACTTTAGATGTTACGAACAATTCTTCTCTAGAAATTCCAGCATCGGCCATGCCCTGACGTATACCCACTCCGACACTCTCTTCATTTCCATAAATCGCTGCGGTATCAATACTGCGATAACCCTCTTTAATAGCGATTGACACAGCCTGAACTAACTCAGCACCTTCTTCTACTTTAAATACGCCAATACCAAACCATGGCATGAATACACCGTTGTGCAATGTTGTTGTGTCTTGTAATGTTGTGCTTATCATATTATTTCCTCCGATTAAATGATTTTGTTAACCTATTACCGTGAATATATATTGTCTCTCATTCAAAAGCTGCTAATTCATCACTCTTCGTGAAACTTTCTCTCTAGGGATCTACTCCAACCTGTAAGTATCACCGCTACAAAAACCATCACTCCTCCTATCCACGGTGTGTGTATCAGTCCAATGGAATCTGTGATTACTCCACCTAGATACGCTCCCAAGGCAATCCCTACATTAAACGCGGCAATATTGATCGCAGATGCCATTTCAATGGCGCTTGGCACATAACGTTCGGCTAGAGTAACGACATAGAATTGCAATCCTGGTACGTTCATGAAGGCAAATAGCCCCATCAACATAATCGTAATTAAACCTACTACTTTAAAAGGTGCCGTAAACGTTAAGGTTATGAGTACAACAGCCTGAATTAGAAACATATAAAATAATGCATTAATGGGGTTTCGATTCGCTAGCTTTCCACCAATTGTGTTCCCAATAGCAATAGAGATTCCGTAGACGAGTAAAATAACTGCAACGGTTCCTGACTTAAATCCGGTAACATCTTGAAGTAATGGGGATAAATAAGTAAAGACAACGAATGTCCCCCCATATCCTAAAGCTGTAATCACAAATACAAGTAATAACCGTCCATTGGTAACGAGTTTAAGTTGATCACGGAACAACATACGAGTTCCTTTACGTAAATCAGATGGAATAAGAATGCTGTTAGCAATTAAGGCAACGATCCCAATAATGACGATAACAACAAAAGCAAATCTCCAACTCAATTGCTGACCTATAAAAGTACCAAAAGGGACACCCGTAACCGTCGCTACAGTAAGTCCTGTAAACATGATGGCTATAGCACTAGCCTTACGGTTTGCAGGTACCAAATCAGCAGCTATCGTCGCACCAATGGCCATAAACACACCGTGTGCTAGTGCTGAAATGACACGAGCACCAAGTAATACCCCCATGCTTGTAGCACTTGCAGCAATACTATTTCCAATAATAAAAACAACCATAATCCACATTAGTAACGATTTACGAGACATACTAGAAGTCATCGAAGTTAATACGGGCGCTCCGATTGTTACCCCAAGAGCATACAATGAGACGGTTAACCCTGCAGTCGTGATAGGAACGTGTAGATCTTGAGATATAAGAGGTAATAGCCCCACACTAATAAATTCTGTTGTTCCAATCGCAAATGCGCTCACTGCCAATGCCAATAGCGCCAATATACTTCGTTTGTTATCTATATTCATTAAAGTACTCCTTAATTGTGATATCATTACCGGCCGGTGAATGCTATTATGAATCATATCGTCCAAATAGAGAAGTACGTACTTAAAAGTGATATAGGCACTAAAAAGTACCCTTGGTTGTAATTAGGAGGCTAACAATGGTTCAAAAGAAATACAATATCTCAGTTGAAGCTACACTCGAAGTCATAGGTGGCAAATGGAAATGCGTTATTCTATGTCATCTAACTCATGGCAAAAAACGTACCAGTGAATTAAAA
Source organism: Paenibacillus glacialis (assembly GCF_001637205.1). Taxonomy (GTDB): domain Bacteria; phylum Bacillota; class Bacilli; order Paenibacillales; family Paenibacillaceae; genus Paenibacillus_AQ; species Paenibacillus_AQ glacialis. The sequence goes on from NZ_LVJH01000070.1 coordinate 374,643, forward strand.
CGTTTAATGCCTGTCATTACACAAAAAATGCTAACACAGCAACTACGAGAGTTAGAGCAAGATGGCATTATTAATCGAATTAGCTACAATCAAGTTCCACCCAAAGTATATTATGAGCTAAGTGAATATGGGTGGAGTCTGCAAAATATTCTAAACTCTCTCTGTGCATGGGGAGATACTCATCTGACTAAAGTCTACGGAGATAAATCCTCTGTATTAGAAGAGAGCATCTTGAACCAGTAGGGAAAAATGTATTGACAGTGGAATGGACCTCGTTCTATGATAATGATTATCCGATATTGATAATCATTATCATTTATAAAAAAACAAGGGGTGTTCTTTTTGAATTTACGTTATGTTGTACCCGCAAGCCTATTGATTTCCTCTATTCTATTTACAGGTTGTGCTAAAAATAATGCAGAGCCTGCGTTGAATAAATCAACCACTTCCGAAACTGTAGCAACGAATACTAACCCATCCCAATCTACCGCTTCTCCAGATCTACAACCGGCTATTGATCAATATCGTTCATATGTCATTGAACAATGTGATCTGTTCGTGAAAGAAACCGAGAAATTCACTACTGCTGTAAAAAAAGGTAACCTTGAAGAAGCGAAGGCATTATACGCACCTACCCGCATGTACTACGAACGAATTGAACCGATTGCTGAAGCCCTTGGGGATTTAGATCCTAATATCGATGCCCGAGATGGCGATGTCGATCCGAGTGAATGGCGTGGATTCCATCACATTGAGAAAGCACTTTGGGAAGATGGAACAACAAAGGGAGAAGAAGAAGTCGCTGATCAACTTCTCAAGGACGCTCAACTCCTTCGCGCTAAAGTAGAAACAGTGGATATCAATGCAAGCATGCTTGTTACAGGTGCCGTTGAGCTTCTAAACGAGGTATCCTCTTCTAAAGTAACAGGGGAAGAAGAGCGTTATTCCCATACAGATCTTTATGACTTCGCAGCCAATGTAGAGGGTGCTGCCAAAATATATGAATTATTGAAACCGGAACTACAGAAGAAAGATGCTGACTTGGAAAAGGACATTGGTGAGCGGTTTGCTTCCTTACAGAAGGAATTGGCACCATTTAAAGTCAACGATGCTTACGTTTCATACGAAGTACTTAAAGAAGACCAAATTCGTAAACTCAGCCAGACTCTTGATGCTCTAGCAGAACCACTATCCAATATGGGAACCATTTTAGGAGTGTAAATAACCATGGAACAAGATAAACAGAACGACGTTCAAAGTAATCTTATGTTGAATAAAAAATTAAGCCGCCGCGATATGCTGCGGCTTGCTGGTGTTGGTGGCGTCGGTCTATTACTTGGCGGTGGTGCTATAGGTAGCATTCTATCATCTGAGATTAAGACTAAATCTTCCCCCTCAACATCGCTTAATCAAGATCCAGATTCCATCCCTTTCTATGGGGCGCATCAGGCTGGAATCATAACTCCGTCACAGAACTTCATCTGTTTTGCTGCTTTTGATGTTATTGCAGATAATGTCAGTGACATCCGTAAGATGTTTCAAAAATGGACTACAGCATCAGCATCTATCGCATCAGGATCGCTCATTGGCAACGTGAACGATAATCCTAATCTTCCTCCCTCTGATACAGGTGAAGCTGCAGAGCTTTCACCATCACGTTGTACAATAACCTTTGGTGTCGGACCTTCTCTATTCGATGCACGATTTGGTCTACAGAATAAACGTCCTCCCTCATTCCAAGAGCTTCCACTCTTCAAGGCTGACAGTCTAGAGCCGGAATGGTGTGGTGGTGATTTATGCGTTCAGGTATGTGCAGATGATCTCCAAGTAGCCTTCCATGCCATCCGTAACTTGGCCCGAATTGCTCGAGGAACGGCTGTACTTCGTTGGACACAAGAAGGCTTCCAACGAAGTGCTCAAGCTGATCCCAAATCTGCAACACCTCGAAATCTACTTGGCTTCAAAGACGGAACTGCTAACCCAGACGCAACGGACAGTACACTGATGAATGAAGTTGTCTGGAGTCAGTCTATCGATGGAACGAGTTGGATGACAGGCGGATCCTATATGGCTGTGCGTCGAGTTCGTATGCGTATTGAAGTATGGGATCGTAGTACCCTGAGTGATCAAGAGAACACCTTCGGTCGTCATCGTCATACTGGTGCTCCACTTGGATCAAAGGATGAGTTCGATACCCTTAAGTTGGATGAAGTTGATTCAAAGGGTCAACCCGTTATTCCTACGAACTCCCATGTAGCATTAGCTCATGGTGACGGTAGTATTCAGATGCTCCGTCGTTCCTACTCCTATTCAAGTGGAATGGATCTCAAAACAGGCCAACTGGATGCCGGCTTACTCTTTATCAGTTTCCAACGAGATTTACAAAAGCAATTCATCCCCATCCAACAACGCTTAGCTAATAATGATTTGTTAAACGAATACGCAGTTCATAAGGGTAGTGCTGTCTTTGCCTGCTTCCCTGGAACGACAGAAGGCGGATTTATTGGAGAAACCCTATTCGGTCGGATATAGAATAGGGTTTCCTTACGTCTAGCCCACATACATCGAATCACAAATGAAAGGATTGTAGACATGAGAAAAGGTTTCATCATACGAATCATTACGATCATCATATTGCTAACCACTTGTAACTGGGCTAATCCTGTTTCTTATGCTTCAGATGATTCCAAGCAAGATCATTTAATGCCCGCTGTCGGTAGTATTCTCGTCGAAGCAGGACATGCAAAGTGGAAGCAAGCCTCGCTTGATCTGGAAGAGCTTCAATCCTTGTGGAATTCAGTGAAAGCGGCGGAGACCCCTTCAGAAGGAAAAAGTAGTGAATTGGTAGCTAATGTGGACACCGCATTAACTGAAGCAACTACTAAGTTAAACGATGGTGGTGGAGAACCAGCGAAACAGGCATTAACAACCCTAGCTAAAGCCGTCGATGCCTATGTCTCTTCACTTCAGAATGATACACAATCCGTGGACCCTAACAAACTGACAGGTCCTACATCGGCTCAGCTACTGCTTCCTGCAGCTAAAAACTCATTAAATGCCATCAATGAAAAGGATTGGTCTCAAGCGAAGCAGAACTATCGTCAATTGATTGACGAATGGAGCGAGGTAGAGAACACCATTCGTGCAGACAATAACGTATTATACAGCCAACTAGAAACCAAGATTACCCTTGTACGCGTAGCCATTCAAGCTGAACCACCAAGGCAAGAACAAGCTAATCAAGAAATGCAGTCACTTCTAACTTTACTGACAGACTATGCCCAAGGAAAGACGATCGAATCGGGTTCTAACAGCAGTAACCAGACTTATTCCCTCGAGGAATTACTGAATATTCTTAAAGAGGCGCGTCAACAGACAGAGAATGGACAGAGCGCCGAAGCTGTTAAACAAATGGAGCAATTCATTACCATATGGCCTACGGTCGAAGGTAAAGTGCAGATATCATCTTCATCAACCTACACGCGCATTGAGAATGAGACAGCGCTTGTAACAGGACAGCTTTTATCCAATCCTCCAAAGCTTACAGAGGCCATTCAAATCATGGACAATATGATTGCTGAGCTTGAACCTATTGTTGGAGAACAAACCTATACTGCTTGGGATGCAGCGCTTATTCTATTACGCGAGGGTCTAGAAGCTATTCTAGTCTTAGCAGCGTTACTATCCTATTTGAAACGCAGTGATAATACGAAAGGTCGCAAATGGATCTGGACTGGCGCTGTAACTGGATTAGTAGGTAGTGCCATTCTGGCTCTGATTCTTATCTACACGATCTCTCAAGCCGCTTCTGGGAGTGCACGAGAGCTATTTGAGGGGATTACCGGTCTTGTATCCGTCGTTATGATGTTAACCATCGGTCATTGGTTGCATAGTAAGTCAAATACAAGTGCTTGGAATAACTATGTAGGTGCTCGTGTGGATAGCGCACTTGCCCGGGGCAGCCTATGGTCTCTTTTCTCCGTGTCCGCCCTCGCCATTCTGCGAGAAGGTGCAGAGACAACCATATTTTATGTTGGGATGGCACCATCTATTGATCCCTATCAGCTACTATTAGGTATTGGTATTGCCCTTGTAATCCTGTTTATATTAGGTTATGCAATCATCGCATTGAGTGTACGATTACCGCTACGCGCTTTCTTCCTTACCGCAACAGTACTTATATACTACCTTGTATTCCGCTTCCTCGGTGAGAGCATTCACTCTCTCCAGATTGCAGGGAAACTATCGGCACACGCTGTCGAACAATTGCCTTCCATCGCTTGGCTTGGTATGTATCCCACATGGGAAACATTTATACCACAGATTGTGGCACTCATATTTATAGGTTGGCAACTCGTAAGACAAGAACTTATTAAACGTAAATAATGTTGATATTTATCTAACAAAAAGAAACGCAAAAGAGCAGGAAACATAATGTTTCCTGCTCTTTTGCTCTTTATGACGACATCTATCTTAAAATATACTGCGACAGAACGCTTTGTACCTCATAAATGCTAACATTCTTGTTAAATGTCTTTACAATAGGAACCGTGCTACTTGAAATATAAATTTTGAGTTCCGCATCAAGATCGAAATGCCCGGCTGTCTCAACTGAATAATGCGAAATACTCTTGTAGGGTATCGAGTGATACTCCAACTTCTTCCCTGTTATCCCTTGCTTATCGATCAGGATCAGTCTCTTGTCGGTGAATATGAACATATCTCTAACCAACTTATAAGCTCTCTCAATCTTCTCTTGTGGTGCCAATATTTGAGCATATTCCTTCTGTACCGCGGATAAATCAACTTGAGTAGCATTCCCCATAAGACCATCTAAGAAACCCATATCCGTTCCCCCTCAATTATATTTCAATTGCCACAACAACCCCTCCACATTCCATCTTATTACAAATCATCTTCATCTAACATACCTGCTTCTAAATAGTTAATAAATTGACGCAATTGATTAGCTGCCCCACGCGAAATTTCACCTGATTCGAACATCTCTTGAACTTCGTCTCTTTCAATCTGAATCGCTTTAAATTGGAGTTCAACCCTATGCTTCTGGAACTCTTCATCTTCCTTTAATTGCTTAGATTCTCTACTGCTTAATCTTTCAATCGTACGATTATATTGTGAAATGACACGTAACGATGCGTCTCTATTGGCTTCATTCATACGATTATGAATGGCTGAGATTGCAGCCTTAGCCGTTAGAATACTCACTTCTTTTAATGACTCTGTAGGGTCTTGTGAATTCGTTACTTTCGTTTTCTCTGAATGTACCATATTCAGAATGAGTCGTCTAATTCTAAACATAGATACTAACAGACGCATTTTTAATCGTTGAGATAATAGAACCTCCATCTGATTAATGATCTCTTGGAATCGGTCTGCCACCTCTTGCGTGACTTCTTTTTTGGCTAACAACCTTTCCATCTCATCGCGTTCAGCTTGTATCCCAACAAGTCGAACATCAAAGACCAATTGACGGGATTTAGAATCCATATTCTGAAGAGCTTCCTGCCCCATCAGTTGTCCTATCTTTTTCTTGTAATCCGAAATGACTGATAAAGCCGCTGCTTCATTATCTTCGTTAATTTCTCCTCTAATCCCTTGAATCGCTGCCTTCAGAACTTTTATTTTGGAAGCTTGTTGAAGAACGTCTGGATCTTCTTCCTCTGCAACCTTTTCGCTTCTAGAAAGTAGTGGTAACGTGATACTTGCAATAATTAAGGTTAACAAAATTACGCCCGCAGCTATAAATATAATTAAATCTCGCTCTGGAAATGGGCTTCCATCCTGAAGTACAAGTGGGATAGAAAAAGCCCCTGCCAGGGTCACCGCGCCACGAACCCCCGAAAGGGCTGTTAATACCGCAGCTAGAAATGTAGGTTTCTCCATTTCCTCTCTTTTAGTAACTGCCCACGATCCTCTTGAGTACACATATACCCATACAAAACGTAGAAGGATTAAGGCCACTGTTAGGATGAGGATATATCCAATCACCAGAAAATTATTAAATGATCTATTCTCAAAAATAACACTTGTGACATCTGGAATTTGTAATCCTAGAATAACAAACACTAATCCATTCAAGATGTATAGAACAATTGACCACGTGCTCTCCGATACGATTCGCAGCTTCAAATTGGACGAGGACTCTGTGCGGTCTCTCTCAATGGCATGTACAACGCCCCCAGCCACTACAGCTAAGATTCCTGACAACCCAAGCTCCTCTGCAATCAAATAAATTATAAATGGTGTTAACAGCTGGATTAACATATGCATCGTAATGTCTTCCATACCATGGCGGCGCAGAAATACTCTAAACCAAATAATAAACAGTGACACAATAGCTCCAACGACAAGTCCGCCCACAGCAATGACAAAAAAGCTAAGTGTAGCATTTCCAAGTGAGAATACACCTGTCACCATGGCTGCCACTGCAAATTTAAAAGCAACTAAACCCGATGCATCATTTATCAAGGCTTCGCCTTCGAGTAGGTGCATTATTTTCTTAGGAAGATTAGCTCGGCCTGCCATAGCTCCAACTGCTACAGCATCTGTCGGTGAGAGAATGGCTGCCAGAGCAAACGCTGCTGGTAAGGGGATAGATGGAATCATCCAGTGGATCATATAACCAACCACGAGAACCGTAGCAAATACGAGCCCCAAAGCAAGCATCAGAATAGGTGCTCGTAAATTCCACAACTCATGCCTTGGTGTTCTTTTACCATCATTAAATAATAGAGGTGCTATGAACAAAACAAGAAACAACTCGGAGTTTAAAGTCATGTGAATGCCTGGGGGTAAGACGACAACTGCTATTCCCAAACCGATTTGAAATAAGGGAACAGGAATAAACGGAACGAAACGATTTAATATATTAGATATGCCAATAATGGCAAGTAACACTAATATAACTAGAAAAATCTCCATGATGATCAACACTCCTCGATGTTTGTGTATTTATTACCTTTTTATACTTCTATATTGACTAAGTAGGTGAAGGTCATCTACAATTAATAGGACAAAAATTTATTAGGCAAGGTGATTAGAAATGACTCAAGATCAACCACAGTACAATATACTATTATTCTATAAATTTGTAAAAATTAATGATCCACAACAGTTTACAGAAGAACATTTACAATACTGTAAGGACCTCGGTGTCAAAGGACGTATTATCATTGCTGAGGAAGGTATTAACGGCACCGTGTCAGGGACATTGGAACAAACAGAGCAATATATGAATGATTTCCATGCAAATCCACTATTTGCCGATATGATCTTCAAGATTGATCCATCTCATGAACATGCATTTAAAAAGATGTTCGTTCGACACAAGCAGGAGTTAGTCACTTTCCGATATGAGAAAGAACTAGATCCCAACATCATAACCGGGAAAAGATTGTCACCTGTCGAATTCCATGAGCAACTTCAACAAGAAGATGTTGTCGTGATTGATGGTAGAAATGATTATGAATATAAAATCGGTCATTTCCGTAATGCAATCCGTCCCGATGTGGAATCTTTTAGAGAATTCCCAGAATGGATCAGAGAGAACTTAAGCCAATACAAAGATAAGAAAGTGCTGACTTATTGTACTGGCGGAATCCGTTGTGAGAAACTGACGGGATTCTTAATGAATGAAGGTTTCAATGACGTAGCTCAATTGGATGGTGGGATCGTTACTTATGGTAAGGACCCTGAAGTACAAGGAAAACTATTCGATGGGAAATGTTATGTGTTCGATGAACGCATCTCGGTGCCTATTAACCATACCGATGAAGATATCATTGTTGCTACGTGCCATCATTGTGGCAAGCCAGAAGACCGTTATATTAATTGTGCCTATACCCTATGTCATGCCAAACATGTTTGTTGCGAAGAATGTGAAGAAATCCACAATAGCTTCTGTTCAACGGATTGTGAAGAGAATTTTGCTAATATGCCAGCAAAACAACAATCTTAACCATGGAGGGTACGTATGAACAGACCAATTGAACTCTCCACCCGCGAACAAATTGTCCATATGCTAAAGACAAAGGCGCCTCTTACAGCCAAGGATATTACGAACGAATTGCAGATTACTGAAATGGCCGTTCGTCGCCATCTAAGTACACTTGAGAGAGATGGATATATTGAATCATTTACGGTTCGCCAAACGATGGGCAGACCTACGGCGGTCTATCGGCTGAGTGAGTTGGCTTCAGGTTTCTTCCCTAAAACCTATCACACGTTAACCCTTGATTTACTTGGTGAGCTTGAGCAAGAATCTGGTGAAGAGATGATCAACCATCTCTTCGAACTACGTAAAAGTAAATTAGAGAAGAAATATACGACCAACATGACTGGCCTCCCGCTAGCTGAAAAGGTAGTTCTGCTTACGAAACTTCAGAATGAGAACGGATATATGGCGGAATGTGAAGAAAGTGAAGATGGGAATTTTGTTATTAAAGAACACAACTGCCCTATCTCTCACATTGCTAATCAATATAAACATGCTTGCCACTGTGAACTAGAATTGTTTAAATCACTCCTGCAAGTTGACGTGAATCGTACAGAGTGCTTATCCACAGGTGGTTCCAAATGTTCCTACGTTATTTCTCAATCTAAAGGTTGATCTACGAGAGTGTTTCATCGGTCTAATACGACCAATGGAACACTCTTTTTTATCCAATAAAGCCCAAATTCATACAGGTGCTGTACTAGCCCTTCCTATCTATTCTGTTATCAAAATAAATAAAACGAACAAGCAATTAAGTAGCGAAAACATACAACAAAACAAACTACACAAGGTAGATCCAGATGAAAAAAGACTAAGTAAATATAAAGAAAAACAGTTGAAACGTTCAGGAAAAATGGTTGTTAAAAGAAAATTTGGGTGGATGTATGCTCCGGATAAACTTGAACACTGGCTCGAAACGATGGAAGAAAAAGGATATCATCTTTATCGTATGAGCAAAGTAGGAACAACTTTTTATTTTATAATAGATTGCCCACGTAAGGTGAGTTATTGTGCTGATTATCAAAATATTGCAGATGAAAGCTACTTCGACATACACAGAGACGCTGGCTGGAAGAGTGCTTTTATTTCCTATTCATCTTTTCAAAGATGGACCTTATGGAGCCGTGAATATTCAGAGGGCGAAGAACGACCACAGATCCACAGTGACAAATCACATCATTTAAAACATGCAAGACGGATAGCGATCACCTATTCATGTATGTTTCTTCCTTTGATTTTCGTTTATATTTTAAATATAAGGATAAGTATGGAATGGACGTTTGATAACCACTTAGGTAAAATACAAATGGTGAGCATGATTTCACTTGCGCTTGCTATCCTCACCTTTGGTTCGTTCTTGGCCAGAACATGGCTTTATTACATGCGACTTAGAAGGCTTAATGAGTGCGATTTGTAATTTTTCACACATCATCCCAACCATACATAAGCGTTATACTCTTACTCGAAAAAAGAGAGGTGTCCTAGCAACCATTTCGATGGCTACTGGGATACCCCTCTTTACGTTTCAACCCACTAAGGTAAGAATATAATTACTTCTACAACAATTCTTTACGAAGTTGTTCAGCTGATTTCGGTGATAACAGACCAAATGGAATGTCAAACACTGTCTTAGCACCAGCCTGATTTTGTTTCGCTAGTTTATAAGCGGCACGAGCATAAGCCACGAGCACACTAGCAGTAAATTCAGGATTGCTATCAAGCTTCAACCCAAATTCAATAATCTGAGTACTATTCTCTCCTGTACGTCCACTGCGGAGTACGGTACCTCCATGAGGCATAGTGGAGTGCTTGTCCTTTAATTCCTCTTCAGTAATGAAGTTAACCGTAGTATCATAATCGGAGAAATAGTTCGGCATTTGTACGATCTCTTGCTCAATACGAGCAAGATCTGCACCTTCCTCAGCCACAACGTAACAATCACGTAGATGTTTATCACGAGTTGTTAACTGTGGATTCTCTCCAGCGCGTACTTTAGCTACAGCATCTTCTACAGGAATCGTATATTGAACGCCATTCTTGACACCTTCAACTCGACGAATCGCATCCGAGTGACCTTGACTGACGCCCCGTCCCCAGAATGTATATTCTTTACCTTCAGGCAGAATAGCTTCAGCTAACATACGGTTTAATGAGAACAAACCTGGATCCCATCCCGTTGAAATAACACTAACATGTCCATTTTCCGTAGCTACAGCATCTACTTTAGCGAAATAATCTGGAATCAATGCATGTGTATCGTAGCTGTCTACAGTACTGAACATCTTAGCGAAGTAAGGACCTTGTTCAGGTAAATCCGTTGCGGATCCCCCACACAATATCATTACATCAATCGTACCCTTATACTTTTCAGCTTCTGAAATATGAAGAACAGGAACACTTGCAGTTACACCTTGAGGTTCACGACGGGTAAATACAGCAGCTAGAGTGAAATCAGGATTTTGTCGAATCGCCTTCTCTACACCTCTGCCCAAATTACCATATCCTACAATACCGACTGTTATTTGTGTCATATATACCTCCTAATAGTAGTTATTAATCAAATATAACATTCCTTAGACTGCTATTAATTATATACAGGATTACGATTCAAATCCATTCTAATTTCAAAACTTTATATATTAGCCTTGATTTCTATAAGCATTGATTATAGAATAGTTGTAATTAATTAAAAGGGAGGTGAGGTAAGAGTGAAACGCAATTTTGCAAATGAGAAGGTCAACCAATTGCCGATGGCAATGTTCGGCATTTTTTATAAAATGACAACTGACGCTACCCGTCTGTCTATTTATAAGGTCTCTCATTTAAATCAAAATTGCGAAATGCCACTCCTACCTTGACTTCAACGGTGAGAACCGGATATTCAGTCCTTTTTTAAGGACATTATCCAGTTCTGCGAACAATATAAGACTCTGATATAGGGTGAAATTTATCCTTTCTTATATTTCGAAATAAACGTTGTTTGATCTAGCCGCAGGGACATTTCCCTGCGGCTTTTTTTGTGTAGCTTAAGTGGCATCTATGGAGGAATATAAATCATGATGATTCAATGTAAAAATGTCCAGAAATACCAAGGTGCTCAGCTTGTTTTGAACGATATTACGATGGATATACGAGCAGGTGAGAAAGTCGGATTAATCGGCCGGAACGGTTGCGGAAAGACCACGCTGCTCCATCTTTTAATAGAAAATGATCGACCTGACCAAGGCCACATCTCCATACGTAAAGGAGCTCGAATTGGTTTTCTAGATCAGATACCTACTGAAACTGCAGGTAGTACCACATATGAACAATTATTAGGTAGCTTTGCGGAAACCCTTGAATGGCAAACTCGAATGAAAGAACTGGAGCAGTTGCTATCTGAACCACAACGTGCAAATCATGAGAATTTGTATGAAGGATGGCTTCAGGAGTATGGACGTCTACAGGAGCAATTTGAGCAGGCTGGTGGCTATGAGATGGAAGCTTCTATTGATCGTATTGCGAAAGGCCTTGGAATTGCTGCCGATCAGTATCATAGATCCTTCTCTTCCCTCTCTGGTGGTGAGAAGACGAAGGTGGGTCTTGCCTCTCTCCTCTTGAAACAACCAGATATCTTACTACTAGACGAACCGACCAACCATTTGGACATGTCAGCCATTGAATGGCTTGAACAATTCATTACAGAATATCCCGGTAGTGTCGTTGCCATATCCCATGACCGATATTTTCTTGATAAAATCGTTACCAAAGTCATAGAGATCGAAGATGGCGAAGCCTTTACCTATCATACAAATTACAGTGGCTATATGAAGGAGAAAGAAACGCGCCTCCTATTACAATTTGCTGATTATCAAGAACAACAGAAACAGATCAAAAAAATGCAAGATTCAATTAAACAGTTAATAGAATGGGGCAACCGCTCTAATCCACCTAATCCAGGGTTTCATCGTCGTGCTGCATCGATGCAGAAAGCGTTAGATCGTATTCAAAAGTTAAAACGACCTATCTTGGAGCGTAAATCCATGGATCTCCAATTGTCTCAAGAGGATCGTTCTGGGAAACAGGTATTAGTGTTAAAGGCGCTGAGTAAATCATATGACAGACGCACTCTTTTTGAACATGTCCATGAAATCTTGCATTATGGTGAGTCCGCGATGCTATTAGGTGATAATGGTAGTGGCAAGAGTACCCTCCTAAAATTAATACTTGGAATGGAGACACCTTCAAGCGGTGAAGTCACTCTTGGATCACGCGTAAGTGTTGGTTATTTAGCCCAAGAAGAGACACCTCAGAACTGGAAACAGAACATTCTACAGTATTTCCGTGAACAAGTCGGGATGGAAGAAGGCGAAGCCCGTGGTGAACTAGCACGCTTTCTGTTCTATGGCCCTGACGTATTCAAGGATGTTCGTAGCCTATCCGGTGGTGAATGGACACGATTAAGGTTCGCCATTCTTATGTACCAGAAGCCTAACTTACTTATTCTCGATGAACCTACGAATCATTTGGATATTGATTCAAGAGAAGCACTCGAGGAAGCATTGGAGGAGTTCCCAGGTACGCTACTCGCCGTTTCTCATGATCGTTATTTCATCAATCGGATGGGACGTAAAATATGGGTTCTGAAACAAGGGGCACTTGATGTTATTCACGGGAACTTCGACGACTATAAAGCGATTCAAGCTAGGCAAGTTGTTAACACTTCTGAACAACTGAGCAATCGTACTAACACAGATATTCGGTCTTCAAAAGCTAAACAGACTACCGATAGATCTGTTACCAAGACATCCAAAAGTAAACGTAATTCATCAATCAAATCTTCACATGTTTCCTTAGAGCTCCAAATTGTGGAACATGAAGAACGGATTCAACACCTCGATGACCAAATGCTAAGCCAAGACATCTGTCATGATGCAAATCAGCTTCATATTCTACAGCAGGAACGCGTAGAAGTTCAGGAACAATTAGATGCACTGTTCGAACAATGGATGGATACAATGCAAAATAACGAATAGGTCGCTTTCTTGAGACAAAGCCTCTTATTAAACATGTAGACATTACCCTCAACAGACACTAAGAACCCCAACCATTATGGTCGGGGTTCTTAGTGTTATTCCCTTTATTGTTCTTAGGATAATTCTTTTACTCTTGTACTTCTGTTTCTTCATTCTTCGCTGTAGCCTCTTCCGTCGTTTCAGCATCCTCTTCAAGTACAGCACGTGGAGCTGTACTTGACTTGAATGAGATGTCATAATAATTCCTCCTGTTTTCAAACAATTTCTTCCGCCATGAACCCGGTTTATCTAACAATTACCCATTCTAGATCGGATTCAATCACTTTTTGTAATATCGTACATAATTTTGTCTCTTTAATTCTATTTTTTTACACACATTGACCTTGCATTATGTTATGATGTCGAAGGCTGTTTGGACGTCAGTGTTGATGATCCCTCAGTCCTACATTTATCAACTTGGAGGCTTCTATGTCATCACAAACCAATCACACTGTAAAAATTGTGAGTGCAGATCCAAGCGGGATTGGCTTATTCGGACTTGCCATCGTCACGCTGGTTGCATCTTCACAAAAGCTTGAACTTACTTCAGGGTTCAGCTTCATTATTCCTTGGGCTATTTTTCTAGGTGCTTTTGCTCAATTATTCGCCTGTGTCCAAGACGCCAAACATAACAATACCTTCGGAATGACAGCATTCGGCGCATATGGTCTATTCTGGCTTGGTGTAGCCAGCAGTTGGCTGATGAAACTTGGCGTATTCGGTCCCGAACTCATGGGTGATATAGACGGTAAGCAACTAGGATTTGCCTTCCTTGGTTACTTGGTGTTCACGTTATTTATGACCATCGGTGCTATGGAGACTCATAAAGTGCTATTCACCATATTTGCACTCATTGATCTACTCTTCTTAGGGTTAACGCTCGATGCTTTTGGTATCGCGCCACATATCTTTCATACGCTTGCAGCCTATGCCGAGATAGGAATTGCTATCGTTTCACTATATGGCTGTGGAGCCTCTGTCCTTAACGCTCATTTCGGACGTGTATTTCTACCTCTTGGAGCTCCATTCGGTATTTTCAAAAAATAATATAAGAATAGCTAAGTAGAAATCCATCATCTTAAGCCATGTCTTAGAAATGACCAAACACCCCTTCCGATAGTTGGACGGGGTGTTATTTTGTCGTCTATTATCAAATTTATTAGTCGGATCTAGCTCGTTCTTTTCCACTGATTCCTGCTACTTTTAACGATGACCTGTAAATCACCTTTACCTGTACCTAAATCAATATAACGGTCTCTTTCCACATCTTTTTTCTCCCAATCATTTAAGCGGATAATATATCCGATCTGACGTGCACCTGGTAATGCAGGAATCACTGCCACAGCTCTACCATTCCTTATTCCCTCAAAATTCACCTGATGTTCTCGCATTCCCTTACCCCAAACCCATAGATTCCATCCTTCATAATCACCTTTAGGTCTTTCATAGTGGATTTCGATATTACGCGTTGGATAGGGTTTGGCATCCTTTTCTTCATATAGCACCATCATCGACAGCTTTGGAACGGTAACCAAATCTCCAAATACCATCGCCATGGATTGCGTTCCTGCAGCACGATCATTAACTGCAATATTCCACCCTGATGATGATACGGGAATTTCAACTTCTACCTCTTCCATATTTCCATTGTAGATAATGATGATATTACGCCAAATGTCACCATTCGCATGATCCCTTAGTCGATATGCTACCACACTGCCTCCACATTGTAATACATCTAAGTGTTTTTCAATCTGCTCCCTAGTATGCATCCGAAATGCAGAATGACTCTTACGAAGAGCAATCAAACCTTTATAATATTCAAACAAAGGGCGAAATCTACGCTTGTTATCCCAGCGTATCGCATTAATAAGATCACCACTACGATAGCTATTATGATCACCGAATTTGGAACGCAACATCTCGTCACCAGCTTGAAACAAAGGAATACCTTGAGAAGTTAATACGATACCGTTTGCAAGAATGGTCCGACGCACCGTGTCGCTTCCGAGTATATTTCTTTTATTAACACTTTTGTATGGATCTGCAGTATTCATTCCTACATTATCATAACTATGCGTGAATAACCCTCCGCCACTATTAAGAAGTCCCGCTTCCTGGGATAGCCCTTCTGTGGTCAACACTTTATCCCACAAATTCAGGTTATCATGCACTGTCACGTAATTGATTGTCTCGCTTGGAGAGTAGGTGAAATCATGAATAGATCCACTCACCCCCATCATGATCTCCAATTCTTTACCACGCTCACCTGTAGCAAACCCACGCCCCCAACCATCACTATCGCCTTTAATAGCATTACGGAAATGGTCATTAAATAGTGCGAATCGTTCACCCTTTTGCGTTCCTTTTAAGGTCTGGTGGGTAAGTGGTGTTACCCCTCCTGTCCAAGGTTCACCATAAAATATCAGCGTATGATCTACTTCTTCAATCAGTTCATTTGTAATTTCCTTGACCGTTTGTGTATCCGTAAGACCGATAAGGTCGAATCTGAATCCGTCTATGTGATATTCTTCTGCCCAATACCGAACAGAATCCTTTATATATTTGCGTACCATTGGACGTTCCGAAGCAACCTCGTTCCCAACTCCAGATCCATTCGTTAATCTTCCTGCATTATCTGTTCGGTAGAAATATCTGGGTACAAACGGCTCGAAGGGACCATCCTCCACCGTAAATGTATGATTATACACGACATCCATAATGACCCGAATCCCTTTGCGATGAAAAGCTTGGATCATTTCTTTGAATTCAACAATCCGTGTTACAGGATTGTTGGCATCGCTCGCATAAGAGCCCTCCGGAACATTAAAGTTCTGTGGATCATACCCCCAATTATACAGGGATACAGAAGTGTCAGTGTCACTATCATCAACTTGTAGCTCATTCACCGTCTTATAGTCAAAAACCGGAAGTAAATGTACATGTGTAATACCTAGTTCCGCCAAATGGTCGATTCCTAACGCATTTCCATGGACATCTTTTAACCCTATCTCAGTAAATGCCTTATATTTGCCTTTATGACACATCCCAGAATCGCCATGAGCAGAGAAATCCCTTACATGCAGTTCGTAAATGAT
Organism: Paenibacillus glacialis; assembly: GCF_001637205.1. Lineage (GTDB taxonomy): Bacteria > Bacillota > Bacilli > Paenibacillales > Paenibacillaceae > Paenibacillus_AQ > Paenibacillus_AQ glacialis. The sequence continues at coordinate 390,809 of NZ_LVJH01000070.1, forward strand.
ACTATCCGTTGGATGGCATAGAGGAGGCTTTACGTCTTCATCCCAACCTACAGGATTCGTTGATAACAAATCAACTATCGCTGTTCTAGCACCATTGGCGGAAACTGCTTTTGCATAAGGATCCACTGCATAGTAAACGGTTCCATCGCTGAACTCCGTTTTGTACATATAGAATAGCCCTTTCAAATCCCCACTATAATAACTCGACCATACTCCGCTTCTGTCCTTCTCCATCTTCATCTCATGACCATTACTATGATCTGTAACGAGACCTTGCGTATTATAATGACCTGAATCTTTATATAGAACCAGCGACACTAGACTTGCTGTAGGCGCCCACACCTTAAACGAACAACCTTGTGGGGCATAACTGCAACCCAAATCTCGACCTTCATAATAACATGTTATATCGATCATAGCGTATCACCACCATCATATGCCTAATATTAGGAAACCTTACGACAGATCACATACCAGGTTCACCATATTATATGTAATATGGTTTCCTTTAGTAAGGGCTATATCCTATAATATCGCTTATGCATTTATCGAATTATAGGAAAATAAACTCTATCCGATATTTACATAATTATACAATTAGTGATTATAAATATTAGAAATCAACTTTATTTATCTAATTTAAAGGATTATACGCTTCACAACTACATTTAAGAATAGCGAACAATGGAGATAAAAATATTTTATTGTAGGGCAGCCCTCTTATTCACAGAACATATCATATATGAATTTATAACACACCAAAAAGGAGTGGCCCATATGCGGACCTCTCCTTTTTGTTCATACATATATGAATAACTATTACTTACTCACTGTAGCCTTTACCAATTCCACAACTTCTTCTGCAGTAGCTTGCTCAAGTGCTTTCTCTGCTAGTTGCTTCATATCAGACGTAGAAAGCTTAGAAATAAGGCTTCTCGCAGGAAGAATAGATGAGGCACTCATACTAAATTCATCAAGACCTAAACCAATCAAGAGCGGTATAGCCGTCTCGTCCCCAGCCATTTCACCACACATGCCAACCCATTTACCTTGTTTATGTGCGGCTTTAATGACCATATCAATTAACCGTAATATAGATGGATTATACGGTTGATATAGATAAGATACACGTTCATTCATTCGATCTGCAGCCATCGTATACTGAATAAGGTCATTGGTACCAATGCTGAAGAAGTCCACTTCTTTAGCAAACTGGTCTGCCAATACAGCAGTACTTGGAATCTCCACCATAATACCAAGTTGAATATTTTCAGACACCGCAATACCTTCAGAAGTTAGTTTCTCCTTCTCTTCCAGTAACACTGCCTTAGCCGCTCTAAATTCACCTAATGTAGCAATCATCGGGAACATAATGCGCAGGTTACCATACACGCTTGCACGTAGCAGAGCACGAAGCTGAACGCGGAAGATATCCTGACGATCTAGACACAACCGAATAGCACGGAATCCTAAGAATGGATTCATTTCTTTCGGCATCTCCAAGTAAGGTAATTCCTTATCCCCACCGATATCCAACGTACGAACAACCACTGGCTTACCACTCATTTTTTCTAAAACAGTCTTATAAGCATTATATTGAACATTCTCAGATGGAAGCTTATCCCGACCCATGTATAGAAATTCTGTTCGGTATAAGCCAACAGCCTCTCCACCATTCTCTAGAACGCCTTCTACATCTGCAGGCGTTCCAATGTTAGCCGCTAATTCAACTTGTACATTGTCTTCGGTCAGCGTAGGTAAGTCACGCAGCTTTTTCCACTCTGCAATTTGAAGATCATACGCTTGCTGTTTGATACGATACTCAGCAACGATTTCCTCTGAAGGGTTAATAAACACCTCACCAGCTAATCCATCTACAATAACGAGATCACCACTTGTCACTTGGGCCAACACATTTTGTGTTCCAACAACAGCAGGGATTTCAAGAGAGCGTGCCATGATTGCAGAATGAGAAGTTCTACCCCCAATATTTGTAGTAAACCCTTTAACATATCTACGATTTAATTGTGCAGTATCTGATGGTGTTAAATCTTCCGCAATTACAATCGTCTCTTCAGCGATTTCAGCAGGACTTACTTGGCTAATGCCAAGTAAGTGTTTAAGAATCCGTTTCGACACATCTCGCATATCCGCAGCACGTTCTTGCAAGTATGCACTCTTCATATTTTCGAACATTCCAATAAATTGGTTAGCAATCTCATTAAGTGCATAGCTAGCATTAATAGATTCAGTAGTGATAAGACTCTTCACAGGATCAATGAATTCGGGATCATTTAAAATAAGTAAATGAGATTCAAAAATCTCCGCCTTCTTCTCACCTAATTCTTGAAGGGTACGTTCTTTAATTGCCTCAAGTTCAACACTTGATTGTTGTAGCGCGTCGTCCAACTTATCCAATTCTGCCTGGGTATCATTCACTTGCTTCTTTTGTACAGAATAATCAGGATGTTCTAAGATGAACGCTCGGGCAATGGCAATTCCTGCTGAAGCTGCAATGCCCGATATTTTATTCATGAAGTTCGCCTAACCCTTCTTTGATCATTACTTCTGAAAGTTTCTCTAACACTGCTGCTTCTTCCTCACCTTCAGCAATAAGTGTCAATGTATCTCCCATTTCCAATCCTAAAGAAAGTACACCTAGAATCGATTTCAAAGTTACCTTTTTGCCGTTAGATTCTGCAAAAGCTTCAGTTGTTTTAAATTTAGTCGCAGTATTAACCAAAGCTGTTGCTGGGCGTGCATGAATTCCGTCTTCGTCCACAATTTTGAATGTTTTTTGCATAATATTCATCCTACTCTCATAATAGTTTATTGTTTTCTGTGCTTATCCATTTTGTTGAAGTTAAACACTTATATATATTGAACTAAAGTTCGCGCTCACAAGTTCAATCATTTCTTAAGAAATTCATGAATATGAGGGTCCGTCTTTAGTTCAATATATCTAGCTAATCATTTATCGTAATAATATTCTCTTCTCCAGCTCTCAGCACGCCCGTCTTATTTAAGGTGACAGATGCGCCCTCAGGCAGATTGGAGAAGATGATCGGAGAAATAATGGACGGTGCATTCTCTTTCACATACGCCAGATCCACCTCCATAATGGGTTGACCTGCAGATACCAAATCGCCCACTTGAACCAAAACATTAAAGCCTTGTCCTTTCAGCTTGACGGTATTCACACCGATGTGTACCAATACCTCTTTACCACCGTCGGACATAATACCAATGGCATGTTTACTAGGAAACACATTGAACACTTTACCATAGACAGGAGAGTTAATCTTACCATCATGTGGTAGAACCGCAAAACCTTCACCTGCCATCTTTTGAGAAAATACAGCGTCCGGCACATGAGAGAGATCCATCAATTCTCCATTTACCGGCATAACAATATCTTCAACCACAATCGCCTCACCGGATTCTCCAACTGCCTTCTCCTCATTTGGAGTAGGCTCGATGACTACAGGTGCAGGTGTACGACCTGCCATAATATCCTGCATTTGCGACTTAATGGTGTCAGAGCGGGTACCAAAGATAGCCTGAACATTGTTTCCTACTTCTAGTACGCCTGCAGCGCCAAGTTGTTTCAGAAGATTTTTGTTAACGCTAGATTTGTCGTTAACTTCAATTCTCAAACGGGTAATACATGCATCAAGATGCTTGATGTTCGAGGAACCTCCAAATGCTTCTAGAATATGGTGTGGAAGCTCCTCGGACGTTCCTTTAGAAACAGCATTTTCTTCACTACTCTTCTCTTCACGTCCGGGTGTCTTCAAATTGAATTTCCGAATGATGAAGCGGAATCCAAAATAATAAATGACCGCCAGTATCAAACCAACGACGATTACAAGGAACCAAGGTGTTCTATTTGGTATGATACCAAAAATGAGAAAGTCGATAAAACCTCCAGAGAACGTCATACCGATCTTCACACCTAGAATTTGCATAGTCATGAAGGATAGGCCAGCGAAGATCGCGTGAACTGCGAATAATACAGGAGCTACGAACAAGAAAGTGAACTCAAGTGGTTCAGTAATCCCCGTCAGGAAGGACGTCAATGCTGCGGACCCCATAATACCAGCAACGTACTTCTTGTGCTCCGGTTTAGCTTCATGATACATAGCAAGTGCAGCAGCGGGAAGTCCGAACATCATGAATGGGAATTTACCGACTTGGAACGTACCTGCTGTCAATTCTACGCCATCCCGAAGTTGGTTGAAGAAAATTTGCTGGTCACCGCGGATGAGAACGCCCGCTTGGTTCACATATTCTCCGAATTCAAACCAAAATGGTGAGTAGAAAATATGGTGTAATCCAAATGGAATGAGAGATCGTTCGATCACGCCAAAAATAAATGCTGCCAACGTCGGATTCGAATCTACCATAAAGTGTGATACCGTATTTAACCCATTTTGAATCGGTGGCCATACAATAACTAGAATCAAACCTACGATGAGAGAGGCTATAGATGTAGCAATCGGTACAAATCGTTTTCCCGCGAAGAACCCTAAGTACGACGGTAACTCGATTTTGAAGAACCGATTGTACATCGCCGCGGCAACTATACCGATCACGATTCCTCCGAATACCCCTGTACTGAGTGTAGGAATTCCGAGTACACTTGCGTATCCGGCAACTTCCCCAACCATAGCTGGTGTCACTCCAACTGCAGTTCCCAAGGTAATATTCATAACCAGATAACCAATAATCGCTGCCAGACCCGCGACGCCTTCACCTCCAGCCAAACCTATTGCTACCCCAACTGCAAACAGTAATGCCAAATTATCAAAGACAATCTGTCCTGCATTCATCATAATGGTAGCAATGGAATGAACCCACGCCGTATCGAGAGCAGTCGCATACTTCAAGAAGTCCGGATTGATCAACATGTTGCCAATCCCTAACAAAAGCCCTGCTGCCGGAAGAATAGCTACTGGCAGCATTAACGCCTTACCCACTCTTTGCAAAACACCAAAAATCTTTTTAAACACCTTCTAACACTCCCATGAAACAGTCTCTCGGATTTCGCCGAGGAAGATGGCTAAGGATTTCACGTTACACCAAATGTAACTCCCTCATACCATATGTCGTTTATTTCAGCCCACTAGCGTGATTGAGCATGTCTCTTGGAATCAGTAAATTACTTATTTCATTTCTAATTAGTACATAAACAAACAGGCATGAGTTTTTTACAGTACCTTTGCTTGTTCTTCTAACCTAAGGTTAGATTACCCAATTAAGGGGGGGAACAATCAAAATACTTTAAAACAACTCATGCCTGAATTAATCAGTTACACGTAAGTAAATATTAAGTTTGTAGAACTACGAATACATTTTAACATCATTATTACTTTTTTTCAACTTTTTTATCATGCATTATTTTTATCATCTGCATCTGTTTTTTTCTCATATAGCCGCTGTAGATGCACTGTTAAATAACTTACTTCTGAAGGATACACCGGCTTAAGTAGCTTTTGTTCCATAATCTTGGTCATTTTCCAAGCTAATGAATATAACTCCGGAAATTCCTTATACAGCAATTTATCAAGTGAGCTAATCTCTTTTTCGATCTTACCGCTACGTACTCGTTCTAAGGCAAACCTTAAATGCGTTATAAACCTTGAATAGTCCAATGAGTCACGCGGAATATTATAGTCCATGCTTTTTTCGACAAGCTCAACCAAATAAGCAACAAGTTGCGATTGTTTTTTAACCTCATTAACGTGTTGGTCAGTAAGCGCACTGTGAATATGTAGCGCTACGAAACCGATTTCATCTTCTTCCAAATCTACATTAAATCCCTTACGAATTAACTCAACCACGTATTCGGCCATTGCGTATTCTTCAGGATACATTTCTTTTGTTTCGAATATAAACGGATTCTGTAGTACAATGCCCTGATCATAACGTTTAATAGCAAACGAAATATGATCCGTTAATGCGATGTGTATATGCTCATTCAGAGGGACCTTACTATGCTCTTTAATGTATAGAATACCTTCATTCACTATTTCTATTAGGTGTTCTGCTACTTGAGGGACTAATTGTTTATACTGTTCTTGTTCATGCTCATTGGTTAAAATAAACATTTTCTCAACGGACGCTAGTGGTAAATCGTCACCAACTTTACAGTTAAAACCTATTCCCTTACCAATAACTACAACTTCTTGAAATTGTGGATGATTTGCAATAATCACGTTGTTATTTAGAACTTTAAATACTTGTATATTGCTCATATTTAGCACCCCATTAATATACCCTTAAGCTATGAGATATTAACAAATATCTACTCATTCGTCAACTACAAAAAGAAGATGAGGTCTAAATATGAAACAAGCTCATGTAATGTTTACCATTACATGAGCTTGTTGTACATCCGTTATTCTTGTGTCGGTGGATCAGTAGGCACTGGTGTTAATTGTTGCACTACAGGTTGCTTTTGAGTAAACCCTTTAATCAGGCTCTCTATGTCGAGGCCAGAAACACTCTTTAGCATTGCCGGAGCAGTGGCCATTAATTCTGTCACATAATTACTTACTCGAGCAGCTCCTTCACCTTTGCCTGTATCGACTACAGTCAGATTATCAATAGAAGCTAGTGGCTGTGCAATCTTGCCTGCCAATTCAGGCAGCATCTTCATCACAATGTCGAGTATTGCTGCTTCTCCATACTTATGGAATGCTTCAGCCAACTTCTCCTTCGCTTCTGCTTCTGCTAGCCCCCGAAGGCGGATAACATCCGCATCTGCGGTACCTCTGGCCCGTTCCGAATCGGCCATCGCCTGACCATCCAAGCGTTTCTGTGATGCAGATGCCTTTGCCTGTGTCTCTATAGAGTATTGCAAAGCATCCGCTTCAAGCATTCTACGCGCCTTATCTGCTTCTGCTCCAACCTCAACGGAATACCGATCCGCGTCGGCCTTTTTCTTCACTTCAGCGTCATATTGCAACTGACGAACTAATATCTCTTTTTCTTGCAAGTCGACCTCACGGTTTTTGCGGACGATTTCTACTTGCATCTGCTCTTCCACCACGATCTGTTTAGCACGTGCTTCCTGAATATGATAGGCTTGGTCAGCCTCAGCCTTAGCTGTGTCCTGCTCCTTCTTAAACGAAGCTACCTTTAGTTCTTTCTCTTTCGATGCTTCAGCAATATTCGTATCTCTCAGTAATTCGGCTTTCTGCCCCTGCTCTTCTGCATTGGCCTTCTGAATCCGTGCGTCACGTACAGCATCGGCTTCTGCAATTTCTGCATCACGCTTAACCGTGGCAATACGAGGTTTACCCAGTGCTTCTAAGTATCCGTGCTTATCACGTAAATCTTTAATTGTAAAAGAGACAATTTGCAAACCCATTTTCTTAAGATCCCTTGCAGCTACACCCTGTACTTCTTGCGCGAACTTGTCACGGTTTTTGTAAACTTCTTCTACGGTCATCATACCTAAGATTGCTCGAAGATGCCCTTCCAACACTTCCTGTGCTTCACTTCTGAGCGCATCAACAGGTTTACCTATAAATTGTTCAGATGCTGTTACTACGTCTTCAATTGATCCCCCTACTTTGATAATCGCTACACCATCAGCCATAACGGGTACACCTTGCTCGGTGTATACTTCAGGGGTTGAGACATCTAGCTTATGAGAAAGAAGTGAAATGAATTGCGACTGCTGGAATATTGGAATAATGAAAGCTCCACCTCCACGAACGATCTTAATTCTACGACCATCTTCGTCTGAAATATTGTGATTTCCTAAGAAAGAACCTGTAACGATCATTGCCTCATCTGGTCCCACTGTCTTGTAACGTGCCCAGAAAGCCAATCCAAGCACAACAATGACAGCAACTACAATAGCTGGAATAATCAAATAATCTGGTATTGATTCCATCATACGTCATCTCCTCTGTTCTCATCGAATTCCGCAACACTTAACACACCGTCTATTTGATCGACAATAACTACACGTGTACCTGCGGACAATACACGTTCCTCAAGACTTGAAGCGATATGTAACACGTTTCCTGCGCCCATCTTCACCATCACCTCACCATACCCTTGCTCAGGCAGTGGAATGGTGATCTCTCCAATTCTTCCGACCAGATCATGGATGGAGTAACCGGTAGAGTTCTCACTATTTTCCATCGGTTTGACATATAGAAAATACACGAGAAGAGAGATGCAGATGGCGATTAGGATTGATAATAACAAGTTCGGTATCACACTAAATCCGGAATACCGAGTTATTAAAACACCCGCTCCTCCAAATACCGTAATTGCACTCGCTACTACCATAGGCTTCAGAATATCTACCGACATGAAATCCAAAATACCATCTAATGCGTTACTTAGTACGTCTCCAAATAACACACTTACTATGGCAAACAGCACCCCTCCTGCTAGACAACTTAAATAAAGCGCCTCCATCTTGTATCCTCCTGTCGAATTTCTATATGTCTATATTATCTTATACGTTTACACAACCCTATTGTTTCAAATATTTCCTCTATTGTAAATAACCATGGAACTATTTCTACTTTTTGACCAAAAGTAAGATTGATGCCGATGATATATCACAAGATGTGTTTCTCAATGCCTTTAAATATCTTTCTCGCTTTGAACATCGTAGCTCTGTTAAAACTTGGTTACTAACCATAACTCGGAATAGATCACTAAATTATTTAAATTCCTCCTTCCTGAAGAGGGTGACCTTAACCGACATCGTTACTCATCGTTATAATGGAATTTCTGCTGAAAAAGAAGCATTAGACCGACTTAATGTGAATCAAATATGGGATTGTGTACTCCAACTTCCTATCAAAATATAGAGAAATAATCGTATTAGAGGCGCGTTATCAACTTTCTTATACTGAGATTGCATCTATGGTTTGTATAGCGGAAGGTACAGTGAAGTCAAGACTTCGTCGTGCCCGAGCAAAAGTAGAACTTTTATTGAAAGGAGAAAAAGATAAGGCGAAACCAGAATGGTACAACGAACTATCATCTTCCCCATTCAATAGTCCCCAGTTCACAACAGAAATGATGAACCTAATAATGTGGGATATTCCCATCCATAAAAAAGAGCCTGGCGACCGATCTACAACTATCTTTATTAGTTCCATTATTGGAGCCTCAGTTATATCTCTTGCTCTATTTTTCGTCATTGTCTTTGGAAGTAATCGTCAGTAAGCCGTCGAACTTTCTGATAAATGGAAACCTCATGCGTCCTATTCCATTGGCGATAACATCATATTGGAGGCTTATCCTGGAGGAGATTACGAAGCAGGTAAGGCTAATGGTTTATATAAATAAGTTGTGGTTCGGAAGTATTATTGTTCAAGTCGAGGATAGGTGACCATGTACAGAACGAATTCAACATACGATAGAAGATGCATTGCATATAAGAGGGACTGATCCCGCAGGTCATTATTCAGACCTTGGGGATCAGTCCCTCTTTGTTAACATCTATCAATAGTTTAATTTATTCAACTATAACAATTAAAGTGACATGTTGTATATCTCAATCACGTCTTCTTTATTCAATTTCTTGAAGTTACCAAAAGGACCAAAGCGTAGCGCCTTATCCGCCATGACTTCAATCTGACTTGCATCAATGTCATAATCGCTTAAGCGACTTGGCGCATCAATGGAATTCCAGAATGCACGTAATGCCTCAATGCCTTCAGCTCCAACCTGCTCATCACTTTTCCCTGATGGATCAATATCAAATACATGAATAGCTAATCGTTTGAAGCGCGCAATATCAACGTTCTGGTTATATTTCATCCAATTCGGGAACAGGACAGCCAATCCACCACCATGTGGAATATCATAAACAGCTGATACCGCATGCTCTATGTTATGAGTAGCCCAGTCGCCGGTCATCCCCATATTCAATACACCATTCAATGCCATTGTACCGCAATACATAATCGTCGAACGTAATTCAAAATTCTCTAGATCTTCAATAAGCTTAGGTGCGGTCTCGATAACTGTACGTAGAATCGTCTCACAGAATCCATCCTGTACAGGTGTATTACTCTCCGAATGAAAGTAATGTTCTAATACATGAGACATGATATCTACCATACCATACACCGTCTGATCCTTAGGCAAGGAGAATGTATGTGCTGGATCTAGAATAGAGAATGCTGGATACGCGTACGGACTGCCCCAGCCCATCTTCTCTTGTGTCACTTCATTGGTGATTACAGACCCACCGTTCATTTCTGAACCAGTTGCCGCCATCGTTAATACAGTCCCTAGAGGAAGAGCTGCCTTCGGTGCTGCTTTACGTTCTAGGAAGTCCCACATATCCCCATCATACTTCGCACCTACAGCAATCGCTTTAGCGCAGTCAAGCACACTTCCGCCACCAACAGCTAGAATAAGTTCAATTCCATTCGCTTTACATAGATCTACACCTTTGTGTACAGTAGACAAACGTGGGTTAGGCTCTACTCCACCTTGCTCAGTAACTTCAGCCCCAATCTCATTCAACAATGTCATGACATTGTCGTAAAGACCACTTCGTTTAATACTACCTCCACCATATAGAAACAATACTTTATTTCCGTATTTAGGCACCTCAGTTTTAAGTGCATCAAGCGTTCCTCTTCCGAAGATTAGCTTAGTAGGATTATTAAATTCAAATGCTATCATTAAATATTTCGCCTCCGATGATGAAATTTATTTAGTTCCAGATAGATTACCAATTCGCTTGGACTGATATTACATCATTTCTATAGTATAAACCTTTCCTAGTAGATGAACAAACCGCCCTCCCTCTAGAGGAAGAACGGTCGTGATTTCTTATTATATTAGATTAGGATTGCTTATATTACCTTTCCTGATGTGATGCATCTCTCTATGCGGGTGGAAAATATCATCCTGATACAGTTCGTTAGTACGATTGTTACGTAGTACGAGATCCTTCTCATAAGCACCATCTTCAGTACGATGAACAACCCATTTCACAATACTTACCGTAACTCCAGGATACTCATGATGCGTAAACACTGCTTCTTTTGGAGCATTCTGAATCGGGAACGTATGACGACCACCTTGGAAATGATCATGCGTCATACTCTTCTTTAATTAAAAGGTGATCAACGGCAAAACGGACTAACCGTTCCATCCCATGTAAAGCTTCATCTTGTTCAGGCGCTCGTGTTGTTGCGATATTCATGTTCATCCCCCTTATTCTTCATATCCTTGTGGATGAAACTGATGCCAACTCCAAGCACTTTGAATGATACTGTCTAAATTATCGTGAGATGGATTCCATCCAAGTATGGTACGAGCTTTATCCGATGAAGCAACAAGTGTGGCAGGATCTCCTGCACGGCGTTCTTGCATCACAACGGGGATATCAAGACCTGTTACTTTCTTCGCTGTTTCAATGACTTCTTTAACAGAGAACCCTTGTCCATTACCTAGATTAAACACGTTACTTTCATTACCGTTTCTCAGGTAATTCACCCCGCGATAATGTGCATCAGCGAGATCACTCACGTGAATGTAATCACGGACACAAGTTCCATCTAGCGTAGGATAATCTTCACCGAATACAGCAATGTTCTCTCTTTGCTTCAGTGCAGCTTGCAATACCAAGGGGATAAGATGACTCTCTGGGCGGTGATCTTCACCAATTCGGCCGCTCGCATGTGCACCTGCCGCATTGAAATAACGCAGTGCCACATATTTAATGCCCAACACTTTATCGAACCATGACATCATGCGCTCCATCATCAACTTGGTCTCTCCATACACATTGGTAGGCTCAGTACGATCACCTTCGACAATAGGTACCTTCTCAGGTTCACCATAGGTAGCTGCCGTAGAGGAGAATACAATTTTACGAACGTTAGCAGCATCCATTGCTTCAAGCAGACATAACGCACCAAGTACATTGTTATCATAATATTTAACCGGGTTTTGCATGCTCTCTCCTACGAGAGAACTCGCTGCAAAATGAATAACCGCATCAATATCATTCTCAATGAACAACTTCGCAAGTAATTCTTTATCTCGCAAATCTCCTTCGTAAAGCTTGCCTCCAAGCAAGGCTTCGCGATGTCCTGTCTGTAAATTATCAATCACGACAACTTCTTCCCCAAGATCAAGTAATGCTGCCACGGTGTGTGAACCAATATAACCTGCTCCACCAGTCACTAAGATTGCCATATTACATCTCCTCCTTGATTACTGTTATGCCATCGCCCACGCTACATACATAGAAATCAGCTCTGAAGCTTATTCTTTCATGATACTTAACGCTGACCTGTTGCAAGAATTGCTCAACGGAATCTTCATGTACTAAAGACACTGTACAACCACCAAATCCCGCTCCTGTCATCCGTGCACCAAGCGTTTATTCGTATTACCAATTACTAACTTGTGAGAACCGTTACGGAATGATATATGTTTATACTCCAGTATATCGCACATTAACAGAATAGCATGGTCCTATCTCAGATGCAGAAGAACCGTGGCGTTACCGTTGGGTATCGAACAAATGTGTGACAGCTTAGGATACAAAAGGGCATACCTTTCTCGTAATTTCAAGAAAGAAAACTCCGTCAGCAGACAAGTTTGTGCTAAGATTTTATCTTTCTTTAGTAAAGAAGATCAACCCTAAAACTAAAGGGCCTGTCCCTCGACCATTTTCATGGCTTTTGAGACGGCCCTTTCATAAATGATCATTGACTAATCGTAGCTGACGGGTATAACGTCGTTCCTCCAATTGAAACTTTTATATTGCTGGATAATGGAACGTTCGTTTCATTTATAATTGTTCTCCACCAATCCCACGCAAGACCTGTACATTCTTTTGCATAAATTTTTATGTTCTTAGAATTCGGAGGAAGTGGAATCACTGTCGAGAAATGTGCTGTTTTATCTCGACCATTGCCTTCCCACGTTTTATGTGTAATGATTTCTTGTCCATTTGCATCAAATGTAAATTCATCCCAAGATACGTCAAACTGAGCTACGTATGCACCTCTGTGATCAAGCGTTATTTTACCTTTAGTATATTCTGTAGATTTAGTCTCTATATATTCCGTATTGTTGTGAACAGCAGCAATGGAATTATCTTTCATGAAGACACTAGTATATGAAATTGGGTACGCTGGATTTTTACTGCTAAATTGCGCATTGTCCTTAATTACATTTTGGATAACACTAAAGTCTTTCGTGACGATCTGGTTATGTGCTTGTGCATCGCCGCCTAATACAACAGCAGTAAATGAACTTTCATCATAAATATCTTTGTACTGTCCACTACCACTAGCTTGTATGTTAGGATTATTGAGCAATGCTTTAAATGCCGTTTGTACATCACTGCTCTTCGAGGTTGTCTCCAATTTCACGTAAATGGTTCTGCCATAAGCTACGTTGGATACCATCAGTGGCGGAGCCTCTTTACTTACCCCTTTACGGGCTAATTCAGCGAACGTCACACTGTTATCAAAAAGGTCCGATGGATTGTTAGGAAGAGCCGCACTTACGGTATAAAAGATTTGCTTATAAGCAGCGACCATCACTTTTTTCTCGCCGCTGGCTACCGCGTTAAAGTCGATTCCAAGCGTATTGTTAAGTACTTGAGCGTTCACATTAAGTGCACTAGCAATTTGATTTTTGCTATAAACCATCGATTCTGCATACTGTAATCTTGCAGGCAGGGTATGCGTGTCCGAATACTTCTCAACCCAAGTCGACACGAGCTGATCAACGGCACCAGAAACACTGCTGTAAGTTGGGTTTTGTACCATAATTGTGTTTTCACTCTTCAACCCAGGGAGATCAATGCTAATATCTAAAGGTTTTCTCGCTGCCATAACCAGACTAGGCTGATTATTCGCAAAATCCTCATTTGCAAGCTGTATTGCACCTGGATACGTGCGATTCGTGATCGAATCAATAATGGAAATATCTACGGGTGAGGTTGCGAGTGATCTTTTCTCCCGTTCAACCACAATAAATTTACCATTGGACTGGGTGCCTTCTTTGAGAACAAAACTACTGATTTGATCGCCATTTACAGCCAAAACTTCATTACGATTATAATTCAGGTTTGCGATCCCATCATCAATATCATTGGGCACGTTGGCTTCAGCGAATGAAATACTGGAATAAGTAAAGATGTTTAAACTAACTAGTAGACTTGCTAACAATTTCGCTCCTTTAAAATGTTTTAGTTTTTTCATATATATCTCCTCCTTTTTGTAAACTATAGGGACTTCCCTACTATATATATCGGTTTTTTTGTAGATAATTTGTTGTATTTGCAGAAAAAAAATATCCCGAGTGCTACACTAAACCCCACTCAATCTTCACAAAAGGTCAATTCCAATTTAGGAAGTAAAGAAAAAAAGGGGCTGTCCCTCAGCCGTTTTTCAGTGTTTTTGGCTTCACACCAAGTCTTCTCCTCAAGGCGTTCGCACTCTGCCGGAAGAGCGTCCTGAAGCATCCGCTGTACCGTTGTTTAGGACCCACAAATTCATAGGTCCAGACGAATTTGCCATATAATTATCAAGATATCAAATAGAACCTACAGTAAATATCATAATTCTTTTAGTCCATCTAAAGTAATAGAACGTTTACAAAAGCTATAGTTTTAGAATATTACTCACTTTTTTCATCACTTCTGCAATACGTTCTGATATAAGTAAGTCAGCTTGATCATCGTAAGGGGTAGGATCTGCATTAAGGAGTACAGATCGACTTCCTTGGAAATAGGAAACTAATTGCGCTGCAGGTTGCACAGTCAGAGAGGTTCCACCTATAATTAATAGATCAGCTGACGAAATAGCATCCATGGAGCCATATAGAATTTGAGTATCCAAAGATTCTTCATACAAAACAACATCAGGCTTGATCACGCCGCCACAGGAGGGACAACGCGGAACAATCTCAACACTATTAATAATAGTTTCCAATCCATAATAATGTGAACAGCCCATGCAATAGTTACGATGAATGGATCCATGTAGTTCAAGAACGATAGAACTTCCAGCTTTTTGATGAAGTCCATCAATGTTCTGCGTAATAATGTTCTTTAACTTCCCCTGTTTCTCGAGACTAGCCAATACAGTATGGCAGGCATTGGGCTTCGCGTTTTCATGAATCATCTTGCTGCGGTAGAAATCATAGAACACTTCAGGATGCTCAACAAAGAAATGATGGCTAAGTAATTCCTCTGGCGGATAGGGTGAGTGCTGCTCGCTTTGATACAACCCTGCCGCTGATCGGAAATCCGGAATCCCACTCTCTGTTGAAGTTCCTGCTCCTCCAAAAAACACAATTCTACCACTCTCTTGAATCCAAGAGGCCAACGTTTCTATTCTTTCCATACTCGTAGCACCCCCATATGACTCATATATTGGATTACATTTTTTATAACTAACAAATTCATTATTTCGTTCTTAACTCCCGATAATCCTTGATCATAACATATGCATCGAGCAAACCTTCCGTAGATTCACTTGAGGAAGATATGCCTATCGCTAACTTTACACCTGCTAGTTTCGCCATTTGCATATCTGCGTTAGTATCACCAATAACAACGATACTCTGAGGCTCAACACCAAGAGCAAGGGAGGCCTTTTCCACCATTTCTGGATGCGGTTTTCCTAGACTGACCTGATCACGTCCAATAATCACCTGGAAATATTGACTTATCCCTGCCCATTGTAATTGTTCAATAGTGGATGATGTTTCATCTGATGTCACAACGCCCAATGTAATGGATGCTGCTTGGCACTCCTGCAAGAAATGCAACAGCCCAGGCATAAGAACTACTGGCTTGTTCCTTCGTACATCTAACATAGCATCTTTGCAAATCTGAATGGCTTGAACAAGTGCCTCATTCCACGGTACCCCAGCCGCATATAGCTGCCAAGCTAAAATACCATGGGTTTCCTCTATTGTAGCCATCGCAAGTGGACCTTCTAGATCATAACCGCACACTTGACCTTGCTGATCATGTTGAGTGCCTAGGATTGTAGCTTTGGAGTCCGTAAAATCCTTTCCAATGAACGCTAGCCTTTCCTCCATACCCTTGAGTACAGAATCAGCCCAGTTTCCCCACAGCATTATAAATTGAAACAAAGTGCCATCTTTATCAAATAGAATCGCTTCGCAGGGTACATTATATTGACCTGCTTGTAGTGTAGCCAATGTAACGCCTCCCTTTAAAAACCCCGCATTTATTATATTCTTATTTTCGAACGTTGATAAAGAGTTGTCAATACTTGTAATCATTAATTTAGTTCGATACTTCGACACAATCCTAAGAAATGATAGCGTTTTCTAATGTGATATTAATCACAAAGTAACTCGAACAGAAATAGTATTTTTAGACTATAGATAAATATAAGAGCCATTAGCGAGTCACAATCCCTTGGATAGGGAGATGGAGGAGACATATGGATACACAGTCACTTAAACAAGGGGAGACTTATTTTCTTAATTTGCGATTTCTACTGATTGTTACAGTATTTGTTGGTAACGCCATTGAACCGCTAATTCAGCAAGTGAGTGGCCTCCATCAAATATTTTTATGGATACTCACTTTTCATATACCCTTATTCGTTCTTGTTACAGGTTACTTTGCCAAATCAGGATTAATGGGTGAAGCCGGTCGAAGAACGTTAACTCAAATCAGCTTACAATATATTATTTTTCAAAGTCTCTATTCCGTTCTAGATTATACGATATTTCAAGTTAAGGACATTCATCATTCCGTATTCGCACCTTATTTACTACTTTGGTTTCTAGCCAGTCATATCTGTTGGCGGTTACTAACGATCAGTATGAGAAAGCTATCTCCATTTCAGCAAATTGGTATCTCGCTTATTCTAGGCGTACTCGTAGGATACCTACAACTTGACGGCGTATGGCTTAGCATCAGTCGAACCTTCGTGTACCTTCCTTTTTTCATGATAGGATATCATTTCAACTTCTCAGCATTCCTTAATACGATCACCCGTTGGAAAAGAGCTGGGGCTACCCTCGTCTCTATTGGTATCTTCGTCATCCTTGGTTTATGGGGGATCAATTTGCCTGTTGGTTGGCTGTTTGGAAATATGACTTTTATGCAACTGGGCCATCATGAATGGTATGCTGGATTATTTCGTCTTGCTTTGTATATTCTTCAATTCATCTCTGCAGCAGCCTTTCTGGCTTTTGTTCCAATGATTGAGAGTATCATGACTGACCTAGGACGTCGTACACTGTATGTGTTTCTATTACATGGATTCATTATTAGAATAGCTAATACCGCAGGATTGTACCCACATATTCAAGGTACTACAGGAGCCATTCTTCTCATTCTTGGTGCTATAGCCCTTACCATTCTACTGGCGCAACCATTTGTTCGCCGTGTAGCACGTCCCTTGGTAGAACCATCTATCAACTGGGTCGTCTCCTTGGAGAATATAGCATTCCGTCGTTCTTTGTAATTTTCTTTACAACCCCACCTTATTATTACTATTGATCACCTAAAGACACCCCTCTATTAAAACAGAAGGCGGTGTCTTGTTTTTTACCTATGCTTGCTAGAAAAACCTCATCATTTGTGATAGACTCATTAAAAACTAGCTATATGTTAACTCTGTTGAATGACCGTGTTAAAGCGTTGCTACTATAAATTATTTGGGGGGAACTAGACATCATGAAACCAAAGAAAATGCGTTCAGACATGATTAAGAAGGGCTTTGACCGTGCTCCTCACCGCAGTTTATTGCGGGCAGCAGGCGTAAAGGAAGAAGATTTCGGCAAACCATTTATAGCGGTATGTAACTCTTATATTGACATCGTTCCAGGGCACATTCACCTTCAAGAATTCGGCAAGATTGTTAAAGAGGCTATTCGTGAAGCTGGCGGAGTTCCCTTTGAATTCAACACCATTGGTGTTGATGATGGTATCGCTATGGGACATATTGGTATGCGCTACTCATTACCAAGTCGTGAGATCATCGCGGATTCAGTAGAAACGGTTGTTGCAGCTCACTGGTTCGATGGTATGGTCTGTATCCCGAACTGTGACAAAATCACACCAGGTATGATGATGGGTGCGCTTCGCGTGAATATTCCAACGATATTCGTTAGTGGTGGACCTATGAAAGCTGGTAAAGACAGTAACGGTCGCTCGATCTCACTTACCTCTGTCTTTGAAGGCGTTGGAGCTCACCAAGTAGGTGCCTTATCTGACGAAGGTTTGCTAGAACTAGAACAATTCGGTTGTCCAACTTGTGGATCTTGCTCAGGTATGTTTACAGCTAACTCCATGAATTGTCTCGCTGAAGGACTTGGACTTGCGCTACCGGGTAATGGTACGATCCTTGCCGTAGCCGAAGAACGGAAAGATTTCGTTAGACAATCTGCTAAACAATTAATGGAGCTGATCAAGCTAGATATCAAACCTAGAGATATCGTTACCATTGATGCCCTTGATAATGCATTCGCACTAGATATGGCAATGGGTGGTTCTTCAAATACCGTATTACACACACTAGCACTAGCACACGAAGCTGGCCTTGATTACCCAATTGAACGTATTAATGAAGTAGCCAACCGCGTACCTCATTTAGCTAAACTTGCTCCTGCTTCAGACTGGCACATCGAAGACCTTCATAATGCAGGTGGCGTAAGTGCTATTATAAATGAACTTCTGAAGAAACCAGGTGCAATTAACGGAGACTGTATTACAGTATCTGCTAAGACACTACGTGAAAATGTTGAGGGCTGTGAAATCATAGATCAGAATGTTATCCATCCTCTAGACGATCCACATTCCGAGCGCGGTGGACTTGCTGTCCTATTCGGCAATATAGCTCCCGGGGGCTCTATCATTAAAGTAGGTGCCGTTGATCCTTCTGTAGGCGGCTATCACAAAGGACCAGCAATCTGCTTCGATTCCCAGGATGAAGCACTACACGGAATTACCAATGGTAAAGTAAAAGAAGGACATGTCGTTGTTATTCGCTATGAAGGACCTAAAGGTGGACCAGGAATGCCAGAAATGCTTGCTCCAACTTCCCAAATTGTCGGTATGGGTCTTGGTGCCAAAGTAGGCCTTATCACAGATGGTCGCTTCTCAGGTGCATCTCGCGGAATAAGTATCGGGCATATCTCTCCTGAAGCTGCTGAAGGTGGACCTATCGCTTTCGTTGAAGACGGTGATATCATTGAATTAGATCTTAACAATCGTACAATTCAACTTGAAATTGATGATGAAGAATTTGAACGTCGTCGTGCCAATTGGAAAGGTTTCGAACCAAAAGTGAAAACTGGATATCTTGCTCGTTACTCTAAACTCGTAAGCAATGCGAGTTCTGGCGCTGTAATGAAGATCTAATTGGTTTGATAATCTGTCATTTAGAAAAAGGGTGTTCCCCAGTCTGTAAAAACCTGGAGAACACCCTTTTTACTTATTAAGCACATCTCAGATGGCAGTTGATATTTCACATTCTAGACCTTCTGAATATCTTCATGTTGTTAAAGCTTTAAATTTCTATTTTCCACAGATACGATTTTCTGAATCTTTGTCGGATTCGAAAAGCGATGAGAACCACTTACCGCATGATGTTCGTATAGATATTCAAGCGGCATAATCATCATTTTAGGTACCAATTTACTAGGAGAATCCTTTAATCGTTCCTGACCTGTAGGATGAATAATGTTCAACAAAATTTTCAAATAAACTTTCGTCGATTTCGAAAACCACCCTTCAGGCAAATCTAGGATGCTAAATCCGAATTTTTTCGGTCCTCGATTGATCATACTTACACCATAGAGTGCTTTAACATGCTTAAATTCATCATTTTCTATTAACTGCTGAGCTAACATCGGTAGTTCTTTCTCCATCGAGCGAATCATTTGAATTGCTAAGTGTACGGTAGAACGTGACTTCACACCTAATTGAAATAACTTTTCATTGTCAACATGTAATTCAATTATCGAATCGCCATGTTCTAACAAGGAGCCATTATCCAAGGTGAGCGTTTTCCCTTTATAGGAACGTTGTCGATAATGAAGAAATGGATCTGCTGGATTGACTGTCTTGAGCTGGAATATGAAATGAAACACCACTTCCCACATTAACCAAAGCTTAACTACAGCTATCTTCCCAGGCGTCAGTTTAGTATTGCGAGCACTTACTTGTATCATCTCATCAACACGGATACTCTGTAAATTACGACGTTTCGCTTCCTGCAGAACTTGTTCAAGTGCAATTAGCATCTGCTTAGGTGCATCAGGATTTGCACCGACGGTTGACCCACAGTCATGTAGAAGCATGACTTCTCCAGGCTTAAGTTTATTCAACATTCGTTTTGCTAATTTGTCGGAGCCCATCTTCACGCGCCAATCACCGAACATCGCTGACCATAATACGATTTTAAATTGATTACGTTTGGCAAAATCGAACAGATTTACAATCCCCCACGGTGGGCGATAATAGGATGTTCTTTCGCCTGTTATGGCATATATAATTTCATCAGTTTTCTTGATCTGGCTACGCACTGTAGCAGGACGCATGATCCAATTTGACTTGTGTATGTAGTTATGAATCCCAATGAGATGTCCTTCATCGTACATACGTTTTATTAACTCTGGATGTTGTTCAGCATTTTTGCCTACCACAAAGAACGTTCCCTTAGCATTATATCGTTGGAGCATATCAAGTAATTTGGGCGTATAATGTGGATCGGGCCCATCATCAAAAGTAAGTGCAAACTCTCGTTCACTGTTTCCCTTTCGAAACACTCGAAATCCGAAAATTCGGGTGATCATGCCTGGAATAAATGCATAGAAGGAAGAAATATAAAACAACCAAAGCAGCAAAGTCTGCATACCATCCCCCCCACTTTTCTCTGATTGACTTTGTTATGCTTTAACGAGTGATCGAATCAAAAATCACCATCTATTATTTTATCATATCCTTGGAATAGATAGGCGATTTTTTTGATATCGTGTACAATGAAATATAGTATGATTTATCCTATTGATAAAGGAGATGTTTTTAGACTATGCTACCGCTTTATAAAAAGTATTGGCGAACATGTTTTGATATTGGATTGATTGCATTAACTGTGTTTTTAACTATGTTTATTTTTAGCAAACTATATCAGTTAGCAACCCCTGTCTTCTTATCCTTTATCATCTTCTTATTGATCGAACCACTTGCTAAGTTTCTACACAAAAGAGGATTAAATAAGGCACTCTCTTCTGCTATTTCAGTATTGTTATTTGTTCTTGTCATTCTAGGGATCATCTTGGGAGCAGGAATTATTGCCATTTCCCAAATCTCACAAATACAAGATAAATTACCCTACTACACTAAAGTAGTTCAATGGGAATTCACGCAGTCACTAAATTTCATACATAACAAGCTAAACCTTCTACCACCCAACCTCACGGAAAAGATGAATGAATATTTCACGCTTTTAACCGATTTCGCATCTGATCTCATGATCAATTTCTTCAAATATTTTGTTGGTGGCGTCACTTCCTTCTCATCTTTCCTTGGTAACTTTGCTATCGCCATTATTTTAGCTTTCTTCTTGAGCATTGAAATTGAATCATGGCGTCGCATTGCTAGCGACAAATCACCTAAGACGATTAAGAACGCCTTTGCATTCCTTAAAAATAACGTATTCAAATCCATTGGTTCCTACCTTAAGGCACAGATGATTATGGTCATCATTTCTTTCGTACTGTTATACATCGGTCTCTTAATATTAGGTACTGGAAATGAATTGACACTAGCTTTAATCTGCGCATTACTTGACATTTTACCGTTGGTCGGAGTGCCGGTCATCTTCATTCCATGGATTGTCTATCTACTGATTGTAGGAAATGTAGGTCTTGCTATCGGTCTAGGTGTCTTACTTATTATTATCCTCATCACGCGACAGTTGTTAGAACCCAAAATCGCAGGTAATTCTATCGGTGTAACATCTGCTTTCTTAATGCTCTCATTTATGATCATTTCATTATCTCTGTTTGGAGTTGCAGGGTTAATTCTTTCCCCTATACTACTCATTCTAATCAAAGAGCTACTTATGCAAGGATATCTTAAGCGTTGGATTAGGCTACCACGTGAAGAATTCGAAGTATCTCCCTTTGATATGGGTCACCAACCCGAATCAGAAGATGAATCCGTTGAAGAAGATAACAAACCCATAATCTGACCAAAAAGTGCTGTTGCTTTATTCTTTGTATCCGGAGATACATGTTGAAACAACACTGCAACAGCATATTTCGGTTGATTTACAGGACCATAACCAATGAACCATTGATTATTCTTAGGGTTTCCCTTCAATATAACTTGTGCTGTTCCAGATTTACCAGCTAACGGCCACTCAGAAGTGGACAAGGACTGTCCAGTTCCTTCTGTAACTACTTTTCTCATCCATAAGGTTAGAAGTCTTGCTGTCTCAGGTCGTATACTACGCTCAGTCTTTGGATAAGCATGAGAAGTCAGCTTCTTCATAACTTGTCCATTATGATAAGAGATACGTTCTAAGATTCGAGGTGCCTGGACTTGACCTTTATGGAGAAGGCTTACCACTAAGTTAGCCGCTTGTAATGGAGTCATTGTCACATCCCGTTGTCCTATACCAGACTGAGCTCTAACTCCACCATCAAGTAGATAAGAAGAAGGTGCAAAAACAACCCCAGATTCCTCATGATCGAAAGGCTTCATTTGAGAAAGTCCAAGAATATCGTGATCCTCCCAACCTACCCTTTTACCTAATCCCATTGCTTGAGCAGTATCTTGAATTTGTTCTGATGTAAGCCTTTCTGCTAACGAAGCAAACACGACATTACATGATTGAGCATATGCTTGTTCAAGTGTTAACGTTCCATGTCCTTCTTCTTTCCAACAAGATAGTCCATACTTTCCATAATGTCCGGTACAATGAAATTTCTCTTGGGTGGATGTCACGCCTGCCTCCAAGGCTGCGGCTGCTATGACTGTTTTAAAGATTGAACCCGGTGTTACTGCCTGCAATGCTTTGTTATTCCATTCACCTTGTTCTGGATGAATAGCCAGAGGATTGTAGAATGGTGCGGACACCATGGCTACGACATCTGCATTGGAAGTATCAAGTACAACCACCGCTCCTTGTTTCATACCTGATTGTTTTGTTAGTTTTTCTATTTGCTGCTGAAGGCTCTTATCTATTGTAGTTATAAAACGCAATGGGTAATACGGGTTGTCCGGCGCCTTTACTCTAATACCAGTACCCGAAATAGGCTTATTTTTTCCATCCACAGTATAATAAGCAAACGTTGGTCCTATTCCCTTCAGAAGCGCTTCTAATGTCCTTTCTAGACCTGCCCCACCCTGTTTCACTTGAATTCCACTGTTAGTATGATTAAGCTTCTCATTCGGCTGTGTCAAGAAGCCAAGCCATTGCTCCCCTGATAAATTGTTATTATATCTTTTATTGTATGGCAACACCTTTATTCCACTCACGTTCATTTTCGTAATGAGGTTAGCCTGAGATGTATTTAAAGACAGAGGATCTCCACCTTTACTACTACGCCAGATCAAAGGCTCCCGTAAATCACCCCATAATTTATAAAAAGAGACTGAGCTTACTCCTAAAATTTCTGAGATCTCCTCAACCTTTGAATCCATTGCGTGACTCTGAGGCATCCCTCTGTCCATCGGAAATAATACAACCACTGGAATCGTCTCATCTGTTAATGACAAGCCATGCCGGTCATAGAATCTCCCTCGTCCTGAATCTAGCGTGATTGATCGTTCTCGTTGGATAGTGGACATCTCTTGAAGCGTATATCTACTTTGAGGTAATAACGATATTCTCATTAGAAATTGGATGTATGCTAATCGAATTAATAGAATAACCATGATTCCAGTCAATATCACCATAAGATAAAAAATACGTTTTTTTTGCTTGAGTATCATAAGTATTCCTCTTCTGACTTTTTACCTAGTATGTCCTCTTTACCACTAATGCAGCCAAAAAAAAAAGAAGAGTTCTCGAATGCCAGTTATATGGCACTCGAGAACTCTTCATTAAATTAATAATCACACTGTGAATCGAGATAATGCATCTTTCAATTCAGTAGATACGTTCTCCAATTTATTGGATAATTGCACCAATTGATTCCCGATACTTTGTTGTTCATTACTGAGGGAAGCGACTTCTTCCGAAGTAGCAGAAGACTCTTCAGCTACTGCACTGACGTTAGACATGGCTTCTGACAAGATTGATTGTGACTGATTCAATCCTTCAATTGACGTTGTTACCGAATCTAAGCGCTGAATATATTCACCCATTTGCCCTTGAACAGATACGAAAATATCATTCGTTTCCTTCACAGCTGTCATTTGATGCTGGAAGAGTGGATAAGCTTCAGTAAGCGCACTTACAGTCTCATTCATTTCACTCATAATTCGTTCAGTGATTTGACCAACCATTTCAATGGACTTTCTGGATTGATCGGCCAATTGACGAATTTCATCTGCTATCACCATAAACCCTTTACCAGCCGCACCTGCACGAGCAGCTTCAATGGTTGCATTTAGTGATAAGATATTGGTCTGCTTCGTTATATTCTGCAATACTTCAAGGACTTTACCAACAGACATCGTTGTTTCTTTTAGACCATCCACCTTCAACATTAAGGAACGCGTCATGTCTTCTGTCTGATGGGTCTTATCCAGCAAATCACTCAATTTCTGTGTGCCTAGCTCACTGGAATTCTCAACATCTCGAGCTGCTTTTCCCATCTCAACATTCTCAGCTATGACCACTTGCATCTGCTGCGAAATATGATCTGTGAGTTCGTTCCCCCGTTCCGCTTCTGTCGCAAGACTACTCGCACCATTAGCGATTTCTTCCGTTGCAACAGCAATCTCACGAGCCGATATAGCCGTTTTATGCGATGCATCTGACAATTCACTAGCCGTGTCCAGAACTTCTTGTGCTGTATTATTGGTCTGGTTCACTAACAGTGTGATTTGTTCCATCATCGTATTAAAGCTACCCGAGAGTTGTCCAATCTCATCTCCAGATTGATGTTGAGATCTAACTTTCAGATTCCCCTTCGAACCTTCAATCATGAGATTCCTCAGGTTTATAAGTGGACGCGCAATCATGCGAACCATCAATATACCAATAAAAATCGCGATAACTGCAACGGCTATTGCAGACCCTATCGTAAAGCTAAGAATACCTTGAGCATTCTTCACCAATTCTGAGGTAGGGATCGTTGCTATCAGTTTCCAGCCCGCTGTTTTAAGTGTACTATATACAGCTAGAACAGCATTACCATTCTCATCGTTAGCGTGCAGATCACCCGAAACTTCTTTCTGATCGATCTTGAATGTGAACTTCGTCTTCACGCCTGCCTTCTCTTTCACGCTAGAAGCAACAATCTGGCCTTCGTTAGTATTTAACTCTAACTTACTACCGCTACCCAAATCAATGCTCTTCAACTGATCTCCCAGTATTTCTGGTTTTAATTCGATGATAATTACAAATGGTTTACTCTTACCATTCATGGTATTAAGCGCACGTGCCACTTTAAAGTTATCCTCGCCATTCTTTCCAGACTCTGTTGGGATCCACGTGGATCCTGTTTTACCCGTCAATGATTCAAACCAAGGCCCGGAACGAATTGTATCTAAATTCGTCATAATCGTTCCACTTGTCATTGGTAGTACTTCAAGTTCTGGTGGAATGATAATTATTCCTTTAATTTTGTCGTTTGCATTGATTTGAGCATTTAATTTATCACTAACTTTCTTATTCGTCATAAACTTTTCATACTCATCCTGCCCAGGTTTAGATAGGTCTCTCATAATAACCTGCATCTCAGAATCAAAAAATATTTGAAGCGCTATATCTTCATATTGTCCCAGAATAATATCTAGTTTCTCGGACGTTTGAATGATCGTCTGTTTGTTAGCATTCACTGCCGTATCCTCAATCGTACTTTTAGCCTTTATATAAGACATAACTCCAACGAGCAACACAAACGCCACAATGGCTGTAAAAAAGATTAAAAATAACTTAACTCCAACAGATTTCGAAGGGTTTAACCTAGTCCAAGCTAACCCATTAATCTCTTTTTTGGAATTTGATGATTTATTCGGTTTTTTACCTCTATCCTTAAAAAAACTTCCAATCTTATTCAATCCCTTTGACATTTGTTGGTCTTGGTTCTTGTTGCTATTTCGGTCTTTTCCCATAAACATTCACCCGCCAGTATGTAGTATGTATGACATATCTTAAAAACAAAAAAATGATTATGTTATGTTAAATGTTAATATTCGACAATATCACTTAAAAATCCTTTATATATTAACAAATAAATTTAAGCTAATTTTACAAAAAAAATAGAGTCTCCGCCACAAGGACAAAGACTCTACTAAAATGAAACTTTAGAAAAACAAAATTACATAATTACTTTCTCTTACAACGCATCATATCAAAATAATGTACAGGTTGATCAACCTTGATAACTATTCTTTGCATGGCGTGACGAGCTGCATCCAACACGTTACCTTTCTCATCCCATATCGTATCTACGCGTTGTTTGAAAAAAGTTCCCCCAGGTCCAAAGAACTCTATTTCTTGTCCAGGCTTGAAATGATTACGCTGCTGAATGAGTGCCTTGCCGTCCTCAGAATTATATTCTAATACTAATCCTGCAAAATCGTACGGAGTGGCTTTTTCTTCAGGCTCATAGATGTGATCTTCATGATCAGGTGTATCATAGAAGAACCCAGTATTCACCGGTCGATTTGCCGCTTTATTGATTTCCTCTACCCATTCAGGCTTCAGCACATAATGTTCTGGATCAGCCATATAGGAATCGATCGCTTGTCGATAAGCATTAACGACTGTAGCTACATAATGCAGTGATTTCATTCGCCCTTCAATCTTGAAGCTGTCAATCCCAACTTCAATAAGCTCAGGGATACTTTCTAACATACATAAATCTTTAGATCCCATGGTGAATGCATTATCTTCCGGTTGAAATAATGGGTTTGGTGTTACACCATTCTTGGACGCTGATACTTCTTCTTGATCCTGAGCATCCTCTTCGGAGACCCATACGTCATTCGAAGGTGCCTCTTCAAATAGATCATAACTCCAACGACATGATTGGCAGCAACCACCGCGATTGGAATCCCGATCTGTGAAGTGGTTTGAAAGTACACAACGACCAGAATACGAGGAACACATCGCACCATGAACAAATGCTTCAATCTCCACATCCACATGTTTCTTAATTTCAGCTATTTCTTGAAAGCTTACTTCGCGTCCTAATACAACACGTGGCAAGCCCTCTTCTTTCCAAAATTTCACTGATTGCCAATTCATCGTAGATTGCTGCGTACTCAAATGTACTTCTATCTCAGGAACAGCCCGCTGGGCGATTTCAATAATCGCAGGGTCTGCTGTAATAATAGCTGCAATCCCAACTTCATGAAGATTACGTAAATAGGCTTCAATACCCTCTAAATCTTCATTATGTGCATAAATATTTGTTGCGACAAACACCTTAGCTCCATACTTCCGAGCAAACTCAACGCCTTCACGCATCTCTTCAAAGCTGAAATTGTCCGCATTCGAACGTAAGCCGTACATCTGTCCACCGATATAGACTGCATCGGCACCATAATGTACCGCGAATTTCAACTTCTCTAAGTTGCCTGCTGGAGCCAGAAGTTCCGGTTTGTCTAGACGATATCGCTTGCCCGTATACTTAGGTTGAGACATGACTTCCATTTTCCGTTCCACCTCACATCTATCTGTAATCAATACACCTGTTCTTTATAAAAGAATCCAAAAGTCAGTTCTCGGTCGGAGTTTTGTACCTTCCGAATATTATCCATATCCTGCTCCTGGTATTTATAGTTCGCTGGGTCAGCCATATAAGTATCAATCGACTGTCGGTAAGTTCTTACAACGGTCTCATTGTAGGATAAAGGCTTTAACAACCCTTCCACCTTCAGACTATTCACACCTGCTTCTAAAAGAAAATGTAAATCCTCCAATATACAAATATCATCTGAGCTCATGATATGAGTTCCGTTAATATCCTCGTATATAGGAAATTTCTCCCCTGGACGCTCAGCTTCAAGTAGAAATAAACCTCGTTCTTTACCAAGACTACCACCCTCAATGGGTCTACCTTGGTGTAACATATAGCTTCCTACTAAACTTCGCTTAGAATGATAGATATTCGTCATACCATGAATCTGTACCTGTGATTCCACTTCAAGATGACCCTTCATTCCAGTAATCTCATCCATATTAAGTTCTCTGGCAAATACTACTCGATTAGCCCCTCGGCGTCCCCAATAGTTTGCTGTTGCATAATTTGTAGTCGTCATCTCTGCGTTCCAATGAAGCTTCATCTGTGGAGCGTAAGTTTTGACCGCCATTAATACAGACGGATCATTAAATTCGACAGCATCCACGCAAGCATTCCCCAATGCTTTCACATAATCAGGAAGAGCGTCTAATAGATCATTAGACAGCAAACTTTGAAGACTCACATACACTTTTACTTGACGAGCATGTGCTTGCGCAACAGCTTGTTGAATATCTTCGATCGAGAAATTTCCTGCTAACCTCATCCCGAATCGATCATTTCCAATCAATAGGGCATCTGCCCCAGCGTTTATCAAAGGTTCGATTTCATTCAAAGATCCTGCCGTTACCAGAAGCTCTGGTTTGTTAACCATTGTTGCACCTCTTTTATTTTGACATACTTTTACTTTTTTCAATATTAACTAAATGTTCTTTATACGTCTTAGCAAACAAATGCGTTTGAGTCCCATCTTTTTTAGTCACATAGAAGAAATACTCAGAAGGTTGCGGATCAAGTGCTGCCTTAATCGAAGCAAGACTTGGGTTACATATAGGACCCGGTGGAAGACCTTTTTTCAAATAAGTATTATAAGGACTTTCAACTTCTAAATCTTTATAAAAAAGACGCTCTTTGGGCTTATCTAGCGAATATTGCACCGTCGCATCAATTTCAAGTTTTTGTTCCTTCTTTAATCGGTTATAAATAACGCCTGCGACTAGTGAACGTTCTGAGTCCACAACAACTTCACGTTCCACCAAAGATGATATGGTCAACAATTCATGTAACGTTAGCCCACGTTGCTTCATCTTTTGTTCCCAATTCTCAATGCTATTCAGCTTCTTCTCTAGTTGAGTAGTCATCGTCTTAATAATCTCTGCTTCCGTAATTCCCTTTTTCAATTCATAGGTTTCCGGAAAGAGATATCCCTCTAGTGCATGCTTAATTTCAGCGTCCTTTGGTATGACTGCAGCTAAAGTCTCAATAGCTTGGGAAGATTGGTTAGCTAATTTCAAAAAGGTCGTACCATCTACAAATCCCTCTTTATCAAGCTTGTCTGCCAGTTGCACAACCGTATATCCTTCAGGAATCGTGAAGCGAATCATTTCCTCTTTTACGACATCTCCATTATTTAGCATTGCTATTAATTCATCGTTTGACTTTCCAGGTGTGGTTGCATAGATTCCAGCTTGAAAACGACTTCCTTGATCTTTCCATTTTAAATATCCAATGAATATCATTTCGTTTTTTATCAATGCTTTCTCATGTAACAGTTTGGCAATTTGAGTCGTACCCATTCCTTGCTCAATTGTAAACTTAACAACTTCATCGGACTTCTTAACGGGTTGCATGCCGTTCCAAATATAAAATGCCACGCCACCTACAGCCAACACTATAAGCACTAGAATAATACCAAATATTTCAAATCTAGCTTTCATGGAAATCCCCTCCCTTCACAGCCAAAAAGGGCGGAAAAATCCACCCTTCCGGCATTTCCTATTGGAATGAGTTGTACACTACGATATTCGTAACGTATACACGTACTAAATATCGTTGTCTTGAGGGAATGTTAATTCATCGTATAATTCAGCGATGTTCTCCCATTCCTCATCATCATCAATGGTTACAAGTTCTAAATTCCCCTCAGCAGAAGTGATAACTTTCAGAATATCATATTCATCGCTATCATCATCTACATTAAGTAAAACGGCATAACTTTGATCTCCAACTACAAATTCAGCTGTTAGATCATATACAGATGTTGTGCCTTCTTCATCTTCCAATTCCACAGTGGGACCGAAAGCTTCTTTCAGACGACTACTCCATTCAACCTGACCACTAGAAATCTCAGTCATCTAATTCCCCTCCATCGAGTTCAGCAACAAGCGTATTGAAGGTTTCTTCAACGATTGCCCATTCCTCATCACTTTCGATCATGTACAGCTTGATATCGTCCCCAACTTCATCTTCCTCATAACGGAATGCATAGACTTCATCAGTCTCTTCATCCTCTGAATCCACGGGTACTACCATCATATATTTTGCATCGGAATCATCTACTTCGAACTTCATAATCACTTCAAATTCTTCTTCATTGCCTTCATCATCGGGAATATATATAATTTCCGGTTCTTCTTCTCTACCCATATTGTCATTAGCCATTTATATCACCCTCACTTTATGCTCTTAGAATCTAAATAGTTTTGCAAAATCAAACTGGCTGCCATCTTGTCTATGACCTGTTTACGTTTCTTTCGGCTGACGTTGGCTTCAATTAATGTTCGTTCTGCAGATACTGTTGTTAACCTCTCATCCCATAAATGAACGGGTAGGTTCAGAATTTCCTTTAGCTTATCTGCGAATTCCATGCAAATATCTCCCCGGAAACCTACTGTACCATCCATATTCTTGGGTAAGCCAACCACGATCTCAGCAACGTCATGCTCACGGACCAGAGCCGTAATTCGTTCGAACTCAATCCCTTCGCGACGACGTTCAATAACTTCAAGCCCTTGAGCAGTCCAACCAAACATATCGCTAACTGCCACTCCAATTTTGCGATCCCCATAATCCAACCCCATGATTCTCATCAAGTTCTCCTAACGGTGATTGGCTAAATAAAATCTTACCAACTCTTCAATCAATTCATCTCGTTCTTTCTTTCTCACGAGACTTCTAGCATTGTTATGGCGCGGTATATAAGCAGGATCTCCGGATAAAAGATAGCCGACAATCTGGTTGATCGGATGATATTCCTTCTCCGCCAAAGCATCGTATACCGTTAGAAGAATCTCCTTCGAAGATACCTCTAACTCATCGCCATTAACATTAAACTTGACTGTCTTATCCATGGAATCCATTCACGACACCTCGCTTCTTTAAAACATCATTAAACATGTTTTAGCGAATACAATCTGAAATATTTGTTTACAGTCCCTATCATAACATATTCATTGTGCTGTAAGGAAATCCCCATGTGAAAAATAACCGAAATTTCTCCTATTTTTATACCTTAAGACTTTGAGCCACGAGTTCATTTGCCAATTTCAAAGCTTCGTCAAGCTTACTTGCATCCTTGCCCCCAGCTTGAGCCATATCAGGACGACCACCACCGCCACCACCACAGACAGTTGCAATCTCTTTTACCAGCTTGCCTGCATGGAGACCTGACTTCACTAAATCTTGAGGTACTGATACGACAAAGTTTACTTTATCATCCATCGCTGCACCAAGAACTAAGACAGCATTCGGAAGTTTCTCTTTAAGCTCGTCTGCAATAGAACGGAGACCATCCATACTTCCAGCATTGACACGAACCGCTAGTAATTCTACACCATTTACAGATAGAACTTGGTCACTAAGCTTACCTGCTTCAATAGTACTCATTTTACTCTGCAGTGACTCGTTCTCGCGACTTACCTCTTTAAGCTGTACATGTAATGCTTCAATACGTTTAGGCACATCATGCAGATTGGATTTAAGAAGGTCTGCAGATTGTTTCAGAATATCTAGTTGTCCTTCCATGTACTGATAGGCTAAACGTCCAGTCACAGCCTCAATACGTCTTACCCCTGAACCAATTCCACTCTCACTTACTAATTTGAAGATACCAATCTGTGAAGTATTACTTACATGGCATCCACCACATAACTCAAGGCTATACTCTCCAACTTGCACAACTCTTACAATGTCACCATATTTTTCACCAAATAACGCCATAGCGCCTGCAGACTTCGCTTCATCAATCGATTTAAGTTCAATATTGACATCAAGACCATGCCAGATTTGTTCATTTACACGGCGTTCAATATCAGTAAGCTCTTCTTGAGATATACTACCGAAATGTGAGAAGTCAAAACGTAATCGTTGAGTATCCACTAAAGACCCGGCTTGGTTAACATGATCTCCTAACACTTCTTTAAGAGCTTTATGAAGTAAATGCGTTGCCGTATGGTTCTTCACAATATCAGAACGTTTCTCACGACTAACTTCCGCTTTAAGTGTTTCGCCGACTTTTAACTCCCCATCTTCTACTACCACTCGATGTACATGTTGACCTAATGGTGCTTTGAATAATCCTTCTACCTTGGCCGTAACTTTGCCTACTCGTAACAGTCCCTGATCACTGACCTGTCCTCCACTTTCCGCATAGAACGGTGTGACATCGAGTATAACCTGACAAGTTTCTCCGGCTGATACACTATCAACTAGGGCGTCATTCACGATGATTGCCAAGACGTTAGACTCGGTTACGCAGTCATTATATCCAACAAATTCACTTTTAATCGTTAGATCTGAAAGAATACCGCCTTGAACTTGCATACTGCCACTATCTTGTCTTGCAGCACGTGCACGCGTACGCTGTTCTTGCATTGCGTTATCAAAGCCTTCTCTATCTACTGTAAGTCCATGTTCTGTTGCGTAATCTTCCGTCAAGTCGAACGGGAATCCATACGTATCATAGAGTTTGAAAGCATCACTCCCACTAATGGTAGCCTGCCCTTGTTGCTTCGCTTGATTACTGATTTCCTCTAGTATGGATAACCCATCGGATAATGTTTCATGGAAACGCTCTTCTTCTGTTTTAATCACTTTTTCAATGAATTCACGTTTCTCGACAACTTCAGGGTAATAACCACCCATAACATTCCCTACGGTTTCTGTTAACGAATATAGGAATGGACGATCTAGACCCAACACTTTTCCGTAACGGACCGCACGACGAAGCAAGCGACGAATAACATACCCTCGACCTTCATTTGAAGGTAACACACCATCAGCAATAGCAAATGCAACCGTACGAACATGATCGGCGATCACTTTGAAAGCCACATCCTGCTCTACACTATCGTTGTACTTCACTTTCGTTAATGATGCCGTTTGTTGAATAACGGGTTGAAACAAATCCGTGTCGAAGTTGGAGTCTACATTCTGCAGGATCGAAGCCAATCGTTCTAGACCTGCACCCGTATCGATATTTTTATTTGGTAATGGCGTATAACTGCCATCTTTATTATGGTTAAATTGTGTGAAGACCAGATTCCACACTTCTAAATAACGTTCATTCTCTCCACCCGGGAACATCTCAGGATCAGACATATCACTTCCATAAGCTTCTCCTCGGTCATAGAAAATTTCAGTACAAGGACCACATGGGCCTTCCCCAATATCCCAGAAATTATCTTCCAGCTTCACAATGTGATTCTCAGCTAGACCAATCTTCTCATGCCAGAACTTATAAGCTTCCTCATCTTCAGGATATACTGTCACAGATAAGCGTTCCGGGTCGAATCCGATCCATTTCTTATCCGTTAGAAATTCCCAAGCCCATGTAATAACTTCTTCCTTAAAATAATCACCAATAGAAAAGTTACCTAGCATTTCAAAAAAAGTATGGTGACGGCGTGTCTTACCTACATTCTCGATATCATTAGTACGTATACATTTCTGCGAATTTGCAATTCGTGGATTATCTGGCTTCTCACGTCCATCGAAATAAGATTTCAATGGAGCCATACCTGCATTGATCCACAAAAGGGATGGGTCATTATGGGGAACTAGAGGAGCACTCGGCTCAATTTTATGTCCCTTCTCTGCAAAAAACTCCAGCCATTTGGAACGAATTTCACTTGCTTTCATATCAAACGCCTCCATCATATAGTTCTAGCATATATGCCTCAAAACACAAAAAACGCCCCTGAATATTCAGGGACGATTATATCGCGGTACCACCCTGGTTATCGCCTCAGTCCAAGTCATCCACTCGTCCATGTCTAGCGATCGCCTTTGTTACGGCTTCTAACGGGGTCCACCCGATGAATTTAGCTCACACTCCGAAATTAGCTTTCGGACGGTTACACTTTCAGACTCTCTCAGCCTTCATGACTATATACCATAAAGGAGTCTGTTCTCTGGTTAAGGAACACCGTCGTACTTCATTTCATCGTCGATTTGTCATTTTTTGCTCATTATCAGTACAAGTATATAGACGTCGCTTGCTTCTGTCAATCCAGCATCACACGGTCTTTCGCTTGATATAATAAGCGAAGAGATGCTGAATAATAACTTTAACAACAGCCAATAGAGGAACAGCAAGAATAAGTCCTACGACACCTGCAATTTCTCCACCGACTAATAACGCAAATATAATAAGTACAGGATGCAAATGTAGCTTCCTACCTACAACTTGAGGAGAAATTACATTACTCTCCATCACTTGACACACGGTATTGACTACAATCACTAGCAGTACCATTTTGAAAGATACCGTAGATGCCATTACAACCGCGGGCGCTGCTCCTAGGAAGGGGCCCAGATAAGGAACGACATTAAAAACTGCGACTACACTCGCAAGCAATAGTGCATAAGGCATACCGATGATCATATACCCGATATAAGCAAACACGCCAATAATAAGACAGACCATGAACTGACCACGGACATAACTACCCAGTGCGCTATCGATTTCTTTTAACACAACAACGATGGTCTTTCGTCCTGAACGCGGTAAGTAGGATACCACCGTCCGTTCGAACACATCGAAATCCTTTAAAATATAAAATATAAGAAAAGGTACAATAAATATGTTGAGAACCACATTAATTGTATTTCCAATATTATTCATGAAAGCAGATATTCCATGTGCCAGTCGATCTTCCCACTGAAAGAACCAATCCATAACACCTGCTCGGACCCCTGATGGAAGAAGATTAGAATTTAAATTCGTCACGAAACTTTGAGCATGCATGGTCATCTCTGGAAGGTGCTCATTCAATTCATCTAGCTGCTCAATAAACATAGGGATCATATTCATGAGAATGACCACGAGGCAGGATATGAACACTGCATATATGAGAAGGACAGCTATAATACGTGGTACTTTTCGATTCTGAAGCATACTTACGACCGGATTAAGAACATACGATATGATCATGGCTACCATAAATGGAGCAAGAATGACTTTTAGAAAATGATAGATATTCATAAATAAAGGACGTAGTAACCATATAAAATATATAATAATCAGACCTAGAAGTACCCAAATCATTAATCGAAACCATTTGTTGTGTGACATGGATTCCAACCGTTCTTCCTCCTTTTCGGACTAGCTTCTACAAGTAGTATATGTACAGAACTTGCAGAATAATCTATAGAAGGACACTCTTCAATTATATTATGCTATGCAAAAACACCTCTGATTCACTGCCAAAAGTATTGGCCACGAATCAAAGGTGTTTAAGGGTATGTAAGAAATACATGACACAGGTATATAGAATGTACTAAAGTTTGCGCTCACAAGTTCAATCATTTTCTAAAAAAATCATGAATGATTAGGGTTCGTCTTTAGTTCAATCTATTTAGTTAACCTCATACAATTAAGAAGAGACATGTATATGAGGAAAATCCTGAGGAATTTCTTCAGCACCAAAGAATAAATCATCCAGAGAACTCAATGTTCCATCTTCCTCTACTTGGTATACGGACATTTTCTCTCCGTTAACCGTTAGTTCGATGAAACAACCCCAGCAATAGAACTGATGAGATCCAATCTTTCCGATATCTTTCGAATTACAATTAGGACACTTCATTATTTTCACCTATCCGCTTCCAGAATAAGTGGCTTTATTAAACGTTCCTCGCTCATCGGAGGTACTATAATAGCATCTTCTCCAACAACCATATCGGACGTACAAGGTAGCCACTTTCGTCCTTCAATTATATCTGTGACAAAACCATCACTTATTTCCAGACCTACTATTGTATTGCCCACTTCCTGGTCAATATAAACATCTGATATCCTGCCAAGTATGAGACCTTCCTCCGTTATGACAGGTAAATCTTTCAGCTTATTCTTCCCCAGAGAATAGGTGAACTGTATGTTGTCGGCTTTCGTCTTACGAACAGCCTGTTGATTACGAATCATTACGGCATCTTCACCGTAAGCGACAATATCATTCCAATCGATTGTGTTAACCATATTGGAGAATAACGCTTTACGTTCAAGTTCACAGCCCACAATTGTCCAATGGGCATCTAATATGAAATCGCATACTTTGCCAATCTCCTTGCCCACTTCCACATCAAACACCGAAATTCCAATCATTTCTTGAAGCTTCAAGGCAAGAACCCTCCTCACCATCATCAATTTGAAATCACAGCAGCTATTTTCGTACATTGATTGCTATAACATGATTTCTTGGATGAAATGGAAACTATTCATACCTCCTTATCCATCGTCGGGGAATTACCTATGATCTCTCTTACGTATACGCTGAAGAATGGTTCCAATAATTCGGGCAGTACATTCCATATCTTCAATAGTATTACCCAAACCATAGCTAAATCGAATCGCCGACTTCAAAATTTCCTCAGGAAGTTTCATAGCTTTCAGTACATGCGATAATTCTAATGAACCAGAAGTACAAGCCGATCCACTTGCTGCAGCAATTCCTTCCATATCCATACTCATGAGAAGTGTCTCCGAATCGACTTCAGGAAAGCTAATATTGAGAATGTGTGGTAGAAATTCCGTAGAATGACCGTTCACGATATAGAATTCACGACCAACTTCCCGTTCTAATGCACCCAGCAATGTATCTCTAAGCAGTAAATAATAGTCGTATCGAACTTGGAATTGGTCATATACAAGCTCGATTGCTTTGGAAAAGCCTACAGTACCAGCAATATTCTCTGTTCCTGCACGACGTTTCTTCTCCTGAAGCCCCCCATACAACTGAGCATTCAATTGTATACCACGACGAACATAAAGTGCCCCAACGCCTTGAGGACCATTAATCTTATGTGCTGAGAAGCTCATAAGGTCAACAGCCAACTCTCTACAAGAAATCGGAACAGCACCTAATGCCTGCACCGCATCTACATGAAACAGAATACCTCGACTACGTGCTAATTCACCTATCTCATGGATAGGCTGGATAGTACCTACCTCATTGTTACCATACATGATACTGATCAGGATGGTTTCCTCTGTGATTGCATTCTCTAGATCCGTTAGATTAATTCGACCTGTGGAATCTACAGGAAGATATGTAATCTGGAAACCTTCACGTTCCAGTTGATCACATGTATGCAAGATAGCATGATGCTCAATGCAAGAAGTAATAATATGCTTACCTTTGTGGCTTAATAATGAAGATACCCCAAATAAGGCTAAATTATCACTTTCTGTTCCCCCACCTGTAAATACAAGTTCATCAGGGTAACAATCCAACAAAGCACAAGCTCGATCTCGTGCTCCGTTCAACATACGTTTAGCACTTCTTCCAAACGTATGTACACTTGAAGCATTACCATATTGTTCAGTCATAATCTTCATCATGACACTAGCTACCTCTGGATGAATAGGTGTAGAAGCCGCATGGTCCAAATAAATTGAATTCATTATATAGCCACCGCCTATTGAAATTAAATATAGAACATCTTGTTTCATTAGTCGCCAGCATTTACGACCATTCATTAATGTTATTATATCCGTTTTTTAAAAGTATAATAGCTTCTGTTTTATCGTCCACATTCGTAGGTATTCGCAGGGAATGTTATTTTTTTAGTGATTTTTTAGACGAAATCATTCCAATAAGATCAACTATACTTATCTCTATTATAACCACAATCGGAATCCGCTGTCACTGCGACCCATTAATGCTACCTTGGATCAACGAACTATTGTTAGTATTTCATTACAAACTTCACTATGCTATTCCTTTTAGAAAACATCTCTTCTTTCATTTCCCTTCATTATAATGCATTGGGAAAATTCGTAGGTACGATTAGAAGAGTATGGATATAGAACTTCACTCAGCAGAAATTATATCTTTAATCTGTACCCATTGCCACTCACCTATCCCCATCGCCAGTTTTATCTCCCTTCGGTACGTCTGCACTACAGTAACCACCCCTTGTAGCTCGATTACCTTGCGGTCCCCAAATAACTTTAGCGTGACAAAGCGACTCTCACGGAAAGACCTAGCCAAAACACCCTCTATCTGTTCAACCTCCTGTTCATCTAAATCAGGCTGGGTTACATAGCTATGTCTTAATTGATCTTCTATTATTGCCACTTTGTGTTGCGGCAGCATCATCCGACTACTTTCCCATAAACCATTACCGTTAAGCTTCTTACTCATTTATAATGTCCTCCGATCTTAGCGTTTCTATCAACTGCTTGACCTGCTGAAGTTAAAGAACTAGCTCTAAGTATCGAAATTTCTCCAAAGCGCTCTTTAATCTCATCCATAACCTTATCAATAGCTCTTTGATGCTCCTTATCGTCAAACAGGCTTAACTGATAAGATTCAGCGCTGGTTAACTCGGATAACGAAACACTCACTCTTCTAACAGGTTGCCTATCCCAATACCTATGAAAAAGTTTCTTTGCAACGTCGTATACCTCAGTCGTTATATTTGTAGGATCGCTTAGCTTCATTTGTCTGTGAAATCCTGTAGGATAGTCAAAATCAGCGCCAGAAATACCCACAGAAACTATACTTCCCATTAATCCCTTTTTCCTTACTCTCCTTGAAACCTCTGTACAGATATCAAGAAGAACGGCTTCTATTTCCCATGCTTGGCTGTAATCTCTAGGAAGGGTCATCCCATTTCCAATGTCTTTCTGGACATTATGAGCTGCTAATGTTACCGGGGAGTCGTCAAGACCGTTTGCCACCCTCCAAATTACCTCACCGTTTACGCCCCACTTGTTTCTCAGCTTAAACAAAGGTGTCTGTGCCAGATCACCGATAGTGTTTATTCCCATCTTCCACAGGTGCTTTTCCATCTTCGATCCGATGCCCCACATGTCTTTGACCGGCTTATGCCAGATGTGTTTGTAAAGTTCGCTTTTCTGTAAATAAAATATTCCATCAGTGTTCTTTTTCGCTATCATGTCACAGCAGAGCTTAGCGATCACTTTGTTTTCACCAATCCCTGCTCTAGCCACGACCCTTGTCGCAAGGTAGATTTTATTTTGAATTTGCCTTGCTAAATCAATCGGATCGTCATCAAAAAAGTGTAGGCTGCCCGTGACATCTGCAAACATTTCATCAATAGAATATGGCTCAACGAGGTCCGTAAACGACTCAATTATCCTTTTTATTTGCATAGAAACATCAATGTATTCTTGCATGTGTGGCCTTACAATAATCAGCTCTGGACACTTCTTTAGAGCTTGCCATAGTGGCTCAGCAGTCGTTACCCCGAATGCTTTAGCGAGAGGACATGCTGCCAGTATAATACCCGATCTACGTTCTGGGTCTCCAGCCACTACCAATGGCTTGTTTTCATAAGAAGGTACTCTAGCCTTCTCCACACTGGCATAAAATGATTGCATGTCGATAAGCATTATTGTTCGAGACTTCTTCATCTATATTTCGCCTCCGTAAACACGAACGTCTGTTTGTAGTGTATGCGAACGAATGTTCTTTATTCAAGAAAAATATTTTTCCAAGTAAGAAGGTTTTATACATGAATCGGCAGAATATTAAATGCATGAACGGGAGGGATTTTATGGACGTGAAGGATGAATTGCGTATAGCTGTAGCAAGTAATCAAAAAGTCGCTGTAAGGCTCCATAATGGAGAAATAATAACCGGAGTGGCAGAAGCATTCACAGCCTCTAGCCGTGCTAAAATTAGAACTAAAGAAGGTCCTACGTGGGTGCCTTTCGCAGACATTGAACATGTTTCGAGGGTTATAAATATGCTTCGTTAAATAAAAATAGAGACCCCTTTGGCGGTATGTCTCTGTGGTCTTTCGTTTATTATTAAAATGAAAATCAGCGGTAGGGCACCTTTCCGCCTTGATGCGTTAGATCCACAAAAGAATTAACTATCTCTGATATGCTACCTTTAGATTTAACGTTGCCAGTACGTTTGAAAAAAGTCCTTCACAACATACCATAAATAACTCTGCTGATGTATGTAATTCAATTTCTGAAATAAAAAGTCTATCATTTGGGATCATAACTTCTTTCAAAATTTTCCATAAATCTATGACACTTTGAGAATCCTGTACGTTCAAAGAAATTATTCTATCGTTAGGATGTGTGTATCTTAAATTAGTCTTGATTTTATCGTCAAGTACACAAACCATTTATTCGCTTTCTGCGTTCATGATTTAAAGCAGGCTATTATAGCTGGATAGTATTTGACGCTTACGGCGTGCTTCCTCCGTTTTCTTCAAACACATCCGAACGTGTGTCGTATCCATTGATCATTGCAAACCACGCAGCCACTCTCTGCGCAAAGAATGGATGTAAATTAAATGGGTACCAATAAAAATAAAGGAAGGAAGCATTGTTTAGCTCCCTTCCTTTATTTTGTCTAGTTATTTCCCTTCTTTAAACGTTGTGGTTTTTTAGGGTCTAATTGTGTCCAGGTCGATGCATCTCTATCTGTAAAAATATAATCAGTATCTGGGTCATCTGCAAATCTAACATATACGGGGAATTTTGGCATAGAACTAAGTTTTGCTTTAATACTAATTATATCAGATTCAGAATATCCCTCTACTGAAATCAAATGATCACTTAAGCTTTTTTCAAGTGTGTTGTACTTAATCTGAAGAGTTGCATAAATGCCAACAATAATTAGAACAGTAATTATTGTAACAATAATCACAACTTTTCTCATTTTTAAAATCCCCCCTTGTTCGAATCTAAGTTGAAATAGAATCAACAACAATAAAATTCTCATAGACTATAACATAGTTTGGGAGTAAAGATAATAAGTAATAAGAATAAGTTCTAAAAATACATGTAGAGCTAAAGGAAAATCTGTTAAAGGCAACTTTTTATTAGTTATCTAGCTGTAAATGAAGTTAAATAAATAACATTAGGAGAACTCGCTATCATTGATGGGGTGACAAATCCTCTGAGATCCGGTGTATTATTAAGATTAAGCATGTCTAATCCTTCTCCGAAATAAAATGCTTGCCAGATAAATTTAGAACAATAATTTGGAGAGAGAGTTCCTAATTTGGCAAATGGTTCAATAGAGTATTCCTTTACAGAGCTATAGTTGTACGTGGCCCATTTAGCAGCATTTACGCCTCTTCCATCTCTAGGTCTATAAACTTTAATAGTTTCTCCAACACCATGTCTATTCATATATCCTGTCATATTGTCTACGGTACCACCATTTACTGGTAATGTTACATGAACGACTTTAAAATTTGAGTTTACAATTCCAGTATGACCAACAATTTGAGAACTGCTCCCGAGTGTTTTTGTAGAGTAGAGAATATCTCCGATTCGCATCTCAACATTAGTTCCTGGATATGTAGGACCTGGTTCTGCAAAAAGTATAATTTGGTCTTCATTAAATTGGGTTAAGTTTTCACCTTCGTTACTATAATTATCTTCAGTTAATGCAGATTGATCAAAATTGAGACTTTCCTGTTGATCAAAACTATTTGCGCTGACATTGGATTGCCCAACAGGCATAAAACCTACTAACATAAATAAGACTGATAAAACCAGAATGCTTTTAGCTAAAAAACTCTTCATTTTTTTTCCTCCTAAAGATATTTGTTTTAGAGATTCTATCATCATACTAAATAGGTTATTATTTACAATAGGTAAAAAGCCTTATTATGTAATAACATGTCATTTTTTCAATGTTATAAAAAGATGATTATTGTATTATTTTGTTGTTTTATGTCATTTTATTTGTTTTTATTGAATTATTTGAGATTATTAAGGTCTATACTAATTATTTTTGATAGAGTGAAATAATGTTAATTCATGTTAGTCAAACAGAGGAAGTAGGGTGAGAAGGTTGGATTATCAACACGCCATGTTATTTTTCTGCTAAGGAAAATTTTCCTTACCTAAACAAAAAAAATACCCCACCGACCAATTAAGGTTAGCGGGGTATTTTTACCGATGTTTTCGGATTGCATAACGATGCTTTCGTATATGTTACGACTAATATAATACATTTGTGACATTCTGTAAATGAATACTATTCGCTGCTAAAGAAGAGTTTCATTAACGCACTAAGGCCCCGCCAGTGATTACCCTGCGGGGCCTTACCATATACATAAGAGGTACCTTTATAGTAGAGGATGAACCTTA
This sequence comes from Paenibacillus glacialis, assembly GCF_001637205.1. Classification (GTDB taxonomy): domain Bacteria; phylum Bacillota; class Bacilli; order Paenibacillales; family Paenibacillaceae; genus Paenibacillus_AQ; species Paenibacillus_AQ glacialis. The sequence continues at coordinate 433,287 of NZ_LVJH01000070.1, forward strand.
AAGGGAGATTATATTGGGGTTAGAAGTAGATAAATGCTCCTCTGGCATATATTATTATGCTGTTTGCCTTTATTTAGATTCTTATATAAATCAAATAAGACCACTTTAGCGTTATGCCTCTGTGGTCATTGTTTTGGACTATCGTGTTCCGTTAGTACAATAAGCTAGGAATTTATCTTCATCTAAAAACACCTTATAGCTCATTTCCATTCTTCTTCCAAAATAGCGTAATAGTATTCATCCCACCATTCAACACCATCTGGTATACATTTTTTAAAATAGCCTTCTCTCCTCATTCCAATTTTCTCCATTACTCGATATGATGAAATATTCTGAGGCTGACATGTAGCTATAATCCTATGTAATTTCATTTTCTCAAAACCGTATTTCAATATAGCTTGCGCTGCTTCAGAAGCATACCCTTTTTTGTGATATTTAGGATTAACCACCCAACCGATCTCATAAGTATGATCACCAAAATACTTATAAAAAACAATGTGACCAATGAGAAGATTTTCTTCCATTAATACAACAGGAAAATTTTCGGCGTTATCACCCGTGTTTTTATTTATAAACTCCTTAGCATCTTCTTCAGAAAAAATCCCAGCAGGTAAATATTTCATAACATTAATGTCTGATGTATACTCATGTACAGCCTGCCAATCTATAACTTCAAATTTGCGTATCAATAATCTATCTGTTTTTATATACATTCTTCACTCTTCCCCCATCAAAATTATTAATCCATTTATATTTGTTTCGATAATAGATGTTAAATACCCTCTAAAATAAACAGTCGTTCTTCAACTATCCTGTCTAATGGTTCATTCTTATAACGTAAAATACCCTGCAAGCACTCACGCCAGCAAGGTATCATATGTATTAAAAGAGGTTGTCTTTATATTAGAAGATGAACCTTAAAGGGAGATTATGTTGAGGTTAGGACCAAATATAATACCATAGCGGGTTATACTTCTTTGCGGCATTTTTCCGTTTACTTATAATCACTATACAAGTAGGAGACTTAAATTTTAATAACCTTTAACTTCTCGGCTTCGATGGTTAACATTCAATATTTTTTTCGTCAGCCTACTCAGATTCGGATCTAAAATACTAGAACCCCGCCATTACAACCCATTTTAGGCTTATGATATGAGTAGAAACTACTTAATCGTTAATTAATTTATTTGTTGTAATATTTTTCTAAACCACTAAAATAGAGAGAGTTACCACATATATAAATAAAGTGGGTGTCAGTGTGTGCAAATTGTAAATGCGGTAAGACCAATACAGCCAGTTAATAACGGTGTTACTAAACCTTATATTCTTTTAGGTAATGACGGAAATTCATATTACACAAAGTTTAAAGAGAATCCTGAAACTTCAAGAATCTTAGCTAATGAGTTTGTTTGTGCAAAAATTGCCAAGTTTTTAGACTTGCCACTCGCTTCTCCTACATTAATAAATGTTGACCAAGACTTCATTGATATTTTTGGGACTGAAATTACAGAACATATAGAAAGTGATGTTTCAATTTCCAAAGGACTTCATTTTGGAACAAAGAAAATTAATAAGGCCTTCCAAATAGTTAATTCGAAGATGATTGAATCGGCAACTAATATAAAAGCTATTCCTGAGATTATTTTATTTGATCAATTAATCTGTAATACTGATCGGGATAGAAACGGTGGAAACTTGATATTCGACCAATCTAAGATGAAGATTGTAGTAATTGACCATTCTCACGCCTTTGATATTGGACCTCTTTGGGATGCACATCAACTCGAAATTAGGGTTGGCTCACAATTTGAACCGTTTGCCCATGACGGATATATTTTTAGAAAGTTAGTCCCTTTTGTAAAAGGCAACAACCCCTTCGACCCAATAATTGTTAAAATGTTAGGGATGACATCTGAGTTTTTATGGCATACTATAAGTAGTATACCTGATGAATGGATCATTTCGATGGATGACAAATTAGCTTTACATTGCTATTTGTGTGACCGTCTGCATAGAATAAGTAATGCTCTACCAATATTAAAACCGATATTACCAAATTGGAAAGGAGGAAGTTAATCATGGATAATAAATTATGTAAATATACAGTTTTACGTTACGTTCCTGATGAAAACAGAGAAGAATTCATTAATATAGGTGTGGTGCTTCATTCACCTGAAGATAAGTATATTGATTGTATAATTACAACTAACTTCTCAAGGGTCTCAGTTTTTGATGATGAAATTGATATTCCCTTTTTGAAAATTGTTTTAAGTGGAGTGAAAGAAGATTTTTCTAAAAATTCCATGGTTAGCGGGCCCTCTTACGAAGATTTAGCAGATAAAAACTATTTGGAAAAGGCGACATCTATATATATAAATCAATTACAATTTTCAAAAATAAATTTATTTAGATCAAGCGACTTTGATACTGACTTATTCAATCTTTACAAGGTTTATGTCCATTTCGAAGTTCAAAAAAAGTCTAGATTAACTGATCAAGAAGTTAAATCTATTATGAATAAAGTCATACGCACCAAGACACACAATTTAGATCAATCCTTAGAAAAAAATCTCAAGTTCGATATTGGTTCTGAGCAAATTGAATTAGATTACGCATATAAAACAAAGAAAAAGGAAATAAAAATTATTAAAACATTTTCTTTTGATTATACTCTACGCGGAAGTAAGCAAGCAGCTCAATTAGCAAAAGAATGGGCTTATAATTTTAACAAGTTGAAATCAAAAGACAGGCTCAAAGAACATTTCGAAACAAACAATGTAGACCTTACTTCTTTGGTCTATATAAAAGACCTAACTAAGAATGTAAAGATTGCTTTAGAGATTCTTAAAGAAGAAACAAAAACTTTTGAAGTTCATAACCATCTGCAAATTGAAGACTTTGCTGATCAAATGGTGGATGAGATGACTGGACAGTCTAAAATCGTATAATAATTTAAAAAACCTGTTACTTACGATGGTGTAAATAACAGGTTTTTTCTATCACAACAGATCAAATTGGAAAAAGCGGTTAACTATTCTGTTTCTCTTGTCCAGAAGCAGCGCGTAATTCATCGGCTAACCGGCCAATCTCTAGTTTATCAGCAGGTGTCTTGGCAACTCCCCAAGCTGGCTTAAGATACTTATCAATGATTGCATTTGCGTCTTTCTTATCCACGATTGATATCTCCTCTTTGGAATAATAGTCTTGCAGATATTTTGTAGGCTCCACTACACCACTCTCAGTCTCGGTATAGCCATTAGATGGTGAGCATGACTTGCGGATCTCATAATGCAAATGTGCGCCTGTGCTTACACCTGTACTACCTTGAAGCCCCACCTTTTGCCCTCTCTTTACCTTATCGCCTACTTTTACCGATACAGCGGACAAATGAGCATAACAATGAAGATAACCTTTGTTATCCTTGATAGCTACTACGATGCCGTAACCTCCGAATCCAGAGCCTTTTGTACCTTCCTTTGCATGTGTTACTTCACCAGAGACAAATGCATACAGCGGACCCGTGGAGGGTGTCGTTACGAGATCAACGCCCTTGTGGAACTTTGGTACTTTATATACTGGATGCATACGCATGCCGAATGGACTTGTTAGTCTGTAAGATTCAAATGGATTCATGATTGATCGCTCCCTTTTTGTTTAAAAATAGCTATGACATCTCTGATCTTATTCGGTAACGGCAAACCCATCCGCCCATAATTCTCTGTGACCGAGATAAGTTCATTCGCCAAATAAAAGTAAATGGCACCAATCATAATTACATCTGTACCAAATAACTCATCTAAACGATGTGCCAAAATCACAACAAGCAGCATAAGCCCCTTTTTAGCTAACCCCCAAAACCCAACACTACTACTAAGACCTTTCCCTTCTTTTAATGAAGCTAAAATTCCGGTTACATAATCAATCACAATCGCAAATAGAAAAAACGATATCAGTTCAGACCATTCACCTAACAGGTAAGTCGCTGCTGAACCTAAAAGAGCTATGCCCCACTTTAACGTTAAATCCAATCTTTCCATTTCCATTCCCCCTATTAAATATGAATAGCCCTCGGATTGGCTCCAAGGGCAAAATAAAAACACCTCATTGGGTGCTGTTGATGTTGTGTATTATCATCCTAAACCGTCACGTCTGCGTCTAATAATGTTTGTGTCTTGGATTTCCAAGTTACGGGAACATCGTCAATCGTACGCAAGCCTTTGTTGATTAAATCGTAATATAATTTCGCCATCCCTAAACACCTCCCGCGATAACTTCGGCTAGTTCTGCAATTGCCAACTGCGTATTTGTTTTTTCTATTTCGGATGCTTCCGCCACCTCAGCGATCGCTATCATTAAATCCCCATTTTGTACTTTTAATTCCGCTACCTGATCAGTCAACGACTTGACATAAACAGGCGGTTTCTCTGGTTCGTTTGGATCGGGATACGAAAATTCTAACGCGTGTGTGGCGGGATTCACGCGGTATCCGTTACATTCGGCAAAATCTTGAGCGTATTGACCATATTCCAACTCGATAACATCGAACGATTCCTGGTCCCGGTCGCGCAGTACAGGGTAAATCCGTATAAGCTCGTCAACGCTGTGGATATGGACGCCATCAGGAGCTATTTGAGACGGAGTTGTAACCAACACGTTTCCGGTGTCAACTTCGTAAAAAACTTTGCTTCCAGTCTCTACCATACTGATATACCTCCTTTAAATTGTTAGGAACAAGTATTGCCATCCTACATCGCTACCACCGCTTATCGGCACCGTAATTTCAACTCTATCGCTATACACATCTGCATAAAAATCGCCAGAACTCCAGCCAAAAGCGAAGTATACCACCCTGCCTCGACCACTAACGATTCTTGAATATGCTAAATAGTTGACTTCGTTCCCGTTAACCCACAATGCGATTGTTTTGATATTAAAACTCTGAGTTTGGGAATTGAATGGTATGATTATTCTCGTACCGGGTGTTTGTTCTACATACCCGCGAACAAATGGTGTTCCCTCGACCAGTGTTCCCACAACGCCTAACATATCCACACCACTACGGACGTTTTGTGGTAGTAGCGTTGGGGCTGGATGTGTTACCCATGTCGATCCGTCGTAGCACCCGTTTGGAGGACTTAAAAATATACGATCTCCTGGATAGGTAACTTGTGAGTTAGCTGGCTGGTGATTATTCTCAGCGCTTCTGTTAGGCATTGCGCCCGCAATCGGTCCTGTCACATTCGTAGCTGTTTTCCCTACTAACAAATCAGCCGGAACTGCATTTCCAGTTGCTTTAACAATCGCTGCCATCTTAGCAATAAGGGTATCCCACGTATCATTTATAGTAGCCGCAATTCCTTTGGCAACAAGCACGGCAACCACTTCCGCTTTACGCTCATTGCCAGCTTGCTTTCCCGCCTGTGCCTCTTTCATAACGTCATTTAATGCCTTTTCTGTGACGGCTATTGTTTGGCTTGTGCCGTCCGTTTTATTGGATAACATGGTAATACCACTTACTGTCAATGAAGCGGACGGAACCGTAATGTTCTCAATTTTCTTAAGGATTTCAGCCATGTTTATGGTACTTCGTTTATCTGTAGAGGTAATAACTCCGCTGGCATCAGTGGCAACATACCAAAGTAAAAGAGCAGTTGCCGCAATTGCTTCCGATGTTGTCTTTTTTATCTTACCGTCTAAGTCCAAATACAAATATTGACCCTGTGTCGGATTTAGTGGTAAGCTGCCCGCTAGCACTTCAAATCTTCTACCGCCAACATATGCGATTCCTGATGTCCAACTAACCGTGAGATCCTTAGTTGAAAATTCAAATCCTATTGCCCCGTTGAATGAAGCTACGAAGTTTCCCCCAAGTTCTTTTGCCAACATCTCTACTAAATCATGAGCACCCCCGATCCCTGTTTCCATACTGTTTAAACGGGTAGAAGTAATCCGTGTCCCTTCTTGGACAAGCTCAAAGAGCGGTCTCCCTGTCTGCGGATCAGTCTTTTGTTTCCCATTTGTATCTAGAATCGGCTTAGTCAAATCCGGTATCTCATCTTTCCATACTTGTTTGTTATACATTCGTTGTCGCCTCCAATCGTACTGATATCTCAAAGCCAATTAAAAAGCCCTTATCGTTTTTGATGACATTAAGGCCTTGGTTTGCTAACGTATTACCATCCTTATCCATCAGGGATGATCCTAATATTTGTTTCCCCACAGCCTGCGTTTCGGTTACGTAAACGTATTTGCGGACAGATTGGCTGGAGAAGATCGTATTGTGTATCGGATAATGAATAAGCTCTCCCCCGATATTCAATAGCGCGTGGTCAAAACGAGCGCTCATGTCCTGCAAGATATAATCCAGCAAGCGCGGCTGTACAAGGTCGGCCATGCTTAGATCATCCTTTCTTATTTTATTGGTAACTCAAAACCAGTTATCGGCCCATCCACGCCGTGGTAGATTCTACTGCTACCAACAGTCAACGTCTGATTAGTTAATTTACCACTTACGCCTACTTCGACTGGGATCTCTAAACCGCAGATCGGAAAGTCCACTTGATGGCCGTAACCGACTCCACGAATAATAATAGGTTGCTCAGGTGTCTTGGCGACCGGCACCGATCGTAGGATATGCACGGGCCGGATATATTCAAAATCCGCCTCCAATGCAGCCAGGTCTATTTTTTCCCCTGCAGCAAATTCAAAGCGGATCTCCTTTTCCTGAAAGTCTTCGATCACATTAAGAAGCTTGCCATACTTGTTGCCGATCAGCCGAAGCGTTGGCAACGTAAAGGGCCTCTTTGCCCATCTCTTCCGGCGTATTTCCTCCCGGCGATGATCCAAAGTTCCATTCTTCTCTTGCCTAAAATATATCCATTCCCACATAGATAATGCCCAGGTAGCACGTTGCAAAATAAATTGGTCACCCAAGTCGTCAATCTTTTTTTCTCGGTCATCTATTTCCTGTTCCATAACCATAAAGTGCCGCTCTACCATGTCGATTTCATACATGTACGGTGGCAACATCTCCCGATATCGTAAAGGTATCATGTAAGGATCACCTCAAGCTTCAGTACTGACGTGCTTGGTACTTCAACATCCTCAGTCATACCGTTCATCTTGAAGCTGCTGTAGTTTTCAACGCTTTTGACAAGTAGCAGCGCAGCCATATAGTTGTAGATTAACTTGCTACGACCAATAGCATAATCCAGGATGCGTTTGTGTATGAGATCAACCAACTCAGCCCGATCAATTGCGGTATCCAACTTCGCCTCGATGCGTAGCGTAAACACCTGTGCCGGATGTACCTGCAGGTCATGTCCCGCAATTCGCCGTTCATCCCACATCCAAACTTTAACCGTCTCCGCGAATGCTTCTGTAATCGGCTGGCTATTCAGATCCGTAAGATACAAATCAATAGAAGTATCATGCCGCTCTTTCTCCCGTGCCATGGCTCCGCCAACACCTTCTATTTCCATGGCCCATGCTTCATAGTCCTTCTTACGGCCACTTCCCTCCTCAGTAAAGGCACGATCAAGTTGCCGCAGTCGATATGTGTCGTCATCTTCTCCCAATTTACGTGGTAGTCCATCCGACCACCCATGACCGTCCAAAAACTCGCTATCCGCCCAAATGGGGAACGCTTGAATGAAGGCATAGGTTAAGAGCTCCTGTTGCTCAGATATCTCTTGAGCGATGGGATACCATAGGTCATAGAAGAATTCAGCATCATCCGTGGGCGGAGGAGGTAGACCTCTGTCATTTGCCAGTGTGATGGCCCTATTCACCCAACGACGGTAAATATCCTCAGGTGTTTCTTCTAATATTGCCATCGGTGGGAGAACCGGCAGATCCGCTAATTTCAAATTCATAGTCTAATCTCCTCCTCCAACAACGCAGTTCCCACTAGGCCAGTCAATGAGATCTGCAGGTACATGTCTCTGCCTACTCGCTGCATGGACAATACCTCTGCCTGTTCAATTTCCGTATGAGCGGTCAATGCCTCTTCAATATCACGTTTGATTTCAATGTCTTCCCATCCTGGCCACTCCGATTTTTCAACGCCAATATCCTCTCCGTATACGACATATTGGAAACGTTCAGTATTAAGTATTTTCATTGCTGTCTGTACCAGGTATTCCCCATAAGTTTGGGTCTTTCTTGGATGTCCACTATCAGTGAGTTCAAGGCGGCGGTTTCGCCAATCGATAACATAGGTCCACTTGGTTTCAGATCGCACAGACTCAGTGGACTCAATCTGATCTACCTCAGACAAGTCTAGTTCAGGAAAAAAACCTCCATCAGCCACCACCTGCCACATCCTTTCCAAGCACATAGTAGCGCTGTCCGGTCATGCGAGACACAATCAATCGATCACCAACCTGCAGAGGGCTTGGTGTGACCAGAACGCCCTTCAGTACAGAAACCGATGGCTCCTCAACCTCAAAAATCACTTCAGTACGTCTTTCCTGCAGGTAATCTGCAAAGACCAGTTTATCCTCTTCATAAGGATACGGATCTCCGTCCACTTCAAGTCTCGCGACAGGCCAATTCAACAGTGTGGCTCGTTCTGTATCCTTCGCATCGATGTGGTCTGACATTTTATTTCTCAACAGCTTCAAAGCATCGTTCAGCACTAGGCTTCCCTCCTTTCAAGTACCAACTGCACCGTGTACATGCCGTTGCTGAAACTAGATTCTGCACTCTCCACAATCCATTTAGATACATGATCGGTCTTGATCAGTACTAACCAACCAGCTCTTAATCCGGAAAGTGTGTGGTCCTCATGTTTTACGGTGATTTTTTTGATCTGCTTGGGAACAGATAAAGCCTTTAGTCGCTGAGCTGCGACCGTTGCCGGAGTCTCGTCCTCCTCCACCTCAATGATTTCCTCCATCCTTCCCATCGACTTCACTGCACCCGCATTAGTCTTAGTCACTGAAGAGGCTAGCTTGTCGTCCTTGTACTTCTCAGCTGTCACGACCGTGTACGTATCCTCTATGGAATAACCTGCTGTGCTAGACTCCATCTGATCGGGAATAAAAATAGGGACCCGGCTATTGGTCCCCTCCCTTTTTACCTCCAGATAGAAACTCTGGTCTGTCCGTACCACATCCACATGGTATCGGTAGCCGCTACGCTCATATGCCTTTTGCAGCACATCCAAGATCAAATCGGAATGATACATCGTGCCATAGCGTTCATCAAGATTAAAGCCCAGCTTCGGGCAACGGAAGTCTACACCTGTAGTTTTGATATAACGCTGCAGCTCTGCCCCAGCCTCTCCCTTCAGATATGGACGCGTGCCTTTGTTCTTCGCTAGATACCAGCCAATTTCACGAGTCTCAATTTCCCAAGCATTTGTAAATTCATTTTCCTCATATTTAATGATCGGGCCATGGAAAAATTGATTCTTTGCGTTCGTTAGTGGACCTTTAATTTGCTGCGAAAAGCACATCAACATACCAGCGACCCTCATGCCCGTGGCATTGCGTAACCGCACCGTCGCGCTGCGGGCGATTTCATCCCTGCCAGAAGACCAAGACAGCTCATCAACCGCATCCGTTAAGACGTGGCGAGTGTTATCTTTCCCATACAAAACTGTGAAACCATCCACACCAATCACTTCCCTTTAACGCTAGCATTTTTACTGGATATGCGGCTCTTTTGGTTCGAGTAATCGAAAGAGCCCTTCGCGTTATCTTTAGCCTTGTCCTTAGCCTTTTTACTTTTATCCTTGGCCTTTTTGGCTTTTTCGCTTGTCTTCTTCTTATTCTTCGCATCCTTTTTCCCAGTCGTGTTTGGTCGACTCTTTGATGATTTAGTTATTATTACACCAGGTTTAAGCAGTTGCTTTGTGTTGGAGTAGGACACGATTTTTACTGGCTTATTCTCGACAAATGAAAAGGTAACATGAAGATTACCCTGTCCGTCTTTATAGGTTTTCTCCATATTTTCAATGATCATCGTCTGACTGAACAAGTTTTCGAAATTAAGTACAACCGGCTTTGCCTTCCATTGTTCCAACAGATTCCACGTTGTCTCTGGGGTCTTATAGGTGACGGTTTGCTTACTATCTTTCTCCCAAATGTTCTCCCATTGCCGTGGTAAAATGCTCGAAAAAGAAACCCGATTCACTTTGGAAACGGGTTTACCTGTACGCTCCTGTCCGGTAATAACGGTAAATACCTCAACCTCATTACCCGATGTAATCTGAATTTCTGCTGGGGTAATCGGGAACGTAAGACGGATTTTCCCTTGAGATAATGCCAACATGGCTTACCCTCCATTCTCCAGAACTTTGTACAATTCTTCACCAAATACTTGACGAATCAATGCCCGACCTTGAGGGCTAGTCATCATCTTGGCAAATTGAGCAAAGTCTGTAATTCCTTTCGCTAGCTCTCCAAAGTCGATGTTAATGTTCTGAATGGTGACAGCTTTAGGTGTTGCAGGGGATGCCTGATTAAGTGTTTGGGCAATGGGAACGCCACTACCAACCATGCTCCCATACTGTGGTCCCTGAATACCTTGGACACCACTACGCAATGTTCCAGCAATCGAAGTCATCTTTTGTCGTATGGAATCCGACTTCAACCCACCTGCGAACATTGAAACAAAGTTGCCTGCCCATTTGTCAGAATTGCTTGCTGGACCTTCTTTGGTCGGCGAGTGGAAACCAAGAAAATTCTTAATGACTCCTGCAGCATCGGAAACGGCCGCAGATAATGATGGGAATTTACTTCGTATTCCGGATGTCATCATAGAAATTAAATTACTTCCCCAACTGCTACCTTGGCTACTGATATTCTGTAACCCCATCAAATGCGACCGTGTCTCGCTTACCGCAGACTTTGCAGCAGAACTGATTCCTCCAAAGCTCTTCCCAGCCTGACCTGCTCCCTGCACGATCTCCTGCGTGCTGCTCTTAGCTGTTTGTCCAAGCTGCTTTGTTTGGACTCCTGCTTTCTGAGATACTGTACCGACGGCGCGAATGTTGTCCTGAGCTTTTTTCGAATCTGTACTCTTTAACATTCCAACAAAGCGGTCTTTTATCTTGTCCACTGTCTGGGTGACACCGTTCTGATCCATTGCATTACTCAAAGACTGCTTTAAGCCATTCTTCGATACGTCCGAACGAAACGACTCGAAGGCCTTTTGAAGTTTTATAGTTTTCTCAGGCGTCATATTTCCGAAAGTAACCTTGGATTCAGGTGGTGCGACTGGAGCCGCTGCAGGTGTTTCTTTTTTCTTACCTGTGATCCAGTCACCGATGGAATAGATACCGTCTACAGCTTTTTTGGTCCATCCGGCATTATCGGCCATTGAACCAAGTTTTTCACCGACCCATCCTCCAGCAGCCGCACCGACAGCCGTACCGATGGGACCAGCTAGTGAACCGACCACTCCTCCGACGATACCTCCGGCAGTGCCACCCAGCATGGAACCACCTGTTGAAGATATGGCCGATCTAATACCATCTTTTTTTGTTGCCTGGTATAGGTCATAGCCACCAAATCCAATCCCTGCCACAGTACCAACAATCCCCGCCGCCTTAAGTGCCTTTTTTCCACCTTTAAATAATCCCTTAATCATGCCACCTTTAGGTGCATCAGGGATTACATCTGGAATTGATGAGGGGCTATTTAGCCGTGTTGGACTTCGGTAAGTAACCCGCGCCTTTGCTGGGGCTACATCAACATCAGGTAAGTTTGGTGCTCTTGTTGTTCCAGTACCACGTCGCGCACCTATGGCGTCCTTATTGCGGCCACCCAGAGTATTACGATTATTTGTTCCTTTACTGTTTAGCCCTAGCCCACGTCCACCTCGTTTGCTTCCTCGACCTCCTCGACGTTTTTTATTTCTACCATTCCCGCCAAGACCACCACCAGCCTCGTTCAGATATACCACACTGGCATTAATGGTCATTGGGGATGCTGAGCCTAGCCCCCTCACTCCTCCACCGTTACCACCAATGCCACCTCTTTGAAGAGAGAACCGTTTTTTTGTAGGCGTGCCAACTTCTTCGGTAGGAGTAGAATTCTTTGCTGTCTTGCCCCAGCTGAGCCAACCGCGGGCTTTCTTGCTCCCAGCAATCGTATCGTCTACGAGTCCTTTGACAAATTTAGTCCCCTTAATAGTAGCGATACTGCCACCGATAAGAAGCAAACCTGTATTAATTGCAGTAAAGTGTTCACTATAAATGCTAGTTAACCCGCTAACAAAACCTACAACATTGGAGCTTATCGCCTGTATGTCGTCCTTATTTTCAGTCAGCAGATCATTAAATTCCTTAAGCGCCGGGAGGACAGCAGTAGATAGGTTCGCACCAATGTCTTGCATTTGTAAGTTTATTTCATTCCTAGTTCTGATCATATCAATCATAGGATTAGCATCTTGCTGAGTTTTAAGTAATTGATCAGTTGTGCCTGTAACGTCAGGGGCCTTTTGGAATGGAACTGCATACGTCTTCAATATAGCATCTGCATTATCCTCTGCTGCTGCTGATCCTAAGGATACCAACGATGCTTTTAATTCACTTCTTGTTTGGCTGGCAAAATCCGCGACTAATGCAGCTATTGCACCCTGACTCCGCTGTGTGTCTCCAGAATTAATATCGGTCGTGAAGTCGCTAGCTTGCCTTGCTGCTTCATCCTTTCCAGATCCACGCAACTTAAAGTATGTTTCCATATCCCCAGTATTCAAAGCTTTGACCCCAAAAGTTTCTTTAAAAAAGTCAGCTGGCTTATCAAAATTAAATGCCCCTTGTTCTAGACTCTGACCCAAGAAGTTAGCCATTTGAGCAGAACTGCTGCCCGCATTCTTGAAATAACCACTATATTCCCAGAACGTATCATTCACGTCCTGCTGAGGATCGCCTACCATTTTATAAGCGTAGTTAATACTATCATTGGCTTTGGAAGGACTCTCTCCAAAGACTTTAGACACTTGAGAAATTGCTCGTAAGTTTTCTTCTTTACCTGAGTCGGGACGGATGTACATCGACTTAGCAACTTCTTCAGCCAAACTGGCTACTTGATTCTTATCCTTCATTAATGGAGAGGCATCGGCTAGTAATGTTGCTCCCTCAGTTTTATTCGGAATGATACCTTGTTTCACTAGATCTTCCATTTTAGCCAATCCTGGTTGACGAAAATTCTCTGGCAAAAAGGGAGCACTCCTAGCAGCCTCGGAATTATATTCCATCACATTGCTAAACATGGCATCTTTAAGCCCACCGCCCAGCAGCATGGCACCTGCTGTTGCAGTAATAGTTGCTATCTTAGATGAAATGGTATCCAATACTGGACTAACATCATCCTTTGCACGAATATGCACACGGGAGTCACTCATCCCTCTTATTTCCGCATCTGCCCGTGACGCAGAACGCCTTAGATCGTCTGCTCCGCTCCGAGCGCGCCGGAATAAATCATCAACATTTGCCCTTCCCAACCTACGTGTTTCGTCCGATGCATTACTAATCCGACTTCCCAGGTCATCTGCAGCGCTCCGAGATCGTCTGAGGTTAGAGACCAAATCATCCCCCATCTGTCCGGATGCGCGTCGGAAATCTAACAGATCATCGGTAGCACCGCGCAGTACTTTGCGTATATTCCTAACAGCACCAGAAATAAAATCCTGGGCTTCGAACGGAACCGTCACTTTTGATGTAGCTGCTATTGTCTTTCACCTCCTTCCTTCTATTTCTTAGCCAGCCGCTTCGCCTCTTCTTCTGCGATCATCCCTGCGGCAAGACAGAAATAATACTGCCGCTGCTTATCAACTTCATACGGCAATATTTCTGAGGGTAGTCGCTTCTGGTTAATCCAAAAGGAAGCTACCCAACTTGCTTCTCCGTCTTGCTTGATGATTTTTTTGCTTCTTTAATCAACACATCCTTCGTTTCTTGAAAATTACGAACTGCTTGACTAAGGGCTGAATAATCATTTGGATTTTCTAACAAACGAGGTGGCAGCTCAAATTTGCTTGTACAGTTAAACGACTTCAACAGATCAACATTATTCCAATCAAAATCATGTTCCGTAGCCTTGACGATCATTACGTCAATCTCGTTGTGTGATTCTTTTACGTTACCGTTGTCATCGTACGATAATTCGTAAGCACGACGAACCTCCATCGTCGTTAGGCGGCGTACAGCCCAATCATCACCATCAGCAGACACCGTAATAATGTCATCCTTACGGCCAGCCTTTCCTTTTTCCAGATACTTTTGCAATTTGTCTTGGTTACTCATTAATAATTCCTCCTAATAGGTGTAATTTATTTGGGACAAAGAAAATAAAGAAGAGGACGAGTATCCGTCCTCCTATGCCATATAATCCGGAAATTGTTTCACGAAATCATAATCTGTCGCGGTCCCCGACAATGTAATATCGATACCGTTATTGTCATCTATCTTTGCAACCATGATGTCCATCTCGTCATGGATGTGAATACCTGTGATCAACACTCGCTCAGTATTCCCTGTCATCTTATCTTCGAGGGCACCCGTAATTCGGGGCAAGAACAATGTCTTACCTGCTTTGAAGTCTTCCAACAACCTATAGCGCAGGCGTGATTCCAGCTTTGACATGACCAACTTAACGGTAATCTCATAACCTGTGAGCTGTTTTGTCTTCGTCATACGGCGTGCTCTAACAATATCAAGGTTCTCCGGCTTCAATAAAACCTCGATCTCCTTAATCGTTTGGATATCATCACCGTTGTCGTCCTGAACAGACAGGTTACGGCCAATCAGTTCGCGTTCCATTGATTACGCCACCTCCCAAGTGATATAGAATGCTTCGATAGCGTCCAGTGGTTTTGCAAACACTTTGAAGAAAGCATAATCGAAGTCGCTCGTTTTTGAACCGTCTTCTGTAAATGTGAAGTTATCAGCAATCGCCTTTTGCTGTCCGCGGATTTTAAGGTACTCAAGAACGGCAGCAATAAACATTCCACGGCCATCTTTATCGTTGTCTAGCTTTGCCTTTTGCTTTTTGGCAGTTGCATAAATATCATTAAGCACTTGGTCAATCGTCATAGACACTCTGATCTTTCCGAAGTCCTCACGCTCTCCCGTTCCAAGTGTGGTCAGCGTATTAATTGCTGATTCAATGATATAGTCGTAACCGTCACGGGTAGCCATTAGCGTACCTTCAGCCAATCCCTTAATCACTTCGCTATGGCTCCAGTCCACCTTTGCTAGCTTCATAGGCACCTTTACACCTGTAAATGATTTGTTCGCAGGAGTACCAGCGGCCAACCCTGCCACCCAAGCAGCCCATTCAACTGAACTATAAGTTTTACCATTGAGGTGTTCACCAGCTAAAGTACAGTTAATGATGTAACGTGCATTCATCGCACGACTACGTTCATTGTGCGACTCAATATCACCATCCTTAGACGCTTCCCCTGCAACAACCAACTGTGCGAGTTTACGTGCCTTTATGCGGCGATCCAACAGCCATTGTTTGCAAGCTACTTGGACAGCTTTGTCAGTGGATGGCAGATAGAATACATCAAAGGTTAGGCCATCAATCCGGTTAAAGATCCGACTCCAATCGGATGCAGTCATCGTAGCCGTCCCCGTGATACCACCAGCTAATTTTGTATAAGCCAAGTCAGCCAGTGCAGTTACTCCTGTATTTTTCAAACGGACCATTGCCGACTTCTTCAGTATTTCAATCGCTTCAGCTTTGTCAGCAACCAGGTATGTCTCCGTATCATAGGTCCCTTGGCTATCTCGGATCACGATCTCTTTCTTTAAAACATCTACCAATGCTGTCCGTACCATAAATTCAAAGTCATTACCGCGCGTCCCTGGATAACGTGCCTCAATGGTGTAGCTATCAGGCACAGCATAAAGAGCTGGCTTTTCTTGCTCGTTGGTGACGCGGTAGCCGACCACCGTTGCCCCACTCTCTGCAGCAAGCTCTAATTCGTCCACAAGCAAGCCCGATTCCTTTAGTCGTTCAGAAGTATCCGCCATATCAATTGCTTGGTTAGGCGCCCCCCACTCGGCTTGATAAGGGATCAGCACACGACCCGTAACCGGGATAATGCGAGCCTTTGCTAGTGCGATTAGCTCAACGTAGGCACCTGCTCTATTCCTTTGTATCGACATTCACTGTTTCCTCCTTCGTTACTGGACGCAAGTATGCTTCCAGCTTTTGATTAACTTCTTGCCTTGATAACAGGGCATCAGTTTTACAATCAAAAAGAGCGCCCGCGATTTCAAAGCGTTCCCGCTTCAATACCACTGCGCCCTCAATCCATTCCTGCTTGGTTCGTTTGTTCAGATCATTCGAAACATCTACAGGCTCTCGGACTGTTTTTTTAACACTCATAGCTTGTACTCCCCTTCATCGATATAGAAATCGTTGATTTTTTCCACCGGCTGCCCATCGTCTTTGATCAGTAGCTTAGGAACGTGTAGCAAATAAGAATACCGGAAAGTAACCTCTGTCCGATCCTTCAGCTCACGCGTACGTGGTGCCTCTATCACCATCATGATCCCGAAGCGCTTTGATGCTACGCAGAATCTACGTTGCCGAAGGAATAAGAAGAAAGGAGCCAGGTCCAACGGAATCGGCTCCCCTTGATCCTCTTCTCCTATCCGTTCCATATCAAAATGGAAGACCAGTCCCACATCCTCAATAATCCGGTCTGCCATCGGTGTATGCACTTTGTCTGAAACCAGATCAGTTTCCACAAATACGCTTGGTCGCTCAAACTGTCCAGCTTGCCATAACGATCGATCCCGAAGAATCGGAAGCTCAGGATAAACCTGCTGCACGATCTCAGCCCACGCTTTAAGCCCAACATCCATCATGACAGCATCCTCTCCAATTCCTTTTCCAAACGCTTCTGGATTAAAGCATTCATTCCGCCTTCCAACTGCTTGATGGCAATGTCAAAATAATGCCGACCAATAAATGTTCTTGGTTTTGCCATAAAGCCGCCTTTAGCGTTTGGATCATAAATGAATGCTCCTACACTATCCCAGTAACCAGGTACAAAGTGGGCCTTGTGAATTGTATATCCATCATTAATCAACCGTGGATATCCCGCTTTGCTTGGATCATTGCTTCGGGTTCCCAAATTAGAACCAACTTCAAGTGTGATTGCATTACGATCCACATCCCATTCCCATACATTTCCGTCTTCGCCACGCGTGAACGAGTTCCACATCAAACCCGTATTAATAAGATCCTGCTTATCGATCTCGTCAATGACTAAGTTTAATAGTGTCTCCCCCACAGCTTCAGCAATATTACGGAGGATCTCACTCACTCCTTCATCGCTCAGCTTTTTAAACTTACGGGCCAAGCCGTCGAAATCATGAATGTTCACTGCCCTTCACCTCACATGTAACAAGGATCTCTCTCCAATATCGCCGGGGAATCGCATCAATAACTAAGTAGCGACGACCTAGTAGATGTATCTCATCACTAAGCTTCACATCGGCTGATTTAGGTAAGCCTATCGTCTTCTTTATGATATACAATACAGGCTTTTCATCCGTCTTCTCGGACGTTTCAGTCTTAATGACAAAGCACTTATGATCCCCTACCTTGCCGGACTTCCGATCACTGAACAGGTCGTCGCCATCCTTCTTCCTAGTTACCCGGTACAGTGCCAACGGTGTATGGAAGCGATGGTTCATAGCAAATAGGCCGTAACGTTTCCGTCATCGGCCTGCTCCTGCTTCTGAATCCACAGGAAGAGAATATTATCTACATCAGCGTTGCCTGTGGTCTTACCCGCTACTGCTTGCCTCGTATAGGTCCATGCTCCATCACTTTCTGAAGAATATCCCCTCGCTACTGATGCAAGATACTCCTCACTATCTTGAAGCGCTAGCGACTCTGCTAGCCTTACCCAGGCCAACATGAGCTGCTTATCTACCGTTTCAGGAAATTTAACAGGCAAGTATAATTCTATCCTAGTCTGCGCGTCATCAATGTACTGCTCCAACAGTTCAGGCAAGGCTTCCTGGACTGCACTCACACGACTACGTAGTTGGAGGATCGTCGGTGTTAGCATCGGACTGTCCCTTTCCTTCTAGCGCGGTTAGCGCCTTAATCAGTTCAGGCTTCTTCATATCACTAAAACCCTCTACTTCCAATGCCTTCGCCTTATCTTTAAGTTGGACAGGTGTCAGGTCCTCCAGTGGAACGACCTTTTCCTCACGTATCTCAAAGTCTGATTGGTCTCGTAACTTCTTCAAAACTGATTCACTTTCAATAAGCACCGACACCCTCGGTTCAAACCTGATGCCATGCAGGGTAAGGGACGCGTTGGTCCCCCTATACGTAACGTATGCCATTAAAATTCCACCCCTTCCACGTAAGCAACTGCACTAGGTTCTTCAAAAATAGAATCAAAATCAGTGTGAATGGCATAGAACCGCTTATCAGCATAGATCGCATCTTTACCTTCAGTAGTCTTGCGAATCTGCATGTCATAGGTATGCACCATAGCGAAGTTCTGCTGATACGTGAACAGAATCGCACCTTCAGGCATATGAGGAACTTCCTCCACATCATATGCATTGACCTTCTTAACACCGCCAGTAATTTGAAGCTGGATCGATGCGCTAGTATCCATCTCTGCAAGTTTCTGAAGACGTTTCGAGAAGGTATTAGGGTGCATGAAGTATTTAAACACACCACCAGATCGAAAGCGCGTTGCAATAGCACGCTCAACTTCAAACAGGACCCCTTTCTTTTGAGTAGCTGTCATAGTTTTGAAGTCGAGGAAGTTACCTGTTTTACGTGCAAGCTTCAACCAACCGTCATTAATCTTCAGAAATTCATAATCTGGATCAGTACTTATAGTAGCGATATCTCCGTTGAAACCGATATCCTGCATATTATCACCAAAGTTATTCGCCATGGAACGCATGATAATATCCTCAGCATTTTGGCCACGAACACGCTGCGTCTGACGAATGAATTCTTCGGTGATTTCAAATGGTAGAACAACTGGTTCCACAGCATACGGTACTTGTGGAAAAGAAGGAGCTGCGCCATTCATTGCCATGACATTCTCTTTTTTTCCACGCAAGTTACGACCCGTTACGCCGATTTTGTCAATCGTACCTTTAGAACTCAGTCTATTAATATGGCGAATCCCTTTAAGAAAATCAGTTGATTCATACGCCATTTCTGTAAAAGCATCCACTTGCTCATAATTGAGCGCTGTGTTATCCATCGATGTTACAATAGTGGACTTTTGAATTGTGGTATTAGCGATTTGACCGTTTGTTCTCATGAATATTATCCCCCTTAGATTAGAGCAATCCGACGAAGCTTACGCCGCCTTCTGCCTTGTTAATTTCTTGTTCGCCACCTTGAGCAGAACCGCCTCGACTATTCTTTACTAGCTGCACATCAGTAGCCAACGTTTGCATTTGCTCCGTGAGCGGTGCGAGTGCCTTGGTGATAGCATCGCTTAGATCATTTTGTTCAACTGACGGTTCGGTACCAGTAGGCTGCCCCTCCATACCATCCTCTTTCTTCAGCTCCGCAATCTCAGCAGTCAAACCTTCAACTTGCTTAGCGATCGGAGCCATGGCAGCCGTTACGGCCTTTGCAATATCCTCTGCTTTCAAATCGTCTTCCTCCTTTGGCTCTACAGGAGCCGTATTATTTTTAAGTGCAGTTAGTGCAGTAATAGCATCATCCACATGTTTCAGGTTGCCTGAAGAAATCTTCTTTCCTGCTTTGGCGATCTGTTCAGACGGTTTGCCGATAGCTTTCACAATGTCTTCCTGAATCAGAACTGCTTGAGCGATCTCAACAAAATCCTGTAAGGCTTCCCGGATGATCTCAGTATCAGATTCAATGCCGTTCTCCCATTGGTCCCAACGAAAAAGAACCGAGTTCAAGGCGTCTTGTGCTGCCCAAAATTCTCGGTTCTTTCGATTCTTATTATATTTGTCTGCCACAGCGCCCTTTTCAATCAGACCTAACGCCTTTGCAATTCTACTCAAGAGTCCCTTAGATACCTCCTCTTGTTCCTCGACCTCTTCACGCTTTCCAACACCCCACATGCTAAAGCCAGTAATCTCACCTTTCTTGATGTCTTCCCAAGTGTCGTCATCTGTCACTTTTACAGCTGCGATCCAAGAGCCTTTTGCGATGGCTTGATCGCCCAGCACCATGTCACAAGGTGCGACATAAGACTCGACAACATAACCCTTATCAGCTTCTAGGTCATGTTGTTTATCGATGTTGTAGGTGTGCTGCTTCTCCATGAAGAGATGTGCGGCTTTCTCGATCTCGACCTCATCCATCTGATCATCATGAGCATCTACTAAATCCGGCTGGTATACGGTACCCTTTACAATACGCTTGTCATCGTCGATCTTGGCGATGAGAACTTGCTTGTTAATTGCATTTGCTTTGTCTGCCTTAATGATTGCAAACGGTACACCGTTCGCTCCCTTGTCTACCAGGGAAATGTGCGTTATCTTGGCATCTTTCAGTTTATAAGTCATATCTGTTTTTCACCCCCCTTCAGTAATAATGAAAGCGCAAAAAGACACGAATCCATAATCCTTCGTGCTGAATTGAACATATTCAGTTCCTCCTCTTAATCCATCACTGATTGCATCGTACAGCGACACTGAATGATTTCCTCTGCACGTCCTGAAGGATCACCCGGAAACATCAGATCGCTTTTCCCAACCTTAAAGGGCTTGTCGATCGGCTGGACTTGGCCATCAGCTTTCCTATGAGTTTTGCGGGTTCTGCTTCCCTTTGAAGATCGCCATTTCTTACCTGTGACAACTTCTGACTGCTTCCATCCCTCAAGCTTCCCACCGTTGGCTGTGGCTGTGCTCATTGTACGAGCAACGGTGACAGCTCGTTTCATGCTAAAAGGACCCTCTTCCCCCTTGGTGGCTGCGGCGCTGATCTCTTGTACTAATACCGCTCTCTCTGAAGGCGTCTTTCCTTCTTTAATTGCCTTCTGAAAAGCTCGGGTCATAACATCCTTACTGGTCCCATTCATATCCGGCACCAGTTTCTTCAGCTTCAAGGCGAACCGGGATGCTGCCTTGTTCTTTGTGGACCAGCTCTTGTCATTATTAAGGACCGTCAATTCTGTTTCTCCAGCTAAATGGAATAACGGTGTGAATGCATCATAGATAGCCTGCTCAAACTGTACGGTGAACAGATCACCGGCCTGGACGGATATCAATACCTTGCCCAGCTCCCCAATATCAATCAGCAGTTCCTCGTTCAGTTCTAAAATAGCTTCGTGCAATTCCTTACCCTGCAGCTCAAGAATCTCAACAATACGATCCTCGCCCTGCTTGTATAGCTCTTCCAGCACAGAACGTTCAGCATGGGTTAATTCCAAGCTATCCAGAAATTCCGTGTCATCTGCTTTAGCTATTAACTCCCAGCATGTCTCACACATGGATGCCTGCTTCCTGATCGCTCTGTCGCAGCAATCGCTTGGCGATCATTGCCACTTGGTCCTGTATGTCATCTGTGTCTGAGTCCTTCGTCATCAGGGCAGGTTGACTGTTAATCATCTGAACGATCGGAGTATCTAGGTATTCCTCGGTGTACTTAGATTCATCAACGGTGGTATCCAGTACTTCCTCAGCAATCGGAATAAGATCACGAACCAGCATGATACCACGGTCAGCAATAAAGTCGAGTAGCTGCTTGCGATCTTCAGGATCGATAATGCGTGGCCCCCGCAAAGTTGCCTTTACTCGAAAAATACCAATAGTCGGAAACAGACGCTTGTTAAAAATTTCATCCATAATCCATTTACGGTAAGGTTCAAATATCTGCTCCTCTGCAAACCGCAGCGCAGCCTGTGCCGTTGCCCGATTATAGTCGGAGCTCTGGCCAACTAGAATAGGTGGCAAACGAAAAGAGGAAAGAATATCTGCCTTCTTCTCTTTTCCGTAATCCAGAAAGAGTGCATCCTGCTGAAGGAGGTCGTTAAGCTTGTCCAGCTTGATAGCTACCTTTTCAACCTTCTCGTCCAGCGGACCACCTGTTTCTTCCCCTTTGGCTTCTAGGTACAGGATGCCACCCTGCGATTGAGAGCCCTTAACATTCTTTAATAGCTCCATTGATTGCTTTGTTAAACGACCATTGGTCACAGTCAGAATCATAGACAGCATCCGACCATTTGAAAAGTAGGAGACGTTCAACTCCTCTGCCTCACGGCTACCGACCACGCCCGGTGTATTTCCAAACCAACGCGGTTCACCGTAGGGACCATCATTTCCAAAACGTAACGGGATAATTTGGTTATCCTCTCCCTCGGTACCAAATAAGCGGAACCAAACAACAGATTGCCCTCGCTTCATGGCATAACGCCTTGCGTAGATATTTTGGGAGAATTCCTCAATTTTCTTCGTAGATTTGATACGCCGTTTTCGCTTGATAGTCGATACGTTGCTCTCGGTAGTACACCTGATGTACTGTGGCTTCATACGGTAAATCGTTGGATACTCACTTCCTTGCGGCCATGCAACTTCTACATCTGCCATGCCACAGCTCTCCAAGTCTTCTATCAGCATCCCTATGATTTCCTCAGGAGAATCCTCAAGGTTACATGTCTCAAGGAACTTCTCTGCCCGATTCCAGTCGTCTATCGCTGTCGCGTCATTCTCACCCGGTAAATACTCCAATGCAATTCCATAACCCGCGATGTTTCTCTTATATGCTTCGATGCATTGCGGGATAATATTGCTATTCTTCACCAGCAGTTTGCAGGAAGCAGGGTCATTGCCCAAAGGGAAGGGCAGCAACCCATGCCGATCATAAAGATTCTCAAAGCTATCGGGTAGCTGTGCGCTTGAAGGAATATGTCTTTCATCCCCTTTTGAAATTTGAAACCATTGTGATTCATCACTCATTTACTATATCCACCCCGCTTCCTCTTGGGAGTCTTCCTCATACTGCTTCCTCATTTTCTTCTCATACCAGTCAAACCATTTGCCAGCGACTTGTCGTAACTGAAGACATATGGAATATGCCATAATACAGTCATCATTACAGCCTGTGTCTGCCTCGGGCTTTCCGTTCTTATCGATGAAGGTCAGGCACTCCTTGTACAGTTCACGGCAATGGATGGGATAAAGTTGATCCCGGATCGCTTCCTTGAAATCACTGATCATCACTGGGCGTGTAGCCGGATTGGTGTTCCAACCTAGATCCTTCTTCTTACACATAAACAGTAATGGGTATTGACAGGTGTTGAACAACGTATTAAGAACGGATTCACCTGTGTTGTTATTCTCTACACCCAGCAAGGCCATATTATAATAACGTCCCAGGGTATTAAGTTTCTTACCATATAAATCCGTATCCCATTTACCACGAATAACAGCACACATTTCCCCAGTTCGTTCCTCAATGACATAAGCGACGTCGTAGTCACCGCCCTCTTTACCCTTAGCTGTATCTGCGCCGATAATGTATCGCTTACCTTCTTCAGGTATGCGAAAGACGCGCAGCTCACCTGAGTCTGCACGGATGACTTTATCTTTGATCTCATCAATTTCATACAATCGACTCGGTAAAAGCAACGCATCAATGAGCTTCTGGATAAATTCGTTATCAAAGATACCCTCACCAGATAACAGGAACGCCTCCATTGGATCAGAAGGATACTCCTGCCTAAACAACCGTGAGTCACCGTTACAATCGTTTCGGATTGTGAATCGGCGCCACTGGATCTGCTCATCGTCCAAATCATACTTATTCTTTAATTCCTGCTCCTCGTGTGTCAGATCAAAATCCGGAGGAACTGGCTTCCTATAATCTGGCATCTCAAACCAAGCGAAGAACAGCGGTGTGAAATCATTCTCTCCCTCAATGGCAGCATCCCACATCTTTTTAAAATCATCCATACCGTTGGCCGTTGATTCAACTACACCGAGCGTCCCTGATTCTTTCGATAGTGCAGCAAAGATGGACAACAAATGCTTCTTCTTCTTGGAAGCAGGCCAGAACGCGACCTCAGAAGCATGTAAATAATGAATTGTTCCTGATCGTGCAAGGACCCGACTCTCTGCACTCTGCACCGTGATCTTTGATTTAAGTCCTGGATTACGGCGCTGCTCAAAGGGCTTCTTTGACGGATTCTCGAAGGTTAGTTGCTTCGTATTGTTCCGCTTATGCATTGGCTTAATCGTTTCCGGCACTCGCTCAAAATAGAGTTGGAACATATCATATAAGTTCCCTGATGCGTAGGAGTCCTGAGCAACAATAAAGGCGTTCTTTGCTTCCTGAAGTGACGTGAGGTAATAAATGATTGCTTCCGTCACTGTAGAGAATCCCATTTGCCGCGCCTTTAGAATAATGATCCGAACAGGTTTTCCAGCCAGAATGTCCTTGAATACTGTATTTGCAAATTCGATTTGCGCTACGTTCAATTCAAAAGGGACAATCTCCCCTGTCTTCGTTTTGATCTTCAGCATACGAAAACAAAACTGTTCGAAATGGGTGAGGATCATCTTTAGTTCGGCTAGTTTCTCTGGTCGGTCCTTTAATTTACGAGATATCCGTTTCCGATGCTCCTTTGCAAGTGTGATTACCACCCTAAATCATCCCCATCATCGTCATCTTCTTCACCGTCCCCTTCTGGTTTATCAGAGCCGTATACTTTGAATTTCTCCAACTCCAGCCGCTCCCTAGCAATCGCCAGCTTCTCCTTTTCCTGCTGCAGGTTGGTGATCAGGTTGATAACCCTTATCTTCTTATCTCGGGTCTTCGTGAGAGCTTCCTCTTGCTTCAGGATCTTATCCAGCTTAGATACAACAATTGTGGTAATCTCGGTAACCTTCATGCCTTCAGTCAAAAGAGATACAATGGACTCTTTACCTGTTTTGGGATTCGTATAAGGAACCTTGTCCTTGCGCTGAAGCAACTCCTCTTTGATCCTAGACTCTTCGTCCGTCATGCCTGCTTCTAGCAACTTAATGCGCTTCAGGTGGCGACGTTCCTGCAGGGAGAGCATCAATAATTGTTCTTCAGCCTGAACGATCGGTGAGGTATCAATCTGCTCCAACAGTTCCTGTTCCTCTTCATCAAGAGTATCCATAAAGATAGTTTCATACATCCCTGTTTTGAGAGCCTTCTTGTTTCGATATGGACCACCCGATCCACCTTTATTCCCTTTTGCGTTCTGATTACCAGGTGGAGCACCTCCACGATTACCTATAGCGTTTGTGTTCCCTTTGGGAGCACCGCGTTTATGTGGAACGTTCCCTTTAGTCTCAAGTGGAGCGATCCCTTTGAGATCATCTTCCCATCGATCCAGTGATTTCCACTTCCGGACCTTACTTTCCCCAACAGAAAGAGCAACCGCGATGTCTTTAAGCTTCATCGTCCCGCTGCTCTCAAACCACATTAATTTTGCCTTGTCCCGGTCGGGACTTCTTTCTCTGGCCATGTTACATGTCACCACCCCCGATGAAAAAAGGACAAGCCTTGTGGCTCGTCCCTTAAGCTAGTATAAATTTTGATTTAATAATCCTGAAATGTTAATCTTCGCTCAAGTAGTCTTCATAAATAAAAGTAAAGTCAGCCCGTTCTATTATATTTAAATTGTCAAACTCCAGAGATTCTATATGAACGAAATCTTTACCCATCGTAAAAATAAATGCGGAAACCATTTGAGCAGTTTCAGAACCAATTGTATACACACGGTTGCTATAATCTTCAGATTCATCGATAGATACTTCAATATCTACAAAAACATCACCATTGATAACGACCTGGTCTTTCACAATTGTAGTAGTAATTTCTTCAGAAATTCCCGCTAGTGTTACAGAGTTAATTCTAACTTCCATACTACCAAACAAATCAATATTTATGAGACTATCTAAAAAATGATTCTCTTCATAATTCATAAATTCCTCTAATAATTGTTTTGCAAAGACATTTTCGAACTTGTCTTGAATGAAGTCTGTATCAATTTCATTCGTAGCAAGCCATTCAGTTATATCTGCAGAAGCGGTATATGTCTCTAATTTCGGTTCATTTTTGAGAATATCATCTGAAGTTACGTAGTGACTAAATCTTGTTGAATCCTTAAGCAGTTCCGGATGAATAGTATTTTTAATCTTATTATCACAGAAATCAGATGTATTTTGAGTAATCAAAAAACAATTAAATAGATCTTTATCCTCGGCATATTTGACGTAAGAAAGCCATGTTATTGCATCCCTAAACTCCTGTTTCTTTTCACTAAAAGGCTTAACTCGCTTAATCGACCTTTCCACAAGAATAGGTAAAAGATCGTTATCAAATTCAATGATTTCAAGAATTTTTTTTTCGATTATATCTTCATAAAATTCATCAAACTCCTTCATGAAGTCTTCCTTAGTACAGTTTATTTTTACGGTGTTTAATTTCAATGGGTAATAAATCTCTAATTCAGATAAAGCCTTTTCTAATCCACTAATATGCTTTATTACATTATTCTCAAAACCATTCCTTGTCTCATCATATACAACTTTTGACATAAAAAGAGGAAATCCATGAATTTGGGAAAGGCGAATAAGTTGAGAATTATAGTTTTTCTTGAAGAATGGATCCCTATACGTAAGGGTTGTATCTAGGAATAAATGTATGGGCTCTTTTTCCAAATGACTCACCAACTTTACAAATAATCTATATCGATATACCAATTCGACATAAACCATTAAAATTCCTGTTATTTTATGACTGCATTAATCCTAAATAGATTATTCTCCCGAAAATAGGAATTACAACTCATCTTTCTGCAATTCGATATCTATTTCAATAAGTTTCTTCAGGTCATCGACCGTCTTAAACTCAATCCGTCCATCCTGAAAATCCTTTACCCACTTGGCTATTCCAGCTTTAACAATCTTTCGATACTGTGCTTTTGATTCCAGGATTCCGGCCATGACTTCAAGCTCATGCTGCAACATTAAATTATTTTCATCTGGTGTTCCCATTTACGTATCCCTCAGCTTTCCGTTATGATGGAATGCGAGATAGCGGATGTCTGCAAAATGCCACGCGTGGCGCGCCGCTATCTCAACCGGGGGATACCCTGGATGATTGGGAGGACGTTAACGCATCCTCCTTTTAAATTTGGGTATAAGAAAAACCGCCATTTATTAGGCGACTGTATTTGAGCTGTTTTATCCCGTTAGCTAAGCTCTAGCACAATAATTTCAAGATCCTTAAAGGTTGGGATTAAAGTACATCATTCCCGGTAGCTCGTCCCAAAATTCTTTAAGAGCTTCCCCGTAGGTGAAGATCTCATTTTCGTTCACATCGAGAACCCTTTCATTCAGTGTGCTTAAATACAGGTCCATTGCCTTTGTCCCGCCTACATGGCGAAAGTAATCTGGTCGCAGTTCTTCAAGATTTGATGCTGACTTCCCATCACCATGTTTAATGACGTTTTGTAGTAACCGCAGTTCATCAATTTTAGCCCAGGATTTTAGTAACTTCATATCGACACCACATTGTAGAAACATCTCTTTAATATCATCAATACCACGGGTGCAAAACGTTTTGAATTCGACACTCCCTCCTTTTTCAATTGTGAATTTGAGATGACTAGTTAGTTCCTCGAACACTAGCTTTCTTACTTGTTGTTCCCAGAATTGATACAGCGTAGAAATACTCATAAGTTTGGTGTTGTATTGCATAAGCGCCATACCTTCCCAATGTTGATATCCGTATTCCTTTGCTGCTTCAGCAAAATCAAGTTGATCGAGATATTCAGAATTAGAAGACTCATCTAACTCACAATAATGATTATACGCCTGTACTTGTGCTTCTTCATCAATATAGTCAAATGTAGGTGAGATTTTTTCAATATACGTTTGAACAAAAACAGAAATACATCTTTTTAATTGTTCTCGTTTACTATCCGGAAGGTAAATAAATGCCTGCATTCTGAATCCTCCTTGAATCTCTTATGGTATAAATATATCGTATAAACCATATTCAAGAAATATATAATCCCACTTTCCTTTCTGATAGCAATAAGCCAATCTAAAACTATCTTTATTAAACCACGGAATTAACACGATAAAGAAGAACAGGCTCAACACCTGTAGATTCATGGTACCTCTTCTTAATGACATCACAGAAGATCGGATCAAGCTCCATTGTCCGGCATGTCCTGCCAAGTTGATCACAAGTCATAAGAGTGGATCCGCTACCGCCAAAGAAATCTAGAACCTCATCGCCTTGCTTACTGCTATTTCTAATTGGAATGGCCAGAAGCTCCAATGGCTTCTGTGTAGGATGAACGTATTTACTAACGTCACCTTTTGAAACCTCCCATACCGTATCAGGTACAGGTTCCTCCCCTGGTAACCCAGAACGCCATACTGTAGTCTGACAACGATCCCCATACCAAGCAGGAGCCTTGCCTTTAAGATGGGCATAAAACACTGGCTCATGTTTGAATCGATACTGTGCCCATCCAAAGGTGGCCGCATTCTTAACCCAAATGCACTGACAGCGAGCGATAATGCCAGCAGCGTTCATAGCATCTTCAAACTCCCGCTGATATGATGAGGGATGGAAAATGTAAATAGCTGCAGTCGGGTCCATGACAGTAGCATAACGTTCAAAGACAGCATGCAAAAAGCCTGCAAACTCCTCTGCAGGCATATCGTCATTCATTATGGAGCCGCGACCATCGGCTGATAAACGAGCAGAACTGCTTTCTACTGCGACATTGTAAGGTGGATCCGTAACAACCAGTGCCGCCTTCTTACCGTCCATCAGCCGCGTAACATCTTCCTCACTAGTAGAGTCCCCACACATCAGGATATGCCGGCCAAGCTGCCATACATCGCCCCGCTGCGTTTCTGGTTCTTTGATATTGTCCAAAGCTTTTTGAACGTCGAAATCATCCTCAATTACTGGTTCCTGTATATCAGGAGTACCAGGAAGGCTATTGATCAACTCTTCTATTTCCTCAAACTCAAATCCGGATAGAGATACATCAGCTCCACTCACCTGCAGATCATCCAGTAGTCGGGCCAGCGCTTCATCATCCCAACGACCAGAGACTTTATTTAATGCAATGTTCAGAAGCTTCTCTTGTTGATCGTCCAAGTCCACGACGGACACTGCCAACTCTGTACGGCCCTGTTCATTGACCATGATCTTATAACGCTGATGACCGCCGACCATATTTCCAGTACGCTCGTTCCAGATGATCGGATCGATATAGCCGAATGCTTCAATAGATTGCTTAAGCTTCTCGTACTCTGGATCTCCGGGCTGAAGGTCGACCCGGGGGTTGTAAGCTGCTGCATTAATCTGATCTATTGGCACGAATCTGATGTTCATTTCAATACCTCCATTGGTTATATATCAACAAAAAAAGGACCAGCTACTTGGCTCGTCCTCAAAAATTAATGTTTTGAGAATTTAAACACTCATATTTCAAACATGTTTCGCAGAGTATTCTTTAAACGCGGAAAGTAATGAGTGTTATGTTGCTCACCAACAATGTCAGTTACATCCGTTGGGTAAACATGATTCCTGGAAATTTCTAATGGTCCAGTTACTCCCATAGCTAAATGCCCCGTAGCTAATGTGTATGCTATATTTAGCACATAATCCAATCTTGAATACCAAACGCTTGTGCCATATTTAACTTTATCATCAGTAGGACCCGCTATAAATGGAGCTAGTTCGAAATCTCCTGAACTCGAAAAAGCATTAGCCGGCAAAGCCGCTGCCATGCATAGCCATAAAGCAAATAGTTGTGTGCTCGAATCCTCCTCGATAAAAATCTGTCCAGCCGAGGCCAAAGTAAAACACCCTAATGAATGACTCAAAGCAAAGCCTTTATTATTCGTTTGTTTGTTGTGCTCAGATAACTTTCTAAGAAATGGAACTATATAATCTCCTGTTTCTCTTGCTCTATCCTCTAACTCTCTCCACAAAACTGCTTGAATTAGTGGTCCAGAATCACCATCTTGACTGACTCCAATTAGTGACTCAAAAGCTGCCTTAATTATAGTTTCATATTCATCAGTAATTTTTGAATCGTAACTCACTAAATAGAGCTCATGATTCTGATATTTTGGATGATTAAATAGGCTTACTCGACCATTAAAATCTTTAAAGAAATTATAGGCAGAATTAATACCTGACTCATAGTCCATTCCGTGCACAAACAAGCAAGGGTGTTTCTGATCAGCAAACTCAAAATTATTAGGATCTATTTCGATGGCTGATTCAAGACGATTATAGTTCTTTAAATAAAATATCTTTGGATCCGCCCCTTTTTTCAATCTCGGGGATACAATTTTCCAAACCTCATTAACAACCTCTTTTGTAATATAGTTCGAATTCCACATGACTCTTAAGCTGGTAGTCTGGTACTCTAGGTACCTTTTCATCGCAATGATGCGAATTTGATCCATTGAGGCATGACAATTTGAGGTGTGTCCAAGAATAGCCTCAATATCATCCAAAGTCTGATTCCAAATCTTCTTCCCCTTATTTTCTAAGTTTTTAGTTTCACTTTTTAATTTGTTAGATATTTGGCCTAAGCTTCCTCCAATTTTCATCCGAATCCTCCTTTTTTAAATAAGTATTCGGAAAAATGTAAAACTCTATACTGAATTATTTTGAGTTGAGTTGGTTTTTCATCTTGGGTTTGGCGTAGACTCAGCGACAGTCCAACGGAATCATACCCGCCTTGCCCTTATATCGCTCCCATCACACATAAGCACGTTCTCTATGACAAGGGCTGAGAATGGCTCACAGAAGGACAATTGCTGGCATATAGAAGCATCTTACAATGTGCCCTCTTTTTTTTATTTCATATGCTTTTTTAGCTCTTCTTCATTATTCTTGGCATATCGTTCAATCTCTTCTTTATATAGATTTAACAAATTATAATTAGTACGATATGTACCTTTAAATGGCTCATTGAGATGGCCTTCTTGATATCTATTCAAATCAATTTCACATTGCTTCTTAAAAAATGTTATTAACGACTTCATCTCCAAGTACGCCTTGTATATATCTTGAGGAATATAGTCGTCATTTATTTGGTTTAATTGGTATATAGAAGTATTTAATGATTCAATATTATAAGGCAAAATTTCCATTCGATCATGAATACTATAGGTATCAGTTTCCATTATCTCAGCAAGTCTTTCAGTTGTACTTAGAATTCGAACAAACCATTCATTTAAAACATAATAACTCTTTAAAAAGTTTTGCAGTTCATTAACTCTACTCCTTTTTAATTCAAGATTAACCTGTCTCTTAAACAAATAAATTGCAATTCCACCTGCAAGTAGACCTCCAAAAAAACCTCCAAATGTTTGTATCCATGCATCGGGACTAATATTTAGAGAAAGTGTATTGATACTCATGCCATTTTAACCTCCCTTATTTGAACACATTTCGACATTTAGGAAGGTTTTCCCTTCTAAACCCTACGCCACCACTTAATACAACGCGGCATCATACATACTTGCTTCATACCATCCCAACGACCCCAATCGCATCCCTTGCACTTAACTGGTTGCTTATACACCGGTGGATCCTTAAGCCTCTTTAACTTCTTCATCACTATTCCTCCTAAAATCCTAAATTATAAAATAGAAAAAGCCGCCCCATAAGGAACGACTTCGTCTGAATATGTACGTTATTTCATGATTTCATTACGATAATCGATAATATTATTACTAAAGAATGGCGTCCGTAACGTCCGCAGCAAATGCGCTTTGCTCTTTGCTTTAAAGCGTACGTACTTTGTTACAAAGAAGGACAAGACCATTTTAACAAGTTGCTAAAATCGGAGTCAAACATCTCAACACCAGTTATAGATACTCTATGCCACTGGTCCCCTGTGGTTCTCTTGTTTACTTACTCTTTCACTAAACATGCTGTCCGTCTTGACCACTTCAGCTCCCTCTTATTTCTTTGACTATTGATGCCCATTATATAGGAAGGATTTCCCATGAAATATGTCGAAAGTAGTAGGTAGAAAGGAGTCTCTTTATCTAATAATGTCTATTATTGGAGTTGATGCATTGATTTCAAAGTCAAAGGGTTCCCCGATCTTGTTGTTATCTTCATCTAGTTCAACCACAAGAAGGTTGCCCTCGATTAGTGAATCAGTGTGACCAAGAAGAACTTTATATGCTCTTCCGCCCTTCAATTCCAAAATATCACCTTGTCTAATCATACTCAAAATCCTTTCTAGGAGGTTTCTATGTTAAAAGACACTAGAGTTAAAAAAAGTGAAATCATTCAATTACTCGATAAGGGTCAAGAGTTTGAACAAGCTATTTTCGATAATTTTTCTGGTGAAGAGTACGCGGGACTTGATGAGTACTTGAATACCACTGGTATCAAAAATATATTTGATCTTTTAATACCCCGAGTAACATGGACAAAAGAAGATTACACCAAAAAAAACAGTGAAGTTACTATTATCGGTACTGAAACAGATGAAAATGGTTTTACTCAACTCATTATTGGACTAGATGGAGTTACAGATACCTTTACAACTACATCAGAAGCAATAGGACATTTGTTTACGCCTATTAAAATGATCCAATACGCGAAATATCTATTAGATGATTCCGAAGAACATCTAGAACTACTACTTTATAATTTTAATTATTGGTTTAAGGAGGTTAATCCAAACGATCCAATACTAATAAGAACAGTAGTTGAAGATGGGAAGAGAATAGTTCGCTGTTTCGCTACAGCTGCCTATAAACCGATTGATAACCATGTTCTTTATTACACCGCTCTATGGGCGCTTGAACAGCTTGATACGACATTCCGTTTAGCATTACCTAGAATCAGTCACTCTAGTATGAAATTAGACTTTATTTCAGATGAAGAATTGACTATTGATGGTATCGGAAAGCTTAGTTATGGATTCACTTTGGTTAATAGTGAAGACAAATCTAGAACTGTAGGTTTTTACCCAACATTTGATTTAGTTAACAATGATGGTACTTCCGCAACGTTAATAATGGATAAACCAATAACGATTGTTCATCGCGGGAAAACAATTGACCCAATTATTAGGAGTTTAGAAGAAATTAAAGACATTAAAGATCATTTAACTTGGGTAATTAGTGTAATAAAAATTGCACACAAAACTAAAATTGATGATATTTTTGCTTATAGAGTTCAGCAAGAGATAATCAGTATTATTGGTAAACGTGAATTTGATAAATTTTCTAACAAGTTTACTGAAATTTCTTCCAACAATACATTTAATCTTCTTCAATTTTTTGGTCGTCTTAATGAAATGAATGTCTCCGATGAAGATCAAGCAATAAAAGTGAAAGTGTTGTTTTGGAAATTCCTTGAGAAGTACAAAAAAGATAAGAATTAAATCATCCATTATTCCCTGTCAAGGATAGATCATTTAAAAGTAAAATCTACATGAAGCATAGAAAAGGCGAGAAGATTTACGCCCCAGTTTAGTGCTACATTCAAGCAGCTGTGCGTGTCATTCTCGCCTATTTCTACAATACAAATATAACATGTAAAAAGTCCAAAGATCGGACATAGACCGGACAAAAAGCGGACACTCTCTCTACTAGTCGTCTTGTAGCATAACCAGTCCAAGCATTCCTGCCAAACGGTAAATTGCCACGGACTTGATACGACGGTAATGCCGATCGCTATACCCTAAATTTTCCGCTACATCATAATCCCAAACATCGTCATCATCCATGTATCGATTACGGATAAGCTTTTGTTGCCTTCCCCCAAGGCGACCAATTGCTTTCTCCGCACGCTCAATATGCCTCCGTCTTCGATCCGGTTCATCCACATTACGAGTCGCAATATTCCCTGTCTGATCACTTGTGGTACCCGTGTTTCCTCGAGGCATGTCGCTATATACTGCCGTCATAGTTGGTTCATCCGGGATATATTCTGTAACTATATATTCTCTAGCCTGCTGCAGATATTTTTCAACAGCGTCTCTAGTGGCTTCCTCGTCGATCCGGTGGATATCGAATGATAATTGTTGAGCTCCCATTCCCCTCATCCCCTCATGTGTTATAATTCATGAGAGGTAACAATTACTGATTGACCCCCGCGCCCGGCCAGGTAATGGGGGTCTTTGCTTTGTGACTATGCATTAATCCTTACGATCGATTATTTAGTAGATCAATTGCTTCCCGATCTGTTAGTCCATATTTTTCTGCTATCTCTCGTCCAAGTCTTTTGAAGTCCCCTACCGTTTTGCATTTTTCTCTCATTAATCTAATTCCATCAAGTTGGCCCAAAGTTATATTTTTATATCCTTCAGTTTTCATTTCTTCCCTCCCAGTCTACCTAAATATTTGTAATACATAGTACAAGTGGTGTAGGAGAGCCTACCCCGCTTGTAGAGTCATCACCTATCGTGGTCTACGGCTCTCTTGGATTAGCTCCTTCTAGGTGATTCAGGGATACCACTTTCTCAAACGGGTTCGTTATCTATGTTTTCAAATGCTATTAGAGCCATATCTGTTTGTGGCATACCGTCGTAGCAATTTCCTATGCCCCACTCAGGGTGAATTTGATGCTTAACTTGTATTAGAACTTTATTATCGTCTCGTGCCATTACCGTTCATCCTCCTTAGGTTGGGAGAGGCTATACCTCAATCCCGATTTCAATTTCCTAATACGGACCTTTTGGCTAGGTTATTCGGGTAACACTATCAGTCTTACATTAAAATTATTTTCTTGGACATAATAACTACGTTGAAAATTATGAATTGAAGGAGCTAAAATAATGGGTATTTTAAACGGCAATCCGAAAGATGAACCATTGCATTATGGTGAAATTTTTAGTGTATGGAGTGGCTCTGTGGTTGCCAGAGGAGCTGTATCATGCTACCAAGCATTTTTAAACCACGCTGGTGACAAGGACCTTAAAAAAATACTTAATGATCTTATTGATCAAGCAAACCTAGAGATTAAAGAATTTGATAAACTACTTACTGAAAACGGAATTGCTCCCGCACCAATCATGCCTGAAAGACCACCAGTAAAACTTGAAGATATCCCTGCTGGCGCAAGATTTACTGATCCTGAAATAGCTGCTAAAATTGGCGCAGATGCTGCTATTGGGCTGGTTGCTTGTAGCCAAGCTATGGGTCAATCAATTAGAGTGGATGTTGGTGCTTTATTCGCTAAATACCATCTCACTACAGCAGCTTTGGGAGTTAAGATCCTTGAAATCAGCAAGGAAAAAGGTTGGCTAATCCCTCCTCCTCTTCAAGTGAAGAGACCTGAATCAGAAGCTTAAATGTAATTTATAGTCCTGCTCATTGAGCAGGATTTCTTTGTTTAGGTTTTACACCCTATAATTGTGTCATGACTCGGTATCCCCTTAATGCTGTTGCGCTTTATTCGTACTGTAAGGCTGTCCACTACCGCTCCTTTGTCCACTCTTGGCATTCCGAACAATACATAGATGGCTTCAATTGTAATCTCTCCTTTGTTGCACTTTATGTGTCTTTTACGCATTAGTTAAACCGGACCCACTTAGTCCGGACACATAAACCTTCCAGTGGCATTTATATCTTCAGTCCTCTCTCAAAATAGAATGTATGTTTGGTCACAAGGCCGTAACTTGCCCGTTCCGGATCCCTGTGACCCAGATTGTAAGGAAGAAGCCTAAGCTGCTCCACCATCTTTCATCATTTGTGTTACACGCTTTTTATAAGCGGAATACTTCGAACTGATCTGAGTACTAGGCACTCCTGTTTCCCTCGAAATATCCATCCACGTCTTACCATCCTCTTTACGTTGTTTCAGAAGCGATGGGAAATCGAACGGGATATCTTCGAATGTAGGACGATTGGTTAGAATGTAATGCTCCAGCTCATCTTTATCGATTACTACTACTGCCGGATCCGCCCCTGAACTATCTTGTTCGTTTGATTCGCCATTACCGCTACTTTGAGCACCATCGTTGTACTTATCCTCGCCATTCAGACCTATTGGATCTTCGAAATCTAATTCCTTATTACCAGAGGAACCATCGCCCTCATGCGTCTGATCAGGAATATCGGAACCATCTTCAGTAGCAGGTTCGGTTTTCACTTCACTCTCTGCATTTTCTGGATTTTCTTCTGCAGGCGTATCACCCGCGCCATTTTTGTCTTCTACACCTGGGGCATTCTCTACTTTAGTGTTATGGTCATCCTTGGCCGTAGGCTCCGCCTGAACTTTACCCTTACGCCATTCATCCCATTTAGCAGCTAATGGTGCCACACGCTTTCGGTACTCATCTACCATCATTACAAAGATACCAACACCCATATCTTCTTCACCAGCAAGCTTCAGGTAAGTGTCGCCTTCGTTAAGGCGTTCTGTGATCTCAAGGAAATCATGATTCAGATCATCATAATGTGGAGCCATACCACTCAAGATAAAGTCATTTATAATGTTAAGATCAATGGTAGCGGCTTCTTCCTTAGTTTCAATTCTCTCGGCAGGAAGTCCCAGATCAAGAGAAAGTTGCTCGCCTTCGGGCTTGGCTACTGTGACAACACCGCTACTATTGATCGCATACCTGGTAATCGGTTTACCTGTCATTGCATTTTTCATGACTTTATACGTCACGACCTGGGAATCTAGACCCCCAATAACCTGCTGCTCCAACATGCTTTGAAGTGTGTTGTACTGACCGTCCAGCACATATGCAGGGATGCTGATTGTAACTTCTGTTTCTTCAGCCGACTTTAGATTGATCTTTTTAAGTGTTCCTTTGAAATTTATAAAACTCATGATTATGCCACTCCCTTAATGAATTTTTGGTGATAGGCCCAGCAAAGTGCGATAGCGTCCGAAGGATCAAAGCGACGCTCTTTAACATCGCCTGCTTTATACTTGCCTTTCGGATGGTTAAGCTTGTACAACACCGGCACAGCAATTTCGTCATAATCTATGTCAAATAACATCTGCATTTCTAATGCCACGGTTTCCTTATCTGCGTTACCCTTACCCGTCTGCATCTTAAGCTCTGTCGGTCGTATTCCTTCTACTGGCTTTCCAAGATGGAGTGCAGCTAACGTGACCATCGAATATGCTCCGACAAGTGCCAGTACACTATTTGCATTTTTGAAGTGAACCGGACGTTCCAACACCACCATATCCGGATCTTCCTGTTCTATCAGTCGAAATGTATCCTGGTAGATAGCATCTAACACTTTAGGCATCTCTATCTTTGAATAATCTCTTAATCCAAAATCAATAGGCTTTCCGTTTTGCATCGTGGCCCATCCTGCATAGTTGGTGCCGTGATCTATTCCCATTGTCTTCATGTAATTGCTTCCCCTCTTTCCGAACCGGTTTCATCCACGGGTGGATCATATATACCTCTCCGATCTGCCGTCCCTCATCGTCATATATCAATTCCCACGGAATCTCTTGGAAGAATGGATCAACCAACATTTTGGACACCGCCACTTCGATCACAAATCACAGACTCAAATTCCGCAATTCCCTCGAGCAACACCGAAGCATCAATCCCCTTGAATTTAGTTTCCAGCTCATCATGAGTGGGCACTTGTCCGCTGTTCATGAAGCAAATCTTCATATACTCATACACAGACCAACAACTCCAAATCTTCCCCATCATGCACCCCTCCGTAACGTTCTCGGCTTCCCTGAGAATCGGTTAATAATTACTAATTCTGTCGTAGTGTCTCGTTCCACCAACCAGTTTTCAACAATTAAACCGGCTAATTTTATGTCTATCTTCTGCCTACGTGTAGGTCGCTTACCGCTTTTCATCTTTGTTCCCCCTAATTCGCCCACCGGCGTTTATTTGTATCCTTCACCTCAGGTTGTTTTGGCTGACTGTCATGTGCTCGTTCGTAATTCACAAATTTATTGAAGTTCTTCAGGAATACGAGCTCTACTGTTCCGACTGGACCATTACGCTGCTTAGCGATAATAATTTCGATGATATTCTTTTTCTCTGTGTCCTGGTTGTAATAGTCATCCCGGTACAAGAAGGCAACAATATCCGCATCCTGCTCAATGGATCCTGACTCCCGAAGGTCAGACATCATAGGGCGCTTGTCCTGTCGTTGCTCTACTCCCCGACTTAGTTGGGATAAAGCCACCACCGGAACTTCCAGCTCACGAGCAATCTGCTTGAGGGTACGAGAGATTTCAGACACTTCCTGCTGGCGGTTCTCACCACGTTTACCAGATCCAGCAATCAGCTGCAGGTAATCGATAACAATAAGTCCTAGTCCATGTTTTTTCTTAAGTCGGCGACATTTGTTACGAATTTCGTGGACCGTAATCGTTGGAGAGTCATCGATAAAAATGTTTGTCTCACCCAACACACTAACCGCACTCGCTGTCCGCTCCCAATCTCCGTCCTCGAATTTCCCTGTCTTGATCTTGCTAGCGTCCAGGTTACCCTCTGCACTAATCATACGATCTCCCAGTTGTGGAGCTGACATTTCCAAACTAAAAACTGCCACGGTCTCGTTCGTTTTAACTGCAACGTTCTGTGCAATATTTAAAGCGAATGCCGTCTTACCCACCGAAGGACGAGCAGCGACGATAATTAGATCGTTTTTTTGGAACCCAGCTGTCATAGCATCCAAATCACTAAATCCACTAGGTATGCCTGTGACACTCCCGTTGTCCTTATTGGCAAACCGTTGCTCTATCCCGTCATAGGAGTTCATCATCACTTGGCGTATCGGCTTGAATTCTTGTGTAGGAGCTGCCTGGTCGGATAACTTAGCCGCTGCCACTTGCATGTTGGCGATCACTTGCTGTGCATCACCGCTCTCAACCGCATCGATGAACTGTTTCCTGGCCGCTTCGATCAGCTGGCGCAACATGTATTTATCCTGCAGGATCGATATGTACTGCTCAATGTTTGCGGCGGTAGGAACAGAATGAGCCATACGGGATAAATAACTCACCCCACCAACTGTGTCCAACTTCCCTCGATCGTTCAGGTGTGATGATAAAGTGACGATATCTATTGACTCACCTGCTTCAGATAGCTCGATCATGGATTCAAAGATGTTCCGATGGGCTACATTAAAAAATGACTTAGGTTGCAACAAGGATGCTTCTTCCATGGCTTCCCCTGCTGCATCGATCAGGACGGCGCCTAATACAGATATTTCAGCGTCTTGGCTATTCGGTGGATCAATCTTCTCGAGTTCTGCCAAGCTTTGCATATAATGCCTCCCTCATTCCTGTTGGTGGTGGAACAGCGGTCTTCTTCCACAATTCGAGTTGTGCAAAATAGGCTTGTGTTTCTTTACGCATCCGAGTTCGCTCCAGTTGTTCACCCTGTCTGCCGCGGATCTCCGCAATGTTTGGTGGCCACTTTTCCGTGAGGATATGTTGTTCAACATTCGCTCGAGCAGTGTCAAATGGGAAATCATTTAGGTATTTGTGGTGATGATCGACACTTTCTTTGCTAGTGTCAATGCTAGGATAAGCACGTCTAAGTAACTCTAAGAGGTCAATGACCTGCAATTTGTTCACGCCGTATCTCCTCTCGCATTCTTTCAAGTTCATCCAAATCACGCTGTTGTTTTGTCTTACTTTGTTTCCGTTCGGGGTATTTCTTTACCGAACCGGAAGATTCGGAATTTGCAATTTTAATATCATTCAGTAATTGATTCCATATCCCGTCGATTACCTTCTGACAATAAGAAAAAAGGTTGATCTCGGCTGACTCCCACCGCTTCTGTTTGTCGTGCCTTGCAAATGAAAGGTCTATCCCAAAGAAAATGAACTCTATCGGAATCGCTATCTTAGCAAGTAGCATCATAGGTTTATAATCAGCAGTTGATGATGAAAGCTTGCCTTTCCGATTAAGGTAATAACGATCGATTTCACTAAACCGCTTGGAAACGGATTTTTCATCGAGATGTATTTCGTTCAATGGCATGGAAGCCAAAACGGTTGTTAGAACCCCGCATCTCTCATTTGTAAATCGATGGTCATCTAATCCATCTATCAATCTATCAATCAAGATCTTTATAATATCTTTATTAGAGTGGACATTTTTGTCCAAGAGAGTAGACATTTTTGTCTCTTCTCTACCCTCCAGAGTGGACATATCTGTCTCTTCTCTTTCTTCAGAGTGGACATTTTTGTCCATCTTATTTCGATATTTTTTAGAGTTCCTAACGGTGAAAATGAGACCATATGGTGCTCTAGTAACTCGTATATAACCATGATCTTCGAGCGTATCAATCCATCTTGAAATTGTCTTCCTCGCCACTCCGAACTGTTCTGATAGATCATCAAGTTTGATAGGCTTATTCCCAAGGACAATGCCCCAAGATACCCCTTCCTCATCTTCCTTATCTTTGGTTACGGAGCTGATGCACCAAAGGAATAGCCATATCGCTGTGCTTATTTTGTTGTAGTGTTCTGGCTCTAATAAACCGGAGTAGATTGGAAAAGGGTAACTATCTTTGGGCATACTCTTCATCCCCTGCCTATATTGCAATAATCTTGATTATTAGTTAGTCTCTTCGTACACTATGAACCTGTACATCTAAGCGGCCATTGAGACCATGAGCAATCTGCATTCCTACCTTAATACCCTGTCCAAACTTTTCTAATACTGCATTAATAAAATCAGGCATGTGGTCCGGTTTACCTTTAACTGCTACATGAGCCCCTAAAGCATATGCGAGAGCTTTAAAGTGCTCAGCAACAGCTTCATCACCTTGTTCAGTGGCTGCATCAAGTAATGTTTCTAACTGGTCAAATACTGCATTACTAACCTCTTGCTTAGTCGTAGTCATATAGCACGCTCCCTCATGGTTCTTTCCTTCCAGTCCTTATCACCTAAGCAACGACTTGGAGTAACTTCGAAGTACCGACGACCAAGCACGTAAGACACAAATCTATTAGTGCTTTGCTCGTAATACATGCCGTTCAGTACAGGACTTGGATCAGTTAGTGTAAATAGATCAAGCTGCTCAACATTACTCATCGACCTATCCCCCTATCGTCTCGTAAAAACACTATTGGATATTTGACCCTTACAACTGACCATCCAGGATATCCAAGGGCGAAGTACGCCCTAGTCTCCCGTTTAAACTCTTCCGGATCCGTCTGCATTAACCGCCAAATTCGATCACCCATCATGCTCTTCATCAGAGGCTTGTCCTCTATCAAGGTGTATCACCTACCTATCAGCCACATAGACCAACTTGCCTGTTGTCTCCTGTATTTCACTTTTGAATCTATCTGCGTCTGAATTTCCGTCTGATAGATGGAGTAGCCATATCTCTTGAACCTTGCTAATGTCGTTAGCGCGAAGGAACCCCTTAACATGCTCTAGACCGAAGTGAGAACGAAGCAAACGTTTCTTTTGTGCTGGATGCAGATCACCTGCTGTGACCCTACGGTTAACGATATCCAAGGAATAATTACATTCGACCATTACGTGAGTTAGCCCAGCAAATCGATACCTGCAGTAATAAGTGTCTGTAAGGAATACCAGCTTATCGCCTACTGTATTAGCTAGGACGAACCCCAATGGCTCCTCTGCATCGTGCTCAATCTCAAACGCCTTAATAGTCCATGTGCCTATCACGAATTGCTCGTGCGCCTTAATAGTCTTCAATCGATGCCCTGAAAGCTTCAATGCATCGGCCGTGCCTTGGCTAGTGTAGATGTTAACACCAGCCTTCATAACATCCTTTGCAGCCTTGCTGTGATCTCCATGCTCATGTGTAATCAGACAACCAGCGATCTCCGACATGCGAAACTCCAACGCTCGTTGGAGTGATTTAAATGTGAACCCAGCTTCCAGTAGTAGGTGAGTTTGACCATCGCTAATGCGATAGGCATTACCAGCGCTGCTGGATCCGAGACAAGTAATGTTTATCATCAGAAGTCAGGACCTTCACCGGTCTTTTTCAGAGGTGGTACATCATCAGAGAAGTCCATTTCATCCTGATTAGATCCCTCTTGCTGTAGGTCAGGATCAGGATCTTGTGAAGTCTTAGTTACTGGATCAGGAGTAATGTCGATGATATCTCCATTGGCATTGGCTCTAATCTCCTGTGCAACCTCAGCTTCGGACAAATCACTCTCCATTTGTTTCAAGCGAAGGTAATCGTCATCGATCTTCTGTGAGTCAATCGTGATATCGTTGTAAGCAGCTCGATAGACTGTTTTCAAACACATCTTTTCACGCCAGCCT
Source organism: Paenibacillus glacialis (assembly GCF_001637205.1). Classification (GTDB taxonomy): domain Bacteria; phylum Bacillota; class Bacilli; order Paenibacillales; family Paenibacillaceae; genus Paenibacillus_AQ; species Paenibacillus_AQ glacialis. The sequence goes on from NZ_LVJH01000070.1 coordinate 475,491, forward strand.
TCAACCTGTTCCTTACCGACCTTCTTACCGTTCTCCCACTTGTCTTTCTCGCCACCCCAAAACTCAGGGCTAGCATGGTCAGGTTTACGCTTTTCAATATCCTTAATCGTCATGATGACGAGCTTATTCTTTTCAGGAGCACTTGAGTAAAGGTGATAATAGAACCCACCTACTATCTCTCCACGATCAAAGGCATTCACAATTTCAAATTCATAACCTTCGTATTTATTGTTCATGTCCTTCTTGATCGGATTGAATTTATCGGACGAGTAGACCAATTCCACTGCAACGTGGTCAGGTACATCCATACCATACTTAGTTGACTTAAGTTCAATGCCACGATAGCCTTCAATGAAGGCTATATCATATTTGTTGGTGTTGTTATTCTTAAAGGGAATAAGGTTGATGTGATTAGGTTGTGAAGGGTCAAATCCTACTCTTGCCATAGCCACCACATCACGGGCAAGCTTGTCCATATTCACATTAGCCCAGGTAACAGGCACTGCATCACGGTACTTCTCAGCTTTCTTTAAACGCTTCTCTTCGGTCGTCTTCAAGACTGAGTCAAGAGCAATGAAATAGTTCTGCGCAAGACGCTGTTGAAAGTTAGTTAATGCAACCTCACCTACGTTGGATCCAAATTCCGAAATAACTTTAGTCATGAAGCGTTCAGATTGTGTTGGTTCTTTTTTTGCAACTGCTTGTTCGTTCTCGGTAGTCAATTAGATCGCCTCCTTGGCATTTTTTAAAGTACGTACAATGGCACCAAGTTCATTATTGAAGGCCTGCTCTTCATTGCTTGGTTTAACCCGAAGTACCTTGTCTTTCTCAGATACTACCAACCGAATTACTTGAGCATCTGTGTCGATCAGCTTCGTCACCGACTCAGCGTTATCGAAGAAGATTGGGACTGATACTTCGTAGTACTCACTTAGCGTATTTATAATGTCCAGACCAACGTTGTACTCAGCTGCGTTGTTTAGCCCACTACCGTAAGGAACGCCATTAAATAGCGTGTCACAGACTTCTTTCAGCCCTCCATTGATCTGTTCTTCGAACAATCGGAACCGTGCATATTTGAATTTCGAGTTAATTTTAGAATCTAGCAGAGATACTTTAGTTCGAGTAAACTCTTCTGTTAAGAACAACTCTTCTTGCAGTCGCTCGTATTCAATAGCCAATTTCTTCTCTTGTTGCTCCAATACGGCAATCCGTTCTTCAGTCTTACTAATCTGCGCAAATTTAGCATTCTCCTCTTGGAGTTTGAGAAGGTCAGTATTGAGAGATGAAATTCCAGTCTGTACCTTACAGATTGTTTCTTTTGCAGAGTCCTGTAGAGAAACAATCTCCTGCTTAATCCTTGCTGACTCTTCAGTTAACCTTTGATACTCTGGATCAGCTCCAGGGTCCTGAATTCCAGACCGTAGTTCTGTAAGTTGAGCTTCGGCTGTAGTCAGATCCGTTTGTTGAATAGCTAACATATCAGCCAAACCATTTATTTCAGCTAGCAACCGGCTATTCATCTGTTCAAGTTGATTAGTCTCCTCAGTGGCAGCCTTACCCTTAGCATTGATTTGTTCAAGTCTTTCAGATTTAGTTTTATTGAAAGAAGCGACTGCCTTTTGGAAAGCATCTTGAATTTGTTCTTGGGGTAAAGCTTGTCTACACGTCGGACAATTCTCATCGTGATCATGTCCCTCAAATACTCTTCCGTTTATTTCTGTCCACTCGGCTCTTAACCGTTCTGATTCCAGCTTATTAGAATCAATCGTTCTTTTGTTTGTCTTAATACGATGTTGCTTATCGTCTATCTCCCGACGTAATCTATCGACTTCAGATTGTAATTGGCCAACTTCCTTACGCTTTACAGATACCTTATCCAGGACTGTCGACTGCAGGGAATTCTTAATGGAGATCAACTCACCCTCGATTTCACGCAGTCGTTTTTCTTTAACAGCTGACTCTCCACCATTCTGAATTCGTAAGATCTCCGATTCCTTGCTTTTAATCTGAGTACGTATATGATCTATATCTTCCTGCAATAGTTCCTGGTCCAGATCAGTAACGTCAGGCTGACTCCGTTGAGCTTCACTAATCCGGATTGGAATATCCTTAATCTCGTCGTTGATTGCTTTACACCGAGCTGTCACAACCTTGCGATGTGCTTCAACGTCTCGATCATCCAAAATAGATGGGAGACGTTCTAGGGCATTGTTCGAATGAATAACCTCTGCATCAGAGATATCTCCACAAATTTTCAGTAATTCCTTGCGACGCTCTTCCTTTTTCAATTGCTCGTTGAAAAATGTAGGACTAGTGAGAAGCTTGAACAAATCCTCTTTGATGATCGAATCAACTTCCGCCTTATACTCACCTGCATTGTAAGGCACCCCATCGATGTGATAGCTCGTTGTATGTCCTGTGAATTCTGAGGTTAGTGCTCCACGCTTCTTTGTCCATTGTTCACTAAATACTCTACGAAAGGTTTTTCGACGACCATTGATCAATAAGTCACCTTCTACCTCATGTTCCAACTTGTGCTGCCTTACCTTACCAGCAGCATCTAATTCCTTAATCTCAAAATCAGATTTATTACTACTGTCCTTACCGAACAATAACCATATGAAGCCATCGAACAAGGTTGTCTTACCAGTGCCGTTATCACCAAATGCATCTGTATTGAAGCCTTTGGTATCAAAGATATAATCTCTAAATCCCTTAAAATTACGATACGTCAAACGTTCCAATATAATTTTTTTCATGCGACGTCCTCCTTAAGCAAAGAAGTTACAGCTTGCAGTGCTCGGAATTCATCTCTGGACCTTCCAAGGCGAGTTACTGCGTTCTTCAACTCCATTTCAGCATCTGTTAAACCCTCACGCTCATTCAAAGTATTCAAGCGCATCTGAGCCGACCTGATCTCTGCGTTCTTACCATCAATCATATTGCCAAGTAATAAGTCATCCTCTTTTTGCTGAAGCAACTCCTTTGCTGATACCAAAGTTGCATTTGCCTGTAACACTACTTCCTCAGCTGTTGCGATCTCCGCAGGCAGCGACAACAGTCTGTTCACAATCTCTTGCTTATTCATGCGATTGCCTCCTCTATAGATTGATTTATCTCAGCATTCAATATCTGCTGTTGATCTGGTGTTTCCGGGTAACGAATGCCATCTAAGTATTGATTAAATACATAAGCTGCTTCCGCAATCTGTTCATCCGTTAGATGGAGATTAATACAATCAGTAAACGTCCTAAAGGATACAACTGCAGGTGAATAGTTATTTTTAGGTGTGATCCCTACGTCAATTGACTCACCGTTGGAATTAAAAGATGCTGCAATTCCCAAACCAATCACTCCCTCTTGTGTAGTACGCCCCCAATCTGCTAATATGGGGGCAAGTGAATTTTTAATGCCGATGACCCTCTGGTAAGGGTCATTTTTCGTTTTCACAATCCTCGCAACTTCTCGGATATCCGGGTTCTTCCATGTCATCCATATAAGAACCGCACACATCGCACAGCAGGCCGTTCAAAATCATTTCTGTAACCTCACCCATTCGTTTGCACCACCTCATCGTCATGTACTGCGATCTGCTTGTAATCCAGGATCACCGGAGCATTTTCTATACTTGCGATCAGTTGATTGTCATCCCCTAGAATCAGGTACTCGGAATGAACGCTGTTGTCCAATCTAACGCCATCATCTTGGATCTCAATAATTTCTTGCCCATCGATTTCAGTCCCGACTTCAAACACTCGTGTCGGATTGCTAACCACTGTTAACTTTTGAATAACTTGCATGGCTATTCTCCTTTCTAATTGAATCAAAGTAGGCAAGGGACTCTCACCCTTGCATGGAGCGTTTTAGGTAGCCAGTTTCTGTATATCTAGTGCGGATACTTTGCCTAGTTTCTGTTGCAGGCCGCTCCTTACCTAATAGCGTCTATATTCCGCCACCACCTTGGATGCTTAATCGCACCTCCGAAGGTCCACCATAGTGGACCCTCACCAGCTGAGATCAAACAGATGGAGCTTCTTCCAAACAAGATTTACAAACGATCTTTCCTTTGAAGTTCACCGTATCCTCCGCATTTTCACAAAAGATACAAGCAGGTTCGTATTTCTTCAAAATGATTCGTTCCTTATCCACGTAAATTTCCAAAGCATCTTTTTCACCAATGCCCATCGTCCGTCGTAATTCTATCGGTAAAACCACTCGTCCTAGCTCGTCCACTCTTCTAACAATTCCAGTTGATTTCATATAAATTAGCTCCTTTTAATAGTTTTTATTTGAAACGAATTCGAATCGCTTCTATCGCAAGATTTAAGTTGTAAGAGTCCAAATAGTCCATATCAGATAGATTTGCTAGTTTGTTGCTTTCATTGAAAAGATGAAGCGCAAGATTGAGCATGAATTTTTCCGATTGAGACCACGGCTTTGATACCTCTCGCAACTTACGAATGTGTACAATACGTTTATCTATGTCAACGTACCTCGTGGTTAACAAAGGTGATAATCTACCATTGTTCTTGAATAAATGAAGCATTGAAGCCCAACGACGATCCATCATGCCGTTTCCCCCTTGCCCTTATGACTCTCAGGGGTTAAAATAGACGTAACGAGATTCTTTAATCGGGTTCTCAATTGTGTCCGCCCTAGCCGGCGGGCATTTTCTATTTCTGCCTCTGCAAATCTAATCATCATGTTCAAGTACGCTTCTGCATTCTCCACTTTATCTGGCAACATCTTTGTTGGATTCTTCCGGATTACCTCCAGGTTATAGTTTGCGTTTCTTCCAGCCTGCTTTGCTTCTTCAACCAATTGAGTTCTATCCACATCGATTCCCTCATTTCATATATTTTTTGGCTTTTAATTCGGCACGATGTTCCTTCCAAATCCCCAACCAACTGAATGTGTATTCCTTACAAAGTACTGCAACATGATGAGTGAGGGCTGTTATTGCCTCAACACATTCAAAAATTGTGACCTTGATCGCTTCACGATCCGCCGCAGTCAATTGATCAGGCCGTTTCATGATGGGTGCAGTCTTCATTGCGGCCAGTGCCTCTTCTGCTTCTTCCATCGATTTATAATGTGTAGCAGCTCTATGTAAGTCTGAGTTGTCCAACCATGGAACGCAGGCACCGTCGGTGACCTCCTCTTGTGCTGCCAAGTAAAGGCGCGGTTCATCAAAAGTGGTGGCCGTCCGTAACATGAAATCCTTCGGTGCTGGACGCTTTCCATTCTCGATTTTGGCGACGGAAGAGCGATCTAGAAATGTTTGCTCAGCGAATTCTTCTTGCGTCAAACCTTGCTGCTTACGAAACTCATGAAATACATCTCCTATAGACAAATTATCTCACCTCCCTCTGTTCGATAGCATCCGATAAACTGGACAATATCGCTCCATTTAAGACTTCGAATTGGACAATATGGCTCGCTACTATAGTTGTTTTGTGGCGTTCGTTCGGGATAAAATTTAGTTATGAGTAATTCCCTTCCCCCCTCATCGTCATCCCCTTAGCCGCTGGCAGCCAGTACAGCTCCGGCGGCTTTCTTCTATGCAACGCCACCCTTTCTGTTCCTTACCCATGCTTCACCAGCATTCTGCCTAACCCACTCTGTATGTTCATCGATCCACGCAAGTAAAGATTGCGTTGGTACTCTCGGATTACCAAACTCACGAATTACTGGAAAGTCTTCACGATTCAATAACTCGGAAGCTTTTGTATTTTTAATGTCTAACATATCCATCAACTGATTCTTGGTTAGTAATGGTGGCAGACTTAATTTAAAAATATGGCGTTCTAATGCTTGGTCTACTGCCGTATTAATAGCTTCTTGCAATTTACTGAAATCCATATCCACTTTGAACATCGAAATGCCAGGGTCCATACTGAATGATTTCAAATTTTCATCGGGGTCTTCATCTTTCAAATTCAAACCGCAGATTTTGCAGAAGCTATCTCCCTCAAATATCTCGCTATTTTTGCAGCGTGAACAAATATGTTTTTTCATTTAGATCACCTCCTTACGCTCAGTTGTTGTGGATTTTAAAACTAAACATTTCCGTTTTGGATACTTTCAATTATAAAGATTCGTGTTTTTTCCAATTTCTAAAACAGAACGGCTCAGCACGAACACAAGCGAACTATTGATTGTTATAAAATGTTTAATACAATTCGTACACATTCATTTATAATCGTTTTTCACATACGAACTGGAAATAAACTGAATACCCCTTGTCAAGTATTTTTTATTAAATGTCTGGAAATAAAATTTCATATGATAACTCATAAAAATCTTGAAGTTGTAATGCTAGATCGATTCCGGGTTTTGAACGCCCATTCTCCAAATGTGAGATAGTCGCAGTTGCAACACCCATTAGCGATGCTAATTGTCCTTGAGTGAGTCCTCTTTTCTTGCGTTCAATGATCAATCGGTCACATTTTACACCTTTAATGTTGCTCCATTCTTGACTTGGAGATTTTGATTTTTTTCTAGATTTTGCTTTCTTTGCTGAAACACGCATTAGCTCACCTCCTTCCGCTCGGTTGCTGTTGATTGTTCTTTAAAGGAACATTCATCTTTAAAAAAATATTCCCAAGGAACACCCAATACTGCGGCAATTGATTTAGCTGCTTTTACAGAAGGTGTCTTAGCGCCATTTTCAATATTTGTGTAATAGCTACGTGAGATAACTGCTTCATCTGCAACTTGTTCATGCGTCTTTTCTTTTTTCTCACGAGTCTCTTTAAGCCAAGTTCTCAATCTGTCCACCCCCTAATGTTCCTTTAAGTAACTTTATAAATCTATAATATGTTACTTTAAGGAACATGTCAATAGGTTTTGTCTCTTTTAGGAACATCACTTTAAAGTTTCTTTAAGGAACATTATAATTAGGTAATCCTATAAAAGTTGGTGTTAAAGTTATGGATATTTTTGCGAAAAGGCTAAAGGCCGAAAGAGAGAACCTAAAGCGACGTGATTCAAAGTGGACTCAAGAATACATTGCGGATCTAATAGGGGTTGCTAGGTCTACATATACTGCCTATGAAAACGGGACAAAGTTACCTCCCATGGACACACTCAACAAAATTGCAGATCAATTTGAAGTTTCGGCTGATTTCCTTATGGGTCGAACAGGTAATCCGCGTCCTCAAGTTGATGGAATAGATGCAGAAGAACAGGCTGAATTCGAAGCCTTCATAAACAATCCTCAACACGGTATCTTTTTTAAGGACTATCTAAGTGCACCCGAAGAACGCCGTGAAGAAATGCGACAGATTTTTAAGATACTGCAAGAGAAAGAAAAAGGACGTAAACCTGGGGATCGTCAAGGAGAGTAATTTACTTAGCATGTAATAGCAAATACCTCAGCCGATGGGGATAACGACAAAGGACTGTAAGTTTAATGAAAAAAACTCTACTTATAGTATTAGTGGTATTAGTTTTAACCGGATGCAACAATAGTTCCAATTTGGCTGATGATAGTGCAAATTCTTCTACGCAGCCTTTAGAGCAGAATGCTAATAATGAAGCTGGTTCTACATCCAAAAACAATTCTAGTGCACTTGAAGAAAGCTCTCCAACAACTTCTGGGTTTAATGGCATTACTCCTGAGGATTTCAAGCAGATTTATAATGAATTGGCTACCACTTACAACTTAAACGATCAAATAATAAACAACTTTTCATTAACAATAGGTGATAATCTTGACTCTTTTAAATATTCATTTTCAGATAACCTTCACATAATTGGAACAACAAATAAAGACGGGACAATCAAAGAAGTGTCAACCTTAGGGGATGGCGATCTAACCAATGAAACGGGCGAGAATATATTAGCATCAGTGGGACTTATTATTATGGCAACAAATTATGGATATTCATCTGATGATATACAAGATACTTTGAAAGATTTAGGCTTGTTCGAATCATCTACTGATATGAATAATTTTAGACAAGCTACGGTACGCAATGGCATAAAGTACAAATTGGCCATTAAAGATGGAATGACAATGTTCAGCGCTACCGAAGCTCAGTAAATAAAGATTAATTTAAATAGAGAAAAGGTTACGAAGGTTCCTCCAAGCTTTAAAAAAGCTGCACAAATTTGAACAAAATAATATTGAATATTTGAAGCCGATACGGAGTCTCTCAAAAAATAAATAAGGAGTTGATACTTTATGGATAATAGAGAATTAAAAGATATACTTCAATCAGTCATTACTGAAGCTTTGAAGCCTATACAGGAAGAAATGAAAACAATGAACACGAGAATAGGCAGTCTTGAGTCTGGTCAATCCGAACTCCATCAGATCACCAGTGCGATCCGTGATCGCCAGGAAGAAACAGACGCAAAACTAGAAGCCTTGAGCATGGATGTGAATAAGATTCAAGGAAATACCGTTCGCATCGAGGAAAAGATTAATGAAGACTTAGTTGATATTCATGGTGATGTGCGTTTCTTAAGTCATCGCATTGTCGCTCTAGAAATGGATGTCGACAAATTAAAAAATAAATAGCCGTCTTCAAAATCATTCAAGCCAGCAATGGCTTTTCTTTTTACTACATAACAGAACGTACATTCCCACTATGGAGGTTTTTAACTTGTCATGCTGTCATCAAATAACTAAAACCGAGCAATTTGTAAATGACTTATACCAAGAAATAGGGATTACCGAAACACATCAGTTAGAAATTGATGAGCTATCACAGCTCCTGAATATTTGGATTCATTATGCGAGTATTCCAAGCAGAGCTATAGATTCCGCAAAAGGATTGTCCACGATGTTTATAGACGATCGTAATAACCTTGTTAAACAGTGGCTCGAATTTTTACACGAGCTCTGCCACCTGCTACGTCACGCAGGAAACCAAACCTTGATGCCAAAACAATTTACCGATGCCCAAGAAAAAGAAGCTGAAAGATTCGTGCTTTATGCAGCTATTCCATTCTCGATGCTCAATAGATTGACCTTACCTACTCGTAAAAGTGATGCTATAGCTTTTGTCGCACATGAATTCCGGGTACCGTTGGAACTTGCAGAAAGGCGAATCGAACAGATTGAACATGATAATTATCAATCGAAATTAATGTTGGAAAACAACTCTACATTTAATGGATCTTCTTTAACTTTTGATGAGGACCTAAATAACGATAGCTCGCTAGGGGTTCGAATTCGTGCCTATTATGACTATGATGGCGATTGGTCACGTCCACATACTTTGGTCGTAGAGCAGCCAGCAGGGTTCAATTGGGACAGTCAGTTGCCTATTCAGATTGATAAGAACTATAGGCAGTGTGATATTCCACCATACTTACCTGGATCTGCTGCATCTGTACTCTCTGAAGATATCCAAGTTATTCATGATAAGCCTGGCTTTGTATCTATTAATCTATCTAAAATCGCATGGAGACATGGCAAATCTATAGACCAACTCTTCTTATCGGTAGATACGATAGAGGATGCTCTTAATTTTTAACGGAAGGAGAAATATCTTATGGCTAGCTACACTAAAATCCCCGCTAACAACAAGCAGGGGTATAAGTGGATTTGTACAATAGAAGGCCCTCCGGATCCTACCACTGGAAAAAGAAATCAGATCCCTAGAAGAGCTGATACACAAAAAGAGGCTTTGGCACGTGCCCAGGCTGTCTATAATGAGCGCAAACTAGGAATAGATTCAAAGAAAACTAAAAAGATAACAATCATTGATGTCGCTGAGGAATGGCTCAAAACCTATTCAAAAGGAAAAGTTAAACGTAGAAGTGTTGTACAACGAGGAGTTCAGATAAATAACTTAAATAATTACTTCAAAAAGAAACCTATCAGCAAAATTACTCATCGAGATTATCAGAACTTTTTAAATGATCTTGATGACCAGGAATATGCTCATAACACTATGCTAGGAATAAATAATACAGCAAACATGATTTTCAAGTATGCGATAAAACATAAAATAAGAATTGATAACCCCACCATTGATGCAGTCATACCGCAAAAGGTCACAACCGTTGAAGAGATCGAGAACAAGGACCAACTCATTGAAGACAAGTATTTGAATAGATCTGAGCTGCTAGATTTTTTCTCGACGATTAATGAACATGGTGAGCTGCAGGATAAAGAAATATTTTACCTGCTTGCTTTCTCGGGGGTTCGATCAGGTGAACTGTGTGCATTGAAGTGGACCGATATTGATTTTGTTTCTAATCAAATAAGAATCACAAAAACAATGGATAGCGATAACATGCGTAATTATCAACTGGAGACACCTAAGACCACAGGATCTATTCGACTGGTACCCATCGATGAAAATGTAATGATCATGCTGATGGAACATAAAGAGCGGCAAGCTACTCAAATGAAATCGCAGCGAGATTATTTCAAAGATTACCATGACAAGAAATTTGTTTTTCGTAATAACGATGGATATCCTTTTAATGCGCAACACATTCGCATTAGGATGCAAAGAATTATTAAAGACACTTCAATCACTAAACATGCCACTCCACACATCTTTAGACATACCTTCGTCAGTATGCTCGCTGAAGCAGAAGTCGACTTAAATACAATCATGCAAAGAGTAGGTCACGAAAATGAAAAAACAACTTTAAATATTTATACGCATGTAACACAAAAGATGCAGAAAAATGCCGACTTGAAGATAAAAAACCATTACGCTGATGTTCTCAATCTCAGTACTTTGCAGGATATGTGATTTTTTATGTGATTTTCTCATTATAAAGGCCTCCAAATGGAGGCCAAAACATTGATATATCAGTATTTCTCTAAGAATTACAATAAACTATAACTAAATATAGAACATGTAATTGTCAGCAGCACTTTTTTCTTCAAAAGAAATAAGATCTTGCAATGTTGTAGAATCTAGTGCGTTAGCGATACCATCTCGAATTCTGAGCCATAAATCCCGCTTCGCTGGATCATCTTCTTCCGTAAAGTCCACTGGGGAAATGGGTCCCTCGAGGACACGAATTACATCACCTGCCGTAATCGTTGACGGGTCACGAAATAAAATATAACCACCATAAGCTCCACGAACACTCTTCACCAAACCTGCATTACGAAGAGGTGCAATCAATTGTTCAAGATAATGCTCTGATAATTGATTTTTCTCAGCAATACTTTTCAATGAAGTAGGTCCCTCACCAAACTTAGAAGATAGTTCCATCATAATGGTTAAGCCGTAACGTCCTTTTGTTGATATTTTCATCCCTAGCACCTCTTTCTATTCATATAAAACTTTAGTATGATTGTTTACTGTTCATTATTGTAAGCATAATCGGCAGGTTAGCATATTAATTCATACTATTTCTATCTATTCCGATCATTACCCTTTGCTTATGGTAACATATTCAGTTCCTATATGGAAAACAAACCGTTACAAATTGGTGGAATGTTCGTCCAGAGTGGACATTTCTCAGTATGTGAAGTCATGACGATTATGTTAAAATACAGTATGGGCACAATTTTAATATAAAGATGGTGATTCTGATGTCAATAGATAATAGCAGTATACGTGTCGTTGTCGGCATGTCTGGAGGTGTCGATTCCTCCGTAACTGCGCTGCTTCTGAAACAGCAAGGTTATGACGTAATCGGGATCTTTATGAAGAATTGGGATGATACCGATCAATTCGGTAATTGTACGGCAGAAGATGATGCAGAAGACGTACGCCGCGTCTGTGAACAGATCGATATTCCCTACTATACCGTCAATTTCGAGAAGGAATACTTTGATAAAGTATTCTCCTATTTCCTTGATGAATATAAGTCCGGAAGGACACCCAACCCTGATGTAATGTGCAATAGAGAGATCAAATTCGGGGAATTCTTGAATAAAGCTCTCAATTTAGGTGCGGATTATGTTGCTACAGGGCATTATGCCAGAGTAGTCGAAGAGAAGGGCGTTTATAAACTATTACGCGGTATTGATAGCAATAAAGATCAGACCTACTTTCTAAATGCATTAAATCAGGAGCAATTCTCCAAAGCTATGTTCCCGATCGGTCATCTTCCTAAGCCGGAAGTACGACGTATTGCTGAAGAAGCTGGACTTTATACTGCGAAGAAGAAAGACAGCACAGGTGTCTGTTTTATCGGTGAACGTAACTTCAAAGAGTTCCTTAGCCAATACTTACCTGCTCAATCTGGCAAAATGGTGGACATTGCAACGGGCGAAGTTAAAGGCGATCACGATGGACTGATGTATTATACGCTAGGTCAGCGTCAAGGTCTTGGTATTGGTGGTTCAGGTTCAGGCGAACCCTGGTTTGTAGCTGATAAGGACCTAGAGCATAACATTCTATATGTCGTGCAAGGCGACAATCATCCTAGTCTTTATTCTAATGGGCTTATAGCAACGGGAGTGAATTGGATTGAAGGAGAAGGATCTTTGCCCAAAGGACCTTTTACTTGCACAGCCAAATTCCGTTATCGTCAACCTGATCAGGGTGTGACGCTGAACTGGCTTCCCGATGGATCGGTTAACGTTGTATTTGATAAGCAACAAAAGGCTATTACACCAGGACAAGCTGTTGTCTTCTTCCAAGGTGAAGAATGCCTCGGTGGTGGTACCATCGACAAAGTCGATAAGGTACCTTACACTATTCCCCAAATTTTAAAAAAATAAAACAAAAATGCCCTTCTCATTATTGATGAGAGGGGCATTTTGTACTTATAAAAGTTGGTGGTGGGTAGCAATCTCTAAAGCTACAATTCACGCCGACGTTCTTGATTCAACTTGATCTTAGATTCATTCCCTTGCTCCGTTGCTTGATAGAATACCCGTCGTGAGATCTCCTTAGGCAAATAATCTTGTTTCACATAATGGTTCGGGAAATCATGTGGATATTTATATCCTGTGTGTCCAAGCTTCACAGCGCCCTTATAGTGACTATCTCTTAAGTGTAGAGGTACTTCCGCTGATCTGATATCATCCATAGCGGTCATCGCTTTCGAAATAGCAAGATAAACTGCATTGGATTTAGGACTTTCAACCGCAAAAATAATCGCTTGCGAGATATTTAACTTCCCCTCAGCCCAGCCATTATTCCGATAAGCATCAAGTGCACTCACGGCCTGAACCAATGCTTGGGGATTAGCAAGACCTATATCTTCACTGCTTGCTGCAATTAAGCGTCGAATGAACACCATCGGGTCCATCCCAAGTTTCTCCACTCCATACAGAAACCAGAATAGTGCAGCATCGCTTGAACCACGAATACTCTTATGAAATGCCGAAATGATGTCATACTGTGTGGATTCATCTGCTTTTACGATGGGTCTACGAATCGATTCTTCCGCTACTTCAATCGTAACGTGAATCGTACCATCATCCTCTGGAGCTGTCGTCAACACCGCTAACTCTAACGCATTAAGTGCCCTGCGAATATCCCCATTTGCCATCGTTGCGATATGCTCTAATGCATCTTTATCCACATCGAGCTTCATATAACCAAGCCCTTTTTCCGAATCTAGAAGTGCACGTTTCATAGCAATTAAGGAATGTTCCTTCGTCAACGCGTTTAATTGGAATAATGTTGCTCGACTCATTAAAGCGCCATTGACGTAATGAAATGGGTTCTCCGTTGTCGCTCCTATAAAAACAATGGTGCCTTTCTCAACAGCAGGTAACAATGCATCTTGCCTAGAACTGTTAAAGCGATGTACCTCATCTAAGAAAAGAATCGTCTTGGTTCCGTATAAAGACTTGCTGGTGTGAGCCTGATCAATCACCTCTCGCACGTCTTTGACAGAAGCCTCTACTGCATTTAGTCGTACAAACGTAGCCTTGGTATGATGAGAAATAATATGTGCTAACGTTGTTTTACCCGACCCAGGAGGCCCATATAAAAGAATCGATGAGACTTGATCGGCTTCAATTGCGCGTCGCAATAACTTTCCTCGACCCACAATATGCTCTTGTCCAATATATTCATCCAGATTCACCGGGCGCATCCGATCGGCAAGTAGCCGCGAGACGGTGTCCGATTCCTGCTGAAAAGAGAATAAATCCATTCGTAATTCACGTCCTTACCATCCATCAAAATTATAAATATCTTTATCTATCATATCACAATCGTAGTGAACACAAGAAGAACCGCCCGGCTTCATTCGCCTGACGGTTCTCTTGAACACTCTATGCTAACTCTTTATTGAAGATTTGCAGACTGCTTAAGCTCCATTCGCATTTTGACAATCACTTTACGGATACTGTCTTCGGACAAATGATATGCTTGCTGCAAATATTCAACAGAGCGACCTTCTGAATACAAACCAAAAATCTCTTCATTCCTACGAGTGATCAGCTTCCGTGTTCCACTAAGTTCTCCCCAGCCTACACGCTGTTTGTTCTTCTTCGGGATGTATATCAATTCACCATGAATATACTGTTGAAGCTCTTTCAACAAATTAGGTGGAAGCACATCCTTGCCATTTTTGTAATTCGCGATAACCAACGTCCTCCTTAAACCATTGTCCAACTACTGCTACGTTTAAGACTTTTTTATTAAATACCATTGATTTCGCCTCCTTTCGACTATGTATTTTTTTCCCAACTAAATTTATTATACCTCATTTAATGCCCTCGTGGTTATAAAAAATAATAAGGGAGACCGCTTGCCGCGATCCCCCTTATTTAACAGGTTTTCCGCTTACGCGGAAACCACCTCGTATGCTTTGATCAATTCAATCAGCCTCCTTTCGCGGCATAATGGTCGGTTCCGACATCCTTATTAACTCATATAATCAGGTATCTAATCAAGTGAAAGAATAAGTATAACTATTTTTTACCTCAACCATTAAAAAGGGACTCTCCCTAAGGGTAATCTTCATCAATTCATTATGATTCAGGCCAACCTCGAACGGCTATATCTTCGTCCTGATTTCCCAAGTAATCTGGAACACCTTCTCCATGCATAATCCATAACTCATGTAAAGCGCGCGTACATCCCACATACATCAGTTTAGCATCCCATGGTTTAGGACCGTAATGGTCTAGATCGGCATCTGCTACAATAACAGCATCGAACTCTAAACCTTTTGATAGATACACGGGAAGTATGGATAATCCACCTTGGTAGGCCTGTTTGCTTCCATCTATGAGGTGTAAATCCGCTGTATTCTTTTCTAATTGATGATGCAAATCTTTAGCTTCACTAAGGGTTCGTGTCAGAATGGCTACCGTCCGATATTCTTTGGAAGATAATCGATTTAATGCCGTTTGTAGATCGTCTATTCTCGATCCTTCATCCTTACCATAAGGAATTAACCGAACAGTATCTCCACTACGGAATACGGGAACAGCCATCAGATCACTTTGGACACCCTTTTCCAAAATCCCGTTCGCAAATTCGATAATCTCCATCGTTGAGCGATAACTTCGAGTTAATGCGAAGTAAGCTGTATGTTCTGGTTGGAACAACGAACTCATCTCTTCCCATTGATGAACTCCCCGGTAAGCATGAATTCCTTGTGAGAGATCGCCTAGAATGGTGAAGGAATGTCCTCGGACAAAGAAATCCAATACAGCTACCTGGAATGGAGAGAAATCCTGTGCCTCATCAATGACAATATGATCAAATCGCTGTTCACTGGTTACATCATTCAATAAATAATGAATATAAAGAAGTGGCGATAGATCTTCTTCACGGATAATGTCCTTCTTAAGATCGGATTGTGTTGATTTCAGCACAGTGGCCGGAATTCCTTGTAAGCAATCATCTGACCATCCAGTAGGTGCTTTTAAAGCACGAAACATTTGTTTATATAATGTCAAAGGCTCATACTTAGGCCACTTGGTAGCATAACTTTTCTCACGTTGTGTTGCCTTTTTCTTCCGATCCTTAAACACGGCTTCAGAAGGAGATTTCTTGAGCTCCATTTCCACCCAGCGATGAATTCTCGCCATAACACGTTCTTTTCTTTTGGCAAGAGGATAAGGCTTGTATTCTTCATTATACCAATACAGTATTTTGTCATGCGACAACACCTTGCCATCCCATGGGCTGAAATCGCCTTCTGGAACAGAAACCGTCTCCAACGACTCAATAACACTTGAGATCATCTTCATGAGTGTCAAAGATCCTTTAAACCGACCAGGCACCTCATCATTTATTTCACGAGTCCCACCAGCTTGTTCGAACCAATAATGAAGTGTCTCTGCCGCATCTGCAAGAGGCATATTCAGCTCTAGCACATCCAATGCCCAGTCCGCAAATGTACTCTGTTGAATATCACCAACACCTAATTCAGGCAGCACATCAGAAATATAATCCAAGAACATATGGTTCGGAGCAAAAATAATCATTTTTTCTGCCGTAACCTGCTCTTTATATTGATACAACAAATAGGCCAGTCGATGTAACGCAACGGTCGTTTTCCCGCTCCCTGCTACGCCTTGAATGATAAGTGCTGTATTTTTGACTGCACGAATAATTTGATCCTGCTCAGCTTGAATCGTCGATACGATGTCACGTAGCTTATTATCCTTGTTCTCTCCAAGACGATAGACTAGAAATTCATCTGATACCGCAGGTTGCTCATTTTCTCTGTTATAGGTATCGGAGACTCTTTCTAATATTTGTTTTCGAATAACGACGTTGCGTTTCAAAAACACGAGCCCTTCAATCAATCCTTCAGGCGCTTCATACGATGTTGCCTCATCACCACCCGTGAAAGAGTAAAAAAGACTCGCTACAGGTGCACGCCAATCAATCACAAGCGGTTGATCTGTCACAACCTCCCGATCGACACCTATTTTACCAATGTAAAGTGGCTTTCTTTGATCCTTTGTACCTTGGAAATCCAAGCGTCCAAAATAGGGCTCCTGTACGCTTTTGGCTAGTGCTATACGTTTCTCTTTGCGCGCCTCTTCGAGGATTTGCTCAGTGAAATCATGTCCTGTATAGACATCTACACTTTGTAGCCATTGCAGTTGGCGATCAATTTCTGTGATCGCATCATTCAGCCTTTTCTCTTCCTCTTGATAGGCACTTTGAAAGTTGTCTTCCATTTTCAGTTACCTCCTAAAAGTTTTTTGGAGCTTTCGCTTCCTGTGTTGCTTCGCAAAAAAAACTTGCTTCAAAATATTTCCTTATAGAAAAGGAAATTAAGTATATCATAATGGTATTAGAGAAACCATAAGTCTTTTACAACAGGGAATTAAGAACGAAGTTAGCTATAAATAAAGCTGCAATTCCATAAAGGACTGGAGAAACTTCTTTCCCTCTATTCTGTGCTAGCTTCACAATGGGGTACGCAATGAAGCCAAAAGCCATTCCATCTACAATACTATAAGTAAAAGGAATCATCACCATAATCAAGAACGCAGGAAAAGCTTCAGTAAGATCAGAGAAATCCATCTCTTGCACATTTTGTACCATCAGCCCACCGATAATGATCAGAATCGGTGCGATTGCACTATCAGGAATCCATGTCAGTAGCGGAATAAAGAAAAATGTAGCGCAAAACAAAACAGCAGATACTAAGGAAGTTAGTCCAGTACGCCCCCCAGCCGCAATTCCAGCATTAGATTCTGCAGCAGCGACCACAGGACTTGAACCAAATATACCCGCAAATATATTCGTTACCGACAATGCTCGAAGACTTCCCTTGAAGTTCTCAGGACGACCGATCATAGCAGTCTGAGAAGCCACTAAACCAATATTCTCAAAAACAACAATTAATAATAGAAGAAACACAGCAATCCAGAACACAATGTTCCCCATATTAGCCAACGATAAACCTGCAAATACCTCACCATAGGCTTGAAATGCATGACCGGACTCGGCTTTAGAAGCCGTTGGACCTGCACCCAGAAGATAAGCCAGTCCTGTTCCTGTTAGCATTGTGATAAGCATTCCACCCTGCACTCCCCGCACAAAAAGAACCAGCCCTAGGAGCAACGTGACACAGGATACGATGACGGTAGGGTCTGAGAAATGTCCAATAGCGACAAACGTCGTTTGATGGGCAATCACAATCCCGCTTTTTTGCAAACCAATAAACGTCAGAAAAAGTCCAATTCCTACCGTAATACCATGTTGAAGATTTTTAGGAATAGCTTCACTAATGATTCGGTAAAGCGATGTGAATGCTACAATGGAGAACAAAACACCCGTTACCGTTACAACAGCAAGGGCTTCCTGCCAGCTAAGCTTCATGGAATGAACGAGCGTATATGTGAAAAATGCGTTGATTCCCATACCCGGAACAACAACAATAGGTGACTTTCCACCAAATGCCATGAGCAGACAGCCCGTAATGGATGTTAGTAGTGTACCTACCATTGCAGCTTTTAGCGGCATGCCTGCATCATGAAGAATCGTCGCGTTAACCATAACAATATAAACGACTGCAAAGTAGGATACCATTCCTGCAATCATCTCTTTCTTCCAATCATCTTGAGGCGTAATACCTAGACTTCGGTGCCAATATCCTATTTTCATCTACTTATTCCCCTATCTCTGTTCACAATTTATTTCTACTATGTAGCATAACCTATAATCACAAAAAAAAGGGCGTGGACACCGAAAATTCGGAAACCACACACCCCTATTTTAAAATTCATTCATGTAGTAATCCCTTTGTTAGCAAGTAACTCACGAACCGCAACACTAGCCATAATTAATCCTACTACTGGCGGTACAAAAGCATTGCTTGCAGGTGGTTGCTTGGCTTTACGTCTATCTGGCGCATTCTCAGGCACAATCTTCTGCGTGATATCTTCACGGGGCTTCATCGGTGTCTCTGTGGAGAATACCACTTTCACGCCCTTCTTAATACCCTCTTTGCGAAGCCTTGTACGAATGACCCTTGCGATCGGATCCATGGTTGTCTTCGATATATCCGCGACTTGAAACCGTGTTGGATCCATCTTGTTTGCAGCACCCATGCTAGAAATCATCGGAATCTTTCTTTTGAGAGATTCTTTAATAATATGGATTTTATAAATGATCGTATCTGATGCATCCAGTATATAATCCAAGTCATATTTGAACAATTCCTCATACGTTTCATCCGTATAAAACATATTGAGCGCGATAGCTTCGCAGTCTGGATTAATTAGCTTCACCCGATCGACCATCAATTCCGTCTTTTCCTGACCTACTGTCGTAGTCAAAGCATGGATCTGCCGATTAATGTTCGTGATATCCACGACATCTTTATCAATCAGAATGATTCTTCCAACACCTGTACGAGCAAGGGCCTCCACCGCAATGGACCCCACTCCCCCGATACCCAAGACGGCTACCGTGCTATTCTTCATGATCTCAAGACCTTCTGATCCAATCGCGAGTTCTGTACGCGAAAATTGATGCAGCATGTACAGAAACCTCCTTTAAGCTTTCTTTTCTTCACCTGGTTTTTTCGACAATTTAATATGAAGCTGTTCAAGCTGCACATTTTCTACCGGTGAAGGAGCATCCATCAACAGATCTGTTGCGCTAGCTGTTTTCGGGAACGCAATGGTTTCACGAAGGTTCGTACGACCAGCCAGTAACATAATCAGTCGGTCCAATCCAAAGGCGATACCGCCATGAGGTGGAGTTCCATATTCAAAAGCATCCAGTAGGTATCCAAACTTATCGTAAGCATCTTCAGGTGACAAACCGAGAGCGTTGAACATTTTTTCCTGAATCTCGCGTTTAAAGATACGCATCGAACCGCCACCGACTTCATAGCCATTTAATACGATATCATAAGCTTCAGCACGCATCTTCAAAGGATCTGTATCGAATAATTCCAAATCCTCATCCTTCGGACGTGTGAACGGGTGATGTTCTGCAATATAACGTTTCTGATCATCATCATAGCTAAGTAGTGGGAAGTCCAATACCCAGACAAATTTAAATTCTTTCTCGTTAATTAATCCTAATTGACGACCAATTTTAAGACGTAACGCACCTAGAACATCAGCAACAATCTTACTATTGTCCGCAGAGAATAATAGAAGGTCGCCTTCTTCAGCTCCCGTACGTTCTTTGATTGCTTCAATCTCTTGTTCGGAGAGGAATTTAACGATCGGACCTTTAAATTCGCCATCTTTCACTTGAACCCAAGCTAGTCCCTTCGCGCCATAACGACTTGCATAAGTTCCAAGTTCATCGATGTCTTTACGACTCCATGTTCCGCATCCCTTAGCGTTGAGACACTTCACTTCTCCGCCTTTTTCAATAACGGACGCAAATACCTTAGCTTCACTGTTCGCTACGATATCACTCAAACTTACAAGCTCTAATCCAAAACGAAGATCCGGTTTATCTGAACCATACTTGCTCATAGCATCGGCATGACTAATGCGTTGGAATGGTGTTGGTAATTCCGCACCTACGGTTTCCTTGAATAGACGAACCATTAGTTGCTCCATCATATTTAGAAGGGTATCCCGATCTAAGAAAGCAGTCTCAATATCGACTTGCGTAAATTCGGGTTGACGGTCTGAACGAAGATCTTCATCACGGAAACAACGTGCGATTTGATAATAACGTTCAAGTCCACCTACCATCAATAATTGTTTGTAAATTTGTGGCGATTGCGGTAGTGCAAAGAACTCACCAGCATGTACTCGACTTGGAACCAAGTAATCACGTGCACCTTCTGGAGAACTCTTGGTCAAGATTGGCGTCTCCACGTCGATGAAACCTTCTTCATCCAAGAAATCACGGAAAATTTTAGTTGCTTTTGAACGTAACATAAGCGTCTTCTGCATTTCAGGTCTGCGCAAATCTAAGTAGCGATATTTCAAGCGAAGTGATTCATCCACTTCAACACCATCTTCAATAAAGAATGGAGGTGTCTTAGCTGCATTCAACACTTCAATTTCTGTAATACGAACTTCAATTTCTCCTGTTGGGAGATTTGCATTAACCGTTTCTTTATCTCGTAGTACAACCTCACCTGTTACAGACAGTACATATTCACTACGAACTTTATCTGCAATAGCAAGCGCATCACCGGAGAAGCTTGGGTTAAATACGATCTGTACGATCCCGCTACGATCGCGGAAATCTATAAACAAAACGCCTCCCAAATCACGACGAGTCTGCACCCAACCATTCAGAGTAACTGTCTCTCCGATATGGCCTGTCGTAAGTTGTCCACATTGATGTGTTCTACTCATTCTTAATCATTCCCCTTTTCTATAGTTGGCCTAATAGGCATTTTATACAAGATTCAGATGGATCTCATCCAGTTTCACAGTAAGCTGTTCACCAGTTTCCATCGATTTCAGAGCAATTTCACCACGCTGTAGCTCATCTTCTCCAAGAATAGCCGTATAACGAGCCTTGAAACGATCTGAAGATTTCATCTGTGCTTTCATCTTCCGGCCCAAATAATCGCGTTCAGCTGAGAAGCCAAGTTGACGAAGCTTAAACAATTGTTTCGTAATTTCTTTGTCTGCTTCCTCGCCTAAAGCAACGAAGTAAACATCCAAAGGTTTCAGTGCATTTAGTTCGATCTGTTGTTTCTCAAGAATAAGTATAATACGCTCTAAACCAATTCCTACACCAATACCTGGTTGGTCTGGTCCACCAATACCACTCACAAGACCGTTATAACGACCTCCACCACCTATGGTATCAATAGCACCAATACCTTCTGCCTTGAATTCGAAAGCAGTATGCGTATAATAATCCAGTCCTCGAACGAGTCTTGGATTGACAACATAGTCAACTTCCATAACATCCAAATGCTGCTTTACATTCTCAAAAAGAGTGCTGCATTCTTCATCTAAGCTTTCCAAAATAGATGGTGCATCATGAAATTTATCTTGATCCACTTTACAATCCAGTACGCGCATAGGATTGCGATCTATCCGAGATTTACAATCTTTGCAAAGACTGTCCTTCATTGGTGTTAGATATGCAAGTAATTGCTCACGGTATGCTGTACGAGTCTCAGGAGTACCTACAGAGTTAATTTCTACCTTCACACCCTGCATTCCTAACTCCTTACAAAATTGATAACCAAGTGAAATCACTTCCGCATCAATTGCCGGATCAACTGCGCCGAAAGCTTCTACACCGAACTGATGAAATTGACGATACCGCCCTGCTTGAGGACGCTCATACCGAAACATAGGTCCGATATAATATAGCTTGCTAACGTCAGGCTCGCCGTATAACTTATTCTCCACGTACGCTCTGACTACGCCTGCTGTTCCTTCAGGACGTAACGTCATGCTACGGTCACCTTTATCATTGAACGTATACATTTCCTTCTCAACGATATCGGTTGTATCCCCAACACCACGTACAAATAAATCTGTCTGTTCAAATAGTGGCGTACGTATCTCACGATAATTAAAGCGTCTGCATAAATCTCTTGCTTTTTGCTCAACATATTGCCATTTTTCTACCATACCCGGCAATAAATCTTGCGTTCCTGTAGGTTTTTGAAAGGCCATTACAACTACCTCCTTTTACAAATTTAAACATTTTTAAAAACAGAAAAATCCCCCGCCCTGTTCAAAAAGAACCGGGACGAGAGATTATTATTAAAGTAATCACCCGTGGTACCACCCACATTTCGGATAACTTACTGTCCTTAGACTGTTGCAAGCATCCGCTTATACGATTAACGCCCGTTCAGCGCAGTATGGCTACTACAATCAGACGAATTCTCAAATGAGAGTCGCTTGTTTCGCCAACTGTTCTCGAGGAAGTCATTCATCCGGTCATCAAGAGAATCCTTACAGCCAAGGGACTCTTCTCTGATCTTGTGGAGCCTGGATTACTTAATCCCGTCATTGAATCGATTTTTAACTATTTTTAGATTGTAATGAACTAGCGTACTAAAGTCAATAGCTACCCTCACTTTACGACAAAAAAAAACCCACAATCGATATTGTAGGTCCAAAATTATATTAAAAAAGGGGGTCATGGGTTCATTATAGTCAGACTATGTTAAGAGAACATGAATTCTATATTACAGTTATATTACATTTAAGTAAGCGTTTTATTACCGGAGGGTTTTAATCTATTTTTTCAACATATGCATGATGTTCACGGAGTTTTTGAACAATGTCATCATATTGCTCAGCTTGGACCTTTGCGACAAGAACATAATTAAGATCTCCATAATCATCTGCGGAGTCAAACGATACCTCATCTTTAATTACAACTGATTCCCGCTGCATATTAGAATCAACGTCATCATTTACTTCTAAAGATGGTACTAGATTGATTCCTGCAACGCCACCCGCTCCCATAATACCTGCCGTATTTATACTCCCCACAGGGTTGATTGCCACTAAAGGCAATAAGAGATTGTTATTTCCTTTAATGGACTCCACTAACTTACTAACCTCTACATGTTCAGTTTCATACGTATGTAGCGTCGTTTTAGCACCTTCCGCCTGGTCTTCTGTTTGAAAATACGCTTGGATTTGTCTAGACATATTAAATCCTCTTTTCTCTTAGAATGTCATTGTTATTACCCTAACTAGCGTATTTTATAACACACCAACATCCAGTAACACGTTGAGACTCACCACACTCGTTTGAAAATCCGGTATATATAAAAAGACAACCCTCAAGGGTTGTCCATGTTCAACATGCAATTATCGTATCAATCGTTCTACATTCTAGGTATATCGTCTCGATGGTTACCCTTGGGGCAGACCGCCCACATTGGATATGACACACACTTTGAAGCACGATCACTTTGAAGGATTTCATTAAAGCTCCCTATCGATATCATAGGTAATACTTGAGAAGAACATTGTTTGGATGACTGACGCATGATTCAGTGCTCCTTTGGTTAGATAGAAATAGCATATCTTGAGCTCTATTTTAAATCATTCCCTCTAGTTCCACCTTCTATGCGTCTAATCGACTATCGATAATCAAGGTCACGGGTCCCCAGTTCGTAAACGAAACATCCATCATTTCACCAAACGTACCTGTTTCAACCTGTATCCCTTTGGCTATTAATTCACGGTTGAAGTATTCATAAAGTTCTTCTGCAATATCAGGTTTTGCTGCAGACATGAAGTTCGGTCTTCTGCCTTTACGGCAATCCCCATAAAGCGTGAACTGAGATACGGACAATATCGCTCCACCTATATCTACAACACTGTAGTTCATTTTACCAAGATCATCTTCAAAAATTCGCAAGCCCGCTACCTTCTCAACCAAGTATTTAGCGTCCTTCTCTGTATCTTCATGAGTGACCCCTACGAGCACCATTAAGCCCTGATCTATCTTGCCCACGATATCTCCATCAACGGTAACACACGCCTCTTTACAGCGTTGCACAACCACTTTCATATGAACTTACTCGCTCCTTTGTCAATCAACCATCATTACTGGATAATTCGGTGCACTGTGTACACATCCTTCACCCTTTTGATTCGCTCAACGACGGAATGAAGGTGATCCGTATTACGGATTAGGATGGTCATATGCATCTGTGCCATTTTGTTCTTATCAGAACGTCCCGTGACCGCAGAAATATTCGTCTTCATCTCAGACACAGCCTGTAGCACCTCATTTAAGAGTCCGTTACGATCATGACCCGTAATCTCGATGTCTACACTATAATTAGCTTCAAGCTGCCCTTCCCACTCCACTTCAATAACACGTGCTGCTTCCTCTCCATCACCTTCTGATGGAATATTCGGACAATCTGTACGATGTATAGACACGCCTCTTCCGCGCGTAACATAACCAATAATTTCATCACCAGGTACTGGATTACAGCAACGCGCAAATCGTATCAATAAGTTATCTATCCCTTTAACACGAACACCATTCGTAGGGCGATTTTTCTTTTCAACAGTAGGCGCCTTGATTTCCTTGATTTCCAAGGTCAATTCGATCTGATTCGCTTCTTCTTGCTCTTTACGCAACTTCTCCGTCAGACGTGTACAAATCTGAGATGCGGTAATACCACTGAAACCTACAGCCGAGAGCATGTCTTCTGGGTCATTGAAAGCAAACTTCTTAGCTACTTCCATTAACTTATCTTCAGTCATCCATTCCGAAGGTTCCAAACCAAGCCGCTTCAGTTCCCGCTCAATAGAATCATGTCCTTTTTCAACATTCTCTTCTCGGCGTTCCTTCTTGAACCATTGTTTAATTTTACTTTTAGCATGAGAAGACTGGGCAATCTTAAGCCAATCCTGACTTGGACCGTAAGAATGCTTAGAAGTCATGATTTCGACAATATCGCCCGTCTTGAGCTTATGATCCAACGGCACGATACGACCATTGACTTTAGAACCAATCGTACGATTCCCAACTTCGGTATGGATTCTGTATGCATAATCTAACGGTACGGATCCTGAAGGGAGTTCAACCACTTCTCCTTTAGGTGTAAATACAAAGACAAGATCAGAGAAAAAGTCCATCTTCAGTGATTCCACGAATTCTGACGCATCCTTTGCCTCATGTTGTAGTTCGAGAATCTCTCTGAAAAATGTCATTTTATTCTCAAAAGTACCTACAGCGGAAGTACCTTCCTTATAGGCCCAATGCGCAGCAATACCAAATTCCGCAGTACGATGCATTTCCAATGTACGAATTTGTACTTCTGTAGGTTCTCCATTAGGACCAACCACAGTAGTATGAAGGGATTGATACATATTCGCTTTTGGCATAGCTATATAATCTTTAAAGCGCCCCGGCATCGGTTTCCATAAGGTATGGATAATTCCTAATGTCGCATAACAGTCTTTGATATTGTCTACAATGATACGGATAGCAAGCAAATCATATATTTCATTGAATTGTTTGTTTTTAGTCGTCATTTTGTTGAACACGCTATAAATATGTTTAGGTCGACCAGAAAGGTCCCCCTCAATACCCATTTCGTCCAATTTTTCTTTAATTCTCAAAATAACACGATCAACAAATTCCTCGCGTTCAGCACGCTTTTTGTGAATCAGATTCGCTATACGATAATACTGTTGTGGATTTAAGTATCTTAGAGAAAGGTCTTCCATTTCACCTTTGATCGCAGAAATACCTAAACGATCTGCAATAGGACAAAAGATCTCCAACGTCTCATATGCGATCCGACGTTGACTCTCTTCGGATTGGAACTTCAATGTTCGCATATTATGAAGGCGATCCGCTAATTTAATCACGATAACACGGATATCCTGTGCCATAGCAATAAACATTTTCCTATAGTTCTCATTCTGCTGTTCTTCTTTGGAACGGAACTTAATACGCTCAAGCTTAGTAAGTCCATCTACAAGCATCGCACAGGTATCTCCGAATTGGTTACGAATATCAGCTAACGAGACTGTTGTATCTTCAACGACATCATGTAAGAGAGCCGCTATAACAGACAAGGAGTCCATCTGCATGCTCACGACAATATCTGCAACCGCTAGCGGATGCAGAATATAAGGTTCGCCTGATTTACGCAACTGGCCGTGATGAGCCTGTTCCGCAAAGTCATATGCTTCTTGGATGCGGATAAGATCATTTTCTTTTATATAGGCTTCAGCCTTTTCAAGTAATCGCTCTATGCCCATCTATTTTATTCCGGTTCCCTTCTATATAAAATGGAACCCGCATTTCCAATAATCTTTGCAGGTTCCCTCCGTGTGATTTTTTATTAATTATGACGCTTGTGACGTAATACGTCAACACTTCAGCCAATCGAATGCAAAGGATGACATTGATGTACTATTTTCAACATAAAAGTACACATATAAGTGATTATTTCGAAAATGTTATTGTAATATTCACCAAATCTAATTAATCTATATAAGATCATTTTTAAAAGTTAAAATACAAAATCAATTAGGAGTGAAAATCTTTGCAACGAGAAATTCAAGTTAATGAACGATTACCTCTAGGTCCAGGCTTTCTACTTAGCCTTCAACACTTATTCGCAATGTTCGGTAGCACCGTGTTAGTACCAAATCTGTTCCATGTCGATCCTGGGATGATTCTTTTAATGAATGGTATCGGCACTTTATTTTATATTCTGATTTGTAAAGGGAAGATCCCCGCATACTTGGGCTCCAGCTTTGCTTTTATTTCTCCCGTTGTCATGGTACTAGATAAACATCCCGATCAAGGTTATTCGTTAGCATTGGGTGCGTTTATTGTTACGGGGGTTATTTTTTGTATCGTAGCATTAATTGTAAAATTTGTAGGTACGTCCTGGATTGATGTCGTGTTCCCTCCAGCTGTGATGGGGGCTATTGTGGCGACGATTGGACTCGAACTCGTACCGGTAGCCGCACGGATGGCTGGCCTTATTGCGCCAGAGAATGTAGCAACTGCCAGTTGGACTCCCAACATGCCTACCATCATTATATCCATGACAACTTTGGGTGTTACTATCATCGGTGCCCTCATGTTCCGTGGGTTCCCAAAAATTATACATATCTTGATTGGTATTGTAACAGGGTATGGCTTGGCATACTTCATGGGTGAAGTTAACACATCTGCGATAGCTAGCGCTAATTTTTTCTCCACACCACACATCACAACACCTAGCTGGAACTTATCTGTCATCTTTACGATAATTCCAGTTTCTCTAGTGGTTATTGTCGAACATATAGGTCATCTACTTGTGACAAGTAATATTGTCGGTAAAGATCTCAATAAAGAACCAGGTCTTCATCGCTCACTACTCGGGAATGGAATTTCAACCATTTTCTCTGGCTTTGTTGGTTCAACGCCTAATACAACCTACGGCGAGAATATAGGGGTTATGGCACTCACTAAGGTTTACTCCGTCTTTGTCATTGGTGGAGCTGCTATTATTGCCATCCTCCTATCTTTCTCTGGAACCTTCTCCTCTGTGATTTCAGAAATACCTCCTGCTGTAATGGGGGGCGTGTCTCTTCTCTTGTTCGGCGTTATAGCAGCCTCAGGTCTTCGTATATTTGTTGAGCAGAAAGTTGATTTCTCTAAAGCATCTAATATGATTTTAGCTACTCTTGTGTTGGTTATTGGTCTAAGTGGAGCCACTCTTCATATTGGCGGCGTTGAACTTAAAGGCATGGCATTAGCAACCATTGTAGGAATTGCGCTTAGCTTATTTATCAAGTTGATAGAAGTGCTTGGGTTATCTAACGAGAAATAGTATATCGCTGTTATCCCCAAAAAAACCTCTTCCTTTTTTATAAAGGAAAGAGGTTTTTTTTAGAGTCATTTATCCGACTATTTCCCGAGAAATTTATCTCTTAGTCTTCATAGGATAGAAGTGAGAACACTTCTACATCCGTTAATTTGTCGCGTCCTTTTAATTGATCTAGCTCAATTAGGAAAGCAGCACCCACAACATCTCCACCTAGTTGACGAACTAAGTTTACTGAAGTTGAGATCGTTCCACCCGTAGCAAGCAGATCATCTGCAATTAGTACTTTTTGACCTTTTTCAATCGCATCCGTGTGCATTGCTAGACTGTCTTTTCCATATTCCAAATTATATCCCAATTCGATGGTCTCATAAGGAAGCTTGCCACTTTTACGGATCGGAATAAATCCAACGCCGAGTGCATAAGCAAGAGGTGCTCCCACAACGAACCCACGAGCCTCTGGACCGGCAATAAGATCTATTTCAAGATGCTTAACAAGCTCCTTCAGTTCATCAATGGCTTTCTTATACATAGCACCATCTTTAAGCAACGTTGTTATATCTTTAAAGCTAATTCCCTGCTCTGGAAAGTCAGGAATGACACGAATATAATCTTTTAAATTCAAGTTAATTTCCTCCTAAAATGTTTTAAGCGTTACTTCTTGAATATACTTCGTAAAACATACATCGGAAGCATAACCCAATGTTTTGAGCGTACCATTTGATATTATGAAGCACCTTTCAACAGGGTTATCATCCAATTTGTCAATTGCATTGTGTTAGTATAGAATAAATTTTGCTCCATCTCCGCAAGGTTTCCTAGCTCACGAAAGTGCAGTGAATCATCCAGGTCCTTCTTGGGAGGTTTAGGCACAAGCGTTATAGAACCATTACTTCGTTCAATAAAGGACAACTCTTCAAATACATCCATCATCTTGGAAAGCATCCTTACAGAAGTTGATGATTGACGGCTAATTTGGGATAATACGTCCCTCTCAGATACAGGTTTAGAACCAATGCGAGACAACAAAATATACAACTTTTTAAACAGTTCTCGATCAGGAACTTGAAGTTTCTCTCGAACATCCATGGCATGTAGTAAGACAATATTACGTAATGACTTATATGCTGTCATCATCTCATCTAACTGACGTGGAGACTGTGGTGCGTCCAAAACAAACAAAGTCGTAATATCTTCCTTCCCATCTTGTTCTGCAACTGTATTAGCGCTTGTCATTCCGCCGTTCTTATCATATACCCAAAGGGATAGTTCTTTCAAATGATTTCTAACATCCCGCAGTGTATTTTCTTCGGATAGTACGCCAATTTGCGTAGATTGACCACGTAAGCGAGGACCCATGAGTTGTAGGAAACGATTCATCTCCACATCGGGTTCTTTGACGCCACGTAAATCATACACTTGGGGTTCAGAAACCGCTAAATCATGAAGCATCAATTGCAGTTTACGAGAACCATTCCACTCATTAATTGACAATTCTCCAATAACGTCCAATGGGATTCCCGTCGTCAATAGCTCTGCTAAGTCACCTTGTCCAAAGGCGACAGCTTCCAACCTACTATTTTCTTGTTGCATAGTAAGTCGAAGATGATTATGATCACGACCCATTGTGCGACTTTCCCGAAGCTCTATATCCCTAATGATGAAGCGCGGTATTGGATTATCCATCCCGAAAGGTTGTAATAACTCTATTTCTTCAATAACAGAAATAGGTAAGTCTGATACCTTCCATTCCCCATCTGCCACTACTACAGGAATGAGATCCTCTGGTATTAGAATAGACTTCGCATATTGATTTAGAGCACATTCAAATTCACTTAGCTGTTCTATATGCAAACTCATTCCTGCAGCTGCCGGATGACCACCATAGTGATCCATTAAATGTTTGCAAGAAGTTAGAGCTGCATACATATCAAGTCCAGGGATTGAACGAGCAGAACCTTTGCATATTCCCGTCTCTTCATCAATACCTAATATGAGGACTGGACGATAGTAACGTTCTAATATTTTGGATGCTACAATACCAACAACACCGACATTCCAGCCTTTTCCTGCTAACACAATCACAGAAGGTAGACCAGCATTCTGTATCTTCAACGCCAACTGTGCAAGCGCTTCTTGCAGAATATCTTCGACAACCTTTTGCCTCTGTTTATTCAAGCTATCTAACTCATGGGCAAGACCCAGAGCTTCGGTAGAATCTTCAGTAGTCAATAAAGACACAGCTCTACCTGCATGATCTAATCTTCCACTTGCATTAATTCTAGGAGCCATACCAAATGCAATGTTGGTGGAAGTTACTGTCTCCTTAACAATTCCACTTACCTCAAGTAATGCTTGAATCCCTTGAAAAGTAGATTTGCGCATCGAGGCAAGCCCTGTCCGAACTAAGATACGATTCTCGCCCGTCAGGGGCATTAAATCAGCTATCGTTCCAATGGCAACGAGTTCCGTCCATTCCATAGGCGGGTTGCCTAATAAGGCCTGACACAGCTTGTATGCCACCCCAACACCAGCTAAGCCTTTATACGGATACGAACAAACGGATAGCTTAGGATTAATGAGCGCGTAAGCATTAGGCAAAACCTCAGGAGGCTCATGGTGATCCGTAATAATAACATCTATCCCAAGGGAGTTCGCGTAAGCTACCTGCTCCACTGCACTAATCCCCGTATCAACCGTTATCATGAGAGAGACTCCTTGTTGATGAGCCCAATCCATAGCATGATTATGAAGCCCATACCCCTCATTGGAACGATGTGGTATATAGATATCGAATGAGGCACCCATGTGGCGCATGAGATGAATCATCAAAGATGTACTAGAAACTCCGTCGGCATCATAATCCCCATATACTAAAATATGTTCTTCACTATCAATAGCATGGAGAATTCTTGGAACCGCTTCTTTCATTCCGTGTAACAGGAAAGGATCATGCAAATCATCCATGTTACCTTTTATAAACATGTTAGCCTCTTCAACGGTGCAAATCCCCCTTGTGATAAGCAGGGAAGCGAGCAGCGGGGAAATAGACAATACTTCAGCAAATTGTTGACTTGCATTAGCATCGTATGCCTGTGGCTGCCACTTATACTTCGAATGGAGCACGTGTATTCACCTTTCTTTCCCAACCTTGTTCAAATTTCATTCAACATTGTGTTTATTGGAGAAATGTCGGTGTATCCCGACTTGTTAATTCATGGTTAGACTTATAAGGATACCCAGGATCATATGGAACAACTTGAATATTTACGTCACTCACATGTAGAAAACGATTCATCAAAAGTTTTTTAGCTCGATCAGCAATATCTTGCGCTTCCAAAACCGTAATACGTGGATTAACACTAACTTTTACATAAATAACAATATAATGTCCGTGCTCTTGTGACTTCAGATCATCTACTGTTATTATGCCGTGGACACGTTGGACCGTATCAATAAAATTAGCAGAATTTTCTTCTTCTATTTCCTGATGAGCAATCCTTCCATAGACAGAATTCACGATAAGAAGATACCCTTTTCTAAGAACAAGAACCGATACAATTAACCCTGCAATAGAGTCCATGTATAGTAATCCAGGCCATCCAAACATATCTCCTGCAAACGAAAGAATTACACCTAGCAATACGATAAAAGATGAATATAATCCTAGACGGTGGTTTGCAGCATATACCGTATGCTTACCTTCATTTCTTTTTTTCGATACACGGTATTGAAATTGAAAGATAGCTTCTCTTACAGCAAGAGAGACAAAGATGGCAATCACTGAGAATAGTCCCGGTGATTTCAAATCATCCTTCGAAAGATTCATAATCGCATTCGTAGCAATTTGTAATCCTCCCATAAGAACTAAGACAGAAAAAAGAATAGTTATCATAGGTGTTGCTTTTGCGGTTTTCCGATTACCTCTTACAGCGGCCTGCCACTTCCAAGGCATTTTATCTGCTAGTGAAGTAGAAGCTTCCGTCGCTGAATACAAAGCATCCCCTAGTAAAGCTTTACTACCCGAGAAATACCCAACAATTCCTTTAAAGAAAGCAAGTCCGAATTCACAAATAATTCCCGTCCAAGTTACGGTTTCCACTAATGCTGAACGTTGTGTAGTCACATGAGCCCCCCTCTAGCAACTTCAATTCCTATATCTCTAGTCTCCATAAAATAGTCATCCCATCTCACAATATCAATGGAGTCTAATGATGTACCATAACATATCTAATCATTATGAAAGCCGCGTCATCATAGACCGCGGCTTTCTTTGTTTTATTCCAATTCCCTTAGGCTTATGATGTTTTGCCAATTTTCTTATTCTTTTCTTTACTTTTAAGGAAGAACCAGAATGGGCTTGCAATAAAGATCGTTGAATATGCTCCAAATACAAGTCCAATAACCATAGCAAAAGAGAACATTTTAATGGATTCTCCTCCAAATAGGTACAGGAAGAGTGCTGCAATAAAGACAGTGAGTGCCGTATAAATGGAACGTTTAAGCATTTGATTCACACTCTTATTCACCAAGACAACAAGATCCTCGTTCGTCTTGAGCTTAGCGAAACGTAAATTCTCACGTATCCGGTCGAATATAACAATCGTATCATTAATCGAATAACCAATGATTGTCAAGACGGCGGTGATGAAGATCAAATCCACTTCCAAACGGAATACGGAGAACACAGTGACAACCAAGAAAGCATCATGAATGAGCGACAATATCGCTGCTAACGCAAAGCGCCATTCAAAGCGAATGCTTACATAAATTATAATACCAATACAAGAGAGTAATACTGCATAAATGGCATTTTTCCCAAGTTCCTTAGCCATCTCAGTATCTACTGTATTGACCTCAAAAGATGCTGTGCTATCCAACTTTTGAATCTCAGCTCTTAGTTGATGATCATGCTCTTCGTTTAGGACTTCGGTGAAGCGAATATTCATCCGTTTTTCACCTGGGGTAATACTTGTACCTTCATCGATCCCAATTTTCTTGAGAATCGGTTGAACTTCATTCTGTGTTAGCGACTTAGAGAGAGTTATATCTACATTGGAACCTGCGCGAAAATCTACTCCAAAATTCAAACCAAAGACAGAAAGACAGATAATCCCTACTATGGTTAAAATAATCGAAACTGTATAGAAATACTTGCTAATATGAACAAAATCAATTTCTTTCTTAAAGTTCACGGATTTCACTCTCCTTCACACCAAATTGCTTCGGCTTTTTAAGTAGGCCTGACTTAACCAAGAGGCCAAGCAACCAGTGGGAGAAGTAAACGTTCGTTGCAATACTCAATACGATTTCAACAATGAGTACTAATGCGAATCCTTTTACAGCACCTGTTCCGAAAGCAAACATAAAACCAGCAACAATAATAGTCGTGACATTAGAATCGATTATCGTACGGAATGAAGATTTATTCCCTAATTTAATGGAAGACAAAACACTTCTCCCATTTCGCATTTCTTCTCTAATTCGTTCATTGGTTATGATATTAGCATCTACAGCCATCCCTATCCCGAGTATAAATGCTGCTATACCAGGCAAGGTTAACGTGAAATCAGCCAGCACGAATACTAAAATTAGTAACCATGTGTGCAAAATCAAAGCAAAACTCGCTAATAATCCTGGTAAACGATATATTCCGATCATGAAAAGAAGAATAAAGGCAGATGCGATTAGACCCGCAACTATCGTTTGATCCAATGATTGTTTACCAAGCGTTGCCCCTACACTTTGGGAATACTTCTCTGTTAGGCTGAGCGGTAACGCTCCTAAGTTAATTGTATCCCGAAGATTCTTAGCTTCATCATTGGTGTAGCTACCGCTAATGGAAGCTTTCCCATCGGTTAATTCGGCTCTTACAACAGGAGCAGACAGCATAGTTTCATCTAAGAAAATACCTAATTCTTTACCGATAAGACGTTTTGTAATTTCTGTAAATTTAGCTTTGTCCTTCACTTGGATACTAATCTCAGGTTGGTTTAGAGAGTCATAACCCACTTCTGCACCATTCTCTTTAAAATCGCTTCCTAAGAGCTCTATTTTAGTGAAATCAGCAGCTTCTGTGCCTCCACCCGGCGAACTACGAAATGTCAGATTCGCAGGTTCTTTCATTTTCTTTCTAACTTCAGCCTCATTGGTTACTCCAGCGATCTTCAGACGAATTCGGTTAGATCCTTCTGTAGTCACCTCTGGTTCGCTTGTTCCTAGCACGTTAGCCCGCTTCTCTAAGCTCTGGGCTGTACGGTTCAAAGATTCTTTAGTAACAGTTTGTCCTTCTTCTAATGGTTTAGCCTCATAGAGAATCTCAAATCCTCCCTTAAGGTCAAGACCCAATCGGACTTTATCCAGTAATCCTGGAGTTGAAACTGCCATTACGCCAGTTAACACGATCACTGTAACGAAAAAACTAATTATTCTTTTCATGCCGTTCCTAGTTCCCCTTTCGTTCTCAATATTCCTATTATAGCCATGCGATAAAATGCAGTCAATTTATCAATATTGTAAAATTCGTGTCGCCGCATAATTCGACACTATCATTCTCCTATCTTTTCCAAGACAAAAAGGATCACTTCTTATTCAAAAGTAGATCCTTTATAGGCTGACATCGTCATAAAATTCATAAACCCCGTTACTTTCAGGGATAAAATATCATTGACTAACTTATAGATTGGAGGAAAGCCTTCCTTCTCATATTTTGAACTAACACAATTCCATATATCTTTACCAGTCACGTGCTCATATCCGATAAGTCTAAATTCTTCAGCCTTGCTCTTACACATCATTTGAATATCCTCATCGAACTCGATACTCCTTATATCTTCTACTCCCACGCGTACCCCTCCTCTCTACGATGTCTATATCTCTTAACAAATGTAATTCGACCCATAAACCCTATTTTCCTTTTTCTATGAAAGGAATTGCAAAGCTAAGCATGAGAAGGGACAGGTTGAGCATATCCATATAGTAATGGTCATGCTGGACAACCGGCTAAGCTTGACTCGGGAAGAGGGAGTGAAGAGTTGAATAAGCGTAAGAAACAAACGTTTATACAGGGAACCTTAATATTAGTGACAGCAGGTATAATTAATCGGATATTAGGGTTTATCCCTCGCATTGTTTTGCCCCGTGTTATTGGAGCAGAAGGTGTTGGAATTTACCAACTAGGATACCCCTTTTTTATTGTATTAATGACGATCATCACGGGAGGTATTCCCCTTGCTGTATCCAAGATTGTATCAGAGGCTGAGGCAGCCAATAACCCAAAAGCTTCACAAACAGTCCTACGAATTAGTCTCGGATTAACACTTGGACTTGGTATTATCTTTATGTTGTTGTCTATCTTGTTTGCTCCTTGGATAACTCATAATATTCTGACAGACCCCAGAGTCTATCATACGTTTGTGAGTATGAGTCCAATGCTAGTCATTGTTGCAGCATCCTCTGTCTATCGAGGATATTTCCAAGGGAAACAGAATATGATTCCATCAGCCGTATCTTCCATTGTAGAGACGGTGGCTAGAATTGTCTGTGTACTTTGGTTCTCATTTCTTCTACTACCCAAAGGAATTGAATTTGGAGCAGCTGGAGCCATGTTAGGTGTTATGGCTGGTGAATTTATCGGTCTACTTATTTTATTATGGCAATATCATGCAGAGAATAAAAAGGGAGAATATCCTGATATAGATAACATCTTAGAAGTTGAACCCGCTATCATTCCTCAAAAAAAGGTACTTCGTCGATTGCTGAAGATTACGATCCCTGTCACTGCAGGTAAGCTTGTTGGATCGTTCTCCTATTTGTTCGAATCTATTATTACAGCACAAAGTCTTGCCTTAGCCGGTTTCGCCACCTCCGTTGTGACTGCTCAGTATGGAGCATTACAAGGTATGGTCATCCCATTATTGTTGCTACCAGGGGCACTAACCGCTGCATTAGCAGTCTCGCTCGTTCCTTCCTTATCAGAAGCAGCAACTCGTAAGGATATGGTTACGATTCACAAAAGACTCAACCAAACCTTAAGGTTAGCACTTGTAACAGGTGCTCCCTTCTCTGTTCTTATGTTTGTTCTTTCAGTTCCACTATGTTTGCTTCTATATAACGACCACAATATATCAAGTATGTTAAAGCTCATGGCGCCTTTTGCCTTATTTATTTATGTTCAAGCTCCTTTAATGGCCGCACTTCAAGCATTAGACCATCCTGGCAAGGCTCTTCGCAATACATTAATTGGATCTGCTATTAAGTTATTTCTGATTTGGTACTTAGCCTCTCAGCCTCAATACGGAATACTGGGTGCTGTAATTGCCATTATTGCTAACAGTATCATCGTCACGTTGTTACATGGTTTCAGCGTAGCTAGAATGCTATCTTTCAAATACAAGATTCTCGACTTCCTTAAGATGGGTGTAGCTATGATCGTAATGGCAGGAGGTACACAATTTGCATATACCTATCTTCCTTTTCATCAACTAACATGGTTACAATTCATCGCAGCAAGCATTGTCGGTATCATAATTTATATCATCATTATATTTAGTATCAAGCTCGTATCCTTACGGGATTTAGAGAAAACACCTTTAATCGGCGATTGGTTTCGCTCCAAACAGAAATTCACTTAACCGGTTCGCCACCTATTTTTTCCTTTAAATCAATGTATATACGATTTTTATGATCAATACTGCATAGAAAAACATCTTTGAAATCACTTGCCCCTTTCGTTAGAATCAGATTCTTCAACCAGAATCGTGTCTTTTTGATCAAATGTAGATTTTCATCTTGGACTCTACCATCCATAATTAAAGGCACGGGTAAGCCCTGTTCAGTTAGTTTACCTGCTGGTACCAATATTCTTCTCCTGCTCCTCCCTCTGCCTTTCCTTCCATTCGGAGAAGCTTCATCTGACGATTCCTCATCAGGCTTTGAATCTTTGGAAAGTACCGTAAGTTGACCCGTTGTCTCTAGAATCGCAAATTCTACATCTGCAATATTATCAATATCTTTCTGACGGATTTGAAGCATAAGATCATCAAGATTATAACGTTGCTTCTTCATGGCATCTCGATGGAGTTTCCCATTTGAAATGAGAACGGTTGGTTTTCCATCAAATAACAATCGTAGTTTCCGATTCTTCAAACTGATTTTTGCAATGACAATCTGTAAAATGACAAGCGTTACCATAGGAAGTATCCCGTCCAACAGGGGTTCTTTCATATCTTCTACAACAAACACGGCAAGTTCAGCAATCATAATCGAGATTACAAAATCAAATAGGGACAGTTTTCCAATTTCTCTTTTACCCATAATACGAATGGTGAAATAGATAAAGAAATACATCAGTAATGTTCTAAAAATGTGAGTTGTCATATCGGTTGTCACTTATATCTACTCCCTTAACCTTGTCACAATTGGACATGTTTGTATTGCTATTGTCACCTTATCTTATTAAGGTCATGCAATACTCTTCATTATTAATTAATGGCAATCCATATAAGCAATAACCCTATGCTTCATTGTTGTACTACTGGGGCAAGCCCTATCATACAATGACAGTAACATGTGGACTATAAAGGAGGTTTCTTATATGCAATTTATTCGTCAATTTATCTCTTTCAGAATTACCAACCCAATCCTTGCTGGACTTTGTTATGCTTTTTTCTGGATGATGCTAGGGTCATTTATTCTATCTTTGTTCTTATGGTTAAGTGGTCTGCAAGAACATGATCTTGGTGTGTATACTTATGTGATTCATATCTTCTCCGCAGTAGTAGGAGGTATCGTGTCAGGTAAGCGATCAGGCCGAAAAGGATGGTACAACGGGGGGATAACTGGAATATTTTATGGTGTATTTATTGTAATTATTGGGTTTCTCGCCTTAGATAATTCGATCACTTTAGAGCATATTTTCCTGATAGGAATAGCATTTGTACTTGGTGCCATTGGAGGCATGTTTGGTGTGAACTTAAGACAAAATATGTAATTCGCAACAATAGTCTCTTCCTTATATATGTGGTACACTAGATAAAGTCATTTTATAAAGAGGAGGCTGTTTCGGTGCTTTACCAATCCATGGGAACAATTACTTTAGCTTCAACAGCAACAGTTATTATACTAATCTGGTTAGGGTCTCTACGTAATCCCTTTCACGTAATCAAAGAGTTTGCATCCACACTTATCTCTTCACGAAGATTCTTAATTTTATTTATAACAGTAGCAGGTATTCTATTTATTAATAAATATGAACTCACGATTGAAAAAAGTATGAAATTTCAGGCTGATTTTACGCCTTGGATCTTCGGTATAGAAGGTCACTTCGTGAAGAATCTACAAGAATTCTTCTATAATCCAATAATTACGGAAATATGTGTGTTTTTCTATGTTATTGTTTTTCAATCTTTGTTGATTGCCTCTATCGGCGTTTACCTTTTGAATAAAAATAAGCTATTCGTGTATGCAACATGCTTCGCTATAGTTATTAATTATGTAGTAGCTATCCCTTTTTACCTCTTTTTTCCAGTTAATGAGGTCTGGTCTTATCCACTATCAGGAGTCACTTTTCATATGTTAGATGTATTTCCTTTATTCGAGAAATTATACAGACCCCTTTCTGGTCTAGACAATTGCTTCCCAAGTCTTCATACTTCTATCTCTGTGACAATTATGCTGTTAGCAGTACGTTCTGGTAATCTTCATTGGAGATTAATAACAACAATCAGTGCAACTATTGTAGTATTCAGTATATTCTATCTTGGAATTCATTGGGTAACTGATATGATAGCAGGATCATTACTGGGCATTACAGCTTCTACTTTAGGTATTTATTGGGCTAGATTGACCCTTAATAAAGAACAGGGCCTTCACAAGAAACGTTCTAAAGCTGTGGATCTATCCTACTAAACTAGAAACAGTAGACTTATAAAAGAAGAGAGGTTGTCCATGTTGTCAAATCGACAACATGGACAACCTCTTCTTATGTTTAACGAAAGTTTAGGATCAAGGATTATTTACTGTCTGAATCTGAGCGTACACCTTGACTAATTGCGCTACGGTCAAACGTAAGTTTTGTTGCATCATTAACAAGAAGTACAATGATGTCATCTGTGATTTCTACAATCGTACCGTGAAGACCACCGATGGTTACTACCTTATCTCCCTTGCTAAGAGCCTTTAGCATTGTGGCACGTGCTTTTTGTTTCTTTTGTTGCGGACGGATTAACAAAAAATAAAAGATCGCAAACATCAGAACAAACGGCCAAAGTAACTGAACCAGTGAACCCGCTCCTCCAGTACCTGAAGCTGCTGCAAAATCAAAACTCTCAAACATCTTATTTCCCCCTTAACTAAATTATCGTTCTAGAAACCTTTAAGATTCTCATAGAGCCCGTACTGTTCAAAAAACTCATCACGAAAATCAAGTAGTCTGTCGTCCATAATACTCTGACGGACCTTGCGCATTAATTCTAGCAAGAAGTGCAGGTTATGGTATGTAGTCAGTCTCAAACCAAAGGTTTCATCTGCCTTAATTAAATGTCGCAAGTAAGCTCTCGAATAATTCTTACACGTGTAACAATCACACGCTGGATCTAATGGACCGTAATCACGAGCATACTTAGCGTTACGGATCACAACTCTTCCTTCGCTTGTCATTGTTGTCCCATTACGAGCAATACGTGTTGGAAGAACGCAGTCAAACATATCCACTCCACGAATAGATCCTTCGATTAGAGCATCAGGAGATCCTACACCCATCAAATAACGAGGCTTATTGCTTGGAAGTAGTGGAACTGTATAATCCAATACATCATACATTAATTTCTTAGATTCACCTACGCTGAGTCCTCCAATAGCATACCCCGGGAAATCCATGGAAGTCAAATCGCGAGCACTCTGCTTACGTAAATCTTCATACATCCCGCCTTGTACGATAGCGAATAGACCTTGATCTTTCGAACGTGCATGACTTTCTAGACAACGTTCAGCCCAGCGAGATGTCCGTTCAAGCGATTTCTTCAGATAGTCATATTCTGCAGGATACGGAGGACATTCGTCGAAAGCCATCATAATATCTGATCCAAGTGCATTCTGAATTTCCATTGCAACTTCAGGTGACAGGAACAATTTATCACCATTCAGATGAGAACGGAAATGAACGCCTTCTTCCGTAATTTTACGCATTTCACTAAGACTGAACACCTGAAATCCACCACTGTCAGTCAGGATAGGGCGATCCCAATTCATGAATTTGTGAAGTCCACCCGCTTCGCGAATGATCTCATGACCTGGACGTAGAAATAAATGATAGGTGTTGCTGAGAATAATCTGCGCATCCATTTTCTTTAGTTCTTCAGGGCTCATCGTTTTTACCGTAGCCAGTGTCCCAACAGGCATAAATGTAGGTGTCTCAATAATGCCATGAGGCGTATGAACACGACCTAAGCGAGCTCCTGATTGTTTACACGTTTTAATATGTTCGTAAGTAATTGCTGCTACCATAGTGTATTTGTATTCCTTTCCGTATATAACATTTCTTCTGGTCTCAAGTAGAAACTTAATATTATCATTCCTATATTTTAATAAATAAACATGGCATCACCAAAGCTGAAGAACCGGTATTTCTCCTTCACAGCTTGCTTGTAAGCTTCGAGAATGTGTTCTCGACCTGCTAACGCACTAACTAGCATAACCAATGTAGACTTGGGAAGATGAAAATTGGTAATTAAAGCATCAACTACCGTAAACTCATACCCTGGGAACATAAAAATACTTGTCCAACCGTTACTTTCCTTCAAAGACCCGCCAGCGCATTGCCGTCCAACCGTCTCTAGCGTTCGACATGTTGTAGTACCCACAGCAATAATTCTGCCCCCATTTCGACGAGTATCATTCAGAAGATCTGCCGTTTCTTTAGACAAGGAATAATATTCTTCATGCATCACGTGGTCCTCTACACGATCCACCGACATCGGTCGAAAGGTCCCTAACCCCACATGCAATGTAATAAAGGCTACCGAAACCCCTTTGGCACGTATTGCATCGAGTAATTCTTCTGTAAAGTGAAGCCCTGCTGTAGGTGCCGCTGCCGAACCTTCATGCCGAGCATACACCGTCTGATAACGCTCGCGATCATCCAGCTTGTCCTTAATATATGGCGGAAGAGGCATTTGTCCAAGTCGATCAAGGATTTCTTGAAATACTCCGTTATAAGTAAACTTGAGTACTCTACCTCCCATATCACTTTCAGACTCAATTACCGCTTTAAGTTCATCACTAAATACAATAATATTTCCTTGTTTCAGCTTTTTCCCTGGCTTCACTAACGCTTCCCAGCGATCTTCACCCAGATTCTTAAGTAGCAGAACCTCTGCTTTAGCACCCGTATCCTCTTTCACACCAAACAGTCTTGCAGGGATAACCCGAGTATCATTCAATACAAGTGTGTCACCTGACTTAAGGTATTGCGTAATATCTTTAAAAGTATGATGTTCCGTCTTGCCATCTTCTTTATTCAACGTTAGCAATCGAGATGAGCTTCGTTCTAGAAGCGGTGTCTGGGCAATCAATTCCTCTGGTAGATCAAAATTATATAACTCTACATCCATGTGTCGTCATTCCTTAGCGATAGTGACATTTTGATAATAGTGTTTCAAAATATCCTGATAACTATTCCCTGCATCTGCCATACCTTTGGCTCCCCATTGAGAAAGACCTAGACCATGACCGTTTCCTTGCCCGATAAAAATAAACTTATCACTAGCATCTAATACCGTTGCCTTGGATTCACTATTCATGATGACCATTCCGGTGCCATTAAGACTACTTGTCCCCAAAGCTGAGATTACAGAAGTATTAGAAGATGTTGATGCTCTTACCGTTGTACCATCTGAACCTAATACAGTATAACTTCCAGTTGATGCAATATCAAACAATGTACTTGGCAATCCATTTAATGCAGATCGGAACATATCTGGATACTTCACATCCAAGATTTGTCCATTTACCTGAAGTTCCACAACCCGTCCCGATGGTCCTCGTCTCGTAACGTCCAGTGTCTTAATGGTAGAAGGTAATACTAATGTACCCTTCCCCTTCATTGCCTTAAGTAATTCAGCTGATGTATAAGGACCCCTTACCCAAGAATAGGTATTAGATTCTGCGACTTTATCGAGAATTACCGCCGTATTACCCGGATTAAGTTTACTAACTGCTGGTACATTGGATTGAACTAAAGGAATTACACGAACATTCGTATCCTTGGATGTTACGGTTAACTGAGCAAGTCCCGAGGCTGTTGTGCTGGTCAATTCCTTCACGTTATCTTCACGAACATAACCTGATAGTCCATTATTCAACAAAACATGATACCACATTTTAAGACTCTTTTGTGCAGATAAATCACCTTCACTTGTGACACTTGTAAAGGTATTATTGTTACTATTCCATACCTCACTAGAATCTGCGGTTACCCCACCGCTATTGGATGAGAAGATGGCCTCAACTACTTTACCATCCTTCATAAGGATTTCTCCCTTAGTATCATCAACAGCTTTGGTAACACTGGCTGCTTCAGAACTTGTTCCATTATATACTTGACTTAGCGTCGTATCGACTACATCTGCTACTTTATATTTATTTCTCTGAAATATAGCATAACTACGAGCGGCTACTGCTTGTGTCTTCAATGCCTCACTAGGCCATGATGAAGGTACTTCTGCTCCAACAACAGAGTACAAATATTGTTCTAGAGGAAGTTCATTTACCAGCGCGAGCTGTCCATTATATGAACTTATTTCCCAATTACCACGATAGATACGCTTGGATCTTTCGGTGACTTGTATGCCATTCGATTGATCTGGAATCCATAGTTTCGAAGAGTCGCCACTTATCTGATAATGATCTAACGTTTGGAGTGAAGTAAGATTAATTCCAACATCCTGACGCAAGATAATTGCTGGAATGGAAGGATCTACATTCGATAAAGTCACGGTAGGTATAAGTTGACTCATCTCTTGTTGAATACCCGCCAGTTCATTATCATTGGCAGCTTCTCCTACCCATACAGCATATTGAGTTCCGCCTGTAGGCACGCTCTGGATAACCGTCATAGCATCATATCCAGCAGTTTGAATGACCCTTTGTTGAGCCTGCGCTTCAGCTTGCGAATTATATACACCAGCAGACCAATGTTTACTACCCTTAAGAGAAGGCACTTGACCGTTCAATTGAGCGGATGCGGTTTGTGTTACACGGTTTACAGCCTCTCTACCCGCTTGTTCAGTTGCATAAGTTCCCGTATACAGTTGATATACCGTGCTTCCTCCAAGTGTTGAACTGAATAGTAACGGTTTATCATTTGTTGCAGACAGCTTCTGTGATGCTGCCGCCGCTGTTTTCCAATCATTCGTCTCTAACACTTTAACTCGAAATGAATCGATACTGAAACGCGCTTGTGTAGATTGCGAGATATTAATCAAAGGATGATAACCGTCATTCCCATTAAATCCTGCACTCCAAGGAGATACAGACTGAAGGGTTACAGCTTGTGTCGTTGATTTATAAGTATTTCCTAAATCCAGAAACATCGCTACTCGTATGGAATCCGGTGTGAGTCCTGCCGCCATAACCTTATCAGGGAAAGGTAAACAAGCTGTTCCAACAGCAGCGACTAACATCCCTTTACAGAACCACTTCAACGCTTTACTTTTCATATGATGATACATTGAATTTCTCCTCTCTGAGATAGACTATTTACTTCTGCTGAGGGGGCTGTGGCAATCCTAAGTGTTGATATGCAGCAGGTGAGACCATTCTCCCACGTGGAGTGCGTTGTAGAAATCCAATCTGCATTAAATAGGGTTCGTACACATCCTCAATCGTTTGGCTCTCTTCTCCGATCGTTGCAGCAATCGTATCCAATCCAACTGGCCCCCCACGAAAGCTAGTAATCATAGTATGAAGTATCTTGTA
This sequence comes from Paenibacillus glacialis, assembly GCF_001637205.1. Classification (GTDB taxonomy): domain Bacteria; phylum Bacillota; class Bacilli; order Paenibacillales; family Paenibacillaceae; genus Paenibacillus_AQ; species Paenibacillus_AQ glacialis. Next base: position 519,546 of record NZ_LVJH01000070.1, read on the forward strand.
GTCAATGAGATCCAGACCTCTAGGGTCAACTTGTAGCATTTGGAGAGCCTGATCTGCAATATCTTGTGTGATCATCCCGTCTCCACGCACCTGTGCATAGTCCCTAACTCGCTTCAATAGACGATTGGCAATACGAGGGGTCCCCCTTGCCCTAAGTGCTATCTCATCGGCTGCGTCGCCCACAATCTCAATTCCAAATATATCTGCTCCTCTTGACACGATGTAACTTAGCTCATCCACACTATAAAATTCAAGGCGGCTGACTACACCAAATCGATCTCGGAGTGGTGCGGATAACAATCCTGCACGTGTTGTAGCTCCTATTAAGGTGAATGGAGGTAAATCTAATCTTACAGAGCGTGCACTTGGCCCCTTGCCAATCATGATATCGAGCGCGAAATCCTCCATCGCTGGATACATTACTTCCTCTACTGTTCGGTGCAGACGGTGAATTTCGTCAATGAACAATACATCCCCTTCTTGAAGATTGGTCAGTAATGCAGCCAAATCTCCTGGGCGTTCAATGGCTGGACCGGACGTTGTCCGTAAATTCACTCCTAATTCGTTAGCTATGATATTAGCAAGCGTAGTCTTACCGAGTCCAGGTGGGCCATATAAAAGCACATGATCAAGTGCCTCTTTGCGCATTTTAGCTGCTTCAATATAAATTTTTAAATTTTCCTTCACTTGATTCTGACCAATATATTCTGCTAAATATCGAGGGCGAAGACTGAGCTCCACCGCCTGATCTTCCATCATCATGTTTGCTGATATGATACGGTCTTCCATTCACTATCGCTCCTCTTCCTTAGCCCGCATAGAGCAGTTTGAGCGCCCGCTTCATCAAGACGTCTATCGTGTCTTCATATGAGACATCATCTTTAATTTTCAACCATACACCGTCAAGCTCTGTTTCTGTATAACCTAAGGCCTTCAAGCCTTCCCTTGCCTCAGACCAAGAAGATCCATCTCCCTCTTGAGGTTCCGGGACCGTGAACAAACCTCCTAATATCACACCTTCACCGAAACCATCCAACTTGTCCTTCAAGTCAAGAATCATTCTTTGCGCTGTTTTCTTTCCAATACCCGGGAGCTTAGTTAAGAACGTAATATTCTCTTGATAGATTGCCGAAACAACAAGATCAGGATTGCCACCACTTAATATTCCAAGAGCCACTTTGGGACCAATTCCAGAAACCTCAATTAGCTTACGGAATAGTTTCTGTTCATCACGTGTAGGGAAACCAAACAATAATATCGCATCTTCACGCACATGATAATGGATATAAATAGTAACTTCACCTTCAGCTTTTGCAAAAGCATAAGGATTGGGACAGAACACACGGTAACCCACACCACGAACATCTAATACTACATAATCATTTTCCAAATGAACCACAGGCCCTGTTAAGAAATCAATCATTTCCGCAATACCTCATTTAACATTGAATTTAAAGTATATGAATGCGCATGGCATATGGCCACAGCTAAGGCATCCGCAACATCATCTGGTTTAGGAACTTCTTTCAAGCGCAAGTAAATACGTACCATTTCCTGAACCTGCTTTTTTTCTGCCTTACCATATCCGACAACAGCCTGCTTCACCTGTAACGGCGTATACTCTCCAATTGGAAGTCCTTTTTGCACTGCAGCTAGAATCATCACACCACGTGCTTGACTTACGGTCATCGCAGTTGTCACATTTCGATTAAAGAATAGCTTCTCGAATGCAACCGTATCAGGTTTATATTTATCTATCAACTGTACCATACCTTCGTACACATGTAACAATCGATCTTCTTCTGGCGTATGAGCTTCCGTCTGAATACTTCCATATTGAACCGGTATGATTTTGCTTCCCTCTTTGTCTACAATACCAAATCCGACAATAGCAATACCCGGGTCAATTCCTAAAATGCGCAAAATCAATCTCTCCCTCATCATAAAGCGAACATATGTATTCGTCTCTTTATTATATGAAAAACTCTTAGTTAAGTCTATGATTGCTAGTAATCCCTCTATGTCTCTCTTTGGATTCCATAAAAAAGAGACGGTTATCCATTAACACAGGATAATCGTCTCTGCGGTCTCAGATTGAGAACGAGAAGTATTATTATTTAACTATATCTATTTCCGCAGTGACGAATACCTCAACGAACAACATCCGTCCGGTTATGATCTCTGTATTCTTTCGGCGACATACCTGTCTGCTTCTGGAACACCTTTGTAAAATAGCGTCGTTCCTGATAACCCACACCAGATCCGATAGTCGAGATACTTTTATCGCTGTTAGCCAGCATGAACTTGGCTGCAGTCATTCGCTGAAGCGTCACATATTCCACAAAAGTCATGGAGAAACGATTCTTAAACAACAAGCAAAAGTAACTACAACTAATTCCAAGCTTTTGGGCCATCTCTTCGATACCAATATCCGAATTTAGACGTTCAGTAATATACTGAACAGCAGTATTCATAAGCTGCTCCGTTGTTTTCTTGATAGTCTCATTCTCTTCGGTCGGAACCTCTTGAAAAAGAGGAATGGTATTATACAATTTATCCTTGAATTGTTTACTTCGAATCTGCACTCCGATATCCCTGATCTTATTTCCCAATTCCTCGTAATGAATCGGTTTACATATGTAATCCTTCACGCCGAGTCGTATTGCTTCACGTGCGTAATCAAATTCCTGATACCCGGTGATCAACAGCACCTCGCTGTTCAGACCCATCTCACGTAATTTCCCGACAAAAGTCAATCCGTCCATCACAGGCATCCGAATATCACACAGCACGAGGTCAGGGCGTTCCTCCTCCGCAATACGAAGAGCCTCCATACCACTCCGTGCCATGCCAGCAACAGTCATTCCCATTTCTTGCCACGGAAGCACTCTGTTCAAGTTGTTGAGAATAGGTGCCTCATCGTCAACCAATAATACTTTTAGCATTGTGATCTTCCCCCTGCTCGTATTTAGGTATGACACATTGAATAATTGTTCCGCTATCCTGGCTTGAACAAATAAAAATCCCATGTCTGAAGCCGTATTCAATACGGATACGATCAGCTACACTTCGGACTCCTAGGCCTCTTCGTTCCAGATGAACCCGGCTTTGCGCTTGCGTATCTTCATTCTGACCATGTTCTCCACTATTGGTAACATTCTCACTTACCATATACTGAAACATGGACAACTGGGACGAGCTCATACCAATTCCGTTATCTTCAATCCTTAGAATCAGATTACCCCGTTCCTCCCAGCCTCTAATAATCAGCTTACCTTTGTAAGTAATACCCTCAAACCCATGCTGAATACTATTCTCCACAAGTGGCTGAAGAGTAAGCTTCAAAATTCCACATACATGTAAATCCTCTGGAATATCAATCTCGTAATCGAATAAATCCTCAAAACGAAATTTTTGAATATCTAGATAGTCACGAAGATGTTTGATTTCTTCCTCAAGCGTGATTTCATCTCGATCCTGAATGGTAATACGCAAAATACTGGCGAGTCTATAAACCATTTCGCTTACCTTTCGCCCTTCATTCTGCACAGCTAGAACGTTGATTGATTCCAGGGTATTAAACAAAAAGTGCGGTTTGATCTGAGCTTGAAGAACACGCATTTCTGCCTGAGTCTTTCGCCGCTGCTCAAGATGAATTCGATTAAACAAATTATTAATTTTATCCATAAGATCATTATAACCCTTAGCCAGCAATGTCAGTTCATCGTTACCCTTTTCCTCCATTCGGCTACCTAGATCCCCGCCCTCCACACGGCGCATAAATCGTACAATAACCGCTATTTCGCCGGTAATCCGGTTCATAAAGAACAGATTAAAGATTAGTGCCGCCAAAAAGCAGATAAAAATAACAAAAACGAACCATCTAGCAAAAATGGTAACCTCCCGAGATAATGAATCCCATGACGTTACGGATACAAGGCTCCATGGATAATCCTTCAGATGGTACATGGAGACAATACTCTTCTCACCTTCAAACTGAGTTTTGAAACTTTGGAAGCCTTTCTTGAAGGTCATTTCTTTCGATGTGAACGATTGCAAATATTGGCCGTTGCGTCCTGTGTCCGGATCGAACAAAATCATACCATTATCATTCACGAGCATAAAAGAAACCTTTTGACTGCTATCCCCAACTTTCAGGTTACGAAATATCGATTCGAACTCCCAGTTTTTGATCTGCACTACGAGAATACCGATATTCTGAAAGAAACTTAACTCTTTCACAAGCCGGATTTGTGTAAAAACAGGTTCAGTCCCCGTCAATTCAGGATATTCGTGAGGAGCCACCCACTTTGGCACACCATTCATACTCAAAACTTCATGATACATATCACTCTCTTTGAATTTATCATAGGGAAGGGTACTGAAATTCTCCTTACTAAAAATAGATACGATTTCAGATCCACCTTTTCCATTGAAATTGTACAAAAAAGCGTAACTGATTGAAGGGTGATTAAAAAGTAGATTCCGGAAATTACGTTGACTGGCATTTAGACTTAGCTGCTCGCTATCCGTCAGATCCTGATTAGTAGGATCATCTGCACTGAGTGCCATATGAAATACCGAGGTAGCAATTCCGTTGTCTGTCAAGTTATTCATCTCATTAAATACATTTGAAATGCTGTAACTAATTGCTTTGAGAGAATACTCTGACTGTTGGCTGTATTTCTTCTCAATTGAATTATAAGTTACAAAGAACATAATCATCCCAAGAATAAACAATGGGATGATTATTAGGCCCAAAAATGCTGCAAACAATTTATAGCGTAAATTCATGGGCTGAAGCTCCTAACTCTAAAGAAAACGTTATCCTTTTACGCTTCCAGCTGTTAATCCTTCGATAATCTTTTCCTGAAGGAATGCATAAATTATTACAACAGGTAACACACTGTAGACGATACCTGCAGACATTTGTGCATAGTTCATCTGGTACTGGTCACGGAACTGAACCATTCCCACCGGAAGTGTACGCAGTTCATCGTTTGATAGGAAATAGTTGGCAAGTAGGAACTCGTTCCAATTCCCCAGGAAATTAACAATAAATACTGTAACCATTGCAGGAACTGTTAAAGGTATAATAATTCTAGCAAATATACCTGGAGCATTCAAGCCATCCATTACTGCTGCTTCTTCAATTTCTCTTGGAAGAATACGCATAAAGGCTGCCAAAATGATCACCGTAAATGGAATTGCATTGGCAATATAAGGAATAATCAATGCCCAGTGTGTATTTAGTATTCCCATCTTACGCACTATTGTGTAAATAGGAAGCATAAGTGCGTTATTAGGAATAAGCATCCCTATTAGAACCAAGGAGAAAAGAATTCCGTTCCATTTGCCTTGACGCATACGAGTTACTGCGAATGCAAACATTGAACCTAGCAAAATGGTCACTATTGATGCCAAAACAGCTATATACAAACTGTTGAAGAAGTATGTGCTGATTTTGGCATTTACCCAAGCTTCAATATAATTATCGAAGACAAATTCTTTTGGAATCCCAAAAGGATTCAAGGCAATTTCAAGGTTATCTTTCTTAACTGATGAGAACAAAACAAACAGAAAAGGAAAGAGAATAACGAGCAGATATGATAACAATATTGCATGTGGGACACACTTTTTGAAGGTACGAAGCATCAGTATTCAATCCTTTCGTTACGTCTGGCAACCAACAGCTGATAAAGAGCCGTAACCAACAGCGTAAACATAAAGATTAGAACGGCTATTGCATTGCCGTACCCATATTTAAAGTTGGTGATTGCATATTTAATCATGTACGTGGCCATAACTTCGGTAGTACCAGCTGGTCCACCTTTCGTCATGACGATGACAATATCAGCTGCTTTCATTGCACCTGCTATGGACAACATGATAACCACGGTAATAATCGGCATTATAAGTGGAAGTGTAATTTTGGTGGCACGCTGAACTCCGGTAGCACCGTCGATCATCGCCGCTTCATTCAATTCACCAGGAATTGATAGAATCGCTGCCAACACCATTACAATATAAAATCCAGTCCACTGCCATGCGTTCGTGAGCAGTATGGAGATCATTGCAAATCTTTCATCAGATAACCAGTAAATTGGCTCTATACCGACTAGTCCGATAATCTTATTCAGTAGACCAATGTTTGGCTCATAGATAAAGCCCCAAAGAATTCCGATAACTGCCGTAGACATAATCGAAGGCATAAATACCGCAGTCTTATACAGACCCTTCAGTTTTTTAACATTAGCAATCAATAGAGAGAATATTACAATCATAGGAACTTGTATAAAAACGGAGAATAAAATGAACATCCCGTTGTTTTTAGCTGATATCCAGAAACGCTCATCTCCAAGCGCTTTTTTGAAATTGGTAAGACCCGCGAACTTAACCGTATCCGAAACACCGTTCCAGCTGGTTAAGCTATAGTATATAGAACTAAAAATGGGATAAATAAAGAACATCAGAAACAGAATTAGTGCCGGTAAAACAAATAGGGTAAAGGCCAAAGGGTTTTTCAGTGCTTTGTTCATGACTACCTCCGATTGTTGGACATCAGCGGATGTGTTTGACAGGAGATTTTAAAAATGTACCCTGGATCAAAGAACCAGGGCACATTCAATTTACTGCTCCTTATTCCACTGCTGCGTTTGCTTCATCTTGTACTTTTTGTAATGCTGCTCCCATTTTTTCAGGAGTTGTTTGACCACCGATCAAACTTTGAATCTGGATGTTACTGATTTCTGTTGTAACATCTGCTTGAACTAGTGAGTCAAATGCAGGGAATGAAGATTGGGAAGCGTTAAGAACTGCAACAATTTCGCTCATCAAACCATCAGTAATGTTTTCATTAAGCTTAGCTTGATCAATCTTCATGGAAGGAAGAACGCCGTCTTCTACAAGTCCACGCAATTGCATTTGTTCATTATAGAAGTTTTTAATGAATGATGTAACAGCAGCTAATTGACGAGGATCATTTGCAACAGCAGCGGAGAACCCGTAACCATTGTTTACATCGCGCATAAGTGCAGTTTGATCTCCTGCTCCACCTTCAACTGCAGGAAGATTGAAGAATCCAACTTTACCAATCAAACCTTCACCGGATTGACCAGCTTTGAATACGGAAGATTTCCAAGTTCCGTCATACATAAGGATAGCTTCACCGCTTGTGAATTGAGTAGTGTACTCTGCATATTCAAAGCCAAGTTCGCCTTTTTTGAAATATCCTTTGTCTACCCACTCTTTGTACTTAGCAAAACCTTGAACTACGTTAGCGTCAGTCCATTTAGCTTCGCCAGTAGCGAACTTGTTAGTAACGTCTGGACCTGCAAAACGAGACCACAAGTGGTTAGCAAGCATTAGAGGTACCCACCCAGCTTTAGAAGCACCAGCCATTGGAACTTTACCATCAGCTTTGATATCAGCAAGTTGTTTATCTAACTCAGCAAATGTTGTTGGAGCTTTCCAGCCTTTACTTTCATAGTAACCTTTATTGTAGAAGAAACCTTCACCTGAACCACCGATTGGCAATCCATAGACTTTACCTTCATACGTGAAAGGATCAAGGTTAGAGAACTTGTCTTGAATACCTAGTTCTGCAAGAATCGGTGTCAAATCAAGCAATTTGCTCTCTTTAGCATAGATTCTGGAGTCTGGGCTTCCGAAAAGTTCAAAAATTTCAGGAGTACTACCAGCAGCCATCTCACCGCGAAGTTTTTCTTTACGGTTCACGTCTGAATCTACTCCATCAAGTTTGAAAGTCAGACCAGGTACATCTGCTTGAACCGTTTTCACAACATCTTGAAGGATAGCGAAACGTTTCTCTTTATCCGCACCTATCTGTGTATGGCGAATTGTCATTTCGAACGGCTCTTCGCTAACTTTCTCTTCTGTTTTCACTTCTGGGGCTGGGGCTACTTTTTCCTTAGTAGCAGCATTATTGTTGCCTCCACAACCAGTTAGTACTGCTGAGGTAACGAAAATCAAAGACAAAATCATTGTAATACTCTTTTTCATCTTTTTTGACCCTCCCTATATATATTGATTTCTTTTACACTTCTTATTATAGAAAGCGCATTCTATTCTCGCAAGGTTAAGTTTCATCTATAATAGGGATAAAATACTCTAATGTAAGCGAAATCATCGATCTTTTTCAACGCGTTATGTTATAATATATTACATCAAATTGATTTTTCAAGGCTATTTATATACTTTCTATGTAAAGAAACATATACATCATTCGATTATATTTAAACAATTTATTATAAAAACTAGAAAAATAAGGGTATTATTTGATGTGGGAATCGGATTTTCCCTTACAATATCAGACAAAATCTACCATCTATCTATTAAATTATACCAGTGACACAAATTTTTTCTAAATTAATCTTGTTACAATAAATACATACTAATTCCATGAGCATCGTCTATAATCCATTAAATATTAACTATTATTTTAATGGTATAATTGGATTGACCAATTGATTTTTTATTCTTTATAATTAAGATAATATATTTCATTCAAGACACAGGAGGATTATGACCATGGAAGAAATTAGAATTCAGCACAGAGAAATCCGTAAAGACAAACCAGATGAAAGTAATCTACTGTTCGGACAACATTTTACAGACCATATGTTTCTACTTGACTACAATTTAGAACAAGGGTGGCATGACCCTCGTATTGTGCCTTATGCTCCTTTAGTATTAGATCCTGCGGCAATGGTGTTACACTACGGTCAAGCCGTTTTCGAGGGCATGAAAGCATTCTTAGCAAAGGATGAGCAAATCCTTTTGTTCAGACCTAATAAAAACATGGAACGGTTCAACCAATCCAACAGACGTCTTGAAATTCCAGAGATCGATGGTGATTTCATTATCCATGCCATTCAATCATTAGTTAATGTAGATAAAGAATGGATTCCTTCTGGAAAAGGTACTTCTTTATATATTCGACCTTTTATTATTGCAACTGAAGCATGCCTAGGTGTACGCGCCTCCCACACTTATCAACTCATCGTTATTTTGTCGCCTGTCGGCGCTTATTATAGTGAAGGTTTAGAACCTGTTAAGATCAATGTAGAAACTTCCTACACACGTGCAGTTCGTGGTGGGCTGGGAACTGCTAAAGCAGCAGGGAATTACGCTGCTAGTATCAAAGCTCAGACCGAAGCAAAGGAGGCAGGGTACTCTCAAGTGCTTTGGCTAGATGCTATAGAGAAGAAATATATCGAGGAAGTTGGCAGCATGAATATATTCTTCAAAATTGATGGCAAAGTCATCACACCACATCTTAACGGAAGTATTTTAGCCGGTGTAACACGAGATTCTATTATGGAACTATTATGCAATTGGGGAATTTCTGTTGAGGAACGCCAGATTTCGATAGAAGAAGTGTATGAAGCATCCAAGAACAATACTTTAGAAGAGGTTTTTGGAACTGGGACGGCTGCAGTCATTTCTCCTGTAGGTGAACTATTCTGGGATAATCATCAAATGATCGTTAATCAAGGTGATATCGGTCAACTTTCACAGAAGCTTTATGATACCATTACTGGTATTCAAACCGGATTGATCCCGGATACACTTCACTGGACGGTCAACGTATAACTTTATATACTGTAAAACAAAACAAATCCTTCTAGATCGCTAGAAGGATTTGTTTTTATATATTTCAATTTGAACTTAATTGGTTCTCTTCATAACGTTCTCACTATGTTCTCGTGCATAATCACTAAAGGTAGATATGACACTGTTATACTCATCAATGTCCTGTATTCGAATACCATCATATAATTCTTTTAGTACCCCTTCAGGGAGTGTCGATTCCATGGAATTGATATCAAGTTGAAAAAAAGTTTTTAATACTTTTTCCTTTTGAGGTGGACCTTCATACATAGTAAGATTCCCATCCGCATCCATACTCATGTATGCCTTCTGTTTACAAACAGGAGATAAATCTGAGATCGATTCTACTAACCACACATCCCCGTTAAGATCAAGATGCCCAGTCCAAGTAGGATTCTTATGAATCAGTTCACTAATGTGATCAGAACGCATTTGTCCGAGAACTTGTTCTTCCTGACCACATACATAATTTTTCTGAAAAATAACCCTATAATCAACATCAGAGTCATTTAACATTTGTAAAAAATATCGATCCTCTTTCGATTCCTCCTCAAACGAACTATTTTGTAAATACTGTAACGTCTCTACAGCAATTTGAGGTTTTTCATTCAATAAAGATTGAACTTTTTCAGAAAGATGTAATCCCCACCACGCCATTCCAACTACGATCACACACAATGCTGTTGTTCCCGTACGTCGTTTCCATTGTTTCCAATTCTTTTTTATCTGTTTCTTTAGTTTAGAAGCATTCACTTTGATCCCCTTCTATCTGCTTTCTTTTCTTTATTGTGACCGGGGAGTGCTAGATTTATACAGCAAAAAGACCATCGAATAACTTCGATGGTCTTTAAATTTATCGGGACGACACGATTTGAACATGCGACCCCCTGGACCCAAACCAGGTGCTCTACCAAGCTGAGCTACGTCCCGATGTATGCCGGTGAAGGGACTCGAACCCCCACGGTTTCCCTCACGATTTTGAGTCGTGCGCGTCTGCCAGTTCCGCCACACCGGCGCATATGTACTTACTAAATTAAAAATGGTGCGCCCTAAGAGATTCGAACTCCTGGCCTTTTGATTCGTAGTCAAACGCTCTATCCAGCTGAGCTAAGGGCGCAAATATAATAAAAATGGAGCGGACGACGGGAATCGAACCCGCGACCCTCGCCTTGGCAAGGCGATGCTCTACCGCTGAGCCACGTCCGCAAACATATGGTGCGCGTGGAGGGACTTGAACCCCCACGTCGTGAAACGCTAGATCCTAAGTCTAGTGCGTCTGCCAATTCCGCCACACGCGCACANNACCGACTGAGCTAATGACTCAAATTTGTTGAAAATGGCGGAACCGACGGGATTCGAACCCGCGATCTCCTGCGTGACAGGCAGGCATGTTAGGCCAACTACACCACGGTTCCACAGTTACATATTCCTTAGGGAATATAATTGGTTGCGGGGGCAGGATTTGAACCTGCGGCCTTCGGGTTATGAGCCCGACGAGCTACCGGGCTGCTCCACCCCGCGTCATTACTAAGCATATTAAATTTAAATGGTGGAGGCTGAGGGGATCGAACCCCCGACCCTCTGCTTGTAAGGCAGATGCTCTCCCAGCTGAGCTAAGCCTCCGTATGTGTAAGAGAATAAACATGGTGACCCGTAGGGGAATCGAACCCCTGTTACCTCCGTGAAAGGGAGGTGTCTTAACCGCTTGACCAACGGGCCTTATATGGCTCCCCGAACAGGACTCGAACCTGTGACAACTCGATTAACAGTCGAGTGCTCTACCAACTGAGCTATCAGGGAATATAAGTGCTTATGTTACAAAGCGATCTGTAAAACATGAGTACAAAAAGTATGTCCACATGTATTTCAGAATAACTGCTTGGCGACGTCCTACTCTCCCAGGACCCTGCGGTCCAAGTACCATCGGCGCTGGAGGGCTTAACGGTCGTGTTCGGGATGGGTACGTGTGGAACCCCTCCGCTATCGCCACCAAACGTGATTTTTCGAAGCTTACGCTTCTCGAAATCGCTGCGAGAAAATATCAATCCTCAGAAAGGACATGCAGCTTAATCCAGATGTTTGATCACCTGAAAACTAGATACGAATGAATTTGCAGTTCGAAACAAAACTTGTAGGATAAGCCCT
>NZ_LVJH01000071.1 GCF_001637205.1 Paenibacillus glacialis
TAATGAAGGGGACTTGTGATGTTGCGAAGATTCCTGGCGTCGTACAGAATCGTATTAACATCGCCAATGGACCTACTAGATTTAGTCCTTCTCAAAATGCAGGTTGGGAACATGTTGTTGACCGACACTTTACTCCAGGGAAAAATGCAGGGCAATTTTCTGTTAGTCAGGGTGAAGTGAAAAGTATTTTAGGTAGAAAAGATGTAATTCAGACACCTGCTACAGTACTGGATTCAGGGCAGTATTCTCGAATAGTTAATACTGGACAAGTTGTCGGCACTGTAAAACCAAGCATTCCTGGTGTTGGTGGCACGGGAACTACATGGATACAAGTTTTAACGGATAGTAGAGGTAATGTGGTTACCACTTACCCAGTACCAGCTCCAAAATGATACAGTCAGTGATGGGGGCATATCTTTGCCCCCATTTAATGAATTTATATTTTATCTGTGAAAGGCTGTAGATGATGAATAATAAAAGGGGAAGTAATATATTATGGTCAGAGACAGTGGAGTTGTTTTCAGAAATCAAGAATATGAATTTGACTAGTTTTTTATGTCGGTTAGTTGAAATAGTTAAAAGTAATCAGGAGACAATTAACCAAATATTGAACGAAGGACAACGAAACAGTAAGAACCTTACTTCGGAAAATGAAATTAAATTTTTCCGATTTATCACTACTATTGACCCTGAAATGTATGTTATAGGCTCTACGGGGGACGATTTCAATTTAATTGTTCAAAGCTACATTAGCCGAACACCTAAGTCAGAATTTGAAGTCTTACGAAGGATATCAAACCTGGTGAAAGATATCATAACTTTTACATCATTAGAAGTCTGTCCACAATGTAATAGTGACCATCTTAGAATCGTTACTGATATCAGTAACGAAAGATTGTATAGACATTGTGAAACATGCTCTTTCACTGACACAGCTGATGAAGAGTTCCTAAGACAAGAACTTCTTATTCCTGCAAATATTAAATTTCTTAAGATAGCAGGCTATATAAAGTGATATGTTTCCTTGTTACCAGGTGGATACCCAGTGCTGAATAAACCAATCATTCAACCAATAACACATTTAACCCATGTAATTCCGAAATGAATATTTTTCCATTTCGGTTGTATGCACAGCAATGCTTGAATTTTATACCCTAAATTACGATACTCCGTTACGTTGAATAGGTCGATTATGGTCAGATACCACCATGATTGACCTGTTTTTTGTTATCTTCGTTTTCTTGCGTTTTTTTCAAATTCAATTCGCAATTGTAGAATAACCTGTGGCGATAGAGATGGTGGGAAGAATGTTAGGCACGACAACTAGAGTATAGACAGACAAAGTAAAGAGCACTTTGTCCGCAACATAACTGACCCTTACAGTGATGGTTATGGTGCAGGAAAGAAATCTGGTGAAGACCAGTCAACATATACAGGTAAGGATACGTACTAGGCTAGCCGTCTTACCCTCTAATATATGAGAGCATGGTACTACCATCCAGTCTTACAACGGTTCTTGAACCGAGATATCTTACGTGGAGATCTGATGGATGGGCAGACCCTGAATCGCTACGCGTATGTTAACGGAGATCTGATTCGTTTTATTGATCCGTTGGGATTAATGAAGGGGACTTGTCCTAGTGGGGTACCTGAGGGGACGGGTAATGGTGCAGATAACATTGCACAATTTGCTAAGTACAAGGAATTATTAAAAGCAGAAGAAGCCGCAAACCCCATAGTTGATAGTTTAAGACAAACGGGTCAATTACCTTCAAACTATATTACAAAAACTGTAGCTGAACAGAATGGTTGGAGACCAGGGAAAGCATTAAATAACTCCGTCCAAGGTGGACAAGTTGGTGGGGATGTATTTCAAAATACAACCAAAGTACTGCCGGAAGCACCCGGAAGGGTTTGGTATGAGGCGGATATTGGTCTTAGTAATACCATGTCTAGAAGTAAGCAACCTGGAACAAGGCTGTTGTACTCCAACGATGGACAAATGTATATTACAAATGACCACTATGAAACAGTTAACCTTATCGGAACTTACAAGTAAAGGAATGATAAACATTGACTTCATATGAAGATGATTTAAGAAAAGAAATGGTATCTTTAGATGTTGGTAATATTCAAGACTCGAAGGAATTCCATTCTCTATTAAAGAAAGAATTGGAATTTCCGGATTTTTACGGAATGAACTGGGATGCGTTTTGGGATGCAATTACAGGATTAGTTGAATTGCCTGAGACTCTTAGTTTTGAAGGATGGGATAAACTCAATATCGTTCTACCTGAGGACTCACAAATCCTGTCTAGCCTTTTAAGCAAATTCAACGACGAACATCCTTCCTGGAAATGTAATGTGATTTATAAATAAGATTTACTTAGAGCCTTGAGGTTGTTCCCAAGGCTCTTTCTTCGGAGGGGCGATCAGTGTCGAATGAACAAACTATTCAAACAATAAAACCAAATAACCCTTTTAATAACCATATAAATTTATCTCCATTTCGTTTGTACGCACATCAACGCTTGAATTTTATAACCTAAATAACGCTATTCCGTTACATTGGACAGGTCGATTATGGTCAGATACCACCATAATTGACCTGTTTTTTGTTATGTTCGCTTTCTCGCAGGATTTTCAAAATACTACGCAACTGTAGAGTACGCCGCCCCGATAGGGAGGATGAAAAGGCAAAGCATCTTTTGAGATAGATAGCCCGACCATTAATAGTAGGGGTGGCTAAATCAAATAATTTGATTTTGTCCGCAACAGAACTAAACATAAAAGCGATTGTTACGACGAAGGAAGCAATCTGGTGACGACCAGTTTAAATAATGCGTTAGGTGAAACCATACGTTATGAATACGACGATCAAGGTCACCTGATTCGTGTGATCAATCCACTAGGAGATATCACGAGCTTCACATATAATCATGAGCATTTGTTAGATCAAGAAACGAACGCTGAAGGACACACGACACAATATACTTACGATGAACAACAGCGCTTAGTGGGCATGACCCGTCCCGAAGGAACGACGAGTGAAATCACCTACAATGCTCAAGGACAACGTGCAACCTACCGCGATTTCACGGGCGTACTGCACCGTTACCATTACAATGATGTGGGTGAACTGTCGACGATGGAAGACGGCGAAGGCAGAGCCACACAGATCTCTTATGATACCGTTGGCCGCATCACCATGCTCGAGGATCCATTGGGAGGACAGACATGCCATACCTACGATGCCAACGATAATCTGTCTGTGCTCACCGATCCACTCGGGCGCAAGTGGCATTTCAGCTATGATGCATTTGATCGAATGTTGGAGCAGACGAACCCTTCTGGCAAAGCGACGGTCTATCGGTACACGCCGACAGGAACATTGGAATCCGTGACGAATGCGTTAGGACAGACTGTTCGTTATCGGTACGATGCAGAGGATCGGCTAGAAGAACATCGTAATGCCGTAGGTGAAACGACCAAACTTCGGTATGATCGTGCAGGACGCGTCCTCACGGTCATAGATCCGTTAGATCGTGAAGTTCAGTACACGTATGATGGCGCCGGACGCATGAAGTCGGCCATCGACGGTGAAGGTCGAATCGTCAAAGAATTGACCTATGATGCCGCAGGCAACCCGATTGCCGAAACGGACGGATTGAAGCATACGAAGAACATTCGCTTCAATGCGCTATACCAGCCGGTAGAGGAACAGGATGCATTGGGACGGGTAACCCGTATGAGCTATGATGCGGCTTCTCGCTTGATCGAAGTAATCGAGGCGGACTTAGCTGTTTATCGCCAAGAATACGACGGGGAAGACCGGCTTACAGCCTATATCGATGCGAATGCGAATCGTACAGAACTGCAGTATGATCGAAGTGGATTGCTAACGTCCGAGAAGAATGCAGCCAATAGCGTGCTGAAGTATGGGTACGATGAGCGTGGTTGGCGGAACGAAAGAACGAATGCCCGAGGACAACGAACGGACTACCGATACGATGCGGCAGGCCAGCTCATCGAATTAGTAGATGAAGTAGGAACAACGAAGCTAGACTATGATCTCAACGGCAACATGACCACCGTAACCGAAAATGAGGTAACAACCACACGGACCTATGATGACCTCGGAAGAGTAACGGCAGTTACAGGAGCATGGGGTCAGAGCATTGGATATACGTATGATGCGGCAGATCGGGTAACGAAGCTAACCTATCCAGACGGGAAAGAA
>NZ_LVJH01000072.1 GCF_001637205.1 Paenibacillus glacialis
TACGTATGATAACTTAAGACGAATGAGTAGTGGATCGTGGCCGGGTCGACGGATCGCATACAGCTATGACCTAGCCGGGAATATGATGACAAGAAAAGATAGCGACCAAGAAGCGTATCCCCCGATCGCCTATACAAAAGATAACCGTTTGTTTAGTATAGGAGGATACCCGGTCGAGATGGATGCCGATGGGAATCTCCTGTATATGAGCGAAGGAAAGACGATGGCATCCTACGAATATGATGCACGTAACCGATTCGTGAAATCGGGTAAAGCGCAGTACACGTATGATGCTCAAGGCAATCGGACGTCGATGACGTGGAAAGGGAAGACGACACGATATGTCGTTGATGCTCTTCCAGAATTAAGCCGTGTGCTGATGGAGTTAGACGCTGATGGAACGCCGAAAACCTATTATGTATATGGGATAGGATTGATCGGAAGAGAAGACGCCCAAGGTAATTACCAAAGTTACCACAGTGATATCCGTGGAAGTACAACGCTCTTAACAGATGAACAAGGCAGCGTGACTGACCGCTATACCTATGGACCGTACGGCGAGTTAGAGAAGCATGAAGGCAAGACCAACCAACCGTTTGGGTATAACGGAAGGGACGGTGTGCAATCTGACCCGAACGGACTCTATTATATGAGGGAACGGTACTACCATCCGGTCTTACAACGGTTCTTGAACCGAGATGTCCTCCGTGGAGATCTGATGGATGGACAAACGCTGAATCGCTATGCGTATGTCAACGGCGACCCGTTTCGTTACATTGATCCGTTGGGGTTAATGAAGGGGACGTGTGGTAATAAGATATCAGACCGCGATAGTAAAAATGGTTCATTAAAATTGGATTTACAGTTGTTTGCTGATAATAAGGGTACGGGTAAAGTCGATAGCCCTTTTGTACCTGATGAGTATTGGGGTAGAAAAGCGCCTGATTTCAACACTCCCGGTTTAAAGTATGATCATTATAGAGAATATAATGGGAAAATTGAGAGATCGACTGTTATTTACGACAACGCTGGAAGACAGAGTTATAGAGTCGATCATGCCGATCATAGTATGCCTAAGCATTCTGTTCCTCATTTGCATGAAAGGAAATTCGGTCCAGGATATTCAGACAAAGGTAAAGAATATGATTACCATTTTTGGAATGATGAGAGGTGACTTATTGTATGGAATTCATAAAAAACTATCATCTTATCTCTGGAAAGTTGCCCTCTTTCGGAGAAAAAGACTTAAAATTGGTTGTGAGCGTTAGTTACTACATTGGATATAACGAACATTATGATGAGGTATCTTTTCTAGAAGTAGGGTACATTTTGGAATCCAATATTGAAAGTAATAGGTATAAGCTCTTGCTAAAATTCAATGAAGTTAATTCTTTAAGTCTTTCAGGATTTGGCGGAGCATTTAATCAAATGATGGGCTTTAAAATAAAGGACATGAGAGATCATAGTTGGGAAAACGATCAAAGGTATTATGTTCACGACTATGAAAACGACATAATGAAATTTTACTGCAAATCAGTTGAAGTTTTGTCAATTGATGAACTATAAGCTAAAAATCCTTGATTGGCTTCATGAGTTTCCATAAAGAAGATAAATATAATAATGCTAATTTGGAGACGATGGATGGTAGTAATTTCGATCTTAATTATCCTCATGTAACTAAATGAGGATAATATCAGATAAGATTCTGAAATTACTACTAAAGTTAGGTATGTTCCTAGCAATCACTCAACTACTATACGTAGGAATAGCTAATGCAACACCCGTAGTCGAAACTATACCCGAGCCAATTTTTAAAGAACCCTACTTAGAAGGTGCTAATCCTGGGAAAAGGCAAAGATGGGTTATTCCAGTACGATCGTGGGTGCAATCTCATTTAGTAGCAACTTTGTATCAATCAGATTCGAGAGAGTGGTTTTATGATTTAATTCCTATTCATTATGGTCCATTTGCAAATATATCAAAACCCACAGGAGATGTTCCCGTACCTACCAATGTAGAAGCGGTCATCGAGATTGATAGTTCACTATATAAACCGAATAAAGTTTTTCTTGATAAGTCTGGAGACCTCAAGTTCACCGTAGCACAAGTACCCAGAGCACACCGAAATGTACGTTATATTAAAGCCTATGAAAGAGATATTGATGATACCCCTCCAACAGTAACAAAATTCAATGAAAGTAATGGGAAGTTTACGACAACTATGCATCTTGGTGGAGATACCTCAGGTACTAGAGGGGAACCGTATCAGAGTAAATCAAGTATAGGTTACTTTATTAATCTAGATATTTTATGGGAAGGTACAATCATCGAGACAAAAGAAATCTTTGTTGAAGAAAGATGCTGTGCTGCAGATAGGAGAAACCAAACAAGAAAAGGCGACAGTAAAAACCCAAGCAACTGAAGGAGGAAGTTGGGTTTCTGCGGACGTGACTACGAGAACAACAACAACATGGGAATCCTCCAATAAGTCAGTAGCGACCGTAACTCCTACCGGTGGATTAGTTAAGGCTGAATCTAAAGGGAAAACAACTATAACAGCAACATGGAAATCGGGGGTTTATACCTTAACTGATTCTGCTACTATCACCGTAGGTGAGGATCCACCAACAGATCCTGATCCAAGTGTAGAATGTACAGATCCTTCTCCTGGAGAGACCATGAAT
>NZ_LVJH01000073.1 GCF_001637205.1 Paenibacillus glacialis
TGAAGTGCTCCCTGTCAAGTGGACAGTGTAAAAAATAAAAATAGTTAGATTCGATTCCTCAGCTCGTTTGTACAGAGCCGAGGTTTTTTGTTATGCAGTTCGTCGGTATTCGTTAGGTGACAAACCATCCAAACATTCTGTATAGCGATAGTTGTTGTAATAGCGAATATATTCACTAACGTCTTTAAGGACGTCTTCATAGGTGTGAAACTTTGTAAGATAATAGCTTTCTGATTTGTAAGTACCCCAAAATCGTTCAATAGGTTGGTTGTCCAAGCATCGGCTCACACGAGACATGCTTTTCATAAATCCGTATTTTACATGGAATCGATGATACTCATGGGACGTGTACTGAAAGCCTCTATCGCTTTGAAGGAGTGGGGTTACACCTGAATTCTTCTTGTAAGCCTTCTTCAGCGTATCCATCACGAGTTTATTGTTATTGGAATGGCTTAATACCCATGAAACAATGGAGTTATCGTATACATCAATAATGGCGCTTAGATAGGCTTTGCGACCATTCCCATACTTCAGTTCGGTGACATCCGTACACCACTTTATATTAGGGGTATTGGCATCAAAGTTACGATTCATTACATTTTCAACGACATGGATCTCAGAGGCTTTCACGTAATGTGGACGCTTCTTGCGGATGACTGCTTTGAGTTCCAAAGCACGCATAATTCGATAATAGCGTTTTTTGTTGTAAGTCTTTTTGAGTTTTCGGTTTAGTTGAGTACGCATTTGACGATAACCAAGTATCCCTTTTCGCTTGTCATAACGAAGCTTCACTTCTTTAGCTAGCGCATGAATTTCAAGTTCCCTGGCAGATGGTGTCCAATGTAACCACTTGTAGTAGGCAGATCGAGCAACCCCTGCTAACGCACACAACTTCGTAATTTCGTAACCTTTCTCTTTGTTCAGTTCTTGAATCGCATGATACAAGTCTACTTGTCGAACGAGGGTTAGCGTGTATTTCGTTGCTTGATCTGTGCCAACTTTTTTGCGAAGGCATTCTCCATTTCTAGGTATTCGTTTCGAGCTTCCAATTCCTTAATCCGCAGATTAAGACGTTCATTCTCATCTAATTCCTCTACAGGCTTATTGCGACCACGATTGTCCTTGAGCGCATCCTCGCTGCCTACTTGGTATTTCCGAACCCATGCATATACTTGCTGATAAGATACACCGTACTTTACGATCGCTTTCTGATAATCCAAACCATTAGCGATGGTATATTGTGCAATTTCAATGCGTTCTTCAAAAGTTGTTTTACGTCCTTTATTCATATGAGATAGTCCTTTTCCTTTACGAGTAGGTTTCAATTCTATCTCACTAGTATACTTGGAAATCCATTTCCGTAGGACACTCGTACTTGAAACATGGTGTTTTTTTGTTGCTGCTTCCAAAGAGCAATGACCAGACAATACCTCTTTAATAGCAGCAAGCTTCAATTCCTTTGAGTATGGTTTCCATGTATTCGATTCCTTTAACCCATCCAAACCATCTGCCTTATATTTTCTTATCCAATCCGTAACGGTTCCCTTGCTGACCCCAAGCTGTTTTGCCTCATAGTTTGGATTTGACTTGTGCTCAAGGCATCGCTGTACGGCGTGTAATTTTACTTCTAAAGAAGTTGGACTTCTTTTAGACATTAGAAAAACTCCCATCATTGTAGTAGTAGAAGTTTTTGTTTTTTCTACTGTCTACTATGATGGGAGCATATCA
>NZ_LVJH01000074.1 GCF_001637205.1 Paenibacillus glacialis
GTTAATACTTTTGATCATTTTGTTTACGCTAGCCTGCCCGTTAGCGTAATGGTGGGGTTATGTTTAATCTTATTTCAATTATGCTGTCACTTTGCTGCTACGGGTTGATTATTTAAAAGCAACAATTTTTCTCATGAACAGCCGATATAAGAAGTAGCCTGTCCGAATAAGGCATCGAAAATGATATAACCAGGCAGTTGCGAGAGGAGAAACTTATGAAGTTAGTATTTGAATCAGGAAAAGGCCAATTTCGTTTTGGAGTGTTAGTTGTATGTTCTATGCTGATCCTTGCCATATCATGGCCGGCAAGCACACAAGCCAAGAGCAATGTTGCGGCGGCTTCATTTAAATTGATAGCTGCGCCCCAGTCGTTATCTCTCGTCATTGGACAGGAAACCAATCTTCCGAAAGTAAACGCCTTATATAAGGACGGCAAAATCGAGGACGTGACTGGATCCATCACGTGGCAGTCCAGTTCGGATACGTTGATTATCAACGGCGACAAGGTGAGCGGCAAATATGGAGCCACAGCAAAGCTGAAAGGTTCATACAATAATCAGACGGTTACCGTTCCCGTTCAGATCCAAGAGGATTTCGTGAGATATGAAACGGAGCCATCTTCCGTCACGTTAAGTGCAGGTTCCTCTAAGCCGATTAAAGTAACAGGTTATTACGCAAGTGGAAAAAAAGTATCGCTCACAACGAAAATAAAGTGGAGTTCTAGGAATGATCAAGTTGCGAAGGTTAGCGGCACGACGATAAAGGGAATAGCGGAAGGCAGTACGATCGTTACAGGCGTTATGGGCGAGAAAAAGTTCGAATTTCCCGTGCAAATTACGCCGAAGATTTTGAAACTAACCGTAACCCCTGCGAAGCTGGTTCTGACGCCCGGCAAGTCGGCCACATATTCCGTTCAAGCAATTTATGAAGGTGGGCGCACGGTAGATGTCTCCTCCCAGGTGACGGCGAAAGTAGACGGCAAGGGCATTCAAGAGAGCAACCGCACAGTAACGGCGACGGGGCAGTCACAGGGGCGGGCCAGCGTAAAACTGTATTATGGAGGAAAAGGCGTGTCACTTCCAGTCACCATACAGGAGAGTTTGGTGAGCATCGAAGTGCAGCCTGCCTCTCTCGTGATGGAAGCCGGTTCCTCTAAGACCATCAAAGTGATCGGCACCTATTCCAGCGGTAAAAAGGTATCGTTTGCAAGCAAGGTGACATGGTCATCTGGAAACGTGCAAATCGCCAAAGCCACAGGAGAAAGGGTAAAGGGACTGACCGAAGGTACGACGAATATCGTCGGCAGTTACGGTGACCGCACATTTGAAATCCCGGTTCAGGTCACGCCTAAGCTGCAGAGGCTAACGGTCACGGCATCCCAATCAAAGCTTGGTCTAAATCAAACGACGACTTATCAAGTACTGGTTGTGTTCAGCAATGGGAACAGCACCGATGTAACGTCGCTCGCAAAGTCCAAGTCGAATGGTAAGGCGACCGCCAATCAGGGCACGATTACGGCGGTGAGCAAAGGCAAGGCCGTCATCACGTTTACCTATGGCGGCAAAAATGTATCTCTGCGGATAACGATAGAGTAGCAGATATCAAGCAAATGGATCGCCCTAGTGCCATAGCGTGCTAGGGTTTTTCTCGTGTTAACGAGGTGTTCAGGCGGGAAATCCCCGAAGGATGATCCCGAGCATGTAAAAAATTAGTGAGATGGCATCCAACTTGTGTATAATGGATGTGAATATCGTCATATTTCTCACATGCACAGGAGGCTACACAACTTATGAAGATCATACCTTTACAACAACGCGGTATCGCTGCAAGCCGAGTGATTATGGGATGCATGCCGTTCGGTGGCGGATGGAACCGTGACCCACAGTCACGGGAAAATAAAGTCTTAGACTGCCGCTATTTTATTTAGCTATCGTGTCCCGTTAGCGTAACGAACAAGCATGTCATACTGGTTAAGCTTATCCTCTGAATAAGATAATGACCGTACCGAATAGTGATTTTGAATACACTTATATCCACCTTTGAAACGATTTATTGACCATCTTTACATTGTTCATTTCTGCCCAACTCTTTAAATCCAAGATACCTTTATCTTCATCCTTTGAATACCTAAATGCCATATTCAATGGGACGATCTTCCTCCTGTAAGGTAATATCCCAATGAGTGGTTTAAAGTACCCCTGAGTCATGATCACTTTAATATCCCTTGAATTAATTATATTCCCATTTAATATGATTTGCTCATTGGATAGGCATAACTCGGTTGGTTTCTTATAAAATGTTCTGTACAATGCGAATAACAGTACAAATAAACACATAAGAACCGGTATTAACGAAGGGTATCTTATCCCCCTATGGTCCGATAATCTCAATAAAAGAATAGAATGATTCGATATAATACATATCATGATTATAATGGTTCTAATACTTGATGGACTCTTAACTAGATGCTTTATTTCCCCCAACATTATCACCCCCTGTTCAAATTCCTTACCTTATAATAACATATATTGGAACTATCCTGCCAGTTAGTTTAATGAAGCATAGTCAGTCTACAACTTTATCTTTCGGATTAACACTTTATTTCCCCAGAACGTTTATGACCTACTTACTCCACTTAACTGCCCATTACTCTAACAACAAAAAAAGAGACATGACAAAGCATGCTCCTCAAAAATTGTGTCCCGTGATCTTAATAATGCATCCGATCTAATGTATGCAATAACATAAAAGACCTTGCTCGCACTAACACCGACAAGGTCCTTTATGTATTTCCTAAAAACGGCTCTTTATATCAGTAATTGAATCTTAATGGAGATTATATTGATTTTAGAAACGATATAGGCTTCCTTAGCTATATGCCATCGGACCTTTAAGTCTTGAAACAATTACACCTATAGAACATTAGATCCGTAGGCTCAACCACTCGTATTTTTATCGTAATTTATGAATAATTATTCATTAGTGTATTTTTATACAATAAAATGTATGAGGTTAGCTTTTCTCAATTTATGTGATCCACTTTTCGCAACTTTTGTAGATTTTTTCGCAGCTTTCACGATCCATCACAAGCAGCTTTCGCGTTCCACCGCACCGGTACTTACGAACACTTACTATACCCACAATTACTACACGTCTTACATCCTTCGATGTTAATCAATGAAGCTGTACCACACCCTGGACACAGGTCACGAGACGTTTCTTTAGAAACATGTTTATGACCATTATTGCCAATGCCTTGACTCACGATAGCTTCTGTCTCACGCGTCGCAGCAACAGGTGCTGGATCGTGGTCATGGTCTCTACCAAATCCACTTTGCACATGGGATTCTAGAGCTTTCGCTACTGCATCTGCAATGGATTCTACACGATTTACGCCGAAGCCAATCGCGCCGGAGCCACCGATACCTTTGAGATGCTTAATTAAAAGTTCAACCTTATGACCGTGGTCTCCATAACGAAGGAACAGAGAACATACGCGACCCAAGGCCTCTGCCATAGCGAATACATCGGAACCAGCCTTCCCTACATTCAGGAAGATTTCACTAGGAATCCCATCAAGATCATTTATGGTAATATACGCCATTCCGAATGGGGTATTGATCTTGTACGTTGCGCCGCGTAGAACTTGTGGACGACTCTTATACTGTTTGTCTACGACTTTGCTACCTTGTGGTTCAACAACGGTAAGGTTACCACTTAGCGATTCTAGAGCTGCTTCATCACCTGCGAAATGATCGGCTACTTGTTGTTCTACTTCCTCTTCTAGTGCCGCAACATCTTCAGCTTCTTCCTTCTTACCTGTATTCAATACTTGTACATCACGACTACCATCACGGTAGATCGTTACGCCTTTACAACCAAGATCGAATGCCATTTCATAGAGCTCTGCTGTTTCTTCTACTGTAAAGTCAGAAGGACAATTCGCTGTCTTCGAAATGGAGCTATCTACCCAACGTTGAATCGCTGCTTGTACACGAATATGATCTTTCGCAGACAGATCCATCGCAGTCACGAAGTAATCTGGCAATGGCTGACCAGGGTGTGCTTCTAGCCATTCCTGAGCAATCGGTACGAATTGTTCATCATACCCTAGACGACTTTGACGGAAGTATTTGAACGCAAAGTAAGGTTCAATTCCTGTCGAAGTCCCAACCATCGTACCCGTACTACCTGTAGGCGCTTGGGTAATTACAGTAACGTTACGCATTCCCTTATCTTTAATAGCTTCTCCCACTTCTGGGAACTCATCTGTCATGTTCCGCATAAATCCACTCTGCAAGTATTTCTCAGCATCGAATGCTGGGAAGGAACCTTTCTCACTGGCGATATCTGCTGATGCCAAATAAGATTCACGTGCAATAAAAGCATATATTTTATCTAGAAATTCTAATGACTCTGGACTACCATAACGGATGTTCAACTTAATCATTAGCTCCGCAAGCCCCATTGTGCCGAGACCTACACGACGTTCGTTCTTCTGGTTCTTCTCATTCTCTTCAAAGTGATAAGGTGTCTTACTAATGACATTATCCAAGAATCGTACCGAATAGTGAGTCGTTGTAGCTAGATCATCCCAATTCACATCATGATTCTCTTCATCATAGAACTTCGATAAATTAATCGCCGATAAATTACATACACCCCAAGCTGGTAAACCTTGTTCCCCACAAGGGTTCGTACAAATGATCGGGTTGAAATACCAGCTGTTAGACATATCATTGTAATGTTCCATGAAGACAATACCAGGTTCAGCGGATTTCCAAGCTGCCTCAATAATCGTATTCCAAATTTCACGTGCTTTTACTGTGCGATAAGGAATCACCGCGTGCCCAGACTGCTTCCATTTCTCTAGATCGCCATCCCATAACTCATCGTACTCAGGATCTGTTGTATCTGGGAATACCAATTCCCAATCTAAATCTTCCTTAACAGCCTTCATGAACCCGTTACTTATACACACCGAAAGATTAGCATTCGTCACTTGTCCCATGGTCTGCTTCACTGTAATGAAATCAAGCACATCGGGGTGCCAATCGTTGATCATCAACATTAGAGCACCACGTCGGCTGCCGCCTTGTTCGATTAGACCTGTTGTATAGCTGAATAATCCACCCCACGACACCGCACCACTTGAAGATCCATTGACTCCCTTGACAATCGATCTATGCGGACGAAGAGATGATAAGTTAATCCCAACGCCACCACCACGCGCCATAATCTCCGTCATTTCGGTCAATGTGTTCATAATGCCACCACGGCTATCTTTAGGTGAAGGAATAACATAACAATTAAATAAGGTCAGTTCTTCACTCGCACCAGCACCAGCAGCGATCCGCCCCCCGGGAACAAGCTTCCAATCATCCAATAAATAACGGAATTTGTCTTGCCATTCAGATTGAAGTTCAGGAGTAGCTTCTACGGAGGACATCGCTTTTGCTAAACGGTCCCACATCTCCTCAGGGGTTTTCTCAATATTTAATGTAAGTCGCTCAATATCAGATTCAACAAGCTCCCCACTACGTGTCATAACTGTTACAATTCTACCCTCACGTTTGACTATTTCCCCTACCTCTTTCGTAGGGAACTTAGGATCGTCCTTCGTTAGAACGAGGACTACATCGCCAACCTTGGCATGATTACTATCCGCATCTTTCCAAGCATATCTATCCAGAAATATTTTTTCACTTAAACCAACTAATCGGCTTGTACGTTGCAAATCACTCAAAAAAACACCCTCCTAGTATACTACTTCAAGAATTTAAAACCCATTTCCTAAAAACCGAAATACCCTATATATTGTGCTTACGAAAGTATACTACACTGTATCTTGTAATTCCATGTCGCTTCCGTGAAATTTAAGGCAAGAAAGCTCTTCCTTGTTAGACAACCTTTATTTATCTCCAATAATCTCTTTCTTTCAACCCCCGACTTTGAAAAAAATCTGAAAATCACTCATATACATCTAAAAGTGACAATCCAATGGCTTCTATAGTTATGAACTCTGCTACTTACGTGCATACTATTGTTTACACGATTCTAAAAGGAGGGCTGAACCTTGGATACTCCATTCAGTGAACATATGACAACAACGCAAAGCCTACCTGTTCCACTAGTCATAGACCAGAGCTGGCTTGAAAACTTAGAGAGTCGCCTTGATAAAGGGGGCCCTTGGGGAGATTGGCGATTGTTCCAACTGGCCGTACAAGGGGAAGAATCTCGTTTGGTTACAAGTTTTGATGAATTACAGTGTGTAAAATATATTCAGGATCTAACCCCGCTTCCTCATCAAATAGATACCGCTCGCAAAGTTCTATTTGAGATGTCTGGAAGAGCTATTTTGGCAGATGAGGTGGGTCTTGGTAAGACGATTGAAGCTGGACTCATTCTTAAAGAATATATCATTCGAGGACTTGTCTCTAAAGTACTTATTCTCGTTCCTGCGTCTTTGGTTCTTCAGTGGGTTCGTGAGCTAAATAGTAAATTCGGTATTTCAGCCGTTGCTCAGAAAAAAGCCTACTCATGGAGTTCAGATATCGTTGTTGCATCGATAGATACAGCGAAGAGAGATCCTCATAAGGAAATTTTGTTGGACCAAGAATACGACATGCTCATTATTGATGAGGCACATAAACTAAAAAACAAGAAAACATCAAATTATCAGTTCATTCAGAAGCTTCGCAAGAAATATTGCCTGCTTCTCACTGCAACACCCGTGCAGAATGATCTTGGTGAACTATTCAATCTAATTACGCTACTTAAGCCTGGACAGCTCGGTAAGCAAGGGGAATTCTCCTCAAACTTTGTAGTAGATAAACGTATAGCTAAGAATGAAGGGCAATTAAAGGACGAACTATCGAAGGTTATGATCCGAAATCGTCGTGGCGAAGGACCTACCATTTTTACAAAAAGAACGGTTCGTAATGTAAATCTGCAACTATCTCCTGAAGAACAAGCGCTATACGACGGTGTAACCTCTTATGTCAAAGATCAGTATCACGCAGCCGGAGGCAATCTTAGCAGTATGCTATCGTTGGTAACCCTTCAACGCGAAGTCTGTAGTAGCCGTGACGCTGTATTCGTGACGTTGGTCAATCTGACGAAGAAAATGGCTGAGGATTCTCCTCAACGGGCGAAGATTTGGGACCTTGTCTATATGATCAAAGAAATCAATGCCAATACCAAAGCTGAGAAAACGATTGAACTCATTCGTGAAATGAATGAAAAAGTCATCGTATTTACAGAATACCGTGCCACACAAGAATATTTATTACAGTACTTCCGTGCAAATGACATCTCTTGCGTACCCTATCGTGGAGGGATGAATCGAGGCAAGAAAGATTGGATGATGGATTTGTTTCGTGGTCGCATGCAAGTCATGATTGCTACGGAAGCAGGCGGCGAGGGTATTAATCTTCAATTCTGCCATAACATGATCAACTTCGACCTACCATGGAACCCCATGCGTGTAGAACAACGAATTGGAAGAATCCATCGTTTGGGCCAAAAGAATGATGTGAAGATATACAATTTATCCACCATAGGAACGATTGAAGAACATATTCTGAATCTGCTACATGAAAAAATAAATATGTTCGAGATGGTCATTGGCGGCTTGGATGTCATATTAGAACGTTTCGAAAAAAAAGAATCCTTCGAAAAAAGTTTATATAAAATCGTATTAGAGTCACAGTCGGATGAGGAAATTCGTCAGAAAGTTAACTCACTTGGACAATCATTAGATGAAGTAATGAGACAAGTAGAAGATGAAGTCGTTAGAGAGGAAGAAGCATGATATGAATATGTCCGCAGATCAAGTACAACAACATGTCATGACTTATTTGGAGGTCACCGACTGTCAAGTTATCGAGAAATCTCCCTTTCATGTTACCGTGAAGCTTTCACCACAAGCAGATAAGCAGTTAACGAATCGTCCCTATTATTGGGGATTTGTCGAACGAACGGGTGTCGATCCTGAGACCCTCTCCTATACCTTTGTATTTGATCCTGAACGTTACACGGTTCAAGATGTTCCGGCTGCCCCTGCTCCAAATGGAGCTCCTCAGGACGGCATTCTGTCACGGTATTTCGGGGTGGCACCTGTGGTTCCTCGCATAGGTCCGGGACGTATTCAACGTGAAGATGTGAATTATGGCAGTCGGAGACTCCAACAAATCTGGGACGTTGCTCGCCAAGAGGGGTCCTATGTCTATTTATTTGAGCAGCCTGGAGACTTACAGCGCCGAGCTTTATTCTCAGCCGCCTATGAACCTTGGCTTTCCGTCTGCTTCAAAGTAGAAATGACCTGCGATGTGAAGAAAGAACAACTTCATTTCATGGGAATTTCATTATTGAGTGGTCATATTACAGATGACTTTCGTGAATTATTGGTCGGGAAAACATTGAGTCCTAGACTTCCAGAGAATGTCCATATTAACCCAGCAGAATTATCAATAAGAATAGCTGCTGATCTCTTACAATCACATCTAACGTCTATGCTCAGCCATATTGACTACAAATGGGCAGATCAGGCACAGGAGCGTTTGAAAGACGAGCTTGCGATCATCGATGCCTATTATGAGAACATGATGAATGAGCCAGAAGAAGAGAAGAACGACCTTATTCGTGAACAATACAATCGTAGACGCAGTGAAATGACATGGCAATATGAGCCTAAAGTGAATGTGTCCGCCATAACCTGCGGTCTATTTCACCTGAGACCAATCCAATAGAGGTAGTATGACCTTCATCGCTAAAAGAGTGCAAAAAAAGACCTTCATATAAGTTGGTCCTCATGACAGTTTGTAACACCCTTTTCAATGCTTGTCCGTTACACTGGGATAAGTTCACAATACAGAAAGGTGGATTGTATGAAATCCTTGCCTTCAGCATCCAAGTTATTAGTTGTCCTAATCAGTTTACATTTATTAATGCCAGCAGTTCATACATCGTCTCCTGTATCCGCTGAGGGTGTTACAACAGCTGTTCTAATGAATGATAATCGATCCGAGGATTGGGCTCTTACGATGGATAAGAGTATAAGCCCTGCTCCTTCCTCCTTAAAGACTTTTTCTGAGGCTGTTGTGAAACAGCTCTCCGAACAAAAAGTATTTAGTTCTTGGACCCACTCTGAGCTTCAATATTTCCCGCTCGGTCCTGGGACGCATAGCTGGCTCGTAATGGTATCTCAGGATCAGAAGGAGCTTGGCTATCTTATTTTTACAGCAAAAAACACAAACACACAAGAATATATACTTAGCGAATATGGGACTTCCCCCTCCGTACCCTATGATTTAATGGCTCTGCACCAGACCTTGGCAGAGTTAGACATGATCTCTACATCTTCTTCTAAACATGCGCATCCCACGAATATAGAACCTCTATATGCACCTCTCCTGCCCTTATGGAAAGTATCATTTGGTCATCAGGAGACCTTGTATCTCAATGCGCTAACGATGGATGTTCTCCCTTGGGACGAGTCCCACTTAAAGAAACTCAATCAACAGACCACTGAACTTACTGATGCCCGCTTTTCTTCAAAGGATGACTCTTTCACTTCCTCACAAGTTGTATCACGCAAAGGCCAGAAAGACCCCTTAGATAATCTCATGTGGATCACAACAACACCATTATCTGTGTTTTCAGATTTAGATTTTGAGTCCTACATCAATAAACATCATTCCTTAATCTTCACTTCACCGAATCGCAATGATGATGTTGGGGGACCTTTTGCAATATCTGGTTTTCAGAAGTGGAATTCAAGTCAAGGGGAAACACATCCAATGGTTTACGCTGGTACGGGCCTCACTGGACACCGATATGTCCCTTTTTCCATCTTACTTAATAAAGGTGAATTTCATGCTTTTCCTACTGTAGCAAAATAACATCCATAGATACACGAATGGGGCTGATCCATTAGGTCTGTAACTTGACCTGATGGATCAGCCCCTTTGATTGGTTCTCTCACATTCATGTCTCTAATTTGCTCTAATTCACATGTTCTTTCAGGTTCGGATCTTCCCATTGAACCTCACGTGAGGTTCGTGTATTGCTTCTCCACAAACTCAGACTAATCGGAATCATACCGAACCATTTCGTAGACCATGGTTCTTTGAACCCCGTATGACGTTCCTGCCGCGGTGTTTCAATGTATGTCACCACTTGTTCTGTAATGTATTTCACTAATTTCAGTTCGTCTCCCATGACCGTCCATCTCCTTTTTTAATTTGAGATCAGTTATGTCTTTCTATATCTAGGTTGCGCAATTTACAGCAAAATTAAACTTCTGAACGGATGTATGAATCATTTTCCGATTTTTGCACATTCTAACATTCAGTTGCTTCAACACAATAAACGATAAATGACATAGGGAGGCACATTGCTTTCATGATTACGAAACCTTGGAAGAAATATTTACTAGTCCTAATATTAGCGCTCGGATCCTTTTGCAGTCCTCACATCAATTCAAGTCCTGTATTCGCAGACCCTATAGATTCAGAACACCCAGCCTTTCCTAAAGAAATCCTTCTCATTGACGCTGGTCATGGTGGAATTGACGGTGGAACATCTTTTCAAGAAATCCTCGAGAAAGATATCAATCTAATTATCGCCAGGAAAGTATTCCTACTCCTTAGAAGCAAAGGCTTTGAAGCTGTATTGAATCGTTCAGGTGATTATGCGCTCAGTGATGATAATCATTGGCTGAACAATTCTTCACGCCATACACGTGATCTGGCACAACGTAAGGAGTTAAGTCGTACCATTCCCACGAAGGTTGTAGTAAGCCTACATGTGAATTGGGGAAAGAGAACCAGCAATCAAGGAGCTCTCGTGCTATACCAGAATGAAGGACGTAGTTTCCTTCTTGCCAATGAGATTCAAGCGCAATTAAATCCTTTGTATGCTACCCAACATCAGCCGGTATATGGTAAACCATATTATATTCTCAACTATGTTAAAGATCCGGCTGTTATTGTGGAGATGGGCTTCCTAAGTAATGCAGAAGACCGGGCCATGTTGTGTAATCCTCGTAAGCAACTCGCGATAGCAGAAGCCATCGTGGTAGGTATTATCGGTTATTTGACGGTAACATAGGGGGAGGATTCCAACCCCATTCTTCTCTCACAAGATCACTTATTCCAACGAATTCCACACTCGACTGCATTTGTGGAATTCGAGTTCTGAGTGTCTCTGCTGTTTTCTTACCTGCTGCACTTACATGACCGATCGTGACACAATATCGATTCTTAGTTGCATACAGTTCTACCTCTTGTAATTGCTTGCTGATGTGACTGGTCGTGTGCGCATCATCTAAGAAAATATGATTCGTTACAGGAGGCATGCCCTTTTGAATTGCAAGTTGACCTACGATAGAATGATAATTAGTCTTGCTATCCACAAAAAATAATCCTCTTTCCTCACATATCGCAAGCACGATAGACATAATTCTTTTGTCGCCTGTTATTTTGGAACCCATATGATTATTCATCCCAATCGCATAAGGAATATCATCAATAGCAGCTTCCACTTTCTTGCGGACTTCCGAATCACTAAGGTCAGATGTGATGGCCCCAGGGCCAAGCCAATTGGATTTACCCGTCTTTGCCTCCATCGGCATATGAACAATCACATCATACCCCCGCTTATGAGCTAGCTCTGCATCGCGATGACTTGTAGGCAAGAATGGCATAATCGCGACTGTTAATTTAACTGGCATTTGGAACATCTCTTCCGTCCCCTTTTGCCCGTTACCAAAGTCATCAATGATTACAACCACTTTAGGTTTACCTTGCGATGATGAATCTGCGTCTACTCTCGAAGCGTCCGCATATCCTAAGTTCATGTTATAGAGCATGCTCAGACCAAGACAACCAACTGCCAATATGCGAAACTTCAGAAGATGACTACCTCTAAACCAACGACTAAATATGGTACTCATAACGATCATCCTTTCTCACTTCTGCTTTCATTGTTTGAGTAAGAGGGACTAAATATGTATGAGCACGACAAAAAAGACATGAGCGTGATGCTCCCTGTCTTGTAGTTTTCCTGTTTTTCCCTTCACATTCCTGAACATCATATATTTGATATCCGCTACAACATAACGTATCCCACTTTTGATTACAATTCTTTCACAGCGACCAACATCAATCTGTAAAGAAAATACACGCCAAGGTAAGCTCCCGTTATTAGAAACAGTGGATTCAAAAAAATAGCATGAATGTTCGTCATAAACACTGTATTATCTTTGATTATTTCATAAATCGCTAGCGCAGCAATATCACCAAATATAAAGGCACACAGCACAGATGCGACGTTGAAAAATATCCGCCACTTCATCCATATCTCTTGGATCACCAACATCGCAATGGGTACGACAATACTGCCCAGAATGATAATTAACTTCATAAAGGTTCACCTCATTATCATTCTTGACGTAATTTGGTGGATCAATACTGAGAGGGCGCGATGAATTTAATATCATGATAATGAAGTGGATATATATTCCCTTTCATTTATGACCGCGTATAATCTTGAATTTGACCAGGGGAAAGCTCCTTGAAATCTGGTAACCCGGTCAGCCCTTTCTCTGCTCCACCTGGATTGTAGAAGGCCAACAATCTCAGTGGCTCCCATCCATTATTGTGAGTCGAGTGAAAAGCGGCTGTAGGAATATGAATGATATCTCCTGCTTTTACGGGAAAAGGAGCGTCATCGTTGAGCGTCTGTATACCATCACCGGAAAGAACATAAAGGATCTCTTCGGACTCCGGATGATTATGGCGATCATGACCCTTGCCTGGCAACAATACAACCTCTCCAAACGTCACTGATGCACCTTCCGTGCGGTCAGGAGTTACGAACCACTTAATCAGACCCCAATCAAAAGAATGTGTTGGAATTGTATTTTTATCAATATTTGTCATGTGTGATTCCCTCCAATAATGGATTTGAATGTGACCATATTTGAGGTCATTGCAATCTCCGTCGGAAGGCGCTCCATACTCGATGCTCCGAAGAAACCCACAACGCCACTTGTATGCTTAAGTACGTAGGCTGCATCCTCTGCCGTAGCAATCGGACCCCCATGACAGAGGACGATGATATCTGGATTTACCGATGTCGCTACGTCATGCATAGCCTGTACACGTTGGGCTGCTTCTTCCAGTGTAATCGCCGTTTGTGCTCCAATCGTTCCGTTGGTGGTAAGCCCCATATGCGGCACGAGGATATCAGCTCCTGCTTCAGCCATTTGGATAGCCTGTGTTTCGTCAAATACATACGGTGCTGTCAGTAGATCCATTTCGTGAGCTAGCCGAATCATTTCGACTTCCAAGTCGAAACCCATGCCCGTTTCCTCCAAGTTGGCGCGGAACACACCATCAATGAGTCCCACTGTCGGGAAGTTCTGTACCCCTGCGAAACCCATTTCCTTGATTTGCTTCAAGAATACGGACATGCTTCGGAAAGGGTCTGTTCCGCATACGCCTGCCAACACAGGTGTCTTCTCAACAATAGGAAGAACCTCACTTGCCATGTCTACAACGATCGCATTCGCATCCCCATAAGGCATAAGTCCAGCAAGAGAACCTCTCCCTGCCATTCTGTAACGACCCGAGTTATAAATAATGATAAGATCCGCACCCCCGGCTTCAGCGCATTTCGCCGAAAGACCGGTTCCAGCACCAGATCCGATAATGGGACAACCTGCTGCAATTTCATTACGCATACGTTCAAGTGATTCTTGTCGAGTAACCATGTGATTCCTATCCCCCCTTGATCAATACACAATTAGTCTATCTTCTTTACACCTTTATCGGTTGACCTCCTAGCCATGACCGTCCAACGTTAGTTTAACGATCCCATCTTTTGTATTTTCTAAATCTCAATAGCTATTGCTGGGACTTTGTTTGGTAAAGCTCATGTAATCGATCAGCCATGGCTTCTGCAAATTGGGGATTATTTATATCGGCATCCACTTGAATGATTTCCACAACATTCTGATCAAGATGTTCCTTTAATGCATCGATTAGAGCATGATCAGCTTCCACATCATAGAAAAGTTGCCCTTCTGTTGCGATCAAAGAGAACCCCTTGAGTGGAATAAAAAGTGTAGTTGGACCCTTCGAAGCATTAAGTTTACGCGCGATGCTTCGACCTAATTCCGCGCACTCATCAGGCGTTATACGCATTAAAGTAATCGTTTCGTTATGTTTATAGAGCAGTCTATCTTTAAACTTCGGCGGTACCGTCTCCATTGGTCCGAAATTGACCATATCAAGCGCACCAAGCGAAACGACTTGTGGAATACCCGCTTCACCTGCTGAGCGTAGACGATCTGGCCCTGCGGAAAGCACGCCACCAACAAGCTCATCGGCCAATTCCGTCGTAGTCACATCCAGCGTTGCCGTGATGAACCCATCCTTGATCAAAGACTCCATAGACTGACCACCGGTACCGGTAGCATGAAAGACCAGAACCTCATACCCAAGTTGTTCAAGTCTTTCTCGTGCCACATTTACGGAAGGCGTCGTAACTCCAAACATGGTAGCACCGATAAGTGGCTTTCTACTTGTCAACGTCGGTACTGCCATCTTAACCATTCCCGATATCGCTCCAGCTGCATTGGTTAGAATTGTGGCTGACAACCGGTTGATTCCAGCAATGTCCACAACGGAATACATCATCGTAATATCGGTCGAACCTACATATGGACGGGTCTCGCCTGAAGCCATCGTCGATACCATCAGCTTGGGCAAACCTATTGGCAATGCTCGCATGACCTGTGTGACGAGCGCAGTACCGCCTGAGCCCCCGAGCCCCATAATTCCATCCATTCGACCCTCTTTATACAATTGTTGAACAATAATTCCGGATCCTCGCGCCATTGTCGTGATGGAGGCTCCTCGATCACCGGAGGCAATCAATTCCGATATGCTGGTGCCCGCAGCCTCAGCAACATCATGATGAGAGAAATCCGTTGTTATATGCGCTTCTCCCAACACTCCAGAGTCAACAAGAATGGTATCGACCCCGCTCTCCTGCAGACGCTCTCTGATATAATCATATTCCGTTCCTTTCGTGTCAAACGTACCGAGTAACACGATCGTAGGTTTTGTCTGGAAGTCCACATTTTCCATTTAGGATTCACTCCTGTTTCTCTTTTACTTAGGCACTCCTGTTGAACAGCCATGCACGGATGTAAGCACTTTCAAATATTGATGTCTTTAAAAAATAATCATTCAAGGATAAGAATCTGAACTCTATTAATTACTATATTGTTCTATGATTCCTAATATTCCATTTATACTGATATTTGAAGTATCTATGCACGATATCCCTTTACAGTACAAAGTATGGGAGTTTCCCTGCTAAAAACAAAAGTGCACCCCAGCAATCTAAGGGTGCACTTCCATTGAAATCTGACATTGGATAAGTTCCTGTTACTCAATCACGAGTATCTGTGGAGATGTTGTTGCTACTACTCTTGAGGAAGCCCAAGATCCAAGCCCTGCTGAAATCACAGTCACACAAGCCAAGGCAATGATCCCTTCCCAATTCAGTACCAAAGGTAATTCAGCTATGCCGTAACCAGTGAGAATACTTCCTAGTATCATAGGCAGAATATACACTCCCACAAACATACCTATGACAGCTCCGATCGTAGAAAGAACTACGATCCCCAGCGTAATAGACCATCTGATTTTAGTTGAAGTCAGTCCTATGGATTTATATATGCCGTAGGTTTTACTTTCTTTTCTGATATTAATACGACTAATACTGTATACGATAATCATTGTTACCCCAGTGAATAACAAACCCATGATACTCATTGGCAGAATTAAAGATGCAACTGCTTGTTTTACACTGCTATCCAATAACGTTTGCATCGATACTGCTAATACCGAGTCCTTATACTTCACATTCATTTCATTAACTACACGATCAGTATCTCGAATATCTTTCAATTTAATAAAAACTCCAAAATAATCGTTATAATCAGGACGATTCACCTTCACTGCATCAACCGTAATTCTTGCTGAAAGAGACTTATTAGCAATCGATTGGTATATTCCGGTAATCGTAAGCTTATGTTTGTAGCCTTCTATATAGGCTTCTACAATATCCCCTACATCTTTGTTCAGTTGTTTAGCTACCTTAATTCCAATTGAGATTTCATTTTTATAACGGGGATTCTCCCCTCTTAATGTGGTATAACCCGTCTCATCATAACTTCCATCCATAACATGTAGATTCAGATTCATGGGTTGGGACGTTAATTGATCAGAATTCAAGCTCTTTTCTGAGGAGAGAATTCCACTTACAGCCCCCAACCATCCTATACTTTTAATCCTCGAGTCAGATAATATCGCATTATCAAACTCTTCTCGATCAAACACTGATGTATTAAGTACACTTAATGAAATGTCAGATGAGTCATATCCCCACGAGGCTGATGTTTCCTTCATAGAACTGATACTATTTATTAGAATAAATCCCAGAACGAGCACTGCTGAAAGGGTACTGGCTAGAAGCGTCATTAGAATGGACGCTTTCCTATTCTTCAACATATTCCTAAACCCAATAACGACAAGGAGCGGCGCTCTATCGAAAGAATTTCTATGATTTTCTTTCGCAGCGAATCGTTTCGTCATTGTGCTATTGTCACTTTCAGACATGCCATATCGAATGGCTTGCATAGGCTCTACAAGTCGAGCTTTATTAGCATATAAAAACACACACAATACAACAACTATAAACACAATAACTCCAACAGATAAGGAAATAAGATTACCTTCCAAACTGACTTGATTCGCTGCAGTCTTCAGGGACGAAAGTGTACTTTCTATAATAACGTTAGATATGAATTGACTAGCTATTAACCCAGGAATAATCGTGACTATAGCAAGCAATACATATTGAGCTAAATAGACTCCTATCAACCGCCTTGAGGATAACCCTAATGCTTTAATCACACCAATCGTTTTATAATTGGATAAGATATCATCTGAAATCGTAAATCCAATTGTAAATAACGCCACAAGTATCATCACGATGCCTAAAAAAATCATAATAAATCCAATTATTTTATTCATAATCAGATAAAAAGCAGACATTTCGTCAAAATTAGTTTTTATATCAAGATAAGGTGTACCCATGTCATTCTCAAATTGCTCCCAATACCTTGGACTCTGACTATAATCATCAAATCTAAGCCCCATCATATACTTATCTTTACCCTGTATAGCATGAAGTTGTTCATTGTAGTCCTGATGATTCATCCATATACGTGCATTTGTGGGAAATGGACCACCATAAGGGATATCCACAATAACAGCAGATACTTTCAATTCGAAGTTTTTCTCACCTGCTGTAAATTCAAGTGTATCTCCCACTGAGATATCATACAAATAGGCAATGGCTGAGGGAACCCATACATTCCCTTTATCTGGATTCGAACTCTCAATCCCTTCTGCAAACATAAGCTCATCCACTGCATAAGGACGCGGAGATGTATCCATCATATATACACTTTTGGATGAGAGCCCTACTGATGATTTTTCTCCCTGATGCTTGGTAATTCCAGCTAAAATTTTAAACGGAATCAATTCTGATGTTGTTACCCCTGTTTGTTCACTCCACCATTGATGTACCTTTTGAGGATCATGTAGCTCATCTCCTAACTCCAACATCTCATGAGAGCCATGTGTTTTATTGTGCATGTCGGTAAACAAATTATTAGTATTCAATATAACGGTTACCGAGGTAGCTAGGAGCAATGTCGATAAGAGGATAAGTAACCCAATCAGTCCATTGTGTACCTTCTTTTTTCTTAGATTAGCAATACAAAGAGAGTAAACTGCATACATAAGACCTTACCCCTTTCCTGAGACGCAAGAGAATATGATCGCTTCTCTGTCTTGGATATGGGTATTCTCAAACTTATCAAACTCCAGCACATCCGCTATTTTTCCATCTTTTATCAATATAAGCCGGTCGGCTCTGCAAGCCGCTTTAATATCATGGGTTACCATGACTACGGATTGCCCTTTTCGATTCATATCCGTAAGAATATCTAGGACAGCCACCCCTTGATCATAATTCAGGCTTCCTGTCGGCTCATCCGCAAATATAACATCTGGAGAATTGATTAATGCTCTAGCAATTGCCGCTCGTTGTTGCTGACCACCCGAGGTCTGAGATGGTAGGCGATGCTGCTGGCCCTCGATTTCCATAGCTTTCATTAGTGAGAGCGCTTTTCGCTTCACTTCCTTCTTAGAGTGCCCGGCTATATACCCAGGCAATGAGATATTCTCACGAAAGGTCAGGTCAGGTACCAGATTAATACTTTGATAAATATATCCAATTTTATTTGCCCTGAAATCAGCTAATTGCTTCTCTTTGTAGCTGTCGATACGCTCTTCTTTGAAGTACACCTCACCAACCGTTACGGAATCAAGTCCACTTAGAAGATACAACAGCGTAGACTTCCCTGAGCCTGAATTTCCCATAATAACCGTGAAATCACCTTCATAAACTTCTAAATCCAGATTTTTGATGGCATGGAATTGTTCGCTGCCTGTGGAATACGTCTTGCAAAGGTTCGTTGCTCTAATAATCGCTTTCGTTGCCAATGGTAAGCCCTCCTGAAATAATGTCATATTCTCATTCTAAAGGGCACTTATGTATAGAATCTTATCTAAATATTAATGAAATATTACAACCACAACCTAGCATAACGGAATCCAACAATGAAATACCGTTCCTTGA
Source organism: Paenibacillus glacialis (assembly GCF_001637205.1). Classification (GTDB taxonomy): domain Bacteria; phylum Bacillota; class Bacilli; order Paenibacillales; family Paenibacillaceae; genus Paenibacillus_AQ; species Paenibacillus_AQ glacialis. The sequence goes on from NZ_LVJH01000074.1 coordinate 18,790, forward strand.
CCATGCACACTTTTGAAAGAAATAGTCCCTTGATGAGCTTCAACAATATGTTTACAAATGGAGAGACCTAATCCTGTTCCTTCATTCCTAGAATTGGCATTCAACTTCCCTTTGAAATAACGGTCAAAGACAAAAGGCATATCCTGTAGAAGGATCCCTTTGCCTGTATCCGCTATCGTTATTTTCAGCTGACCCAGAGAAAGCTCTATATTCACAGTAATGGAATCTCCCGCAGATGTATGTTTCAAAGCATTAGCAATGAGATTAGATAAGACCTGTTCCAAACGGTTGGCATCCGCGCGAATGAGCACATTAGGGATGTCCGGCGGTGCTATGAAAATAACTCCTGTTGTGCGAACATAATGACCCATTGGTTGGATAATTCGAAGTAACATATCCCTACTGTATTGCTCGGTAAGCATCACTGAGATCTGCCCTAGTTCTTGTAATGCATGCAGCAATAGATCCTCCGTCAATCTCGTCATCGTATCCGCATTGTTATGCATGACCTCAACATATTCCATAACCGATGCCATATCTGGACAGACCCCCTCACGTATAGCTTCAATATAAGCCTTCAGCGTTGTCAGAGGCGTCTTGATTTCATGCGAAATATTAGTAATCAGTTCTTTTTGTGCTTTCTCTTGTTCATCTCTCCGAAGGTTAAGATGCATAATTTCCAGTCTCATTTGATCAAACACAGCATAGACCTCACCGATCTCGTCCATGATTTCGTATGTGGCTCGTTGCTCATAGTTTCCTTTCAGAATAGCTTCTGAGTAATCTTTTAAGTGATGAATGGGTTGGATGATATCTCTTTTGACTTTGTTCTTAAGAAGAAACATCAACAGGCTTAGGAGAAGTAGCAACGAAGTGATCATAGTAAATAGGAATAGAGGTGTAGCGTAGGATTTCTCAGGAATGACCCTACTTGCAGACATAGCAAATATAGCATTTCCAACTTGAACTTGTGTTGCCTCGTCCACCACCGGAAAAGCGATGCTATAGGTATCCTTCTCTACTCTTGCATGATATAAATCATAGTGAAGCGACGTCTTTAAATCGATGTGTTGAATGGTTGGGTTGGGTGAGGAATTAAACATAACACTGCCATCTAGTAGGGCAAATATTACGCTTACTTGGTGATCTTGAGACATCGCTTGGAGCGTGTCTTGCAACTTGGAATCATCATAAATATTCTGATTATTTTGTTCTAGATATAGCATCATATCATTCACTTGAAGTCGTACCTGATTAATGACATATCGAGAATTATCCTGGGACTCACTTTTATAGTTATCCCAGAGCAACCCTGCCCCACAACCGATAATTAAGAGTAGACAAATAAGAACGACTTTAAACCATTTGCGAATCCAATCAGTCAAATACATATGTATCTCCAATCTTACGTGTCATTCAGCGAAGCTAAATTTGTATCCAATCCCCCATACGGTCTTAATGTACTCAGGGTTGGATGCATCAACTTCCAACTTCTCTCGTATTCTTCGAATATACACAGTTATCGTACTTTCATCTCCATACGCAGTGTAGCCCCATACAGCGTCTAATAGCTGACTTTTTGTGAATACTTGGTTTCTATGCTTGGATAGAAAAAATAGCAACTCTATTTCTTTCGCAGATAGTGAAATTTCGCTACCAGCCTTCGTTACTTTGTATCCCTTTTTATCAATGGTGATCTTTCCAAAATGTAGAATATCCTCATTCTCCGATTGCTTTGGAGGTGGAATTATCATGCTCTCAACTCTTCGTAAATTAGATTTAATTCTTGCCAGTAATTCACTTAATGAGAATGGCTTCGTCATATAATCATCCGCACCAAATCCAAGTCCAAGCACTTTATCGGTATCGCTACCTCGGGCACTAAGAATTAGAATAGGAACATTATTCTTCTCACGAATTTGACGACAGAGTTCGATGCCATCAATATCAGGAAGCATTATATCCAGAATAACGAACTCCGGATTTAAAATTCCAATCAACTGCAAGGCATCTTTACCATTGTTAGCAATGGTAGCCTCGTATCCGTTCTTGTTAATGTAGTCCTTAATAATTCGTGCAATATCTTGTTCATCTTCGATAATAAGGATTTTTCTTAGTCGGTTCATATCTATTCTCCTGGACTTATAGTAATAGTAGATTATGACTAATTCGATTCTTCTCCCTTAAACCCTTCAATAGATTTCACCAGTCAAACAACCTGATGATTATTAACTGCTTGATAAGTAAGAAGCAACAGCAGTATCGTAACAATTATTGTAAATCCTGCCCTTGCTTTGCACTACGGCCAACATCTATCCCGTCGCACAAGTGATGAGTAATACTCTAAACCTCTTGAACAAAAAAATAGGAACTGAAATTGGCTAATGAAGCCATTCAGACCCTACTGATTGTTAGGAAAAGTGCATCCAAGAGGACTCGAACCTCCTCCGTTGTTACACCACTAGAACCTGAATCTAGCGCGTCTAGCAATTCCGCCGCGACCGCTTACCCTCTCCGTTAACCCTTGGAAAAATGGAGAGCACAACGTGAGAGAACTTGAACCCACTATTTCAATAAAACCAATATCCTACATCCTACAAATCCGCATTGTCCCTGAGAATTCTATAGTAGTACTCCCCTTATTATGTACTAACTAACCAGCTAGATATGTAATACTCCTTAAACGTAATTTCCACCACTCACTTACTAGTTGGCTTCTTGCTGCTTCGAGTAATTTGTAACGACAAGACATGTACTAAATGCAATTATTGTAAGGAATATTCCGAAAACAAAGCCCATACCGCTCATAAAAGTGTCTTCACCTGAATAGGCAGGTTTAAGTGTTGCCCACAAATACACTACCACAAGCGTCAACAAAGCATAAAAACTACTCCCAACCAACCCCATCTTCATCCGATTACGTTTAGTACCTTGCCATGCATTATTAAGTATTAACCATGAATAGATACTTCCGATTACACCCAACAATATCACAATCAAAAGAACGAACGATTTTGAAAAATATATTGCTAAGTAAAGTCCAAATATCGTAAAAGTAAATAGAACCGCATTAACCAGAAACAAGAACACTCCGCCTGCCCAAGGATTTTGATACCACTTCGCATTTTGTAGTAGTTGAACTACTTTATTATCCTTAGAAATTATCTTTGAAATTGGTTTTTTATTAAATTTAAACACGATTGCACCCAGAATTGCGATTAACAAGATTATCGACATACTGTTCTGTTCTCTCCTCTCTAAACTTCATTTCTTTCTATCATCCTCTACCCTTCATTCATCCATATTAACTCATGAATAGAAATATGTGAATCTAGTACTCTCAACTGGTGAATTGTTAATATCCGTTTATACAAAAAAGGGAATTCTTACTCCTGAGAAATATTGACTGCACTTCCATACACATGTTATTATTTTCCTTACAAAGCATTGGTTTTCTAAATTTGCGGTCATGGCGGAATTGGCAGACGCGCTAGATTCAGGTTCTAGTGGTGTAACAACCGTGGAGGTTCGAGTCCTCTTGGCCGCATCATGCCGTGCAAGACAAAGAAGCCTTGAGTTATAAGGCTTCTTTTCTCTTGGTTCCATGTTGAATCCTTGAACATGATAAGAAAACTTGTCATTATACAATCAAAAAAGAACCGCCCAAATTCGGACGGCTCCTGTATCTATTTACTCAATCTCAAGATATTAAAATCCCAACTGATATCTAATAATATGCTCGTCCATTATTCGAATAGCTCAGGACGTGGCTCACTTGATAATTGATAGAAGTAATTTCGATCTAGCTTAACCACATTACGATTAGGGCGTCGAATCAGTACCTGTTCTGCATCCCATGCAACCACAATTCCTCTGATATCATTACTCGCAATGGAATCACGTACGACTCGAACCTTCTCTCCACCTACACGGAACGCATTCAATTGCTCATCACTAATCATTTCTTGCAGCACTCCCCTTGGCATGTGTCTCACAAGAAGAAACGGCTACCTCGTCCCTTAAGGGCGGGTATCCGTCTCTTCGGAAATATAAGAAGTAGAGTATCAAGTGAAACTAATACTTCCTTATATTTTAAAAAAAGGACCTAAACAGTTACATTTAGGCCATATCGTTAGATCTCTATAATGAAGAAAAAAGTAGATTATTATCCATGACTAACGTTGTGCGTGTTCTTTACTATCGTTCTTCTCGAACCAGAAATCTAACACTTTAGCTGACATCACTCGACTATTCAGATAAGCCACTTGTTTAGGGGTGAACAATTCCTTCCACGAGAAGGTGAGTTCCTCACATAAGCTCACAATGGTCAATAACTCCGACCAAGCGACATAACGTTTGTACCAAAAAAATTGAGGGTGTTCAAGCATATAGGGATATAGATCATCAAACTCTGTGTGCTTACAATCTAATGCACGTTCGAAATGATCCTTCGATGCGGCCAACTTATCAATAAAGAATTGTTCTGATACCGGTTCTTTCCCCATTGTGTTGCCTCCTCTCTCCTTCTTATACTTTATATTATAAATCATAAACAACATGCTGGAAAGTCATTGTCTGAAATTGGGCTAAGCATTGCCCAACTATTCACCAAAGGTTATGGTACCATTTGTAAGCGATTCAATCTTTACAAGTGATTCTAGAGTAATGCCTTGTTCACGTATTGTTCTTGCACCTGCTTGAAAGCATTTCTCGATCACGATTCCGAGTCCTACTAATTCAGCTCCAGAGCGTTCAATAATCTTGATCAACCCCCTAGCCGCATCTCCATTAGCAATAATATCATCGATAAATAGGACACGATCTTCACTTTTCAAATACTGACGTGATAACATGATGTCTGTCACAATTCCCTTTGTAAAAGAGGGAACGCGTTCACAGTATGCATCTTCTTCAGCAAGTAATGTTTTTTTGCGGCGTGCAAATACGAGAGGTACTCCCAGTTCATACGCAGTAGCAAAAGCGACGGCAATCCCTGAAGATTCTACCGTAAGCACTCGCGTTATACCGGATTCCTTAAATCTAGCTGCAAACTCACGTCCCATCTCCATCGTGAGTTGTGGATCCACCTGGTGATTCAATAACCCATCTAACTTCAACACCTGATCAGATAAGATAACGCCTTCTTCTATAATTCGTTGTTTTAGTAATTCCATCATATTATTTGCCCTCCTAAGCCAATCCTTTGACGTTAAAGTACCATATTTCAAGCACATACATCAAGTAATTTGGACATGTTACAGTCATGTCCTTCTCTTATCCAACATACCTTGTACTAATGCGAGTATACGTTCAAGGAGGAAAAGGATGAAAAACGCAGTCCGGATTATGCAAATTGCATTCACTTACATAGGTACTGTTGTTGGCGCAGGATTTGCCACTGGTCAGGAAATTCTCCAGTTCTTCACCCAATATGGCAAATGGGCTACGCTGACAATACTCCTATCTACCATCCTCTTTATTTGGTTAGGTACGAAAATGATGATTATCTCACGCAAAATTCGTGCCAAATCATATGAGGATCTTAACAAACATCTTTTTGGACCTAAATCAGGGGGCTACATCAGCATTATCATGCTATTCATCCTTATCGGAGTAAATAGCATCATGCTAGCGGGAGCCGGTTCTGTATTTGTCCAACACCTCAATTTACATTACCAGACAGGTCTCATCCTAACCGTTATTGCCTCGTACTTTCTACTCAATCGAGGAATGAATTCCATTATGTACATGAACAGTATTGTTGTGCCCATGATGTTGACTCTCTCACTTCTCATTATCTCCAATACATGGCAAATGCCTAATGCCGATCGATTTTTAACTTTAGCTACAGATCGTACTCTAACCATGGCATGGTTATCACCCATTCTATATACTGCGTTCAATCTCGTTATGGCTCAAGCTGTACTCGTCCCACTTGGTAGCCATACAGAGAGTATCTCAGCCATTAAATGGGGTGGCATACTAGGTGGACTCGGTGTCGGTTTTATGTTAATGGCCGCTCATTTCGCGATGGCAGCTCAAATGCCCGGAATCATGCAATATGAAATTCCAATGGGTAGCATCGCCTTTGAATTGGGCGTTATCGTACAAATGATCTACGTATTACTCATTTTCTTAGAGATATTTACGACATTTGTTGCAGACGTATACGGAGTCACCTTACAGCTACAACAACATTTACATGTTTCACCTAAATTGATCGCTATTGCCGTCATGATGTTATGTTTTCTATTCAGCCAATTTGGATTCAGTAATTTATTATCTATCCTATATCCACTGTTCGGTTTCCTTAGTTTATTATGGGTCGTCAAACTGATGGCTGTAAAGAGATAACATTTACGGTTGGATCAATGCTACGAATGTGCTTGACCACAAAGGGATGACAAGTCATCATAATAATCTGACGAGTTGAAGAGATCTCCTGAAGTAGAGATAATGCAGCAATCATTCTCTCCTCATCGAAATTGACGAAGATATCGTCAAAGAGCAACGGAACCGCTGTCTTAGTGTTCATCGTACTTGCAAGAGCAAATCGCATAGCTAGATACATTTGTTCAGCTGTGCCCCGACTTAATTTACCACTATCGATCAGACCTAAATTACGATGTTCAGCAAGAAGTTCCTTCGCACCTAATTTCATAACAATTCGGGTATAGGCCCCTTTTGTTAATCGTTCGAAATAAATAGAAGCCATCTTCAAAACTTCCGGTTGCTTCTCTTCTTCATAGATACGCCGAGTTCTGGAGATGAGTTCTGCACAAATAGACATCACAGCATAATTCGCAGTCAGTTCTTTCAGCACCGCTTTTTGCTCTTCCAGTTGCTGGAGTGCAGTATCATGAAGACATAATAACTCTAATTGATCTTTCTCCTGTAATAACCTTCCATGCTGTTGCTGTAATTCATTCCAACGAGCTTCAACCTCATTCATCTTCAACTCACAGTTATGACATGCAATTTCTAGTTCCGATTCATCCTGCGTATTCAACATATTCAGAATGTCTTCTTTACGTCGATCATCTGAGCCACTAAACATGATAATCCCTAACTGACGAATTTCAGCCGATAATTGTTCGCGACGATTGTATATTCCTCCGTATCGCAAGAAATCCTCACCACTATCCGCCTCTCCCTCCGTCATCAGTTCTTGCATGAGAATGGAGATTCGTTCTAACTCATCCGTAACAAGCTTTGCCTCTTCTTCGATTGAATCTATTCTAGAAAGCACTATATTTCGTTTACGGGCTGTTTCCTGATACTCGACCCATTCCTTCTTCTTCAGCTCGATCCACGCCACCGAAGATAAGTCCTTACGATCTGTTTCCTCCGACAATAGACTTAAACATTCTAATTCATAGTCATGACATTCCTGATACATCAGACGCTCTTTCCGACGCAGTTTATCAAGGTTGTCTATATTCTCTAAACCTTGCTCTGCAAGCCCAAACATATCGAGCACGGCTTCCGGTGAGAGATGTTCATGTAACTCACGTTCCAGTAACCAGCTCTCCCAACTTTTCTCAAGATCTTCAAAAGTACTTTCTTCCTTAGCCATACTCTCTCCAACTCGCATAAGTTCACGAGACAAGACATGTTCACGTTCTTGACAGGCTTTCTGTTCAGCATACAATTTATCCAATTTTTGCTGCCATAGTTGCCATACATCCATCATTTTACGCAACTCACGCACACTGGATTCCAACTCACCCGCATCTACAGGATTCTTCTTATACCCCTCATTTCCAGCTGCATCCAAAGGATCTGAAATGAGCAAAGACATAATCTTAGTGATACGTTCGAGCTCATTTCTTTCATCCGAAGCAAGATTTAATTCAGAGCGCTTAACATGCTGTCGTGGGAACTTCATAACCCCATTCCACAATAGAATGACATCTACCAGCAATAATAGAGAGCCAAGAGAAACTGCCGCCTTAACGGATCCCATACTCCACAATAATAGAATTGGAATGACAATCGTTAAGATTCCGCTTCCCCACAGAAGATTAAGGTATAACTTCTTCATCCGTCGTTGTACAGCTATTTCACTATCTACTTGTCCTTTAGCCGACAACCTTAGTATTCGATTCTCACGCCACCGTTCCACAGCTCCCTGAAGTTCATTCCAGAGCGTAGCCATTTCTTGTGGACTATGAGGGACCATCATAGCAAATCGGCTCCGTCCAATCTCTGTCTCTTCCTTAGTTGCCTGTTGAGCATTACGGTAATTGTCTTCTGCTATATCCATTTGTCTCCGTAGTTGATGTGTCTCTTGCGCGAGACTTTCTATTCTACGATCATAAGCCGCGAACCCCACGGCATATCGTCGGACCGATTCACGTTCACCCACTGAAGTAGAGAATTTCTGAAGTTCAGACCTTGTCCAACCCGGATTAATCTGACGCAAAATATGAGTTAACCGCGTATCCAATGCTTGCGCTTCAGCTTCAGCCTCTTGCCAATCTCTTTTTCTAACTTCATAAGATTCTCGACGATTGCTTAGACGCTCTATAACAGCACCTTGTTCCTCAAGTTGCTTATCATAAGGCAGGTTATCCAATTGTGTATGTAGTTCTTCTTTACTCCGGAACAGTTGAGTATGTCTTAGTGAGGCTGCATCCTCTTCTCCTTGAAGTGACTCCCATCTTCGCAATCCGTCCGCCGGAAATGTTGCGACTATCGGAAGAGCGGACTGTTCCAACATCGCCTCGCTCCACTTCAACCACATCGGTCTAATTTCCTTAGCCTTTCGTAGAAGTTGTAGCTGCGCCGATTGGATGTGACGCATATGCTCCTGTTGATGTAGTAACTCAACCGTTTGATTCAGAGTTAGAGCATTCACGTTATATTGTTGAAGGAATCCTCGACTTTCCGTTATTTCTCTGTCAAGTTGCTCCATTGATTGCAGCACTTTCGCTATTTCTTGAACACGACCTTTTGGCTTATAGAGTTTCTCCATATCCTGACCAAGCTTTCGCTCCGCCTGAATAATCTCGCCTCCTCCGCCAATTCCTGCATGGAATAAGTAGCTACTCATTTCATCGGATTGCAGTGTACGTATTTCCTGTAATTCACTTAGAGAAATCGCAAATAGCTGATTGAATATTTCCCGGGACATACCCCCTAGAAGCTCACGTTCCATATCCTGTTGAGTACAGTCACGGACTTGTCCATGTTCATCCATTTTGACAATCTTAAGTTTCTCCAATCGGTTTCCTGATCCGCTCCCTACTTCTCCAGATGTTGCATACCGTGAAATAGTCCATTTCGCCCCATCTTCATCAATCAACTTCAATATGCCACCATGAACTCCACCGGCGAGTGGCTCATATCTTTCCGTAGGATATGTACGACTAGGAATTCCAAAGAGCATCGCTCTAACAAATTGCATAAGCGTGCTTTTCCCCGCTTCGTTAGGTCCCATAAATACCGTAATTCCTGACTTTATCGTAATATCCTGTTCCTTCATGCGTCCAAATCCATGAATCTGAAGCCGTTCAATTCTCATCACTTTCTGCCCCCATCAGCAGCCCTTTCGAGCAGTAACACTGCGCCAAGCTCTCCAGCACGGTATAGCCACTCCTGTCTTTCTTGTTCGCTAGACTCGCTAATCATTCGTCTGATTTCTCTATTACTCATGAGTTGAGTCATTGCTGTCTCTATTAGTTCATTTCCGAACTCTCCGTCTTGCTCTGCTTGAGACTCAAGACGCATCATTTCACCTAAGAAACTGTCTTCACGCATCATGTCAGCCCGATCAATTTCAATCCCCGATTGAAGAGAAATACTTTCAGTCCACACCAATCCTCCGAAGTGCCCATTCTCTGCTCTCTCTATTTCTCTACGTCGTAGCTCCTGTTCTAGCTCGTCTGCTATATGTCCACCTTCTAGCGCACGATGTAACGAACTACGACCTGTGATAATCCATCGAACGATACTCATTTGGCCTGGGCGAAGTCGTCGAATTGTATCGACATGATCCTCAACTCGAATTATCCATTCATCCTCATTATGAATACCTTCAATCGATATCTCTTCACGAAACCAACGTACACTGTCCAATTCATGAAAGGTCATATGTAGCGAAGCATCTTCTAATACTTCCACGACATAACATCCCTTAGGCCCAGTCTCCTTCACACTTCTTCCTTGAATGTTACCTGCATAAACAATATGCGGATATTCCTGAATTACGCGACGTTGATGAATATGTCCTAACGCCCAATAATCATAACCCGATGCTTCTAACTCTTTGCGAGTGCAAGGAGAATAGGTCTCATGCGCGGGGTCTCCATCCACATTGGCATGATGAATCGCAATATGAAACAAGCTCGAATCTGGGTCTCTAAGAAACTTCATTGCCGTATTCTCCGTAACCTTGGACGTAGGATAAGAGATTCCACTTATGACGGCAACCTCTTGCTGATCCCCCCGACGTCTAGCGATATAGCTCTCAACCTCAGCTCCGAACACATGTACATGCTCTGCATTCTGTATTTGAAGCCGAGGACCATCTAAGGGATCATGATTTCCGTGGATAATATACACGTGAATTCCGTGAGTTCCTAATTCTTCGAATGCGGCTTGCAATGACAGATGAGCTCTCAACGAACTATCCGCTGCATCATATATATCGCCACTGATCAGAATAAAGTCCACTTGTTCAGCTACCGCAAGCGTCATCAAATGACGTAACGCCGAGAAGGTTGATTCTCTTAAATGCTGGCGTACAGATTCCGACAACCCTTTCATTCCAGCAAATTTGCTGTCTAGATGAAGATCAGCGGTATGAATGAAGCGAAAAGGAGTCATTATTCCTCACTCTTTCTTGAGTCGAATTGTAAATACATTTTTTTGAGTTCGTTGACCACATGAGTTAATGAATAATGGCTCTTTGCTTTCTCCCATGCAGACCGTGCTAATTCATATCGATAGGATGGATCACTAATGACTTTCTCAAGTGCTTCACTGAGTGCAACATAATCTTCTACAGGAACTAGTAATCCATTAACTCCGTCTTCTATTTGTTCAGAAATTCCCCCTACATCGCTTCCAACAAGCGCAAGGCAACTTAGAGCCGCTTCTGCAAATACCGATCCGAATGCCTCCGCTCTTGATGGCAATACGAATATATCAAAGAATGGAACGAATTCTTCCGGATGTAGTGTGTACCCATAAAATATCGTTTCATTATAAATACCTAATTCCTGAGCCAGCGCTTCCAATTCCTCACGGAATGGTCCATCACCGATAATATGCAGCACATAATCATGGCCTCGTTTTTTAAGTTCAGCACAGGCCTTAAATAGAATGTCTAATCCTTTAGCCGGAACTAGACGACAGACGCATACGAGCTGGGGCACCTCATTCTCATGAGGAACCGGCTTGAACCGCTTCTCATCAAATCCATTTGGAATGACGTTAATAAGTTCAGGGTGATCCACAAAAGATGAAATGTATCCCGCAAAAGACTGAGATACCGTTATTAATCGTTCACTTTTCAATTCTAATTCTCGATATAGGGACACTAGAAACTGATGCTCTAGTCCATTTTCTTCAATACGCTCATTGAGAACAAGCTCTCGCTCATAACTTGAGTGAATGGTTTGGATGAGTGGAACATTCGGGAACACATGCTTTAATGCAAGTCCAGCAATCGGATGATGCGCATGAATGAGATCATGTGGCTGTTGAATACGCATGCGAGTCCACCAGATATAATCTCGATAAGTCTGAATATATTTCTGTACAATATCACTCTGTGCATATTGAGTCCAGTCGAACGTATCAAAAACAATATCCTCCCGCCCTTTATTGCGAAGTCTTCTAGGAAGCCAGAACATTTCCATCTCCCAACGTGAAGAGCTGAAACGATCCTGCATATAAGGAATCATGGAAGAAACACCACCCGGCTGTTCAGGTGGAAAAAAAAGTGCTTGTAGTAATCTCATTGAGTTTCCCTCTTTCTATCATGCCTTAACTATTCATAATCTGAGGATATATGGTATATTTAGAACATATGTTTCAAATTTCAATACATAGAAAAAGTTGCATCATCTCTATACATATTAGCTGTACAAAACTCCACTTCAGGAACGAGGAATAATGATGTCATCTTCACCATGGTCCTCCCCTATCCTTCCAGGGATCGCCGCATCAATCGGTCTATACATAGTACTCATTATGACGGTAATGTGTCTCATTATGTATAGCAAACAACGCAAGAAAGCGTACCTTTATATGGTGCTTGCCTTTCTCTTTATTATGACATATGAAGGGATGAACATCCATTTTTACCTTTCACACGAAAAACCCGAATATTCCATTTGGCCTGCAAGAATGCAAGTCTTCTCCTTTCTCATTTTAAATGTCTCCGTCTATCTTCTGTATAGAAAAATGAACAAGAAGACCAATGTCATTCTTGGATTGATGTTGTTACTATTTCTTCTTCCTATCTTTTCTCCAGGCCTATCACTATTTCATATAAACTCAGGGCAGATGCTCTATCTCAGTCTTTATCAAGGGCTAATTGCTATCTTAGGTTTCTGCATGATATCTCCACGTATTGGTCAACGATATAAATATAATTTGGGCATTCTAATTATTCTAATCTGGGCTGTGATGAACCTTATTTATCGATATACCGACGATTGTGGTACCACTTTCAATTCCGTGCGATTATTTCTTCCACTGATGTATTACACCGTTATCTTTTTTATATTGTTTGAACGAATTGTAGAGCAATTACAATCCATCTATCGTTCTTCTATTACCGATGGTTTAACCAACCTTTATAACCGTAGATTTTTCATGAAGAATGTAAACCGGTATGTGGATCAAGGTCTAAAGATCTCTGTTATCTTTTGTGATATCGATAATTTCAAGAAGTTGAATGACACGCAGGGGCATGGCAAGGCTGACCAAGTGCTTCAACAGGTATCTGCCATTCTAGAAGAAGAAGTATCTGGCGTTGGCCTGACTGGTCGATATGGAGGAGAAGAACTCGTAGCGGCAATCGTAGACAAACGAGCTAAAGTTAATCAGATAGCTGAGAATGTGCGCTCACGTGTAGAACACGAGACCATCGTAACGATAAGCATTGGATATAGTAGTCTCAGAAAGAATGTAACGGCTGATGAATTGGTATCACAGGCAGATCAAGCCATGTATCGCTCCAAGACAACGGGTAAGAATAAGGTCAGTCCTTTTTATACATCTTCTTCTAAAGAACCCAAACAAGCCTCTTCTTGATTTTAAAAATGGATAATACTTGAGGGAGACAACAAAGAGGTATAAACCGCTGGTCTATCATGATTCATCTGACCGAGAACATTTCTAACAAGAAAGACAAAAAAACCTCCAGTAAGAAGAAAGTCGTTTGTTATTTCGACCTAATTTTCTAGGTATACGATTTGCGTGATTTCAGAACTTTTATTTCTGCTCGATAGCAAGAGAGCATTAGGATTTGTGGAATGCACCTTACTGTTGCTACGCAAACATTTTGGGAGTGGCCTAGATAGGGGCAGATACAACAGGAACATGGTTCATAATTAAAAGGCTATTGAAAATTACTCCAATAGCCTTTTTCTATTATGAAATTAATAAATCAATTAATGATGTAACGCTTATAAAAATTATAATAATTAAATAAGCATAAAATAAAAAAATAGCAATTTTTTTTCCTACTACAGAAAATTTATGATTAGGATAACTTTTAGATAACATGTAAGATAAGACAATCAATCCTATTCCTAATAAACTTTTTATACTTGAAAATGCTTGAAAAAGTGCTTCTAGTTGAGACAGTGATTTTGTTTGGATGGTACAAACATATAAGCCTGAAATAGAGATAACGGATGATAAACTACCCACTCCCCATGTTTGTTTAGCCTTTTCACCACTGTCTGACAAGTTCCCAACATCTACGTTAGAATCGTTAACAATCGGCTTAGCCCCACTATTACTAACCATTTATCCAACTCCTAAGATTGATGTTATTTTACTATGCTAGTTACACCTTGTTAATTCTCATTAGATGTGACAATTAAACTCCGTCATGTCGACATTCTCGTAATCAGCTAAATGAATTATCAGGAGGGACTTCTGCGTTTCCCTTTACACATTGTTCCATATATTTCCTAACTAATTTATTATTGTTTACTTTTAAAAAAAGGTCAATATAAATAAGCGCGTGACCTTGTCCGATTGTTGCTGATTAATTTACCGGTGAAATCTCCAGTTAAATAGTTATAAGAGCCCCTCAAACCCTGATTTCAAACATATCCAGAAAATAGTTCACGCAAAATAAGACTACCCCAGCCCGCTTGTTTACGGAGATAAGGTAGTCTTACTTTATTGTTACATGTCCCTCAGTGCACTTTGGCAGTTCTGCCCGAGGATTACAATTTCTCTATTATGAAAGGCAATATTTAAGCAGCGCAACATGTACTCCGTCTTCATTATTTGTTAGCGTTATTTCATCAGCAGCTGCTTTAACTTCTATTGGAGAATTATCCATAGCAATACCTTTACCTGCATAGGTAAGCATCGTAATGTCGTTATGATAATTTCCTATAGCTAGAATTTCTTCTTGCTGAATTCCTCGCTTTATTGCAAACTGTTTCAACGCATTTCCTTTCGATGCTTCTTGATCCATGAGATCAATGAAATATTCTCCGCTACGAAGCATATTAAGTTCAGAGTTCCACGTGCCAAATTCCTTATACGCCTCATCTAATTGTGCTGGTTCACCGAACATCGTAAATTTAACGATAGGATCCTTTAAGTCAGACCATTCTGGCAAATTAAAAGGTAAAGTCAAAAAGTTCTCATACATATTACGAACCTCTACCTTCAGATTCTCCACACTTTCAACGAACATTTCAAACGCTGTATTTACATCAAAATGAATATCCTTCTCCCTGCAATACTCAATATAAGGGGTTAACAACAGCGGATCCATAGAGAATTGATGAATAATTTCTCTTGTCTCAACTTTTGCAGTAGCTGCGCCATTATGGCTGATAACATATCCCATCAACCCCATTTTTTCCATAAAGGGAATTGAGTTTTGCGGACCTCGGCCCGTACATACAATAATCTCTGCCCCTTGCTTAGATACTGCCTTTACAGTCTCCATCGTCTGTTCACTGATGTCATGATCATCATTCAAAAGTGTCCCGTCTAGATCCAGTGCAATTAGTTTGTATTTCATTTCTCCATCCATCCTTTTCTATCTCTATATTTATCTACATTTATCTATTATGATTCCTTAACTAACAAGGATAACTCCTCTGGGGTCAATTCTCGATATGTCCCAATTTCTAGCGTAGGATCAAGATGGAGTTGTCCCATCTGAACTCGTTTGAGATAGATCACCTTTTTGCCTACTGCTTCAAACATCCGCTTCACCTGATGAAACTTACCTTCATGAATCGTAAGTGAAATCTTTGAAATTACCCGATCTCCATGTTCTTGGCTTAGCACTACCAACTCGCCTGGCAACGTCTTGTACCCGTCATCAAGTGTAACTCCAGCAACAAACTGCTTAACATCATCCAGCCCAACATCCCCATCCACAAATGCTTCATACGTCTTGGGTACATGTCTTCGTGGAGACAACAGGCTATGTGCAAGCTTCCCATCATTCGTTAGCAACAGTAAGCCCTCTGTGTCTTTATCTAATCTTCCCACAGGAAAGAGTTCAAACACGGCATGCGTAGGATCTATTAGATCTAGTACAGTAGCTTCCCGCTTGTCCTCCGTAGCAGACACGACTCCAGGAGGCTTGTGCAACATAAGATAGATAAACTCCTTATATTCAATTCTCTCACCATTTAGCTCAATAGTATCGTTGTAGGGATCCACGTGCAACCCTCTATCTTTCACAATGATCCCATTTACCTTAATACAGCCCTGCTTCACCATGATTTTGATATCATTTCGTGAACCATGGCCTAGATGGGCCAAAATTCTATCAATTCTTTGCGTCGTGCGTCTTCCACCACTCATCGTGATGCCCACCTCCCTCATATCTATGTCTCCTCGTCTAACCGTTCTCTTATCAAAAGACGAATTCAGACAAGATTAATTTCAAACCATAACTTCCATATTACGTCAGCAACCCGCTATGAAATCCATAGCGGGTTGTTTCATACAATATACCACAGGCAACAATGTCCACTAACGGTTATTTATCAACATGTGTCTGTCTATTCCGTGGACGATCCGGCGGCTCCGGTCCTCGACGCTGCGGAATATTAGGTATAATTGTTCTTTCGACTCGTTCTACCGCAAGTTGCAATTCTGGATCAACGATAATAATGGTTAGGTCGTAATAAGGAAACGGAGACTCCTCATATTCCTCTAATGCCTTGGCATAATGGCGGACCTGACTTACTAATGAACCCATCTCGATACCAAGTGTGAGCGATGGGTACTTCTCCAATTGATCAGCAGCACTATGCAACATCTTCCTGCCACCTATTATATTGTTATTACGGAAATGATACAGCCCTACAGCAACCTGAAGAAGACCTTTATATAGTGGATCACGATTATTATGAAGCCACAGCTCTTCTAGTACCTCATGACATTCGAAGTAGTCTTGGTCTCGATTGAAATAAATGAGATACGAGAGATATAATTCCTCATATTTCATCAGGGTTCTGACCCTTTTTTGTTAAAGCAATCAGTTGCTTCACCTCATCCAATAACAACTTCATCTCATCCATCTCATGTCTTCGCCAGATGTCATTGAATCGGTCTTGGAACCCAATAGCTTCATTAACCAGATGGTAAAAATACAACTGGTGGATAAGTGAAAGAACCTGTGTTGTAACATTGGAATCTTCCTCAAATTGCATCTGCGCTTCCAATATATCTTCACGGATACTCGACATCTCATTATCCAGTATAGATGCCGCCTCCCCTGCCTTCGTCAATCGTTTGCGAATATTATCAGGTAAGCTCTCTCGGTATTTATAACTAAGGGAATGTTCAATGGTAGCCCAGAAGTTCATCGCTAATGTACGAATTTGAATTTCGGCTAGAACAATTTTCTGTCCAAGAGCGGTTTGTACTGGATATTCAATAATCATATGAAAGCTACGATAACCACTTTCCTTATAATTCGTAATATAATCTTTTTCATACAATACTTTCAGATCTTTGCGATTACGAATATATTCAGCTACTCGCCGTATATCTTCAACGAATTGGCACATGATCCTAATTCCCGCAATATCCTCAATCCCACTCTCAAGTTGGTCCATGGGAACATTAAGGCGCTTTGCCTTATTGAGAATGCTAGATATTTTCTTGACTCTACCTGTTACAAACTCAATGGGAGCATATTCTTCACGCTTCTTCAATTCAGAACGCATCGTTTTAAACTTAACTTTAAGTTCCTCTACTGACTGTTCATATGGGAGCAAAAACATGCTCCAATCCCTGTTGTCTATCCCCATATTCTACCGAGCCTCCTGTCTGTTCACCTTCAGTTATGATCTACACCTACCGCTTCTGATATATGATTGAATCCATCCTGCTGTAGGCATTTTCTTAACTCTGCATGTATTTTCCGATTCACATCCGGCCCTTCGTAAATAAGGGCTGTATAGATTTCAACCAGACTCGCCCCTGCCTTAATTTTCTCATAGGCATCCTTACCAGTAAAAATTCCCCCTGAACCGATAATCGGTAGGCGGCCACGACTCTGTTTATAAATGCGAGATATAATTTCTGTAGATCGATTGCGTAGCGGTATGCCACTCAGTCCTCCACTTTCCTTGGCGTTGGGATGATTCAATCCTTCACGAGATAAGGTTGTATTCGTCGCAATGACTCCTGATACGCCACTTGATTCAAGAACATCTATCATAGACTCAAGTTCTATATCACTCACATCTGGAGCAATTTTTACCAATATATGCTTAGAAGCATCATGCTTAATGGACTGTTCCTTCATTTCTTCCATGATAAAGCCAAGAAGAGAAGATAGTTCACTACCATATTGCAGATTACGCAAGTCCGGTGTATTCGGTGAACTAATGTTTACAACAAAAAAATCACCATAAGGGTATAAGGTACGAATACATTTCTGATAATCCATATAAGCTTCTTCGTTTGGCGTAACTTTATTCTTCCCAATATTAATGGCCACGGGAATTCGTCGACTTTGACTTGCAGAAAGCCTCCTAGCCATAGCTTCCGCACCTTCATTATTGAAGCCCATTCGATTGATGAGTGCTTCATCTGATGGAAGTCTGAACAGACGTGGTTGATCATTCCCAGGTTGTCCCTTAGGTGTGACCGTTCCTACTTCCATAAATCCAAACCCAATCGATGAGAACCCATCTACAGCTGCCGCGTTCTTATCTAAGCCTGCTGCAAGGCCAACTGGCGTAGGGAAATGCAATCCGAACAAATCAACAGCCAAATCTGAAGTTTCTTCTACGCCCCATATACTATGCAATGCTTTAGCTGCACCTGGTATGGACCCCGCAGTATGTAATCCTCCAACGACTAGATGATGCGCCTTCTCTGCATCTATTTTAAATAATAACGGCTTAGCAATATTTCTGTATAGCACAGGTTTATCTTCAACTCCATCCACATTTTTCTCTATACTTCATTTTAGCCTTTTACGGACTAAAAAGAAAGTAATACAACCCTTTAATGTTCCACAATATCTCCAAAATAGCGCTATAGCAATTTACAAACAAACCTATTACAATTGGGATAGCCACTGAAAATGATAGAGAGAGGGTTGATCTTTATGACAGCCAAACGCAAACCACCGACACGCCATCAAAACAAACAGGAAGTAAACAAGAAAGCGGTTTTATGGGTTGGTCTCAGTGTATCTCTGATCATCGTAGTTATGATCGTCTTACTTATTGTTAACAATTAAAGCCAGCGGTAAGTTTTATGGGGGTTAGTCTGATCTTGTCTATTCTGTGTTTGATAACGTTCAGTTGGAATTAGCAAGTCAAGCGGCAAGCCCCCCTTACCAATCCGCACTTTCGTACCCATAGGGATAAGATCGAATAACTCCTCTACATCTTCCTTCAACATACGAACACAACCATTCGACTCATCCCTGCCAATACTTTCAGGTTCATCCGTTCCATGAATGGCATACCTACTATCGGATAACTGCATCCCACGGCTACCAAACTCTCCATTAGCACTCCCATTCGGGTTTACTACTTTGTCCGAAATGACAAATTCATCCTCAGGGGTCTTAGCTCCACCCAATCCCACTTTATAATTACGTAACATAATATTCCCACTAACGACAGCTAAGCGATGATTTTTTGTATCAACAATCACTTCTATAGGTTCTTTGAAATAGACATCCGCTTCTGAGGCTTGTGTAGATGATGGCGGTTCATTCCCTTTCTTCTGCTCCATATCTAAAGAATCTTTCCCTGTTGCCTTGCCAGCATAAGCTGCTCTTAACTCACCGAAATGGCTCTTCATAATCTCTGTATTTCCAGAGAGCACATTACGTGGGAATGGTTGTACCAGTTCACTAAGATTTACTGGCGCTCTACCCTCTTGTTGCGTGAAAGTTTGGATAGCTCTTGAGAGAACTAATAGATCTTCCTGCTCCTTAATCCATGCATAAGCAGAAGATTTAACCTTCGGATCTTCAGTAGGTTTACAATCACATTCATTCGGATTATAGGATTTATAAGTCACTGTCGAATCTTCATTTTTCTTAAGCGTAAAGGCAATCGGCATCATGCGTTTCCATAACAACCATTTGTCTTGTCGCTCCATCCCTAGTACAACCATGTTCACTGGTAGTGATCCCGGATGGGACAGCATATTAGATAACGTACGCGCTCTCTCCTCAGATGAGCCAGCAGCTTGGGCAGTAAATAACGGAGTGGTATCATCACCTACTTGTTTGTGAGCCACACCTGTGACTAACTCAGTTTGTTGTTCTTTATCCAGCTCCTTCACTGTAACTGCTGCACGGTCACTTGGGGCATTGATTGTTGGTGTAAAGATTAGAAGCATCATCACTAAGGTCAGTAAAATAACACGAATTTTGTTCAATCGTCTTTCTTTATCACGCGTTAACTGCAACATTCTATATTGGTAATCCACCAAAAGATCATTAGGCACCTTACTCAGTTCGAACGCTTCATATACTTCGCCCGATTGGTTGAAACAGTAATTGGCCTTGCCCTCCTGACCGTTCTTTTCATATTCCTTGCCTAATAAGTACCATCCCATCTTATTGTCAGAATGCAACTCTACATATTTTTTGAGGTATAACAAATCCTTCATTTGGACCTCCAAAAGAAATATTGTTTTATTTCTTATATCGGCAGAAATAGACAAAAAAAATAGACACCGCACACGATAAACCTACCAAGTGTGAAATGTCTATACTTATTAAGAACTTTGATTATCCCTCTTTATTAAAAGGTTCATCTGCAATCTTGATGGAATCTGTTGGGCAGCCATCACTAGCATCATCTAGATCGTCATACAAATCTTCTGGAATTGCTGTATTACCACGATTACAGTCACTCTTATAGATAACCTCAGCTATTCCTTCATCATCATAATCATAAATATCTGGTGCTGTTGCACCACAAGCTCCACATGCAATGCATGTATCTTTCTCAACCCATGTATATTTAGCCATAGTTCTCTCTTCCTCCTATATACCCATTCATTACTGTCGATAAGTAAAAGATCATTAGCCATAATATTAAACCAAAAAAAATGAATTTTCAATTGATTTAAAACATAATTCCAAATCATTTACTCATTTATGACAAATTTTCATCCTCTTTATCCCTGAAATCCATCTGCAATGAAGTCCCTCTGATCTTATGATTCCTAATTAATACAGACGGATCATCACCTAACATGCCAGCTGTCAAAACCGCATTCTCCCCGAACTTATTGCGAAGTAAATCCATGGCCTTAGTTAAAGATTCTTTTTTGGGATGCTGTTCATAATTAAATAGATCTAACTGAATCGCTGAGTCTTCCTTTGGCATAAGTTGTTGCAACGTCACACCCAATAACCGGACAGGCTTATCCCAACTCCAGTGTTCATTATATAATTGGCATGCTTTCGCATAAATATCCTCTGTATTTTCTGTCGGTGCACTGAGTGTATGTGTGCGTGTGATTGTCTTCATATCAGGTGTACGAATCGTAATCTGGATCGCACTCGCAACCATTTGCTTACGGCGAAGCCTGCGAGCCACCTGATCGCTTAGATTTAACAGAACACGGTGCACATCTTCTTTCAAATAAATATCCGAAGGAAGCGTCGTCGTATGTCCGATGGACTTACTCTGTTCACGATTCTCTAACACAGGAGAGTGATCGACCCCATTGGCTGCCTGTTTCATCCACGTACCTAGCACACCAAATGTCTGTTTCAATAGCATTTCTTCACATTTAGCCAACTGCCCTATTGTATAAATATTTAATTTCTTCAGCTTTTCTGCCGTTCTGCCACCAATGCCAAATAATTGATCACACGGCTTATCCCACAAAATCTTTGGTACATCTCGAATACGAAGAACGGTCAACCCATTAGGCTTGAACATATCTGAAGCCATCTTAGCTAGTAATTTATTCGGGGCGATACCCACGGAGCACGGAAGAGACAATTCCATATAAATTCTCTTCTGAATGATCGTGGCAATCTCCTGCGGTGTTCCAAATTGTTTGGAGCCTGTGATGTCTAAATAACATTCATCTATAGACGTTGCTTCCATACAAGGTGTATATTCGTAGGCTATTTTCATAAAAGCATTAGAATATTTACGATACGCAGTGAAGTCTGGTGGTATTACAATCAAATTAGGACATTTCTTTAATGCTTGATTCACAAGCATCCCTGTAGATATACCTAAACGTCTTGCAGCATATGAGCAAGTCACGATAATCCCTTTACGAAGTTCAACACTTCCCGCTACGGCTGTTGGCTTGCCACGATATTTATCGGGTTCTTCCGCTTCATGAACTGAGCAGTAGAAAGCATTCATATCGACATGAAGTATAACCCTGCCTTTCGCTGGATAATATTCATCGATGTTTCTCACGCTAAAACCCCTTCTTCATTATATAAATGAACTCAAGTGTCAGCATAACCCTCGTCTATCTATAGGTCAAGATCAAGACATATTACGAAATATCTAATTCTTTGTTACATTCCAGTGTAGAAGTGATATAATTATGAACTATAAAAATCACGTTAAGTAAGACTTCCAAAGGAGGGCTACCATTGTCTACATCTATTTCTATATTCGATACAACTTTACGAGACGGCACCCAAGGTGAAGGGGTCAGTTTATCAGCGGATGACAAATTAAAAATCGCCAAAAAACTAAATGATCTGGGTGTCCAATATATTGAAGGTGGTATTCCAGGAAGCAATAGTAAAGATATTGAATTCTTCAAAAGAGTTCAAACCCTAGGGCTTAGCTCAAAGATTACAGCATTTGGAAATACACGACGTAAAAATACGGAAGCATCACAAGATCGAAATTTACAATCTATTATTGATTCAGGCGCGCAGGCTGCGACCTTAGTAGGTAAGTCATGGGACTTCCATGTGTATACTGCATTGCAGACAACACTAGATGAGAACTTAGCCATGATATACGATTCCATTTCGTTTCTCAAACAGAATGGACTTGAAGTGGTATTTGACGCTGAACATTTCTTCGACGGCTACAAGAATAACCCGGAATATGCACTTGCAGTTCTTAGTAAAGCAAAAGATGCAGGCGCGGATTGGCTGACGATGTGTGATACGAATGGCGGAACTCTTCCACACGAAATTCACGATATTGTCTCTACGCTAACCTCAAATCTACCTCAAGCTAATCTGAGTATTCATACACATAACGACTGTGAACTTGCTGTAGCCAATACATTAAGCGCTATCCAAGCAGGAGCACGCCAAGTTCAAGGGACGATCAATGGGTATGGAGAACGATGCGGGAATGCTAATCTATGCTCAATCATTCCAACCCTTCAACTGAAGATGGGATATGATTGTATCGAACCCGCATCATTATCTCAACTAGCCAACACCGCTCGTTATGTGAGTGAAATAGCAAACGTCCATATGCCTGTGAATCAACCCTATGTTGGTAGTGCGGCATTTGCTCATAAGGGAGGCATTCATGTCTCCGCAATTCTTAGGGATTCACGTACCTATGAGCATATTGCACCCGAACTTGTAGGTAATAAACAGCGAATTCTTGTTTCTGAGTTAGCAGGTCAGAGCAACATTCTGTCCAAAGCTCAGGAGATGGGCCTAGAATTCGATCCAAGCAATGAGCAATCTGGGAAAGTCATTGATAAGATAAAGGACTTAGAACATCAAGGATATCAATTTGAAGCGGCAGACGCTTCATTAGAACTGATACTACGTGAAGCCAATGGAGAAATTTCTGAATTATTCAGTTTCGAATCGTTCAAGATGCTTGTTGAGAAGAGCGCAGGCAATCCAGTTATTTCTGAAGCCTTTGTTAAATTGAAGATTGACGGCCAAAGCGTATATACCGCAGCTGAAGGGAATGGACCTGTTAACGCACTCGACAATGCGCTTCGGAAGGCTCTTTCTCAATCTTTTCCAATTCTCAAGGAAATGCATCTATCTGACTATAAGGTCCGTGTCTTAGATGAAAAAGATGCAACTGCCGCTAAAGTACGTGTACTTATTGAATCTAAAAATGTGGAGAGTACATGGACTACCGTTGGAGTTTCTGGCAATGTGATTGAAGCCAGTTGGGAAGCATTAGTCGACAGTATTCGATATGCTCTTTTAGGTCAGAGCGCACAGAATGAGAAGGAACTTAATATCAATGGACAACACGGTCTAATAAATCATTAAATGTAAACAACAAAACCTCGATGGCCATAAAGTCTGGCTATCGAGGTTTTGTTGTATCTTTACGATTGAATTAACTTTTTCACTTTCTTCTCTAAATCTTTCTCCGACACCGTTCCAAGAATAATTTCCTGAATAACCCCGTGCTTATCAATCAATACATTCGTTGGAAATACAGCACCTTTATATTGATCAAATATGGTCGCCTCCGGGTCAAGCATGACTGGAAAGTCTATGTGATATTTGTTGACGAATTTCTGGGCATTTTTCTTATTATCATATTTTGTTACATTCACACCATAGATGGTAAGATCATTGTGATACTTATCAGCAATTTTAATTAATTCAGGAGCTTCTTCCTGACAGGGATCGCACCACGAAGCCCAGAAATTCACAAGAATAGCTTTCTCCTGCTTCCCACCTACTTGATACGTCTTCCCATCCAAGCCAGATGCTGTGAATGGAGGAGCTAGCTTACCCGCTTCAGGGCCCGTCTCTGTAGGAAGAGGTTTATCCATTTGAAATACAGCTTGAACCCCTGATCCTGTATTCTGAGAAATAGCTATCACTACCAGAATTAATGTTGCAATTACAATATATAAGTTACGTTTCATCTGTATCGTTTCCTTTACATTTAAGTTGTTATCTATTATTCTACCCTCTTTCTTTAAGAACTTACAATTGAATCATCTTAGTCAAAAAAAAGGACTTCTGCGTGAACGCAGAAGCCAAAGAAGAGAGAGGTACAGATTAATGACCAACCTTCAAGTAAGCGATGAGGAAATGTTATTACATGCTACAGCAGCTCGTGAACTTACAGCGCATACACTTCTTCATCTACCACACGAAGCCTGTGGGGTCTTACTGGGTACTGACGCAGCGGGTAGCATACAGATCGAGCAATTCCATCCCATCCGTAACGTAGCGCCTGACCCGCTGCATGCTTTCATGTTTCACCCTGAGGAATGGGTCAAGTTCTGTTTACAACCTGACAGACTAATAGGAATCGTACATTCCCACCCCCATTCGCAACCCTTCCCATCTCAAGATGATTTAACTAATTTGAATGGCTACGGACAATTATTCGATGCTTATTTGATCTGTTCACCTAATAAGAGTAGAACTTCCATCATCATCCAATCCTATCGCATCGTACATTCTACATCCCTTATCAATCCTGTAATCACAAATCGCTATAGTCTTCAACAAACACAATTAACGATTACTTAAGTGAGTATATAGATCCCCTAGCGTGTCTACCCTACGTTCTGAAATATCACTAAGGAATGATTTCCACAGCTTGGCTGTCATTAACGAATCACCTAATGCATGATGTCGTCCTTTAATAGGAATATCACGATCCAGCAGTAATTCATCAAGACCATATCCTCCACGTTGTGGTTCAAGCCAGCGAGCAATCATCATCGTATCGATCACACGATGTCCTAAATTAACCTTTGATGTTTTCCATAGCGCTGCATTCAAGAACGCTTTGTCGTGAGCGCTACCATGCGCTATTAACACCCTTCCCCCGACAAATGCCATAAAGTCATGTAAACCATTCATGAGCGTAGGAGCTCCATCTGTCATCTCCTGTGTGATACCCGTCAATTCGGTGATACGATCTGGAACAATCTTACGGCAGTTCACCAGTGAATAGAACTGTTCTTCTTCAACTATCTCTTCACCCACCATCCTTACAGCACCGAATGATAATATTTCATCACCATATAGATGGGCAAACCCTGTCGTTTCAAGATCGAATACAACGGTCTCAAGTTTAGTTAAAGGAACACTAAGAACCTCAGGTCTTCGTTGCTCTCTCATTAGCGAACGAATAAATGCCATATGTTGAGCGGTAGGGGCTCCCATGACGGAAGCAATAGCCGACGGCATACCTCCCTGACGAAAGGTGCTCCATAATCCATTGATACCCCGTACCGATTCCTTCATGTCTTTCTCCTTTCCGCAAAACGCAACAACCTCTGCAATGCTCTGTGTGTTCTTCTTACGACACCCAAGCTTTCTCGAAGCTCTAGCATGATCGGTTTCTTCTTAAGCTCTTGTTCAGAGATATAGTTACTGCTGATTAACAATCCATCAGATACTGTAACTGGAGTACTCACCCTAAGTTGTATAGCCATATCGAAGGCTTTTTGACAACTCTCAAGTAACATATTATTACTATCCAAAGAAATTAATTTCTCCAACCTATTCTTCGTTGTCGTTTCTTTCACATCCAGCTGCAACGCCATAAATCTCACAAAATTCACCAATGGTATGTAAACACCATATTTGATATCAAAACCACCTGCATGCTCTCCAAAACGCTCAGTCACAACTTGCCCTAAAAGATTTAATGTTGCCTTATGTCTAACTGTATTACGCAATATTGCATATTGCAGTTCAGGAACTTCTTTAAACCCTCGATAGAACAGGTCTTTGAATGCTTCCGCCAATCTTTGATCTCCGGCAATATGACGCATATCTGCGGCAATTATCAAATAACGAATCGGCTCCCAACCCATATCTCTTTGCCATTCAGATATGGTTGCTCCCCATTCCTTCAAGGACTTTCTCCAGAGCGGTTCTGAGCACATCACCTTCCCCAGACATTTGTCATATCCTAAATACGCCAATTGGTCGCAAAGACGCTTTGTAAATCGTTCAAAGTATTGTTCTTTATGTTCATTAAACAAATCACTTATGATAAGTCCATTATCTTGATCACTCCACAATGTGGATTCCATACGTCCTGCGCTACCGAACACGATAAAGGAATATGGAACAGGAGGCGGACCATAGCCCGCTTCCTTCATTTCCTTCTCACAGATGTCCAAAGCCTTAGTAGTTAATAAATCATGCATGTGGTTAACAAGAGTCATCCACTCTGAGATCGACAGCGTAAGTCGTAATGGTTGCAAGTGAGTCTGACATTCCACACGTCGTTCCTTTAATTGGTTCCAGGAGCTTGCAACTGCAATTCCTGAAAAGTCCATATTACAATCCGCTAAATTCATCGATTTCATGCTGCCCCCTCTCTTGCCGAGCATTCTGGTGTCCACCTCAACCAGAATGTCAGAATCTCATGTCCCCTTAATTAACAGGGGGAGTCGATTTATGAAGACGGGATAAAGCTTCAGCATCCGTAAGTAACTTCATTTGTTCTGGGTATCCATAGGTTCCATGTTCGCTAATATCCAAACCCATCATCTCTTCTTCTTCAGTTACACGAAGTCCCATGGTAACTTTCATAGCACCAAGAATTATGAATGAGATCACCAGTACAAATACGAAGGTACCCGCTACACCCAGAGCTTGAATTCCTAATTGATGTATTCCACCACCATAGAATAATCCCGCTTGACCTACCCCAGTCGTTTCAGCTAATTCAGGTGTTGCAAACAGTCCTGTTGAGAGAGCTCCCCAGACACCCGCAATACCATGAACAGATACAGCATAGATTGGATCATCCAATCCAGCACGTTCTAACCATTGACCAGCCAAGAAAGCGACCGTACCGGCAACCGCACCGATGACAACAGCGGCCCACGGTTCAACGAAGGCACAAGAACCTGTTATAGCAACAAGAGCAGCAAGTACACCATTTAACATACTTGGAATATCTCCTTTTCCAAATACCATCCAAGAGATCGCAAGTGCTGCTAATGCACCACCCGCAGCCGCAATATTCGTTGTAAGTGATACATATCCGAAGAAATCACCTAATCCCGATAGTCCACTACCTGGGTTAAAGCCAAACCAACCAATCCAGAGAATAACAACACCGAGTACAGTATATACTTGATTATGTCCTGGAATAACGTTCGGTTTACCATCTTTATTATACTTTCCTAGACGAGGCTTCAATAAGAAGGTTGCTACAAGCGCTGCTGTTGCACCTGTCAAATGAACTACAGTAGACCCAGCATAATCTTGCATACCTAATTGCCCAAGCCATCCGCCACCCCAAACCCAGTGAGCAACGGCAGGATAGATCACAACCATGAACAATGTTCCAAATATAATGTAAACACTCAGTTTGGCACGTTCTGCCATACCTCCTGAGGCAATTGCTAACGAGATCGCTGCGAATGATAATTGAAATAAGAACTTAACTGTTAATGATACGTCTGAGAAGGCTAGGGAATCAAATGAACTTGCCATGTTCCCTCCACTTAAGAAGAAACCGGTTTGACCAATAATGCCATTACCATTTCCAAATCCTAGACCGAATCCAACAGCCCAGAAAACGATGACGGAAATCCCTAAAGTTAATACCGTCTTACCAGCAACGTGACCCGCATTCTTCATACGAACCGTTCCTGCTTCTAATAAAACAAACCCAGCTTGCATAAAAAATACAAGCATGACAGCTAGAAAGACGAAAACCGAGTTAATACCTGCTTGCAATTGCAAATTTGTAGCACCATCATCTGCAAAAGCACTTAACGGAAAAACCAATAGAGCCAGCATCCCCAAAGCAATCCCTAACATTCTCTTTTTCATCTTCATCACTCCTTTTATGTTATATATTCTTACACTAGTTAAAATGTTAATGTCATTATAAGCAATGAGGTTAACTTTTGACAACATTTTTTCATAAATAACCAAATAACTAACAATTAGAGTCACTAAATATAACATTGGATATCTTTGTAAAAGTAAGACGTTTGACTGTATGGTTATCCTTCGAGTATCATATTTTAAATAGTTAATATTAAGTGATTCATCATTAAATGGATAAGTTGTCTTATTGATTCATATTTATGTAAGTGGGGTGATTCGCATTGGGGATATGACGTTGTACAAAATTGGAGAATTAGCTAAAGTTGCTGGTGTCAGCGAGAGAACGATCGATTATTACACAAAATTGGGATTAATAGTTCCTGAAAGTCGAACAGAGAAAAACTACCGCCTTTATAGCTATGAAACCTCTGCCCGTCTGGTGCGTATTAATCTACTAAAACAAGAGAAGTATACTTTGGAGGAAATAAAGGAAAAGCTAGACAAGTGGAACATGATCACAGAGGAAGCACAAGTTTCAGACAAACTGACCCATCTAGAACTTCATATGTTGCAGTTAGAGAAGGAAGTTAGGGAACTCAGCCCTTTAATTGAACAAATGAAACCAGGGCAGGCTAGACGCATGCTGACGCAATTACTCCCTCAGGGAGCAGCTGTTATAGAAGCATTAAAGATCTTGCTCAATCATGGACCATTAATGTAAATCTTTTCGCACAATTCAAGGTATAACTATTACTAGGAGGTAAGGAAATGAACTCTAATTCCATGTTTATTCTCATCATTATTGCATTCATATTCTCACTATGGGCACAATTTCGCGTTAAGGGCACATTTAAAAAATGGGCTCAAGTAGAAAATCATAATGGACTAACCGGCTATGAAGCTGCTCGACGTATGTTAGACGCAAACGGCCTGCAACACATCCCAATTGAGCCAGTAAGAGGATCACTAACCGATCATTACGATCCTATTCATAAAGTCGTTCGTTTATCGGAACCCGTGTACTACGAAAGTACAATTTCAGCCGTTTCTGTAGCCTGTCATGAGATCGGCCATGCTATTCAACACAAAGAAAACTATCCGATGCTAGTTATGCGACACCGTATGTTCCCAGTTGTTAACTTCGCTTCAGGAGTAGCGCCATTCTTACTCATTGCAGGTATTTTATTTTCTTTCACTAATCTACTCGGCCTAGGAATCATCTTCTTCTCCGCTGCGGTAGCTTTCCAACTCGTAACATTACCAGTTGAATTCAATGCCAGCAGTCGTGCACGTAACATTATGGTGGAGCAAGGCTTCATAACAAATGACGAAGAACGTGGCGTCGCTAAAGTATTGAATGCCGCTGCACTCACGTACGTAGCTGCTGCACTCATCTCCATTCTCGAATTGATTCGTTATGTCATGATGTTCAATAACAGTCGTGATTAATATTTCCGAAACAGTATAAACAAGTATAGCAATACAACGAAAAGAACCCCGATCGGTTAAGTACCGAACGGGGTTTTGTTATTTATGCTCATAAGTTCGAAATAATTAAGTAAAAAATTGCGAAATGCTTGAGCAACTAACGGCAACTTATCATCTGATCTATGAATCAATCCAATCGTTCGCGTGACTCTTGGTTCGGATATTCTAACACGTGCAGGTTGAAGTGGATTACTTTGGAAGAATGCCATTTCAGGTAAAAGACTGACGCCCATCCCCGCTGCGACTAACCCTCGAATTGTATCGGTTTCCTCTCCCTCAAAGGCGATTTGAGGAGTGAACCCCGCTTCAAGACAGGCTTGCCAGACAATCGGGCGTAAGGAATACCCCTTACTAAACAAAATGAATTTATCTGCGCTCAGTTGATCTAACGTAATAGATTCTTCCTGCGCGAGTGCATGATTCGGAGGCAGAATAGCATACATTTCTTCAGTCAGCACCACATCACCTTCTACTTGATCATGCCCCTCCGGAAAAGGAGAGATGAAGGCCAGATCAACTTCAGCAGATACAACATCCCGAATCAGTGAAGGATACATCCCCTGCTTAAACCGGAATTTCACATTCGGGTAGCGCTTTCTAAATTCAGCAACAACCGTTGGAATCAAGTGAATGCCGAGACTATGAGGAAATCCAATTCGAATCTCTCCTCGCTCAGGATCCAGAAATTCATGAACTTCAGCAACCGCTTTGTCTAGATCCTTCATAAGACTCTCTACCCGCTTACAGAACAGATGACCTACCGGTGTTAATTGTAGATTCCTTCCTTTTTGCATAAATAAATCAACGCCTAGTTCCTGTTCCAATTGATGTATCTGCCTACTTACGGCAGACTGGGCTACATGAAGCTCTTCGGCTGCTTGGGTTACATGCTCTTTCTGTGCTACTTTCATGAAATAGTGCAACTGTCTCAGTTCCACGCGGGTGATCGCTCCAATCTAGAATGTATGATCAAATCCTTAATTTATCGTCGCTTACCTATCAACCTAATGATGAGTCCATATACAAAGAATCCACCAATTAAACCACCGAAATGAGCCATCCAATTCACATTTGCCACAATGACTGAGGATATAATCCCAAACACTAGCATAGCATACAACGTCTTACGAGAGGATTCATCTAATAATTTTTGTTGGAATACAGCGATGTATAAGTACGCACCGTATATCCCATAGATCGCGCCTGAAGCCCCTACCGATATAACCATCCTATCCATTTGAATATTATAAGCAGATGATAGTACATTCCCCACAATACCACTCAAGAGGTACAGCAAAGTGTATTTCCATGAACCCATGAGCCGTTCTAGAGGCGGAGCAAATACTAGTAATCCGAAACAATTAAATAATAAATGATCAAATCCACTATGAAGGAACATAGCTGTCACATACCTCCAGCTTTCTCCTTCATTAATCAACGCACCAAATCTATAGAGCGTTTCATTATTTGCAGATCCACCATTAAACATTAATATCAAGAACATGATGATGTTTATTAATAGTAACAATGACGTTACAGGATACAATCTCAAATAACTTTTCCAATTCTCAGTTCGGATAAATATCATAAGAACCTTCCTTTACTCTATACTAACAACATCAGTATTGGTAATGTTATTCCAAAAAGATTATAATTACCATGACAGTCTTTACTAAATCTAAATTATTCAAGGAGGAAAATCACAATGGCACAAGAACGTACTGGTATTGCAACTTTCAAAAGTAACCCTATTACATTGATTGGACCAAAACTGAAAGCAGGTGATTCCGCTCCTGATTTCACTGTTAGCAAAAACTTACTTGAAGACGTATCCTTAAAGGATTACGCTGGTAAAATTAAATTGATCAGTGTCGTCCCTTCCCTAGATACAGGCGTTTGTGATACACAAACACGTCGTTTCAACGAAGAAGCTGATAAGCTAGGCGATGATGTTATCATCCTTACCGTTAGTATGGATCTTCCATTTGCACAAGCACGTTGGTGTGGTGCAGCTGGTGTGGAACGTGTCATTACATTATCTGACCACAAGTCATCCTCTTTCGGAGAAGCCTACGGCGTATTAATTAAGGAATTCCGCCTTGATATGCGCTCGATCTTTGTAATCGACAAAGACGATAAGATCACTTACGTGGAATATCTCAGCGAAATGACTGAACATCCAAACTATGAAAATGCTGTAGCTGCAGTTAAATCCTTACTGTAATTTATGCTTAAAAAAGCGGGAGAAAGAGCTAATCCTTCTCTCGCTTTTTTAAAAAAATAATTCGAATCCTTACTCAAATGATTTATATTTAGCCAACTTCTTATCTAGTGCTGCAAACAAATGAATAATAATTCGATAATTAGCTCCTAGATCACCCAACGAACCTCTTGATGCAGAATATATATCCACTGCACTGCGAACAGGACCGGTCGAAAGAACAGACACTGTAATGTCTACCGTACGCCCAAAGGAAGTCTTCTTCTCAAGAATAATTTCCCCAACCGATGGAACTTCATGTAGAACTTTGTAACCCGGAATTTTTTTCAGCGTGGACGAGACTTCCTCCCATGCTTTGTCTTTCGATAAATTGTAATAGCGCGTTTTCATTTCAGGATCTTTTACTCTGTCTCCCGTTCCTTCTTGACTACGTATGATCCCCACTAGAACTCTCTTTAACGACAAGACCTTTCCCCCTTTAAAATAACCATCAATACATAATAGTTTAACATTGAACTCCTCAGAACAAAAGAGGTTGGCCCATATAATCTCATAGTCTCAACAAAAAAAGCACTCCAGCATCGATGTTATATCGACAGTGGAATGCTTTAACATTACAATCCATTAGATAAGAAAAGAAAAGAATCCCGCTTATGCCGTTCGGTCAAATTGTCTTCTGAACCTGCAGTAGCAGGTGGGTGATCGCAGAAATGCTTTTGAAGTCCCCATGTCATATAGACAGGGCGTTTCAGCTACGCTCCTTATAGATCTCCCTAGACATCATCATTGGTTCAAAATAACGATTAACCGTGTCGAACATCGCAGGATTTGTTACTATTATAATCCTAACGATTAGAAATGTAAACTCAAATGAAGTTATTTAACAACTCCAATTTCTTACAACTAAATTACTATTTCTAATTTTTAGTTGAAGCAGTTTCTTCTAAAGAAGATGAGTCGGCTAATGCTTTCTCTTCTTCTAAAAGTCTTAACCTTTCTGCTTTCTCTTGCATTTTGAGGAATGACCCATAGAAGTTAAAGAACGACCACATCGCCATTAATGTTATGATGAAGAATATAATTAATACAGGATATAGTGACGTTATATACAATAACAGCCCACAACCCGCTACAGTAGCAACCATTTTCATAGGACGAATTAGCGTTAGTAGAATTGCATTTTTTATGATTAAGAATATACTCATATGATAATGGACAACCATAGAGAAGAAATTAAACAAAGAAACAAACAGCATTATAAGTAATACGAGCATCACTCCACCCACAAGTTGTAGGTTATCCATAGTCATATACACCTTATAATCAACAAACATAATTACAAATAATAACGTATAGAAGATCCCACCAATCATGGACTGTTTGTAATTATCCTTATATCCTTTAAAAAAGGTACGAAAAATAGGTACATCTGTATCACCCATAATCCACTTCCGTACAGTAGCAAATAAAGCTGAAATAGCAGGAAACAATGTAAACGGTGCCAAAATACCCATAGCCCAATTTAATAATAATTGATCATTTGCCGTCGCATCTGTTTGATATAACAAAAATTTGAGTAATAACATAAATAGAAATGGCGAAGAACAGATCACCCATAATATGTTACTGTACGCTATTCGCGTAACCCATTCCGTTAATTTATAAAGTCCTCCCATTGCGCCTCTAAATTCCAAGACCTCTCCTCCTCTGTAAACATGCATGTACATAATAATATACCGTATTTGCTGTATACAATGCCAGTCTATAATTTTGATACTATGTAATCCGATACTTTTTACATAAAGAAAAGACGAAGTGTAGATACACTTCGTCTTTTAGTTGTATTGATACTATTCGAAAGAACTGTCAGGACGTTTCGCCGGACGGCTACTGCTACTAGTGCTGCTACTTGGGCGTGGTTTGTTCGTACGTGCTGAAGAATCACGACCAGCTCCGCCATCTTTGTTGTAACTGCTCTTACCTGCGTATCCACCACGACTTCCTCCGCCACTACTATCACGATCACGACGATAGTTGCTACCGCCTGTGCTTGATCCAGAAGTGCTGCCGTTACGTGAACCGTAGCTGCCTGAAGGTTTGCGACCACTGCGAATGTCTGGTTTACGACGTTTAGCACGCATTGGATCTTCTGGTGTCAAATGGATATCACTATCCTTTTTCTCACCTGTCAGCAATTTCATCGCTGCAGTTAACAATTGAACTGAATCATATTGTTCCAACAACTGGATAGCAATTCCCTTGTACTCGTTCAACTCACCCTTTTCCAACGTTTCAAGCAATCTTTCAGCTGTAATACGTTGTTTACCTTCAATAGCCTCAGCCATCGTCGGAAGTGGTTTACGTGTAATACGGTGACGAGTAACACGCTCGATAAAGTGGAAATGATCCATTTCACGTGGAGTTACGAACGACCAAGCCGTACCTTCTTTACCTGCACGACCTGTACGACCAATACGGTGTACATAGCTCTCAGGATCTTGAGGTAGATCGAAGTTGATAACATGTGTTACACCAGAAACATCAAGCCCACGAGCGGCTACATCCGTTGCAACTAGTACATCAATACTTCCATCGCGGAATTTACGCATAACTGCATCACGTTGATTCTGTGACAAATCTCCGTGTAGTCCATCAGCTGAATATCCACGTTTCTGCAAAGCTTCAGACAATTCATCTACACGACGTTTAGTACGTCCAAATACGATGGCAAGATCTGGCGATTCCATGTCAATAAGACGGCTAAGTGCTTCGAATTTTTGACGTTCTGGAACTTCAATGTAAGCTTGATCAATCAGAGGAGCACTTACATGCTTAGGAATAACCGATACATGTTCAGGGTTATTCAAGAACTGATGTGCAAGCTTCTGGATGTTTGCTGGCATCGTTGCGGAGAACAACATAGTCTGACGTTCTTCTGGTACCAACTTCAGAATGGATTGAATATCTTCCATGAAGCCCATATCAAGCATTTCGTCTGCTTCATCTAATACAACTGTTTGAACATCAGTCAAACGGATCGTTTTGCGGTTAATATGATCCAAAAGACGTCCAGGTGTACCAATGATAACCTGAGGTTTGTTTTTAAGGGATCGAATCTGACGGCTAATATCTTGACCACCATAAATAGCCAATGAACGAATTCCTTTGAAACGAGAAAGCTTACCGATTTCTTCTGCTACTTGGATAGCAAGCTCACGAGTCGGGGTCATGATCAAAGCCATAATTCTGTCTTCTTCTTTGCTGATTTTAGAAATCAACGGCAAACCAAATGCTGCTGTTTTACCAGTACCTGTCTGCGCTTGACCGATCAAATCTCTTCCTGACATAGCGATAGGAATAGCTTGGTCTTGAATTGGCGTGGATTCTTCAAATCCTAGCTCCGTAATCGCCTGGAGGATCTTAGGCTCCAAGCCAAATTCTGCAAATGTTTTCAAATATATTCATGCTCCTTCTATATAGTGGACATACCACATTCTTGTCAGTGGACATTCCACATTCTTCTCTGTATTCTTAAGTAGCGGCATACGTGTATAGGGTAGCCATACATGCCGTAAAATATTGCATGAACAAAAGTTCATAGCGTTATCCGGATTTTTTTAAACCATCTAAATGACTATTCGGTTATTATTAAGCCGAAATAATGCAAAAATAATACTATTGTACAACCCTACTCAAGAACATCCAATACATTATATCACAAAACAAATTATATTTACTACTAAGTTACTCTGAATAAAAAAATATTTAGTTACAACAAGAATTACTACAACATTAAAGGTGGGTTTATTTTGTTAAAAGATGTTTGGAATGCATTAGCTGTGATACTCGGCGCCGCTATCATAGCATGTGGCTTTAATTTATTTCTTATTCCACACCAACTGCTGAGTGGCGGTGTTTCTGGTGTATCCTTACTAATTAGTTATTTCAGTGATTTCAGTCTTAGTGCTATGTACTTCATTATCAATATCCCTATTCTTCTTGCTGGTTGGTTCAAATTGGGGAAACGATTCATTAGTCTCAGTATACTCTCTGTCGTTGCAACCACATGGTTTCTAACACTTATTCCAGTTAAACTAATCATAACGGATTTTCTTCTCGCTAGTGTGTTTGGAGGAGTACTCGTTGGAATAGGTAGTGGAATTTCCTTCCGTGTAGGTGGATCTTCAGGAGGATTTGACATCATCGGCTCATTGATTACACGTTATCGTGATTTTCCTGTAGGAAATATTATCGTTGTCATGAATGGCTTGGTTATTCTTGCGGCAGGATACTTAAATAACAATTGGAATATCGCCTTAGCCTCCATGGCTTCAATATACATTACTGGAAGGGTACTAGATCTTATACATATCAGTCACATTAAAGTAACGGTGTACATTGTGACCAATAAGACGGATGACCTGCTTGCTGAACTACTTCAAATTCCACGTGGTGTTACCAAAATCAAAACAGAAGGCGCTTATTCCCATGAGCCCAGAGATATGTTGATGACGGTCACGACACAATATGAGCTAGCAGAACTTAAACGAATCATTAAAAAAACGGACCCCCATGCCTTCGTCAATATTGTGGAAACGGTAGGCATTATGGGATCATTCCGCAGGAGATGATTTTTGATAAACAAAGTGTTATGTCCTCAATTATGTGGTATATTATAGATGCGCTATTTCCGTTACAAAGAGGTTTCCGATTCATCCTTAATGCCCATGCACGAAAGATTTTTCCTATTCGCTACTCAAGAACTTTTGACGGTAAAGAATTTAAAGGAGAAAGGGTGATTTTTGTGGAAATGGAATCGGTAACACTGTCTCAGATTGTTAAGCGCTGGTATCCTGATATGATGCCTTTCTTAAAACAAAAAGAACTTAACTCCCTTATCATGTTACGTGACGGACTAAGTATTCTTGAACCGCAGGACGCCATGGAGATTATCCAAATTAGTATTTGTGAACATCAGAACCTTGCTCATCTTCATTAAAGAGAAGTAAGCTTGATTACCATGCCGTCTCCTCCCCAATTCTGGCGGAATAGACGGCATTTTATATGCACCGGATTGTTTAATTTCTTTCATTTAGGGTTACAAACAACAATCAGATTATTTGAAATTCGGATTGTTACAAAGCTGTTGTTTTTAGATGCTATTGCTTCTATATAATCATACAATGAGAGCGCATACGCTATAGGGGAGAGAGAATATGAATATCATTTGGGCATTAATGCTATTAGTATTGGGAAATACGTCAGGACAGCCAACAGACAATCCAGGCACGATCAGCACGTTGCAATCATCTATTCATTCGGTAATGACTAATGCGCAAGGCAAAGACTCACAAACGACATTGGGTACTGTGGACGCAGACCAACCTCCTGTCAAAGTAGACCCTCAAACAGATGCACCTATCGTTAAAGGGATTTATGTCACAGCTCATAGTGCTGGAGGATCACGGATGACCGAGTTACTGAATCTTATTGATTCAACAGAACTTAATGCAATGGTTATTGATCTTAAGGATGATGCTGGATACATAACGTACAAGTCCGATAATCCAATTCTTCAAAAACTGGGTAAAACGCAACCTTACATTGGAAATATCGGATTACTAATG
The DNA here is from genome assembly GCF_001637205.1 of Paenibacillus glacialis. GTDB lineage: Bacteria > Bacillota > Bacilli > Paenibacillales > Paenibacillaceae > Paenibacillus_AQ > Paenibacillus_AQ glacialis. The sequence goes on from NZ_LVJH01000074.1 coordinate 56,540, forward strand.
GAGCGTCTACAAAAACATAATGTATACCCCATTGCACGAATTGTTGTATTTAAAGACACTATCCTAGCTACCAAGAATCCCAAACTGTCATTTGTTAAAAAGGATGGAACGTTGTGGAAGAATGGAAATGGCGACGGGTTTGTGAATCCTTATAGTAAGGAAGTATGGGATTACAATATTGAACTCGCTAAAGAAGCTGCCAAACTTGGTTTCAAGGAAATCCAATTTGACTATGTTCGGTTTCCAGAAGGATTTGAGAAGCGAGCGGATTCAATGACATATGTTAAAAATGAAAAATCTCGTGTCGATATTGTTACTGAATTCGTTCAATATGCACGCAAAGAGTTGGCTCCACTTGGACTTCGCGTATCCGTCGATATCTTCGGATACGCTGCATCCGTTCCAGCTGCTGAAGGCATTGGACAAGATATGGTCAAAATTTCTGAGAATGTAGATGTTATTGCTCCTATGGTATATCCAAGTCATTACTCTACAGGTTGGTTTGGAGCGACAAATCCAGATAAAGAACCTTATGCAGTAATCAAAGGTTCTATGGTCGACACTCACAAAAAACTAGATCCACTTGGTGAGCAGAAACCTATCATACGTCCTTGGATTCAAGATTTCACCGCCAGTTGGCTAGGTAGTGGACACTACACGAAATATGGTAAAAATGAAGTAGAAGAACAAATCCGTGCGATGAAAGATATGAAAGTGGATGAGTATCTACTCTGGAATGCTAATAATCGGTACAGTAAGGGTGTTACTTACAAATAATTAATCATAATATAATTAGGCCACAAAAGGCCCGGTTAAATACCGGGCCTTTTGCATATGAGATGCTATCGGTCATCATATGGGTAATTAAGAAAGGGATACGAATGAAACCTACAACAACAATCCGAGAAAAATTTAAACAATTTCTAGTTATCTTATTTCCTATTCTTATTACACAAATCACGTTATCAGCGATAACTTTTTTCGATACAAACATGTCTGGTAAGTCAAGCTCCATTGATCTTGCAGGGGTTGCCATAGGGTCTAGCCTTTGGGTTCCCATCCAAGTAGGACTTAGTGGAATTCTAATGGGACTCACCCCCATCGTGTCACAGTTAATTGGAAATAACCAAAAAAATAAAGTCTCTTATCAGGTCATACAAGCACTTTGGCTTTCTCTTCTTCTCGCAATAATGGTTCTAATCATCGGAGGATTCGTTATATCTCCAATTCTAGATATCATGAATTTGGATTCTAATGTGCGGCAGATTGCTTTCCAATTCCTACTAGGTATTTCCATCGGAATTATTCCTTTGTTTGGATACATGGTGCTACGTAGCTTAATTGATGCACTCGGCGAAACACGAACATCCATGACGATAACACTCCTCTCCCTGCCTATTAACGTCACCCTTAATTATTTATTAATCTTCGGTAAGTTCGGTTTCCCACGTCTTGGTGGAGCTGGTGCCGGCATCGCCTCAGGTATAACGTACTGGTGCATTTTCTTAACTGCTATTTGGTTTATTCAACGTCGACAACAATTTGCCGGTTTGGGTATATTTCAGAAATTTCATAAGATTTCCTTAAATGCATGGAAAGATCTACTTAAGATCGGCGTACCCATCGGTTTTTCCATCTTTTTCGAAACAGCCGTTTTTGCTGCAGTAACCTTGCTAATGAGTCAATTTAACACCGCTACCATCGCAGCACATCAAGCAGCTTTGAACTTTGCCACAACACTATATATGATTCCTTTGAGTATCTGTATGAGCCTTACGATATTAGTGGGATTCGAAAAGGGCGCTGGACGTATTAAAGATGCAAGACAGTACGCATTCCTTGGGATAGGTAGTGCTATTACCCTTTCACTCCTAACGGCCGTTGTACTTATCTTCGCTAGTAGACAAGTAGCGTTCCTCTATTCAGATGAAAATCACATCATTGAACTCATTCAGCATTTTCTAGTATATGCTATTTTCTTCCAAATATCCGATGCTATTGCAACGCCAATTCAAGGCGTGCTGCGTGGGTATAAAGATGTAACTCCGGCATTTATCATTGCTTTCATATCCTTTTGGGTTATTGGACTTCCTGTAGGTTATTTGTTAGCTAATTTCACTACACTCGGAGCGGATGGGTATTGGATCGGATTAATTACCGGATTAGCCATAGGGGCGATCCTTCTTCTTAGACGTCTCGTATATATTCAGAAACGCTATGGCATAGTACATGATAACCATCCCCAATTCTAGCCGCTGACTTCAGTAATTGTTAGAACCAAGAAGAAGAACCAACTACACCGTCTCTTAAGGATGGGGTAGCCGTCTCTTGGAAATAGCAAGAAGTAGAGTATCAAGTGAAACTTATACTTTCTTGTAATCAAAAAAAGTAGGTCAAGGAAATTATCCTTGACCTACTTTTTTTGAAACTACCCGAGAAAGTTGCTTAGAAAACACGTTTGGAAAAGCCTTGTATTATAAACAAAAAGCTAGACTATTGAGATAGGCGTGCTGCTAGTTCATACAATTCCACATTAAATTCTTTCTTACTGTTAACGACCTTGTCAATATCCGTAAGAACTAATTCATTTCTAATAATTCCGCAAGCTTTATCCGATTCTCCTGAAATAAGCATACGTACTGCGAAATCACCCAAACGACTTGCAAGATTTCTATCTGCCGGGGTTGGGGTACCTCCACGTTGAATGTGACCCAGTACTGTAACTCTCGGTTCCAACGTTGCGCAGCGCTCAACTAGTTGTTTCGCTACATCTTCACCAGTACCTGCTCCTTCAGCAACGATAACAATACTATGACGTTTACCATGCGCGAAATTCTGCTCCATGCGTTCTGCAATTTCGTCCATATCGAACGGTACCTCAGGTACAATAATCGTCTCTGCTCCGGAAGCAAGACCTGCGTATAACGCGATATCGCCACAATGTCTACCCATAACTTCTACAATGGATGAACGTTCATGAGATGACATGGTATCTCTTAGTTTATTAATCGCATCCACAACAATACTTACGGATGTATCGAAACCTATTGTGAAATCTGTATAAGAAATATCGTTATCAATGGTACCAGGAAGTGCCATTGTGTTAATTCCCAACTTACTTAACTTATTAGCACCGTGATAAGAACCGTCTCCACCGATGACCACTAGACCATCGATGCCACGTTTGCGTAGAATATCCGCTCCCTTTTGCTGACCTTCAGGGGTCATAAATTCTTTACATCGTGCAGACTGAAGTACAGTTCCTCCACGTTGAATGATGTCACCTACGCTTCTTAGATCCATAGAGAATATATCATCATTGAGAAGTCCTTGATACCCTCGTTGAATACCATATACCTCTAAGCCATAATATAATCCACTACGAACAACCGCGCGTACAGCTGCATTCATTCCTTGAGAATCTCCACCACTTGTTAATACTGCTATTTTTTTTATTGTCATGATTTCTTTCTCCTCCTATTTTATTACTTATAGTTGCTTATACAAACGTTTACGAATCCAGCGACTATTCATGAAGAAGAATATCCTGGTAAGCGGACTTCCTTTCATCAATTGCCTTGATGCTAAAACAACTTCCTGTTGCTCGCTAACTTTGGGATCGGATAAATAGATAGCCAATAGACCCTCAATAATCATACGATGAAAAGGAGTTGACGGGATTGTAGTAACGTCCTTTCTTGCAGACGCTACAATAAGGGTGATTCTTTCTAGCATCATTTCTGTATCCTTGTAATAGTTACAGAAATTAAGATCCCCACCTGACCGATCCTCTTCCTGATCAATTAAGTAATCCAACATGATATGCAGACAGCACACATGAGGAAAATAAGATGTATGAATGGAAGCTGCTCCATCATCGGACAATCCGGCATCAGTTGCAGCAAGAAACAGCATAAAAACAGCTAATGTAGACCCCGTAGCAGCAGCGAATTCCTGCCATTCCAAATGAGGAGTTCGGTGTTTATGCAATGACCACCAATTCAGAAGAGCTTCTTCTCTGAGATCTGGATGGATATGCTTGTACACTTGTAAGTCGGTATATAGACTTACTAGATCTCTTATATAGGGTAAGGCGGCCGTATAACCCGGAAGAAGTCGAATGCAGCTCTGAGCAGTCTGTACTAGGTCAGATAAGTAACCACCATCATTCAATTCCTTGTGCAAAGCATAATAATCATGTTGCAACGCATCAGGATCAATAGCATCTAACATGGCCTGATGTAACATTCTGAAATCCTCAGCGTCCATCGATGTACTACGGTCACATAAGTTATCAAGATAATCACTAATCGTCTGATAAGACACAATGAGACGTATTAATACATTTCTATCCGGCGAATCAATTGTTGCATAAACAGCACCACCCTGACAATGAAACTGTTTCGTATCAATGCTGGAGAGTGCCTGCATACGGAGCTCAGGATCAGGTATTTGGCTTGCTAACTTGCGCCAAGCGCTTAGTTCCTTCCGTACATCAGGCAAAATATGCTTATATACACGACTCATTAGACTCAATGGATTACGAGGAACTTGGTTTAGGCGTTGCTCATTCTCTTTCAATGACGGTGCCTCCGCATGATTGTCTAATTATTTCCTAATTCAAATCATCATTATTATAATATGTACCATCATTTTGTACAAATAAACAAAGTCACTATCCGACATTTTATTATTTAGATTCAGAAGTTTGTCGAAATCTAGTAAATCACATCCATATTTCATTAACTATGATATACTATCGACCCTATTCCGATACGTACAATACCGAAAGAATCATAGGTAGTCGCAAAAAATGCACTATCCCTTGGGCTTATACCAAGGTCAGTGCATTTTTTATGATGGTAAGACAAGATGGTTACCCAATTCGTTCAATCTCTGCTTCACTAATCTCAAAGTTAGTATATACATCTTGAACATCATCATTATCTTCAAAAAGATCCATCATACGTAGCAATTTCTCTGCATTCTCGCCTTCCACTTCGATCGTGTTCTGCGGAATCCAACGTACTTCAGAGCTACTGAATACAAGTTTAGCTTCTTCCAAAACACTTTTGATCGCTTCGAATTCATGAGGATGAGTTATGACTTCAAAAGACTCTTCGTTCGTAATGACATCATCAGCACCAGCTTCAATCGCTTGTAACATGAGTGTATCTTCATCCAAATCTTCATACTTCTCACGATCGATAACAAGCATACCCTTCTGATCGAACATGTAAGATACGCAACCAGACTCGCCCATGTTACCACCACGCTTATTAAAAATCGATCTTACATCCGCAGCTGTACGATTGCGATTATCTGTCAGACATTTCACCATGATAGCTACGCCACCGGGACCGTAACCTTCATAATAGATTTCGTCATATTCTACGTTCTCACCATTGCCTGCCGCTTTCTTTATAGCACGTTCAATGTTATCAACTGGCATATTAATCTGACGTGCATTAGCGATGGCTGTCTTCAAACCAAAGTTCGCATCAGGATTAGGTCCACCTTTACGAGCTTGCACATAGATTTCGCGACCAAGCTTCACGAATTTATTATTCTTAGCCTGATCTGCTTTCCCTTTGCGATCTTTAAACAATTTAAACTTCATAACGGTAGCGCTCCCTATAAAATTGTATGTTTCATCCCTTCTAGTGTATCATTTCGTTGTTGAATCGGTCAAAGGCATTACAGACACAACTTACATCAAAGTAACCAAGTAGAAATATAAGGAATAGAGTATCAAGTGAAACTTATACTTGCTTATATTTAAAAAAAGCACAATCCTCACTCAAGAGAATTGCGCCTAAATGTATGTTTAAATTCTTAAATACGGAGCTGTTTCTTATAATTTGACTACGTTAGCTGCTTGGGGTCCACGATTACCTTCCACGACTTCGAATTCAACCGCTTGACCTTCATCTAACGTCTTGAATCCCTCTCCTTGAATGGCAGAAAAATGAACAAATACATCTTCGCCACCTTCAACATGAATAAAACCATACCCCTTTTCCGCATTAAACCATTTAACCGTTCCCTTCAAATGAACAACCTCCTAAAAATACCGCCATTACAGCGACTTTCAAATATAACATGACATGAATTTCACCAATGCAACGCAAGCCAATATCTTCATATCTCCGTTTTTATTTGCTTTTATAAGTGTGTCTGCGTTATCATTTTATCAAAAGAGCAAACGGAGATATGTGCATATGATTAAAAAACATGAAATATACAAAAAAGACAATTGGAATATGATGACCATCGAAGTTCAAGGAAAATACCTCGTTCTTCGTGAAATCTCTGATCAATGGGGAGAAGAAACTCAGACGTTTCTTAGTCGGCCCGCGCTAATGCATTGGGCAAACAATAGGTTTCCTAAAGAAGAATTTATTGATAAAGAAGATGAATGGCGCGAGTTAATGGCTGCCTTCAAAGGAGTATAATCACTCATGGATGCTAATAGCACTCTCATCTTTATCATCTTAGCTTTTGCTTTAGGTGGTGTTCTAATCATGGGTAAGAACTCCATCCCGCCTTCTTTGAAGCGTTGGATGGCTCTTACCGCCATCGTTATGATCCTCATTGCCTTTATCTTAATCCTATTCAGCTTTCTAAACATGGGTTCCTAAGTTTGATGAGAGAATAATAATAATTTTGTGTAGGACTGGATATAATATGGGTTGATTGTATATGTAAAGGAGGTACAACTCTGGTGATCTTAACCAAGACTGTATCACTCATCATCGCCCTTAGTATTGTGTCCAGTCCTTATTCTCTACCTATCAAAGCCTCAGCCGGAACCCAACCTTTACTCACACAACAATTAAGGAGGATTCCCATGGATCAATTATTGAAACGCTCAGAAGTATCCAAGGACAATCAATGGAACCTGCAAGATTTATTTAAAGACCAATCGGCTTGGGACAACACATACAAAGAAGTTCTGAAGAAAATTTCCAAAGCAACTGACTTTCAAGGTAAATTAGATACGGTTCAATCTGTGAAGGAATGTTTTACGCTAGACGATGATATTTCCTCCGATGTTGAACGTCTTTACGTATATGCCCATATGCATCTTGATGAGGATACAACTAACCCTACATACCAAGCACTAACTGAAAAAGGAAAGAAATTAAGCGTTGACGCAGGTGAAGCATTGTCGTTCGTAACACCTGAACTTCTAGCTCTTCCAGATGATAAATTAGACGCTTTCATCGCTGATCCAGTCTTAAGTGACTATAAATTTACACTTCAAGAAATGAAACGTGAGAAGGCTCATGTTCTCTCGAAGACAGAAGAAGCCCTACTTGCACAAGTAGGTAATTTATCTCAAGCACCACAAACCATCTTTGGTATGCTCAACAATGCCGATATGAAGTTCCCTAAGATTAAAGATGAGAATGGCAAAGAAGTTGAGCTAACTCATGGTAGTTATATTAAGTACCTAGAAAGTCCTAATCGTGAAGTTCGTAGTCGTGCATTCAAAGCGGTATATGAAACTTATGGCAAACAAAAAAACACGATTGCTGCAACGTTAAGTGCAAACGTAAATAAAAATATTTTCTACTCACGTGTTCGTAAGTATCCTTCTGTTCTTGAAATGTCTCTATACGGCGACAACATTCAGAAAGAAGTCTATACCAATCTAATTGATACCATTCATGAGAGCTTACCTTTACTACATCGCTACATGAAACTACGCAAAAAACTTTTAGGCGTTGATGAATTACATATGTACGATCTCTTCGCTCCACTTGTGGATGAATACAAAATGGACATCACCTATGAAGAAGCTAAGAAGACCATTAAAGAAGGCTTACAACCACTTGGAGAAGATTATCTAAGTGCGCTACAGGAAGGTTACGATAACGGATGGATTGATGTATACGAGAATGAAGGTAAACGAACTGGTGCTTATAGCTGGGGCGCTTATGGTACTCATCCTTATGTGCTATTGAACCACAATGAAAATCTTAATAGTATGTTCACGTTAGCTCATGAAATGGGTCACGCGTTACATTCTTACTATTCAGATAATGCGTTGAAATATCGTGATGCTCAATACACTATTTTCTTAGCGGAAGTGGCATCAACTACGAATGAAGCACTGTTGATGGATTACTTATTGAAGAAATCAACGGATCCTAAAGAAAAAATGTATCTACTAACCTACTATGCTGACCAATTCCGCACAACTGTATTTAGACAAACCATGTTTGCAGAGTTCGAGAAACTCATACATGAACATGCAGAGCAAGGTGATTCCCTAACTCCTCAAGCACTCTCCGATATCTACTATGATCTGAATGTTAAATATCATGGTTCAGATATGGCAGTGGATAAAGAGATCGCTATGGAATGGGCTCGTATTCCTCACTTCTATAACAGTTTCTATGTATACAAATATGCTACCGGCTTCTCAGCAGCGACTAGCTTCTCTAAACAAATCCTTGAAGAAGGCCAGCCAGCCGTTGATCGTTACCTTGGATTCCTAAAAAGTGGAGGTAGTGACTACTCCATCAACATTCTGAGTAAAGCAGGTGTGGATATGTCCTCACCACAACCTATTCGAGAAGCTATGAGCGTATTCGGAGAATTGATTACACAGATGGAGCAATTAACCAAATAATATTACAAGTAGAAACGGCTGTACGGTCCTTTTTCAAAGACGGCGCCCGTTTCATCGGAAATATAAGGAATAGAGTATCAAGTGAAACTTATACTTTCTGATATTTTGAACATTGTTATAAAATCCCTTGTCCATTTGGTCAAGGGATTTTATACTATCATTGAAGCCTATGCATCCGATGCAAGTTTTTTACAACGGACTGATTGGAAGCGACGCTACAAAAAACGTTTAGGAGGTGCCTATATGAAAATACAATGGTCATTAATTGCTGGACTTGTTTTTGCTCTATTAACAGCCTTATTCGCTGTCATTAATGTGAATCCCGTCGAGGTTAATTTTTATTTCAATGTGATCAGTCTTCCCCTTATTCTACTAATAATAGGATGTACGCTCATCGGAGGAATCATCGTCGGTTCATACGGAATTTACAGACAGTATAAGTTACAAAAAGAAATTAAACGTTTGTCTAATGAACTTAATCATGTTATGAAAGAAACTGGATATTCACAGTCTCCTATCCATGCAACAACCACCCATGAAGATCTTAAGGAGGAACCATCCCTTGTCAATCCAACCGAATGAGAATTACATACTGAGCTTTCTTCAGAAATTACTAAATACACCTAGTCCGAGTGGATTCACTGCTCAAGTTATGAAACATATTGAAGAAGAAGCCACAGCCCTTGAAGTGCCTCTTACATGGAATCATAAAGGTGGGGCTATATTAACCGTCCAAGGTCATGATAATAGCCATACGATAGGACTGAGCGGCCATGTTGACACGTTAGGCGCAATGGTTCGTGCTATCAAGTCTGAAGGCACACTTCGTCTTACGTTGGTTGGTGGATTCATGCTACAGGCTATTGAGAACGAATACTGTACGATACATACACGTAGCGGTAAAACCTATACTGGAACTATCTTAAGTACCCATCCTTCTGTACATGTCTACAGTGATGCTCGTGATTTCAAACGACAAGAGAATCATATGGAAGTTCGTATTGATGAACTTGTAGAATCGAAAGATGATGTGTTGAAATTAGGCATTTCTGTAGGTGACTTCGTATCATTCGATCCTAGGAGTATTATCACGGACAGTGGATACATTAAATCTCGTCATCTCGATGACAAAGCTAGTGTAGCAGCTCTATTCGGTCTCCTTGAATCCATGAAACGTGAGAACTGGAAACCACGTACAACAGTAAAAATTCTCATCTCCAATTATGAAGAGGTTGGGCATGGAGCGGCGTCCATTCCAGACGATATCGTTGAAATGATTGCGGTCGATATGGGCTGTATCGGTGATGATCTGAGTTGTAAAGAAACCGATGTATCCATTTGTGCGAAAGACTCTTCAGGTCCTTACGACTATGAAATGACAAGCCGTCTTATTGCGTTAGCCGAATCAGAGAACATTCCATATGCTGTCGACGTGTATCCGCATTATGGATCTGATGCCTCTGCAGCACTCGGCGCTGGCAACAATATCCGTGCTGCTCTGATCGGTCCAGGTGTTCATGCTTCTCATGCCATGGAGCGCACACATAAACAAGCCATCCTCAATACAACCAAGTTGCTTGCAGCGTACATAAAGTAATGAGGATTTAAGTTGCTTGGACATCTTTTTCGTATGACACAAACAAAAGGGACTATACCATTACGTCAGATTACGACGTAATGGTATAGTCCCTCTTTGTTGCATTTATTTAAGATTTCTCTTTACATTTTGTCTGCTAATTCATTTAGATACGTCCAACGCTCCATTAGATGTTCGAGCTCTTGTTGCGCTTCCTGTAGCTTAAGCATAAGCTCCTGAAGACGAGCAGAATCACTATAGGAATTTTCCATCTGAGTGTTTAGAGCCACTATATTCTGTTCAGCTGCCTGAATTAGGCTATCAATCTGATCAAATTCTCGTTGTTCTTTGAAGCTGAACTTGACTTTTTCGGTTGATGAGACCGGTTTAACAGGCTCTTTGGGTTCAGGAGTAGGTTTGGATACAGGTTCAGAAGGTTGATCTACACGTTTACGATCCGATCCTTTGGTAACATTCTTACTCATCCATTCCTCATACTCACTATATGAACCAACATGAACTCTAAGAACTCCGTTCCCTTCAAAAGCAACAATCTTATCTACCGTACGGTCTAGGAAGTACCGATCATGCGACACTGTAAATACGACACCAGGGAACTCGTCTAAATATTGTTCCAAGACCGCTAGTGTCTGGATATCAAGATCATTCGTCGGTTCATCAAGAAGAAGAACGTTAGGTGCTCCCATGAGTACTCTTAGTAAGTATAGACGTCTCTTCTCACCACCAGATAACTTCGCGATCGGTGTCCATTGAAGAACTGGAGGGAACAGAAAGCGTTCTAACATGGCTCCCGCAGTAATGGTACTTCCATCTGACGTAGTGATGATTTCCGCCACTTCTTTGATGTATTCAATAACACGTTGTTTCTCATTCATCTCTTGATGCTCTTGTGTGAAGTAACCAATCTTCACTGTGGAACCCAGACTAATCTCTCCTCCATCCGGTTCGAGTCTACCGGCTATAAGATTAAGTAGCGTTGACTTCCCGCTTCCGTTTGGACCCACAATTCCTACTCTATCTTCTGGAACAGCAATATAAGTAAGATCCTTAATAAGAGTGACATCATTATTGGTTTTGTGTAAATGATCAATCTCTAGAATTTTGCGACCGAGACGGCTCGAAGCTACAGACATATCCATCGATCCTGCGCGTTGTACAACTTGCTGATCTTTTAGCTCTTCATAGCGATCAATCCTTGCCTTTTGTTTGGTAGATCTCGCTTTGGGTCCCTTACGCATCCAAGCAAGCTCTGAGCGAAGTAGATTCTGCCTCTTGTGCTCTGTAGAAGCCTCTCTATCTTCACGATCTGCTTTCAATTCCAAGAAAGCTGAATAATTGGCTTGATATCGAAATAACCGTCCATAATCAAGCTCCAACATAACATTGGCAACGCGATCAAGGAAATACCGGTCATGGGTAATCATAAGTAATGCACCACGACGCTTCTGTAAATATTGCTCTAACCATGCCACCGAATCCGTATCAATATGGTTCGTAGGCTCATCCAGAATCAATAACTCGCAGGGTTGAATCAGGGCGTTAGCCAATGCTACACGCTTCCGTTGTCCACCAGACAGCGTTCCCATCAGGGCTTCAAACTGTGTAAGTCCGAGTTTATTCAGAATGATCTTCGCTTCACTTTCAAGATTCCAAGCCTGTAGAGCATCCATCTCTTGATTTAGATCCAACAACCGTTCGAGAACTTCTTCATTTGAAGGATCAAGATCTAATAAATCCATCGTTTCTGTATAGTCACGCACGACTTTCATTTGCGGATCATTACCTTGGAATACTTGCTGTAAAACGGTCATTTCCGGATCATAATCAGGATTCTGCGCTAGTGTCCTGATTCTAACACCATTCCCACTAGAGATTTGGCCTTCATCTGGCTTTTCTAAACCTGCTATAATACGTAAGAACGTTGATTTCCCCGTTCCATTCACACCAACAATACCAATCTTATCCTGATCTTCCATACCGAAGGAAGCATCTTTAAACAGTACCTTTTCCCCATAACTTTTACTTATATGTTCTACAGTCAATATATTCATCTCTATTTTTCCCTACTAACTTATCATATTTGAATGACAATCATTCGATGTTCTAGATCACCCTCGAATCATTCCATTTCATTGTAACACTTATTATCAGCCTATTATAATCCCACATATATACCAATTACACAAGCAACCACGCCGCCAACGACAGAACTCCACATATTGACGGCATCGTTATTCATTCTGAGCCAACCTCGAATTTGTACGGTAGGTTGATCACAATGATGTACTACTTCTACCTCTTTACCACATACAGGACACTTATACATCACTTGAATGGATGCTCCTAGCAATGAATCTGTAAAGGCTCCTACGAGTCCTGCGACAAGCCCGATTAGTACCCATATCAGAAGTGCAGACCATTGAATGTCTTCCCATGAGCCAGATAAGCTTCCCAATATCCATGCAAGCCCCCCAATCATGGCTCCACCTGCAGCCGCAGCAACGCTTCCTAAGAGGGATACACCACCCGATGTTCCAACTGTCAATACCTTACCATTCAATACTGAACGTGGAGGCTTGGTACTTAAGCTCCCTATCTCCGTAGCCCATGTGTCTGCAGTCACCGTTGCCATAATACCTATGAATAAGTATGACCATTCAGGATGAGGCCAGATACCATTCAGAACACACAACAACATACCCAATCCGCCATTTGCTAATACTTGTCCAGCATCTCGCCGCCCAGTCTTCGCATAGGATTTCTCCGCCTCAGCCTTAACACTTTGACGGAACTTGGATATCACAGAAGAGGAGACAAAGAATGCAAGTAAAATACCGAACCAGAACAAGCTGCCTGCCGCAAAATAAATGGTCCCCATGATCGTAGCTGCAGTTGCACCTGACAACGAGAGGGACTTCTTCCTGTAAGCTGCAGTTGATACCATTAATGCGCAGAGACTACCCACAATCCACATCATACGTTATTTAATGAGACAGCTGCCAAGCTGTCTATCTCCCCACAAGAGCTCGAATTCGTCCCCCGAAGATACAGGTCCAACACCTGCTGGTGTACCCGTAAAGATCAAATCACCTTTACCCAATCCGTAATGCAAGCCTATGTAATCTACAATCTCTTGCAGTGAGAAGATCATGTCGCTCGCATTACCGCGCTGTACTTCCACTTTATTCTTAATAACCATGAAATCTTGTTCACTCAGTTTTTCCGTCCCTGGAAAAGTAACGAATGGCGTAAGTGGTGCAGATGATCTAAACCCTTTAGCCGCTGTCCATGGATAACCTTTTTCCTTAATGACCTGCTGAACATCACGTAACGTGAAATCAATGCCTAATGCCATGACATCAACTAACTCATTTATAGAAACCCCTTGTTCATAATCCCGAGCAATGAGAATAACAATTTCCCCTTCATAATGCACTTCACCTTGATCTTTCGGCAATGCAATGACACTCTGATCAAGCGGAATCACGGCATGAGAAGGTTTCATGAATATCATCGGTTCTTGCGGTACAGCATTACCAAGTTCTGCTGCATGTAATCTGTAATTACGCCCAACGCAATAGACATTACGAATCATAGAATCCATGAGTATATCATTCCTTATTTTATAAATTTCCATTACCAAAATGAATGTTTACGTTCTAGGAAAGTTGCGCCCCATACATCTGGACGGTTGGTACAAATCATAATCTCCGAATTCATGTTCGCCAGACGTTTCATACCCGTAGCATCATCCACAGTCCACGCCATGACTGTAATTCCTTGAGAGACGAGTGTCGAAGTCAGTGTTGAATCTAAGTGAGAAGCTCCAATCGATAGGAAGGAGCATTTTAGTTCTTTAAGTCGCTCTAGTAAATCCAGAGGTCTAGCATCAATGATTAGTCCTGTTGCGAAATTAGAATTTAGTTCTTTCACTTTTCTTAGTGCATCACTGTCAAATGAAGTCAGGATCACATCATTCTCCATACGATAATATAGAATTCGCTCCATAACAGCTTGCTCTAGACCAGGGTACATATCCCCCTTCGTTTTAAGCTCAATGTTAAGGCGAAGTCTCCCACAACTAGACTTAAGAACATCATCCAGAGTAGGAATCCTTTCTCCTTTAAAAACACGGCCCTTCCAGCTCCCCGCATCCAATTGCTGAAGTTGTGCCCATGTATGATCCTTCACTAACCCCTTGCCGTTCGTGGTCCGATTAAGAGTGAAGTCATGAATGACAACGGGTATGCCATCCATCGATAGTTGTGTATCTATCTCAACCCACGGCACAAAAGGCTCTTTCATCGCCATTTGTATCGCTGCTATGGTATTCTCAGGTGCTTTGTACGAAAACCCTCTATGGGCTACGCATAAATTATTCACAAATCTTCAACCTCCTTAAGGTTAGACGAAATCATGATTTAGGTTTGATGACCGTACCGTCTTTATTTATGGTCACACCACCAATAGACAATTTCTGTATTTCCTTAAATAGTTTTTGACCTTCCTCATCTGACATCGGCACTGGTTGACCTATTTCAGCGTGGAAAGGAATAAGTTTTATCTTGCATTCTCCCTTCGGCGTACAGGTAGTTGCGAAGACAGCCGTCTTCCAAGTCGATGGAGTTGCGGATTTAGTGAATATGAAATTACCCGTACTATAAGCAATCCACTTACCTTTGTATTGTTCAAGGCCTTGAAGTACATGAGGATGAGATCCAATGACAAGGTCCGCACCAGCATCTACAAATTTATGAGCAAGCTGCGTCTGATTCGCATTCGGATTCAACGCTCGTTCTGCTCCCCAATGTGCCATAACGATGACGATATCTGCATTCTTGCGAGCCTTGGCAATGGATTGTAGAGCCGCAGTAGGATCATATGCTGAAGCTACACCCGGTCTCCCTTTTACAGCAAACCAATCGGTATCTGGTACAACACGACTAACGGCCACAAGCGCAATCTTTACACCTTGACGTGTGAAATATTCCGGAGCATATGCTTCATCCGCGTTTTTACCCGCACCCGCATACTGAAGTTTACTCTCTTCCAAGTGTTTCAACGTATCCAGGAGTCCAGGAACGCCTTGATCCAGGATATGATTATTAGCAAGACCTACCGCATCCATTCCCGCCTTCTTCAGGGCATCTAACGCCTTAGGTGATGACTTGAATACATATTGTTTATTAGTGGCTCCTACTCCCGCTATCGTTACTGGTGTTTCTAGGTTTGCAATCGTTAAGTCATCTTTTTGAAAAATGTCTCCTAAATGTTTGAAGGGATAATCATACCCTTCCTTCTTCAGTTTACCCTCTACTTTACCGGAGAATATCATGTCCCCAGCAAAGTGAAAATTAAGGATTGTATCTGCGTTTGCTAAAATCTCGTTAGGGTCATTCGATTCATCCGTTTTACCGGCGAATTTGGGTTCTTCAGATATTTTGTGTTCATCCATTACATCGGAATCTTTAGGTGCTTTAAGTTTAACGGTTTCTGTTTCCTTAGGTGTTTCTGTTTCCTTTGTTGCATCCTTAGTTGGATCATTCGTTATAGGTTGATCCTTCTCTAAAGTTACCGTAGGTGAACTATCCGTATCGAGATTAGGACTATCAGCTGTAGGTGGAAGCTCTGAGGAAGTATTAGTTGATGATTCCAAAGGTTGAGCCGATTTAGTATCTTGGGTTATTAACCAGAAATAAGAAATTGACATCACAATCATCGTAACCAGAAATAAATTAAGTAGCACCCATGACTTACTTAAGCGCCTCTTCTTCACTCTTCTTGTAGCTTTACCTTTATTAGAACGTGGTGGGTACATTATTCACTCCTTCTTAAAACTTAAAAATGTTCAAACCATATCGCTATTCATTATATCAGGTTCAGCTAAACAAATAGAACCCCCGAAATATTTCGGGAGTCCCCATTTGGATGCATTCATTGATCTTAAAGATAAGATCTTTAGAGTTATGATACATTGCCTTTTTCTAAGGCTGCCAGTACCTCGGCACGAAGGGTCTCCATATAGAGAGGGTCACTGTTCAGCGAATCAATACGCATTAAACGCATATCTAGTTCCTTCGAGATGGCTTGAGCCTCAATATCCAGATCGTACAACACTTCCAAATGGTCTGATACGAAGCCTACAGGCGCAACAAGTACATTCTCGATCTGTTCTACACTAAGTTCTTGCAGTGTATCCAGAATGTCAGGTCCTAGCCATGGCTCAGCCGTCCGCCCAGCACTTTGCCAAGAGAACTGCCACGAAGTAACTCCTGTCGCCTCAGCAATCGCACGAGAGGTCTCCAGTAATTGCTCTGGATAAGGATCTCCCATCTCGATGATCCGTTTAGGTAGACTATGCGCACTGAATAATACCCTTACATCCTCACGAATAGCTCCCGCTTCCTCGAATTGATCCAGCTTAGCACTTACACGCTCGCTAAGTGCCTGAATCAACTTAGGATGGAGATGATAACTTTCTACAAAGGACATATCTAGACCGAGTTCCGTTGCTTTCTCTTGTGCACGTTTGATGTAGCCACCAACGCTCATGATGGAATAATGCGGTGCCAGTACGATTCCTACAGCACGCTTAATACCATCCTTGGTCATTTGCTCCACACCGTCTTCGATGAATGGTGAAGCATGCTTTAACCCTTGATAACATACAAACTCGATCCCCGATTGGTCTTGATTTCGGTTAAGAGCTGCTTGTAGTTCAGTTACCTGTAGGTTCGTATTCTCGCGTAAGGGAAACACTCCGCCAACAATAGCTTCATAACGATCCGTTAAATCCTGGAGCTGCTCCTGCGTTGGAGCCTTGCCTCTGCGGATATGCGTATAATAAGCTTCAATGCCTTCTAGGCTTTCCGGTGTTCCGTATGACATAACCAACACGCCAACTTTAGATTTCACGAGCTAACCACCTCTGAGTCAGTATAGGTTTACATAAATTTATCTTTAAGATTTCAACTTGGAAGCTGAATATTCATGAACATATTCTGTCAATTCCCGCAGCTTATCAAGTGATGCTTCAGGGAATAACCCATGTCCTAGATTGAAAATAAATCCAGGCTCTTGAATACCATCATCAATGATTTCTTTCGCATATTGTTTAATAACATCTATAGGCGCAGTCAAAATAAATGGATCCAAATTTCCTTGCATAGCAAATCGACCACCTGTTCTTCTACGTCCTTCTGAGATCGATAATCTCCAATCCAGACCAATCACATCAGATTGCAAGTTACTAAGCCCGGGTAAGAGTTCTCCAGAACTTACACCTGGAAAATAAATTTTGGGTACATTCAAATCCGAAAGTTCGGCAAAGATACGAGTAACCGTTGGAAGCACAAACTTCTCGAAATCCTTCGGAGCAAGTGCACCTACCCAACTGTCGAATAGTTGAATTGCTTTGCCACCATTGGCAACATGAGATCGCACATAGGTAATGACCATATCACCAAGCTTGTCCATTAAAGAGAACCAAAGATGCGGCTCGCTATACATCATGGTCTTCGTAAGAATATAGTTCCTGGACGGGCGACCTTCAATCAAATAACTAGCAATCGTGAAAGGTGCTCCTGCAAAAGTGATAAGCGGAACATTCAGCTCTTTATCTAGAATACGGATCGTCTCCAAAATGTGACTCAGATCCTTATCCACATCGATCGGGCGGAGACGTTCAATATCTGCAGCAGAACGAATCGGATTATCGATCACCGGTCCTATGTTCTTGACGATATCGAAATCAATGCCAAGGGAAGCTACAGGATTCATAATATCAGAGTAAAGAATAGCTGCATCCACACCTAGCTTATGTACGGGCATCATCGTGATTTGAGCTGCAAGCTCGGGTTGACGACATATTTCGAGTAAACTATATTTTTCTTTGATTTTACGGTATTCAGGATCATAACGACCCGCTTGTCTCATATACCAGACGGGTACATGTTTAACATCCTGTTTAAAGCAAGCGCGTATAAAAGTATCATTGTAGGTCATTCATTAGCCTCCAGTATAGTAAGATTTCCATTAATATATTATGCCCTTTTTAAAAGTAAGTAACAACTATAACACCGTAAGATGTCATGGCAATACTATGACATTCCTATCATTTGAGATAATCCCTCGTATGTTATACTGAAATATTGTTCTTAATGAGGGGTGTAATGGCAGCTTAGAAGGGACGTGCATCGCATTTGAAAACTTGGAAAGTAAACCTTATTGTACTTTGGATTGGCCAATTCCTCATTAATGCTGGAATGACTATGATTACACCATTCTTAGCTTTATATCTCGCCAAAGATTTAGGAGTACAGGACGAGCATGCAATTGGCATATGGGCTGGACTCATTTTCGCTGCGAACTTCTTGACATCATTTTTATTCCAACCCCTTTGGGGTAAGCTTGCAGACCGATATGGACGTAAAATTATGTTATTACGGTCCGGTTTTGGTATGGCCATTGTCATCGTACTTATGGGGTTTGCAAGAAATCCGTGGGAATTATTGTTGCTCCGTCTATTGAACGGTACCATATCAGGGTTCAATCCAGCCGCAATCTCACTCGTATCAGGTACCACACCTAAAGATCGTATAGGATTTGCCATGGGAATGATGCAATCTGGTGTTGTAGCTGGCACCATTCTTGGGCCTCTAATTGGTGGTATTCTCGCCGATATCATAGGGTTCCGTCCTATTTTCTATATTACAGGGGTTCTAATACTTCTCGCTTCTTTCCTTGCACTATTCTTAGTCAAAGAAACCTTTGATCGCAAAGAAGCATCGCAAATCCCTCAAGTATCGGTCATCCAAGGTTTTAAAGATCTAGCACACATTCCTCAATTGCCAGCCCTATTTGCCGTGACATTCCTCTTACAATTCGCCATGGTGAGTCCAATGTCATTGCTTCCGCTGTATGTACAAAAGCTTCATACCTCTTCGGGAGACATTGCTTTTTGGGCAGGTGTAGTTATAGCTGTAACAGGAGTCTCTAATATGATTTCTTCACCCTTGCTTGGTAAGTTAAGTGATAAATTAGGTGCCCATCGAATCCTTACGTATGCCTTAATTGGTACCTCACTTACACTAATTCCTCAAGCCTTTGTACATAATGTTTGGCAACTCATCATTGTTCGATTCCTAATGGGTATCTTTATGGGGGGCTTATTACCGAGCGTCAATGCTCTCATCCGTTCCTATACACCCGATGGTATGGAGAGCAGATCGTTTGGATTTAACAGCAGTACGCTCGCCCTCGGTAGTATGATGGGTGCCGCTGTTGGAGGACTATTATCTGGTATTATCGGAATCGAAGGTTTATTTATCATCTCAGGCTGCTTGATGCTGTTGAACATGTTATGGGTAAGACTAAAGCTATATGCTCGTATCGATGAACACCGTACATTTCGCTAAATATAAGGAGTGTCAAAAAAGAGACTGATCCCTCAGGTCGATTTAGACCTTGGAATAGCCCCTTGATATCACTACGATTACTATTATGATCAATTAACCTGTTACTTCACCCATGAGATGGACAATCCATCGTAGTCTGGAAGTAATGTGCTTACCAGTCGATCATCGGTGGCAACTTTCTCATTGAAATGACGCATTCCGAGTACCGCTGGTCCATTCTTCTCCGAGTTCAAGGTGCGTCCACGCAAGAAGCAGTTATCCCCTACAATCAATGATCCAGGCTTGGATAACGCAATAGCATATTCTAAATACAATGGGTAGTTCTCTTTGTCAGCATCAATAAAAAAGAAATCAAACGTTCTACCTGCTTGCTTGAGTTCTTCTAGACTGTCGAGTGCCTGCCCAATCATATAATCTACTTGGGAACCGAAGCCTGCGGATTCCAGATTCCCCTTCGCAAGCTTCGCATACTCTTCCTTTAACTCTAAAGAGAGTAGTTGTCCATCCGCTGGAAGGCCCTTAGCAATGCAAATGCCGCTATAACCACCGAGTGCTCCTATTTCAAGAGCACTCTGCGCACGGGCTGTCTGAACAAGTAATGTTAGAAGCCTGCCATATGCAGGAGCCACTGACACTTCTGGCATTCCCTGCTCGATAATACTTTTTTTCACTTGCTGTAATTGCTCATCTTCTTCATACAATTGGTTAACATATTCATCAGGGGTTAGATTCAACGCCGTTTCCTCCTTAAGACTAACTTTCCATATAAGCCTATTTGTTTTATAATAAATGTTTGGTTGTACGTTCAAGTGTTACTAAGTCATTATTGTATGTGTTTTGTCGGTAATCGGCAAGACTGCTTTAAATTTATAGGTCTCTAAGTGCTGCCGTGTTGCAGTACAGATGGCCGGATGGAGTTGAATTGTATACCGTGGCTAACTTGCAACTTATTGCTACCGCACCAATGGGCTTAGAGTCAATCGTGGCTCGCGAATTGAAAGAACTAGGTTACCATGATATGACGGTCGAGAATGGACGTGTCATCTTTAGTGGGGACTTAATCGATATATGTCGTTGTAATTTATGGCTTCGTACCTCGGACCGTATTTTGATATTGATGGGCGAATTCCCTGCCACCACTTTTGACGAATTGTTCGAAGGTGTCAAAGCTTTACCCTGGCAGGATGTGATTCCTCAGAATGGTGAATTTCCAGTTGAGGGACGTTCTCTTAAGTCACAACTGAGTAGCGTTCCGGCATGTCAAAGTATCGTTAAGAAAGCGATCGTAGACAAATTAAATCAGACTTACCATACTGAATGGTTCCCTGAAGATGGACCACGTTATGTCGTTGAGGTTATTATGTTAAATGATACTGCCTTGATCACGCTTGATACAACCGGCTCTGGTCTTCATAAGCGTGGGTATCGTAAGCTCGTAACCGAAGCTCCATTGAAGGAGACGATGGCTGCGGCACTTATCCAATTAAGCCGTTGGAATCCTAATAGACCTTTCTACGATCCATGTTGCGGTTCGGGTACACTCTTAGTTGAGGCAGCGATGATTGGATGGAACATTGCTCCTGGACTACGTCGTACCTTTAACTCGGAAGAATGGCCTATCATCCCTGAGCATCTATGGACTGAAGCAAGGGAAGAAGCATTTGATTCCGTTCGCGATGATGTTCCTTTGCAGATTTCCGGAAGTGATATCGATCCAGCAGCAATTGAAGTTGCTCAAGCCGCAGTAAACGCCGCTGGATTTGCCAAAGATATTAAGTTAGAAGTTCTACCGATCAGCAAAGCAAGACCTCAAGGAGATTTCGGTTGTATGATTACCAACCCTCCTTATGGAGAGCGTTTAAGTGAAATAACGGAGGTAGAGCAACTTATTCGTGATTTAAAGAGACTAACTGTAAGTCTACCTTCTTGGTCATTTTTCGCGATTAGTTCCACTAAACGTTTCGAAACCATCTTCAACAAGAAAGCTGACAAACGTCGCAAATTATACAACGGAACCATCGAATGTCAGTACTATCAATACCTTGGACCCCTTCCACCTCGTGGCCGTGGGGAATCACAGTTACACATTGAATAACCATCAATTTCCCGCTTGAACAATAGGAGCGAATTCAGTAATTCTACTGAATTCGCTCCTATTGTATGTTAAAGTCTATATCCTTGTCATCCTTCTCAGTTGAAAACGAACAATGGAGTGATATGATAGAAAAAGCCTATCATTTTTACATTCCGTTAACAAAAAGGGGAGACTATTCGTGTATTTCCAAAGAGGAAGCACCCTCGGTAATAGTAGCTGGAGCCAACACAACAAGCTTCGTTTGTTCCGATACATCAGTTATTCGTTATTTATTGTTCTGATACTTTGCAAAATAACTCTGATCGATCATCGCCTTAACATTCCTTATATCGATCTAAGTTTTCTGGATTATATCATTGCCACAGGATCAATCATGATCGTGTCATTCTGGGCATTATGGCTACCACGCCGAGGCTATCTCGTATCGCTTATGCTATTGAATCTCTTTCTAACGGCAATCATGTATTCAGATCTGGTTTATTATCGGTATTTCGGAGACTTTATTACAATCCCTGTTCTTCTTCAGACTGGGCAAATCAGTTCGTTAGGGGAAAGCATACAGTCGCTTTTAGAATGGAATGATCTATACTTCTTCATTGATTGGGTAATCATCTTCGCTTATGTCATCATGAAGTTCGTCCAACGACTTAGAAGAAATACCAGTTGGCATATTCACCAGACACATTCAACCCACCGCAGAAGTGACAAACTTATCCGCCGATTCATTACAGGACTTCTAATATTAGCAATTGGCTCCGTTCTCACCTTCGCTCCCATTAAATACTATAGTGAAACTTGGGCCAAAGGAGTATTGGAAAGCAATTGGTGGAACATCACTCTCTACAATGTCACAGGCTTACTCGGATTTCATGGCTACGACATTTATCGGTATGCACAAGATCATCTAGGACCCAAACCTACCCTTCCTCAAGAAGAAATGGATGCTATCAAGAATTTATTTCAACACAAGAGCGATCAAAGATCCGTACAGAACGAATCGTTCGGAAAGTACAAGAACAGTAATGTCGTTGTCGTTCAAGTTGAAGCCTTCATGAATTTTATGATCGGTAAAAGCATCAATGGTGAAGAAATCACTCCGAACTTCAACAAGCTAATGAAAGAAAGTATGTATTTCAGCAATTATTATCACCAGACAGGACAAGGAAGAACATCTGATGCAGACTTTAGTTCTCACAGTTCACTGCATCCGCTGCCTTCTGGTTCTGTATTCGTTCGTTATCCCGAACATAAGTACGATATGTTACCAACGATCTTGAAGGATCACGGATATTCGCCAAACGTATTCCACGCGTACGATAGTAGCTTTTGGAATCGGACCATCATGTATAACCATATGGGATATAACCGCTTTTTTAGCAAAAAAGACTATACGCTCGATGAGGTACTCGGCTGGTCACTTAGTGACAACTCATTCTTCAAACAATCCTTAAATGAGATGAAATCGATCAAGCAGCCTTTCTATTCTTTCCTTATTACACTTTCCAGCCATCATCCCTATACGATCCCCAAAGACAAACAAGAATTAGATGTGGGTGAATTCAGTGATACTATATTCGGAGATTATCTACAATCGATCCATTATGTTGATGATGCACTTGGGAACTTTACTGAACAGATGAAAGAACAGGGGCTTTGGGATAATACCATCCTTGTTGTATATGGAGATCACGATAATTCAATTAAAGACAAGCCCTATTACGAACAATTTCTAGGTAAAAAGTTGAATGATCTCGATATGGAGCAAATTATGAATCAAGTTCCTTTACTGATTCATCTACCCGATGGCAGCCGAGCAGGAGAATATTCTGAAGCTTCTGGACAACTCGATATGACGCCATCTCTCCTCCATCTGCTTGGAATTTCAACGGATTCCTATCACATGTTAGGTAACAATCTATTCGTTGAAGATGATCGGTTTGTAGTTCTTCGTTCCGGGGCTTTCTCAGACAGAAAGGTATTCTATATTCCATCCCCAAATGGCATATTCGAGAACGGTAGTTGCTATGATCTCAACTCACGTGTTACGACTACTGTCAGTAGCTGCCGTGTCGGCTTTGATCAAGCCAAGTTTCAACTCAGCAGCTCTGATCAAGTTATTCAATATGATTTGCTAAGTAAACTGAATGAGAAATAGTGCTCGATGACGGATTGTCCTTCTGATCTCTGTTGCTTCTTCAGAACAGTTTCGACTCTGAAGCTTAGTTACAGTACATGAAAAAACCTCCACAAATGAGTATTAATCATTGTGGAGGTTTTTAACATTTGTAAACACTTAGTCATTTACCTCTGAAACGTTAACTGCTGCTAGCCTACTTTTCTCTTCGACAAGCCAAGCTTCCGTTTGTTCAGCAGCTAGTTCATTCTCACTGCCTTGAAGGGCCTGAACAGCATGCTCCGCGTGAGCCAAGGAATTCTGCGCTTGATCCACCAATTGCTCTGTTGGATGGCTTACAGCTTGCGTTATCGACTGATGGAGCCGATCTACGGCGTTATTCGCTTGGGAAATGGGTGTGTTCGTTTGCATACTAGAAAAATCACGTTTAGACATTCACATGCTCCCCCTTTTAGTACATATTCCTTATCAGTCACCATCATTAGCTTGGTTTTAACAGAAAGGAACTATGCACTAAAGAGAAACATCATCATTTACCATTTGTCTACTTAATGAACGGAGCCGCTTTAGCTAGTACCTCATCTTCTGTCGGTGCACTTATATAACGTCCATTAATATAGATAAATGCTCTTTTTCCGCAAGGACCACAGTAAGATTTACACACGACCTGAATTTCAGCGTCAGGTGCCATCTTTTGAAGCTTAGGTACAATACTTTTGAGCCGTATATGCTTACATTTGTCACATACGCGTATATCGTTTGCCATAGTCATTCCAACCTTCTTTACTATTCTAACCTTAGTGGTCTCCGTGATTACCCTTAGATGGATTCGTTATAACAAACCCTTCCTCAGGAAGGTACAAATAATCAATTTTCACACCATCAAGTAATGGCTCGTTAGTATTCAAGATCACATCAATATCTTTATCTGTCGACACAACTTCATCGTTCTCCGTTGCCACATCTAAATCCAAACCGTAATGTGCATGGTCTCCATGAGCGTGCGTGATGAGTACACGAATTTTCAATTCTTTATTGTCTTCTTTACTTAGTTCTTTAGATAATACTTTCGCCGCGTTACGAGTAATTTTACATTTCATCTGCTACATCTCCTAATAGATGTGATGGCTAATTCCTTTATTTATTGTAAAGAAACAGAACCAAATTGACAAGACATGACATGACTTGTCCTTATTTATGTGAAGAAACAACTAACTGTTGTGGAATCGATACATCTATAGGGTTGGATACTTCCGTTGTACCCGTGTTGTGAACCATCCCATCAATAACATCGTTACTCCGATATCATCTATAGGTAGACCAGGTAATAAATCAAAAGGAAAAATCCAATAAAAAATCACAGGCACTAAAAATAACAACTTGTCTATTAACTTAACTTGTGATGACATCACATATCTCCGTACGTTATTAAACATGAGAGACCAATGCTTAAATGATAGTAGTCTTCTACGTTTCATGATTCCTACCTCCATTATTAGACCTATGAAAAAGAGGAAGCAACCGCTAGATGGAATAGAATCTTGCTCAAGCGGTCGGCCCCCTCTAGTATATAATACGACTTGATGTTGAAAATGTTTCATAATGTTTTCAAAAGCCCATCAATTCCCCGACAATTAACCCTACTTCCAGACTCATATTTCGATAATCCTGAATTGGAAGAGGATTCACACCGTGACCTATTTCCACGGTAAATCCTGGCCGTTTGAAATGTTGAATGAACCAATCTTTGTATCCCGCATCACTACCCTGTAATTTCACAGAACGATATCCGCTTACTTGTGCTAACCTTTGACTCCATTTCTCGCTCACTTCAGGTTCATAGTCACGATAATTCCAATATATTTCTTGGCCTTGGCTGTGTAGTGAAATGACACTATCAGGGGATATATCTAATGTAAAAGCAGCAAGCGCTCTAGATTCCGGTTCACTCAATGGACTTGTACCTGCATAATCGCGGGGGGAAGGGAGTTTCTTACCTCTGCGATTCACTTCCTCTTCCCAATGTGCAGGAAACTGATCACCTAGGTCTACTCCTCGAATATTTGCTTTCCAATGTTTGAAATCTCTACGGTAGCTATTGTATTCCATTAGTTCAGTACAAAAAGGGTTATCGTACGTAATGCCTTCTTGAACCAATTCTACACCGTCTGGATTAGCCATAGGTAGCACCCATAGGGTGCAATTGGCGAACCACTCTTGTGGATTATACCCATTCCACATTTGCTGATTGTGATAAGCCTCTGCGTATTCCTCCACGAATCGCATCAAGCATAACGTTGTGATCCATTCATTGGCATGAATGGATGCATTCACATGTATTACCCTCTTACCCGTACCTATTTTTAATATTTCAAGTGATTTACCCATCACACTTTCACCAATCGAATGTGCCTCAATAAACTTATATTTACCCAATAACTCTTTAATATGCTTCATCATATCCTTGTATCCGTATTCACCTTGAGGCTCAACAACAGCCATCCTTTCCGATGAAGGAAGTACAAGAATGCGTCCAATCGGAAAC
Organism: Paenibacillus glacialis; assembly: GCF_001637205.1. GTDB lineage: Bacteria > Bacillota > Bacilli > Paenibacillales > Paenibacillaceae > Paenibacillus_AQ > Paenibacillus_AQ glacialis. The sequence continues at coordinate 82,968 of NZ_LVJH01000074.1, forward strand.
CGATCACGTGAGATACCAGGATTAAATCCTTCTAGCGCCTGTTCTGTAATTGAAAATTGTTCCAATACACGATCGAGTGTATCCCCTATTTGTATTGCATATCTCCGTCGAGGTGTTGAAGGAATAAATAAAATCTGTCCAGGAATAAGGTAGGGTTGATCTGTTGCCCAAGGATTGGCATTCACAATATTCTCTGGTTTAAGGCCTCTTGCAGTCGCGATGCGCTGAAGTGTATCTCCTTGACGAACGATATATTCTAGCATACATACCATCCTTTCTTTATGACTTGGTGTGAGCCACAAACAACAAAGATTTGGTGGTTAGATTGTATGCCTATACCTTTGTCCTACATTCGTAATCACGAAATAATTATTTGGTTCTACATGATATGGATATGGTAAAGACCGAAGTTCAATTGAACTTCGGTCTAGTCTACTCACGAACATGACTTTCTTAATTCTTCCTTTATTCTTCAAACGTAGACACTTGCCAGACTACAGGAGTCCGCCGTATCTGTTCGCCTAACCATTCATTCGCAATCTTCTTAAATATTTCGCCATCACCACTACAGAAAAATTGATGCACTGGGCTTTCATCACTCTTCGCAAGTTGGCCCTTCTCGTATAATATCGTACTAATTTCCCGCGCTGTCTCATCTGCCGAACTAATGAGCTTCACCTTATCTCCCATGACTTCTTGAATGGAATCCATGAGAAAAGGATAGTGTGTACACCCGAGGATAAGACAGTCTATTGAGGTATCACGGATGTTCTCGAGCGACCGCTCCACTATATTCCTCGTCTCTGCTGCTCGAAATAATCCTTGCTCAACAAGTGGTACAAGGAGTGGACAAGCTTCACTTATCACATTCACATATGGAGAGAGTTCTTTTAACGCAGCTGTATAGGCTCCGCTTCCAATCGTACCAACCGTCCCTATGACACCAACGTCCCCCGTCTTCGTTGCACTGATCGCAGCACGAGCACCTGGATGAATGACACCAATAACAGGTATAGTTAACTTTTCCGAAATATATGTGAGTGCTGCTGCCGTTGCAGTATTACAAGCGATAACAATCATCTTAGGTTCGAATTGGATAAGATAGTCTACGATTTGTTCTGTGAATACTCTGACTTGATCCGATGACCTTGGTCCATATGGCGTACGGGCAGTATCTCCAAAATATATAATTTTCTCTCGCGGAAGCTGTCTCATCACTTCTTTAGCTACCGTTAGCCCCCCTACACCTGAGTCTAATATTGCAATTGCATGTTGCACAAACACACCGCTTCTTTCTGTATCGAATTCTGTTTCCTACTTTGCTACCATATGTCAGTGAATATTATAACGTACCTTAAATTTTAACCCAATTCATTTCGACCTTCAAGAAAAGGTTCTATTCTGCTTGCGGATTCACTTATTGGTGCTTCCGTTTCGTGTAAATACAAGTGAAAATACCCGCTTTATTTTATGGAGTACTTTCCTTCAATCTGGACACTCTATATCATAATTGTGCATAAAACCAATTCATCGATGATTTAACATGGAGTGTGACGAAAAAATGACTACATCTAACATAAACGGATACTCGATGCATTATATCGATCGCGGAAAAGGAACCGCCATCCTCTTTATTCACCCTCCGGTACTTACAAGCTTAAATTTCATATACCAAATCCAAGGACTGTCGCCTCATTTTCGAACCATTGCTATCGACATCAGAGGACACGGCAAAAGTCAGCCTTCCGAACAAGCGGTTACTTATCCTTTAATTGTTGAGGATATCAAACAGTTGATAGACCAGTTAAGCATCGAAAAAATATTCTTGTGCGGTTATTCTACTGGGGGTTCGGTTGTGCTTGAGTTTCTCTTGACTTATCCAGATCGGGCATGGGGAGGTATCGTCATCGGCGGAATGTCGGAAGTGAACGAAAGGCGTCTAAGAAACAAAATATCCTTAGGTATTGGTTTCTCTAAAATCGGAGCAGTAGGCACGATCGCGTTGTCCAATGCTTGGTCGCAAACTAAAAATCTTTCATTATTCAGAGAGTTATTCAACGATGCAAAAAAAGGAAATGCCAGAAATGCGGAACAGTATTACCGATATAGCTTGAATTATAATTGTACATCGCAACTTCGGGATATCCATCTTCCCGTCCTGCTCATTTATGGGGAAAAGGACAAGCACTTCCATCCTTACGCTCAAATGCTGCATCAGCGATTACCGAAGAATGAGCTGATTTTCATTAAAAAAGTCGATCACCGGATTCCAACGAAAGCCCCTGGACCATTGAACGAACGGATCGAGCAATTCGTACGCCGCTTCAGCCACTGACCGCCGCCAGATGAATGTCCGACGTGGAGATCCATTTATCGCATCCAAGTGAGCGACTAATTCTATAAGAAGATGAGTCCATGTCTTGAGCAAGGAAGTAACGGGAAGGTATTAAAAGGCGAAGCAAATACGCGAAGCTCACGATAGTAATCATTCAATCTAATACAACAGTGTCACAAGTAATAAATATGTTTCGTTAACACACTAAAGCCCCGCAGGATAATCACCGGCGGGGCCTTACCTTATACATCATAAAATAAGAGGTGCCTTTATAGTAGGCGATGAACCTTAAATGGAGATTATATTGAGGTTAGAAGTAGATAAAAGCTACATTATCTATATATTATTCTGCTATTCACCTATTTTTAGATTCTTAATTATATAGAAATCAAAGAAGACCACTTTGGCGCTATGAACTGTGATCATATAGGCTTTAAACGGTACAGTAACTTTTGATGTACTCATACGGCAGTATTTCTGCGGGTAGTCGCTTCTGATTAATCCAAAAGCTACCCAAATTGCTTAATGAGTTTTCTTGAAATTTTGATTTAATAATAAACATCACAAGAAAAAGACCTCCTTATAAAAAGGCGGCCTACATGGAGCATACAATTTCATCGTTTATATATTCGTTACTTCCACATCACCTTTTTTACAATACCCAATCTCTTTAGTCCTTCTGTGCCAACCCATCCTCCCGCGCTTGCTAAGACGACATTATGAAATAGTTTCATAGCGATTGAATAAGTCATCGCTCCAATTATTATTTCCATAATAAAGAACCGTTTTATATCCGAGAAGGTTATTACATAAATTTTAAACTCATAATTATTAAGCATTGGTTTCATTGTTCACCTCTATAGCGTTTATGTAACCAATATGCTTCTGTTAGATTGTCTGATTCCTACTTCACTCGATGGATTCACACCTCTTAAGCCATATCATCCGGAAATTTTTCTAAAAAATCGAAATCCATTGCAGTACCGGACAAAGTAATATCGAAACCGTTATTGTCATCTATCCTTGCAACCATGATGTTCATCTCCTCATGGATATGAATACCCGTAATCAGCACCCGCTCGGTATTACCTGTCTTAAACACATTTATCCTCACCTACCTCGACATCACAATTCGACATCAGAAAGGATTTGCCTTCTTAACACACTTCAGCGCCTGCTTACTACAAAATTGTTTCGTCCCGGTCCATTCGCCCCACATACAGCCTTTGCACTTATTCGGCTGCTTATATTCGGGTGGATCCTTAATTTGCTTTTTGATCATCATTGATCCTCCGTTTTAAAGTGACCATCTGGCCTTCGCTCATAGGAATTTGATCGAGCTTCTTATTCAGAGATGGTGCGTCTTGTAGAGAAGTGTCCTCGCTGTGGTCTTCAGAGCCTTACACACGTCGCTGATCTTCCTGCTATTATCGTCATCCAGTAAATAGGCAAGTAATCGTTGCACTTTCTTTGTGATCCCATACGGGTCTGTCAAAATCTGAGCAACCTCAGTACAAGTCATTTCAACCTCTTCCAAGATCACTGTTTTCACCTTTCTAAATAAAAATGAACATTAAAAAAGCCGCTCCATAAGGAACGACTTCGTTTAATATGTACGATTTCCAATTTTTTATTACGATATTCGATAATTTCGTTACGTTTCTAAAGAATTGCTTCCGTAACATGCAGCAAAAACGCTTTGCTCTTTTCTTTAAAGGCAATAAGTTTTTTAAGTGCTGACTAATCCTGAGAAAAACCAAAAAACTTGCTAAGTGGTATTACGTTATATTCCTGATATCCTTTAATTCGTAATAAACCATTTAAAGCAACATCATAATCATTCTCTTTTTTAAAGAGAACCGTTACATTACAATGTGCTAATGCAACATGATCTGCAAGATGTTCGGCAATTTGGTAAAATATCTTTTCGTCAATCTCTTCTAAATCATAAGAAGAATACACGTAAGCTGTTATGTGGTTTTCCTTTCTGTCCTCTCCAATTCCATCTTCCAGCCAAGGAAAATCATCATCGGTACTTGGACGATGTTCATCAACAAGGATGATCCGGCATTCCTTATCATTAAACTTAATATCCCATGCCTCCAAATCCTTTAATCTTATAATTCTTTGTAATCCACTTAAAAAACCAATATCCATATAACATTCCTTTCGAAAAACGGAATTAAAGTTGCTGTATACTTTCCCCAACATCAAACCCAATATTTTCCGTTAAGTATTACATATAGATAAATATTGGTATATAGTATTTAATTACTTGGTTTATGTATTTTCTATTTCGACAAACAATATCGCAATCTTCAATATTGGTAGAACGATTTTGTTAAGGCAATCCAATAAAAGGATGCCCCTAAGCAACTCTTCGAAGATTATCATGATAAAGATTTTTTATTTTCGCTACGATGACGGTTATCCATTTAACACACACACGTTACAGAAAAGATGCAACAAAATGCGGAGGATAAAATCAATAATCATTATGCGGACATCAACTCATTGGAGAAAATGTGATTGTTTCGTGATTTTATAATAAATAAGAGACTCCAAATGGAGTCTCTTATCCTTGATACATCAATGTTTTTTAGTTCTCCGAGCTTAAGTTAACTAGATCAAATGCATCTAACTCTGGATCCTCTTGTATGGATGAAACTTCAACCTTCTTATCTAATATTTCATTCTTACCATGCCGCCATGATTGAATATCTTGAACAATATCACTGGCTTTAGTCTTCACGATTCCATATATATTGGCACTCTGCTCACCAGCCACACTCACCAGCTCTTGCGTCTTACTACTTACCTGACGTGTTTTGTCTACAATATCCTTACGCAATTCCGTTCCTTGTTTCGGTGCTAATAGTAATGCTGTAACCGACCCAACGACACTACCTACTAAAGCCCCCCATAAGAAGCCTTTGTTATTATCATTCATCGTTCATCTCTCCTTCTTCCTTAGCTTTAGACTCGCTGTCTTGATAGAGCATCTTGTATGGCTCTTATCATAAGAACGGGCGAATGCCTATTTGTTAATTGCATTATAGTCAGAAGGAGCATGTCTTGACACTCGGGACAACGTAAAAATGATTCTTTCACTTATGATAGGTTGTTAAGTTGATTCGCATCATGAGCATTAAGATCCAGAACGACACGTGGCGGAACAACTAATGCATGTTGGTGCTCACATAAATAAGCCTTATTAGAAGATGTTCCGATGGATTCTCCATCATGAATAATATCACCCTGATCATATAAGTATTTGGATATCACGAGTAAATCACGTCCTACTCCACTAGGATCCAAATCATAGAAGTGACATTGTAAATCTGGAATACCTAATGCAGATAATCCAAGTGTATCCATAATCATTTCCTTTTCTTTACCTGTACTATACAGACGAAGATTTACGGCACCATACAACTTCTCACCTTGCTCAACAGCTTTCAAATAAGCATTGGGTTCAACTAGTTTATCACTAGTATGCCAGAATATGGCCTTGCAAGGTGTACATTCTAGAATGGCTTGTACTACCCCTAGTATGAGTTCGAAACGTTCCTTATAGGGTAGTTCTTCCGCAAATAGATCATGGACACGAACACTATATTTACAATTACTTATCGTTGCGCTTGCATTCTGCCAATGAAAAGATTGCTGAAGTGCGCTATCGAAACGATTGGTTTCTTGAATGTTATGTGGTTCGTAAATGCAGCTTTGAGCGGTCACAACATCTCCATCATCATAAGTAACTTTATGATTCAGATGGAAAAAGATCAAAGGCTGTGACTCAACGGCTTCCAGTTCAAAAGAAGTAGGTCCATGTTTGGCTGCGTCTGAAACTTTAACAGCCCCAGTGTAGGTTTCCATAGCCGTAAGAAGTTTCTCACTTGATAAATTGGGTAGTTCTTCATATAAGAATTCAACTGTATATAGTGGCTCAAATCCAGAAACTTCACTGTCATTTATTTCTTCTTGATTTTCGTTCATGTTTTCTTCAGAGGTCATACATTAACGCGCTCCTTTATGATCGTACAGCACCCAATTCCTGATTCAAATACCCTCTTACAGAAGAGGCGAATTCATTCAGAATGGCTGGAAGTACGCTTGTGAGAGGGTGAAGAGACGATCGATCCCATTCGTAATAACTCTGTACCAATGGTTTGCGAAGCTGGACTAACTGAACCAAGGAAGCATGTATTGTGCTATTAAACACTTTTTCCTGATGCGTAATATCAAGAATATCTTCATAACTGCTAGCATCACGCATGATAAATCCATCAATAAGATAGCTACCGATATCCGTTACGACCTCGATGGCTAAATGTAAAGCTCTCTCTTGCACAAACCCCAAGATGAGACCTCCATCCCATTCTTCTGTTACTGTGTGCAAACCCGCTACAATATCAGGAATCGCATGTAATCGTCTCTCGATCTGTTCTCTATTGACATAGTACACAGCTTTACCCCCATTAAATATGTGTTAACGGTCATGTTCTTTTATTTTATAACTCATAGTCTACTGCGATAGAACTTTCCTTAAACTCGTTCATATGTTTGATGACTTCTTGATGTACTGGATGAACTTGATAGGCTTGAAGATCTTCTAACGATTGTACTTCTGTGAGGAGAGATATATCATATGATCGTTCCGAACGAATAACATCTATCCCAACTTCCAAAGATATAAGCTGAGGTATTCTACCTTCCATATCGCGTAGTACATTTGCCATCCTAAGAACACTTTCCGGAGAACTATCCTTTAATTTAAAGAATACAATATGTTTTATCATCGAATACCCCTGTCTTCTTAATTAATATAGGTTCACCAAAAATATAACATACCACATGCTATTGGGAAAGAAGCTTGTCATCTAAGAATTGTCTTTGTCATCATCTTGATTTTCCTTATTCTTCAGGATTTTAATAATTCGTGTTACTTTATTAGGGAGCGGTAAGCCCAAGCGACCGTAATTCTCGGTTATAGATATCAACTCATTCGCCATGTAGAAGTAGATAGCTCCGCTTTTTACAACACCCAAATCCTGACCCAGTATGATGTCGATCTGATGAGCTAGAAGGATGACAAGGAACATTAAAGCTTTCCGAGTTATACCCCAGAACCCAATTTTACTATTAAGCCCAGTTTTATCCTTAATGGCTGCTAATACTCCTGTGATATAATCGATAATAATAATGACTAGGAAAATATTCAGTAAGTCACTCCAACCTCCAAAGGTAAATGCAAGCACAACGCCAGCAAAACCACTTGCACTTTGTAGTACTAGTATGTTCATTTCCACCACTCCTCCCTAAAAAACATCTCATGCTGTATCATATGAAGAGTATTCCTAGGTTGGGAAGCCGTTTGTCATTGATTTACTAGATTTATAGAGTCATTTGAGTTGATTTATGCGATAGGTCTGTTTTACTATTGATACTTCCTCTATAAATAGAGTAAAATTTATAATAAAAAAAAATATCGGAGGAAATATGCCTACACAACCAGAAAAACATTCAATCCAGGCGTGGTCCCTGATCAATCGCAAGTATTTAGGAAAAGGCGTTCGTGTCAAACGTTTCCGTAAACCAACACGTTGCCAAATACGTAATCGTGTTCTACTCGCAATATTAATGGCTAATGACATCAAGCTGTCTTATTTGGCTGAGAAGCTCTCTGTTTCATCAAGAAGTGTAAGTGCTTGGGTATATGAAGGAAGGGTTCCCGGCAAGAAAAACATGGAAAAAGTATGTGAGTACTTGGGATATCCTCGACATATTCTATTTAATGAAGCTCTCCTTGAGAAAAGTCCCATCATCTGCCAGCCTGAACGTTCCAGATTTATGCGCAGAACGCTGACTCGTTCTCCTGTGAGCAACAAGATACTAACAGGACTTTGCATGGTTCATGACCTATCCGTAAGTGATGTGAGTGAATGGATTAGCGTTCATCCTGGCACTTTCCGTAAGTGGTTACATCAAGGAGCATTACCATCATTGACATTCCAAGAAAAAACAGAAGACTTCTTCCGCATTCCTAAAACCATCCTCTTCGCAGACGTCGTGTTGAAGGATAAATCCCTTTAACACGGCTGCGCCGTCCTTCTCTAAGGGCGGCACCCGTTTCAGCAGGAATATAAGGAATAGAGTATCAATCAAAGTGAAACTTATACTGTCTTATATTTTAAATATCTAAACAAATAACCTCTGAATACCCTTAATGGAATATGGTATTCAGAGGTTTTTCAAGTATATCCATAAAGATACTGCAATTTCATAAAAGCTGTGCTAACATTACTCATTGTTTAGAGTATTCAAAGCAAAAATTATACATACATAAGAAGGAGTACTATGACACACACAAAACACCAAGAATTCAATCTCCTCAAGTTAACTTGGCCGATATTTCTAGAACTGTTCTTATTCATGCTCATGGGTAGCGTAGATACATTTATGATCAGTTCTGTGTCTGACAATGCTGTATCCGGCGTTGGTGCAGCGAATCAGATCATTTCCATTGCTATTCTGGTACTTAGTGTGATTGGAAATGGTGCAGCCATTGTTATATCCCAATTTCTCGGATCAAGGAAGCCACTTGAGGCTGCTCAAGTAACAGGGAATTCAATCACACTCAATCTGTTAATAGGATTTATTCTAAGTGCCGTACTACTGCTCTTTGGTGGAAGTTTATTGTCTGCGCTAAATGTGAAAGGTGATATGTACCTTTATGCACAGTCGTATCTGAACATTGTCGGAGGTTTTATTTTCTTACAGGCATTAATAAATGCATTGGCAGCAACCATCCGTACACACGGCTTTACTAAACAGACGATGATCGTCTCATTGCTGATGAACCTCATTCATGTCGTAGGTAATTATGCGTTAATCTTTGGTCACTTTGGCCTTCCTGCGTTAGGTGTCCAAGGTGCAGCCATTTCTACAGTAGTAAGTCGATTTATCTGCCTTATCTTATTCTTTCTACTGCTTAATAGAATTATGGATGTGCGTGTAAAGTGGTCCTATTACATTCGTCTTTCCAAACAACATGTGCAAAAAATACTCAAAATCGGCATCCCGTCCGGTTTTGAACAAATTACCTATCAGTCCTGCCAGCTCGTATTTACACTCTATGTAACCTATTTGGGCGCTGAAGCTATGGCTACCCGCCAGTATGCGGTAAATATCTCTAGCTATATCTTTTTATTCAGTTTAGCCGTGTCCATGGGGACCTCCATTATCGTTGGGCACCTCGTTGGTGCAAAACGGACAGAGGAAGCATATAGGCGTGTATTTACAAGCGTCAAATGGGCACTGCTAGTTACGGTCATTATCGATGGGATAATCATCTTCTTCCGCGTACCACTATTTGGCCTCTTTACGAATAACGAGAGTATTATCATGATGGGCGCCCAAGTGATTCTGCTCAGCATCTTCCTAGAGACTGGGAGAACGTGTAATCTGGTCATTATCAACTCATTGCGTGCATCTGGCGATGCTAAGTTCCCCGTGTACATGGGCCTGATTTCGATGGTCTGCATGAGCTTACCGCTCGGTTATGTGTTAGTGTTCCAACTTCATCTTGGCCTTGCTGGGGTGTGGATCGCCATCTCCTGCGACGAATGGCTACGAGCCATCATTATGTTCTTCCGCTGGAAGAGCAGAGCTTGGGAAAAGCATGGACTCATTCAACACGAGACTGTGGAGAGTAACGATTCTACCGTAGCGACTGTGAATTAATTAACTTTAGCGATTTAGCCTACGGTTAAATGATAACTCTATAACAAAAGAGACGAAATCCTTATTAAAGGTTTCGTCTCTTTTGTATATGCAGCAGCATCATCCAAACCGACCTGATATATATTCTTGTGTATTTGGATTCGTTGGATTGGTAAAAATGATATCTGTCTTATCATATTCCATAACGCTTCCTAAATAGAAATATGCTGAATAATCAGATATTCTTGCAGCCTGCTGCATGTTATGTGTAACAATAACCACACTTAATTCTTTCTTCAATTCTACAATTAATTCTTCTACCTTCGCAGTGGACACAGGATCAAGTGCAGATGCTGGTTCATCCAGTAACAGAATACGAGGACTAACGGATAATGCCCGCGCAATACATAGACGTTGTTGTTGACCTCCAGATAGTGATAAAGCAGATTGCTTCAAACGATCCTTCACTTCATCCCACAATGCCGCTTTCCTTAAGCTGCTTTCAACGATTTCATCTAATTTCTTTCTATCCTTAATCCCGTGATATTTCGGTCCAAAAGCAATATTATCATAAATTGATTTATAAAAAGGATTCGGACGCTGCCATACCATCCCTATCTTTTGTCTTAATTCAATCACGTCGGTGCCTGGCGCATTGATATCTTGACCATCAATCCATATTTGCCCGGTAATTCTGGAGCCTTCGATATTATCATTCATGCGGTTCAACGAGCGTAGGAATGTGGATTTACCACATCCAGAAGGACCGATCAAAGCCGTAACACTTTGTTCGGGGAAATTCATATCTATATTCTTTACAGCTTCATATTTTCCATAAAAAACACTTAAGTTCTCCGTTCGAAAGGTAGATTGCATCATTAAGTCCCCCCTATTCCACTACTTTAGATGCTGTGAAAGCTCGATATAATACTCTTCCTAGCCATCTAGCTGATAAATTAAAGATAAGTACTAGGATTACCAATACAGCTGAAGCTCCGGCGGCAATCGCCATTGCATCTGGTGCAAGACCTTCACTATTAATTTTCCAGATATGAACGGCCAATGTCTCGGCTGGACGGAATGGATTAATCGGTGACGTAGGACTGAGTGGATTCCAATTCGTGAAGTCTAGTCTTGGTGTAGACATTCCTGCCGTAAACAGAAGCGCTGCAGCTTCTCCAAATACTCTACCTGCGGCGAGGACGGTCCCTGTCACAAGATTAGGTATAGCGACTGGCAATAGTATTGACACTATAATTTTCCACTTCGATAGACCCAAGGCAAGACCTGCCTCTTTCTGTTCCTTTGGAACCCCTCGAAAAGCTTGTTCCGTGATACGTACCATGAGCGGAAGATTGAAAATCGTCAGCACAAGTGCACCCGAGAATAGTGAGAATCCGAATCCAAATGTATTTACGATAAGTAACAAACCAAACAAACCAACTACGATGGAAGGAAAAGAAGAAAGCACCTCAACCACGAGTCGAATTCCGCTAGTAATCTTCCCTGGCTTCGCATATTCCGCCATATATATACCCGCTCCCAGACCAAGTGGAATGGTAATAATGAGCGTTAGAACGAGTAAGAAGAGTGAGTTAAATAATTGTGGTCCAATCCCACCACCTGCTCTGATCGTCTGAGGAACAGAAGTTAGGAACGACCAACTAATATGACTAAGTCCCCGAAATAGGATAAACCCTAACAATCCCAGTAATACGGCAACAATAATTGAGGCAAAAGTTACGATAACGCCTGTGGCAATCTTATCTGCTGTTCTTGGTTTCATAACTGATGTCTCCTTTCCAAGAGCCTAACAACAATGACGAATATGAAGGTCATAACCATGAGTGCAAGAGCCATGCTCCATAGCGCATTATTTTGGACAGATCCCATAACCGTATTTCCCATATTCAACGTAATGACACTCGTAAGTGTGGATGCTGATTCAAATAAGGAACGAGGTACATGTGGCGCATTACCTATAACCATTTGAACGGCTAACGCCTCACCAAATGCACGCGCCATTCCTAGGACTACCCCAGTCAATAAAGAGGGCATAACCGTTGGTATAATCACGCTGTAGATCGTCTGCCATCTTGTAGCACCTAACGCATAAGAAGACTCCTTCAATCCTTTAGGAAGTGAACTAAGTGCGTCACTTGCAATACTCGTGATCGTCGGTAGAATCATAACCGAAAGTACGAGTGAACCTGCTGCAATCCCGATTCCTTGACCAGGAAATACATCACGAAATAATGGTACAATAACGCTTAATCCCACGAAACCATACACGACCGAAGGAATTCCTGCTAATAGTTCAATAACAGGTTGCAAAAGTCTCTTTCCCCAAGATGGAACGATTTCGTTCATGAAAAGCGCAGCACATATGCTTAATGGACTTGCAATGAGAGCAGCTAATAGTGACGTGGCAAAGGAACCCACAATAAACGGAAGTGCCCCAAATACAGGGTTATCGCCATTGGGATCCCACTTCGTACCAAATAAGAAATCACCCACATTAACGCCATCTTTAATAAAGGTTGTAAGTCCCTTGGATGCTACGAAATACATCATAGAAACGATAACAATCACTAAGAGAGATACACAAAAGGTTGTATAAATTCGTCCAATCCAATCTTCCAAATGATGCTTCTTGATGAGGACAGGCGATCCATTATTTGATTTCATAATTGTCCTACTTTCTTAAAGTGAAAATAGAGGCAGATGAATCCGCCTCTTTTTTGAGTATTTGGTGGTCATAACTCTTTATCATTCAATTATTTCTTTGTCACATTTCCGTCTACGTCACGTGTTACTTGCATTTGGGATGCTGGAATATATCCTAGTTCAACGACATCTTCATTTTGAACCTCATCGGAAACCATGTAATCCAAGAATGCTTTTACGACTTCATTTGGTTCACCTTTTGTGTACATATGCTCATAAGCCCATACTGGATATTCCCCAGTGATTACATTTTCCACTTTCGCTTCAACACCATCGTACTTAATAGATTTAATGGAATCGTCTAGGTAAGAGAAGGCAAGGTAACCAATCGCACCTGGTGTTTCACCAACAAGTTTTCTAACCGTACCTGATGATTCTTCTAGAATAGCACCTGACAAATCTTCAACCTTCGTACCTAATGCATATTTCTCAAAAGTACTACGTGTTCCTGAACTACTTGGACGGTTTACGATAACAATCTTCTGATCAATCCCGCCAACTTCTTTCCAGTTCGTTACTTTACCAGTGAAAATGTCTACCATTTGTTGCTTCGTTAATGTATCCACACCTGTATCTTTATTAGACACAATGGACATCGCAACGACTGCTACTTGATGATCAATGAGTTCTTTTGCTTTGTCAGCATCTGCATCTTTCAATTTCTCTTCTGCAAATACATCCGAGTTACCGATATCCGCCTGTCCACCTGACACTTGTGTGAGACCTGTTCCACTTCCGCCACCTTGAACCTGTACTTGAACCCCTGCATATTTAGAATCAGCCATAAATTTCTGTCCAACTTGCTCCACCAATGGCTGTAATGCCGTTGATCCAACTGCAAGAATAGAACCACTTAAAGCTTTATTAGTATCTGTCGAATTACTCGCACCTTTATTTTCCCCATTGTTTCCGCAAGCAGCTAATGTAAGTACTAGTGCTAGCGCACCCATTAAAAGTACTGGTTTTTTCAATTTCATTTTTTATTCTCTCCTCCTAATATCTCTGTGTTTTTCGCGTCGCAGTAACTCTCTGTGTTTCTTACTTACAAATCTATTTTAATTCTCGAACATTTTTGCAAAATCGTTAGTTTGTAAACTTAAAAATAAATATCGCCATATAAACTTTATATAGTTATAGATTTTATCTATAATGAATTAATAACATACAAACAAAAAGGCGGGGTTACCAATCAACATTTTAAAATTAATGATCCTTGTGTACATAGAGAAATATAAAAAAGTCACCGATGTTGCAAAAGAACTCAATATGAAGCAGCCTTCCGTAACCTTTCATATGAAGAGTCTTGAAGAAGAAATGGGGACCGTGCTTTTTGAATCCAAAAGGGGCCGAATGATTCTAACTGAAGCAGGAAAGGCACTCTATCCCTATGCCTTAAAGATAACCGGACTTGCCGCTGAGGCAAAAAAGGTCGTTCGCGATTATACAACATTAGATAAAGGGTCGCTACATATCGGGGCTGACTGCATTACTGGTACTTATCTTTTGCCAGAGTTAATAAGTCTATTCTCAGATAAGTATCCTGGAACACGACTTCAATTGACGATTAAACCTACCCATACGATTCATCAAATGCTCGTTAATCAAGATATCGATGTTGCATTCTGTCAATCCAAACAAAGCCGTCAGGGGATATTTGATGGATTTCAACATGAAGAGCTCTGGGTGGATGACTTGGTTGTCATCTTTGGCCCTACGCACCCTTTTACCAAACTTGAACATCTTAGTCCCCAACTCATCGCCAAACAATTCTTCATTCAGCATGCGGAAGGATCTTTTATCAAGGAATTCTCCCTAGCGTGGTCAAATATAAATGTCGTCCATCTATGGGAACGAATTCAGATGGATTCACCCGAAGCCGTGAAACTAGCTGTAGCGCACAATGATCATATTTCCTTTTTCACACGAAAAGGTATTCAACAGGAACTTGCTCAAGGTCATCTCATGTGTTTACCCATTCCCGAACAAACAAAGTCCACATTAACCTCATATATGGCCTATTCAGCTGATTCATCCCAATCTTCTTTGCGGAGTGAGTTTGTGGCGTTTATTAAAGATCAGATGTAATTGCCATGCAAAGTAATGTAACTCGCTAAGGCTACCTATTTAGGAATCGGAGGCATTATTGAGAGTATATTCTCTCTAGATTCAGTGATTTGGATAGAAGTGATTGGTAATATTTATTACAGAACACCAAAAAGCTGACCCTAAAACACAGATCCAGCTTTTTGGTTCCATTTTTAATTTAATATCTTAAATTACTTTCCCTTCTTCTCTAACATAGTCAGAATTATGGCAACCGCTTCAGCTCTTGTCGCTGTCTGATTCGGTGCAAAGTGATTCTGACCAATACCCTTGACAATACCTTTCTCTACCGCTGCTGCAATATACGGTACTGCCCATGCCGGAACATCCTTAGCATCCGCAAAGGATAATGTGGCTTTGGTATCCACTGTGATCCCCAGAGAGCGTACAACCATAACCGTTAATTCTGCACGGCTCAGCTTCTGCATTGGACGGAAAGTACCGTCATCATAACCGCTAATAATGCCTAATGATACCGCTTGTTGAACGAAGGACTTGCCCCACGCTGGAATTTTAGTTGAATCTTTAAAGCTTGTAGTCGTTCCGCTGTTCGGCAATTGTAAAGCGCGAGCCAGCATTGTCATGAATTCTATACGATTAACTTTCTGATTAGGTCGGAATGTGTTATCCGGATAACCATCCACGAAATTAGATTCAGCGGCTTTCTGAATGACAGCAGCTGCCCAATGACTTCCTATATCCTTAAAGTTCACGTTCGCTTTTGTTCCATTGTTGTTTCCACTATTCCCATTTTGGGAGTCTTCACCCGTACTTGTATTACCTCCGACCGTTCCGCTAGTGTTACTACCTCCTGTATTACCAGGATTCCCTGTGTTTCCGCTACTACCATTGTTACCAGTATTTCCGTTACCTCCTGTGTTACCATTTCCATTATCAGTACTTGTCTTCTTAACAATTCCGAATTGCTCAATAATGAAAGGCTCCGCATTATTCTTGTTCTGATCAATCTCATAAGAAACGGCTGTCAGTTTGTCTCCATCGACAGTAATGCCCACAAAGTTCTGAACTTGACCACGCTTAGGACGTTTGTTATCACTCGGATCCGGACCGTATGGAGCTGCATGACTCTCATCAGCTACCTCAAAGAGATTATAATAAGCGTCTCCAAGCTCAGGCTTTTGATTCTTGTAATATACCTTCGCCCCCGCTGTAGCAGGAATGAGATAAATCGAACCATCTGGATTTACGGTGTATTCAACCTTTTTACCGTTAAGAGTTTCAGTAATCTTCTCAGGTATTGCTGCTGTACCATTAGCTTTAATCGGCTTAGTACGTGCATAAATGTGATCGTGACCCTGAACTACAAAGTCTATGCCTAGCTGCGCCATAATTGGAGCAATTCTCGTTCTTACACCATTGGTGCCCTTAATGTCTTTATCCGTAGCATGGTTGGATGTGGTGTATGGACCTTTATGAATATTGACAATGATCCATTTATAACCGGCTGCCTTAGCTGCTTTTACATCTGATTTGAGCCATTCTACTTGATCCTTACTAAAATTAGCGTATTCATCCGAGTCTTCATTACTGTTCAATACTACGAAGTGCGCGTTGCTGTAATTATAGGAGTAATAAGCACCGGTTACTGTTGCAGACCCTGGCGCTTCCTTGATATTGAAATGCTCATAGAATGCATTTGCTTCATCCTCATGGTTACCCGCAGATGGAACAATTGTAGTGTTCAGTAGACTATCCTGCGAGTTACCCAGAAGCCAATCCCATTGAACCTCTTTCGTTCCTGTATCTACAATATCTCCATTGTGAACTACGAATTTAGCATCAGGTACTGTAGTCAGAGCCTTAGCTAGTGTTTGTCCAGATAGAATAGCCTCGTCTTCTGATTTCGCCTGAGTATCAGCTAAATCTATAAATGTAAATTTACCGGATGCAGACGCTGTTTGGAAAGTACCTGTTGCACTCCAAATACCAAGTGCTTCGTCACCTACTCTGAAGAAGTAAGTGGTATCTGGCTGTAGCCCAGTGGCTTCTGCCTTATGCACCAACTGATCCTTCGCATTCGTAGAGATGGAAGAACGTCCAGTAAATTTCGTTGCCTTATTATAATCTGGCGTTCCATCTGTCTTCTTAACTACTTGCAAGTCATTCCCCATAGAAGCCAGTGGTGTGTACCATGTGAATCCTTTAGAACTAACAGAGTCACCATTGAACGTCACGGTCACTTTGCTAATCGAAGCATTCGATGCAGTCGAGACAATGACAGCTTCTGAGTTCGTTCTGCCGCTAACAGCTTTTATGACGAACTGATAGGTTTTACTTGGATCGACATTATCCAGCGTGTAACTGTAAGAATTTACTCCCGCTTGATTAGGAACATTTACATTCCAATTTGCTGCTACCAAATCATTCTTCTCATAAATTCTATAACCGGATACCGCAGAGTTTGATGCCGGTGCATCCCACGTTAACGTTAATTTACCATCTGCCGTTTTATTTACTTGTGCCTGTTGGACAGGATTGGATACCTCATTTGACTTGACGATAGTATACTGATCATAGAGGTCTGTCGTTCCCGATGTCGTCGTTGTGTATGTCTCGAAGGATAACTCATCGTCAGTCACAGTTACGCCCGTAAACATTTCCTTACCCGGCTGAGCATATTTAGCAGCAAATGGGAATGGTCCTTTGCCGACATTATATCTCTTGTTTCCTGCTGCATTGGTAATCAGATACAGTGTTCCTTTAGGATTTGTTACTATCCCGTTAGCGTCAAGCGTGTCTGTCTGAACCTCATTGTTATACATTTGGTAACTTCTTGCGAAGGTATGATCATGACCACCAACAACCATATCAATTCCAAGTTCATCAAACACCTTCGTTAATTCTGCTCTATAAAAGAGAACATCCTTGTCATCCGAATGATTAGCAACAGAATAAGGGGATTTATGTAGGAAGACTACCTTCCACTTCTTATCTGTCTTAGCAACTTCACTACGAAGCCACTCTACTTGTTTATTATAGATTTCTACAATTTCTGCTGTTGGACTTGCACCATAGTACTCTGTATTAAGCACCATGAAATGTGCTGAACCGTAATCTAAAGAATATACCGATCCATCTGGTTTAGCACCTGTGTTCGAAACATTTGGCAAATTAAAGTGTGAAGTAAAGTTACTGAAGTTCTTACTTTCATGGTTACCTACTACAGGAACCATTGGCGTTTGCGTCAATATATCCTTCGCTTTATTAAAAAACCATGACCATTGCTCTTCTATATCACCATTATCCACCAAATCTCCAGCATTCAGAATGAATTTAGTGGCTGGGAACTTGCTCATTCCTTCTTGAAGTGTATGATTCCAAATCTCAAAATCGCTTTCTGAGGTTCCTTGCGAATCAGTTGTATATAGGAATTGGAATGCGTTATTGCCAGAGCTTTCCGTTTTAAAAGTACCCACAGTACTCCAATTATCAGCTTGGCCATCCCCAGCACGGTAAGCATATGCAGTCCCAGGCTGTAAGCCATCAGCGATTACCTTATGGCTGGTCACAACAATCGGTTTATTGGATGATTTATCTGCCTTTGTCTTAAACACACTGATCGTATCTGAAGTACCATCATACGATTGAATCCCTGTAGTTGGAAATTCACCGTTAATCAATCTAGAAGCATCAACCACTTCCAACTTAGTACCTTTTACAGACTCCGGTGCATACCAAGAAAATGCCATACTGGTTTGTGGATTCCCATTAAAGGTCAATGCTATGGAATCAGGTTTCCCTATTCCCGGAACCCCTGGATCTGGTTCGTCTGCTAAAGGATAGGCTATGAGATTCATATCAAAGTAGAGATCCGAGCTACTATCGTTATTTTGGTGAACCTCAGCAGCAAGTATATTATTTCCATCCTTGAGATTGGCTTTTAATATAGTTGTAAGATCAACTGCTGAATAAATAACCGGGCTACTTTTATTACTAGTACTTTTGGTAAAGAAGTTTATTTCTCCTTCAGGCATACCGGCACGGTAAATTTCATTACCATTCAAATAGAGCACAGCTCCATCATCAACACCCAATGTAGCCATAATTCGGTCGTAACTGACCACCTGAGCCAAATCTACATTCAGATTCGTTCGGAAATATGTAGTACGGTATTTAGTCTTACTATTAGATCCGTATTGTACGGTTGTATTCAAACCTCCAAATTCTGAAGTACTAACTCCTTTTCCGTCATCCTTATATCCCAAAGGAGCCGAACCTATTTCCCAACTTGTATCATCATATACGGCACGCCATACTGTCATTTGATCTGTACCATGATCTAGATATTTCCACATGGAGTTCTTTTCTAATAAAGGCATTGGAACATTGGGTAGAACCGATTTGAGCTGAGGCGAACCCTCGTCTGTGTTCTGTGCCGCAAATGCTGGTGTTCCTGTAGCGATAAGACTTAATACCATGATTAGGGCAAGAGTGGTAGAAACTATCTGTCTAACTAACTTATTCATTAGGTATCTCCCTTATATATATTATGATTACACCTACACCAAATCATAATAACAAAGGATTGTTTTCGTAATGTTTGAATCAAGGTGAATATATGTAAACTCACTTTAAAACTTGAATCCCATTGCTCGTAACCTAGCAACAATTCAAACATCCAATGCTAAAATCACGGAGAACTCACCTGCATCACTTGTGTAGCTCAAATCATAATGATGATATCGAAGTTGTTCCTCTGCCACTGTAAAACTGACTTCTTTACATTCCCCAGCCTGAAGCAGAACTTTGGCGTTGTTGTGATCTGAAGAAAGAGGAGTCTGCCGTTTTGTGACCTACACTTGCATCTGGATCATTACAGAGTTGAAGGTGGTCTTGGTGATCTTCCACTATTTCTCTTAAATAGTTCAGCTTCTCTTTAACGAAGTTTACGAAACTTCGTTAAAGAACTCGGATTGATGACGCCATCTTCTGGCGCCATATCTAAAAAGTATTTGAAAGACATGTCATTTTGATCGTTCCACGATGATATCCACATCTGATACATCGAAAATGGATTTCAACAATAAATATTTGAACATACGAATAGGTGGCACTGCATTGCGACCGTTATCGAGGCAATATTTATTCTGTAATTCTTCTTGAACAAAGGAAGAATCTACGAGGTCATTGATTTTGACGTAGCATATTATCTTTAGGCATGACTATATCGTAAATGGCTATGTATGGACTTAGAGTAAGAGATTTGCCCATAAATGAACAATCGCATACAGACAACAAACAGGTGGTGCACAAGATCCATAAAATGGTTTCTTGGGCACCCCCTGTTGTTGGAGTAAGATAGACGTAAGTGAATGAGGACGCTTCGTGAACGGAGCGTTGCATTAAATAATGCAGGATGTCCTGAAGAACTGTCTAGGCAAAGGAAAAGCTGGAACCTATAAAGTAGCCAATTGAAACAAAGAGCAGTGACCAGGTCAGAGCACCTGTAATGGATACAAGTACATATTTTTTAAAGGGCATGGCACTGATGCCGGAAATATAACTCGCAACATGTCTGACCCCCGGAATAAAATAGGCAAATAAAACCGTCCAAATTCCAAAACGCGAAAACCATCCCTTAACTCTGGCAAACCTCTTCGGGGTAAGTCCAATCCACTTGCCGTATTTATTCACTACTGGTTGTCCCAGTCGCAAACCGATGGAGTAGCTGATGATCATTCCTGTTATGGAGCCTAAACAGCCGATCAGTACCGAAAGTGAAAAATTCAGAACCATAACGGAGGACAAATACCCTACCAACAACATTAAAGCCTCGTCAGGTACGGGAAGTCCAAGAATACCAAGAGCCAAAAGAGCAAAAATTGCTAAATAGCCGTACTGTGAAATTAACTCCGTGATCCAAGACATTGATAGCTCACTTCCTGTTGATGTTTTTTTTGAACGATGGGAATGGAATACGGCTGATCATCATTACGGACAGCAGTCCCATTAATACTAATATGAATTCCGGTTTCATCCGTTCATCCAGCAAAGAGATCATCGAAAGAATCACTCCTGCAGCTGTAATAGGCATCCCTACGAAACTCCTGGAGGGAGCTGATATATTAAATCTGGCCAACCGCAGTGCGCCGCAGATCAAGAAGGCAACCGCAGCCACGGAACCTAGCCACGGAACCTAGCCACGGAACATTTTCCAGCTTATACAACAAAATCAGGAACGTCGGAGCCAAACCAAACGATATGATATCTGCCAGTGAGTCCAATTGCTTACCGAATTCACTGGTACAATGCAGCCATCGGGCCAGCAAACCGTCCATTACATCACATACGGCAGCCAGCAATATCATTATTAATGCCAGACTATATCGTTCTTGAATCGTGAAGAGCAGAGATAATGATCCAACTCCTAAGTTTGCCAAGGTAAACATTGAAGGCAGCCAGTTCCATTTCATGCCGTCTCACTCCTTTCCCTACAGTATGTATATTTGTGTTTAGCCTTCAAATCTAACACGAAAACTGACGCCCTCCTCCACATTATCCACTGCATAGCGACAGCCGTGCATATCTAATATTCGCTTCGAAATGGAAGGCCCCAGTCCAGTTCCACGCATCATTCGACTCCGGGAAGGCTCAGCCCTGTAGAACCGCTCCCAGATCTGCTCATTCATTAGCAGGAATACCATCACTTGCGGGTGCTTCTCTTTTTAGAAAGTGAATCAGCCTGTCCGTTACCTTTTCCGTTAGTCCTCCGGATTGAGATGTTGCCCCGGGTTGCCGTCTCCTGTCTGGACATATTGGTCAAGCTTCTTCACCCGGTCCCAATCTTCATCCATCACCAGATTCGTAAAACCCAGCTTGCTGGCTGCAAGAATGACTCGAATCCACTGTTTGCTCAAGTGTTCTGATTCTCCTTAAGATGAAGATTCATCTCATCTGTTTTTCCATTTCTCTTGACTCACTTCAGTATGGCAAAGGCATTGTCATACTGGGTAGTGTTCTTTTGTCATCTCTTTATTTGCCAGCTAAACTTTCAACCATACGACGCGTATAACCGTCGATCATCTTTACCAGGCCATTACCTAGATAAGGAACGATCCATATAAGTGCTGCACCTGCAAGCATGATGAGGAGTAAGGCACCGAACGTTTTGATTTCAATCCCACAAAATTCAAAAAATCTAACGGGTACAAGATGGACGCTAACAGGAAGATAAGGGGTGCCACATAGAAAAGAGTGGCACAAATGATACTGACAAGTCCGATAACGAATTTCAGCAGCAAGAAAATTACTTTCCAATTACTCGCATCCAACAGGTCAACTTTAACCTGTTCCCATAAGCCTTCTTCCGCTCTTGTCCGGCTTGAAATCGGGTCAATGGAGATATCTGTGTAGACTTTGGCTTGGCTCCGTTCGTACTGCACAAACACGCTGGTGGAACGCAAAATATAATAGAGGATCGGAAGCCCTACTAAAGTGAAAGCCATACCCCCAATGTGATGCCAACCAAATAAAAACAAAAGTAAAACAGCCCTGTCGCAAAAGTAAGCAGCAAAAAGCAAAAGTTTCTCATGTGTTTTTGTTTCTTTGATAGCTTTTTTATTATAAAAACCCATATATGTACAGTGTATTTCTAGGTTCTCGAGTGCTATCAATTTGTCATAAAAGATAGGATACTCAATAGACGATTGTGTTAGGGTTTCTCCGAAGATTTCTATGTCACCACAGGTCGGCTTAACCAGATTAAGTAACAACTTCATCACTGTTGTCTTCCCTGACCCCTTCGGACCTAGGAATCCGTAAATCTATCCTTGGCTGACGCTCATACTTACATCAGATACGGCTTCTTTCCCTTGAAATGCTTTGGTTAGAAGGCTCGTTCTTATGATATTACTTATTTATTTGACTCCTTCAACTGTTATTATCTATAGATTAGAGCATAGCCTTTTCTTTTTCCTTTCTTAATTCTTAAGAAAATCTTACGATCGCTGTTGCCCTCGGACTTCTTCAGTAATCAATAGTAGCTCGTGGAAGTTTTACGGTAAAGATTGTCTTTTCAAAAGGTTTACTATGAAATGGATTTCCCCACCTAATTGTTCTACCCATCTTTTCGTTATCGTGAGACCCAGCCCGCTTCCCTGAAATAATTTATTCCTTGAGTCTTCGAGCGTGTACATTCTTTCAAAAACATGATCATGTGTTGCTCACTAATTCCTTTCCCTTGATCCCACACATCAATATATACATAGGCTTCGTCACTTCTTAACGTGTAATACCAATGACTTTACCATCGGCTCCGTATGAGATCGCGTTATCTATTAAGTTATTCCAAGGCAGAGATCCACTTTCACTCTAGCAGAAAGCTCTATCATAGAGAATGGCTTGGGAATATAGTCATCCGCCCCGAAACCAAGTCCTAATGCTTTGTCCGCTTCAACATCTTTAGCAGATACAATCAGAATCGGAATCGGAATCAGACTCTTCTCTCTAATTATTCTTAAGAAGTCTATTCCACTTAACTTAGCCTTAATTACCTTTAGCAATTTGTCTACGACATACTGCATTCCGACAATACCGATCTTGATATACATGTTGTATCACCTTTCCCTGTTGTTCGAACTATAGTATACGTTTTCTCCCAGTTACCGGCAATATTTAAGCCATAGCACAGAAATGCACCCCCTAGAACTAGTCATTGGATTAACCTGAGGGGGTTTCCAATGTCTATTCTAAGGGGTGCACTTCTGATTGTGATGCTTAGCCTATATAGATTTCCACAATGTTCGTCCCCGCTGAACGCACACGATCGAACTCTTCACGATCAATCCGTAATCCACCGGTGCGGTAACGATTCGCCGTTGCCTCTGTGGCAACATCCTGACCATTTACACGAACACAATTTTCACCACTATTTAAATGATACACAAACTGTACTGGTGCTCCGGCATATTCGAAATCAAAACGTAGACCATCTAGCGATTGCGGTAGCACCGGATCAATGATCAAGTTCCCTGCCTCTTGGCGGATACCCAGAGCGTTAGAGATCAATTGATTCATATAGATCCCAGGTCCACTAGAATAAATCTTCCAGCCACCTTTCACAGGTACCTCTCCGCTACGTAATTCATCAAATCTCTCTTGCGCTTCATAACGCGTATTAAATTTACCATCAGAGCTACTGAAATACGCATTACTTTGACGAAGTTCAGCATTAGGAACAACATCTTTCAGCCCAATTGGATTGATTCGCGCAAGCCCGCTCCATACTTCATCTTCTTTACCGAGTTTAGCCATGGCTTCCACATAACGAATATGAGCATGCACATATTGCAGTCCAACCTCACGTCCGAAGTTCGAAGCTTGTTCAGCACGTTTAAAGTGGGTGCTCACGCCTCCATCATATTGTGCAGGACGGTTCATTAACCTTACCCCGTCTGGACAAAACAATTGTTCACGAATGATGTCATAATGCGATGCTGCTTGTTCAGGGGTCAATAGTTCACTAATCATGCTTCGTGTCATCGGTAACAAACGATATTGTATACCTGTCTCCGCATCACTTGGGTGAACCATCAATTTCACCTGTTCAGGATTCTCCATATACAAGAAACCTGGGATAACTTCAGTTTGCAGCATGTATTTGTTGAAATCACTTTGGATTCCATCAGCCAGACTCCGTAAACTTGCGGCTGAAGTTGAATCAAAAGCTTCCATCACGCGCGAGAATTGATTCAACGTCTGATACGTTAGCGCTACTGTCCAACTACTTACCATATACTGCTTCAACTGAGCATTAGCCGGCTGTAAAGTATCGTCCCAATCGCCATCTCCATATGAAGATAAGTGCGTACCATGTAGAAAATGATTCTTGATATAATCAATTTCCTTATAAGCATGCTCTAATACTGTCGCCGTCTTAGTTGTGAAATCAAAGCTATGTTTACTTGTATAGGGAACTTGCTGTTCCAGTATGCTATAATCACGAGTCACATTCAAATAATCGCCAAGTACTTTCAGCGGCCATACGATGATGTCGCCATGGCTCTCTTCTTGTTGAATCTTCGTATATTTATCGAACATGAACCATTGAGGCCAATTGCCGTCATCTTCGAACTGATGAGAATATATGGTTAATACTGTCTCACGTACCTGCTCATATTTCTGAGTTGCCATGAAATATTCGACAGGTCCCTGACAGACATCACGTGTTCCCCATGCAGCTCCACCATATTGCTCAAGACCATGCGGTACGGAATAGTGAACAAGCATATTATGCGTGTACCACCATGCGAGTCCGTTCACCTTAAACAGATCTGCTTCATCCCCATTACCTGATGACAAATGGAATCCATTCATCACAGAACGGAAGAATTCCCGATAACGCTCAATTTCTTCCGTAGCCTGTCGCTCCACTAATGGTAATTCCCCACCATTCAGTAGTCCTTGAAAGGTCATCGTCCATTCACTGCTTGCATCTAACGCAAGCACAGTCAGCGAGGCTTCTCCAGGTACAACATGACTAACGAGCTTACGCTCATCTGAAACTGTCATGCTCGCCCCTGTAATATGAATCCGATACTCCAAGTCCGGATAAATATCAGCGCTTAAACATGCCGTGTCTGCATGAAATGACAGATATTCGCCATGGTCACGCATATGAGAAGAAACCTCATATTCATTGACATTCATCGTAATCTGATTACTCACTAGGAAACGATAGGATATACCACGTTCTGAACGTACATTCAATCGAACTTCTGGTGAATCTACTGACGTGAAGTTAGTAATAATCAATAGATCTTCTTTCGTTTTATAATACCAACGTACGTAGTTGAAACCCATCTCGAATAGTGATGGCATCGTCAGTAGTCGATATGTACCCTCTATCTCTATATAGATCCGCTGACCTGATGTTTTGGGTACATTCAGTGCGTTTCTCGCATTTGTCGTCATTTTATTAAAATTGGTATTCCCTACAACAACCTGAGAGTTAAAGATCCCATACATATACGAAGTTGTTGTGATAACCGGATTCTCAAGACTCACATTATTGCCACTCATCAGAATATGTCCGTGAGGACGCTCCACTCTTAGCTCTTTTTCCTTCAGAACCACATGATCATAACCTTCTGTGAAAAAAGCGAGTAAGTCATCCCCTTCCATTTCCTCTTGCTGGCGATTAGGGAATAAACGATTTATTTCTGCCTCACTCATAACCTCCGTATGCAACGGCGTTCCTATGGAAGGTAATAGGGATACCTGATCCAGAAGTTCTCCTCCCTCAAAACTCAGCGTCTCAACAGCCTTACGTGCCTGTGATACTTCTTCACTGAACTCTAATGTAGAAATCGCTGCAGGGTGGTCTTCTTTACATAATCCGTAGAATACGAACCTAGCTTCTCCATCTAGCTGAATACGTTCAGACTGTAATGCTGTATACGCGAATTCATATTGATAGACTTCATTAGCTAGTGTATCTTCTATTAAACAAGCCGGTTCATTCGTTTCTTTGTATGACAATCCATAGAATTGAAAGCCATCTGTTGAATAGGATACCGACTTCGTTAAAGAACCCTGCTGGATGTATGGGAATGCTCCGCCTTGCGGCTGATTCTGGCGGGAGCATACGACGTATCCATTACGCTCGTCTTCAAATACCGTATGATCAATATATTGAGATAAATAAGCCTCGTTACTACGAACAGTACCTGGATCAGCAATCCCAATATCTTGTCCATAAATCAAGTCAACTTCTCTTTGATGCCCCTCGACCTTAACATCCCAGAACCATATACCCTGCTCCGTAGGCGTAAACATCACTTGATAACGGACAGATTCAACGATGCCTTCAAATACAACCCGATTATCAAATTTACGGACAAGACTCTGAGATCGAACTCCGAGTAACGGATAAGCTTTAATTCCCTCTTCATGATGTAACCGTAGATAGATATTATTCATTGATCCATCGATTGAATTGGATAACCATTGATTGATCATCGTTCTACCACTCGTCGCTTGAAACAAATCTCCACTTGGCAAGAATCTAAACGTCAGACTTCCCGCTTCCAAAGTAAACAGTTCGTCATTCTTCCATCCCATGTCTTCTCACTCCTACTTTCTCTGTAAGGTTCATTAGGTCCTATGTTGTTATTCTTATTTATTTCAAAAGACGAAATCTGCGCTCTACCACGTCTCGACTATTCGACCCTACAAACACGGCGAACTCACCTGCATCACTTGTATAGCTCAAATCGTAATGATGATATCGAAGTTGCTCCTCTGTCACTGTAAAACTGACTTCTTTACATTCCCCAGCCTGAAGCAGAACTTTGGAGTAAGCCTTCAACTCCTTCATCGGTCTAACAACCTCTCCCGTGATATCACGAACATAGAGTTGTACGACTTCTTCTCCTGCCTTATAGCCTGTGTTCGTGATCGTCGTTGTGATCTGTAGTGGACGGTCTGACGTCATTTCCTCTGCTGAGAGCACCATTTCACCGTATTTAAATTCCGTATAACTTAATCCGTAACCAAATGGAAATAAAGGTTCATTCGGGATATCTAAAAATTGTGATGCGTAGCGATTATCTGGTTCTGATTCCTTCTTCGGACGACCTGTATTGTAGTGGTTATAATATACAGGTATTTGTCCCACTGCCTGTGGGAACGACATCGATAGACGTCCTGAAGGATTCACATCACCATATAAAATATCCGTGATCGCACTAGCTCCCTCACTTCCTGGGAACCAAGCTTCCAGAACAGCATCTACTTGATCATGGACACCGCGAAGATCTAACGGACGTCCGTTAAATAAGACAACTACCATAGGCTTGTTCAACGTTTGTAAGTGAGCAATGAGTTGAAGCTGGGCTTCCGGTAAAGTAATATCTGAACGACTTCCACCTTCTCCGCTCATAGGTGAGCTTTCTCCCAGAGCAAGAACGATAACATCCGAATGAGAAGCAATGTCCAATGCTTCTTGCATTTGCTCCTCTGTCATCGCATCAATCCCTGAACCCTCTGTAACGAATACATTAGAAGAAGTGATCTTCTCCTGAATTGCCTTATCCAGAGGCATAATATCCTCTTCCGCACCTAGCCACGACCATGGACCTAGAATATCTTTGCTCTGCGCAAACGGACCAATTAAAGCGACACGTTGCTCTGGTTGAAGTGGAAGAACACCTGTATTTTTAAGAAGAACACATGATTTGGATGCAAGTTCACGTGAGACAGCTCTATGCTCATCACAGAATACGATCTCTTCTTCAGCCAATGGATCTGCCCCACGTAACGGATTCTCGAATAGCCCCAACTTGTTCTTCAAATTCAATATACGAAGTACAGCTTCGTCAATGAGAGACTCATCCACCTTGCCGCTTCTTACGAGTTCTGGTAGATACTTAACATAACATGAGGTCATCATCTCAATATCAACGCCTGCTTGAACGGCTAAGTACGCCGCTTGCTCTTCATCTTCTGCAACCCCATGAGCAATGAGCTCAATCACTGCGCCCCAGTCCGAAATAAGTACCCCATCAAATCCCCACTCCGTACGTAATAAATCACGCATCAAAGCTCGATTTCCTGTAGCGGGGGAACCATGGACCGTATTAAAGGATGTCATTACGAGCTCACAGCCCTCATCCAAAGCAGCCTTATAGGAAGGTAAATAATACTCTCTTAATTGTCGCTCGGATAGATCAACCGTGTTATATTCACGTCCGGCTTCTCCAGCACCATATGCTGCAAAATGCTTCACACAAGCAGCCACACGGTTGACATCACTTGTTAAATCGTCCCCTTGGAATCCACGGACAAATGAACGCGCAAATAAACTATTAAGGTACGGGTCTTCCCCTGTTGATTCCATCACACGTCCCCAACGTGGATCGCGAACTAAATCAACCATCGGTGCAAACGTTACATGAAGACCAGATACTGCGGCTTCCTTAGCAGCAATGATGGCACTTTGTTCTGCCAGTTCCTGATCCCAAGAACATCCTATAGCTAAAGGTATTGGAAAAATAGTCTTGTACCCATGGATAATATCCGCCATGAATAACATCGGAATGCCTAATCTATCATTCTTCAAATGGGTTTGTTGCACTTGAATTACTTTAGCTGCCCCGCCAAGTCCTAATGCAGAACCGACTTGATCCACCGTTTCTTCAGAAATTCCAAGCGATTCCATCGGTCCAGTAATCTGACCATCCTCTTCCGATCCTACGAAATAAGACACGACCAATTGCAGCATCTGTGCTATTTTCTCTTCGAGCGTCATCTTTTCTAGTAGCACCGTCAGTTGTTTGTTATCCATTTAAGCATTTCCTCCATAAAAGTTCTTCTGTTTCCCGATTATCCTATCGGTAGCCAATCCAATACACGCTGAATTTGGGGGTCCCAGTAATCCCAATCATGCTCACCAGGGCCTTCGTCATACGTCACTTCTATACCCAAATCTAATGCATATTTTCTAAAGGTCTGATTATCTGCGTACAGAAAGTCTTCCGTTCCACAGCATTGATATAACATAGGCTTATCCCCGTCATATGCCTTCAATTTATCCAATAAATAGAACAGATCATTTGTGCTCCCCTTCAACTCTGCCACATCACCAAAAATAGCGATCAATTCATGGGGTTGAAAATTGTTAGCACCGTTCATACGACTGACAATATCTAATCCGCCAGATAGACTTGCAGCAGCCGCATACCTTTCTGGGAAGGAAAGCGCAAGTTTCAATGCGCCATACCCCCCCATAGACATGCCTGCTACAAAAGTATCTTCCCTACGCTCTGAAACAGGAAATAAAGCACGTACAATCTCGGGTAATTCTTCACTTAAAAATGTAAAGTAAGGTGACCCATACTTCATATCTGTATAGTAGCTGCGTCCTACACTCGGCATAACCACAACGATTCCTTTATTCTCAGCATATCTTTCGATGAAAGAATGCCTTATCCAATCTGTATGATCCGCACTCAATCCATGTAACAGATATAGGACAGGAAGTTTTGCAGAACCACTTGCCTGAATCGCAGCATTTTGAGGAATAATCACATGGATACCCATAGATAAATTGATTGCTTCTGAATAGAACTGACATTGAATCACAGCCAATTCATGTCACCTCCTGCTCAACTGAACTTCAAGTTTGAGTATTATTCTTTTACCGCACCAACAACAATCCCTGTCACGAAAAAACGTTGCAGGAAAGGATACACTAACAATATTGGCAAGGCACTGATAAAGATCTGAGAAGCTCGAATCGTTCGTTGAGATAAACTTGCAACGACAGCCGCATCTAGCGACGACATATCTGCCTTAACGATAATCGTTTGCATGAAACTCGCAAGTGGCAGCTTCGCAGAATCTTTCATATAGATAATCCCGTCAAAATATGCGTTCCAATGTCCTACCATGATGAATAACGAAACCGTCGCAATAACTGGCATGGAGAGTGGTAAATAAATACTAAAGAACGTTCGGAATTGACCCGCTCCATCGATAAAAGCAGCTTCCTCGAGATCTTTAGGCACACCGCGGAAGAAATTCAGAAGCAGAATAATGTTAAAGACCGCAACTAACCCTGGAAGGATAAGTGCCATTAAGGAATTCATCAATCCAAGCTTAAGAATAAGGATGTAGCCCGGAATCAACCCACCGGTGAACAGCATCGTAAAGACAAAATACCAAAGATAGATGTTGCGTGCACGAAAGACACGGGTTTCTTTGGAGAGCGCATAAGCGGCAATGGTGTTAACGACCAACGCAAGTCCTGTTCCAAGTATTGTTCGTTGTACAGATACCCACAAGGAAGTCAGGAAACTGCTGTTAGCAAACGTTTGTGCATAGGCTTCCAATGTGAATCCAATCGGCCAAAATGTAACCAAGCCAGCATTAGCAGGCGCGGCTGAGCTCATGGATACCATCAGTAAGTGATACAAGGGTAACAAGCAAAGAACGGACAGCGTAGCTAAAAATACATTGTTGCATATGCTGAATATTCTATAAGACAGTGTTTTATGGTACATAAGTAGTCATCCTTTCTAGAATATTCGATACCCGGCAAATTTATAGGCGAGACGATAAGAGATAACGATTAAGATTAAGCTAATGACAGATTTGATTAGACTGACCGCAGTTGCAAAGCTGAACTGCCCGCTAAGAAGACCTTCTCTGTACACGAATGTATCAATAATATCTCCTTGTTGATAAACCAAAGGACTATACAAGTTGAATACCTGATCGAAGTTCGCATTCAACACATTACCTAATGCTAAGGTTGCGATAACGATAGCGATGGGTATAAGGGAAGGGATCGTAATATGCATCGTCTGCTTCCAACGGGTAGCTCCATCGACCTCGGCTGCTTCGTATAGCGATGGATTAATACCAGAGAGTGCTGCCAGAAAGATGATTGTATTGAACCCGAATTCTTTCCAGACATCACTAAAGATAATGGTAAATCGGAACCAATTACCGTCTCCTAAAAAGAAAATCGGCTTTATACCGAACACATTTGAAATAAACTGGTTGACGATCCCCGTCTGGGCGAGCATATCAATTAGAATTCCTGAAAGGGTTACCCATGAAAGAAAATGTGGCAAGTAGACAAGCGTTTGAATGGTTCTTTTGAGCGCCATCTTCCTTACCTCATTCAATAATAATGCGAAAAGGAATGGAATAATTAAATTCATGATCATCTTCGAACAAGCAAAAAACAAGGTATTCCACGCTATTTGCATGAAATAGTCATTTTCAAACATGTATCTAAAATGTTTCAGGCCGACCCACGGAGAATCGACTATGCCTAATGCGGGTTTATAATCTTTAAATGCCATAATGATACCTGTCATAGGAATATAAGAAAAAATAAATACTAAAATGGCCGCTGGTAATACCATAAAATGCAGCATCCATGGTTGCTTATAAGTTCTTTTTCTTTTTATACTTCGGGTAGTTTCAAGGTTCACCGGCTGTACAGTTTTCGCTTCCATAGCTCTCTCCCCTTTAAAAATTATTTTGTATGTCATAAGAATCTCTGATATATATAGTATCAAGCATGTCTTCGAACTGACTATATAACATTATTAGGATTGATATGGTTTTGTTAGGGGATATCAGTCAGGAGGAAAAATTATGCAATTACAGAGAGGTATTACTTTTCTTAAAGAAAAGGCTCGAACCAGGTTTAGTCTATTTGCCAAAATGAACGGTTTAATTATAGTATTATTTATACCCATCATTATCGTGTATACGTATTCAAATAACGTCACGTATGATGTTGTAAGTAAAGAGTTGCAGATGTCTAACACCAAACAACTCACATTTTTATCTAGTCAAATTGATTCGCGAATTAATCAAATGATGGATTTCAGTCATATTTTCTCCAAAGATCCGAATGTTCGGAAGTTCAACGGTCTAAACATCTGGGAAGACCGTTATGACCGCATGCAGACCCGATACGTGATTCAGGAAAAAATGGTCCTCCAAGCCGGAGTGATGAATATATGGCCTGCCAGATACGCCGTTCATTCTCAGCAGAACAAAGATGTCCTTTCTAATTACAATCAATCACAGCAATATGATGAGGATTACTTAAGAAAAAATATCAGTGGGAAATGGACGTACGGTGATGGAACCCACTCCTCTGACGAACTAAAGGCCTTTTATTGGTTCTATAGCGATACTTTAGTTCAGCAAGGTAAGCTGACAGGTAGCAGTCTAGTGATAGAAGCCAGTTTCAGTTATGAGAACATTCAAAATATGTTAGATACCTATAAAGCGGGCGGACAGGGTGATCCTTTCTTTTATCACAAAGGTAATACTCCGATCCTGAACCGTAGTGCGGACAAGCAGCTTACGAGCGAATTGATACGTTATTTGGATGGAAAGTCACCGGAGAACACAACGCAGGATGTCGTGAAGTTAGATGGAAAAAATTATTTTGTTAGTTCTGTTAAATCTTCCAATTTGGATTGGCATTTGATAGATGTTGTTCCACTCGATCAGATATTAGGACCGATGTCATTCAGCCGTAATTTATTCTATTTTTCCATGTGCTTGCTTCTTGTGGTAGGTATCTCAGCATCGATTTTGTTATACCGAAACGTTCAAAGTCCAATTAAAAAACTGGTTCACGGTTTGCGTCGTGTTCAACGCGGAGACTATTCTGTAAGGCTCCATACCAAAAATCATAATGAGTTTTCATTTCTATTTCATCGATTTAATGATATGTCACGTCAAATTCAGGACTTAATTGAGAATGTGTTTAATGAGAAAATCCGTGCAAGGGAAGCAACGTTGAAGCAGTTGCAAGCACAAATAAATCCGCACTTCCTCTACAACTGTCTCGGTTATATTATTAATATGGCTCAGATGAAGGATGAGGAAGCTGTCGTCTCCATGGCATACAACTTAAGCGCTTACTACCGCTATACAACGCGAATGGAACGAGAAACGGCTAGCTTACACGAAGAAATTCAACTGCTCATCAACTATTTGGATATCCAAAAACTTCGCAACGGTAGAATAGATTATCATATTGATATTCCAGATGACATGAGGACCCAATTTGTCCCACGCTTGATGTTACAGCCTATTGTGGAGAACTCCGTCATTCATGGTGTAGCGAAGTCATATACATCTGGCGAAATTCGGATCGTTGGTGAGATGTCAAATGGTTATTGCAAAGTGTACATCGATGACGATGGACCTGGGTTAAATCCAGATCAGCAAGCAGCATTAAATCTTAAGATGCAAGAGCCATTGAAGGAAGACATGGGCTGTGGCCTTTGGAATACCAATCAACGGATCATTCACCAATTTGGAACTAATTCTTATCTCTATTTCACACAATCCCCTCTGGGAGGATTCCGGACGGAGATTATTTGGGAGATACCATCATGAGTAGAACATCACATTTATCCATTCATCACTGGGATATACAACAAGGAGACATACAAACATGCAGATGATCATCGTTGACGATGAAGCTCACTGGGTAGACAACCTATCCATGCACAAGCCCTGGCACACACTTGGAATCGAACATGTACACAAAGCTTATTCCGCACATGAGGCGCTTCAAATCATCGATACGCATCCTATCGATATTGTAATATCAGATATTCTAATGCCCGAAATGACGGGAATTGAGTTAATAGAGCGAATTCGAAAACATGATAAACGAATCAAATGCATTATTTTATCCGGTCATTCAGATTTTGAATTTGCCAAAAAAGCTGTCCAGCATAAAGCAGTGGATTACCTACTCAAGCCACCGACAGATAACGAATTATTCGATGCAGTCAAAACTGCGATCGAACAATTGAATATGGAATGGGAAACCATAAGTTCCCTCGAACGCACCCAATATACCCTTCGGGAAAACCTGCCCCTTCTACGTGGTCAGCTACTTCTTGACGCATTGCGGGGACATCGAATGCCAGCCGACGAATTGAGCCGGAAACTTGAGAGTTACGGATTACCGTTTCACTACGGCGACTGCTCCTTGTTGCTTGTTCGAATGGAAGAAGAATTCGGACAATATAGAAACAACGGGCAGCCGTTGATCGAATATGCAATCATCAACATGGCCGAAGAGATTATGGGCGAATTTATGGAAGTCTGGGGCGTCAAGGAGGAGCATGGGTATCTTGTGTTCTTACTACAGTTCAAAGAAGATGGTTCAGAGATAGGGAAAGAAACCATTTTGGAGAAGCTATCTTCGCAGCTTCAATATAAAGTGAAACAATTCCTGAAAGGATCCCTATCCATTGTCATAACGGAGTGGTTCCAATTTCCAGAGCAGCTGTCAGAACGTTTCCGACAGGCTTCATCCTATTTCCGACAAATTGTGGGAGACGAACGAGAATTCGTCATGCGAGTTAGTGACCATGAACATACGCCCACCCAAGGGCCCTTGAGTGCTCTCTACGTTCCTCCTTCTTTAATCAATCTGCTCGAAGCAGGACGCTGGGATACAGCAGAAGAAAAACTGCTCGCAGTGTGTGAAGAGCTAGATGACAAATGGTCAGAATCTTGGGAGCACTGTATGGAGGCTGGTTTTTTAATATCTGCTTCCTTCACTCATCTCGCACACCGAAATGGTCATACGCTCGTTAGTTTGCTTGGAACGGATATTGAACCATTGCAGAGCGGAGATGCCTTCTCCTCCATCAGTAAACTTAGAACGTGGTCTCTCGGTGTACTTGGCAAGTTGAAAGATGGAACTTCAAATGAAATCAAAGACATCCGATCCCTATATGTGAAGCAAATTCAAGAGTTCACAGACAAAAATTTGCATCTCGATGTTTCATTACGTGTATTAGCTGACCATGTGAATCTGCATCCAACGCACTTATCCAAAATCTATAAGATTGAAACCGGTGAAGGAATAAGCGATTATGTCGCACATCTTCGAATGGATCGTGCTTGCCATAAGCTCAAAACGACCAACAAAAAGATATATGAAATTAGTTTGGAGATTGGATATATGGATCCTGCTTACTTTATAAAAGTGTTTAAACGCCAGTTTGGGGTAACCCCGCAGGAATATAGAGACAGTAATAAATAGCATGACAGAGTCCTATGAAAACTAATAATCTCATATAGATGCCCTCCCCCAATCATTGATAAAGTAAAACTTGTAGAGATCACACACAGTAGGGGGAATAACAAATGAAAAAAATCAGAAAATCATGGCAGTTGCTCATGATCAGTTCACTCGTCTTGGTTACTGCCTGTAGTGGAACGTCTAATAAAGACGTAAAGAAAGATGAAACCGCTTCAACTGAAGTCAGTGCATCTGACGCTGCCTTTGCCAAAGGTAAATACGATCCACCGATCGATATCAGCACTGTCGTTATGTTCGCCGCACCGAAGAAATACATCAACGGCGACACCAGAGAAAACAATGTCCACGACAAATGGATGTTAGAGCAGTTAGGAATGAAGCACAAGGATACCTGGTACCCATCCAGCGCGGATCAATATAAGCAACAACTTCAGCTCGCTATTGCTTCAGGCGAGAAGATGCCTGATTTCGTATACGTACCAGGCGACCCTATCTTGACCAACCAACTGATCGATTCCGGTCAGTTCCTTGCAATCGATCAGTTATTTGATAAGTACGCCAATCAAATTTGGAAAGACCATGCTACAGAACATCCGGAACTGTGGTACCCTTTCATGAAGGATGGCAAGAAATACAACGTGCCAATTCTTGAATATACAGACAATGACAATACGTTGTTATGGCTTCGCGAAGATTGGATGGAAAAGCTAAATCTTCCTGCACCCAAGACGATCGCGGAATTAGAGAATGTGATGGACAAATTCAAGAATGAGAACCCAGACGGGCTTGCTCCGAAGGACGTCTATCCACTCGCTCTTACCTTGAAAAGTAAAACAAACACATGGTTAGGTGGGCTCGATTGGTTTTTCGGGGCATACGGAACGGTCCATGAGCAATGGAATAAGGACGCAGCTGGGAATCTCGAATATGGTTCGACGAATCCTGGAGCTAAGCAAGCGCTCGCTAAGCTGCAAGAATGGATGGACAAAGGTTATATTCATCCCGATTCGGCTTTGTGGGATGAGAATAAAGCCGCGGAAATTTGGACAAAAGGAAATGCAGGTATTCTCCCAGGAGCAAACTGGGTTCCAGATTGGCCAGCTCCAGATTTGCAGAAAAACGTCAAAGGATCGAAATATAAAGGATATCCGGTTCCAGCTGGACCAGATGGACATATAGGAACAAAATGGCAAAATTCTGGCGTAAACAGTAGCTTCATGATTAATAAAGATGCTAAAAATCCGGAAGCATTTTTCCTTTATTACAACTATTTGCTAGACAACATGGCTAACCCAACAGCAGGGAGCAAATACGAATACGGCTTTGCTCAAGGGTACGACTGGAACATGGTGGACGGAAAACCAACTGTCGTCAAAGATAAAGTTGACTTCACATTTATCACCGCACCTGGGCGGATTCCAGATCTTTATATGAAAACATTGGTTGACCTTGCGGATGGCAAAAAGCCAGAAACACCTTATGAGAAGCAGCTTGCAGAGTTCCGCAAACCTGAAAACTGGGCTGCTGCGAAAATCGTCATGTCCCAAAAGGACGTTCGCAAGCAAAACTACTTTACAGGTGCTTCGACACCAACGATGATTTCGAAGTGGAACCTTCTAGCCCAGTCTGAGCTGGAAACCTTCAACAAAATCATATATGGCAAACTGCCAGTAGATGCTTTCGACGATTTTGTTGCTAGCTGGAAAGCAAATGGCGGGGAACAAGTTACAAAAGAAGTAAATGATTGGTTTAAATCTGTAAATACAAAATAAGAAAAAATTAACAGGCTGTGGATCAGGGGAAACCTTGATTCTACAGCCTGTTTTGTTGCAACTCGCTGAATATTCACTCCAAATCTAAATAACCTATAAGCGCATATTGCATATTGTATAGTAATCGCTTCCAATTTAAACCAAATATTTCTATAAAGTCTGAATTGTGATATGTTAATATCAACATAGTATTCAGTGCAATTTAATATCCATCCATATGAACACAAATGAAATCTGAGAGGTGATTATACATGCCAAGCTTAATTCTGGAAGGTGGTACCCTTCGTCCTATATTCAGTGCAGGTGTGATGGATGCACTGCTAGATCATGAAGTGATGTTCCCTTATTGTATCGGTGTTTCTGCTGGAATCAGCAATGGATTTTCTTATATCTCCAAACAAAACCGTAGAAATTTAGATATATTAGAAAAGTACCGCCATGACAAGCGTTATATTGGCGTACATAATTTTCTTCGCAGTCGCAGCTTATTTGGATTGGATTTTATATTTAGGGAGATCCCCAATACGTTACTTCCCTTTAATACTGAAACTTTCAACACCTATCCGGGTCAACTTATTGTAGGAGTTACCAATGCCCATTCAGGAACACCAGAATATATGAACGGACTGGATATTGATGAACATTGGACGATGTTACGCGCTACCTGTGCTCTTCCGCTATTCTTCCCTGCCATTGAAATAAACGGAACCAAATATTATGACGGAGGCCTGAGCGACCCAATCCCAATTCGCAAAGCTATTACGGACGGTAACAACAAACATCTTATCGTTCTGACTCAACCGAAAGGTTATGTTAAACCACTCAGCAAGGAAAATGCGATGGTCGGCAAATTATTGAAGCGTAAATACCCCAATCTAGAGGAAATCTTGCTAACAAGACACGATAAGTACAATGAAACCGTAGCGTTTTGTGAACAATTAGAGAAAGACGGGCAAGCCATTATCTTTCGTCCTAAGCAATCACTTAATAGCTTCGAAAAGGATATCCATGTACTCAGAAATACCTACCAGCATGGATACGACATGGCGATCAATCATATGAATGACATTCACAAGCTGTTTCTTTGATGGTTAGTTGGTTTACACCATTTCACATATGGTTAGCATTTAAGTCCTTCGCGATCTCCTCTGGCATTTTTTTAGATGCGCTAGGTACTTCTCTTCGTTTGTCATTAACCATATCAGATGAACAAATGATGATGCTCACCTGCCCCCCATGCGCGAAGGCTCGTATAAGAATCGGTTGATTATATTTATTTTTGAAAGAAAAATCCGGTCCATACCAGCTTACCGTTGCATCTCGGCCAGGTGGTACATAGGTAACACTCTTGCTATGGGAATAGCGCTGGATGACCTCAAGACCGGCACGATCTACCGCATTAAAGAGTGTCGATGAGATCTGACATATCCCTCCGCCAATGTCTTCGGATGCTTCTCCCCTTACAATAATGGGAGCACGTAAATACCCCTTCTCTTTCGTTCGTTTACCAACCACCGCATTGAACGAAAATGTCTCATTTGGAAACACAACCGTATTATTAATGGCTTTGGCTGCTAATCCTATATTGTGTGAACGATTTTTATTGTTTGAATTGTAATATGTAAAATAGTTCCCAATCTTCTTTTCCATAATGGATTGCAACAACTCGCTATCCACTCTTGCATGAACACGTTGCAAAGGTACTTCCAATCTAGAGATGTTACCTTCTATAATATATCTATAAAGCTTTTCTTTAATTAGAGTCCTGTTAAGTGCTCTACCTGCTTGCTCAGATATAATTCTGCCTCCCGCATCAATTACAGCATTCGTAGGCGCAAAATATACTTGCTTAGCTAGGTCATCCATTAGAGCATTTAATTTGATATCATCAACAAGTGGTACTCCGGGAATGGGTATCGTGTATGCCGAGTGATTCACTTCTCCTATAACTTGTCCTTGATCCTCAATAACCAAAGGTTCCAGAGGGAATAATTGTTGAAATACAAATACAATAGCCACGATCAAATGCAACCTCACAATCGCTTTCCCCCATATGTCAGTATCGGTCATAGTATGAATCAAATGAGACAAACTGATACATATTATTAATCGCACTTCTGACATCATCGTTTCCTTAAACAAAGAAAGTCGACCATGTGTACATGATCACAGCATTAAGCTAATGATTTCGTAAATAGGAACCTAAGCGGTGCAGTATACCGCCGGATGAAGGTTTCTCGACTGGCTGAATCTCAAAAGGTCTATCGTCAATCACACACTGCGCATTATTTAAAAAATAGTTCTGCCACTGCTCCCCCATCACATCACCGATAACATTATAGGCTTCACGCAAGCGAAATCCTCTACGCTCCACATGATGGGCATCCGATGATACGATATGAATGAGACCCCTTTTGCAAAGTGTCCAAGCCAATTTCTCGATTCTCTTACCAAAGCCACCTAGTAAGGAATGGGTTGTAACCTGTGCCCAAGCACCTCTCTCAATGAGATTAGCAAGTCGATCTGGGTGCTTCATAATCTCTGCATTACGTTCAGGATGAGCAATAATGGGCTTCATATTTAATATATTCAGCTCATAGATTAGTTCATACAACTCTTTCGGTATACGAGAGGACGGCAACTCTATCAGCACGTAACGTGAGTCTGCTAGAGGAAGTAACTCCTTTCTATACCAAGAATCTAGCCAGTCACCATGCAACCGAATCTCTTGTCCTGACCGAATCGTAATAGGCACACCCTCTACGATCAACTGTTCGTTGATTTGTCGTGTTCGTTCTATAACTTCAATTGCAGTGTTCATATATTTCCCATTGGCGTGATGCGGTGTTGCAATCAACGTTGTGATTCCCTCTGCAACGGCCGCCTTAGCCATATTCAATGTGTCATTCCAATTCTTCGCTCCATCATCTACTCCAGGTAATATATGCGTATGAATATCAATCATCTTTGGTTTCACTTCCTATGAACGATATATTCAACTTACCTAAGAGATAAGCTTGCATATATTCTATCATATGGAAATATTTAATTAAAACATCTAAATACAAGCACTTTCGAATCAGCATCTGTCCCATCGCTGTAACCTGATTTCAAGAGTTATTCTCTCCTACTTTATCATCATCTAACAGCAAGCTTTCTCAGATTTTATAGAGACAACACAATAATTGCCCAGTCCATGATCATAGGTCTGGGCAATTATTTATCACTGAAATCAATGTTTTGTTGCTCTTGATACGACTGTCTATAATGAAGATATTCAAAAAGGCGTTACTGACCGACTCTACCCCGGAAGTTCCTCGGAGAAAAGCCCGTTATACGTTTGA
The DNA here is from genome assembly GCF_001637205.1 of Paenibacillus glacialis. Lineage (GTDB taxonomy): Bacteria > Bacillota > Bacilli > Paenibacillales > Paenibacillaceae > Paenibacillus_AQ > Paenibacillus_AQ glacialis. The sequence continues at coordinate 123,543 of NZ_LVJH01000074.1, forward strand.
ATACACGTGAGAAATAGAACATATCTTTATAACCGAGCGCTTCGCTTACTTCCTTGACGGTCAACTCGGTGTTCAGTAGGATGTTCTTTGCTTCTGCCACTTTGAGGCGGTGCAGAAATTCATTTAAAGGAAATCCCGTATAATCATGAATGATTCTGCGCAGCGTTGACACTGAAATGTGGTGTCTTGCTGCCATATCCGCAGGCTCCTGTGATATGTGCAGTGAACGTGAGATATCGTCGATGACTTTTAGAACTTGATTCCCCCGGTTACCTGCTTCACTCTTATCCGCTTGAGCGACAAGTTCATACAAGAAAGATTCGAGCATCATCGATGCACGATCCTGATTGCTCGGGACACCACTGTCAATGAGCATGAACATCCATTCCATCTTTTGAATAAGTGGTTCATCCATGTCGGCCTGCTTGATTAGAGCAGGATCAAGGAGCCAATTCTCCAGCCATTCAGCTACTCTAACTCCTTCCACGGTAAAATAATACTCATCCCAGTACCCATCCTTATGCGGACCATAATTAAAAATAGCGCCAGGATATAAACAGAACCAACTTCCCTCTTTAACGTCCTGTCGTTCTCCTCCATCTACCTGATAATAACCTGCACCTCCCGAAATCATAACGAAAGCCCAAGATTTGAAATCGGCATCTATTCTCTGGAGTGTCCTTGCGGGTAAATGTCCTGCATTCACAACGGTAAGCGACCTGATTTTCTTTTTGCTCGAATCTACCATCGGATTAAAAACTCGGATCGGATGAGAACTGATCATATAATCCATATATTTTGTCATCCTAACCATTCTCCCCTTTAAACAACTATGTTAAATTAATCTTAGATGAACAAATAAAACATATCTGTGCACAATATTGATCTAATTGTATCAAAATTGCATGGATAACGAAAGGATGTAAGCGTACACAATGACTCTGATCAAAATTGGTATTATCGGAAATGGATCGATCTCCGAATCCCACTTGACTGCCTATCAAGCTAATCCGAAAGTGAAACTGTGGGCAGTCTGCGATTTGAACGAAGAGAGAGCTCGTAAAACAGCAGAGAAATATGACATCCCTCATGTATATACCGACTATCATGAACTACTTGCTAACAAGGAAGTACAAGCGGTCAGCATCTGCACCTGGAATAATACACATGCAGAAATAAGTATCGCCGCCCTTAAAGCAGATAAGAACGTATTATGCGAGAAACCACTATGCAAAACTGTGGATGAAGCTCTTACAATCGAAGAGGCTGTTCAGAAGACTGGTAAAATGCTTCAGGTCGGTTATGTCCGTCGTCATGCTTCTAATATTGCTGTGTTAAAGAAATTTATTGATGCCGGCGATCTCGGTGACATCTACTTCGCCAAGGCCAGCATGATTCGCCGTCTCGGTAACCCGGGTGGATGGTTCGCCGACAAAGAACGTTCGGGTGGAGGACCACTTATCGATATCGGCGTACATGTCATCGACCTGTGCTGGTATTTGATGGGCAAACCGAAAGTAAAATCAGTCAGTGGTAACACTTACGCTAAACTTGGTAACCGTTCCAATATTGAGAGTTATGATTTCTATAAAGCGGCTGATTATGATGCAACACGTAACGACGTAGAAGATATGGCAAATGCGCTGGTCCGTTTTGAGAATGGGGCTTCCCTATTGGTAGATGTGAGTTTCTCACTCCATGCCAAGCAGGATTCGGCCCAAGTTAATCTATACGGCACGAACGGTGGTGCGGAAGTCGAACCTCAATTGTCAATCGTCACGGAACAACACAACACAATCATTAATATCGATCCACAGATCACCGATCCTGCATTTGATTTCCAAGGGAGCTTCCAGAATGAGATCAATCATTTTGTAGACAGCTGCCTAGGTATTATCGAAACAAACAGTCCCGTCCAGGATGGCGTAGAAATGATCAAAATACTGAACGCTATTTATCAATCAGCTGCTGAAGGCAAAGAAATTCAATTCTAGTATAAAGGAGGAATAACTGAGATGAACCTTAATAACAAAATCGGTGTCATGGTGGATAGCTTTGGTGTTGGCGTGCTAGAAGGTCTGAAGAAGGCAAAAGACGTGGGTGCAGATGGTGTTCAAATTTATGCCGTATCCGGCGAAATGGACCCTGCGACATTAACTGTTACCAAACGCAGAGAACTTCGAAGTTATATTGAAGGACTCGGACTTGAAATTTCAGCGCTTTGTGGAGATTTGGCTGGTCATGGATTCCAAGATGCGGAGGTAAATCCGGACAAAATTGAAAAATCTAAACGGATTCTTGATTTGGCTGTGGAACTTGGTAGTTCCATCGTAACAACACATATCGGTATTGTCCCGGATGACCAGAACGGTCGCATTTATGACTCGATGCAACGTGCATGCGACGAACTTGGTGTATATGCGAAGAGCATGAATGCATATTACGCTATTGAGACTGGTCCAGAACCAGCTGCTCATCTGAAGAGCTTTCTTGATACTTTGCATACCAATGGTGTCTCCGTCAATTTCGACCCAGCCAATATGGTCATGGTCACTGGAGATGATCCGGTCGAAGGTGTCAAGACTCTGAAGGACTACCTCGTTCATACACATGTCAAAGATGGCAAACGTCTGCGTCCTGTCGATCCGAGAGATGTGTATGGTTATCTCGGGTATGGTGCAATGGATCATGCCAAAATCGCTGAAATGGCAGCATCAGGTGCCGCTTTTGAGGAAGTTCCACTTGGTGAAGGCAAAGTTGATTTCAAATCCTACTTCGCAGCCCTTCAGCAAATTGGTTACAACGGCTATTTAACGATTGAACGAGAAGTCGGAACTAATCCAGAAGAAGATATACGTAAAGCGGTCTCTTTCATTCAATCATATCGGAGTTAAGTCAACATTATATTAACAAAGGAGCAGTCATCATGAAATTAGGAGTTAGTTCATATAGTTTGTATCAAGCAATGGCCGCAGATAACATGAGCATTCAGGACGTTATTTCTTGGGTAGCCGACATTGGCGCTCAGCATATCGAAATCGTTCCGTTTGGATTCGATTTCAACCTTAATCCAGAATTAGAAGATCAAATTCGCGAGAAAGCGGCCGAAGTAGGTATCGCCATTTCCAATTATGCTATCGGAGCGAACTTCATCACGGATACAGAGGAAGCTTATGAGGCTGAAATTCAGCGTGTCATGAGCGAGGTAGATCGCGTCCATCGCCTTGGTACCACACTGATGCGCCATGATGTTGCTTCTCGCAAGGATACGTCTATTGCCCGTTTCAATGAAGATTTAGCGCGCATCGCCCATGCTTGTCAACGTATTGCTGATCATGCCAAGCAATATGGGATTACAACGAGCGTAGAGAATCACGGTTATTACGTTCAAGCTAGCGACCGTGTGCAAGCTCTCATTCACGCTGTAGACCGTCCAAACTTTAAAACAACGCTTGATGTTGGTAACTTCGTATGTGTGGATGAAAATCCGATATCAGCCGTGAAAAATAATATGAAGTACGCGTCGATGGTGCATATTAAAGACTTCTACATCCGTCCAACTTATCGCAATCCAGGCGAAGGTTGGTTCAAGAGTGCATCCGGAGACTTCCTCCGCGGAGCGATCGCCGGTCAAGGAGACCTCAATTTATATGAAATTCTGCGTATCGTGAAACAATCCGGTTATGACGAATACATGTCTATTGAATACGAAGGTATGGAAGAATGCCGAAAAGGAACCCAGATTGCCTTTAATAACGTTAACCGGATCTGGAATGAAGTATAAATCATACCGCATTGTTATAAAGATTAATGAATCTTAAATCAATAAAAAGGGGCTAATCCTCGTCATGTTCACTGACTTGGAATAGCCCCTCTTTATGGTCTCTCTTAAATGATAATATTGCCCTCGTTCTATCGTCGAATACCCACCGTTACGATTTCACAAGGACCCACCTGTAAGGACAAACTGCCGTTCGCCGTGCTTGCGATTGGATTGCTCTCCTCTTCCAGAATCGTCGTCTTGTAGAAATACTGCTGCGGAATAGTCGAACTAAAACTAAGGTCTGTCTTCTGCAGACTCATATTATACCAGCGAAGAAGTAAGTCTCCAGTAGCCTCGTTCATTTTTAGCGAAGAAAATGCAAGTTCCTTGTTCTCCCATTCGAATGGCGTATATACAGGAGCGATCACTCCTTCATGGACATCTGTCTGACACACTGTCCAAGGAATCTGGAATTGGTACGCCTCAGCATAAGCGCCAGAAGTCATACCATTGCCGTTGTGTGGGATGAGCTCCATACGTACGGTATGCTCCCCGAGACATTGCGCTTCCGGTGTCGGGAATAGCCCCCAGTCTCCGAGTTCGCCCACACTACGTAGTAGCGTGATCGCAATGGTATTACGACCATCCCGAAGCACTTCATATTCGTTCAATCCAAAGTTAGCGACCGTTAGGCCCGCTTTCTCATCACTGATATCCACAAAAGCCTGCTGATGTTGCGTGTTACTTGGATTAACCCACTCTGTAGCCGGCTCGATATCCCGCTCAGGAATCTCGAACATGGAATCTACATGAAGCATGGTGGCGTTTAAATCCGTCGGAAACAGCGCACGAACTCGGTGGTCCTTGGCAGGATTATCTATCGTCGTTTCGATGTGCAAGCCCTTACCGCCACGTTCTAAGCTGATTACGGTGCGAAGCTTCAACATGACTGTGCGGTGGCTACGCTGTGCTTTGCGCTCTGGATAGTACACCAATGCCCGCTGCTCCTCGTCCAACTTCTCATCTGCCGAAGCTGGAATTTCCCAGTCATGTTTGATTTCCACAGAGGCCCGATAAGATGTATCTTCCAGCACGGAAATGTTCGCCTTAAGTCCTTTTGTCGTCAAAGCCTGTTCGTTCTCCGGCTGTTTGTACATATACTCGTTACCGATATCACCGGTGTTCTCATACACACCAAGATCATGGTATGTCATACCACTGTTTTTGTCATTCAGTGTAAATGAACCATCCTCTTGGATCTCTACCTTAAGTGCCTCATTCTCCAGTATCCGTTCTCCCTGAAGTAAAGAATCTGCCGCTAAAGGCAATGTTCCGTCTGCACGACGGACCCAAGCATATGAACGAAGACCCAGCGCAGGAACTTCCTCTGATTGGAAGGTAAGTCTTACCCGACGGCACATATACGGCTGGCGGAACTTGTCATCCGGCAAGTCGTAGCCAAACTGAAGACCCAAATCCTTCACCGTGCATGCCAAGGCATCCCCTTGTTCATCTACGAGTACGCGACCATTCAAGTCGAGCTCCTTCATACGGCGAGCCGTTTCTTCCAGAGTGAAGTCTTCCCGCAAATACAGGCGCGCTGCGTCGAGCTCTAAGCTCACTGTACCGGTGCGCTTCCAGCCAGTCATGTTCATGACTACAAGCGGGAGCACATCCTCACCATATTTAGCAAAACCAGACGTGTCCACAGATGATGCGATGACTTGCTTACTATCGTCAACAATGGTCTCCGTTACATGGCGGCTTTTCTCAAAGCGGGTAACCATTTCGCGGTGTACTTCATCTACGCTGCATCCGCAAATGCTGTCATGCGGGTGGTTCTGCATCAGTGTCTTCCATCCATAGGTGAACAAATGATGCGGATAGTCCTTACCCAGCAATTGAGCGAACGAAGCAAGTGGCTCTGCCACCTTCTCCAGCAAGACCTGTCCTTCCTGATTCATTTGTTTCAAATAGACCCGGGCCGATGCCGTATTGACTAGCGTCCCCCATCCGTCCGTGCGTTGACTTCGTAGCTCGCCCTTTACAGACGATAAGTTACTACGATCCATTGCTCCATCTACTGCCTTAAGATAATCCGGAAAGTTTGAATGAACAAACTCGATATCCGGATACAACTTTCTAGCGGTTTCGATCGCTTCCGGCAAATCAAGTTGGACAGGTTGGTGATCGCAACCATTCATGAACAGCAGCTCACTTGTAGATGCGAACTTCTCCGCATCAGCCAGCTTCCGCTCCCAGAATAATCTCGCTTCAGCTTCATCGACTGGCACTTCATTTCCGTTCGAATACCAGTTGGCAAACAGAATCCCGAGCACTTTCGATCCGTCGGGCCCTTCCCAAATGAGTTCAGAGAAAGAAGACTCGTAACCGCCATCGGATACGGTATTATTAAATCCCGTCGGTTTCACACCTCGTCCGAAAAAGGCGTTCGTGATCCCGGATTGCTGCATCAACTGCGGGGTCTGACCAACGAGCCCGAAGGTGTCCGGGAAATAACCGATCTTGGATGGTTCCCCGTATCGTTTCGAGTCCTGATGACCGATCTGCATGTTGCGTACGTTCGCTTCCCCGCTTGTCAGGAATGCATCTTGTAGGATGTACCAAGGTGCAATCAGAAGACGGCCTTCTGTAATATATTTCTGCAGACGCTCTTGATTTTCAGGGCGAACCTGAAGGTAATCTTCCAAAATAATCGTTTGTCCGTCGAGGAAGAAACTTTTAAATTCGCTATCCCCATCCAACTTATCTAGTAATGAATCAACCAACTGAACTAGGCGCACGTGGTGTTTCTCATAAGGTAGATACCATTCCCGGTCCCAGTGGGTATGGGAAATGATGTGGGCAGTCTGACGTTTACTTGGTGTTTCCATTGTATAGACCTCCTAATATGAAGTACGTTCTACGCAGAATCTTTATGTAGAAACGAGAGATGATTATGTTACGTTGATTTCGACTTCCTGTGGGCGATAGACACCCATCAGGGCTCCCGTTATGTCCGTGGCGAAGAGGACAGAACGTTCCTGTTCCAGCAGGAACGTATAGGTCCGACCGGTGAGCGGGTCCTTCACCTCGACCTTCGCATCCAAGGCATACTCCGATACGAAGGTGAAGAGCGCGCCGCTAGCGAAGCTCAACTTGCGTCCGTAGACGCCAGGCAAGTTCCCACCGCTAAGCCATTCAAAGTCACGCTCCACACCAGCAGCCTCCATCGCGTAGCGATATAGCGCAGTCGTAGTGTCACTCCGATCACTCAGTTCAACGGGTAGCGGGCTCCAAATGAGCCTGCCCTTACCAAGCGGAATGTTCACGACGGAATCTCCCATGGAGTTATCTATTGATCCGTGAACGGGTGCTTCCTTTGTCACCTCAGCAATCCGGCGGTGACCGAAAGAGACGGGCAGTGCTTGGCCCTGCAGATCAAGCACTTCTTCGCGGCGCACGTTGCGTAGCTCGTGCTTACCGAGGATATCGCTCAGGCGCTCCGACGGGCGCCAGTAAGCATCAATGCTGAGTGGGCCGGTGGCAAGTAACACCGCTCCGGTCTGCTCAACAATACGGATGAGCTGTTCCATCGCCATATCGTCAAAGTTGTGCGCGCTTGGTAGCATTATTAGTTTCACTGGATTCTTTTCCAAGTCATCCAGATGGTATTCAGAAGCGCCTCGGAAAGGCACTTTAAGATCATACGCAAGAATACGGGTAAGCTGCGTTGTAGCAGCAAAGGCCAACTTACGATTTGAGAAGTCGTTGGAATAAGGGAACACCGCAGCAATCTCTTCCAGCTTCCGATCACCAAACACATCACGGATACCTTCTATAAACTGACCGAAATCATAAGATACGTTCGCCTCCGGCTTCTCGGTTCCATCGGCTCTCAGTGCCCCAATATGGGACTCATTCGCATTATCCATATAGAAATTGGTGTTCCATATCCAGTGCACTGCTCCGGCTCCGGCAGTCCCAAAGGCGTAAGCGTACTTACGTTCCAGCAGATTACGTAGCTCTTGCTCCGAACGTTTGGCCCGTCCATCAGGGGTTTCGACGTACATGACGCCTGTCTCCTGAATTAGGTTTGGCTTGTTCGGTGTCTTCGCGAAGATACCATCCCACATCAGATAATCATTAAACCACCAGGAATGTACCGTTGTGTAATCTACCGCTTCTTCATAGAAGAACGGTGAAGGTCGTTGCGCACCAAGACCTTCATCCTGGCCAACCGTTACCATATGCCCTGGACATTGTTCCTTGATGGTGTCATTTAACTGCTTCGCCCAGCGATTATGCATATCCATTGAGAACAGACAGTAATCAAGCCAACGTGTTCCCCTCTTCGCATTGTGCATATCCTGTACATCGAAGTTAATCTCTCCTGCTTCTGGAAGCTGTGCCGAAGCAAAGCTCGGAAGTTCATCCGGTGTCATGTTCCAGCGTTCCTGAAGCACTTCGATCATGCTATGTCTCGCTTCTAGCCACGCTACGAAAGCTTGGCTTTCAAAGCGATCATGACATGAACTCGGACCATTTGAGAAAATACGTGCCGGATCAAACATCGACGGCTCATTAATCAGATCCCAGTCTACATTCGAAGTGTCTTTATGACGAGAAACGATAGAACGGATGAATCGCTTCTGGGCTTCCACACTTAGTGGGTCCAGATACGGGTTTACCCCTCCCCACGTTTCCGGGGTGAAAGAGAAGAACGTAAAAGTCACCTGAAGGTCGTGCTTCTTCGCAGTCATGATAAAGGCATCAATCGCCCGCAATACATCTTCTGAGATATGACCATCGTCTTGCATCACATTACGATAAGCCGTCCATATACCTGTGCGAATCCAGTTAATCCCTGCCTTGCGCATCTGACCCATATCACGATCCCATACACCGACGTTCGGAAGGAATAGAAATTTCCGTGCTACATCACTGGTCATATAGGTCATGCCTACTACAGGTAGAGGACGTCCACCCTTTATGAAATAATCTCTTCCAGTCGTTACTGGTTCTCCTGCTGCCAGCAGCTCAGGAGCATGGCCCCAGAAACCTTGACGCAGAATCCGAATTTCACCATCATTGGATTCTGCTCGGCATACTATCCGGTACATACCACTGCTGATTTCTAGAGGAACAGGAATACGAACAATGTTCAGTTCAGCATTAGCCTTCATCTCCAAGTTGTGTGACCAGCGCAGGGACGCATCTTCTTCATGCTCTACCATAACCGTAAACTTCCACGTTTCTTCTTTCTTGGAAGATGGCATCACCCGTTCAAGCTGCTGGATCTGAAGTGTCAGCGAGGCGCGTTCTCCTGACTCATAGGACCCGTAATTCGGCTTAATCCAGATCTCTGTAACGCCCTTGGCGCAGAATTCGGCCCATGTGTAGATCGCGGATAGACCCTCTTGTTCCCATAAAAGAGAAGTCGCTGGTATATTTAAGAACAGCCAGCGTGAACCTGCAAACAAACCGAGCGTATTCTCCCAAAGTACTACTGGAGCAGCCGTTTCCCGACCGTCTTGCATAAGTCCCTTCAGTAGCGGATAAATACGTGTACTCATCGGACCCGAGGACCCCATTTGATGTGGTAGATCGCTGGTCTTAGTGGTATGTGGTACAAGGTTCCATGTGTCGGTACTCGCCATGAACAGGGATTCCTGACCCTTAAGCAGTGGAATTACATCCGATGCAGCCAGTGAGTGGATGCGTGAACACTCAACGCGTAGAGCCTCATGGATATACAACTGCTGATGATAAGAAGTCTGTTCCTCCTCTACATGCCATTGCCCATCAACCCGACGAACCGGATGTTTGAATGGCGCACCACCGATGCTGAGTAGCCCACCGCCTCTTTTCAAATAGTCAAGAATGTCTATCCATGCCAATTTAGGAAAATAAGGAGCGTGTAGGTTGATGAAACAACCACCTTCGGTTTCCCGAAGTGTTTCTGCAAGCTGATCCCCATCCACAATAGTGCCGAACCGACTCATAGATTCGATAGCATGCTTAGGTATTGATCCAGAGATCGGAAACTCAGAATCGTAAAATATCACGATCGGTCTATTCATAGAAGACCATCCTTCATAGATTTATACACAAGCTGGGAGAACAGACTATTGGACCAAGCAAACCATTTTCTCGTGAATTGATTCGGATCATCGACATGAAATCCTTCGTGCATAAATCCTGTGTCTGCATCTGTCGCCTCTAACATTGCAATCATTTCCAACTTCTCTTCCTTTGTCGAAGCCGTCAACCCTTGCATGGACAAAGCCATATGCCATATATATCCCTTCGGAGTATGGGGGCTGCCGATGCCTTTAGCCGCTGTACCCTCAAAATAAAAAGGATTCTCCTTGCTCAAGGCAAAACGTCTCGTATTCTGATAGATTTCATCATCTGCCGTGACATATCCAAGATAAGGGATTGACATGAGCCCAGGTGTTCCGGCATCATCCATCAAGCAGTAGTTGCCAAAACCATCTGTCTCGTAAGCATAGATCGGTCCGAATGTCGGATGACGGTAGATACCATATAACTGGATCCCGTGATCAATATCCGCTTCCAGTGCTTTAAGCTCTTCCAGAAATCCGATATCTCGGAATACCCATTCCATAATGTCCTGCATCTGACGTAACGCAACAACAGCGAACATATTCCCTGGAATGTTGTAATGAAAGTCACAAGCATCATCGCTCGACCGGAACCCAGACCAGACCATACCTGTATAATTGACAGGCATACCAAGTCCGTTGTTACGCAATGTGTCTTCAGGAATGCCGTTATTACGCGTAAAACGGTAAGGTGATAATTCGAAATGGCGCTGCTCGGTTCTAAACAAATCGTATATCTTGACCATCGCTGCCTTAAATCCGGCGTCGAATATATCCGTCAATCCTGTTTCTTTCCAATAAGCGTGCGCTAGACGCATGGTGAAACAGAGAGAATCAATCTCGAATTTACGTTCCCACACCCATGGGGACATCTCCGTAATATCGGCCGTGCTCCAATGCCAATCATTAGCCGTCTCATTGAATGCATTCGCGTATGGGTCAATATGAATATATTGAATATGACGCTTGATTAACCCTCCAATAATGCGCTGAAGATCAACATCATTCTTAGCAAATGGGATGTAATGCATGACCTGCTCCACAGAGTCTCGTAGCCACGAAGCCGGGATATCTCCGGTGATCACGAACGTCGTTCCGTCATCCATGAGCTTAGTTGTCGTCTCTAGTGTATTCGGGAAGCAGTTCTTGAACTGCTTCAACAGTTTAGGGCGGTGAGCTAACTTCTCTTCTGCCTCGTTCAATACTTCTTGAATAGCCTGCGGAAGTGGAAACTTCGGCATTGAAATGGTTGGTAGTCTAAATTGTTCCATATCTTCACTCCTTCATATTATATAAATGGGATTAATTTCAAAGTTATATTGGTATTCCAATTCAGTTCTCAATTCACATAGAGCAAACGGACAGCTATGCTGCCCGTTGCCATTAATCATTATGGATTACGTTACATAGCATTATTTCTTTGTTGCTTTCCATTCATCAAATTGCTTTTGAACTTCTGCGATTACTTTATCAAGTCCTGCTTCTTTGAATTTCTTTGTTGCTTTTGGCAGATAAACTTTAGGATCTACAGACCCTGTGAATAGTGCAGGAATAAATTCTTTAGATACGTTATTGATTGCTGCTACTTCTGTTTTTACAGGTGTTGAATCAAATGCAAAACCGAATGTAGGTGCCTCTGTTGCTGAATCATTAAACTTCTTGAAAGCATCCCATTTATCAGCAGGCTCATCCGCATGCAGATAAGTCAGGTACATATTTCCAAGCGAGAAGCCAGGCATGGCATAACTATCCTTCATTGCAGGTAGATCTTCAATGACATTTTCAGAAATTTTCTTATAATGTGTGCCTTCGATACCATAGTTGATCAAATTACGTAAATATTTATCTGTATTCAAGAGATTCAAGAACATCATCGCACGATCAGGGTCACCTGATGTTACTGAAATACCATGCATGGAACCTGCTGCAGACTGCGTATACACATAAGGATCATGCATCGGTGAAGATACAATTTCGTAGCCTGCTGGACGAGACCAACCCTTATCGGCATAAGGCTGTGTAATTTCACGATCTGCAAACCATTGACCTGTTTTTATGTTGTCAATACCATCGAGTGTCGCTACATCTGGACGTAAGTAACCAGCTTGGTAGAATCTACGCATGGTGTCTAACGATTGTTCCAATTCAGGTGTTTCAAGGACGTTAACGACCTTGCCATCTTTGGAATCCATGTACACACCAATTGGCAATTCATCACCTAATACATAGTCAAATGGTAGGTATGGTTTATAGTTCTTAGCAACAGCTAGCGGTGTAATATTACCAGGCTCGCTCGCTTTAATCGTTTTAAGTAACGGCTCTAGATCTTCCAATGTACGTACATTAGAAATATCCATCTTGTATTTATCTAGATATTTCTTATTGAAGCGCCATACCCATTGCTGCCCTAGCTCCTTATTTACAGGAACGCCGTAGATTTCACCTTTAATTTTAGTCCCTTCTAAGAAACGGGGATCCAAAGCTGCTTTAGTTTCTTTTCCATATTTATCTAATAAATCATTCAATCCCATGAAAGTTCCATTAGCTGCATTACGGCGGAAATCATTCGTCCAAGATGCTGTAAATGCGATGTCATACGGCTCACCAGAAGCTGTAATGACTTGCATCTTCTTGTCGTAATCGCCCCAATCAAACATGGTAATATCCAAGGTTGCATTAATTTTTTCTTTTGTATATTTATTAATTTCGCCCAATACAAGATTCAAATCCTTTTGTGGTCCACCAATTAAATACATCTTCAACTCATAAGGCTTTAATCCTGATGGATGTGCCGTTGTAGCTTCTTCTTTCGTTTTATTGTTCGAACCACATCCAGCAAGAAGACCAGAAAAAAGCATTGTTCCAACAAGAGCGAGCGTTAAACTTTTTTTCACTTTCATTTCTATTTTCCCCCTAATAGATTGATGAACTCTTTATTTATATCGATTCCTCAAAAAGGAATACGAATAAATACAACTTAGAAGTGTTATTCCTTCAAAGAACCGACTGTTAAGCCTTGAACGAAATACTTTTGGAAGAACGGATAAGCTAAAGCAATCGGCAATGTAGCAAGTACAACCATCGCCATACGAACCGTTTCCTTCGGCATTGTCGCTGCAATCTCAAAACTTGATCCCATCTGCATACTGTTCTGAATAACGAACTCCATATTATTCTGAATACGCATTAGCATGGCTTGAAGCGGTACAAGCTTCGCATCATCAATATACAACAGTGCATTAAACCAATCATTCCAATAGCCAAGCGTACAGAACAATCCGATGGTTGCAATACCCGGCAATGAAATCGGAAGTACAATTTGTACGAACGTCCGTAATTCCCCGGAGCCATCAATCTTCGCAGCTTCAACTAGTGCATCAGGCACTGTCGTCAGGAAGAATGTACGCATTACAAGAATAAAGAATGCATTCATCGCAATCGGTAATATCAAAGCCCAAATCGTATTGTATAGATGTAAAAATTGTGTAGCCACGATATAGTTTGGAACCATTCCGCCTGAAAATAACATCGTAAAGAATGCGAAAAAGCTGAAAAAATTACGATAACGGAACGTTCTTCTCGAAAGGACATAGGCATAGGTTGTAATTAAAATTAAGCTAATGATCGTTCCTATGACAGTAACCGTCAATGTGACTCCCAATGAACGAAGCAATTGATCACCCGTGCTAAAGACAAACTCATAAGCCGCCATACTAAATTTATCTGGTATTAAGCTAAAGCCATTTATAGCGAGTACCTTCTCATCTGTAAAAGAAATTGCAATGACAAACAAAAACGGAAACACACAAGTAAAGGCAAACAATCCAATCATAATGTTTAATACCACATTCCAAAAGGAAGAAATGGCGTTGTTGTCGACTTCTTTTTCCTTAGGCTTGAATATCCTCATAACGTCACTGCCTTCCTTTCTAGAATATAGCGTTTTCTTTGCTGATCTTCTTCACAATATAATTTGTCAACATAACTAAGATAAAGCCTACAACCGATTGATATAATCCTGCTGCTGTACTCATACCTAGGTTACCTGTTGTACTCATGCTTCGGTAGATATACGTATCGATAACATTCGTCACCGAGTATATAGCACCGGAATCCCGTGGGATTTGATAGAACAAACCGAAGTCAGATCTAAAGATACCGCCAATCGCTAGGATGGTTAGAATGATCATTAATGGTTTAAGTAAAGGAAGCGTAATATATTTAATTTGCTGCCATTTACTGGCACCATCAATCATAGCCGCTTCATAGTAAGACTTGTCGATGCCCGCAATTGCGGCTAAGTAAACTACGCTTGAATAACCAATTGATTTCCAAATCCCCATAAATATGATGATAAATGGCCAGAAGCGTGAATCCGCATACCAAGAAACTGGGTCGCCTCCAAAGAAAACAATAATTTGATTCAATATCCCTTTATCTACACTTAGGAAGCTGAACGTAAAGAAACCAATAATGACCCAAGACAAAAAGTAAGGCATGAACATCGCTGTTTGATAAACTTTAGCCATCCTTTTGTTTACAAGCTCATTTAATGCGATCGCAATGGTAACCGCCAGAACAAGACCCAAAAAGATCAAAGCTACGTTATAAAGAATCGTATTTCTTGTAATGAGATAGGCATCTTCTGTTGAAAATAAAAATTTGAAATTATCAATTCCAACCCACTCACTATTTAAAACGCTTGCAAAGAAACCATCCCGATGAATTTTAAAATCCTTGAACGCAATAATGGTTCCAAACATCGGTAAATAACAGAAAATCAAAAACCATAATGTCCCCGGCAATACCATAAACCACAAAGCTTTATCATTTTTTAAGCTTTTGAAAAATGCAGACATTTTTTCTACATCCCCCTTCTCTATCCCCCAAAAAAAATCACCTATAAAACCCACATACCCTTTAGACCCTTTTTCCTTGCCCCCTAATACTATCTTTAATAATGCGCTATAAAAGCGTTTTCATAAAGTTGAAAAACTCCATAATCATATGTAAAAATTAAAGATCTAACTATAAAAAAAAGAGAAGTTTCTCTTTACCAACGCTCGTGAACCCCTTATTGAACGCGATCATGGGAACTCCTCTATTGATTCTAAGCTTTTGTTTTTTTGTACATATTTCGGAGTTCTGTCGGGGATACCCCTACTGACTTTTTGAACTGCCGATAGAAATAGGTTGGATCTAAGTACCCTACTTCGTTCGCGATTTCATTGGTTAACAACGTCGTTTGAAGCAGCAGTTGTCTTGCCTTTTCAATTCGAAACTGATTCACATAATCAGAGAAACTACTCCCCATTTCTTTCTGAAATAGCTGTCCCAAATAATTGGGATGCATGTCCATTCGCTGACTGAGCGTTTTGAGTGATAGCTCTTCTCGAAAGTGTTTGCTAACTTGGTCAACCATATATCTCGTATTCGCACTCAAATGATCATCCACTAACGATAATTGGTCGAGCGTCACTTTCACACTCTCCTGTACATGGTGAACCAACTGCTCGATCGTATCTATGCGGAGTAATGGATTAAACACCGCACTATAATCAGAATTCTTCTCTATATTTTTTGCGATCAATATTAATTTAATGGCTACGTTGTAAGTATCTATGCGAGTTAACATCGTACAGCCTAACAGCTTTTCAAACGTTTCTCCGATAAATTGGTTCGTTGCCTCCCGCTCTCCAGATAACAATAATTTAGTGAATGCTTCATAATCAATTTCAATCTTCTCCATATGTAAATCCATAATCGGTAGTTGATCCACATCAACAATCGGATAGCCAGGCAACATGAGATGATCTACATATAAACTCTTTGCTTTTTCATAACTTCGCGGGACATCTTGATAACGATGTTCTTTGCTTCCTACCGTAATCCAGACGGACTGTTCCAGTTCACGCATAATTTCATACTGCATTTGTTTCAGGACACTATATATCCTTTCTTTGTTCTCATCTTCAGAATTCTCAGCAATAATTACAACAAGATCGCCTTCCCTATCCACAAATATATAGACCGTCCCCAACTCACCTACGGACTGCATAGCGATGCGGTAACATTGTTCCATGAGTTGATTTCGTCGCATGTTAAGCTGGGTTTCATCTCCCTCATGTTCCGTAATAAGTCGAATGGCAGCTACCGTAAAAAATGGACAGTTCAGCGAAATATTCAATACTTCTGAACGATGCTGTAGCTCTTGTGGGTCTATCTTTCCGCTCACCCAGCGATTCAAAATATTGTTGCGTAGATCTTGCCAATCCCCCATAGCACGAAATCGATTAACATCTTCCTGATTCAGGACTTCAGTAATATGTTGAATGGTCGATTCCAATTCCTTTATATTAATCGGTTTAAGAATATAGTTTTCAATACCGAGACTCATTCCTGCTTTTAAATACTCAAATTGCTCATACCCGCTTAAGATAATAAATCTCATTTTGGAATCAAAGAGTTTTACTTGTTGAATCAGTTCAAGTCCCGTAAGCTTTGGCATCGTAATATCCGTAATTAATATGTCTATGGCTTCGTTATGGTTTTGCAAAAATACTAAAGCTTCTTCTCCATTACAAGCTTGTCCAGCGATTCTTAATCCATAATCTTCCCATTCGATGACCGAACGTAATCCTTCAAGAATAAAAGGTTCGTCATCTACGATAAGTACGTTACGCATGATTCGTAATCTCCCTTACTGCTGGTATATTCAAAATGATTGTGGTTCCTTTATCTACTTCACTTGCAATCACTAATCCATATTCAGTTCCATAATAAATTTTAATTCTTTCATTCACATTACACAGTCCCACTGAGGAAGGAAGCGCATCCATTTTTATATTAGCTTGAAGCATTTGTTGCAACTCCGCCAGTTTGCTGGGCATAATTCCTTTTCCATTATCACTTAAAATAATCTGAATTAACTCATCGGATTCAACAACCTCAATTCGAATCAGATTGTCGGAACGCTCAGGTCGGAATCCGTGAACAATATAATTCTCAATGATCGGTTGAATAAGCAGTTTGACGATAGAGCAATTCATGACTACTTCATTTATCTGTAACTCAATTTGGAGCCTATTCTCATGTCTAATCTGGAACAACTCAAGATACAGCTTACAGTATTCAATTTCATCGGCGATAGTAACAATCATACTTTTCTTAACTATACTTCGGAACAATGTCGACAATATGTAAATCATCTGGCCTACATCTTTCGCCCCTTGCGAAATCGCCCTCATTCGAATAACCTCAAGCGTATTATATAAAAAGTGCGGATTAATCTGCGATTGAAAAGCAACCAATTCAGCATTTTTTTGCGTAATTTCCGAGATATACACTTTATTAATATACAGTTCTAACCTTTCACACATATAGTTGAAATTGTTGGCAATGAGCTGTAATTCATCCTCCCTATGAAGATGAATACGTGTGCTTAAATCACCTTCTTGTAAACGCTTCATTGCTTTAATAATGATCTTTACTTTTTTAGAAAAACGTAAGATAATACCGTACGTAAAAGCCATTGCTATGATTATAAGTGTAGTCGTTATTCCGATAATCCAGTTTCGTACACCACTCATATCTGTATTTATCTGTGACTTTTGAATAATCCCCGCTACAATAAGACCTGAGCTATTCGTTGTATTTAAATAAACCTTGGATGGTTCATCCAGTGCAGCCCAGCCGTCCGAATAAAGACCTGCCATATAGGGATAATGCTGTCCGCCATACCCTTTCATCGAGTCATACATGACATCTCCTACTGGCGTTAGAACCAGCAGTTGCCCATTTTGCTCTGTACGCTTTGATCCTAACCATTCAGAGATAGACTTGGAATCAAAATCTATAATGAGCACACCAATCGTTTTCAATGAAATCGGATCTTTAATTTCCCTAGACATCGTATATAAATTGTCAGCATCCCCCCTTTCATTCCTGATAAATGAATTATTTTTTTCCGAGAGCCATCCATTTTTCGGTAAGGGCGCTTGTTGATCAGCATTATCTATTTCGCTCATGTAGACTTGCCGTGTATTATTGTTATATAAATAATAAAATTCCTTCTCTGTACTGTATAAGATGATATTTTCAACACCCATTTGCTGCTTCAGATAGTTTTTAAAATAAGTATCGAAAGTGCGTGGTAGAAAGCTCCCAATTTCTGAATAGCGATTTAAACGGTATTTGAGATACGCCTCATAATCATGTTGCAAGAAATAGGCCAAATCCTCACTTAAAGATGCATCGCTATACATTTGTTGGATGGCCAATTGAATGCTTTCGTATTGCTGATTCATGTACAGACTTACGTAATCCAGCGCCTCTCGATTGGCATCTACATGTTCGCGGGTTATGGTTTGTTCATAATACTTATAAACAGTAATTGATGATGCTATCAACGTAATAATGATGATCGATGAGTAAATAGCCAAAATTTTATTGAACAGTTTGCGTTGTAAATGATAATGATAAAATTTCTTTATATTCATCAAAGCTGCCTTCTTTCCATAGTTATCCTTTAGGACTAGAAGTTTAACATCCCCCTGCTTTATCTGCAATGGAAGCGCACACATTTTTTATATGTAAAATTATGGACCTTGATTATTTTGCTTCAAATCGATTATAGTTAATTTCTAATCCCCCACAAACCTAACTACAACCCATTTGATCTATCGTCTCCCACCACAAGTTTGGGAGGTTATTACTCACGTTTCTAACTAACCATAAACTTAATTCCCGACTACAAGAACTTTCCGACTATTCCTCCAGTTCATGGTGACTGATTTCGGAAGCCGCAAGCAGAGAAAAGACTGGAAAAGGATCGGGATAATCCCCAATCCATTTCCAGTCTTTAGTGATTTTGTAGACAGCAATTAGAACTTTAATGCTCACTATGTGTGATGTTCAGTGTTTCTCTTGTAAATTCATAGAAAGTAAAAGCATCCTCCCAGGTCGGGAATCCAGCCTGTGCCATTTTATCGCTACCTCCACCTTTTCCATTGAATGATCCCAAGTTTGCTTTGAAGAACGCCCCACATGAAGGGTCAAAACTGCCATTATGCGCAAAAACAACCTTATTCTCCGTAGCAGTAGCAAGTAGTACCGGCAGATCACTATCTGCAGTCAGCTTAACCGCTAGGTTTTGTAAATCTTTAAGTGACTTGTCCTCAAAAATATGAGCCAGCAGACTGCCCTTACGATTGGATAACAATTCCTGTGCCACATAACTATCATTGTTCTCCTTAAGAGAAGCCAGCTCGGCCTGAAGCTGTCTCTGCTCATTCTCCCACTTTTCTACCCGGTCAATAATTTCATCTTTACCCGTATTGAATTTGGCAGACAAAGTGCCCAAAATGCGCATGCTTTCATTAAATTCCTCTAAAGCGCGGTATCCGCATTTGAAGTAAATTCGAGTGTTCCCCTTCTGCTTGTCCGCCTTCATCAACTTGATCATGCCAATTTCGCCCGTTGACGAGACATGTGTCCCTCCGCATGCGTTGTATTCCACGTCTTTAATTTCAACAATACGGATATTTTCTGTCACTTTAGGCTGTTTGACAAGCTGTAAGCGAACTACTTCTTCCCCCGTAACAAAATAACTAATGATGTTGTGGTTCAGATAAATTTGTCGGTTCACTTCATTTTCGATGCAAGTCAGTTGATCCGCAGACAGTTCTGGTTGTTCCACATCAATAGTCGCAGAATCAGTACCCAGATGGAAACTTAAGGTTATTGCCTGATATAGATCACGGCACACTGCCGAGAGCAGATGCTGCCCACTGTGCTGCTGCATATGGTCAAATCTTCTGGTCCAATTAATCTGGCAATTTACTACCTCGGTCTCTTCTGGCAGACGCGCCAGCTTATGTAGTATTTCATCTCCTTCACTGATCACATCAAGCACAGGAATTCCATTAATAAAACCTTCATCACAGGGCTGTCCGCCCCCATCCGGATAAAAAGCGGTCTCTTCTAGAATGACATAATACCCGTCTGCTCTTTCCATGGTTTTGTTGACGCCTGTTTGCCATTCGGTCAAATAGGTAGAATCGTAATATAGCTTTTTAGTCATGACTATCTTCCTCCCTGTTCTTCGCATCCACCGATACCCACATCATCATCTATTCAGATGGTCTTCAAGCATTCTATCCCATATTTGTTTGCTGATCAATGCTACAGGAGTTTCGTCAATATTTCACCTAAAAAAAGGTACCAATCTCCACTTCGAATTGACTAGCAAAAAAACGGCATCTCTGCCGTTTCAACTTGCTATTATCTACTCTATTTATTCTAATCTAAACTTTCCGATTTCTTTCTCAAGATCATGTGCCATATCACGAAGGGTTGTTGCGGAACTCGAAATCTCTTGCATCATGGCCATTTGTTCCTCGGAAGAAGCGGCAACGTTCTGAGAATTTTGTGATGCATTTCTGCCTATTCTAGCAAGTTCTTCGAGTGAAGCAGCTACCTGCTCGCTTCCAGCGGACATTTGTTCCGAGGCAGCCGATACTTCATACACTTGTTCATTGACGCTATGTAGAGCCCCAACAATCTCTTGGAACGTCTCTCCTGCCTTATACACCGATTGTATCCCATGTGTAACTTGACTCATGCTTGTATTCATAGCTGACGAAGCACGATCGACATTCGTAGCGATATCATTTAACAAAATTGAAACCTGCTGAGAAGAGTTATGTGATAACTCAGCCAGGTCCCGAACTTCTTTTGCGACAACAGCGAACCCTTTCCCGTGTTCTCCCACTCTCGCTGCTTCAATAGAAGCATTCAGTGCAAGCAAGTTTGTTTGTTTTGCAATATTCGTAATAATGGAAAGGATTTTTTCGATTTCTTGAGAACGCTGCTGCAACTCAGCCAATATATTCACGGTATCTGATACCGACGAATGAATAGCTTCCATTCCATTAACCGATTGATGAATGACTTTATTACCTTGCTCTGCGTTTCCTGTAACTTCATTAGCATGTTCGGACAGTCTTGATGAGGACTCCGCAATTCGCTGGATTCCAATAGCCATTTCTTCCATGGCAATTTGGCTTTCCATAGCCGACTGCATTTGTATTTCCGAGCCGGTGGCCACCTCTTGAATAGAATCCGCAATTTCTTCCGATGCCTTTGCAGTCTGATCCGCACTCATCGTCAAAGCCCTCGAGGATGTTGTAACGTTTGAAGATGTCGTCTGTACGTTAAGAACTAGTTGACGAATATTACTGATCATCGTGTTAAAGTTATCTGACAGTATTCCAACCTCATCCTGATTGTTAACAGGTATCTTCACGGAAAGGTCTCCCTCTGCTACCTGTCTACTCAGTTCAGACAACTTTCTGATAGGGCGTAGTGTAATTCGCACTAGATAAATGGTCAACGCTACAAACAGAATAATAAGAACTGCTCCAATGATAATCGTCATTTTCAGCTGAGAATTTTGCTTTTCCTGTAATACGCCGTAGTTGAAGTCGACTCCGAATATCGCGATCCTGTTCCCATTATCATCGTTAATCACACTGACAACACTTACCCATTCCCCTAATTCATCTGTATAAACATCCGAAGATGCATATCCGTCTTTCTCCATCTTATCTAAAGCTGAAGCAAAAGCCCCCTTCGCTTCATAGGTAGTACCTGGTAACTGACCCCCGTCGTACAATTCTTGGTTACCAAGTAGTAATTGTATCTTTTTAATATCTCCACTTGTCTTCACATCCGGCATATAAATATAACTATTCGCTATCAATTGATTTTCTTTCATACTATCTAACTGCCGCTGCAATTGTTGAATACTTTCTTCCTTCAAGAGCTTGTCTGAAGCGATCAAAGATTTTGCTTTCTCAATCGTAGGAATATTCTGAACCATCAAATTGTGTAATGTCCATTCCATCGTCGACAATTCCTCATCTTGCTGCATTCGTAAGCGTTCGAAAGAAATATAAGCCATCGTACTCCCGAGTAAAAAAAACAACAACGATAACACAATGCTTGATTTAAATATTAAACTTTTCTTTTTCATTATATGCCTCCTAGTCATTCTATGAAGTATTTAATTTGTGATATTTCAGATATGTGATACTCTCTTATATCGGCATTTAATTCTCTGAATTGTATAGTCCTTTTTTACAAATAAACAACTGTTACAATTCGTCCCCAAAGATAAATATTTCGAATCATTGCACAGCTTTCATTCGGATTAGGCGCAAACAAAAAAACGGCATCTCTGCCGTTTCATCTTGCAAATAGTTGTAAAGAACCAACAATCACTTGGAACGTCTCTCCCGCTGTTATACCCTTTTCATTCTATCTTTAAACCGCCCAAGCTAGCTCCTTTAACAAATAATCGCTCGATGTTTTTTGCTACCGTTGGATCGGCTATTAATGGAGGTGCTTGATGAGGCTTGGTACGTGCATCAATAATCACATTATCACAAGCCCAATGCTTGTTCTCATAGCGACTATTCACACCATAAATGTCATGGGAAGGGTTGCTACGCGTGAATGTAACCCACAGGAAATTCTGAATTGTCGCACTTATGAATGAGCTGTCGTCACTCAGAATAATCATCGGACAAGATGAGATTGATCCCTTGGCTTGAATAGCATCCGATAAACCTTGTAACTCTTGTTGTGCTTGACTATAATCGATGAATTTAGACCCTTGAATCACTACAATCCCTGGCATCACTAATTGTGCATTTTCGAATCCACGGATTTCTTTTAACGCATCGGGAACTTCTCTGCATAAATCTCTCTTTTTATCTCCATAAGCTGCGAATACCACTTTGCTACCACTATTTAAACCCGTACCTGAATAATCAAGCGTATCAATGGTCGTATTAGTATAGAAATGAATATCTCGATTAAGATCAATCCGTTCCAAAATATACGTTAAAAAATTCACTTCATGATGCGAGTCTACGGGTTGATTTTCTTCAGCCGTTATAAATAAATACTTCGCTAGGCTCAATTGACCTGTACCTAATATACGATTGGCTATCGTGAGTATCTCAGTCGGCTGTTTCACTTTCTGGTAAGGGGTATATCGCTCACTGCCTATGGCAAACAGCAACGGATGTACACCAGCCGCATCGACAGCATGTACTTCTTTGACACCTGGAATTTCTTGTTTGATCGCGTCACCCGTTAACTCATGAATGAGTTCACCAAAGGCAGTATCTTCTTGCGGTGGACGACCCACAACGGTAAATGGCCAGATGGCATTAGGTTTAGCATACACTTTATTTACTTTCATTACTGGAAAAGGATGGGTAAGACTGTAATAACCCAAATGATCTCCAAAAGGACCCTCAGGTTTCGTGTCGCCAGGATGAATTTCTCCCGTTATTACAAAATCAGCATCGTTACTGATACAGTAACCATCAACATAGCTGTAACGAAAATTCCGTCCTGCAAGCAGTCCAGCAACCGTCATCTCACTCAGACCTTCTGGTAAGGGCATGATCGCTGACAACGTGTGCGCGGGAGGACCTCCTACAAAACAACTCACTTTCAAAGGCGTTCCTAGCTTATTCGCCTTAGCTTGATGTACGCCTATTCCACGGTGAATCTGATAATGTAAACCAATTTCTTTATTCTTTTCATATTCATTACCACTCAGTTGAACACGGTACATACCTAAATTAGAATTCATAATTCCAGGCTTCTCCGGATCTTCTGAATATACTTGTGGCAATGTGATAAAAGCACCACCGTCCATTGGCCAGTGTTGGATGTGTGGAAGATCGGATATTTGAATTTCCTGTGCAGTTACCGGAAGACTCCCAAACTTTTTCAAAGGTAGAGCTTTCATTGCCGCAAATCCATTTCCGATATTTCTAAAAGGTTGTTTCAACGCTTTCATAGGATCGTCGCGCAGAGCCATTACATTCTGTACAGATGCCCAGGTATTTCGGAAGATAAACTTGCTGCGCTCTATTGTACCAAACAAGTTGGAAGCCGCTCGGAACTTCGAACTTTTTACATTTTCAAATAACAACGCAGGACCGCCAGCCTCATATACTTTCATATGAATCGCAGCCATTTCAAGGTAAGGATCCACTTCTTCTCGAATACGAACCAAATGCCCATTTTTCTCTAAGTCGATAATACAATCTTCCAAATTGCGATACAATTGAATGACTCCAATCTGTACTGATAGGTTTAGTGAATACAAATTCTCTCCCATATGTGGGAGTCTTATTCTATTTTACTAACGTTAAAATAAGTTCAAGGTAGTTGTCAAACGAAAGCAGGATGGTTTCCTATTAATCATTTAATAGCATCTTTAATGTGGCAATATCGTTAACGGATACTAATTGCTCGAGATGATCAAATAACTTGTTCTCATCCCAATTCCACCATTGAAGCTCCAACAAAAGTGTAATCATTTCATCACTGAAACGTTTTTTAATAACACTCGCAGGATTGCCACCAACAATGGTATAGGGTTCAACGTTCCTTACAACCGTTGAGTTCGTAGCAACAATAGCACCATCCCCAATGGTTACTCCCGGCATAATCGTGACATTCTGTCCCAGCCAAACATCATTGCCAATCAACGTATCGCCTTTGAAAGGCAACTCTTCTAACATTGGAGTGACCTTCTCCCAACCTCCTGCAAAAATATTGAACGGATATGTTGTAAACCCATCCATCCGATGATTAGCACCGTTCATAATAAAAGTAACCCCTTCGGCGATCGCGCAGAACTTTCCAATAATCAGCTTATCACCTAGAAACTCATAATGATGCTGAATATGATCATAGAAGTTCTCTGGTGAGTTGGAATTGTCACTGTAATATGTATAATCGCCAATCTCAACATTTGGCCTGCTTGGTAAGTTCTTAATGTAACAAACGGTTCTAATATTCTCATTTGGATAAAGATTATGTTTATTCGGAGCTGTCGTCATAGCTATACTTCCTTTCAAATGCATTCTGTTACTATCATCTAATAACTCCCTAATGAGGGAGGTTATTAGTTAGTATATTATCTTTATGATCAACTTTAAAGTAGCCGCTACTGAAATTTGACATCAATTTTGGCTTATTGGCATTTTCATAGGGATTCACGTTTAGAGAATTGTCTTTCGACCAATGCCCAATTTTGTGTGCTGACATTCCATTTCTTAACGTAAATTTGACTGACATTTTGTTCGTTTTTTTCTGCCCATGCTGCATATATTTCTTCGTTAATCGCAATAAGATCAGGTGAGGTTGCTTCATAACCGAGTTGATTCACACTGCCTCCACCAACCTGCGTCCAAGTACGAGGTAAAACAGCCCCGTTGTTAGGCATATGTATAGATGCGGTTGCTGGACACTTCACATCAACGCTCACCACATCAGAAGGCTGTTTGACACCCTTGTCTCGAGCTCCAACATTCGTCGTTTCAGCAAATGCTGTCCCTCCATATGAGAGCAATAGGCATAACACCACCCCTATTGAGACCATTTTATTCAACCACTTTTTTTGTTATCCTGTTTGTTATTGGATACACGATGTCCACTCCCTTTCATCAAGAAACACATTCGTCATATTCTATCAAAAGGTGCTCACAAAATTCTCATGAAACAACGAACGATGTCGAAATCAACAATATTAGTATAACTTCTCACAACAAAACAAAAAAACGGCAGAGATGCCGTTTTTTTGTTTTGTTATCTAGCGGAGCTGAACCTTGGAGATAAACCGATTAGAACATGACTGGCGCTCCACCCAATACATATTTTTGTCCGAGTTCTGTAATACCGTAGATCAACAACCAGAGAGCTTGATCCACTTCTACTTGACTTGCCTTTTCATCAACAATGATTCGATGCGCGTCTCCTTTAAAAGCACTGAACTGTGCCCATCTGGATGTTTGATGATTCATGCTCGGATCTACATAAGCCACTGCGTCCGTAATCTGATCAGCAAATGCTACTGCTTGCTTAAGCTTCTCTATATTTACACCTTCTTTTTTAACCTCATTACATACCAACTTGCTCACACTATACCGATCACTTAGATTCGTATATTGTAACGTTGCTTCGAGTTGTCCTTTGTGAACCCCTTGACTTGATTTAACTCTGCCGCTAGCTGATCTGAGGTTTGCTTTTCTCCTTCATTTTTCCCATACCTATTATATCGACCGTGATTTCACAAATCTGTTTAGTCATTTAGTTTTAATTTTAGGTTACTCTTTCGACTATCTGAAGCCCCTTGATATTGAAAACATAGTACAAGTTAGACTTTTTTTTATCAAATACTACTCATTTATAGTCTCTTTAGCCCAGTATTCTATCTTGAGGTCCATACAAGCCTTCCTTAGATACTTCACATATTTAATTAAAAACAACATGGATTTTTCTCAGAACACTGCTCATTTAAAAAGAAACACATCATTCTAACATTACTTTAGGATTTAAAGTGATTTCAAAAACACGTTCCCACATAAAATCAGGATTTGCATACGCAAGCGAAGCACTCATATATTCTGAAAAAGACCACGTTGACCCGCTAATTTCACGTACATTGCTTGCTGCACTTGTAGAGCCGATCATAAAAGCATTTTTACCTGCAAGGGTGTTCATGTATGTCTGCATCCGATCTCGCAAAAGGATATTCATATGGTTGTAGTCACTCGTTGAGTTGAATAATCCCATATTTTGATCAGGGTAAAGAACGTTCGTGTAAAGTGTATGATTTCTGGAATAAGTCCGAATTTCGGCAATGGCTACAGATTTATAGTAGTAATCTTTCAAGAAACGTTTGAACAGAAGCGATCCATGCGCGTTCACTGCCTTATGAAGGGCTACGGGATGCGTTTCAGTTACTAGATACGCGTAACGTGCCTGCCCCATTCCGAGTGCAATCCCGATTTTGTTCCCTGCGGTATTCCACCCACTATATCCTAGAAGGCCTCCGGTGAATGGACAGCTGAGTAATGCCTCAGTTACCGTCGCATTAGCTGCACCTTTAGCCACAAAATCAATGACGATCGTCGGGATGCGGGCGTTACTATTAGATTGAATACGACTCACCGAACTAGATACTTGATTTGCATCCGTAATAGCAACGATCTCAAGGTCATACGAGCCACTCGTGACAAATTGTCCCCCGATCATTTCAACGTGACGCTGAATATTTTGATGTACGGTCATATACTCGTATGTGTTAATGATCGTTGAACCATGAGGCCCATAGTATTGCACCATATAGCGTAGCTTTGCACCCCCACGATACAATTGGTTCGCCATGCGAGCCATGAGCGAATGTCCTAACCCATCTGCGTCAGGAAGAATAATGGCTCGATCTGGATTCTGACCTTCCTTACCGCCACCTAGCCACTCGTTGATGCGCCCTTCAATAAAAGTAATTTCGTTCGCCTGCACCCCTTGGGTAGAGGAATCATCGACACCAATCGCAAGGAAGTCAATATAACCCAACCGGGCAAGTTGATCTAGGATATAATAGTTCGACTTAAATTTATGGCGTCGTGCGTTATAATATTGCTCCTTGTTGAAATAGACCGTATCCCCAAAAGTAGTGTTGTCCGGTTTCGTATTATAACCGTTAAGGATGTCGGTGAAATCAGTGAAGCTTTGTCGTGGCTGTTGGCTGAAACTTCGCGACTCCGTATACGCATCATAATCTTGCCCCTCAACATACGCTGATGTAGCCAGTCGCATAACGGTATCCAGAACATAGACTGGCTTGCTCGGATAACATTGCTTGACTTCACGAATAACGTCTAACAAATTTGTCGTGGAAGCATCGTAGTTCGGATATGTCCCTTCATCGTTTGTGCGAAGACGTCTGCTACCAATTAATCCCCCATAAGCGAGCATATCAGTCGAGATAATGAAGCCATCCACAGAGGACGCGTTATTCAGAATGAATTGCCGAATGTTCGACGTTTTTCCAAAGCTGGGTGAACTGGTTCCTAGTAACGTAGATCCTGAAGTTTTTTTTTGTGAGTCTAAGCGGTTCTTAATATCGTTAATACTCGGCGTAATGACTTCAATTCCGGCCGATCTCCCCTGTACAATGACATCATCCAAATTAACTGGGCGGTCGTCTAGTGGTACATATAGAACTTTTTTCATTATCAACAACTCCTACATTCGTGATAGGCCACATAAGTCTCTACTACTCTTTATGTTTGTGCCTTCACTTATATAGGTAATTCACGATTTAAAAAAACAACCGGCAATAAAAATTTCTTTTATTGCCTTATTTACTTTCCTTCTTTTCTGCACGCTCAATAGATTGAATTGTCTCTGCCAGTTGATTCAGAGAAATATCTAACTTGTCCAACTTCTCTCCGATCGTCTGTAAGACATAGCGAATAAGAATAAAACATAGTGTCACCGGGAATCCAACATTAGTTACTAATGAAATCAAGTCCGTGATCTGCATCATTACTCACTCCCTTCTTCCGTTATTTACTTGATAGGCAATCTATTTATTAATTTCACAACCAAAACTTACAAATAAATGGTATAATAAAATAGGAACACTTGTTCTTGTTTTAGTTGTAGAAATACGTTTCAAATTTCCCTATACATAAATTGATATAAAACGTATAGAAGGGAGAGGTTTTTTTGGAGGCACAACAGAGTGTATATGAGCGTTATAAAACGGAGGTTTATCGTATTGGATGGCGATTACAATATCGAGCCAAAATCATTAAAAACCGGGAATGTTCATTCTATGGAGTCGAACCTGCTGCAGTAAACTTTACCACTTCTATTGATAATAAATTATTGATTCAGCAGCTCATAGAACCCTTACCACCCTATGGAAAGATCATCCTTTATAAACTCTACATCCAAGATCAGACAGAATCGGAAGTCGCTCGTCAACTACAAATGAGTCAACAGGCGGTGAACAAATGGAAGAGAAAAATGATACACAAACTATCACAGACAGCGAATTCCTAGACTTACTGCGTTCGGCAAGGCAAGATGATCCTGAGTCCATGTTGGAACTCATAGAACTGTTTAAAGGTGACTTTCTTCGTTTAAGCAAGTTTATCCATATGCCTCAAGAAGATGCGATATCTCAAATCATTGTAGAGTTTCTTGAATTTATTAAGCGTAGTGAGGATTGAATCTACATTTAAAAGCGCGTACCGATGTAATATCGGCACGCGCTTTTTACTCTTCCTTCACCTGAGAACAACCAAATCGGAACATTCTACTCATAACGGAAGGGACCACTGAGGAATGGTTTTCTTCGAGAGCCGTGTACATTTCTACAGGTCGTTGATGCTTTTGCAGTACCTGCGTCAGCTTCTCTGCATCCTCAACCATAAATCCTTCTTCTCCTCCAACAGTGATAAGTACATTGTTATCAATAGCAACAGTCGTATTCACGGCATATTTCTGTGCATACATCAGCAGTTCATGATCGTTCCACCACACGGATGGGCTAGAACTAAGGTAAGCTTGGAATAACTCTGGTCTTGTGAATTTCACCCATAGTGTGAAATAGCCCGCCAAGGAGTGACCGAACAGGCATTGTTTTGAGGCATCGATTGGATAATGCATTTTGACGTAAGGCTTTAATTCCTCTTCGACAAAGGCGAGGAAGTTCTCTGCTCCCCCATGCGAACCAAGATCACCTCCCTTTCCCTTTAATCGAGGTGGATAAATATATTCCTTCGAAATCGCTGTGAAATCATGAAATCTTTTCTGAGAACAGTCTGATTCCTGATGACCAATTCCAATTACGATCGCTGGATCGATATGTGTTTTGGGAGCATTTCGCGATTGAAGTTTTACAACATCTCGTGCGATTTGAAAATAGGAGTTACCATCAAGAACATAATAAACCGAATACCCTCCTGGTGGAATCTCTCCCTCTGGAACGAACACCCGAATATCATAGGTATAATTTACTTTCTCTGACGTGAACTGAATATGATCCGTGTGCGAGAGAATTAGTTCTGATACTTTTTGCACTTATTCTCCACTCCTTAAGCCTTTGATTTGATTAGCAAGTATAAAAAGTAAGGTATACCAATAATCGATACGACAATTCCGACTGGTAATTCTGATGGTTCGAACACTGTTTTGCTAATATAGTCTGAGAATACTAATAGCAACATACCAACTGCAGCACTTGTAGGCATGATGAATCGGTGGCGAAGACCAACAAGACTTCTAGCGATATGTGGTGCCATTAGTCCGACAAAACCTATGCTCCCAGATACCGATACACAAGCACTAACCAATCCTACACTAGCTAATAGTAAAATGATTTTTTCCTTTTCAATTGCGATTCCAAGGCTTTTAACACTACTCTCTTCAAGCTGTAAATAATCCAGTAAGTGTGCCTTATGATAAATAACTATGCTTAATAGAACGATCCAAGGTAGCATCGATAAGACGAACGTCCAGTTGGCGTTATATATACTACCTGCCATCCATACTGAGGCCATCTCGAAATCTTGTGGATTCATCTTTAATGAAAGATACATAGATAACGCACCAAATCCACTATTAATCGCAATCCCAGTTAAGATCAATCGTTGCATATCCGTCCGACCATTTTTTCTAGAAAAAATAAGAATGAGTACTGCTGCAAGCGCACCACCAACAAAGCCGAAGAGAGGCATCATCATAATGGATGACCAACTACCACCTGTCGCATGCTTTGCTGTCATTTGAAAGAAAAACATAAATAGAACAATCGAAGCCCCAGCTCCGGCATTAATACCTAGAATCCCTGGATCAGCAAGACCATTTCTCGTTACCCCTTGCAAAACCGTTCCTGCAATACCAAGCCCAATTCCAACAAGCATCGCAATAACGATACGAGGAAGACGGAATTGAAAAATAACGAGGTCATACTTTGGATTGGGTTCGATCCGAAGTAAGGTTTGAAGTACTTCCCATACACTCATATCGAAGGATCCATTCGTTATATGGAAATAAAATGCCACACACGTTAGCAGAAGGATCGTAGCTAAAGTTAGTAGAAATCTACGCACTCTGTCTCCCTCCTTTCTTACGAATTAGATAGAGAAAGAAGGGCACACCGATGATTGCAGTGACAACTCCGATTGGTGTTTCAAACGGGAAATTGATAAATCGGCTAACGATGTCACAGAAGGCAAGAAAGACGGCACCAATCATCGCTGCGCAAGGAATGATATATCGATAGTCAACTCCAACAATAAATCTAGTAATATGAGGGATAACAAGTCCGACAAATGCGATTTTCCCTACGAGGGCCACCGATGTACCTGTTAGAAATACGACTGATAGTATACTTAAGGCTTTCACCCATTTCGTTCGTTGTCCTAATCCAACGGCAATATCCTCCCCTAGAGAAGCTACCGTAATCGACTTGGAAGAGAGTAATGCCAATAATAATCCTACAATACCAAACGGAATCGCAAGCCGTAACATATCTGGCTGTACAGCATGAATTTTGGAATTGTACCAAATACTGATTGTTTGCGAAACTTGGAAATACATAGCAATAGCAGAAGCTATACTACTTAAGAAAGTACCAATGACAGTACCGATAATAGCTAGTCTAACGGGAGACAAACCATTTCTAACAAGCGAGCCAAGACCAAATACTAAGCCAGCTCCAAGTGCTGAGCCTAACATGGATAGTAGGATCATCTGGTAATTAGATATACCAGGAAAAAAGACGATAGCTAGTGTAACGATAAATGCTGAGCCATCATTAACCCCCATAATAGAAGGTGAAGCTAAATAATTTCTAGTTACTCCTTGCATAACCGCTCCTGCCACCGCTAAAAAAGCACCCACTAGCAAGGCGGCAACGACACGCGGAATTCGTGAAGATACAATAATGTTATGATCCACATTACCTTCATCGAACTGCGTTATCGCTTGCCAAGCAGTAAGTGCTGAAATGTCCTTTGTACCGTAAAGGATTGATATTACGATGGCGAGGAGAATGAAGAAAGGAGAAGTAACCATGATTAGTGTCGGTATCTTGTTTGTTTTCTTCGCCTCCATCGTACGCACCTTATTTCAATAGATTTTCAATCGCTGCTTCCAAAAACTTCACCTTTGACCAAGCTGTTCCGCCTTGCGCTAGTGGATCAACCACATTTACGAACACATGGTTATTCTTAGCCGCTTCAATGCTTTTGAAGATTGGATTATTCAACAGTTCATCCAGAGCAGCAGGGGCATCTGTATTTTCAGATGTTTCATACTGTAGGAAGATATAGTCTGGGTTTACCTCAGCCAGTGCTTCTATTGAAAGCTCGGCTTGTGCATCTGTTCCTGTGAGAATAGCAGGTGCGGTCACACCCAGATCTTCATAAATAACAGGGTTCAAATATACTGTTGCAGGGTAGGCATTGATAGAACCTGCACGGATACGAAGCACAAGTATTGTTTTATCCTTTATAGATTCGCTGATTTTAAGTTTTGCCTCAGCAGCCTTGGCATCATAATCGGTAATAATCTTGGAAGCTTCAGACTCTTTCCCTGTTAACTGACCAAGAAGCGTAAGGTTTTCTTTCCAATTCGTTGAAATATGAGAATAAGGAATCATCGTTTGAATTTTATTCAATGCCTCAGCAACTTCGTCACCAAATTTAGATGTACCCAGTATCACGTCCGGATTCAAAGCTAAAATTGCCTCATTGTTAGGTGTACGTTTGTCACCAACAAGTGCAGCTCCAGCTAGCTCATTCTCAAGATATTTAGGAATAGCATCACCAATTGACAGTACACCGGTTGGTTTGATCCCAAGGATTGCTGCATCTTCCATGGACTCCAGACTTGCCGCCACAATATTGTTCACTTGCGCTGGTAAAGTATATTCTTTTCCAATATATGTAATTGTTTGTTCTGTAGCCGTAACTTCTGCTGCCGGTTCAACCTTATCTTCTTTTGCTGTTGTCGATGAATCCAATGGTGCAACTACAGTTTCCTTACTAGAATCACTACATGCAGCTAGACTCATAGCTAGTAGTACGGTCGTAGATAAAACGAATAATTTTTTCACTTTAATTCTCTCCCCTTAATAGTTGATATTGTAATTCTAACGATATTGATTATCATTATCAACCAAATAATGTGAACAAACTGTGTCACTGTTTTTATCCCGGAAATAAAAAGGACAATCCCCGAATACAATACAAAATGAAATAAGAATCCTCATGTGTCCCCTCAGGATCACTCTCGAAGCGAATTTGCTTAGATGGTGACTCTAGTTTTTCATACAAGATATCATAGCCAATGTTATTACTTGTGATCATATGTCTTTGAATATTAGTCTTAGTTATACCTTCCATATCACCAATATACATATACGCTTGCAAGGTA
Organism: Paenibacillus glacialis; assembly: GCF_001637205.1. GTDB lineage: Bacteria > Bacillota > Bacilli > Paenibacillales > Paenibacillaceae > Paenibacillus_AQ > Paenibacillus_AQ glacialis. Next base: position 156,762 of record NZ_LVJH01000074.1, read on the forward strand.
GGATCTAGTTGATCTGAACGCATGAATTCAATAAATCCCTCATACCAAAGTGAGCTCGATAGAAGCATGAACTTTTTAAACAGCGTATTCTTTTTATACATCGCGTAGATCGAGATTAGCCCTCCTAAGGAAGCACCACCTATCGCTCGATCATTAGGATCCGTCGATATTCGATAATGTGTCCTAATCCATGGGAGGATTTCATGTTCTATTGTATGTAAGTAAGCGTCACCTTCTCCAGCGAAGGGGGGATATTTGTCTGCTAAAGCTGGTTGAGGCCATGGTGTATATTCATCGTTTCGTCGCTCGGAGTAGATACCTGCAAGGATAATAGGAGCTGCAATTCCCTTTCGAACATTCTCTTCAATGAATATTAGACTATCCTTAAATAGAAAATCTCCGTCCTGCAACAATATGATCGGAAAGTCATGATGTGGCAGAAGATCGTATTCCTTGGGTAAATATATCGTAATGTTCCGCTCATTACAGCAAATCTCCGATATAGTCCCTTCTATTAATGAGTTAACAGTCATAGTAATTCACCTTTCTCTGAAAATAAAAAATAAGTAGGTATCGATCTCCCCCTGTACTCAATCCTAGGGATTTCGCAACATACGAAAAAAGAATATCTATAATTGATTTGTACAGTAATGATTATAATTGATAATGATTATCAATTTCAAGACATTTATTCAATTACCAGATTAATCGGTGCTACCACATCATATCCACAAGTTGCTACAAACAAAAACGGGTCCCATATAGGACCCGCTTCGTGGATATATTTCATTATGTACAGCAATTACCGCCTTCTAGTGTACAACTGCTAACGGCCATAGGCGCATCCGTTGGGTCAGACTCGTTATAGCTGATCGTGATATGAGGACCTACCGTACGCAGAACCTTGCAATTGTTCTTCACATGCTGCAAAAGGGTTACTTTCTGTTTAGTCGTTAGTTCTCCTGTGAAAGTGACTCTAAAGTCTATCGCAGAAATATCCCCATTCTGATCTACCGTATCTTCCGCAGTAACGGATACATCAGTGAGCGGTAAAGCATGCTGCTCCGCATAGCGAAGTAATGTCATTACCGAGCACGACGACAATCCTATGAGCCATAACTCGGTCGGACGGAATCCTAAATCCTCGCCTCCGCGCTCCACGCTTTGATCGACGGTTACCGTGCGATTCTGCGCATGTGCCACATGTAAAAACCGTTTCACGCGCTCCAAATAAATTTTCATAAAGGTACCCTCCTTATGGGTTGTATTATCCCTTAAGCGCCCATGATGCAAACCGTTTCTTCAACGGATACAACAAAGCAAATTCAAACACCATGGCCAATATACCAATTGTGATGATCCCCACCATGACTAACGGGGAATTGCCGATTTGTCCGCTTGAAGAGATAAGCCATCCGATACCTGCACTTCCACCGATCATCTCTGCTGCAACAAGTGAACGCCACGCGATTCCGAATCCTACTACTATACCAGTGAACGCTGCCGGCATGACCTCAGGTAGATACACATGCCATGCCAACTGAAGGCGATTAGCACCAAGCGTCTGAGCAGCTCGAATGTGCGTTATTTTGATTCGTTCCATTCCTTGGGTTACATTGACGAGTATTGGAAAAAATGCAGCTATCACAATGACAGCTATCATCGGTGCATTCCCCAAATCCAGCATCAAAATAAGCAATGGAGCCCATGCCATTGGCGGCGTTGCCTGAAACAGCATGGTCATCGGAGATAAAAATTGCCGAAATGCTTTGCTTATACCCGCTAGCAGTCCTAACACGAATGCAGAAACGGCCGCAATTGCAAACCCGGAGAATAATCGGTAAAGACTGAGCCCGATGTGGTGGTAATAATCTGGGGAAATGAGCTGTTTCTTAAGCTCAAGCCAGGTACTCCAAGGCCCCGGAAATATTATTGGAGGATAATTCCTTGCAACCAACATCCATACAATGATGATAAAAGGGATGGCAAGTATGCCGAAATGAAATTTTTTCATGATTTTCCCCCTGCCTTCGTAGGCCCGGTTATTTAACCCAAGTTGTATCGATGATCGTAGATACATCGAGCTGTTTTTCGATGGATTTAATGGTTAAGCTATTATCTGCCACCTCTTGGTAATATTTCAGGTCCTCATCGCTAAATTTATATTCGAACTTGTTCCGTTTCAAAGCTTGCGTGATTACCTCAGTCGGAGTGTACGTTTTATCCGTTCCTTTAATTTCCGGCACGTTAAATGCTTTGGCCAACGCCTCGGCATTTTCGTTCACGTTGTGATTCAAATCATCGATCGAAGCAATATGACCTTGAATGAATTTCTTCACAGCCTCGGGTTGTTCCTTTAGGAACGCATTCGAACCAAGCACGACAAACGCCGGGTCTGGAAGCTCCTGCACGACCTTGAGTCCCCGTAGCTCTGCAAAGGTCAGGAACGGCTCACCGGCCACTGCCGCATCAATTGTTCCGTTTGTAATCGCAGTCTCCATGTTAGGCGTCTCCATTTGTACTAATGTGACGGATTGATCGTTCAGCTGTCCTTCTGGAAGTAATACAGCACGGATTAGATAATCTACGCCGCTACCTTTAACAAGGTTGCCAAGCTTTTTTCCCTTAAGGTCAGCCACTTGTGTTATACCAGATGTTTCTTTCGTGAACAGTCCATTTTTCCCTTGATCCACTTTAGCAATGATTGTGAACTCTGCTCCACGTGAGCCCCAGTTGACGGCTGCCGGCATGCCCGCATATGCTATGTCCAACTTCCCTGAGGATAGCGCCTTGTACAAATCCGGGCCATTCTTAAAGGAAAAGAACTCCGCCTTTAATCCCTGTTTATCGAGCAACTTCTTCTCTTTGGCAACAATAGCTGGTGCAGCCGCGATCAGATTCACATATCCGACCTTGATCTCCTGTACTTGCCCCGTTTGCGCTCCATCCTTACCTTGATCTGCTGATGCTTCGGACTGATTGTTACTGCTTGAGCTTCCGCATCCAGCGGTAAGTGCCGCTACCAGCACAAGACTTCCTACCATACTGAGCAATTTGGCGTATCCTGATCTCTTTTTCATGGTTACAATCCCCTTCTTTATATCCCAGAGCCTTCTGACTCGTAGTAGATTTGAAAATCATATCTTAAATCCTTCATTAACTGCTTCTTATATTCATTAAAATACGATGACACCCTAATTTCCGGGATTCTTGGTCTTCCCAAACCAATATTCACAATGTTATGAACTTGCCCGTGATCATCAAACACCACAACTCGATCCGATAAATATATCGCCTCATCAATGCTGTGGGTAACCAAAATAACGGTCATTCCCGTCTCCTTCTGGATACGGAGCAATTCCTCTTGAAGGGATTCCCTCGTCTGTTCGTCCAAAGCACTGAACGGCTCATCCATCAGAAGAATACTTGGTTTAGTTACCAATGTTCGAGCTATCGCTACTCGCTGCTTCATCCCGCCAGACAGGTCTGCAATGCTTTTATGCTCAAACCCAGTAAGTCCAACCATCTGAATGGCTTCCTTGCTACGCTCCACTCTTTCCTTTTTACTAATTCCAGCCATTCGTAATCCAAAAGCAACATTGTCCAGTACGCTGAGCCAAGGGAATAAAGCTAAATCCTGAAATACAAATCCCCGATCTGGTCCTGGCTTGCTCACCTGCCGGCCATTAATAACAATGTTTCCTTGCTTCGGTTGTATGTACCCGGCAATCACGTTGAGCAGAGAGCTTTTGCCGCAACCACTTTTACCGATAATACTGATAAATTCACCTTGATTAACCGTTAGATGTACATCGCTAATGATGCTTTTATTGTCCTCATAAGATACATGGATATGGTTAATTTCTAACATGGAAGTTCCCGTGTGTGACAAGGTCATCTCCCCTTTCTAATTACAACTATGCCGATATGAATTATTATATAAATTAGCACTAAATGGTTGTAAGCGTCAAGAAAAATATGTAAACATTATATAAATTCCTCTTATACCTCTAAATAACGACCTCAGGGAGGAAAGGTATCCTGTTCGCCATTACCAAAAGTAAAAGTAACTAAAAAAGAAAAAAGGCGATTTCCCATTCAATTCTGAATGAAAGGTCGCCTTTATTTCTTATATTTCCAAAGAGACGGATACCCGTATCTTAAGGGGCATGTAGCCGTTTCTTCTTGTTTACAGCTTAATAACCGGATGATTCTCTAAACCCATTGGCGTCGCGAAATCGACATCTGCTAGCCATTGATTATTGCGCTCATCTTGCTGGGCACGTGATGTAGATTTGGATACATGAATCTCCTTAACAACATTACGATTTGCATCCCGTAGCGTAAGCGTTAAGCTATCTTCTGTCTGGCATACGATTAATTCTGAATCAGATTCAACATCAATCTGTACAATCTCGAACGGTGATATGTCAATCACAGCTTGGATGGCAATGTCATTAAAGGTATAACGGTAAGTTCTTTCGGGTTCGCTTGCGTAGCTTGCTTCAATCTGTCCCTTTCCAACCTTCACATGATAATCCAACACTTTTAACTCTTCAGGAATTCTAGGAGCTATCGTGAGTGTATGATTGATCAAATCTGGCCGGATGCCTAAAAAGTACTGGTACCACACACGTAACTGCTCGGCATTGGACCAAGCTTGTAAATACGCTCCAGTAAGTTTTGCCCAGTCCTGACCTTCTTGAGGATATGCGTCCATATTCTCGCACAGTCCACCAACGACACCTAGAGTCAAGGCTTGCCAGTTCATGTTCTTGAAAAGCTTATAGGCGGTATCGATTTGCCCAACTTCAATCATACGCTGCATGGCAATACCATTCAGCCAGGTCCAAACCGTACCATTATGATAAGCTTCGTCTTTCGGGTAATGATGTGTTAAATGAAACGGATGGAAAAAAGGATGATTTCTGTCCAGAGAAGCTACACCCCATGGATATACTAGTTCTTCCCATGCCGTACGAGTCGCTTTACATTTAAAGTCAGGGTCTTCAAACATTTCAAAAGCAAATAATTGATTCGGTCGCAGAGAGAATTCCGGTTGGTCTTCTGCATTCAATCGATCTGCCAAATATGGATGACTTTGATCCCGGAAATCGATCTCAAAATTACTTTTCAATCTTTCGGCAATGCCGTTCCATTTAGCAACATTTACCGCATCATTCATATATTCAGCAAAGTATACACCCGCCCGTAGCTGATTATACCAAAGTGCTTGAATGTCATTGGCACGGGTATCTCTTGGAGAGTAAGATTCCAGATTGGCATCCCGGGCATCCATCCATGTTTCATTATCTGCGTGCATAAGGTATCCCTTATCATCAACCCAGTACTTAATGGAGCCCTCTATACTGTTTTGTACAGTAGAGTAAAGCTCTCCTATGATTGCAGTGTCTCCTGAATATTTAACATAATCCTGCAATTGGATAATTAAGCGTGGTGTACCGTCGGTTGTGTGGTAGTCAATATTCTCAGGAGCAAGAATATTGGGCACTCTGCCGAAATATTTAGAATCTTCGTCCGTGTTCTGAAATTCTGCAAATGACAGCAAGATATTTCTGGCGGTCTCGAATTGTCCCGTAACTAACGTTGCTCCTGGAAGTGAAATGAATTGGTCCCGTCCCCAGTATTCATTAAACCAAGGTAACCCAGCATAAATACCATCACCCTGTTGTCGAGTCACCAATTGGTCCATGGTGATACTCATCCAATTCAATGCCAAGGTAAGCGTGTCATTATCACTTGTTATATATGCATTTTGGTGCAAGAAATCTTCCATACGCTTAAACCGTTCATTTTTCAGACTCATACTATTGTGTCTCGTATCATGAATCAAGGCTACTGCTTCATCTGTCGTCTTGCCCACAGCAATATAAAATCCACCAGCAGCAGAATCGGTATACAGGATTTGATGTTCAAGCTGCAATGGCTGGCTGTTTTTTGAACTTACAGCAATGATCCAATCTCCCCCCATGGAGCGAAAGAAGGCGATATCATCTTGTTGGTTCAAATATTCAACATTTTCTCCCTTTAAGGAAATTCCGATGGCTTGTTCTGCACCGGCAAGATTAATTTCTATTATATTCTTATAATCAAACATCCAAAGCTCTTCCGTTAGACCTTTATGCGTACGAATCATCTTATAAGGGTATACCCAGACTTCAGAATTTCGATTATCCAGCATAGTATCGCCTGTAAATAGCGTGTACCCACCAAAAATTCTATTCTTAGCAATATTCATTCCCTCAAAGAAAGCATGTTCCACATGATTGGTCTCATGAGATTGCGTAAAGTAATAGGCTGCCTCCTTATTCGTGAAAGAGACTGCGCGATTAGCTTCGATGGGTACGAATATTTTCATTTCATTCAATATAGATGTATTTGGTTGATTATTCATTCGTATTAACCTCCTAGTTAAAATGCTATGCTTCTATTTGATATACTCTTGCTTCATAAGGACGCAGGGACAATCTATTCTCACAATCCGCATAGTTAGCAAGACATAACGTAACAGCGGATAGATTACAATCATTCTCATTGAGTTCCACTACATTGTCAGATAAGTTCGTGATGATCAGCACCTGTTCATCGTTTAATGTACGCGTATAGGCATATACTGTTGGATGATCCGGTAACAGAAGATCATAGATACCATATGTGAGAATATCATTCTCTTTTTTCATCTTGATCATCTTCTTATAGAAATTAAGAACGGAACCTTCGTCTTGAAGCTGATCGCGAACATTAATATGTTTATAGTTTTCATTTACACCAATCCAAGGTTTACCTGTCGTAAAACCTGCGTTTTCTTCCGAAGACCACTGCATAGGCGTTCTTGAATTATCTCGGCTTGAGGCCCAAATGATCTTCATAATTTCTTCATGAGGAATACCTTCTTCTCTCTTCAACCGATACATATTCCGATCAGCTACATCATCGTATGCTTCAATCGTTTGGAATTGAACGTTCGTCATCCCAAGTTCCTGTCCTTGATAAATAAAAGGAGTGCCTTGCATAAAGAAATACATGGTTGCGAGAGCCGTCGCACTTTCATACCAATACTCATCGTCATTACCCCATACGGAGACTCTTCTGGCTTGGTCATGATTCTCAATAAACAAAGCATTCCAACCGATGCCTTCAAGCGATTTCTGCCACTTCGTTAATGTTCTTTTCAAACCTACAACATCTAGGTTTCTGCCTTCACTTGTATGGTTCCATAACCCCATGTGCTCGAATTGGAATACCATATTGAACTTGCCTTTATCCTCACAGATCCAATCGATCAAGTCTTCGGGATCATCCGTACTCACGCCATTGGCTTCCCCAACCGTCATAACATCGTATTTAGAAAATGTTTCTTCTTTTAATTCTTGTAAATATCGTTGTATCCCCTTCACGTTCATATGTTTCTCATAGGAGGCTACATATTCCAGACCTTCTGGATTATTAATATCCAGCAAACCCTCTTCTTTATGAATGTGGCTGATGGCATCCACACGGAAGCCATCAATCCCCTTATCTAGCCACCAATTAATCATTTGGTAAATCGATTGACGAACCTCTTGATTAGTCCAGTTCAGATCAGGCTGTTTCTCAGAAAAAATATGAAGATAATATTGATCTGTCACATCATCATGTTTCCAAGCAGAACCGCTGAAAATACTTTCCCAATTGTTCGGTTCCTCACCTTTTTTTCCATCTCTCCAAATATACCAATCCCGCTTCGGATTTCCCTTCGAAGATCGTGATTCAACAAACCATGGATGCTCATCGCTCGTATGATTGATAACGAGGTCAATAATTAACTTCATGTCTCTCTTATGGACTTCCTCCAACAAGAGATCGAAATCTTTCATCGTACCGAACTCATCCATGATGTCTTGATAATCACTAATATCATATCCATTATCATCATTGGGGGATTTATACATCGGACAGATCCAAATGACGTCAATTCCAAGATCCTTAATATAATCTAGCTTGGATATCATCCCTTGAATATCGCCGATTCCATCTCCATTCGAATCCATAAAGCTTCTAGGATACACTTGATAACCTATTGCTTCTTTCCACCATGTCTTTTTCATTGTCTCTCTCTCAAACCTTTCTCATCTGCGATTATATCTGCTTAACTTTTATGTTCATTAATGATTCATTTTAAATACTAAGCCGCTATGAACTTTCATAGCGGCCGCATATAAACATCTTATATTTATTAGATACTAGCCTATTCCTTAACAGATCCAACTACGATCCCTGATACGAAATACTTCTGCATAAAAGGATAAATAATAAGTAGCGGCAATGTAGAAACCACAATTTTGGCTGCGTTCAAAGTCTTATCAGAAACTTTTGCTAATTCCATCAGTTTTTGCGGATCCGTTATGTTCTGAACTTCCACGCTAAGTTGCTGGATATAAGTTTGCAAAGGATAATTCGAAGCTTTATTAATATACACTAAAGCACCAAAATAATCATTCCAATGAGCAACGATAGTAAACAACATAACCGTGGCCAGCGTAGGCATTACCACTGGAAGATAAATACGCACTAAGATTCTCCACTGCGTAGCTCCATCTATTGTTGCAGCTTCTTCCAATGACTTCGGCACGGCACGGAATGCATTCATAAGCAAAATTACATTACCAATAGGTACTGCCCCAGGTAAGATCAACGCCCAAATGGAGTCCAAAAGATGAAGCTCTTTGACTACCATAAAGGTTGGGATCAGACCACCCGAGAATAACATGGCGAAAATAACGAGATTCATGTAAACTTTCTGTCCACGAAATTGTCTTGAACTTTTAGATAACGGATATGCGGTAAGAATCATTAGTCCCATATTGACAATCAGACCAAAGAAAACCCGTTCTACCGAAATCATAAAAGAACGCCAAAACTGGGTATCCGACAACAGTTTTTCATACGAGCTGAATGTCGGATTGACTGGAAAAATACTTACAATGTTTGCGGAAGCCGCCGCGTTGTCACTGAAGGATATAGCTACTAGGTTGACTAAAGGAATAAGACAGGACAAGGTAAAGGCGAGCAGCAATGTCCAAATTATACAATCGGCAATGCGACTCTTAACTTTTTCAGCAGTAATGAGAGCCTCCTCCTTTTTCAGAAAATACGATAATCTGTAAGTTTTTTAGCCAATTTGTTGGCGGAAAGAATTAATATAATACCGACTATCGAACGTAGTAGACCGACTGCCGTACCCAAGCTATATTGTCTCTCCACGAGTCCCACCCGATAAACATAGGTGTCAATGATATCGGCTGTTTCGTACACAAGCGGATTATACAGATTGAAAATTTGGTCAAAGCCGGCATTCAATACGTTAGGTAAGTTTAAAGTCGTAACTAGTAAAATCGTAGGCATTAAACCGGGTAGCGTGATATACCACAGCTGTTTAAATCGATTAGCTCCATCAATGGAAGCCGCCTCGTATTGCCCTGGGTCGATAGATGTTAGAGACGCCAGATATATGATTGAACCATATCCGAAGCCCTTCCATACATCCGTAAATACTAGCATAGATCTAAACCAGTCATTGCTAGCCATAAATAAGACCGGATCGATACCAAACCATCCTAATACTGCATTTACCGGACCTTCGTATGAGAATATATTCATCACGACGGTAGCCAATATAGCCCATGACAAGAAATTCGGCAGATAAACAACCGTCTGCATGAATTTCTTAGCGGAACGAACACGAATCTCATTTAATAGTAAAGCGAAAGAAATGGATACAATTGTGCCTACAATTATTTTCCATACAGCGATGACGATTGTATTAGAAAAAATTTGTTTACTGTCTGGAATTTGAAGCATAAACTTAAAATTATCAAGCCCCACCCATGACGAACCACTGATTCCTTTAGCGGGAATATAGTTTTGAAATGCCATCACAATACCAAACATCGGTATAAATGAGAAAATAATTAGGAATATCATTCCTGGTGCTAACATGAGGTGGAACGCTGTCTGATCTTTTTTATTTTTCATTTAGGATCAACTCTTTCAACGTCATTTGGATGTAATTGCTTCATTGACTTCCTTCGTGATGACTTCTCCGCCCGTTTTGTTCCAGCTAACCACAAATTGATCGAATGCGTCAGGAGTCTGATCTCCAGTAATGATCTTCAAATACATTTCAAGCTCCATTTTTGATAATGTTGGCCATTTCAATGGCATGGAACGCGTACTTCCGAAGAATACCGGACTTACTTCCTTGATGTTTGATTCTTTAACCATATTAGCCGTCGTAATACTGGACTCATAACCTGCCCATGCGTTTGAATCCGGTTTTGCTCCACTTTTCTCATCATCAAGGAATTTCTTGTATGAGTTATAAGCGCTAATATCATTATTGCTCACTAATTTACTTGGATCTCCAGTTGCTAATGCTTCTTTCATAATGTCGACATTACGGTAAAAGGCATCATAATAATCAACGTTAATTGTGATTGGATATCCTCCAACGGTAAGTGAACTATAGTCTGCAAATTGTTTTAATGCTTTTTCATCTTTTTCTTGATATCTCTGATAGTCAAATTGAAGACTAATCATTTTGGTTGCTAGTTCAGGATGTTCGAAGCCTTTACGAACAACAAGATAACTGCTTGAAGGATTGCCTGTGAACATCGTAACCGATCCATCCTCCGATTGTGGTGCTACATAAGGAACCCACTTCGCATCCGGATTTAGTTTAAGAGAGTCCGCTACAGTCCAACTTCCCCACCAGTTATCTAGGAACGCTCCACTTTTCCCACTAGTAAGTAGTGCTTTGCGATCATCACCTGTACGTACAGCTAACTGACGATCGATCAAACCTTTCTTATACATATCAGCAATCTTTCTAAGCGCAGGTTTCATTTCCGGTTGAACCGATCCGTATACGGCTTGTCCGCTTCCGTTATCAATCCATTGTTTCGGGTACGCGCCATACAACGAGAAGATGTTATTCAATGAATATTGACCTCCAGATACTCCGGCAACGTTCTCATTATCAACAACAAGACCAACCGTTTTTCCAGCTCCGTTTCCACCTGGGTCTTTTTCTACGAACTGCGTAAGGATATGTTCGATATCCTGCATAGATTTAGGATCTTCAAGTCCTAATTTGTCCATCCAGTCTTTACGCAACCACAGGATACCAGGACCACGAGAGATTTCAGTCGTAGGAATCGCCATTAACTTGCCGTCAAATGTTGCATTTTCTAAAACACGCCCACCGTAAGAATCATAAATTTCCTTGATTCTATCACTGGCTGTATTCTTATAGGCATCCGTAAGATCGGCAATGAGATCGTTTTCATAAAGCTGTTGTAATGTCGCATAATCAGGAACAACCATAAGATCCGGAATTTCGCCACTTACGATGGCCATAGAAACCTTTTGGCTATAGTCTGTTCCATCATTCGCTTCGAATTTTGGTGAATTTTGGATGTTTAGCTTGTCCTTGAAATATCTTGTCCATACATTGTTTGTAGCATTGTCACCTTCATATGGTGATCCATCAAGTAGTGTAAAGTTAGTCGCCGTCTGTCCTACTGTATAGTTAACGGTTTCAGGAAATGCGCCAAAAGGGGTCGTTTTTGCTTCTACCCATGCTGGATCCTTCGCATTTGTACCTGCAGAATCATTATTTGCATTGTTAGTACTCGAACAACCGACAACGGTTACAGCTAATACTGTTGCTAATAAAATCGTAAATGTACGTTTTGTTTTTAATAACATAATAAGAACCTCCCAATAGTAACCATCTGGATGTAATAGATAGCAATCTTAAAGCGCCGGCTAGCTTTTAAAGCTAAATGTAGTTTACTTCTTTATTTTAAGATTGTTCTCATCGATCGTATACACAAATTAATTGTGTTTTATACCAAAAAATACTCGCTTTTAGCAAGTGAAATTGCTCGTTCTGTAAGTGATATAATAGAATATGACTATTACAGGGTGGAAGGTGGACACACATGTTTACAATATTGGTGGTGGACGATCACGCAGAAGAACGAGAAGGTATCTCTTTTCTCATTCAAGAACTCAGTTTCCCCCTCCAGTTGGAAACGGCAGAAAACGGCCAAAAAGCACTCAATTACTTGGAACAGCATTCTGTTGATATCCTATTTACCGATGTGCGAATGCCATTGATGGATGGATTGCAACTAACCGAACACGTACTAAGACTTCACCCTAAAACAAAAGTGATCTTGTTTAGTGGCTTCGCCGAATTCGAATACGCTAAGACAGCCATGAGACTGGGTGTCTCAGACTATCTTCTCAAACCGGTCAATGTAGAAGCGTTTAAAGAAACGATGGAAAGAGTTATTGTTGAGTTAACTGATCAGCAGCATAAAGATGAAGCTTCTCAAATGAAACTAGCTTATGTAAAAAAACATATTCTTTTCACGCTGGTTAATGGCATCGGAGAAGAACCTTCGATGAAAGGTCTTTCGCTCGGATTGCCGACTCATTATCATAACGCGATGTTGCTCGAATTTGAGAAAGATTTCTTTGAAAATGTTGGACCGGAGTTTGAAGAATTTCTCCTTTCCCTATTGGAAATCCCAGTCGATTATTTAAATTTGAATGGATGTCAGAGTCTGCTGCTATTCCCTGAGCCTAATAAACTCTCACGTGTTTCTTATCATGAATTAGCGCTTCGTATAAACAACAGTATTCTGATTAAATATAAAGTACATTGCTACCTCGCTATTAACGAGGAACTTAGTGCTATACAAGACATAGCTGGCGTACTGCCCCAATTGGAGAAATTGATGGAATATCGATTCTTCCTATCGGATACTTACGTATTTGATGCAAGGAACGAATTGATCTTCTCTGATCAGGTGTTCCCCAACCTAGCAGACAACCATATTTTAGATCAGATACGAAATAGTTTGAATGAACGAAATAGTGTTAGTCTAAGAGCAAATATAGAACTGCTATATCAAAAATATGTAAGGCAGGTACAGTTTTCACACTTATATGTGAAGCATACATTTTCCACTCTTTATCAAGATGTTATGAAGTATACTACGACAACGTCTGAAATGGATTTAAACATAGGAATTGAGAAAATATACAAGTCTGAAGACTTGAGAGATATCAAGGATATTATTATGGAAGGTATCACTCGGTTGGAACAGGATTCCAACCATTTGGAACCCACCCAGAACCGCGACATCTCGGTTACTAAACAATACATTGAAGAATATTATGCCGAAGATCTGAGTCTGGAGATTCTTGCCGCCAAAGTGTATTTGTCTCCCCATTATCTGAGTTCCATTTTCAAAAAACATACCGGTTGCGGATTAAACAAATATATTAAAAACGTGCGGATGCAAAAAGCGAAGGACATGCTGACAAATACGCATCTAAAAATATCAGATATATGCATTGCTGTCGGATATCGTAATATTTCTTACTTCTGCCAAAATTTCAGGGATTTCTACGGACACACCCCCGAGAAATTCCGACAGTATAACCAGAGATCCCTTGAAAATTTGGAGGACTATCATGCGAATCTGGCGGACTCTTAAGAACAACATTCATAATATGAAATTTCAAACCAAAATCAAGTTAGCTTTTTTACTGATCAGCATGATTCCCGTCGTCGTATTGGGCGGATTTAGTTTTTCACAAACCAGATCACTCTTAGTTGCGCAGTCAAAATCTGATTTAAAAGCTGCTCTACAACAAAGTGCTCTGACATTGAACAACCAATTGGAAGTTCACAATAAATTAATGAACTTTCTGAGCTTAAATCAGGAAATTGTGAATGCCGCTAATCACACCTATACCAGTACGTTTGAAATGTACGATCAATTGGTCAATGTCATCGATCAAAATTTCTATACCGCTCGTTCATTGAACGCAGGAGTAGAACAAATTACATTGTACACGGGGAGCAACTTACATCAACACGGAAAAACCGTTTTACCCATCGATGAGATTAAAGACATGGATTGGTATCCTCACGTAATGAAATCGACCGATGGCCTGTGGTTTGCCGATAACCATAATATATACAGCGTTCGGCGTATGATCGACTTAAAACAAACCAATCCGAAAGATAATGTGTTGTTCGCACGCATAAACTACGACAGTTTATTTCAATCATTTGAATCCATGCATTCTCAAGGTGCGGAAATACTTATAACGGATTCATTCGGACAAGCTATTTATTCCACGGAAGAATTACAAGGATCCCTCCTTCCCCATATCACAGATACACCTGTTGATGAAATGAATTGGAGTGGAAAAAAGAGCACCGTGCTACAATCGGATATTCCCATTTCAGGATGGACGGTATATTTACATAAACCTACGAGCTTAATCACGAACTCAGCTTGGGCGATCGTCTCAACGGTCTTGTTGATTATTGTAGCCTGTATTGCGGCTGTAGTTGTGGCGGGCAGCCTTTTTTCTCGTAAATTCATTTCACGGATTGAGCGTTTGCGTAATAATATGAAGACGGTCGAACAAGGGGTACTTGAGGTCACCGTCTCAAGTGAGTCGAAGGATGAAATTGGTGACTTAATCAGAGGCTTTGGGAACATGGTCGAGGAAACGAAAACGCTGATTAATAAAGTATATGTCGAGGAAATTGCCCGCAAAGAATATGAAATGAAAGCTTTACAGGCTCAGATCAACCCCCATTTCCTATACAATTCCCTTTCGCTGATCAATTGGAGGGCACTGCGGATTCGCGCGACGGACATTAGTGAAATGGCGCAACTTTTATCTACATTTTATCGTACGACTCTCAATAAAGGTGACAATATGATATTGGTTTCGGACGAAATTCTTAATGTTCAATCTTATATGAAAATCCAACTTATTATGCACAGCAACAACTTCGAGGTGGAATATCAAATTGATGAAGCGATCCTCATCTACTATATGCCCAACTTGATGCTCCAACCACTGATTGAAAATGCCATCATTCACGGTATCGAGAACAGAGAAGAAGGTGGGAAAATAACTCTTTCAGGAAAATTGGAGAATCAGTGTATTATTTTTCAGGTAGAAGACAATGGAATCGGAATTCAGCAAGAACGACTTCAACTTCTGCTTCAATCTCAGTCAAAGGGCTATGGCCTCAAAAATGTGAATGATCGAGCAAAATTGATGTACGGAGAAGAATATGGGTTAACGTTAAGTAGTGTTGTAGAAGAAGGAACTCAAGTAACGCTTAGGTTTCCTATGGAGAACTAAACGATAGACCAGCCAATTACCATTGTATTCTACTAATAGAATACAACATAAATAAAGACGACTATTCACTCTGAATGAATAGTCGTCTTTATTTATAGGAAATTCTTCAACTGCGTCGCCATAGCTGATATCCCTTACGTACCGCCTCCAACACAGCGTCGGGAACCGGAAATAACCATAGGGAAGTCAACGGCTGATAAAGAGTATAGTAAGCTTTTTTGAAATCATCCCACATGGTGCACTCTTCATGCTTTAAGAAATCGGACACATCCACGACCAAACCCCGACCATCATTGATCATGATATTTTTGCCGTGAACATCGTGAGGGCGGAGCTCTCGGGAACAAGCGTATTCTAAAGCACCGTCAATATCACGGATAGCTTGCTCAGATACTGGAATGCCCCGCTTAATACAATCATAAACAGTGATTCCCTTAAGTCGTTGTAATATAAGGAAATTCGAACCGACATAATAACACATTGAATACGATGGATGATTGCCCAGACGTTTGTATACCTCAGCTTCTTCCTTTAATCCTGGTCTACCCGGAGCATAAATCTTCACTGCATATTCTGCATAATCGGGATGAGAGAATACTGCCGCATAATTCCCTGATCCTAGCAGTAGCCAAGGCTTAGGAACCCACCGAACCTTTACTGGTTCATTTGGATGAATGCTCTCTGAAGCCAAGCCTCCTAACAACTCCCCCGTAACTAGTTCTATTAGTTTCTCTACCTCTTCTTCTCTAAGTGTCTGAATTCCATATCTACTCCATTCATATACATTTTAAATACTATCTATCATAACGACTATCCTTAATCATATTACCCATATTGCCGAATATATCAGTTTGTAAATCTATTTTATCATTAAAATGTAAAGAGAAGCTTGATAGATCGCAGGTTCGCAGACTCTATTTATGATTGCTGGAATGATGTAGCTGTAATCCTGCAATCCGAACATATAAACATATAATAGATACCCTCTCCATACTCCACTACTTCCCCCCAATCTAACTGACTGAAAAAAATCATGCGCTTGGAGCAACAAGGACATACCGGATACTCCGCGTCCTGTATCCAAGTCGGATGTCCTCCAACCTGTGAAACCGTTGGCTCTAACGTCCAGTGAGCTGCGTAGTAACTGTTTCGAGACTTGCTGGCTAGCCTAAAGGACTTACTTGCAGATACATGTTGGTTATCATAATCTTCAATATTACATACAGGCAAATAGTCTGGTCTCTGATTATATGTACTCCATCTGGACTCACCGTTTGAATCAACATCCATATACATAACGCCATAACAGCTACATTTAACACATGTCTCCAACTTAAGCCGTTCTCCAGACATGGACAAAAAAAGAAACGTAGGGTGGCTTACCTTGAAATCCAAGAGTGTAGTCATCTTTCCTCCACACCACTGACAAGTATGTGAGCTTTCAGTCAGTAAGGTTAGCGGCTCGCTTGCTTCAATACTTGAATCCTCCACTTCTTTTAACTTCTCAATGGCGTAGCTGAATTCATGAAACAAATTTTCTCGCTCCCCGTCTTCGTTGAGCTTCCAACCTGCTTCATGTGTGTATGTATCAGGTGTGACATAGGTTTCTTCTACCCATGGTGGGGGTGATTCACGCCATTCACGAAACCGCTGTACTATCTGTTCATCTCCAATCCAAGCTAATGCTAACAATAGATGATTGCGGTTATCCGTATCATGTTCCACCCGATTCAGCAGTTGATCCCGAGCCTCCACTGAGGCATCCTTAAACAAAATCCCGGGATAATATATATCGCGATTGATAAACACAGGAATCGAGGTAGCTAGCGATTTGTTCTTATAACAAACCAGCGATAATAAAATATCCTGGCTTGTATCTTCATCTCCCGAATCTAGCAGGTTCATGGCATAAGTCAACATTCGATCTGTATCTTCTTCAGTCAATGATATGTATAACTGCTCCTTGTTCAGTTCATATGGAATGAATTTAATTAACGGATCGTATGGGGGACGGTTGTGCATGATCTTAAGAATTTCAACCGGATCATTAATCCCCTCGTACAAATCCACATCTCTACGATGATCCTTGATATATTGTTGCCTCTTTTGGCGCTCCGTCTCCTGACGGCATGGCATGCAATAACCACCTGTTTTTTCAGCAGTGGTTGGTAAAATAGTTGCTGAACAGCCTTCGCTTTTACATGGAGTACGTATCATCATATCTCCTCCTTGCTTTTAAATAATCTTCAAAACGGCATTAATACTGCGCCATCTTGAGACAACATCTCATAGACTCGTATGATCTCGTCTTCCGTTACACATAAATACTTGTCCATTTAGCGAAAAACTTGCTTGTAATACGCTTCCTTCAACACCGCTTCATTAGCTCCATAATGTTGAATGTTACACGGATTTGAGGATATAATCATTTTTTTGCAGTTGATTATTTATAACAGTTTCATTCACTAGAGGCAAGCTTAATCGATTGGATAAAATCGAAACAACAGAGCGCCAGTGCCGATTATTGGGCACTGGCGCTCTGTTGTTTCGGAAGCCGATCCCTCGGCTTTTCCTAAGATAGACTATTGCCACGACGAAACGATATTCGCATTGATCGTCCAAGTTTTGAAAGGCGTTCCTATAATTTCGACTTTGTACGTTCCTGATGGATGAGTAATTGCTGGATAAGAGGTTACTAGACGAACATACTGGGATGTGGTTTCATTCTGGATGATGGAGAATTGATTATAAGAGATCCCCAGCCAATTTCCAGTTGACGGATTATAGTAAGAAAGTAATGCAATGACGGATTCAGTAGCGGATGTCGTAGCTCCATCGACGCGAAAGTCGCCACTGAGGTAAATATGTCCACCGCTATGATAACCAGTAATTATCTGCTTGTAAGGAGGATCGGCGAATGCGGAAGTAGCCAAGCTAAACATGAATACCAGCATCAACAGTCCTACAGTAAACTTTTTTCTCATCAGTTATCTCCTTCGTTTTTGGAAGTCGGGATGCTGCGGTAATATACTTGAACCGTAGTTCCCAAATAACTATATGCCGAGACCTTCTTATATAGAATCTGAACATCGTCCTCATTCACTTCTACCCAATCCCTCATTCAAAGGATATCGTACTATTTCATAATCACAAATTTCTTATATCGTTATAGATCAGCTCACAAGATCATGGATTTCTAATTTTACATTGCGAAAATGAAATTATTGTGGACACAACCAAAATTTGTATGTTAAATTCATTATCAAGAGGGAAGAACATCTTCCCTCGAAAAATTGTGGGTTATAAGTAACTTAGTCGATCCAGTGGCGGGGCATGCTCCTAAGGTATCCTCTAAATTACTTTTTAATTAACCCAAAAGTTAAAGCGCTTTAATTTAAGAATGTGTGTTATATGGAAAGGAGGCTGTGATAGCGTCGAGGATTGTTAGAATACAATACAAGGAGGAGTTTTAATTGTACACTTTAAAATCGAACAAAAGTTTGATGAAATTGATTGGTCTTGTTCTTCTCTGTCTAACAATGCTTATGACACTACTGGGTGCACCTGCTCCATTTCAAACAAAAGCTCATGCTGCAGGAGAACTTAAACCGTTCCCACAGCAAGTCAGCTACCCAGGTATTATTAAGCCTAACCATGTAACTCAGGCAGCAATGAATAGCGCAGTTTCAAGTTATTATGACTATTGGAAAGGAAAATACTTAAAAAATAACTTATCTTCCTTACCTGGCGGATATTATGTAAAAGGCGAAATTACTGGTAATCCTGGCGGTTACACTCCGCTCGGATCTTCAGAAGGACAAGGTTATGGAATGGTCATCACAGCTCTGATGGCAGGGCACGATTCGAATGCAAGAACGATCTTTGATGGCCTATTCAAAACGGCAAGAGCTTTCAAAAGTAAGAATAATGCAAATCTAATGGGCTGGATTGTCGCGGATAGCAGCAGTGCCCAAGGGCATTATGGCTCAGCTACCGACGGTGATTTAGATATCGCTTATTCCTTGATTCTTGCAGATCGTCAATGGGGATCGTCTGGTACGATTAACTATTTGGCAGAAGCCAAAAAAATGATTACCAATGGAATCAAAGTAAGCATTGTGACAACGAATAATAGGCTAAATCTTGGAGATTCGTTTGGGAAAAACACATTTGACACTCGTCCATCCGATTGGATGCTCTCCCATTTAAGAGCTTTCAACCAAGTTACAGGAGATCAAGTATGGTTAGATGTCATCAATAATTTGTATACCGTTTACGGCCAATTCTCAACATCTTACTCATCTACTACAGGTCTAATCTCTGACTTTGTAGTTAACAATCCCCCTATACCGGCTGATCCCGACTTTTTGGAGGGTCCGTATGATAAGGAATATAACTACAATGCAAGCCGGGTTCCATTAAGAATTGTAATGGACTACGCTTTTTACGGAGACACTAGAGGCCGGGATATTGCAAACAAAATGGCGGTATGGATTAAAGGTAAGACAAATGGCGTTCCAGGCAACATTAAAGACGGATATCAATTGAATGGTACAGCAAGAGGATCATATGCTACAGCCGTGTTCGTATCACCGTTTATTTCAGCAGCGACAACGAACAGCGCTCATCAAGCATGGGTGAATTCTGGTTGGGACTGGATGAAGAACAAAAAAGAGGGATATTTCAGCGATTCCTACAACTTGCTTAACATGCTCTTCATTTCAGGAAACTGGTGGATACCAACGGCTGGCGGCGGAACACCAGATACACAAGCCCCTACAGCTCCTTCTAACCTGACTACAGCCGTTGTATCAAACAACCAAATCAATTTAAACTGGACAGCTTCGACAGATAATGTTGGCGTAGCTGGATACCAAGTTTTCCGCGGTGGCACTCAAGTAGGTACACCGACTGGTACCACTTTTAATGACACAGGCTTGACTGCATCAACGGCATATAGTTATACAGTTAAAGCCGTTGATGCTGCTGGTAACCTTTCGGCAAACAGCAATTCAGCGACTGCTACAACAAGTGCAAATCCAACAACGGGCACTAACCTCGCTCTTGGCAAGACGGCTGTAGCTAGTTCGGTAGAAGCAAGTGGATTCGAAGCTTCCAAAGCAACTGACGGCAATTCGTCGACAAGATGGGCAAGTAATGAAGGAAGCAATAACGAATGGATCTATGTGGATCTTAGTGTAACCCAAAGCGTATACCAGGTAAAATTAAACTGGGAAGATGCTTATGCTAAAGGTTACAAAATACAGGTTTCCGACGACAAGACCACATGGACAGATGCTTATACGGCAACAACCGGTAATGGCGCAATTGATGATATTACATTCTCAACTCCTAAGAGCGGAAGATATGTAAGAGTACTTGGCGTAACAAGAGGCACAGCATACGGATATTCACTCTTTGATTTTGAGGTATATGGCGCTCAATAAGTAAAATCTAACAAAGCCTGACGGAGAAATTCCGTCAGGCTTTGTTAGATTCGCTCACAGGTACCAAATAAAATATGTCGAAAACGAGATGAAAACATGTAGTAAAAAAGATATATCGCTATGAGTTAAGTACACCGAAAAAAACAGCTAACCTATCTCGATAGGCTAGCTGCTTTACATTTGCTGATTTATTCGAATAACCCACGTTCCATCGCCTTATTGATCAGCATAGCGAACATACTGTTAGACCATGCAAACCATGGCCTTGTAAATTGCGAAGGATCGTCAGCATGAAAGCCTTCATGCACATAACCGGTATCCGCATCCGTTGCTTCGATCATATTAATCATTTCCATCATTTCTTCATCGCTAGATGCCGTTAACCCTTGCATGGAAAGTGCTATATGCCACACATAATCCGGCGGAGTATGCGGACTGCCTATACCTTTGGCTACTTTGCCTTCATAATAATAAGGGTTGTCCTTACTTAGAATGAATCTCCGTGTATTCTGATAAATTGGATCGTCATTTGAAATATATCCGATATATGGGATCGACATAAGAGATGGCGTTCCCGCATCATCCATTAAGCAATAATTCCCGAATCCATCTGTTTCAAATGCATATATCGCCCCATATTTAGGGTGGTTATAAATTCCATAGAGTCGAATTCCATGCTCGATTTCTTCCTCAAGCTTTGCCATTTCCTTAACAAATAGTTCATCGCGGAACACATATCTGGCAATTTCCTGCATTTGACGAAGAACGGCAACAGCGAACATATTCGAAGGAACATTGTAATGAAAGTCGCATGCATCATCACTTGCGCGGAATCCAGACCAGATCATCCCTGTATAATTAACAGACATGCCCTTCCCTTCATTACGTAGAGTGTCAATGGCTGGGCAATTCCGACGCATGAAAGTATATGGAGAATCCTCCCCATGCCGTTGCTCTACCTTCCACAAATCAACCGTCTTACGCATAGCCGTAAGGAAATGCTCATCGAATATGTCCGTTTTCCCTGTTTCTTTCCAGTATAAATACGAAAGCTGCATCGGGAAACAAATGGAGTCAAGTTCAAACTTACGTTCCCATACCCACGGGGTCATGTCCGTTTCATCATTAGCATCCCAATGCCAATCATTCGGGCCTTCATTAAAGGCATTGGCATACGGATCTTTTAGAATATAGAACATTTGACGTCGAATCAATCCACCAATTATCCGCTGTAATTCCACGTCATCTTTAGCAAATGGTACATAATGGCGTACCTGTTCGACTGAATCGCGCAACCACATAGCTGGAATATCCCCTGTAATCACAAAGGTCGTACCGTCATCCATCAATTTTGTCGTTGTTTCTAACGTATTTGGAAAACAATTTTTAAATAACGTGAGCAACTTAGGACGATGCGCTAGTGTCTGCTCTGCGATGTGTAGTACCTGCTCCACACTTTGTGGAATGGCCACTGACCCCAAATCAATTTTTGGTAATCTAAAACGTTCCATAGTTAAGCCCTCCTTATCCTTTTACAGCCCCAGCTGTCATCCCTTGCATAACCTTTTTGGCGAAAGCCAAATATACGACTACAACTGGCAAGACCACAATAACCATTGCCGCTAGCATCTGTGTATAGTTAGCCGTATATTGCCCGTTGAAATTAGTTAAACCGATCGGCAAGGTGCGCAGTTCCGCACTCTTAATAAGAACGAGCGCAAACGGAAATTCGTTCCAAGCTCCGAGGAAAAATAAGATGATCGAAGTCGAAATGACCGGCATACAAAGTGGTAATACGATGCGAAATACGGTATTTGTCGAACTACTTCCATCGATACATGCGGCTTCTTCCACATCAATAGGTACCGTCTTAATAAAGTTCTCAAACAAAAAGATGGCCATCGATAAATTAAAGGCTACATAAGGAAAAATGAGCGTAATCCGCTTATCTAAAAGTCCCAACGCTTTGAATTCAACGAAAATAGGAATAAGTAAGCCGTGTACCGGAATAAGCATACCTGTCAAAAACATAAAGTAGATTACATTTCGGAAAGGAAACTTAAATCGAGCTAAAATATAGGCCGTAAAAAATCCGAATAATATCGTGAAAATAACAGTAAACAAGCTTACAAAGGCACTATTCCAAAAGTATGTGCCCATTTTTCCGATTTCGAAAGCATCGATATAGTTTTGAAATTGAGGCTTAGAAGGTAACGACATAATATTGAGGTCAAATTCTTGTGATGTTTTCAATGAAGAGTAGAGCATCCAAATCAAAGGAAATATACACGACAATGAGACCGCGAACAAAAAGACGTTAATCGCGATTTGACTGATTCTATTTGCTGTCTTAGTCACGTTTTTTTCCTCCAATCAAGCGGCTGATAACAATCAACCCAACACTTAAGATCATAATACCTACAGAAATCGTACTTCCGTATCCAAGCTTAAACGATTTAAATGATGTGTCGTACGCATATTGTGCCATAACGGTCGAGCTACTGCCCGGTCCGCCACCTGTCATGACGAAAATACTATCAAACGCCTTCATATTCCCAGCGATACAGAGCATAATTGCAATCTTAATCGTGTCTGACAACAACGGAAATGTAATATAAAGCATTTTCTTAAATCCGGTTGCACCATCAAGTTCAGCCATCTCATAGACCTCGCTGTTAATACTTTGCATCGCAGCCAAGAAGATAATCAGATAAAACCCGATATATTGCCAAACAATCGGAACTGTAACGGAGAACATAACAATATTCGGATCATCTAACCACGGTCTGATCCAAGACTCTAAGCCAACTGAGCTCAGTAGCCAATTTAACATCCCGGCATCTTGGTTAAATATCATTCCCCACAAAAATCCGATAACGACGGAAGATAGAACGACTGGAATGAAGATGACCGTACGATGAAATCCTTTCCACTTCACGACTTTTGACATCAAAAAGATGCTTATAACGAAAGCAATTCCAATTTGACCAAACACACTAAAAAATACTATAAGTAAGTTTTTCAGAAAAGCATTCCAAAAATAACTATCTTTTATCAACGTCATATAATTATCAAGCCCGATAAACTCCATTTTTGGTCCGCCTGACCAATTGAAGAAGCTGTATCGTACAGCTAGAATAACTGGAACAAGTACCATGAAAGCAAACAATATGACACTTGGTAACAAGTATATTAAAAACGTAATCCGTTTGGGGCGCATGGCCGGTGAACTTTCCATCATGCTTCCTCCTTCTATTTTGAAAATAATATTCTCCTGGGCAATTTGCTCAGGAGAATATCGATAAACGTTTCCGTTTATTACTTCATTTCATTATCGTACTCTTTCTGAAGAACCTCTGCTGCTTGCTCAGGTGTGTATTTATCAATCATCATCTCTTGTAATATCGTATTCATTGCCTCAGTCAAAGCTGGAGACAAGCGGGTATCATATATTGGTGAATATTTTGTAGTCTCAAGCAATTTAAGAAGATCTTTGCTTATTGGTGTTAATTCGATGCCTTCAATGTTTTCTACTTTACTAGAAGGAATATCCCCATACTTCAACATCAATTTTGCAGCTTCAGAATCCGTTACGCTTTGAATCAATTTTTGAATATTATCCAATTTAGCCGGATCTATATTTGTATTGACTGCATAAGCCCAACCACCGCCGCCTGAAACGCTGTTCTGATCACCTTTGGCTCCTTCAATCGCAGGGAATACTGCAACAGCTGTATTCTCAATAATTTCTTTCGGTGCACTCGTTTCAATAGCAGTTACTGCCCAGTTACCTTCAATGAACATCGCTGCTTTACCGTTATAATAGAGCGTTCTTTGTTGATTATTATCGATACTGTTCATATCTTTATTGAACGCCCCGATCGTAACAAGGTTCTTCAACGCGCCTAACGCTTGTACAAATTCAGGATCCGTAAACTTCGCGCCTTTATTGTCAATTAGACTGGTAAACCATTCGGTACCTGTAAAACGATCACCTAATGTACTCATATAAGAGGAGTTCGCAACCCATTTACCTTTATTACCAAGTGCAATTGGCGTAATCTTTTGCTCAACTAATTTATTAATTAAGGTTTCGAACTCGGTCCATGTTTTAGGGAATTCTGAGAATCCTGCATTGGCAATCAGTTCCTTATTGTAATAAATAACATGTGTTGGTCCGCCTGTCATTTGAATACCATAGGTCTTCCCGTCAATCGTATAAGGATCAAGTACACCCTCATTAAAACCTTCTTTCCATGCTGTGTTCTTATCTAGCTGATCATTTAGCGGAAGAAGTAAACCGTTTTCAACAAAAGTCGAGACCATCGATGGTTTCACAAGAAAGACATCTGGTAATTCGTTTGCCGCAGCTAATGTTTTAATTTTTGTTTCATAATTATCATGAGACTGAATTTCTTCGTCAAAAGTGACATCTGGGTTTGCTGCTTTAAATTGTTCAATCAATTCCGCTTGATGACTTGGTTGTGATGAATTTTTATCATACATATGCATGAATTTAATCTTCGATGTTGCCTTTGCTTCATCTGTTCCTTCTGTTGCGTCATTTGAGCCGCATGCCGTAGCTACAAGCACCAAACTCGAAATAAGCATCATCGCAGTCATTCTTTTGAAACCTTTCTTCATAACAACTCAACTCCCCTTTATGTTTGTCTTACTTCAATTGATGATAAGGTGAGTATATAAAAGATAAGGACTTAAAGAAGTAGACATTTCTATGAAAATATCCGTAAATCTATCCTTTTGATTATTTAAGACTGATTTCGGTACTCCTTCGGAGTTAATCCTGTAACCTTTTTAAAAATATGTGTGAAGTATTTGTAGTCATTGTAGCCAACCCGCTCCGCCACTTCATAAATTTTAGCGCTAGCATCCTTCAATAATACTTTGGCCTTCTCTACACGATACTTATTTAACCACTCCGTAAAATGCTGTCCTGTTTCTTCCTTAAAAATTCGACTAAAATAATTCGGTGTCACAAAAACTTGGGCAGAAATGTCCTCCAGCCTTATTTCTTCCGAGTAGTGCTCGTGTATATACTTAATGGCAACGGAAACGATATTTTTATATCGTACATTTTTGTACGCTGCGATCGATTCGATAAATACGGTAAATAAACCGCCTAACCACCGCTTTATATCATCAGTCGTTTCATATTTTTCAATTTCTGCATACGGATTCAAGACCAAACGCTTACTATCGCTCAGGTCTACTCCCATTTGTTCCAAGTGTGCTATCGACAATATGACCCATTTCACACTTATGTTTTTAATGTTCTCGTAGGAAACGTACGATTGCGCAAACTGTTTGAAGCGGTTATCGAGTAATTCATCAATTTTCACTTTATCCATCGTACTCAAGTATTCAAGTAATACCTTCTCGTCGTCCGTTGGTAACATGATTGCACGCTTAGACGACTCCCCTTGAATTTCGGATTCCACTTCCTGATATGCAATGATTTGCCCTTTCCCGCGATAAACTTTACACTGCATGGCATAAACGGCCTGAGCGTAGCTCTCATGAACTTCCTCTAAATCGTTAACATATTGACCTAAACCAATCGTGACGGAAAGTTTCATATATCGGGCAATACAACGTTGCGCTTCGACGCAGCATTCCATTAGACGGTGTTTGTTTTGCATAGTTGCATTTAATAGCACATTTATATTATCGAAATCACTGTGACATGCCGTGCAAAGAAAAACGGATGAGAATATTTCCTCCACAATGTTGTTTATAGAATAATGGATTAATTCTTTTTCCCGATCCGACACATGCTCAGTATTTAATCGGAAATCATCGACATCCACAACCACAGCACAGTACTCTGGACCATGTAGAGGAATATGTAGCTGAGCTGCTTTATCCAATAGGGCATTATTAAGCTTGATCTCCCCTTTTAACAAACGGTTCAACCACTTCCGCTGAATATAAGGGAAATTCTCACGCATCAAAAAATGGTTGTTCTGTTCTTTTTCATTTTGAAGCTTTTCCTGAGTAATATCATTGCCTAATTTGCTGATGAGTTCTGTTAATTCCTCCGCACCTACCGGCTTCATTAAATATTCGGATACACCGATTTTTAAAGCTTGTCTAGCATAATTAAAATCATCATACCCGCTTAAAATAATAATCTTGATATGCGCAAATTGTTCTTTCAATTGTTCCGCGAGTTTCAATCCATCCATATGTGGCATACGAATATCAGTGACAACGATATCAGGCATTAATTGTTCCACTAATTCTAAAGCTTGTGTGCCGTTACGCGCCTCACCAACAATCTCCACATTTAATGCCCACCAATCGATGGAAGTTCGAATTCCTTTACGAATGATGGACTCATCATCTACGATCATCAACTTGATCATTTTTCATTTCCCCCTTAATACACGGTTGAACCACTTTAACGACGGTACCTTCCGGTTGATTCATAAATTCGATACCGTATTGTTTGCCATAATACAATTGAATACGATCATTTATGTTCTTCACGGCGAAACCCTTATTGTTCTCACCATATTGCTCTAACAAACAATGGATCTCCTCCAAGTCAACACCATCGCCTGAATCGGAAATATAGTAAACCAAGAAATCTTGTTCTCGTTTAATTTCCACCCGAATCGTACCCGATTCGCCCTTTTTCTCAATTCCATGCACAATCGCATTTTCTACAAATGGCTGTAGAATTAATTTCACCGTATGACAATTGAGTGTTTCTTCATCAACTGAAATTTGAAAATCAATCATTTCTTCGTAACGTTTTTGTTGAATAACGACATAATTGCGAAGATGCTCAACCTCATCACGAACAGTCGTTATTTCGCGTCCGCTATTTAAGCTAAGACGAAATAATTTAGATAGAGCTTGCACAAGCTCTGATGTCTCAAACGCTTTTTCCATACGGCTCATCCAGTATATTGTATCCAACGTGTTATATAAGAAATGTGGGTTGATTTGCGCTTGGAAGGCCTTTAGCTCAGCTTCCTTCTTATTGAGCTTTGCTGTGTATACTTCTGAGATTAATTCGCGCAAGCGCTCAAGCATTTTATTAAAGCTTAGCCCTAATTGCGTAATTTCATCATTCCCTGATACATTAATGTGGGCTGTGAAATCTTCTACTTTCACTCGGCTCATCAATCGGCTAAGCTTTCGAATCGGAATAATAATATGCCTTGAGAATAAATAGGCCATTCCCGCACATAAGAAAAAAGTAATAATGATCGTAATGATAATAATCCGCGGTATAACTTGATTTTCTTTCAACAACTCGCTTGAAGGTACGAGATGAAGTACATGCCAATCTAGCGCCGTAATCTTGTCGTAGGTTAACAAATATGACGTATGATCTATCGTCAGTTCCAAGTATCCTTGATCATTTTCAAACGCCACCGAACCGCCAATAATATCTGACATCATTTGATTCTCATGTTTCACATCCGTTGATGCGACAATAGAATAATCCTCATTTATGAGATAATAACCGTCAATATCCCCGCTTAGGCGGCTCGCCAATAGCCGATTAACTGCTTCCAGATCCATATTCATTTGGACAACCCCAAGTGGAGTGGAGATATTGTTAATATCTTTAATCTCCCTTTCATAGGAAATGACCATCTTTTTCGTTCCATTACCCAGTATGACTTCGTTTAAATACCACAGTGGCTTCCCCTTACGCTCCAATATCCTAGCTATTTCCCCCGGTAGTAACGAACGTACCTCGCCACGCGCATTTAATCGGTTATCGTTCATCCCTTCGAGTTGAATCGATTGCACGAATGTTTTCATACTCGGTAAATTCGTTAATAACTGTTCGGTTATAGATTTTTGTTCGTTATATACTAGCGGGTCTTCGTCAGTCTTCATTTTCAGGAATTGCCTTACTTCATGTGATTGCATCATAAAAAGCGAGGTGTCGTTGAAATAATCAAACATAAATTCGAGATTTTGTGTTATTTGCGTTACCGTGTTCAAATCCGAAACGCTAACCTTTTGACGAATAATTTCTGACGATTTGACATATGACAAAATGCCGACAACCAAGAGTGGAATAAGTACCAAAATTAATGTGAAAAATAAAATTTTGTACTGCAAACTAATGAATCGCTTTTGACTTTTCCGTATCATAACTGTTACATCCCCCCTTTCCATACCCAAATGTTATCATCCATCATCGATAGGTACATTCTTTCAAAAGAATGAATATAGCATACATTTTCTAATTGAAACAATAAACAAATACTCCAGCCTACCCAGGCTAGTTCCTACTTTCCATAGATAATTGGACATTTACATAGTTTTTTTTATATTCTTATCCATTCAGGCATGATAGTGTTTGATTACTATATGTAGCGTGCTGAAAGGGGACAATCAACTATGAATCACATTGTTGTTTTATATGATCCAACATTTCCTTATCAAGGGGACGAAATCGACAAGCTATCTTTAACAAAGCTCCAGGGTGGAGCAAATGTCGTCAATGTAGATGATCTTGATCAAGCACTTACTACGCTAGAGGGTGGATGCTTTGTTAATTTACATGCGCCCTATTTCCCTAAAAATAGCTGGGATATCATTGTAAGATTTCTAGAGCGTGGCGGTTCATTACTAAGTATCGGAGGAGCTCCGTTTCGTACTCCAGTATACCGCGAGAATGGTCAATGGCTGGCAGAGGTGGAGCAAACCTCCTACCACCAACATTTAAACATTCATGAAGCGATGCCTATTCAACCTGAACCTTTCGATCATTTGATCAGTTCCACAGATAATCCCATCTGTTCGCCTTACATCAACGGGTTAACCATCGAGCCGACATTTAGTTTTGTGCTACATGTAACGAAGGAAACGTCATTACCGCATGAAATGGGTTCTTTAGGCCCGATGAACGCTCATATCCAACCTCTTGTTACTGCCATTTCTAAGGATGGTCGCGAAGTTGGTGCCCCGATTGTTATGATCGAAAATACACGAGGAACGTTTGCTGGAAGTCGCTGGATGTTCGTCAATCAACCTCTCCGAGCATCGTTTTGGAATGCTGAGGGCGCAGAAGCCATTGTGACATGGGCGGAATATTGCTCTCGCGGTGTTACCGAATTGTGGTTAAAACCGAGCTATGCCAGCTATGATCCAGGTGATCGGGCTAAGTTTAAATTCCAATGGCAAACACTTGGGAACAATTCTACTTCCCAGGCAGATACTTCCAACAAGGAATGGACAATGAAGCTTAGCTTCGGTAAAGACGCTGGTGGAGAACCACAGGCCGAATGGACAGAAACATACGTATTGACTAGCTCTCGTGAGCAGCAATCGATCACGATAAACGTTCCAGTAGAATTACAAGCGGGGCAGTATACAATGCGTGCCGATCTGATAGCAAACACCGGCGAACGCAAGACGATGCGCCAAGGTATTTGGTGCTGGGATGAACAAATGCTTCAGACAGGTGAACCATTAACCTGTGATCGTGACTACTTCCACAAAGGTGGTCGTCCGCTACCTCTTGTCGGTATGACTTATATGACTAGCGACGTCGCACGCAACTTCCTATTCCTGCCAAATGTGGCCGTATGGGATCGAGACATGGGAGCGATGAAGAAAGCGGGTATCAACTATATTCGTACCGGTATTTGGACGGGCTATCGCCAAATCATGCTTCTCGATGGCCATCCGTCAGAAGACGTGTTGCGAGCGATTGATGCATTTGTAATGACAGCCAAGAAACATGACTTAGAGCTTACTTTCTGTTTCTTCTCATTCGCACCAGAGATGTGGGAAGGACTCAATCCATATCTCGATCCGCGTAGCCTAGAAGCACAGAAACGTTTTATCGGATCAATCGTCTCACGGCATAGCCAAACTTCAAACGTCCATTGGGATTTGATCAACGAACCGTCTATGTTCGATCCTAAGCAAATTTTCTCTAAAGGTCCGCGCAGTGCTCATGATCCATATGAAAAAGCGGCCTATATTGAATGGTTGAAACAACGCCACGGCTCGATCCGAGAGCTACAAGAACGTTGGGGCATGACGCCAGTCAAACTTCCGAGCTTCGATTCGATCCAAATACCAGAAGACAGTGAGATTAATTCGGACATTCAAGATGTGCACTTAGGTAAAAAAGGAACACGTTGGCTTGATTATTCGCTATTCTCAATGGATATGCTGAACCGTTGGGCGAACGAGTTAAATGAAACAATCCGTTCTTTTGCACCGAATCATCTCATTACGATTGGACAGGACGAAGGACTAAATGCTCAGCGCCCTTCCCCGTTCTTCTATGAGAAATCTATGGATTATACAACAAACCATTCCTGGTGGTTAATGGACCAGCTCGTATGGGACGGAATATTTGCCAAAACACCATACAAACCGAATGTCATCCAGGAAACAGGTATCATGTATGTTGAAACACCCGATGGAATGGCTAAGCGGAGCGAAGAAGAATTACGCAATATTCTTGAGCGAAAATACGCTTATGCTTTCTCCACTGGTGGTGCAGGAGCCGTACAATGGTTGTGGAACACCAATTATTTCATGAACAACGTAAACGAATCGAATATCGGGGCATTGCGTGCAGATGGCACAGAAAAACCTGAAGCGAACGTTTCCTATGATTTCGGTCAATTTATGGGCGAAATCCGCGACTTGTTCGTAGATCGTAAATTAGAAGATACCGTCATGGTTTTCCCTTATTCAAACGATTTATCCAACCGCCGTTTCGCTGTCGAAGCGACAAGTCGTGCGACACGAGTGCTCGCTCATGATATGAATGTACCATTTCGAGCTATGGGCGAATATCAGCTAGATGCACTGAACGATCAACCTGCTAAGCTGATTATTGTACCAAGTCCACATAATTTTAGCGATGTAGCCATGGAACAACTGCTTGATCATGTCGCTAAGCATGAAACAACGCTATTATTTACTGGACCTATGAGTTTAGATGAATATTGGCATAAGACTGATCGGTTTAACGAGGTGATCGGCACCCGCTCACTCGGTAATGTACTACGTGAAGAAATGTTCACGTTGGACGAACTGAATGTACCGCTATCTTATGGTGGTCGTAAAATAGCCAAGCTAGTGAAAGAGGTTGTGCTAGAGGCTGTTGATGGAAACGCGGTGAAACCGAAATCTTCGGTTCAAGAAGTGAAGGTCGGTAAAGGACGTCTTCTCTGGTGCGGATTGCCTGTTGAAATGAATGATCGTACGGATTCCATCGCCGCATTGTACACTCACGCGATTAAACAAGCTGGTGTTTCACCGGAGCTTGTTTGGGAGCAAGGTGGGGAATATTCAGGTGTGTATGGTCGTAAACTTAGCTTCAAAGATGGGGATTTATTTATCTTTGTTTCCGAATTTGGAGCAGATGCCGACATTCGCATTACGAATCCGAGTACGAACCAAACGTATTCGTTCACATTAGAAAGCGAACGTACCGTTATGTTTGTAACAGATTGTAATGGACAGATACAATCCGTATACCGTCCGCTTGAAGTTAACGTCACAATACAGTCTTAAGAATAAGAACAAATAAACGGCTTTCCAGGTATTCATTTCGGTTGATCCTAATATAGGATATCCACCCGAAATGAAGTACTCGGAAAGCCGTTTTTCAAGCCACACTCAAAGTGAGAACCTTAAGCGGTGTCCCCAAATGCTTCCGCACTCCACATGTGTGGTTACTGTTAATTTAATACTACCAATTCTATTCGCAACTCTACTTTTCGCTTTACCACCATGCGCGAAACGCATCTCCATAACGGGTCTAACGGCGAAATCTTTTTCGAATGCTCTTTTTCATTTCAATAAATGCCTCAGCTTATCTGGGTTCCTAACAAAGTATAGGTTGCGAATCGAATTTCTCTCGACATGCATTAGCGCAACAGTTTCGATGCCCTCTCCTGAACGGACAACAAGTCCTGTTTGACCATTTATATCCCTCATTTCGACATGCACGCCTCCTTCGTAATGAGGAGCCTTACGAATTAGACCGAGAAGGAACCGGGCGACGAGATCGCGCGATTCAATAGGATGGACGGCGGCGAACGCTTTACCCCCTCCATCTGAGACCAACACGACATCTTTGGCGAGCATGGATACAATCGTATCCACGTTACCCTGTTCGAGAGCCGCAAGGAATCGACGGACCCACTCTTCGCTCGCTGCTTCGGGATAGACCGGCTCTTCGGGGGTAATCCCCATCTTTCCTCTCGCACGGCTGATCAGCTTGCGGCAATTCGCTTCGCTTTTGCCAACGAGCTCGGCAATATCAGGATATTCAAAGCCGAGCGCCTCACGAAGCACGAACACCGCCCGTTCCGTAAGGGACAGTCTTTCAAGCAACACGAGCATAGCATAAGACAACAGCTCGCCACGAATAACCGATTCAAACGATTCATCATTCGGAGTAAGAATGGGCTCGGGAAGCCATTGTCCAAAATACTGTTCCCGCCGCTTACGCGCCGATTTGAATAAATCCCGACAGCGATTAGTTACCATTTTGCACAGATATGCTTTCGGTTCAGCCAAACGTTCCGGCTTTACGTCATACAACTTCAGGAATACGTCCTGCACAGCATCCTCCGCATCGGAGGCCGATCCGGTCAGTTGGTAGGCAAGCGTAAACAGCAGCCCTTTATACTGAACATATAACTCTTGCATCTTACACTTCCATCCTTATCCTCTAATAATCCTCTGTTTACATTATTTTAACAGACTTGCCGAGTCCCATGTGAATTTTCTCATTCGCCAACCCAGCTTTCCTGTAAAAATAATATCTAAGCCCCATTGACGTGTCCATACCATTCCCTGCCCCGGACCTAAGGCAAAGCAGAAAAAGTCAATAAACCCCTTATGTGAGGGTGCCGGACGCCCTGCAATATCCGCCGACAAAATCTTTCCAAGCCTTGCCGCTTGAGCGGTCGCTTCCTTACACGTCTTCCCGTCCGCCCGTCCGCTAGCAGGGTCTACGATTCGCGCGCAGTCGCCGATACTGTATACACCCTGAGCCCCTTGAACCCGATAACTTGCATCTACGATCACGTATCCTTCCGGGGTGACCGGCAACCCAATGCTTTGCAGCATTGGATTGGGTAACAGCCCCAGCGTCCAGACACATAGGCCGACGGACATCGTTTCGCCGCTAGATAAGGTTAGCGTTCCCTCTTTCTCCTGTAACACCCTGCTCCCATGTAAGATAGTTACGCCGCAAGCGTCAAGTGAACGTTCCAGTTTAAGTCCTACCTTAGCCGGACCTTCCGGGAAAAGCCTCTTGTTCGCGTTAAATAATTTCATCCTCACAGCCCCCGGGTCAAGTCCCAATTGTTTCGCATCTTCATGAATGAAATAAGCCAGTTCGGCAGATGTCTCGATGCCGCTTATGCCTGCTCCCGCAACGGCAATGGTCATTAATCTCTGACGCTCTTTCGCGTTTGTTTCCTTAACGGCCTTCTTTATATTTGCGCGCCACGCCTCTCGGATCTTCCACGCAGCGTCCAAACTCGCCAATGCCATCCCCCCCTGATCAGGGTCGGGTTGCCGCACGACGCTGCCGACCGCCAAAACGAGGATGTCATATTTCATCGAATTCTCATTTCCTTCGGCATCCTGATAAATCAGCCTTCTTTCCCCTGATTCGATTTTCGTTACGGTAGCCTGAACGAATTCAACCCCCTCGGGAAACAACCTTGTCAGAGGTACAGTAATATCTTCGTCTCCGACCGCGGGCTTAAAAAGCAATACTTTGCGAAAGTGATAGGGGTTCTTGTCGATTAAAATGAGTCGAAGTGTTCGTTTGCTTGCTTCACCCTTAAATATTTTTCGAATCGCTTTAACTGCATTAATGCCCGCATATCCTCCGCCAATGACGATGCATGTCAATTCTTTCAATGCAACCACTCCTTATTCTTTTTCCATATAAAACGAGATAAGGGATCGTTTTGTGACAACAACGATATGTCGACGACTGCCGATTATTTGTGCTTGAAAAATTCTGCTTCCGCCAAAGACTCTTTCCAAGTCTAGAAGTTGAAAGAAGCGGAAGCTAACACCAAAAAATTTAGCCGTCACTTGTGGCACGGTTCACCGCTTTGTAGCTTGAGCAATACTGTCACATCTCATCAATTCATTCAGAACCATCAATATTAAGCACTCCACATGACTGGAGTGCGGAACATTACGATATATTAGTGACGTGTGCGTAGCATTCGTCCGACAATATAAAGCATTTGTTTTCTTGTGATGAAACGAGACATTTGAGCAGAGATATAGTTCTTAAACCCTGGGATGACAAATACCTTTTTAGCTTGAAGTGAGCGAAGAGCAACATGAACCACATTTTCTGGTGTATCCCGTTTCCCTACAGATGCTTCATCTGCCCCCACAACATTGAAAAATTCTGTTTCCGTTGACCCAGGGCATAACGCAAGAAATTGTACTCCATGTTTTCGATTTTCCTCCCATAGTGCCTGTGTAAATGATAATACGAAGGCTTTAGTAGCACCATATACGGCCATATTAGGAAGAGGTTGAAATCCTGCTGTTGAAGCTACGTTCATGATCACCCCACTTTTCCTTTTCAACATTTCTGGTAAAAATAAATGGGTAAGATCTACAACCGCCAATACATTAAGCATCACTTCTTCATGCTCCCTTAGGCCAGATAGTTGTTCAAATCGTCCATAAGTAGCGAATCCTGCATTATTAATTAGAAAATCAACACTCAGCCCACGTTCCTCACATTGTTGATAGACCTTGATTGGGGATCCTTCTTGAGATAAGTCTGAAACAATCACTTCCGTTTGAATACCGTGCTCTTTTTGTAGTCTCTCTGCTAAAGCATTCAGTTTGACTTCCGAACGAGCGACTAGAATCAAGTGTCTTCCTTTTGCTGCCAATTCATGCGCAAACGCTTCACCAATGCCCGATGAAGCACCTGTAATCAACGTCCATTTAATTTGTGTTGGTATCATTTTTTCATCTCTCCTAAATTTACACTTTTCGAAACACTGTTTCATTATGAATCACTATATCTAAAACGGGGTTATTTTGTCAAATAGTGCTTGATAGAGCAACAAGGCCATTGCTTTATTAATTTCATGTACATGTGTAATCCTTTTTATGTTCGCAATTTACCATTCAAAACAGTAAAATAAGCTTTAGAGAAGAAGGGTATTTTTGAAAAACTAATGTTCTAAGGGTGTGAAATTACATGCATAATTCGTCCAAAATGCCTTCCATAGATGCTCGTACAGTTACAACCTACCCAAAGGCCAAACTTCAGCATACCGAAATGTTGAAACTTAACATTATAGAAGCTGCTGCATCGATTATGCAGGAACACGGTCCTGAAGCCGTAACCATTCGCAGGGTCGCTGAAAAGATGGAATGTCCAACAAAAATGATTTATAACTTGTTTGGGAGTAAGGAAGGTTTGGCTAAACGACTTTTCCTAGAAGGATGCAAATTGTTATCTGCTGCCTTTCAATCAGTTCCAGAACAAGCAGATCTTGCACTATATCTTCGCGATCTTGGACAAGCTTATTGGGATTTCTCACGAAATTATACCAGTTACTATATGGTGATGTTTGGTGGAGCCTTTAGCGAATTCAAACCAGAAGAAGAAAGTTTACAGGCTATTGTAACAGCTTTACAACAAGTGATCATCATTATTACAAAAGCCATTGAGCAAGGACTTATTTCCGAGAAGGACCCCATACTTGTTGTTAACCTTGTCTGGGCCTCGCTGCACGGTACAATTCACCTGCATTTAGGAGGACACATTCAACATGAAGCAACAGCTAAAATGTTGTATGATAAATCTTTATCGAATTTAATTCATACATTCTTTCGGAGTGATAACTAAATCAGTAAAAAAATATAAGCCGCTATCTTGGAATACTCCATTGATGGCGGCTTATTTATACCACTTATGTTACAGGCGCGGTTAATGCCTAGTATTCACCTGATTTCACCCTTTAAGGATAACTTAGACCAAAATTTCTCGGATAATTCGTATTTATGGTTACTGGTAATTTCCCCTTAGGATTTGAACCAAATATGACCTTAACAGCTGCTTCCCAGGATACCGGAATGGGTGTTATCCAATACCAATTATCCAATGCATAAGCTGATATATAAGCCTTAACATCAGGATATCCCAAAAGGTCGCCAGGGCTACCGAGAGAGACAGCAACCACAGGCTTCCCAGTTGCAATTAGTCCGTTCACCATATCAATTTGCCCTTGAGGTATTGCCTGATCTGACTTCGTAAATACAAGAATCCGATCAGCGTTCTTAGCCAGCTCAACCGCTCTTTCAATAGCCGACGCCGAAGCATTCAATGCTTCACCTGATGCTTCAGCTACTTGAAAAGAAATGACTTCTCCCTTACTTACTTTCCTTACGATCTCCGCAATTTCCTCTGCATAAGCCATACTAACGACAAGAGTTGTTTTACTTACTTCAGGATCAAATGGTAGAATATTCTCATTCTTTACTAGTGTTATGGAATCCATTGCAATTCGCTCAGATTGTTCCCAATGTTCTTTGCTCCCTACGACTTGTGTTGCATTATCAATGTCTACGAATCGATGATCAAACATGTTCAATTTCAATTTATAAGTAAGAATCCGTTCCACGGATTCATCTATTCGACTTCTCTCTAACTTGCCAGTCTGCAGTGCTTCATAAAGGGAATCTAACGTATCATATTGGTCGGATTCTGAACCATTTGCCATAACGATGTCTGCTCCAGCATTCACAGCCATAACTGCAGCTTCACCCGCTCCCCAATTGTTTGATATCGCTTGCATGACCATCGCATCCGTGACTATGATCCCTTTAAAACCCATATCATCTCTCAATAGTCCTGTGAGAACTTTTTTCGAAAGGGTTGCAGGCAATTCAGGATCAATCGCATCAATAATAATATGTGATGTCATAATCGATTCAATGCCTTCGTCGATCACCGCCTGAAATGGTGGAAGATGAACCGTTCGCAATACCTCTTCGCTGTACGATACTTTGGATAGTGCCGAATGGGTATCGAATCCTGTATCCCCATGCCCTGGAAAATGCTTGGCGCTGGATATAATCCCTTCGCTTTGATAACCCTTCACTTCTGCTATAGCCATATCGCTAACTAACTTCGTATTCTCACCAAAAGATCGAACACCAATGACCGGATTCTGAAGGTTGGAGTTAACATCCACCACAGGAGAGAAGCTCCACTGGTAACCCATCGCTTTGGCCTCAACAGCCGTCACCCGTGCAGTTTGTTCGGCGTACTCGATGTTTTGTGTGGCCCCAATCGCCATCTGTCTTGGCAAGATTGTCGCTTCTCCTGGAACTCTCTGAGCAGCCCCATATTCCAGATCACCAGAAATAAATATAGGGATACCTAATCTAGATTCTGATGCTAATTGTTGTAATTGATTATTAAGTCTAGCATTCTCGGCAGCAGTATCCATTCGTCTGTTTAAGAGAGCACTGCCCACATCATATTCCTTGATCATCTTCCTTGAAAACGAATCTGCTTGATCTGTAGGTGTATACATCACCAATTGACCTATCTTTTCTTTGTCATTCATTTGAGCTACAAGTTCTTTAGCCTTATCCTCATTGGACATTTCATTCCCGAGATTTTCAGTAATCGATGCACTTAGTTCCTTACTCTTTTCTTGGACATTAATCCGATTTATTGCGTACGTAGTAGCTGTTGCGATTACTAATATGGATGCGATTAAAATAACAAGTTTCTTTTTCATCGTTACACCCCTCTTCTCAATCATATGGGCTGCTGAAATAATCTCCCCATTAATTAAGTGAAATTCACTTTAATTAACATCTTTGGGATAGTGTAACACTCCTAAATTATTGAAAACAATATCACAAATTAATGATTCTTTATAAATATCCATGTTTTAAAAAAATAATATGGTTGATTCAACCCTCCTTTAGAAGTTCAAGGATAGCATCCAACAATTTCTGTTAACAAGGACTAAACGACGGAGATAGCCACTAATAAATTCACCTAAAACCAGAAAACCACGTCCTCTGGACGTGGTTGAATTATTTGTTTTGGCGAAAGCCTAGGGGGTTTAACCATTGCCTCATCGCTGCCCTCGATATCTCTGTCGATTCCAATATGCAGAATTTATGCTCAATATCCTTGCTTCTTTTGTTCATAATAATCACTCAAATCACTCAATTGTTGAGCAATTTGTATTGCTTCCATCCGTGAATTTGCAGGTGCAGAAATAACAAGATCCCTATCTGATTTATTATCACGATCAAGGGGTTCAAAAAAAACAAATTGTTAATTCATCAAAATTATCAATCATGATTGAACCAACAAATTTGGGATCCAAAAAAAATCTTTTGTATAATTTTCCTTTGACAGAAATATTGATATTTTCTAAATAAGTTTCATCATTCACTCGAAATTGGACAGCAGCATACTCTTTATCTATTGTTCGGGGAATTCCCGGACCTCCCCCTAACCTCATAAATTCTAGTGAAGAAATGTTGACATGTATGTTAAGGAACAAGCAGAGGATTCTGGGATAGGCTTCTTTGAAAACAGAAATGCAATTGGTGCTCATGTATCCATGTTCAGAGCTTCTTTAATTTGTGGAATAGATAATCCGTCTGCTTTCATTTTTTTAATCAGCAGAATCCGCGTGACGGTTTCTTCTCTATTATATCTGCGTGTCAGATTCTCTTCCGCCTGTTCGAAAGGTAGCATACCCTCTTCTGTGTAAAATTTCAGTGTACTATAGCGAGAATCCGTAAGCCGCACTAATTCCCCTATGGATACGAACTCAGAACTCAATATAGATTCCATGGAACGTTGTCTTGACATTATTGACCAACTCCTTTAAAGAGGGCGTTTCGGCATCAGACGCACGCCTTGAATTGGCACCTTCATCATAACGTAATGCGGCATCGCATCGTAAACCAAATTATCTATTTTAATTGTCGAAAATGATCCTTTTTCTATCACTTTAACCTCATGACCATAGGACTCTAACCGCGTAATTACATCGTTCAGTCTTTGATTGGGATTGGAAAACCAAGCCTCCGTTTCAATAAAGACTGCTTTCGAGCGCTCAAGCATGGGAAAAAAGAAATTTATAGTGCTACCGATAGATGTCTTCACAAACCTTGTCTTCAAATGAAGAAATTGTTTAATTCCTAACTCGATTCCGTGATGGATCTGGATTGGAAACAATGCTTTTGCCAGTAAAGCACTTTGATACAATTCATTCATTCTAGCATTCACCTTTTCTAACTCGCTCCGTGAGAAGAAATCATGCATACATCCGCTTTCACGAAGAAGCCAAAGCATACAAATGATCTCATCAGTTACAAAGCCATCTTCCAAAATTTCTGCTCGAATATTCTCTGAAACCCTTGTATATGCATCAATATTACTACGATAATCTTTCATTTCAACGCCTGCGGAATCATAATATAGGTCGCACCCCAAAAGACCAGGGATTTCTTCAAGCAAACTCAGTTCCTTTAGAGAATCTGACATCGCGTGCTCAAACTTTTTTAATTTTTTGTTAGAAAGATTGGAAGCCCTCTTCAACCACCATCTCAGATCGCCCTGTGCCCCATCTTTTTTGTGAATCAAGGATTGGATAACTGCTTCTCGATAGAGCGTTGGATGAGATGCATCACGTATATCTTTATGCAAAGTTAATTTATCCTCAGCTTCTGTAAAACCACTGTCTAAGTAGACTTCTAAAATAACTGCTGCTGCCATGGAACGGAGCGCCACTTTCTTCACCGTAGTCATATGAATACTACTCTGTCCATTTAACGCCATCATCGAAAAACTTTGTGCCAATTTTAGATCTGTCATAACAATCCACCCCTATTCATGATTTTTATTCATGCTGGCTGATGTTTACTTATGTAAGGAATCATTTGAATTTTACTTACTACTTACTACTTACTACTTAATATATATCGTATTTGTATTAATTTGTCAATCAATTGCAGCTAACGTTAACATCAAAAAAACTGTCCTTTTTTATAGCTGTTACAGCTATAAAAAAGGACAGTTATCTTTAAATAATTGTTGTCGTATCCACAATCGATACGCTTTTTATTTACGTTCATACTCCTTGTTTGCTGTTTCCAACATGGATTTCCAATCAGCAAATTTTGTCTCCCGATTAACATGTCGATCAAAAAATTCATCAGGCAGATTATTGATATCTTCTTCTGAATTCACTTGAAAATTCCCTTTGATTAAAAACTCCTCGAAACTCTTGTAACTCGAATACTTACTCATGAACGTTTCATTAAATAAATCTTCTAAAGAAATCTGATTTGGATCTTCTTGATTCGTTTTCTGACCTTGTAAATCGATCATCAAATCTTCTAGTGACATTGGTTTTTGTCTTCTCAAATGACCACTCCTAATTTTAAAATGTTGTTTCAACCTATCTTGTGTATCCAAACAACCATATCGATACAATCATCTTAACATCATATCATCTTTTCACTTTGAGTGGTGATAAACTCTCTCCACATATCATGAGTCAAATGACGACAATCCAAACAAAAAAACGTCATCTCTGCCGTTTGAATTTAATGTATTGGTGGAATCGCAATAAATTATAATATTGACGCAAAATATAATAATGTATATATTATATATACACGGTAGATACTCTAATCACAGAAACGAAGTGACTGAACATGAAAATTATAATATCCAACGCATCAAGCGATCCAATTTACGTTCAAATTTTGAACCAGATTAGACAGAGCATCTTGAGTGGGGAACTGCATGCAGGCGAAATACTTCCTTCCATTAGGCAGCTTTCCAAAGATTTGCAAGTTAGTGTAATTACAACTAAGCGTGTCTATGAAGAGTTGGAGAAAGAGAAGTTAATCGACTCTGTTGTAGGGAAGGGTTGTTTCGTATCAGGGGCAAATAAAGACTTTATTCGAGAGCAGCGCATGAAACTATTAGAAGAGAAAATGATAGAAATCATTCGAGAAAGTAAGGATTTAAGCATGAGTCAACAAGATTTAATCGATCATATAACACTATTATTCGAGGAGGAACAAACCCCATGAATGCAATTGAATTACGTAATCTAACGAAAACATACCCTCAATTTACTGTCGACAATGTATCTTTGGATGTAAAAAAAGGCTACATTACCGGACTCATTGGTCCAAACGGCGTTGGTAAAAGCACCTTGATCAAGATGATGCTCGGCATGATTCGTCCTGACTCCGGGAGCATCAAAATACTAGGCCGCGATATGCCTAAAGATGAAGTTGACATTAAACAGGATATTGGCATTGTGTCGGATGACTGCTTTTATTATGAGCATCTTACGATTCGTGACTCGAAGAAGATGATCGCACCTTTCTACAAAAAGTGGAACGAAAAGAAGTTTAACCGCTATCTTGAACAATTCGAGTTATCCCCCAACAAGAAAATTCAAGATTTATCCAAGGGGATGAAAGTTAAGTTTTCCCTTGCAGTTGCCTTATCGCAGGAGGCTCAGCTTTTAATCATGGATGAGCCTACCTCTGGACTTGACCCCGTGTTTAGAAGGGAAATACTTGATCTGCTTGCGGATATAATGCAGGACGAGAGCAACTCAATTCTCTTCTCGACCCATATTACAACAGATTTAGATCAAATTGCTGACTACATTGCTTTCATCAATCGCGGAAAACTCGTATTCAATGAAGTGAAAGATGAAGTGCTCGAGAGATTCGCTATCGTAAAAGGCGACTCACAATTGCTCGATTCAGATATTCGAAAAAAATTTGTCGGGATTCGAGAAACAGCTGTTGGTTTTGAGGGAATGGTAGATAATAGGCAGGAGGCAGAACTGCTGTTTGGCAATTATGTTGTTTTTGACAAACCATCCTTAGAAGAAATCATGTATTTCACCGCCAAGGGAGGACGCATTCATGCTTAACTTGCTTCGTAAAGACTTCATCGCCTTAAAAAGTTCACTATGGCTGGGTATTCTATTTCTGGCTGTATTCAGTGCCTTTTTTATACCAAAACTTTCGACGTCTATTCACCTTGTGGGTATCTATACAGCATTTGCCTTACTTAATCACGGTACGATGATAGATATCAAAAATAATAACCATAATTTTCTTCTCACGTTGCCCATAAAACGCAAACATATCGTTCAAGCCAAATACATAACTGCCATCATCTATACCCTTTTCGGAGTCCTTGCTTCATATGGGATACACTGGCTCGTTAAAAAACTAGCAATCTTAGACCTTAATATGCCAGACTATTCGGTCCTGGA
This sequence comes from Paenibacillus glacialis, assembly GCF_001637205.1. Classification (GTDB taxonomy): domain Bacteria; phylum Bacillota; class Bacilli; order Paenibacillales; family Paenibacillaceae; genus Paenibacillus_AQ; species Paenibacillus_AQ glacialis. The sequence continues at coordinate 199,789 of NZ_LVJH01000074.1, forward strand.
CATTCTGGTTCCAGCAGGCATAGTGCTTGTTCTAACATCCATCTATTTGCCCCTTTTTTACACACTTAGTAAAAAGGGAACCTCTATTATCAATGTTGTATTCTTTTTATGCCTAATTGCTCTGGCGAATCCTACAGCACTTTTTATGAATATGATTAACGAGAAAGGCTTCAGTAGTGACCAAACGTTATTTCTTATCCTGACCGGTATCATATTGTTATTCATTGCTTCCTACTACTTAACTATAAATCTATTTACAAGAAAGGACTTATAGGAAAGTCGCACAGATATATAATCAAGTGATGAAATATAAGGAGAACTGGTCAAATGAACAATACACCAAAAAAGGATCGTCCTATTCTAAAAAGAGTATGGATGTTTCCCCTTGGACTATTTCTTGTTTTGCAATTATTCTTTATCGTCTGTGAAGTTCTTTCGTGGGCACCAAACTTACAAGATGGAGAAATATTTACCCGGATATATGGCCGCATATCTAATTCGAAGCTGTTTACGGAATGGTTCGTCCCTTATAAAACCACACAATTCAACATATTCACAGCAATTTTTTCTATTACCTTACTTCCCACAGCATTTATAGTTGCAATAAAAGACTTCTATTCTAGGAAATGAATCCATCTGCACGTACTATTTAGTGATACTATGTAAAGAAAGTGCGACGGTTTTTGCTTATCATAAAATTCATGACAGACCTAAACAAGCTCAAGCATATGATTGCTTGAGCTTTAATAATATTTTAATGCATCTGATAATAAGGCTTGGGATTGCGATTAGGTTTCGGTAACCTATGATGACATGTTTTTCATCCTCTACAAGAGAGTATTTCTGAGGGATATCCAATAAAATCCAAGATAGCCTTCCTAATGGGCTCCACCAAACAATAAAAAAACCCCTTCGGATGAAGTGGTTTGAATTTAAGATATTGGTGGAGCCTAGGGGACCCTCCCCCTCCTGACCTCATCACTGCCAGTGATAGAGACAAGTTAGGGCGTGATGGGATGATGTATGAAGAATCCTTATTAAGTAAGGATTTGTTCCTACTGTCGTGTGATCTATTCTGTTCATTTATGACGCTTGGTGACGCTTTTCGTCCCCAATCCGTCCCCATGAAATAGTATTATGTTTCCGTACTCCACATGTGTTGAGACGGTGATAGGAATATATTTGGTCCTGAGTAATGTATGTGAGATTCCACAGCGGGAACACAATGTTATAAGATGTCGGCTGCTTTCAAACTCTCATAATTACTGACTATGATTTATTAAATGAGCAATCTCTTTTACTCTCTCCATCGTAATTCCTTCTCTTTTTTCAACTGCAAGTGGATGATCAGTCTGTTCTAGTTCTATTAACGGAACAGCGCCAACTTCTTGCGTATGCACCATTGTTTTCAACGACAGTGTAGTTATTGGATATATTGAAAGTTCCGTCGACAACCATCCAAAATATGGTTGGTTATTTTCTCTTCCTTGTACGTGCAATAATTCATTGGATTTCAAAAAATTTTCTTCACTAAGTGAAACCCAAACACTCCATATAAATTTCTCTAAACTATCAATTATCGGTATTTCAATATGTCCTCTAATAAAAAAATACTGTTCATCAATTACGCAAAAATCTCTAATTAATTCTGTTCTTTTCTCTTCTGACACCGTATAAAAATAGTATGGCGCTTCAATTCCATAACATAAAGGAACTTCACTTAATTCGTTATTACATTGAGGGCATTTCATGGTTCCTCTCCTCCTTTAAACCATCAATTTCCTTCGACCCACCTATTTGTCTAATGATTCCTAAATTGGATAATATTCTCTTTGGATTAAATTCTCTTTCCTCCTTATAGATTTCATAAACGGGATCGGCAACTTACAAATTCCCTTCAATCGCAATTTCATCCACATGCTCTAGCGTTGCTATCACCCACCGACTAACATAATCTATAAATTCAGCGCTAGATGGGTTATGGATTGCAAGTTGCGTCCAATGCTCCAGGATCATTTTCCATTCCGGCTTACTAATAAAATTCATGCCAGTGTCATCAAAATTCTGACAACCTGTCCCCTTACGCGGATATACCACCTTGATTCCTTCATATAAAAGATGAAAATCCTCACGATATATCCATAAGCCAGCACCCAAATTCTCACGCCAACGTCCCTGCTCATCTTCTGCATAAGGAAGCATAGCATAGCCGATTTTTCCATCAGCGCGATGATGAAATTGCCGTACTTCGATGAATTTTCCTGTTTGATCTATATGAAGTGTTACGGTGGGATACTCCATATGTTCTTTCATTTGCAAGACTATTTTCTCGAATTGCTTTTTTCTGGTATTATCCTCCAAACGATTAAAAAAGCTGCATTTCAATAGAAAATGCCCACTCCATCTCGCTTGCTCCGCCCATTCAAAAAGAAACAATTCTTTAGTCGTTCGATCCGGTCTACCTGTATTTATCCACTCAAAAAAAGCTGTTTCCTCTTGTACAGCTGTTATAGAAAAGCCCGTTTCAACAAGAAAGAAGTGAGTTGTGCCAAAATAATCAATCAAAAATGACTTGATCCGTAGCTTTTGTTCGTGAAGTGTCAAATAAGATGTGCAAGCAATTTTAATGTCATAACGCAATAATAGAACTCCCTTCTGATTGTGGTAGAGGGATGACCTTTCATTTATATAGAGGGAACAGGAACAGTGGGACTTATATCGTGTAAAAAAAGACACGGAGGAACAAATCCGTGCCTTTCATAAACACATTACTTGCTTCCCCAAAATTCATCAAGCATTTTCGTGGTTTCTTCTGGTGACCGAAGTTGGACAGAATTTCCTTTTTCATTTATCGTAAAATGTCCTTTGAAAGCATCTGGCATTGCATTGTATTGTTTTTCTTCTTGTGCATATGCCTGAATAAAACAAGCGTATCCAAATCTATTTACTAAATACGGTAACCCAAAAGCAGAACGAATCAACTCATATTCTTGATAGTTATATGGTGTATTTTCAGGACGCTTCATCAGAATTTCTATGAACTTAGACATCAGTTTCTCTACTTCTTTTTCAGTGGCATAATTCGCGTATCCTCGGATTGCAGTCAATCTCATATCTAAATAGCGTTCTTTTTTAAAGGCTTTGAAGAAAAAATCCTTTAAATCAATATCTTCACAAAACACAAGTGACATCATTATTGTGTTACGAATGTACAAATTTTTTGCTAAAGAATATAGTTCAGTTAAAAATTCAACATCTGTACTTGACAACGTTATGGTCTTGCATTTTTCCAGCAACTGTTGAAAATCAGTTTTATTTTCAAATCCCTTTTTTTGAGACATTTTCTTGAGCTCTTCAATTATGTCTGGCATTTGATGTATTCCTCCATAATATAATTGTTATACGTAATCATTATATAGCATTTCCAAAGAACAAGATTTGGAGCGTGGTAGGCATGCAAGTACAACATCCGTTCGTTATTGAAAGTGATGCTCCCATCAGCGGATTGGAGTGATCTATAATTTCGTATTCTAACTTCTTTTAACCGAATTCCCATAAATTCAATTCCCTCCCAAAATAATTCTATTAATACCGAAATATAACTTCAAACAAAGCCTTCAATTCCAATAAGTTCTGAATAAAATGTCCGCCAAATTAATTTAGCGGACATGAACACTCACTATATTCTATACTTTATGTCTACCAATGTCATTCCACATTTTGGATTAAATAATTATCTTTGATTCACGAAAGAACACAAGAAACTAAAAAGGTATCTTGTGTTCTTTGAAGCAATTTCTCTAAAGTCATTTTTCTCCGGCATCATATATACTTACCCCAATAAGGCTGCTGCTGTTCCACTGGCACTTCCAACAATAGGATCTATCACTCTTTATTGGAATACATCTCGTTCCCCCTATCTCCTATCCCATCCAACTCTATTTCGAGATGGGAGTAATACATGTGAATATAACTCAATCAATTATTATGAAAAAATGGATTATAAAATCTTTATTTATTAGTCAGTGTGAACGACAATTAGTAGGTGATTTATCAAGTGAACAGACCATAGTAGAAAACAAAAGTACAGACTGCTGCAGGAAGTTCTTTAGAGCAAATATTCAAACAAAAGCTATTAGATAATAGCCTATTCCTTCATGCCCCAGAAGAACACTTTGATGATGGAGAGTGATACCCAATGTTAAATACCACTGACAAGAGAAATTTAAAGTGGTTTTTAGATAGACCATCACAAAAACGTGACGAATATAAATTTTGGTGGGAACCCAGTTACAAGTCTCCCGATATAGATTGCGGAGGCATTAACGTCGAATTTGAAACATGTAAACCGGATTTAGTTTTAGCTACTATTCAGGACTAGTGTCTTCTATCGGCTCGAAAAATAGATGCTCTAAACAGAGTCTAACTTAATTGGATACGTCTGATTAAATTACTCATTGGTTATAATAATATCTAATAATAATTAGGAGGAATCTATCAATGACTTACGAGGATATATATAATCTACACTTTCAGCTTCTCAAAATATATGAGGAAAATGAAAAGGTTCCAACTCCCTATCAAACCGAAATAGATCACTTTAAACGACAGCTAAATCTTTTTAGTGAGGATATAGTTCAACGGATTTTTGTTCTAAATCAAATAATAAAAATTTACGAGAAGAGTAGGCAAACAAAAATCAAATGGTGCTCTGATAAATACTTTTAAAATATAAACTCTAACAAAGGAATTGATATTATTAATTGGGACACCGTAAATCGAAGATAGATATTGAATTATTCTTTCCGTCACATAATCAAGTTCAGAAGTGACGATAATCATATTGTGATTCTAGTGAGTTTCTATTGAACCCTGATGATGAATTTTTTTAGAAAAGACTTCATGCAACAAGAATGCAATATGTCGTATGTTCAATAAGCCAGAAGATGGGATTCAATAGATGTATTAATTGGTACGCCTGGTATTATGGGAAGGGTGCATCAATGGAATTGGACGGATAACCGTTATGTTGTTACCAAACACTTACAACGCTTTTCAGCGAAATAAACCGACGAAAAAAGCACTGTATAATATTATTACAGTGCTGGTAACTCTACACGGGTTATTATTTAGTTCTACCTTGATCCATAACCCATTCTTCAATCCGTTCTTGGGACGTTCATGATCCCAGTGACGCTTTAGGATACATCATAGTCTCGTCCAAGACGATCCAATACATCGATCTAAACCAAATCCCCCTCTCGGATCATCTGACGAATAACCTGTTACTATGGTCGGTTAAAATCATTACCACTCAATTTGTCTACAACTATAGAACGTTCCTCAATACCTAAATCCCGCTACTTGATAAGTTGCCGGACTTCATTCTGATCTTTCACGGAAACACGCCCATATCCTAACATCAATGTGTCTCCTTCCCTTTTTATCGTGCAAAAACATAACGGTTAACGAATGGCACGTGCCTAAACTTATTTCAAAGATTTTTGGCACATTAATACAAGCTATTTTTCATATGCCATAAAAGCATGCTTTTAGACATTGTGGATTGGTATGGATTTATGAATTGTAAGGGTTTCAGTTCTAGTGTATGAATAGGCCATGGTTCAGTTTGATATGAACTAGATAATATCATTAACTTGTAGATTCTTTATTACAAGAATATTAAAAGAAACAACCTGACCCCTCTGGCTGTTTCTTTATAACTACCCCAGAGATATCAACATTCTGAGCAAACCTAAAATAGAATACTGCGTCTTAATGACGTGGATCCATTTTTGTTAAATGGAGTCTAACTGTGAAATAATAACAATTATTTTATATACCGTTGGCTCTTAAGGTAATCTAAAACTTCTTCTTGATAAATAAATATGATTTTCTTCCCTCCGACTTCAACCACATAATCCCATTCATACATTATTTGAATTATAGTATTATTACTTTTGAATTCAATAAACTTAAGGTAATCTACTCCCCTAGAATCAATATATGGTGGTATATAATTATTTTTCTTCAATTCCAAATATAAAGCATAAGTGTAATACTCTTTGCAATACCCACCTGTTGTAGAAGAATTTAACAAAAGGATGTCCCTATTGCTTTTCATGCGTATATACTTATTTGCTCCGCACCCCTCTTCTATTAAGTATGGATATTTAATAAAGTATTTTCTCCAATCGTCCACATTACTGTTATCAATGACTTTTTGAAGACTAGCACTAATATTTTGAGTATCAATATCATCCAATAAATTTTGAACAAAATCTCTCTTTTCATTTTCCCGCAGCAACCGTTTCCAACTTATATCTCTGTGACTATCAATCAAGAAACTACGATTCAGGTTATTACTTAGTAAATAATCCCCTTTACATAGAAGTGCTCTTCTCCATAAATCATGATTAGCTTCCAAACCACTGTTATTAAATACAGCACTTGCTTTTTTAAAATACTCGATAAACTTACCATAATACTCATCGTCAATTTCTGCAGTCCAATTCAATTCTTTGTTTCCATTACGATATGCAAATAATATATTTGAAAACTTAAGAAGAAAGCTTATTTGTCCCTTAAAATATCCGTGGTTTTCAGCTTCAATAACTGCCTTTTCCCATCTATTACTTTTTAAAATTAGAACTGCTTTTATTCTTTCTTCTTCTACTTGTTCACCTAAGAAACCCAAGTCAGCATTCTTTACTTGTATTAGAAAATGAAGTATATCTGAACTTTCACTTATAATCTGAGCAATAGATCTTATCGATCTTACAAAGTCTCTCACATTATTATATTGAGTGTATTCAGACAAATTTCTTATAACGCGAATCCAATTGTATAGCTGTTCACTATCTATATTCGATTGGTTTTGTTTGAAAAACTGACTTAATGCATAAAAACGTATTCTATCAGTGTACGTAATATTCGAATTTCTAATGATCTTATCAAACAATATATTCTCGTCAATTAGCGATCGATCGATTAAATATGTTTTTATTTTATTTCCATCGCTGTTATACAGGCTATCCAACATAATAGTAATATCATGAATAACATTACTATCAAAACTAGCGAATTCATTATATTTAACAAATGATACATGTTTACTATATTCAATCAAGTAATTTAATCTGTTATCTAATTCATAATTCCCCATTAATGCATAGTTATTTATTACCATTGCCCTAATGAAATTCATTATTTGATCATCAAAAAGATTACTTATCGGATCTCTATAGCACCAAAACAAATCTGTCCATTTACTATCAATATTATTTGCATATTCTTTCGTGAACCCTTTTATCAACTCAGATTTTTCTTCTTTCTCAGTCAGTAATTGTTCAAATTTAGCTTTAAAATTTTCAAAACTAGTTAATGCTTTTCCCCTTGCATTCATTTTAATATACAGACTATCCTCCAAACCGAAATTTTCCAATTTTATAAACTGGAATGAAACCAGATTGCTATCTGAATTAGTTAGCTTTGTAAAAAGTAGGTCAGAATATTTGAACCTCTCATGAATGGCATCTATCATAACCAACATTGATTTTATGGTGGGGTCTCTTTTCCATGAAATGAAAAACCAAGGAGCATTCTTAATTTGACTACTCACAGGAAAAAGTTTATCAAGCTCTACTGTATCAATCTTTACACTTTCATCATTCACTAATGCATTACAGAATTCTCTGGAACTTGTTCGCGTCTCATAAGAAAAATTAATTAAAAATCGACTTGCTTCTTGCCTTTTCCCTTCTTTTACAGCTAAATACCAATGTAAGAGGAATAAGGTTGTTAGTCTTTGTTGTCCATCAAGCGGAATAAAGACTTCATTATCTTGTAAATTGCCATATACAAAATCCAAGTCCAGATGTTTATCTTGAATTAATGCATCATATAAATTGTCTAAAAAACCATTTCGAATTTCCGTTATTTTATCATTCTCTCTGCCTTGAGCGTAATCTCTTTGTATAATAGGAATTTCTATCGAAAAATTGGTAATCAATTTCCAGAACGAATATGAATTTATATTATTAATCATTGTTCACCTCTCTTTTGCTCAGGTAAATAACCCCTCAAAACTTCGATAATTGCATGGACATAGTCCTTCCTGTCATCTTTTCCCCAAAAGGTCATTTGCTCAATATCTTCACTATAATACTTTAAAAAAACATTTTTCGTGCACAATGGTATAAATGTTCCTGCTTTATCCTTAGCTAATATAGTCTTTCTTTTTATTGGAAAAATAGCATTTTTATATGAACGATTTGTTGCTGCATCAAGCAAAGTCAGATTTGAAATGTCGTTACTATCTTCGCTCTCTCCATATTGTTTCAGTACATCCATATATATTTCTTCAAATTCTTTATCATCTATAACTGCTCCATTTCCTATGATGATCTTAATTCTTTTAACTAATTCCACATCATCTACTTCATCCACAACTGCTCTTAGCCAATCTATTCGATATTTTCCCTCATTCGGCATTTCGGAATGAACTGCGTGAATATGCTCAATATCCCATTTCTCAATCTTATATCTTGCGAAGGGAAACCGTAAGTTTGATTTATCGTTTGACTGTATTGAGATAATATTAAATAACAAAAGGATGTTTTTTATAACTCTTCTGTGCGTTTCATAGTTTAAATCTTCTATTGTCAGATTCCTATTAAAAGATCCTCTAATACTCTCTTTCAGAAATTCTCTCATCTGAATTTTTGTCATTTTTTCAGTAGCGGCTTTAATCAATTCTATGGCAGTTCCCGATGACACAATATATCCTACTAAGTGATACAGCTCTCTATCTGAATACCATTCTTCAAAAGTCATGTAAAATCTCTTAATAGATAACCACAGGCTATCAATTGGTGATATTGAATGATTATTTTTCTCCTCTTCTTCTTTAAATAACTGACTGAATACTAAAAAGGAGTGAAACTCATTATTTTCTTTCTTTATTTTCTTCTCAGCAGACCAAGCTTTATTAATCTGTTGTGACATCATGTCAAATATGAATTCAATTCGTGTTTCATAATCCTTATCTCCATTATTTAAAAAAAACCACAAATCATTATTTTGAAGTGAATATTCCATTCTATCCCATTCATTTGCAATTTCTAACTGTTTCAATCGAATTTTATCAATATTCGTATGATCTCCGAAGTTATCCTTCTTTAGAAATAAAGCTTTAATCAACTCAGCATTAGTTAATGGTATTTTACCTAGATTAATTCTTGTGAAAATATCAATTGCATTTGTATTATCGTTAATTTGATACCATATGACTTTTGTTTGATTTCTAAGTTTTTCATATATCCCTATTCCAGCAGTAGTTTCATCATCTTTTGACTCAAACCATTCTTTCACAAAATTAAAAGCTGAATAAATATGAAAATAATCTATATTGTTATCTTTCAGATTAGGATCCATATTCATTAAAAAGTTTCTACTATCTGGTCGTGTTTCATATTCTATTGAAAAGGATATGTCTACTTTAGGAAGAAGATTTATTTTTATGTATGACATGATGATATATATTGTTGTTAATCTCTGTTGACCATCAATTACTTCCCACTTGTCTTTATTATTCACCTGTATTGGCTTTACAACAATCGGTTGCAAGCAATAAAACTCATCAATACTAGGGTTTTTTTGATAAAATTCCCAAATATCTGTTAACAGGTCTGTGACCTGTTGTCTATTCCATCTATATCCTCGTTGATACGAAGGAATATAAAACTCGTATCTTGACTTAAGTAAATCATTTATAGTTTTTAAGTCAATTATGTTTCTTATCATAAGATCCACCTTCCCCTTATTGATCAATTGTTGCAAATAACGAGTTATTAAATGTCGAAAAAACGAGCCACATGAAAAGTTATTTCTTGATCAGCTATACTCATCTGGACAGAAGATGTCATAAGTGCTGCGAACAATTGATTAAATACGGCATTCTTTGTCGTACCAAAAAGAACAGAGACATTTAAGTTTTTCTTAATCCATCTAAAGAACACTTCGATGCCCCAACGTGCCTTGTACATGTCAGCGATTTATTCGGCCGATACATGCATAAGATTGGTGATAACACGAATCTCATTTTGATTGTTATCCTGGAACATCGCCTCACGGTGACGAAGTTCTGACTGTGACACTGCGGTGTTCCTAGGTAGCATGTGATATCTTTCGTTATATTCGAGTCTTCAACGGATTGTCATTTTAACGAATGAGGCTTTACAAACATGACATTTTCTTTAATACGAGTAACAAGATACTTTTGTTATCTAGCATATTGATCAAATCGTTTGATATTTCCGTAAGCACGGTCTTGAACAAGGATGTAGTTCTTGTCCGCAAGTTTATCGCCAATCGGGCCATCGTAGACTTTAGCGTTTGTTTCAATAACTCGAACGGGTTGCTCCGTGGTAGTGCTAAGTGCAACATGAAGTTTAATACCTGCCCGTTGACCGTGAAAAAGGGCCCAAAGAAGACGACTTTTGCCTACCGTAATCGTTGTAGAATATACTAATAATAGATCTTTTGGGATACGAAGACGGTGTCTTGTCGGTAGTCGATTACATCTTGACAGAAGTAAATGAAATAGTTGCTTGAACAACTCATAAGGTACATCACTAGCATTCGTGGAAAAGGTTGAATAATCAATATTACGAAGGCCACAGAGGGAGTTCCAACCAGTTTGACATTTTTCCATATATCATTTAGATAAAACAATAATTCCATCTATACCTACTGAAGTTTTATCGTTATCATGATGATCCTTTAATTTCAGTTCAAGATTATCAAGCATTTTATTAATAGTCTGATTTAGCCCCGTGACTGTTTCCATAGTTATTTGCTGCTCTAGGCTCACTTTTGATTCTAATAACTTATATATATCTTCAATAACACCGATAGAGAAGTCAAACTTCTTTAATTCTATCACTCTAAATTCAAGTCCTAAAACTTCAATAATATCAGATGATTCTTCTTTAATAATTTTTATTAAATTCGAATAATATTTATATATTAGTTCATCTCCATTAACTTTAATAATCTTTTGTTCTCCATCAATTGGATCAATCACATGTTGAGTGACTTCTCTATTCATATTTGGATGTGTAGCTATGATTAGTTTATTTAAATTAGAGCTTATCTGATTAAAAGTAACATTCCCCTTTCCAGATGCAGTATAATCTATTTGTGTTACTGCTCCTAATTGACTCTCTGCTTTTGTGACATTTCCATTATCGAAATAATCACTTTTTTTTGTAGATCCTTTTGCTTCAACTAAATATGACACCATTGTTCTATTATTTAACCCCCATAAATCAGGATTCTTATTATCCCCAGGTAAAGAAGTAGCTAATATGCTTCGATTCTTCAAATGTTCTAGATGTCTAACTCCATAATGACTCTGCATATAAATTTGAGCAAACACCATGCCTAAAAAATAAGCAACAGTGACCTTCTCACTAGTTTCCAATAAATATGTATTTTTAATCTCAAACGAAGTAGGATTATAATCTACAAACCCAATAACGGTAGACAACTTCCATTCAATAACTTCTTTAGGAAGCATTAAATTACTTTTAGGAGCCAACCCTACAATTAGCGCCCCACGAAGTAAAGTAAGTTTATTAGAATAATAATTACCACTTAAAGATACATTCCTTCTCATATAATCTGAAACGCTAGCATAGAAATTGTAATTAATCGTCAAAAAAAGACCTCCTAGTTATCAAAAAAATATCAGGTACTCTAAGGATATCAAACAAATAGAATCCCTGCCGTAGTATTTTCTTAAAAACATTAAAATAAGTAACTGGCAGTTACTTACGCCGCTCTGGAAGACTTCAAAATATTAGCTCGGCTCAAGAATATTAATGCTACTTCTTATCGCACTGATCAAAAAGGAACAATAACTACTAATAGTGACGGCCGTAATATAACATTGACGTCAACCAAGAGAGCAATATAAATGAGAAAAGGGATCCTTGATCGTTTCGAGGGCGAATACGCTGCTATGGAATTAATCAGGCTAAACAGAGGACATTTTAAAATCCCTTTTTCCAAAAGTTTTTAAATCAGGTGATACAATTGTATTTAACAAAAACTTGATCACAGTAGATTTTAGAGAAACGGTAGCTCTTAAATGAAATTAATAATTTAATTGATGACTTTTCCTGGGAAGAGTAGCCATACGTCTGAATTGTTCATATGAAATTCATCATGTATAAACCAAACATGAAAAATATTTAAGTAGGTTGGTGGGATAACCGGTAATATGAATATTAGAAATGAACTTTATATAGCTGAGACTAGTAGTCAAAGGATAACTGTAAGCTCAGTGGTGGCGAAACTATAAGCGGAGTAACAGAAGTATCGACCGATTCTGAACGTACCAAGATACATGCATCAGATGCTTCAGTGTGGGTTCCTTAGGAAGATGTAGATCATGTATCGCGAGTGATTCATTTGTTTCATTAAACAGAAAGTTATATTGGAGTTAATCCTTTGAGTCTGTAAAATAGATGTGTAAACTTCTAAACCCATTCTAATTGTAATATACGAAAGGTAGTGGAGAACACATGTGATTATAGATGAAACAGCAGCTTTGAGAGTTCATTGAAGAGAACAATTTGGTATCTGCAGAGGATTCTCAAAATGCATTGAAAGAGTTATTCGATGAGACGTTGCAAGAAGGGCTAGAAGATGAGATGGATGCTCATTTGGGCTACCAGAAGCACGACATACAGAATATAAGCAGACAACGAATAGCCGTAAAGGCAAGAACCTTCTTAGAACATGCGACAATGGGCGCAAACCATCCAAAGAAAAACAATATGAATGAACAGCCTCCCAATGAAGTGCAACTCTTCGATTGGGACTAATTGCTTCTGTTTCCCTTGCAATTTATAAGCCGTGAAAGGCATGCTCTATTTTGGTGCATTCCCTCACAAAGCACCTACGGGTGTCTTCTTTTTTCTGCCTATTGGTCAACTTTCAGGTTAGCAAGGTGATAAACCTATATTTATGTTTTAATGATCATACAGTCAGAAACAAAGCTCATTTCTCATTAGCGTTTACATTGTTATTCGATGTCCGTAACCACTCTTCTATAGTTTCTTTATAAAAGATAACTCTTCTTCGGATTCTTAGATGTGGTATTTGCCTTTCTCGTACCATTGTATACACGGTGTCTGTAGAAATTCCTAGTAATTCCGAAAGCTCAATCACGGTGTATGTTACTTTACCCTGCATTTAGGAACTCCTCCATTCACAAAATCATAAACAAAAAAAGACAAACCATTATATTATAGGTTTGCCTTTTTTCTATTTCCTATATCTATGCTACGAATCCGTAGCTAGATATCACTTATTTTTGAAATTCAATTGGAAGTTCCACCATTTCTGAATATAAAGTCACGTTAACCCGATTTGAAATAACAGTTTCTTCATATCCATAATTGCAATCAAAAAGTTCAAGTATTTTACTCATAATAAATAATTCTTGCCCCGTGATTACATTATTAAGAATTTCGATCATGAATCCTCCAGAGTTAATCTCTAATCGAAGGTTTAAAGTGACCCCCTGCTCTTTTAATACAACGCATTTCACAACATGCTTATTCATATCCTCATCATTAATGTTTTGAAGGATTTTTATGAATTCAGTCTTTGATAAGATTCTATTTGGAATCATCTTTATATAACCAATATCCCATTCATCATCTGGGTTCTCATCTAAAAGCCAACTAATTGGAACTCTGCATAACAGTGCAATACAGGCCAAAAAAATAGAGTTATAGCCCAGTTTTGCGTTGTCTTTTACAAAGGCAGATAGCTGCGTTGGATTAATACCAAAGCAATCGCGAATATCTCTCCAAGTCATACCCGTTGAGGCCATATTTAACAGCACTTTTCTTCGTGTTTTTACGGATAGACTACGTAAAAACAAATTAAATTTTTTGATATCCTTTTTAATTTCCGGTATTTCATACCAAAAATCTTCCCGATCTATTAAATGACTGTTTGTATATTGCTCTTCAATTAGTATTTGAAGATATCGTTTACTGATTCTTTTGAACTCTAACCCGGACAGGATTTCCTGACTCTTATCAAACCAAGTTTTATATTTTTCTTCAATTTCTTCAGTTAATTTGCCTGTAATAAAATCTTCATAATATCTCATGTGCTGGGGCTTTCTATAACTCTCACCAGATCTTGGCTTATACATTGCAATCACCAAGATTAGCGTAATTCACTTTGCTTCCGATTAGAATGTTGCTACAAATTCGTAGCATAGGTTTTTCTTAATCAGACAAGGTTATTACTAATAACAAGATATTTCAAAACTCTTGTTCTGGTTAACAATTTTACGTGTTTAATAAAATACTTGAGGTTATAGGGAATCGCTTTTTTAAAGATATACCTAAAAATATAAAGACGGGCATCAGTCTTCACAATATCCCCTCCTTTCCTAAAACCCAAACTATATAAAAAACGTAAATTGTAATTTATTCAATACAAAGGAGAAATACAATTGGAAAACATCAATTCAGCTAATTTACTCGAATTATGGAAGAACACGAAACCTATTGCATGGTCTACTTCAACCACGCAAAAGATTTCGCCTACAAGTTTAGAAAATTTCATTTCAGTTCATAATGATATTAAATCATTTACTTTAGAAAATGGAGGAGAATTATTGAATACAATTTTAAATCGTACTCCAAAGCAACTCATAGACGTAACAGCACCAGAACGAATGAATCCTCAAGACTGGTTATGGGATCATCTCGTAACAGGTAAGATTTCGTCTTTACATGTACTAAGATTATTACACGAAAAGAAACGAAAAAAAGCTTATGCGTTCTACCAAGATATACTTTTTGTCACTGATTTCCTCAGCTTTTGTTCTTCAAAAGCTGAGGTTTCCATTCACCTGCTAGGAGACGATCACTTAAAGGAAAGTATGTTTACTGACTATCTGAGTAAGAATGAAATTTCTATCGATAAGCAACAACTACTTAAAACCTTATTCTCCCGCTGTTTCCCAAGTCAACAGTTATCCGTTACAGCTAATAAACAGGAGGCAATGAAATTGATCTCTCATCCACTTCTTGATAGATATATAACTTCTTTAAAAGAAGAAGGTGTGAGTGAGTACACACTGTATTTCTGTAAGCATAGCTGCAGTAGATTTCTAATATGGGTTCACCAAACATTAGTACGTTTTCATCCCTATTCACCAGAGACCATTCCAATTTTTTTGGTTCAATCTTCGGATCTCACAACATATAAGCAGTACTTAATCAAACAATATCAGCACGGATACATAGGGGACCACAAAGCGAGTGATATCTTTTATTATGTACGCGCTTGGTTTGGCCTTCTGTCCCAATTAGAGCTAATACCTAAAGATATTTGCCTAGGAGTAAAAGCGATTTCTTTTGAAAGGCACCACGAAAGAGACCTCCCAACAGATGAAGAGCTTCAGCAATTCTTTAGAGTCGTGAACTCTTATTCACCCTCACCAAAGATCCACATCACTGCGTTTTCACTCATGGTTTATTTAGGTTTACGAATAAAAGAAGTTGGCAGGCTTCAGTGGGAAGATCTTAACCTATCCACAAAAACAATTGTAGTGCATGGAAAAGGCAACCAGTTCGATTTGCTCCCCTTACCAGCTGTTCTTGTCGATATGCTAACCGACCTGCAAAAAAAAGATCGATTAGTAGGGAATATTTTCAATACCTCTTCAAAAAGATTTATGAAAAATCTGTATCAGTGGTATAAGATTTATGCTCTCATTGCCGGCTGGAGTTATCCTGGAGGAGTACATATATTCCGGCACTGCTATATCACTACCTTGTCAAAGCTTAAATGTCCTCCTCAGTTGCTTATGCATTTAGCACGACACAAGCGACCTGAAACGACAACCCGTTATATTCACCGCAATAACGAGCTACCCGATGCTGTAAATAAAATTAATTATTTTTAGGAGGACATACCGATGAGTATTATTCAATCCAAATCGAAACTTCAACTTGCACGAGAAGAAATACAGCTAGCCATTTCACAATATGGCATAAATACTTTCGAACAAGTAATGGTCGAAATCGGTCTAACTAACTTACAAGAGAATCCCGTCATAGAAGAGGATGTATCCCTACAAGAAGCAGGTGATTATTTCATCGAATGTGAAACCTACCAATATTACAGTACTTCCTCGAAAAAGACTTATCGTTCAGAACTATCTCAGTATCAACGGTTTGTTTCCTCTCAATATGGTTGCAACCAACCCAGCTTAAAGCAATCAGCTGATCGCCAAATTATAATGAAATACTTATCGAGATACAAAGGATCTAACACAATGGTAAAGAAAAAAGCGTTCCTTCGGTCTTTTCTCAGGGTTACATTGGGTCACTATTTCCATCAATCATTAGATGATTACAAAAACACATTAAGGTTAAGACCTGAGGCTGAAGATGAGGAACCGAAAGCCTTCAGAAAAATTCAGCTCGCTGAACTACTTAATCTTGCTCAACTAAGCAATCATGGATTTCGCAACCATGCAATTGTCTGGGTCTTTATGGGATCTGGCATTCGGTTAAGCGAATTATGTAAGCTTCAAATTTGTGATGTCTTACCGACAACACAACAAATAAAGATATATCCTAAAATGAAAGAATATCAGAAAGAAAAACGAACGATTAGCAGCTTGGCATTACTTATCCTGACAGATTATATCGAGTTCACGTATAGCTACTGTCGCCAAACTCTTTCATTAGAAGAATACAGAAATTTGTATATATTTTCTAAAGATTTTGGCAAAACTCATCTACAGCCGCGTGCAATTCAATATATAGTAAAAGATCTAATTAACAAAGCCAAATCTATTGAAAATAAAAATCTATTTTGCGTGCACAGTTTCCGACATAGCTTTGCTCTCTATGCTTTAGAATCTGGAGTTGATATTTATATGATAAGTAAGCTTCTAGGTCATAAATCAATTGAAACTACTGATGAATACCTTAAGTTATTTGATTACCAGCTTCGAGAAGTTATTGACAAAAACCCCATCGCAATGGAAGAAATGAAAAAACTACAACAAAGGATGAATACATTATGTCAAGAATCCTATTAGACTCCCCATATTACATCAATTGGAGAGCTTACTCTGATTTAAAAGAATCTGCAAAAGTTGTCTATAGTTATCATATACGTAGATTCGAATCTTATCTCATTAAATGCGGCTACCAAGGTCATTTAGACTTTGATAGATTCTACTATTACACAGAATCGCATGACTATAGTCCGATCGATAAATGCTTCATTAGCAAATACATTCTTTACCTTGAAGAAGAACAAAAAAATAGCACAGGTGTATTATGCAATACCATTATTTATCTGAAACAGTTTTTCAGTTTTCTTTTTGATATTGGTATGATTAAAACCAATCCTATGAAACACTTTCGAAATAAATACTATGTTCGGAAAATCATTGATCGCTCTCTTTCGCTTGAAGAATGTCGTTCAGTACTGGCTACAGCGGAGAAGACAGACCCTTTCACGAAAATGAGTTATATTCTTTTTTTAACCATGTTAACAACAGGATTACGTAATTCAGAAGTCGTGGAATTGACCCATCAACAAATTGATTTTGAACGTAACGTAATTCATATTAACAAAGGTCACAAGACAACCGCAGAAGTTGTATATATGCCTACAGTCTTAGCAGAATTGTTGAAATTATATTTCAAACACCCATCTTTTGATGTATGGGTTAGAACTGAAAACAAACATGTCTTTTTCCAAAATGGAAAACCATTTTCCAATCGAATGCTAACGCACTTTGTCAAAAAAATTATGATAGAATCTGGAATCACAAGAAATATAACTCCACATTGTTTACGCCATACCACTGCTTACCTAATGCAGTTAAACGGTATTTCATTGAGCGCAATCAAAAGACAGCTGAGACATAAGTCTAGTGCAACAACACTTCGTTACCTGCCTCCAGTGCAACTGTCTATTGAATTACTCGACCAAGTTGTCGTCACCATATCTATGCCTAAGAAAAATGGGAAGCCTTAATAGGCGCTACTGTGTAATTAGCCAATGGTTTATATTTACATCAGCATTTAGAATATCTGGGGAGATAGTAATTGGACCACAGGTTGGCCACTTTTGGCCCATGAGGAATGGGCAATAATACTGGGGATGATATTAAAATGTTATATCAAATAGCTCCCATAGTAAAGAGAATATTGAAAAAAACACTTTTATAAAAAAGGAGTTAACATGGACAAGCAAAAGGTAGAACGAAAAAATGCTTGGAGTAATACGGATGATATGATTTTAGCAACAACTGTACTGGATCATATAAAAAAAGGGAGCACGCAGACAAAAGCCTTTGAAGAAGCTGCCCAATTGCTCAGCAGAAGTCCCTCCGCTAGTGCATTTCGATGGAACGGTGTAGTTCGGCAACAGTATGAAAGTGAATTACTAACAATTAAAGAGAAAATCACTGTATATATGGAGACCCAGCTTGAGAAAGAATATATGAGTTTGCAGTCTTCTTCAGTAGATACTCACGATTTGTTAAATCAATTATCTAAGTCTATCCACGATATGCAAAACAAACTTATTACGATGTCCAACTGCGTTACTCAACTAGGATTAACAATAAAGCAGAGGAACTAGGAAATGGATGCATCTTAATTAAGAAGCAATCCCTACTATGATATGCTCCCCCTTATAGTAGACAGAAAAAAGCAAGCCGATTAATCTGTCTACTATAAGGGGGATTTTTTTATGGGCGAAATTAGGAAGACTTACGATGTTGCATTTAAGAAAAGGCAGTCAATCTCTATCTCAAAAAGGGAATGAGCTACCCGTTAGTTGAGCAAAGGGCTACCTCTCGGCAGCTCTCTCATTATTGAACTATAGTTCCCCGTTAGCTGAAGAAGATTCTACCTTATTCAACAGGTATCCAAATTTCCATTTCATATTCATCTGTTTCTTCTTTCTCGTACATATTAGTGTCTACTATTTCAATTTCGGGCATTCCTTCTTTTATTCTATATCCTTCCTTATCAAATATTTTCCATAATTCCCCGTAAGTATTTGGAATTTCTTTAACGTGACCAATATGTTTGAATACAACATATTTTTGTGTAGGAAAGGTATGTAAAGTCATTCCTTGTTCAACTTTGTGGAAATCAACAGACTCTATCTCAATTCCACAGGTATAGAAATAATGGTCACTTCTTGGAGGAAGGCATACTCCTACTATTTTATCTACATTGTTTTCACTGATAAATTTATACGATTTTTCCCATAGTTCTGGAATTGGATGAACAATATCGCCACTCCATTTTCCTGCCGCACTAAAACCTACTAACACAAATGAACTCTTTATAATTTCTTTAAATTCCATATTTAACGCCCCTTCTCTACTACTTTATTTTCCTACTAAAACAAAAACATTTCCGTCTGGAGCTTGCATTACAGCCACATGACCACCTAAAGAATTAGGGAATGGAGTGCGAATCCATTGAACTTCAGGATTAGATTTTAATGATTCGTAAGTCTCCCGAACATCTTCAACAACAATCTCAGTTTCAGCAAACTTCAAATTAGGGTTGTTCTTTAACACCAACTCTGAGCTACCATCAGGATACTTCATACCAATAAGTTTCCATTGTTTTTCTTCGTCTTGAAATGCTTCCCAAGCTTTTGTTAGACCTAACGATTGATAGAACTCAACTGACTTTTCAATGTCTTCTGTATATATCGCAACACATTCTATTCTTTTCCACATGAACCATTCACCCTTTCTTAATAAGAACCTATGTTCCCTTAAGTGTACACCAAATTTAACCAGATAGACAAGCTAGTTATTGAATAATCCTGCCCGTTAGGATAATAAAAAGAGCAGGATACCGAAGCACCCGCTCATCAATGTGTGTCATTCAACTATCGTTTCCCACTAGTTTAATAAAATATTTCTTAAGATTGCATTAACCCAAAAACGATAAATCTTTTATAAACCAAGCGTCCGTAGCATTATGCTCTGAACCATCTAGTGGTCTTTCGAGTTGTTGGAAACCTAATTTGATGTAGAGGAGATTTGCCGCTTGAAGTTTCTTCAATGTTTCTAAGTAACAGTGTGTATAGTGTTCTTTAGCGAAGTCGAGTGCTACTTTCATAAGATCCTTCGACAGACCCTTACCTTGAGCTTCGGGCGTAATGTATAGCTTTTGCAACTCGCAACTTCCCGGTTCCTGCCCAAATGGTGCAATCCCCACACCGCCTACCACATCATTTTGTTCATTCACTGCAACCCAATACTTTGAATTTGATTGTTCCTTGTAATATTGTGCCAATCTGCTCAGTTGAGGGTCAAAATATGCCGTTCCCGGAATGTTTAGATTAAATGATTCCAATGAGTGTTTAATTATTAACTCTATTTTTTTATTGTCCTTTTCTTCAATTTCACGAATTTGCATAGTTTCTTTCCCCCGATATCTAAAAAAAATTTATATTTTCAACTTTAATATTATTCACCAAATAATTCAACCTATTCTAGTATCCTGCCCGTTAGCGTAAAGAAGGGCTGCCGTTTAGCAGCCCTCATGTGATTGAACTATCGTTCTGCGTTAGCTTAACAGGCTACCGATTTGCCTATCCGATAGGGGAACATTATCTTAGAAGTATTTTGCCTGTTCGAATAGACTGATTAGTTGGCTTGAAGTGTCTTTTATAAAAGAGCGTACACTTTTTTCAGTAATGTACTTCGGCTCAATACACGGTTCTTTTTCAGGATGAGTATACCAGTCGAGGATTCTCTTTTTCCACTTTTCCACCTCTTCTTGTGTCAACATGTTTGGGATAGAAACAGGGGGGCAATTAAGTAAAGCTTCCCATGCTTGTGGCCTCCAATGTTCATTCCTGAATAAATTAAAATCGATTTGATCAGTCTCAGCATAATACAAGGTGCGTATGTCTTCAATTTGTTCAATAGCTACTTTCCTTTTAAAATCATCGTAGATCGTTTGAGTCCAAATCAAATCCGTTAATACATGCGAAACATATCCTTTCGCAAACATTGTCCATTGATCATCTTCAGGACAATCATCAATTAAAGGACGCATCTTATTTTGAAAGAATTCGTTGATTGTATAGTCTTCCTTTATATTAAAATGTGTTTTGTTTTTATCCTCCCTAGTTGTGTTCTCCCTCATGTGAATTGCATCTGGGGCAATGCTCCCTAACAAAAAATTAGGATTAACTTCCATACCTTTTTGTCTAAAAATACGTTCTGTAATACACATATGTACTAGAGGTAACGGCATAAGTAAGCTCCTTTTTTGCATTAAAATGTATATCATTGTAAATATATTATCACATTGATACATTTTCATATAACTATACTGTCCGTTAGTTGAATGAATGGTATGGGTTTCAGCAGTATCTGTCTTCAATAACTTTTAATCTTACTTATTCTTTATCTTTTATCTTCCACTAATTTATATCCTATATAAGTAAGTTTATCCGTTTTTGCTTTTCCATCTTCAGAATAAATAACACTCTCAGTAATAAACCCATACTTCGGGTCATTTTCTTTACCCAAGAAGCTGTCAAACGAAGACAGAGTTGAAAAACGTGCTCTCTCGATGACTTCAATTTTAGAAACATCATCTACAAAAAGTGGTAAGCTACCACAATAAGCGTCGTTTTTATCTTTTGAATAAGGATACTCCAGAACTTCAAAACTATCTGGATCTGCATTGATTACTTTAAATATTGACCAGTCATTACTAACGTAAATATATACATTATTCTTATCTTTTGCGTAATGATATCTGCCTTCGGTGCTAATAATTTTAAAGGTTTCCGGATCAGACCCTTCTACTTTATGGTTTTTAAAAAACACACTGTTATTATCTCTTGCAAAATCACTGTACTTTAAAACCTTGAATTCATCCTTTTGTACATTGATCGGATTAATTCTTCTGCCCGCGCCCTCATCATAGGAAACATAATTCCATGTTCCATTTTCATATACAAATCCCGGTTTGAACGAGAACCATAAATATAAACTTATAGTAAGGGTGCAAACAACAATTCCGGTTATTACTAACTTCTTTTTCATTAACACCACTCATTCTAATTAATAGTAAGGAAACAAAGGCCATAGATGTGTAACATTGATTTAATACATATTCGTTTAGGTTATCGTACTCTACTGCCGGTTAGTTGAACGAGGTTCGAGCTGCCATTTCTATTCCACCGTTACCACTGGAAAGTTCCCTTCCATGAGTATTATTAGAATTTATTGTTTTTCTCTGATTTCCTATAACGTTTCCATTCGCGAACACGAAAGGTTTTAGGCGCATAGCGCAGATTCGTTCTGTCACCACCCACTTAGCTTGGCAGGATTGCCCGCTGAATCAACTCGTTCATCAAAGTCTTGGTCGAGATTGATGTACTCACTATATGTCCAGTGACCATTAGCATATTTCAAATAAATAAGGGCTTCATATATATAATTATCTGCCCCTTCATCGTCTTTACCTGTACTAAAATCAAGCTTACCTTGGACGACAGCTTCCTTCTCTCCAAGGTAAACGACTCGTTCGTCTAATAAAATATATCTATAGTCGGAATAAGAAAAGTGCCCCTTCATTGAACTGTCCCATGTTAGAGAACCGAATACTACATCATTCCATTCTTTAATAAATGAAGGATCCGTATATTGAACCGTGAATTCTAGATTCTCCTCATTTAACGCTTTATAATAGGTTCTCAGATCCGACAAGACGGCATTCTGCTCGCTGTAACGATTTTCCATAATAGACGCAGCCTTTTTATCGATGTCAACTGGAAGTTCCATACGATTAAAAATTGAGGCTTCATTTGCGATCTTCCATTGTCCACGCTCATAACGAACGTCGAAGAGATACACATCTGATTGATTCAATACTTCTGAATTCTTGATATGCGTTACTTGGAGTTGTGCTTCAGTGGCGGAAGTGTATTCAATCCAATCAATTGTCACCTTAAAGTCTCGAACTTTGATCTCACTGACTGGTTTATTGGCTTCGTAATCATAATCAAGATTCATATAACCCAATTTAAGATTGTCAGATGAATACAACCGGGGACTAAACGTTTCGAAGTACTTCGTAAGAAGATCTTGTATAGCAGCTTCTTCACCAAATCCGTATGGCTTCAAACTAACAGTTAAATTAGATTTATCATAATTAATAGAATATTTAGCTAAGTTACTAACCAAACGAAGAGGAAGATAAACTTGTCCATTAAAAACAGGAATCGCTTTGTCTAAATAGTAAGTCACCCTGCCATCATACTCAATAATATCCTCGCCGGCCCAGAATTGGATTTCAGCGCCTCTAATGACCCCTGAAATTTGCCGAGTATCAGTATCATATGCAACCTCAAATCCTAAGGCGGCAAAAAATGGGCGGTATGGTACGTACATAACGCCCGACATCACGATCGGATGAACTCCAGCAATCTTCACACTATTTACATACAATTGAATCGATTTGTCAGCAGATGCAACTCCTGAAAAAAGCTGAGTAGTCACTAGAAAGCAAAAGCTAAGCAGCAAAACTAAGGATTTTCTAATCATATAACACTTCCTATTCACTTTAATGTGTTTTATATACAGTATTCTCCTTAAGTAAGAATTTCCCTTTATGTATTTATTGCGTTGTCGACCTAATATTGATCTTATTACCTTACCATATAGTCCATACTATGGATATTCCCATTAAACTATCCTGCCCTTTAGCTTAATGATAAAATCAACATCGAGTTTTAACAGAGCCAAAATCAAAAAAAGCCTTGCTGTTCGGTGATAATAAAGTATTAGACTGGAGTCTTTGATTTAACGCAGTTTTAAAATTGAAAAATCTTCAGCTTTTGAAAAATAAGTATTAGACTGATCCATTAAACGAAGCAGCGGCGGACCAAGACTTGATAAATAAAGTCTTAGACTGCCGCTGTTATCATTCAACTATCGTTCTTACGTTAGTTCAAGAAAAGGCTGTTCACTACATTTGTCTTATTCCCTGAAATAATTTAAGTTAGTGATCTGAGCAGATGTCCTTCACTCATTCACCAGCCCCAACTGTACCAATTCATTTTGGATAAGAATTCCGAAGAAGTATCGATCTTAATCGCACGTCCATTCGGATCCTCGGTTATTCCAACATTCAGCGCCTGGGCGATGGCAGATAGTCTGAAATAATTATTCCCCTGAATGGTGTATGCGTCCATAGTCAGATAATCACCATTGATTTCTAGAGCAATATCCGATTCAGTAGCACTTGTCTGCTTATCGAGTAATGTCATGGCAAGCTCACCAGATACCGGTGTATATCGACTCTGGGTAGTAAGATAAATCATTCCTGATTCGTGATTGTAATCTAGCTCAAATGATTTGTTAGTATTATTTAGCACCATTGCGAGGTCGCGTAGTTTCATATATGTGCTGCCATCAATCTCAAACACCTGGACATTCTCCTTCTCCCCGTCTACCATCAAACGGAAAGTTGCAGGGTGAACATTCATTTTCACGGAAGGCTTATCAACAATATAATAAGTCCCCTCTCCGTTGTCTGAGACAACTCCTTTACCATTTTCGAAAGGTCCTCCATTGAAATTGAAAGCTCCGAAATTGAAACCAACTACTCTTTGATTGTATTTATTGATGTACCCTTGTACTGGAAGGCCGTATTCGTCTCTCGTACTGACAAGCGCAAGACCATCAGAAAAAGCTGAAACGGTTTCATACTGAGGTTTGATAACTTCTTTACCAGTCCGATCTACGAAGCCATTAAGACCATTTCTACCCACTTCTGCTAACCCATCCTTGAAATAACTTACATAGTTATATTGAGGTGTAACTATTTCTTTGCCAGAATGATCAATAAACCCCCACTTCCCATCCAATTCAACGGCAGCGAGACCAAATGTAAAAGGATAAACGTAGTCGTAGCGATATGGAATTACAACTTGATTCCTCTTGTCAATGTAGCCCCATTTCTCATTTATAGAAACAGCTGCTAATCCTTCAGTGAAAGGAAATGCTGCAGCATACTGTGGCTGAATGACGAATTCGCCTGCTTTGTTTATGTAACCATATTCGCCATTCTGTAGAACATGCGCCAAACCTTCCCCAAAGTTGTTAATTTCATCGAATTGTAAGGCAATCAATTCTTTTCCTTTCTTATCGACATATCCCCATTTGTCATTCTTCATGACTTGAATGACCCCGTCCTTTATTGGTATCGCAACCTCGTCATATTGAGGTTGAATAACCATTTTGCCACGCCTGTTTTGATATAGCCCCATTTGCCATCTACACTTACACCGGCAAGTCCTTCATAGAAATAAGTAACCGACTCGTACTGTGCTGGAATGAGAACTTCACCATTTCTGTCGAGAAAACCACAAGCATTTTGCTTCTCATCATAATTACAAAACTCTGCTAGCCCCTCATTAAAAAATCCCACATCATCGTATGGCAAATATTTGTTCTCCTTCACTGAATCAACTCCACTGCTGCTGATTTGTGCATTCGCAACTGGAGCGACGAAACAAAAAATAATAAAAACTGTTATAAATGCTTTGTGGTTTTTTTTCATTTAGCAGCCTCCAATTTGCTTATCATTTATATCTGATTATTGAAGCATCACTATATAATATCGGTCAACATTTCCCTGAAATGTAGATTTCCGTTTCTCCACCTGCCAGCAGAAAATAAATGAGCAAACCTGCCCGTTAGCCACACATGCAGCGCAAGCGCCGCACCACGGATTATGGAAGTAATTCCATTCTTCCATTGGAGCTTGCTGGGGCGTTGCCAGTCTACAACTTTATTTTCTGAGTCTAATGCTTTATTTTTCAGTCCAACACTTTATTTTCTTTGGACACTTGCAGGGATGCTTTCTCATACAAGGCTTCTTCGACATTATCGAACTGTTAAGGTATTAAAGTTATCCGATACTCCTCTCGTCTCCAACATACATATCTACGTATCAAATAATCAAATTGTGTGTGGTTATACTAACTTTAGCCTTAGGAGGCGATTAACTATGATAAGAGTGCTCAATGTGGATGGCCAAAAACTAACCCCATGTTTACTTCACCGGGCTTGGAGGGAAGTTAATCGAGCCCGTGCCATCTGGATCGACGAGCAGACAATCCAATTACTTTACAACCCATTCTCATTTCGAGAGTATAGAAAAGCTGCATTAAAACGGGATCATTACACTTGTTTGTGGTGTGGACGTCCCGCAACGACTGTAGATCATATTGTCCCTTCAAGCAAAGGAGGCTCAGATCTTCCCCAAAACTTACTCGCCTCTTGCATTGAATGCAACACGAAACGAGGAAATCGTTCAGCGTTCTCCTATCTTTTAGAAAAAGTACTTTCCGTGCCGAATTCTTTAAAGCTCTGTTACCGCATCATTAAAGCTAAACATAACCATCGTCGAGCGAACTGATGTAAGTACTCTTCACCGTCTTGAGGTGTTTTTTATCTTTTGCCTGTTTTCGATGAATTTATTGTTTAGCAGATCGAAACCTACCTTTAAGTGTATTCTATAAATTTGATTTTCAACAAAAAAAAAGCCGCCTCTTGATATGAACTGCACCCCAATTGTTAGACACTAACTTACTATTGGAGGTGCAGTTTTTTATGACCAGATTCAGTACAAATGAAAAAATACAAGCCGTTATGCGTTATAAAAAGGGATCAGACAGTTTGAAAACCATCGCAAAATCCATATATCTTCACCATTCTGTCTTTTCAAACTGGATTAGGCAATATGAGCATCATGGTGAAGAAGCTTTTAAAAAGGGCTATACATCATATTCTGTACAGATTAAACTAGACGTACTTAATTATATGAACGAATTCGGGACGTCTGCTAGAGAAACGGCTGCGATATTTAATATTGCGAGTCATAGTACCATTTTAAGCTGGCAAAGAAGCTTAGAATTACATGGAGTGGACGCCCTACAACCAAAGAAAAAGGGGCGCTCATCCATGAAAAAAGAATCTAATAAACGGAAGAATCAAATGTTAGTAGAAGGGTCTGTAGAGGCCTTACATGCAGAGGTAGAGCGTTTACAAATGGAGAATGCATATTTAAAAAAGTTGAATGCCTTAGTTCAAAACAAGGAAAAATCACCAAACAAGACAAAGCTCAAGTAGTCTATGAACTAAGGAACGGATTTTCGGTGAAAGCACTGCTACAACTAACAGATATCCCTCGTAGCACGTATTATTACGTGGTGAAAACGTTTAGTATGCCAGACAGAGATGCTAAGTTAAAAAACGTTATTCAAGCGATTTATGAAGAGCATGAAGGGCGCTATGGTTATCGTCGTATACGCGACGAGTTAGTGAATCGTGGATACCATGTGAATCATAAAAAGGTACAACGTTTGATGAAGGTATTGGGATTAAAATGCTTGGTACGTATGAAGAAATATCGTTCGTACAAAGGGACGATTGGCAAAATTGCACCGAACCTATTAGAACGTAACTTCCACGCTGAGAAGCCAAATGAGAAGTGGGTTACGGATATTACAGAGTTTAAATTATTTGGAGAAAAGCTCTATTTATCTCCAATACTCGATTTATATAATGGCGAAATCATTACGTATACGATCGGTTCAAGACCGGTCTACTCGCTGGTTTCAACGATGTTAGATAAAGCATTTAGTCGATTAACAGATGAAGATAAACTTCTTATTCATTCTGACCAAGGCTGGCACTATCAGATGAAACAGTATCGTCATGCCCTTGAAGAACGCGGCATCAAGCAAAGTATGTCCCGTAAAGGTAACTGCTACGACAACGCCGTCATTGAGAACTTTTTCGGCATCATGAAATCTGAGTTTCTTTATTTAAAGGAATTTGAAAGTATCGCACATTTTAAACAAGAGCTATCAAAATACATCGATTATTACAACAACAAGCGCATTAAGGCAAAACTAAAAGGCCTGAGTCCGGTACAGTACCGAACTCAGGCCCAACAAGTCGCCTAATTATATAACCTGTCTAACTTTAAGGGGTCACTTCACTTCAATAAAGGCGGTTTTTTGAACTATCGTGTCCCGTTAATTCAATACTAATTTTTTTTATTTCTAGATTTTATATCATTAGAAATTTATCTAGATGCTCAATAAATTTATCGTAGGGTTCAACACCATCAATGAAAGATTTCAGGCATTTCAATCCCTCCATTCAATTTAGATACTTTTTTAAGCTCCAAATTGAATATCTTTCAAAGATAATCAGAGTCCCTTCAAAGTTACTGACTGAAAGGCTCTCGGTTGCGACAACGCTGACTAGGTGGTGATCATCGGCGCGTTCCCTTATAGCTGCTACATTATTCATCCATTGTTTTTGTCAGTGAGTATATTCTGACATTGGCAATCATTTTGGAATTAAGTTTATTATCTTATCAAATACAGCAAAGTAATCAGAGAAGAAAGATTTTAAGAAACCTTGAATCAATTTATCTTTCTCTTTATCAATCTTTTCTTTGATCATATCAATTATTTTGTTTTCAAGTTTATTACTATTAAAGTTAAATTGAACGTCAACCTGAGGTGCTTCTAGTTTAGTTATTTCTTGCTCTAGATCTGTTGTAAGTACAGCAATGGCATTTGTTAAAGGATCACTTGCGTCAGTCTCATTAAGAAGAAAGTAAACAAAAACTTCTATTTTTATTGATGTAGTGGATAGATCCAATTTCACATCAGGTACTGAGGTTAATGTTATGGCTTGTGCAATTGGTTCGATTTTATTTTTTAAATATTCTTCACTCAGTTGTTCTGCTTTTTCTAACAGTTTTCTTTTTAGAGCATCAATGTTAGCTAATTCAATTAAATTTTGAATTTCCGATTCAATTTGTTTAACAAATAACTGTCCCTGTTCAGATAAATCATTGATATTAGAGACCACTTCACCCAATGCACTTTTTATTTGATCTTTTACTAAATTCTCAGCCTGTTTATTTAATTCAGCAGCGGCTTTTTGGGCAGCTTCAATGGCTTGATTTTTCAATTCTTCTTCCACACGTTTAGCTTGTTCTGCCAATGCTTCAGCTTGCTTTTTGAGTTCAGCCGCGGCAGCTTGTCTGGCAATTTCTTCAGCTGCTCTCTTTACTTCATTTGCAGCAGCTTCAGCTGCTCGAGCTGCTTCCTCTCTAACTGCTCTTTCTGCGGCAGCAGCTGCTTCGTCAACCTTATTTACGACTTTACTAGCGGCTTTCCGTATTTTTTTCATTGATAAACCCATATCTTTAGCTGGCTCCTTAAATTAAATTTAAACTTCTTTTAGTTTTTCAAATAATCTAGATACTATTCCTTTTCATTTTTGTACCTTCTATAGTCCTCACAAATGTACCCCTTTTTTAACAAGCATTTGATCTAGTTATGCAATACTGATTTCCGTAAATCGGACTTGATAAGAATATCCTGGATACTGCCAAACCATGTGGAGAATAATAGGATGGAACTTCAGATATTACACAGGAGGAGATGTCGATGAGCTATCGTATTTCCGCCACATTTCCGAGCGATCGGGATAAACATGGCACACTGGAACTATACGATTCTTCGGATACCTTAATATTCGGTCCAGTCCCGGCATTGGGACGAGGTTCGAACAAACCTGAAAACGGGCACGACCATAGGTTGTGGAAACTGAAAAACGCGGACACACCAACAGGAGAATACGAAGCGTCCATTATAGAGGCCAGCCCCGATGTATCAACCTATGGCCCATATCAGCGTGTGATGCTATACCCTGCAATTATGGGAAATGCAAAAATTGCCGAGGACAACGGTCGCAAGGATATTCTGATTCACGGCGGCGATCCGGAAACGGACAGCAGTAAGGAGTGGTATCCCCTAAAAGCGACCTATGGCTGCATTCGTGTTTCGAATGAGGACCAAAAGAAACTCATTGAGGCAATCGTTGTTTCCGGCGGGGGCAGTGGTAAAGTGATGATCACAGACGTGTAACAAATACTTTTATTTCGACGGATATATATTGCCTCCAAGAACTGATCATGTTCTTTTTCTTTAATCCACTATAAAGGGGCAGATGATGTTTAAAACGCGAAGCAAATCAAGTATACTGATAGCTTCCCACTCTTTCCACTCCAAAAATAAATAAAAAGCGAGCACCTGAATCCTAGTTCAGCAGCTCGCTTTATTCTTCTACTACTGATGTATCAATCTCTGGCAATAATGCTCATGGCTGCTGTTCTCAGTTATTTTAATGTAGTTAGATGGATACCTATAGAATACAAGTCAGCTGTAACGTCCCCTTCGACCTAAGCACTTTTGATAACATATAAAAATTAATAATCAATTATGTATTTATTTTCTAGCAGTATTCGATGAGCTGCCCTACGCTATTCCAGCACATTTATAAAGCGAAAAATTCTTTTAAACACTTGTTAATTCCATTCTTAAAGGATTTGTTTCGCATAACTGCCCGTTAGCTTAATGAAAAACTGACTTAAATCCTCGAAATGCTATGGGAGAATCCAATGAACAGAAGCGTGAATATCGTGTTATACGATGTTGCACACTCCTTGAAATACGGTCAAAGCTTCTTAATATGATAATTTGTTGTTAGAATAAAAATAGTAAGTGTTTGTTTTCTTTCATCTTCTTTATAAATTTAACGATTCCTCGAATAATAAATATTGATAAAATGATAATAATGACTGGAGCAATTTCTAAAATAAAAACAGGAAATAATGCTGATAATGAAACGAAAATCTCGTAAATAAAAAAATAATCAACTATTCCAACAACTACAAAAGACATTACAATCAATTGAAATTTCTGATAATAATAACTAAGCTTATAATAGGCTCTTCTTAAGTAATCAAAAGCTTTCATACTTCACCTCAATGCAATTTATTTACAATATGCTACGATTATGTTTAGAAATGGTTTCAGGTGTTTGTGTAATTGTGTATAACGATTAATTTGCGAACTTCGCAATTAATTCCATACTTGGAGTTATTCGCGAAGCGTTTAAACTATCCTGCCCGTTAGCACTCCTGTAGAGCGTTAATTATCAGCTTTGCAAAAAAACAAGCGCCTCGGTACGATGGGAGTACGCAACGGGTCATAGCCCTTAAAATCCCATCATCCAGGAGGACGCTCTACTATGAAGTTTAAATCGCAGGACAGACAAAATCAACTCATTGAAAAAATTACCGACCAGCATCTGGTCGTCGGGATTGACATCGCCCAGCAAACACATGTCGCTCGTGCTGTTAACTTTCGAGGAATCGTGGTCGGTAACCCCCTATCCTTCTCCAATGATGAAGATGGCTTTCAACTCCTTCTTCGGTGGATCCAAATGTTGCAATCCACTCACGCTTTAACGGAGGCTATTGTTGGCATGGAGCCTACCGGACACTACTGGTTTAACCTATCCAACTGGCTCTCGGATCGTCTGCTTGAAGTCGTTTTAGTTAATCCACATCTTGTGAAAAAGAATAAAGAGAACCGCGATAATACACCCTCTAAGAGCGACAAAAAGGATGCCCTAGTCATCGCAGACATGGTCAAAAACGGCTACTACTCATTCATTCGCAACACACCTGAAGCATTTGAGGAACTACGTGTCTTTCTCTCAAACCGCGACTCTGTCGTAACCAGACTCGTTAGTACGAAGAACCAAATCCATCGCTGGGTCGACATTGTGTTCCCTGAACTGCGACAAGTCTTCAAGAACATCATGTGTACCGGTTCATTGGCCACACTTCGTCTTTTTCCTACACCCGAAGAACTGTATAAACTTCAATCTCAAGACATCCTACAAGGTTGGAAATCGCTTATGAAACGGCATTCTGGTGAACGAAAAGCCAAAGCTCTTATCTCTTTTGCTAGCCGTTCTGTTGGCACTAAGCAAGCACCTCATGCCTACAAACTTCACTTGAAGCAACTTCTCGATGAGTACGACCTTGCTTGCCTGCAACTTAAAACGGTAGAAACCGAGATTGTTGCCGTTTTGGAACGGATTCCTTTTGCAAAATCTATGCTTGCTGTCAAAGGGATTAGTGCTATTTCACTAGCCGGTATTCTAGGTGAGGCGGGGGATTTGAGCGGTTATGTTCATGGGAATGCCTTACTCCGTCATGCTGGCCTAAACCTCGCAGAAGCTAGTTCAGGCAAATGGACCGGACAAATGAAGATTAGCAAACGCGGACGATCTCGCCTCCGTCGTTTCATCTTCATGATGACCATGAGTTTAGTAGCAAACAATTCAGAGTTCAAAGCTATGCATGCCTACAATGTACAGGTAAAAAAGATGAAGAAAATGAGGTCCATTATGAAACTGTGTGGCAAACTAGCTCGAATACTTGTTGGGATGGCTCGCCGCGGCGAAGCCTACAACCCTCCTAAAACGTTGCCTATTCAGCTAGCAGCTTAACCGATAATCTACCGTTTCGTTGTACGAGTTTTGGCTTATTCGCAGGATTTCAAAGAAAGCACGGAGTACCGGATGTATTAAACCAAAGGGCACCGACCCGTACCGTTAGCAAGACCGGCCTCCACCCCTTGGATAGGTGTAACGAAGGAATGAGAGGGCTATGACCCGTTGAGACATGGGAGTGAAAGCCTCCAAGGGCATCGTGGAGAATGCGTGCATAAAATGGAATTGTATGGGTAATATTTATTCCCCTCTATTCCCGTGCGCCTTCATGTTGCCGAATTCTAACACGGAGTTCCTCTTTTGGTCTTTCACCCCTTACCAACCGGGCGGAATCCTGCGAATAAGCGAGCATTCATGAGAAAACTATATCGTACCGAGGGAGTTCAATCGACTAAAATGCGTTTAGCAGATAGAGACTTCACTTGTTCCCATAGTCCCATCTTTGTCATTAACATGATCTGTCCCGTTCTCACAATTACTTTCTCTATCCCATTTTACTTCGTACTCATTATTTATGTGTTTTATCGAAATTATTCTGATCTCACCAAATGTACTATTCTTTTCATGATATTGCTGGACAATGAACTTGGCTTGTTCTTCTGTTACTTTCACATTTCCGTCTTTTGGTGTGCGTTGACACCCACTTAAAAGTGTTATTAATACAAGTAATATTAAAACAAATTTTTTGCTCATTCCATTGCCCCTTTTCTTAAAAGAACGTTTGTTTCTTGAATCTGAACAGACATGTTTAAGTAAGTTTTTGACCCATTTATTGTTCCCCACTATATGACGAAATTGGATTGTAATTGTTGCACTAAACTGCCCGTTAGCTCAATGAAGTGCGACTAAAATTTTGCATAACATGATTGCTTTTACATAAACCAACATCGCCACAATGTAGGTAACTTTGCGTCAAATAACGATAATGTAGGAACATTTGTGCATTTTTCATTGACACAAATGTTCCTACATAAATAAAGAAAAGCCTAATTGGTACTGGAATTACCTCTTTTCTATTTTAGCAACCCGCATATCGCCCATAAGACCTTTGAAGAAAAATTGAATAAAGCGTTCTTCGGAAATAACAGCATGATCGGAACGGTCAGTCTCTTGGAATTGGTTCATCGCTTTCTGGTACATGTTGAAATAAAAGAGCAGTTCGTCTTCCCTCAAGCCCTCTGCCATATACTGCTCTTCCAGCCCACGCTGAATAAGCCTCAGCAGAAACGGAATGAACTTCATCTCCAGAAACCGATCCACTCTCTCCTGCATCGCAACAATATCAGCAGATTGCTTCATGCAGTCATTAATGACCTTAACAAATTTCATTTCCTCCGTCATTACCGTATACATGAGCTTTGGGTAAGACATCTGGCCTTCTAATAAATGCTCATATCTCTTCAACTGTTCCTCCATCATTTCGCCGATAGCTTCAAATAACAGCTCGTCCTTGCTCCCGAAATAATTGTAAATGGATACTTGAGATACTTTTGCTTCCTTGGCTATTTCTTTAATCGTTGCTCTATGAAACCTGTCATGGTTCAGCTTCTCTTTCGTTATGGCTAATATAAGCTGTTTCTTCTGTTCCGTTCGTCTCTCAAATCCGTTCAATTGCGATCACCCCTACTATCCAACTTTAATTTTAAACTATCGCGATGTCAAATTTCAAAATTATATAGCGAATCAAATAAAGTTGAGCTATAATAAGTTTTGAAATAGTATCTAATCTAATTTCAAAACTAGGAGGCGCAACATGAAAACTCTGTACAATCAAAACACGGGCTATTGGTATCCTCGCCTTACCTTATTCATGCTAGAGACGATTATTTTGGCAATTGCCGGCTGGCTGCTTTTTTTTGATGGCGCGGAGGTTTTAAATGGTGTATTTCATTGGAACTTAACGAATGGTGACTCAGGACGGAATTTGCTTCTATTCATCCTTATTTTAATCGTTTTCGTTCGGATGAAATTTACGATGTTTTTTCTTTTAAGAAGACCTATGTCATGGCAGGAGGCGTTTAGTGTTCCGACGGCTTTTTCGTTGTATTATATCGTTATTCCTCTTCTCAGCTTGACCCATAACAAGCCGTTGAACGGATGGGACATTGTATTTGTCGTCATCTTCGTCATAGGTTCACTCTTTAATTCGCATGCCGAATGGCTTCGTCATCAATGGAAACAAAATCCTGAACATAAAGGAAAACTGTACACAGGCGGCTACTTCCGCTATTCGATCCATATTAACTATTTCGGCGATGTGTTATGGGTGCTTGCGATGGCATTCGTCGCATGGAACGCTTGGGCATTGCTCGTGCCACTATGGTTGTTCTGTTTCTTCGCATTCTACAATATTCCGATGCTGGATAAGCACCTTGCTGAGAAGTACGGCGATGATTTCGAACGTTACCGTAAAAAAACAAAAACATTTATTCCTTACTTCTATTAACTGTATCGTATTATGAGGTCACCAGATCTTTCTGGTAGACCTCATTTTTGTGTGGTCGTAAGATAGCGGTAGCCGGGGATAGAACGTTTCTGCCCGTGGGAGCTAGATCCCGAGAGCTATACAGTTCATCCCCCCTACTTGTTAAACCATGATTAGGCTGGTTGGGACAATGATCCCGAATCACATGCGATAATGTGGACGACAAGAAGGTTAGGGGTTGCCGGCGAATATAATATCGGGAGTGGTTGAATGAACCCTGTCATTGGATTGGATGTCACTAAAGGGGAAAGTCATGCACAAGCTTTTTCAGATCGAGGAACGCCCTACGGAAAGACCTTTCGATTCAAGCACAATCTTGAGGGATTAGCGTCCTTCCTTCGTTATGCTCAAAACGTGGAGTCCTTTGCTGGACAGCGTCCTGCCATTGTGTTGGAAGCAACGGGTCATTATCATAGTCCAGTTATACAGTTTCTAAATGAGCATCAATATCTGTATATCGTTATCAATCCGTTAATTTCACACCAAGCAAAAAAGATGAATTTGCGTAAAGTGAAAACGGATGTTGCTGACGCACACCAACTGGGGGAATTGTCTACAAAGAAGAGCTGGAGCCTTACAAAAAACGGGGTCAGTATCTGATGAATCTGCGTTACCTGACACGGCAACATGAGTCACTGACTGAAATGTATGTCCAGGCAAAGTTACAGTTTCAAGCGGTATTGGATCAAGTCTTTCCGGAGTATCACGGCGTGTTTGGTGACCTTTATTCTAAGGTGTCACTTCGTTTCCTAGCTCAGTATCCAACGTCTCAATCGGTGCTAGCGATGTCTGAGGAAAACGTGACAGCGAACATACAACGCCTTGTTGGACATGTCGCCTCTAACCGGTGGTCATTGGAACGATCACAGAAACTAATGGCTGCAGCAGAGCGAAATCCCTTCAGGGAGACCGCTTTTCCGAGTCATTTAATCTCATTGGAGCTGTTTATTAATTTACTTCTTCAGTATCAGGAGCATCTAGCGAAACTTGATAAATCAATAGAGGCCCTGGCTGAAGAATTACTGGAGTATGATTTAATCCAATCGATACCCGGCATTGGTACTAAAATTGCTGCAACAATTTTAGCTGAGATCGGAGAAATCGATCGGTTCGATCATGCAAAGAAACTAGTTGCGTTTGCCGGTATTGATCCAAGTGTCTTTTCTTCCGGCAAGTTTACAGCAACCCGAAATACAATCACCAAACGCGGTTCCAGGAGACTCCGGACAGCCTTATATCAAGCTGTGCGATGTGGTTTGCGAAGCTCACGTAATAAGAAAATTAGGGCTTATTACGACAAAAAGCGAGCAGAAGGTAAACCGTTTAAAGTAGCCGTGATCGCATGTGTAAATAAACTGATCCATTGGATTTA
This sequence comes from Paenibacillus glacialis, assembly GCF_001637205.1. Lineage (GTDB taxonomy): Bacteria > Bacillota > Bacilli > Paenibacillales > Paenibacillaceae > Paenibacillus_AQ > Paenibacillus_AQ glacialis. The sequence goes on from NZ_LVJH01000074.1 coordinate 236,173, forward strand.
TGCGATATTGACCAAGAAGGAGCCTTTCTGCGTCGACTGAATAAGTAACATTTAGATATCGAGGAAGGCCTTCCCAAATTCTATGGGACGGTTATTTGTTATGCGTTTTTATTAGTATAGCACCCTTCGTTTTCTTCATTAATAATTAAATATTGACAAGCTATTAGCTGGTATAGTTGAACAAATAAAAAACGGCTGCCGAAGCAACCGCTATTCCACTAACGTGTCCCGTTAGTTCAATAAATCTTAACCTCAATCCGCGTGGCTCAACTTACCCGTTA
>NZ_LVJH01000075.1 GCF_001637205.1 Paenibacillus glacialis
TCGCAAAAACTTATTTTCCTGCGATAGATCAGGCTTTACCCGTTGAGAATGTCAATCTCATTGGGTCAGGAGGCCTCTACTCCACGGCCGAAGAATTAAGTAAGTTCGCTGAAGTATTAATCGGAAATCGAACGGATATTTTATCTGAGAAGTCAGCAAAGGCTATGCAAAGTCATGAGTATAGAAAGGGAGTGTGGGTTTCTGAAGAGACAAACAGCATTAATTATGGTCTTGGTTGGGATGCCGTTCGTTTAGCACCGTTTAGTGATTACGGAATAACCGCTTTATCCAAAGGTGGAGATACGCAACTGTATCACGCTGTTTTGACTACCCTACCCGAACATGATATTTCTATAGCTGTACTTTCATCGGGAGGGAAATCTATCTACAATGGTATTTTTGCATCCAATGTTTTATTGGAATATATAAGAGTCAAAGGCATCATTAAAGAGCTCCTGCCTGACAAAACATTTGAACCTCCATTGAAAGTGGATATGCCGTCGGATTTGCTTGCTTACTCTGGATTATACGGTAACGTAGGTAAAACGGTAAATCTGGAGTTCAAGAACGGAGAGATTGATTTACCCGCTCTAAGCGGATCGATACCGCCTCAAAAATATGTATATATAGGCAAAGGACAATTCAAAAACAACGATGGGAATGTAACCATAAGCTTTGACCAACCGAAGAATGGAAAAACCTATTTAAAACTTAGCAATTATTTGAATTTTCCGGGATTAGGTCAAACGGTTATGGTAACGTATGAGTATCAAAAGTTAGATTCCAATCCTCTAAATCAGTCAACTCAAACGGTATGGGAACAAAGAAATGGAAAAAATTACTACGCTTTGGATGAAAAGATAACTTCATTCAAGTATATGATTAAGGCGTCTTTGGCCTTAAATTTATCCGTTGATGTCAACCATGGATACGCATCCGGCACTCAAATTGTTGATAAGAATAAAGCAGTAAATGTATTTGATATTCCTATTTTTAGCGGAAGAGATGCTTTTGATTTGAATTTCTATAACATGGACCATACAGAGCAATTAATGATCGATGGAGAATCCTATATAAGTGAAGATGGGATTCAATCCATTTATGAAGGGAACTCCTCGATTAGTACCATACCATCAAATGGTCAGGCTATATGGTATAAAATTGATGAAAAAGCAGCTAATAAAGTCATGACCGTTGAGGCTCCGGTAAGTGGGGGATTTGCCGTTTATGACGCAAAAGGAATCGTTGTGAACTTTTCAAAGGCAAGTCATAATCATTCGGTAGTACTACCTGAAGGTGGGATGATCGTTTTTGGTGGTAATCAGGGGGATGTATTTAAAATTAATTTGAAGAATAAATAGACTTGTAGCACATAAGAATCTTATCGAGAAGAGCCCGATCACCAAATGATCGGGCTCTTCTGATTAATCCCTAGACAACATGTTGTTTAGGG
>NZ_LVJH01000076.1 GCF_001637205.1 Paenibacillus glacialis
GTCAGGAATGCACATACGTTATATGAAAGGGACGCAATAGAAATAGCAGGAGGTATAACGATGAAGAAAATCCTTATTACAGGTGCCAATCGTGGTTTGGGCTATGAATTACTAAAAGTTTATATTAATTCAGGAAGCATTGTTTATCCTTTAGTTAGAACTAGAGAATCTGCAGAGCTTTTAACACAAGAGTTCACAATAAATTGTTACCCAATTATTTCAGATTTGAATACAGACGATTCTATATACAGAATCGACAACTCCTTAAAAGAAATAACTACATCAATAGATATTTTAATTAACAACGCTGGGATTTCGGGTAGGGGTAGTTTAATTGAGGAAGTAGACACAGATGAGGTAAATAACTTGTTCAATATTCACTGTCTTGGGCCTATTCGAGCAGTAAAAGGCAGTATAAAGTATTTGCGCAATTCAGAAAGCCCTAAAATAATAAATATATCTTCTAGACTTGGTTCTCTTAGTAGGGTGGCATCTGGTGAATTCAATGGAATGGGATTTTCGTATTCTTACCGAATGGCAAAAGCTGCACAAAACATGTTAACAATCTGCCTTAGTCAAGAGCTAAAAAATGAAAATATTATGGTAAGCGCTGTTCATCCAGGAAGATTGATAACTAGAGGAGGTTCGCCTGACTCAGATACTTATCCTTCAGTTGCAGCCGAAAACATATATAAGTGGATAGGCGAAACTAATATTGAGTCAACCGGAAAATACATGGAACCCAACGTTAAAGAGATTGCTTGGTAGTAGGTCGAAGATGGCGACCCCATCATATAACAAAGCATTTCTACTTCGTCGCTGGCGCTCCTTGGTCGCCAAGAGGGATATCGAAGAAGATTATTCAGGCGACACATTCAACCGGCTAAGTCTGACGACCCGGACCTACGGTCCTTAAGCCGCTTGAACGTCAGAAATGCCAAACGTTATGTGAAATTCCTGCAATTATTTGACTGCTAGTCCATAGGAGGGAATATGAAAAGATTAATTTTAGTGCTAGTAGTAGGTGTAATTATTATTTCGAATGCCATATGGGGTTACTTATATTTCAATAAAGAGGTTGAATCAACTTCAAATGCTGGTGTTCAAGTATATACACTTAATGGTACAGGGAAAATATGGGACGTTATAGATT
>NZ_LVJH01000077.1 GCF_001637205.1 Paenibacillus glacialis
ACGTGCTAAGGCCTGAAAGTCTGTAAGCGTGAAGCCCCCCTCAAGATGAGATTTCCCAATTAGTAAGACCCCTTGAAGACGACGAGGTAGATAGGTTGGAGGTGGAAGTGCAGCAATGCATGGAGCTGACCAATACTAATCGGTCGAGGGCTTATCCTAATATTCTGAAGTTTAGGCTTCAGAAGCAAATGTAAGTTTCGAACTGCAAATTCATTCGTATCTAGTTTTCAGGTGATCAAACATCTGGATTAAGCTGCATGTCCTTTCTGAGGACTGATATTTTCTCGCAGCAATTATAACGTTATGAAATTCATTCACACTAAAGTGATGAACCGAATTTCTCACGGCAGCATTTGTTTCACAAATGCACGTTTGGTGGCGATAGCGGAGGGGTTCCACACGTACCCATCCCGAACACGACCGTTAAGCCCTCCAGCGCCGATGGTACTTGGACCGCAGGGTCCTGGGAGAGTAGGACGTCGCCAAGCGAAATACCACAATTCATGTGGTTTTTTTTTGCCTAGATTGTATAGGTGTACATATAAGGGCCCTTAGCTCAGTTGGTTAGAGCGCACCTCTGATAAGGGTGAGGTCGGTGGTTCGAGTCCACCAGGGCCCACCATGTATTTTTTATATACCAATATGGGGCCTTAGCTCAGCTGGGAGAGCGCCTGCCTTGCACGCAGGAGGTCAGCGGTTCGATCCCGCTAGGCTCCACCATATTCCCTGATAGCTCAGTTGGTAGAGCACTCGACTGTTAATCGAGTTGTCACAGGTTCGAGTCCTGTTCGGGGAGCCATTAAGGCCCGTTGGTCAAGCGGTTAAGACACCTCCCTTTCACGGAGGTAACAGGGGTTCGATTCCCCTACGGGTCACCATTTAATTAAATAATTATGATAGATTCGGAGGCTTAGCTCAGCTGGGAGAGCATCTGCCTTACAAGCAGAGGGTCGGGGGTTCGATCCCCTCAGCCTCCACCATATTTATCTTAATTAGCTATAATACACTTGCCGGTGTAGCTCAACTGGTAGAGCAACTGACTTGTAATCAGTAGGTTGGGGGTTCAAGTCCTCTCGCCGGCACCATTTTTACCAAAAAATGTGGAACCGTGGTGTAGTTGGCCTAACATGCCTGCCTGTCACGCAGGAGATCGCAGGTTCGAATGCCGGTCGGGTCCGACATGTTATATCTGTTATGGCTTGGGGTCGCCGCGGGCAGAGG
>NZ_LVJH01000078.1 GCF_001637205.1 Paenibacillus glacialis
AATAACAATCGGTCGAGGGCTTATCCTAATATTCTGGAGTTTAGGCTTCAGAAGCAAATGTAAGTTTCTGAACTGCAAATTCATTCGTATCTAGTTTTCAAGGATTAAACCTTGTATAACAGCATAAAGCTGAAGTTTTTTCTAGAGATTGATATTTACTTGGAGTAATTCAAGAAATATGATGACGAGAAAAATCCCGTTTGGTGGCGATAGCGGAGGGGTTCCACACGTACCCATCCCGAACACGACCGTTAAGCCCTCCAGCGCCGATGGTACTTGGACCGCAGGGTCCTGGGAGAGTAGGACGTCGCCAAGCAGTTATTCTGAAATACATGTGGACATGCTTTTTGTACTCATGTTTTACAGATCGCTTTGTAACACAAGCACTTATATTCCCTGATACGACAGTGTG
>NZ_LVJH01000079.1 GCF_001637205.1 Paenibacillus glacialis
GAGCATGATGGTTAAGCTACTAAGAGCACACGGAGGATGCCTAGGCGCTAGGAGTCGATGAAGGACGTGGCGAACAACGAAACTGCCTCGGGGAGCTGTAAGCAAGCTTTGATCCGGGGGTGTCCGAATGGGGAAACCCGGCTGTGGTAATACGCAGTCACTCACATCTGAATACATAGGGTGTGTAGAGACAGACCAGGGGA
>NZ_LVJH01000080.1 GCF_001637205.1 Paenibacillus glacialis
TAGACAACATGTTGTTTAGGGATTGTTTTTTTCGTTTCAGGGTGCTTTTTAATATAACAGCCTTCTTCCTTATATGATGAATTCAGCAAGTACAATCTAGAAAGAATTACGAGGAGGAATTAATAATGAAGAAGATGGTTTCTGTATTAATGACCGCTATGCTTATTGCAATACCGGTCACCCCTGCTTTTGCTCAAACGAATAACGATACTGTACAAGAAAAGGCACAGGAGCTGGCTTCGAAGATCGTGTCCGATTATGGTGTAAGTGGATTGCAGTATGCGATTATGGATCATGGATCCATTGTTTTATCGGGTAGCGCTGGTGTATACGATAAAGCGACCAAGAATCCGATAACCAAAGACACGATGTTTGGAATAGGCTCGGTAAGTAAAACCTATGTGTCTGCTGCAACGATGATGCTAGCTGATTCTAATAAAATTGATATTGATAAACCACTAACCACGTATATCAAGGACTTTAAAATGGCCGATGAACGATACACAAAGATTACACCGCGCATGTTGATGAATCATTCTTCAGGACTTTATGGTAGTCACTACGAGAATAGCTTTTTGCTCGATGACAATGATACGAAAAATCATGATGAATTATTGGTCAAACTACAATCAGAAAGGTTAAAGTCAAACCCAGGCGAATCCTCGGTATATTGTAACGATGGTTTTCAACTGCTTGAAATCTTGATCGAACGAGTAAGCGGGTTAAGTTACAGCGAATTCATTGAAACCTTTATTAGCAAGCCTCTTCATTTAAGCTCTACTAAAACACCACGTGATTCATTTGATAGAGACAAGCTCGCAAAAACTTATTTTCCTG